>JADKKI010000003.1 GCA_016720595.1 Myxococcales bacterium
GGTAACTACCTGGTCTGTTCTCGACCGGAGACCGGCCAGAACGATCCGAACATCACGTCGCTGTACGACCTCCCCGACCTGATGGCGAAACCGCTACGGTCCGCTCGGCCTCGATCGTCCGCACAACGTCAAGGTCGACGGGTTCTACCAGTTCGATCTCAAGATTTGCGGGCGTCCCTGACCGCGGGCGGTAGCTTCCGCGCGCAGTCCGGCATCGCGCACAACGTGCTCGGCGCTCGCAGCACCCGGGCTACGGTCCGGGCGCGAGTCGTACCTCCTGCCGCGGTGGCGCGGCGACCTGGTCGCCCTAGACCTCGCAGCTCGATATCCGAGGGCCACGGCTACAAGATCAACAAGCACACGATGCTCGAGGCTTCGTCAACGTGTTCAACCTGTTCAACCAGCAGGACCAGCTCAACGTCGACGAGAACTACACGCAGGACTCGTGAACCCGATCCTCGGTGGTGGTGACCCCGAGGACCCTGAAGCACGTGAAGACCCTCGACGAGGTCTCGGGCGCCGGATCAACGCCTCGCCGATCAAGAACAAGAACTACAACCACACCCCGGGACCAGCAACGCGACCATCACCGGCGCCCAGCAGGCTCCGCGCGCGGTGCAGCCCGGGTTCCGGCGGCCGTTCTAGACCCCGACGTTCTTGGGTGAAGAAGGGCCTGGGAAACCCGGGCCCCCCACGTTTCAGGACGGCTAACGCCAGTAGATCGAACCACCATCATGGCGTTCATAGACCTCCATGGACATCCGGTTTGGCGATCACGCGTCGTTCCACAAGGCAGCCCTCGGCATGGTCGGCGGCTCCGCTCTCCTCGGACTGGCCCTTCACCCGGTGACCGCTGGCGCCGATCGCGGGTGGCATCCTCGGCATCGCGGCCGGCGCCGCCTGGGCGCACGGCAAGGCGACCTGGCGGATGGCCGCCGCGGGCGCTGCGGTGATCCCGCTGTTCGCGCTCTCGCCGAGCTGGCCGATGCTCGCGGGGGTGAGCTCGATGCTCGCGCTCGGGCTCGCGATCGGTGGCCCGCGCGGCGTGCGCGGTGCGCTGGGTGGCGCTCGGCGATGACCGCCCTGGTGGCGATGTGGTGCGCGCTGCGGATCGATGGCGCGAACCAGACCGCGCAGTGGCCGTTGTGGGTGAAGCACGCGACGAGCGCCGCTGCGATGGGCATGGTCGGCGTCCTCGCGATGCTCCCGCGCCACCTGAAGCTCGCGCTCGATCCGGTGCAGGCCGCGCTGCGGAAGCTGCCGAGCTCGCTCGACGCCGAAGTTCGCAACCTGGTGCGATCGCTCGGTCGCGATCTGGGACTCCACGAAGGACCGCCTGTCCGACACCGACTCCCGGCAAGAACCTCGTCCGCGATGGCGTGCTGCAAGACCATCGAGGTCGCCGCCAAGAGCGCGGACGTCAAGCTGACGGGCGCCAACGACACCGAGCTCACCGCCCGCATGGAGGAGCTTCGATAAGCGGATCGCCGCGGCGACCGACGCCGAGGTCAAGACCCAGTACACTGGCGCGCGCCGCTCTCGATGACCAGCGCCGCTATCGCGCGCAGATCCGCCAGGGGACGCGAGCGCGTGGTCGCCCGGATGCACAACCACGTCGCCGCGCTCGAGAAGTTCCAGCTCGCCGCCACCGGGCTCGAGGCCCAGCGCGTGGCCGCCAGTGGCGCGACCAAGCAGCTCGACGAGCTCTCGCAGGAGGTCGCCGCGAGCGGCGAGGCGCTGGCGGAGATGGAGCTCGGGCTCGCCGCGAGTGATCCCGCGACCGCCGCCCCGGTGACGGCGACCGCCGAAGCCTGAACCAACCCCGGAAGTCCCGCAGCACCCGCATCGTCGCGGGTGTTTTGCAGTTTCGGGCGTTTTGCCCCGCTGAATATCCACGAGTTGGCGGCCGTCGGACCCGAGCAGGTAACCTGCGGGGCCCATCGGCCACTTCTGATAGGCTGGACACTCGTAGGAGGAAGCATGCGTCTCGCCCGGATCCTGTTCGCGCTCGGTACCTTGGTCGCGGTCCCCGCCGTCTCGTTCGCGGAGGACGCGGACGCCTATTACAAGCAGGGGCTCGCCTACAAGCAGCAGGGCAAGAACGACGACGCCATCTCGGCGCTCGAGAAGGCCGTGGCCGCCAACCCCAAGCACGGGATGGCGTGGTCGTCGCTGGGCAACCTGTACAAGCAGAAGGGCGACATCACCAGGGCCGTCGCGGCCTACGAGGCGGCGACGGCGGTGATCAGGAAGGACAAGGTCCTGTGGTCGAACCTCGGCATGGCGTACTACCGCGCCGGCGAGAAGCTCGACAAGGACGCCAAGGCCAAGCAGATCGACAAGGCGATCGCCGCGCTCGAGCAGGGCAAGACGCTCGCGCCGAATGACGCCGAGATCCGCGGCAACCCCGGCACGATCAAGCGCCAGAAGGGTGACCTCCCAGGAGCTATCGCCGAGCTCGAGGTCGCGACCAAGAACAAGCCCGACGACGCGAACTACTGGAACAACCTCGGCGTCGCGTATCGGATGTCCAAGCGCGACGATGATGCGCTCAAGGCGTTCGAGAAGGCCGTCGCGATCTCGCCGAACGATCCGCAGCTCCACTTCAACCTGGGCGTGGTCTACCGCCGCAAGGGAGGAGGTCGACAAGGCGATCGCGGAGTACGAGAAGGCGGTGGGGCTGCAGCCCGACTACGTCGACGCCTGGTACGACCTCGGCCACGTCTACAAGGCCAACCACGAGAACGACAAGTCGATCAACGCGTTCCAGAAGTACCTCGACCTCAACAAGGGCAAGGATTCGCTGGGGCAGAAGAAGGCCGAGGAGGAGCTGGCGGGCATGGGCGGTGCGAAGGACCCAAAAAAGGATCCGAAGTCGGATCCCAAGAAGGATCCGCCCAAGGCCCCGAAGTCGGGCACGCCCAAGAAGCCGGTTCCCAACAAGAAGTAGGTTCCCCGCGGGTCGGGTGGTGGGTGCTACGCTGGCAGACATGCGGATCAGCTGGCTCTCCGCCGAGGAGATCGCTGCCGCCCGGGCCGCGTTGACGGCCGACGGGGCGACGTGGGACTCGCACTTCGTCCCCGAGTTCACGCTGCCACCCCAGCCCGCGGACTCCATGATCCTCGACTGGGCCGGGACGCTCGAGCACGTGGCGCGCGCCGAGCGGGTCAGCCAGGTGGTGCGCGAGCTTGGGCTCGACGAGGCGCGGCGCCGGTTCGGCGCGGCGCCCGCCGCCATCGAGGCAGCGACCCTGGCCGCGGCCGCCCACGAGGGCGATGCGCCCGGGCTCCCCCGAGGTGCTGGGCGTGCTCGAGCGGCCGATCGACAACTACGTGTTCTACGCGCCGTTCCTCGAGCTGGCGATCTCGCTCGGGAAGCGTGATCTGGATCGAACCATCCCAGCGTACGAGCAGTTCGTCACCGCCTATGCCTACGCCCTCGATCGCGTCCCCCACGGCGCCGAGCGGATCGGTGCGGTCAGGGACGGCCTGGCGGACTTCTATGTCAGCGCGGGCCGCACCGAGCGTGCCGAGGCGCTGTTCGAGCAGCGCCACGACGAGGACCAGGGTGATGTCGCCGTCGCGCTGTCCGCGAGCCGGGCGTTCCTCGCGGCGGGCGTCGTCAGCCACGCGGTGCGATGGCTCGGTGTAGGTGCGGCGCGTGCGTCGGCGCTCGGGCGCGAGGAGCTAGCCCAGAAGCTGCGGGCGAAGCAAGAGTCCGTGCGCAAGCGCCTCAGCTGAGCGATCGGGGCGTGGCGTCCGCGACCGGCGAGGCGTGGACGCTCACCGTGGTGGTCGGCGTAGCCTGTGGATCGACCATGGCGCGGCCGTCGGAGTCTGCAGCTCGCTGTCGGGCGACCTCGGCCCGGGCGTGGTGCTTGCTAAGGACATGTTGGGTCCCATGCTCAACTACAACCACCTCTACTACTTCCATGTGGCCGCCCTCGAGGGCTCGGTGGCCGCAGCTGCGGTGCGGCTCGGCGTGACGCAGCCGACCGTCAGTGAGCAGGTGAGGGCGCTCGAGCGCGCACTCGAGGTCTCGCTGTTCGAGCGCCAGTCGACGGGCCTCCGGCTGACCGAGGCAGGACGACTCGCCTTCGAGCACACGCAGGTGATGTTCCGCGCGAGCGAGCACCTTTCGGAGGCGCTGGGACACGGCCCGCGCGCGCTGCCGAAGACGTTGCGGATCGGCCTCTCCGGTGCGGTGGCGCGGACCACCAGCACCGATTTCTTGCTGCCGTTGCTCGAGCTCGAGGGGTGCATCCCTTCGATCCGCGCGGCAGATACGACCGAGCTGCTGCGGGACCTGCGCGGCTCGGAGCTCGATCTCGTGCTGTGCGAGACCGAGCCACCCGAGGCTGGCCGCCGCGGGCTCGAGATCGTGAAGCTCGCGACCATGACCTTGATCGCGGTGGGACCGCCGTCGCTCGTCCTCGCGCCCGACTGGCAGGACGCGAAGCTCATCAACTACCGTGTGAGCTCCGCGCTGCGCTGGGATGTCGATGCGTACCTCGAGGCCAAGGGCCTGCGGCCGAGGCTGGTCGCCGAGAGCGACGATGCCCTGTTCCTGGTCGAGGCCGCGGCACACGCCGGCTATGTCACGTTCGTGCCGCGTTCGATCGCGCGCGACGCGATCGCCAACGGCCGGCTGGCGGTGATCGCGGAGCTCGGTCCTTCGCACGCTGGCGTGTTCGCGCTGTACCAGGATGGCAGCTCTGCGGACCTGGCCCGACGGGCCGTGGAGCTGCTGGTGGCGCACCTCCGCGCCGTCACCTGAGCCGAGGATCGTCCGATCGGTTCGTCACACCCGTCTGGTAAGACCGGAGGGTATGGGCAAGATCAAGCCCCTCAAGCCGCGCAGCATTCACCGCTGCCAGGCGTGCGGCCACGTGGAGTCCAAGTGGCAGGGCCGGTGTCCTGCGTGCCAGGAGTGGAACTCGCTCGTCGAGGAGATGGACGCGGCGGGGAACGCGCGCACCAGCGCCTCGGGGATCGCCGATGGCCACGCGCCGATCTCGATCGTCGACGTGCGCGAGATCAGCGCCTCGGATCGGCAGTCCACGCAGATCGGTGAGCTCGATCGTGTCCTCGGTGGAGGCCTGGTCGCGGGCAGCCTCGTCCTGCTCGGCGGTGATCCAGGCGTGGGCAAGTCCACGTTGCTGATCCAGGCCCTGGCGGGGCTCGCGCGGGGTGGCCGCGTGCTGTACGCGACCGGCGAGGAGAGCGTGGCTCAGACGGCGATGCGCGCACGCCGGGTCGGGGCCTCCGACGCGCGGCTCGCCGTGGTCGCGGAGACGGATGTCGAGAAGATCCTCGCGCACGCCAAGGCGGAGCCGCCGGCGATCCTCGCGGTGGATTCGATCCAGACGATGTACACGCCGTTGCTCGACTCGATCCCGGGCTCGCTCGCGCAGGTCCGCGAGTGTGCGAGCCGCCTCATGCAGTATGCGAAGACCTCCGGCGTCCCCACGATCCTCGTCGGTCATGTCACCAAGGATGGTGGCCTCGCCGGTCCCAAGACGCTCGAGCACCTCGTCGATGTGGTGCTGCAGCTCGAAGGCGACGGTGGTCCGTACCGGATCCTCCGGGCGCACAAGAATCGGTTCGGTTCCACGCAAGAGATCGGCGTGTTCGAGATGCGCGGCGCCGGGATGGCCGAGGTCACCAATCCGTCCGCGCATCTGCTCGCGGAGCGCCCGATCGGCGCGCCCGGCTCGGTGGTCGTGGCCTCCGCCGATGGCGCGCGCCCGTTGCTGGTGGAGATCCAGGCGCTGGTAGCACCAGCCAGCGCGGGCGTCGGGCGGCGGACCGCCGCGGGGGTGGACGGCAACCGGGTCTCGCTCCTGCTCGCGGTGCTCGCGCAGCGTGCGAGCTGCGATGTCCTCGATCGGGACGTGTTCGTCAACGTCGCCGGTGGGTTGCGCCTCGCGGAACCCGCGATCGATCTCGGCGTGGCCTGCGCGATCGCGTCATCGGCGCGCGGCCGCGCGATCGACGCGAAGACCGTGGTGTTCGGCGAGGTCGGGCTCGCAGGCGAGGTTCGTGCGGTGCCGCTGTGCGAGCAACGGCTCGCGGAGGCCGCACGGCTCGGCTTCACCCGGGCGCTGATCCCTGCGCAGAACCGGCTACGGATCGAGAACCCGATGGGGCTCGAGTTGGTGTTGATCGATCGCCTCGTGACCGCGCTCGCCGAGCTCTGAGCGTCGCCCAGAAGCTCGCGACCTTCAGCTGCGCTTCGTCACAATCCAGCTGTGGAGCTCGACAGGTTCCGGAGGTTTAAACCCAGGAAGCCAGGAACCAAGGTCGGAGACTTTTTCCAGATCAGTCCGCTGCCTTGCTTCCCAGCTTCCTTGGTTTGAACTCCTGGCACACGCGCGCCTGAGTGCAATCAACCGAGCTGATCCGCGCCAGGTTGCCGGACGGGGCGGTCTCAGAACGTCAGCATCATGCGCGCCTGGATCGTGTGCGCGGTGCCGGCATCGCCGGTATTGGTCGCGCCCGTGTCCGCATCGGTGCCGTAGCCAAAGGTCGTGCCGCCGACCTCGTCGGCCGGGTGCGCCATCGCGCCGAACGGGAACAGGACGCCGTACGAGATGCCGATGGTGAAGCCGTTGTTGGTGTATGCGACGTCGGAATCGAACTCGGTGCCGTACATGCGCGAGTTGCCGGGCGTGGCGATCGGCTTGAGTGCGAACGACGTGACGTTCGCGACCTTGAAGGTGATCGACTTGGTCAGGTCGTACTGGAGGTACGGCTTGACGTAGCCCGCGTTGGTCACGGCGCCGATCAGGTGCCGGAACAGGATCATGTCGACCTTGTACTCGCGGTTGAAGATGAACTGGCTGAGCTTCGAGTCGGTGGGGCAGGAGGCGCCGGTGGGGCAGGTCCCGGAGCAGGTTCGCGTACGCGATGTTCGTGTTGCCCTGCGGGGTGTTGTCCCACTGGTCTCCGGAGGCGGCGCCCGTCTCGAGACCGAGACGGAGCTTGCCTTCGAGGCCCTTCCACCCGACGCGGCCGGTGCCGCCGTACTTGCGGATGTCGACGGTCCCCAGCTTGTTGAGATCGTCGACCCGGGAGATCTTGCCGAGCTGAGCGACGAACTCGCCTTCGAGCGACCAGCGGCCGTAGCCGAGCTTGCCCCACAGATCGGGGGTGTAGGTCTTCATGCCGCGCGGCACGTAGCCCGCGATCGGATCGAGCGAGCCCCCGAGGGTGAAGCCGTTGAGGTTGTTGTCCCAGCTCTGGGTCTTGTACTCAAAGTACACGCCGTAGTTGAGCGCGACATCGCCGCGGTCGACGGTGTCCTTGAACTCCTGTGGTGAGTCCATCTTCGAGATCACCGCGACCCAGCCGTCCTGGTCATCGCTGTCGTCGAGATCGAACGGGTGACCCTCGTGGCCCTTGTTCTGTGCGGTCTGGTTCGACGTGAGGCGCGTGATGCCCCAATCTGCGGCGAGCATCGCGCGCAGCTGCGTGCCGGGGATCTGGGCCGAGAAGCTCACGCGATCGACGGTGTCGCCGTAGTCCGCGTCGAGATCGTAGGTGCCGGCGATCGGATCGTGGCCGCCACCGTTGTGGAACATGCCCATGCCCCAGTGATCGGGCTGGCGTCCGAACTTCAGGATGCCGAGTGGGATGGCGACCTCGGCCCACGCGCGCTTGACCGTGATCGCATCGCGGTTGCTGTTGACGCCTGCGGTCGGCGGATCCTGCGTGCTGCCGAAGGCGCCGAGCGGCGGCAGGTTCGTGTCGCTGTAGACGCCGGTCAGGTCCGTGCCGGTCGGGGTCGAGCCGAGCACGAGGTTGTCGAGGACGTCGGCCTGGACGTGGACCGAGGTCCCTTCGTCGATGTTGATCGTGGGCTCGAGCCGGAGCCGCATGTTGGCGCCCGACAGGTTCCCGCACGGGTGATCCAGGTTGTCCGAGTAGCAGCCGAGTGCGCGCGGGAACGGCGCTCCACCGAGGCTCGAGCCATCCTGGGCCCGATCGTAGAAGCCGAGGTTGAAGTTCTTGAACCAGTCGGTCCGCAGCCGGAAGTAGCCGTCGATCTCGAACAGCTTCCAGCGCTTCCGCCGGCCCTTCGGCGCAGGGAGCGCGGGCGTGGTCGGGAGCAGACCCGGCGTCTTGGGGGCCTCCTCGGCGACGCCTTCTTTTTTCTCTTCGCCCGATGGCTGCTGGCCCATGCCGGGCCCCATGCCGCCACCCGGAGAGATCTGCGCCTCGGCGACCCCAGTAGTCACCACCAGGAGAGCGACGATGATGCGCGAATTTTTGTAAGGCATGGGAATCACGTGGGATTTGGCCATCAGGCGACCGCTCTCAGGCGGCGGACTATAGACAGGCGATGGAAGGCGGGTCAAACGCGCTGGCAACGAAGTCATCCCCAGGGCAACCAAGATCGCGCGTCTAGAATCCAGAGGTTATGGTTCCTGTCGATGCCTACTGACCATCTCGCGCCGCATTGTGTTGCCTGGCTCGCGCTGGTGTTGGCCCAGAGCGGTTGCGCCGCCATGCGGCCCCCAACGCCACCCCCCGAGCCGGGCCCGGTCGGCAAGCTCGAGCCCAAGCGCAGTGGCCCGACCAACGGGCGGCAGGTGATGGTCGGCGAGATGTGCCCGCAAGGCGCAGGTGGCCGGCCCGCCGTGCTGCCACTGATGATGCGGACGATGCAGTGGAACGACACGGCGACCGAGGTCTCCGACGTCGTCGAGCGTGGGAGCGTTCCGCGCTGGGTCGTGTTCGGCACCGACGGTAAGGCCGCGGGTACGTTCGACACGCTCGGGGTCGCCGACGTCGGCATGGCTCAGTCGGTCGCCGCGGGGACCTATGTCGGCGCGTCGCCGTGCACCGCCGACGCCGGTGGTGGGCAGCGCACCGAGGAGCCCGCCTGTGTCGGGGCGACCGAAGCGTGTGGGCTGGCGGTCGGTGAGCTGACGCGCCCCGATGATCCGCCGTCGACACCCACGTTCGCGACGGGTGGGGCGTGTCTGTCGGGTGATGCGATCGCGATCGATATCGATGGCGATGGCGTGATCGAATCCTTCCCGCTCGCGAGCGTGCTCGATGGCGTGCGTGGCCCGGCCGAGGAGTGGTCGGCCGCACCAACGGCGAGCGCCGTGTGCAAGCCGACGTTCAAGCTGTTCGACATCAAGCTCGTCCGCCCACCCGAGCCGGGCAAGCCGGTGGATCCGAAGTCGCTGGTGGTGCTCGACGTGCTCGGCGTCGTCGATCTCGATGGCGATGCCCGCAAGGAGCTGGTGCTCGCGCTGCGGTTCGCGACGGTGCGCACCGTGGTGATCTACGCGGCACAGGGATCCGCCCAGCGGCTCGAGCTCGTGGCCGAGGGCCAGTCGTTCTCGAGGTAGGTGCGGGTACGTCGGTGGCGCGCCAACATCGTTGGCGTAGGGGGGCGCGGCCGTCACCCCAAATGCACTCGCATGCGAGCGGCTCCGCCAGGTTAGCCGCTGGAACCTTCGTTGCAGGATGGTCGGTCATGGGTCGACTCAGCTCGCTGGCGATGATCCTCGGGTTGTCCGCGTGCAACTCGGGGCCGGACGAAGGAGCGATCCTGACGTTCGAGAGCCCGGAGGGCCCGATCTCGGCCACGCGGATCGAGGTCGTCCTCGCCAACGCCGCACCCACCGCGATCGCGGACGTGGACAACCAGCGCCGCGCGCCCGGCTCCGAGGCCGACGACGCGGTCCGCTACTATCGCCAGCGCGCGCTCGGCGGCGTGGTCGAGGGCATGAAGGGCGTCGCCGGCTTTCAGCTCCGCATCGAGCCCGATATCACCACGTCGACCGACAAGGCGTTCATCCCGCTCGTGTTCGTCTATGACGGTGACGCGCTGGTCGGCGTCGGCGCCGTGGAAGATGCCCTGGGAGATCCTGCCGCGGTCCAGATCACGCCGGGCATGATCACGCGCTACCCGTGGTGGTGACCGGCGTCTCGCTGCTCACCGACCCGGCCGCCCCCATCGAGCGAGGGACCGCGCGGACGGTGAGCTGCTCGAGCAGCCGTGACCAGGAGCCGTGGCGAAGCGGCGTGGCGTGGTTCCCCGTCGTCGATCCGGCGCGCCCCGAGGGCCGCGCGCATCAGCTGCGGTTGCTGTTGCCCGACGTCTCCGTGGATCCGGCCGCCACCGATGCGTCTGCCCGCGAGGCCGATCTCGACTGCGACCAGCACCCGGCCGCGAACAACGACTGCGACGACCTGCGCAGCGCCTACTACAACGGCGCGGCCGAGAGCTGCGACGGCTTCGACACCAACTGCGATTCGCAGCGGTTCATCCCGCAGGGGTGCACGCCGACGAACGCGGCCTGCAACGTCAGCAACCCGGCCACGGCCGGCGTCCAGATCTGCGACGACACGGCGGGCACGCTCACGGCCTGCACGCCGTCCGCTGCATGCCTGTGCAGCAGCGCGGGTGGCTCGGCGTACTGCACGAAGTGCACGGTCGACTTCACGGGGAGCGCGGCCACCAAAGCCGCGTGTTCGCCATCGGTCGGCAAGGTGACGCTCACCGCGTGCGAGGCGACGGCGTGCGATGTCGAGGTGGTGGGGGCGACCACTGGCTGGCGCGCGTTCATCGGCACCGCGGAGACCGGCCCGTTTACCAACCGCGTGGTCGGGGTTCACAACGTGTACCTCGAGGCGAAGTTCGGTCCGATGCTCGCGCCCACGACCGGTAGCATCGGCGAGATCTACCTCCGGCTGACTTCGGCCTCCGGCACCACGCTGATGCCGATCCAGATGGAGATGGGGGCGGATGGTCAGTGCGCGCCGATCCCCAACGGCATGGGGACGTCGCGGATGACCTGCTCGCCGTGAGCTGCTAACGTCGCCGCGTGCGCGACGATGTCGGTCAGCTCCTGTGGGTCGGATTTCCGTCGACGACGGTGCCGCCCGCGCTCGCGGCCAAGCTCGACGCCGGTCAGGTCGGTGCGACGATCCTGTTCCAAGCGCAACCTCACGATCGAGATCAGTGCGGGCTCGGGCGTCAGCCAGGAGGTCTGTGACCTCGATGCGCTGGTGGCCCTGAATGCCGCGCTCCATCGCAGTGCGCCCGATGGGACGCCCGCGTTGATCGCGGTGGATCAAGAGGGCGGCCTTGTTCAGCGCGTCCGCGCACCCGCCACCCAGTGGCCGCCGATGCGTGCCCACGATGGCCTCGCTGCTCCCGACGACACCGCGCTGGCGGAGCAGGTCGGGCGTGCGATGGGCGACGAGCTCCGCGCGCTGGGCTTCGACATCGACTTCGCGCCGATCCTCGATGTCCACACGAACCCGGCCAACCCGATCATCGGAGACCGCGCCTTCGGCGTGCTCCCCGAGACGGCGGCGCGCCGCGCGCTCGCGTTCGCGCGCGGGCTCGATGCCGCGGGATCCTGGCGTGCGGCAAGCACTTCCCCGGGCATGGCGACACCGCGACCGATAGCCACCTGGAGCTGCCGCGGATCGATCACGACTGGGATCGGCTCGAGCGCGTGGAGCTCCTGCCGTTCGAGCGCGCCGCGGCCGCCGGCCTCCCGATGCTGATGACCGCGCACGTGGTGTTCGCGGCGCTCGATCCTTCGCGCCCGGCGACGCTCTCGGACCAGGTCATCACGGGCCTGTTGCGCGGCAAGCTCGGCTATCGCGGCGTGATCGTCAGCGACGATCTCGACATGAACGCGATCGCCTCGCACATGGGTGCGGACGTCGCTGCCGTGGCTGCGATCCGCGCGGGCTGCGATGCCTTGCTGCTGTGCCGCAACGAGGAGCACCAGGCCGCCGCCGAGGTCGCGCTGATCCGCGAGGCCGAGCGAGACTCCACGTTCCGCGCTCGCGTGGGCGATGCCGCGGCGCGGATCCGCGCGATGAAGCGCGCCCACGTCGCGAATCAGGCGAGCCGGCCCGCGCCGGCCCGCGCGATCGTCGGCAGCTTCGAGCACCGCCGCCTGGCGGACCGGCTCGCCGGTCGCGCCTGACGCGTGCCCGTCGCGCCTGACGCTCTGGCTACTGCCAGAGCCCGGCGGTGAAGGTCCACCTGCCGCCGACGTTGTCCCAGTGCGCGTCGACCCAGCGCTTGTTCGCGCGCTCGCGCTCCCAGTGCCCGGCGACCCACTCGTAGTCGCCGTTCTTCCACTCGAAGCCACCCTTGATCCAGAGGAAGCCCGCGCGGCTTCACGATCTCGACCGGGGGCGCAGGCGGCGCAGCGTCGGGCTCCTTGGGAGCATCGGCCCAGAGGCCCGCACTGAACTGCCACTTGCCGCCGGTGTTCTCCCACCGGCCCTCGCGGAACCGCTTGCCGTTCTTGCGGGCCTCGAGGTGACCGGGCTGCCACTCGAAGCTGCCGTCCTCCCACTTCCAGTACCCGGGGATCCACGTCGAGCCCCGGCGGAACTGCGGCGTCTCGTCGATCGCCTTGGGAGGAGCCTCGGGCTCCTTGGGCGCATCGACCCACATCCCTGCGGTCAGCGTCCACTTGCCACCGGCGTTGCCCCAGTGCGCATCGACCCAGCGCTTACCGCGCGTTCGCCGCTCGAGGTGACCGGGGACCCAGTCGTACGAGCCATCGGCCCACTGCCAGTAGCCCTTGATCCACACCATGCCGCGACCGCGCTGCTCGGTCTCGGCGAGCAGCGCCGGTGGGGCGTCTGGCTCCTTCGGTGCGTCAGTCCACAGCCCTGCGGTCAGGGTCCACTTGCCGCCGACGTTGTCCCAGTGTGCATCGCTCCAGCGCTTGCCACGCTGCCGGCGCTCGAGGTGACCCGGCACCCAGTCATACGAGCCATCGGCCCACTGCCAGTTGCCCTTGACCCACACCATGCCGCGGCCGCGTTGCTCGGTCTCGGCGATCGGTGCCGGCGGCGGATCGGGCTCCTTGGGCGCATCGTTCCAGGTCCCAGCGAGCCAGACGTAGCGATCACCCTGCTTGTCCCAGCGACCGGTATTCCACCGCTTGTTCTTCTTGCGGCCCTCGTAGTGGCCGGGCTTCCA
Organism: Myxococcales bacterium; assembly: GCA_016720595.1. Taxonomy (GTDB): domain Bacteria; phylum Myxococcota_A; class Polyangia; order Haliangiales; family Haliangiaceae; genus JABFXX01. The sequence continues at coordinate 12,983 of JADKKI010000003.1, forward strand.
GTCCCACTTGCCTCCGCGCCACTCGTAGCTCCCGGCGACCCAGACCTGGCGGCGACGAGGGCTCCACTTCTCATCGCGCGGTGCGGGTGGCGCCTCGCGCGGACCATCGTCGACGCGCCGGCCGCGATCGGGACCGCCGCGGTCGCGATCGCCGGGTTGAGCGGAAGCGGTGATCGGCGCGAGCACGAGGCTCGCGACGACGAGAGAGCTGATCCAGCTGCGCATGTACGTCCTCCGTTGGTTGCGGACGAACGATGACACCCTCCGCGCGTCTTGCCTCGAGGGCGGACGCTCGGACCCTTGGTTCACATACGATCTCGCTGTGAGCTAACCGAGCGCTGGCGCTCGCTACTTCTCGAGCGTGTCCGCGCCCGGCCCGGTCGGCTTCACGGTGACCCCCGCGCCTCCGATGATCGTGAACTCGACGCGGCGGTTCGTGGCGCGGCCTTCCTTCGTTGCGTTCGTCGCCTTCGGGACATCCTCGCCAAAGCCCTGCGCCTCCAGCCGATCGGGCGCGATGCCCTTCTTGATCAGGTAGGCCATGACGGCCGCCGCGCGGCGCTGCGACAGCTTCTTGTTGGAGATGTCGTCGCCCTGACTATCGGTGTGACCCTCGACGCGGATCTTGGTGATCTCGGGATGGGTGGAGAGGACCCGGGCCACATCGTCGAGGAGCGGGAACGAGCGCGGCTGGATCAGCGCCTTGTTCAAGGCGAAGTACACGATGTCGAGGATCTCGAGCTTGCCGTCGCTGATCTTCACCAGCTGCTTTGCCTTGCATCCCTGGTTCTCCACCGGGCCGGGCTCGTCGGGGCAGTTGTCCAGGCGGTCGACGACGGTGTCTCCATCTCGATCCGGATCGGGGCAGCCCTTCATCGCGACCAGACCAGGGACGTCGCGACACGCGTCGTCAACATCGAGCACGGTGTCGTTGTCGTTGTCGGGATCCGGGCAGCCGTTGGCGTCCTCGAAGCCGTCGACGTCCTCCGCCTGCAGCGGGCACTGATCAGCCGTGCCGAGGATCCCATCCTTGTCCGGATCGGGATCATCGGGGCATCCATCGTCGTCCTCGAACGAGTTCACGTTCTCGGGCTCCTTCGGGCATCGGTCGACCGAATCTACGAAGCCGTCGCCATCGGTGTCGAGGATCTTGATCGGCTCGCGCTTCGCCGCGGCCGGACCGGTGCCCACGCGGACACCCGCGAGGACGCGCCAGTCAGGCGTGCCGAACCCCTCCGCGAGGCCGACGCCCGCCACGCCGAACAGGCGCACGTTGCGGGTGGCATCCGCCGCGAGACCGCCACGCAGCTCCGCGTGGTTGCGGTTGAACGCGCCGAGGACATCATTCGCCGCGGTCGCGAGATCGAATGTGCCATCGAGCTCGAGGTTGTTCGCGAACCGGTACCCCGCGCCGGCTTGCGCATACACCTCGTCATCGACGATCAGGTTGAGCGCGCGCGAGGTGGGGCGCGCACGGTAGCCGCCGCCGATCGAGATCCGGCTGCCGCGTGAGCGGCCGCGCGAGATCGCGATCGCGGGGCTGACGGTGACGCCGTTGTCTCCCGCGTAGTCATCGCTGGTCGAGGTCGGCAGCGTGACGCCGACGAGGATCGCCACCGCGACGGGAGACCGGCCCTGCCGGATCACCTGGACCTTCGGGGTGATCCGGAGATCTCCGAGACCAAAGCCGCTGAGGCTCCCGTTGGGGTTCATCAGGCCGTTGAGATCGGAGGACTGTGCGACGATCAGCGGGGCGCCGAGATCGAGCTCGAGTCGGTCGTACAGGTGGATCGAGCCGACGAGCTCGCCGCCGACCCGGTTGTGGACGAACGCGGCGACGCGATCGCCGTTGCTCATCTGATAGACGTTCAGCGGATCGTTCGCGTAGCCGAGCCACAGCGCCGCATCGATCGTGAGGTGACCCTTTACCTCGGCCCACTCGACGCCCAGGATGCCGTCGCGGTGCGCGGCGAGCTGGAACCGCTCGGCCGGGTACGTGGTCGCGACCTGCGCCGCGGCCGGGCGCGCGCCGAGCCCGATCCACGTCGCGATCAGGAGCGCCGCGATGCCCGTGGCCCGCCGGCGCCGCAAGGTGAGCATCGCGCCCAGGCCGAGGACCAGCACGAATCCGGCCCCGTTGCCGCCGGTGCTGCAGCCACCACCCTGGAGACCGAGGTCGTCGTCGAAGCCATCGCCGTTGTCATCGGGATCGCACTCGTTGCCGAGGCCATCGCCATCGGTGTCGAGCTGGTCGTCGTTCGCGAGCACACGACAGTTGTCGGTGAAGTCGGTGATCGTGTCGTTGTCGCTGTCGGGATCCTGGAAGTCCGGCTTGCCGTCGCCATCGGTATCCACGGGGTTGGTCGGATCGTCTCCGGCCTCGTCGTGGTCGCTGATCTGGTCGCCATCGGCGTCGAGATCGCGCTGGTCGGGCGTGCCGTCACCATCGGTGTCGAGGCCAGGGCTGCCGCCGCCGAACGCGGGGTCGGCATCGACCGTGGTCTTGATGCCGTCGTGATCCACGTCGTCTCCGTCGACCTTGCCGTCGTCGTTCGCATCGAGGCTGCCGTGGCCCGCCTCGTCGAGATCGAAGATGCTGTCGCCGTCGGAGTCTAGATCGCGATAGTCGGGGAGGCCGTCGCCATCGGTGTCGGGCGGGGTGGTGTACCCGCCGGCGCCAAAGCCGTTCGTGTGATCGGCCGAGGCGGGGATGCCATCCTTGTCCGGATCGTTGCCGTCGCACACGCCGAGCGCGGGGGTATCGGTGCACGTCGTGCCGTTCTCCGCGAGGTCGGTGATGCCGTCATCGTCCGAATCGAGATCGCGGAAGTCCGGGATCAGATCTCCGTCGGTGTCGATCGGCGGCTGCTTCGCGGTGCCGCTATCCGGGGCGGTCTCGACGGCATCGCACAGCCCGTTGGCGCCGAAGCCACCCGGGCAATCGCCGCGGCCATCGTGATCGGCGTCCACGAGGCCGTGACCCGCCTCGGCGACATCGGGGAGGCCATCGTTGTCGCTGTCGAGATCGTGATCGTCGGTCACTCCATCGCCATCCGTGTCGACGCCACCCTCGACGCTGTCGGGGATGCCGTCGTTGTCGTCATCGAGATCGATGCTGTCCGAGACGCCATCGCTATCGAGATCCGCCTTGGTGCCGAACCCGGCGAAGCCATCGGCTTGATCGACCACGCCGTCGCCATCGGTGTCGGGCCCATCGCAGCGCTGGTTTGCCGGCGTGGTGTCCGTGCACCCGCTGACCAGGGTGTCGGGCATGCCGTCGTTGTCCCGATCGAGGTCGCGATAGTCAGGTTCGTCCATGCCGTCGGTGTTGGTCGGCGTGGTCGGCGAAGGATCGCCGAACGTCATCGCCCCATCGATCGAGTCCGCGATGCCATCGTGGTCGGTATCGGGCCCGTCGCACACCGCGTTGCCATTGAGGTCGACGCAGCCGCTGCCGCCTTCGCTCAGATCGGTCAGGCCGTCGTCATCGGAGTCGAGATCGCGAAAGTCCGGAACCGGGTCGAGATCGCCGTTCGGCGGAGCGACCAGCGTTGCCGAGTCCGCGAGGCCATCGCCGTTGGCATCGGGGCCATCGCAGACCGCATTGGCCGGTGTGGTGTCGGTGCAGCCGGAGCCGCCCTCGACGCGATCTGGCAGGCCGTCGTTGTCGGTGTCGAGATCGCGGAAGTCCACCGCGCCGTCGCCATCGGTATCTGGCGGGACCTGGTTGGTCGCGGCGTCGGCGAGGCCGTCGTTGTTCGCGTCCGGACCATCACAGCGACCGTTGCGCGGCGTGGTGTCCGCGCAGCCGCTGCTGCCCTCGATCACGTCGGGGATGCCATCGTTGTCGGCGTCGAGGTCGCGGAAGTCCGGCCGGCCATCGCCATCGGTGTCGACGAGCCCCTCAACGTTGTCGCGGAGGCCATCGCCATCGGCGTCGAGATCGCGGTAGTCCGGGCGGCCGTCGCCATCGGTATCGGGGCGGGTCGCGGCGGCGTCGTCGGCCACGCCATCTCCATTCCCATCGGGGCCATCGCAGGCACCGGCCGGGGCCACCGTGTCGGCGCACGCCGAGTTGCCCTCGACGAGATCCTGGATGCCGTCGCCGTCGGCGTCGCGGTCACGGAAGTCGGGGGTGTTGTCGGCGTCGGTGTCGGGGCGGTCGGGGTAGGTCTGGACGCCGAGGCCATTCGCACCGTCGCGCGCGTTGACCACGCCATCGCCATCGGCGTCGGCGCCGTCGCAGCGGCCATCGGCGGGGCCGGTGTCGGCGCACGCCGAGTTGCCCTCGTCGAGATCGTGGATGCCGTCACCATCGCTGTCGAGATCGAGGAAGTCGGGGAGCCCGTCCCCATCCGTGTCGAGCGCCGCATCGGGGCCCATCTGGTCGTTGTTCCAGTCCACGATCGCGTTGTCGGGCGCCGTCTCCACGGAGTTGCACAGGCCGTTGGTGCCCGTACCGCCACTACAGTCGAGGCGACCATCGCGGTTGGCATCGGGGAGCGAGCGCGCCACCTCGACGACGTCGAGGATGCCGTCGTTGTCGCTGTCGAGATCGAGGTGGTTCGGCGTGCCGTCGCCATCTCGATCGAAGTCGAGGCCGAGCGAATCACAGACGTTGTCGAGGTTGGCGTCGGGGCATACCTGCGCCATCCCGTCGCCTCGATTGTTTCGATCGCGGAAGTTGGGGACACCGTCTGCGTCGGCATCGGCGGTGGGGGCGATCCCGAACAGGTTCTCCTGCTTGTCGGGGATGCCGTCGTCGTCGTCGTCGAGATCGATCGTGTTGGGTGTGCCGTCGCCATCGGTGTCTCCACCGGTGCTCGTGATCGTGGTGGTCTGCGACGACGAGTTGTTCGTGAGGTCGGGATCGGCCGTCGCGGCGGACACGGTCGCGGTCGTGCTGAGGACGGTGGGGGCCGCCGGCGCCGTGACGACGATCGAGATCTGAGGCGCCGCGCCGGCGGCGAGCACCGCGCGGGTGCAGGTCACGGTCGCGCCGGCGAGGGTGCAGGTCCAGCCGGTGCCGGTTGCGCTGACGAACGTGGTGCTGGCCGGAACACCGAACACGGCGCTGACCGTGCTCGCGGCCTGGGGCCCGAAGTTCGTGATCGCCAGCGTGTAGGTCAAGGGCGCGCTGGTGGCGGCGGGATCGGGCGAGTCGCTGAGCGTGATCGCGATGTCCGCCGAGCCCACCACGGTGGTGGTCTGCGTCGCCGTGTTGTTCGCGGCACTCGGGTCCGCCGAGGTCGACGCGACGGTCGCGGTGTCGGTCACCACCCCGCCGGTGGCCGGCATCGTTGCGACGATCGTGATCGGCGGTGCGGCGCCCGGGACCAAGGTCGCGCGGGTGCAGGTCACGACGAGCACCGCGGCCGAGCACGCCCAGCCGGTGCCGGTCGCGCTGGTGAACGTCGTGCCCGCGGGCAGGGTGTTGGTGACGGTGATCCCCGCCGCGTTGCTCGGACCGAGGTTGGTGACGGCGACCGTATAGGTCTCGGTGCCGCCGCTGCTCACGGGATCGGTGGCGTCGGTCACGGCGATCGTGAGGTCGCTGCTCACGGTGATCTGGTCGGTGTCGGTGGCGGAGTTGTTGCCCGGTGTCAGATCGACGATGCCGGCAGGTGCGGTGACGGTCGCAGTGGTGGCGAGCGTGCCGGTCGTCGCGGGATCGATCGTCCCGGTGACGGTGAAGGTCACCGTGCCGGCGTTGGCCACGGTGACGAGGCTGTTGAGGTTGCCGGTCCCGCTCGGCGCGCTGCAGCTGCCACCCGCGCTCGCGACGCAGGTCCAGGTGACGTTGGTCAGGGCCGCAGGGAACACCTCGGCGACCGTGGCTCCGACGACGACGTCCGCGCCTGCGTTGGTGACGCGCACGGTGTAGGTGACCGTGCTGCCGGCCGCCGCGCTCGCGACGCCATCGCTGTTCGTGATCTGGAGGTCATCGGTGGTGCAGATCGGCAGCTGGCCGAGCGTGGCGCTGGTGAGCCCCTGCGCGCCGCGCGTGGCACCGTTGGAAGGAAACTCGGTCACCGTCGGGCGGTTGGCCGTGCCACCGAGCGAGCCGACCACGGTGGCGGTCACCGCACCGCCCGAGGTGGCCACGAACCCACCACCACCGCCGCCGCCGGGGCCCTCGGCCTCGAGGTTCGCCGACAGGGTCTGGTTGCCACCCACGCCGCCGTCCGCGTGAATCGCCACGCCGGAGAGGCTGGTCGCCTGCACGATCACGCTGCCACCCGCACCACCACCACCGGGCGCATCGCCCGGATCGTGCGCCGAGTTCACGCCGGGTGCTCCGTTCGCCGTGATCGATCCGGTGCCCGAGACCGTGGGCGCGACGAGTAACACCAAGCCACCACCCGCACCGCCCGCGCCGGCTGCCGTATTGTTGCCGTCGCCGGCACCGCCACCGCCACCGAGGAACACGCGCGAGGTCGCGATCGCCGCGAGCGGACGGCCACCGAGGCCGCCGACGTTGCGCCGGTTATCGCCGCCCCACGACGCGGTGCCCGGGCCGACGGTCAGCGCGTTCTGATCTGCGCCGGAGAACGTGTATCCGCCACGGCCACCACCAGACGAATTGGTGAGGGCGTTTCCGTTCGCGGCGAAGTCCGGATCCACGGTCCACGCGGCGCTGCCGGTGACCGCGTTATCCATCACACCGGCACCCGTCCAGGGGCGCGCGTTGTCGCCGTTCGCGCCGCCACCACCGCCTGCGTTGTGGGCATCGCCGCCGCCGCCGCCGTTGGCCGGTGCGCCGCGGCCGAACCGTCCGTTGAACGCGGTGTCGTACCGGCCCTGATAGCCGGCGATGCTCTCGCCCTTCTCGCCGCCGCTCGCGTTGCTCGCCGAACGGATCGTCGTGGTGCCTGGCGGGTTCGTCGTCACGTCATCAGCCGCGCCGCCGCGGAACCCACGCCCCGTGACGTCGATGCCCGCGCCGCCGACCGTGGCGCTCGCTTGCGCATGAACCGCGAGCACGCCGCCACGCGCGCCGTCCCACGTCCGTGCGGTCAGCGAGCCCGCGCCCGAGATCGTCAGCGTGGTTGCCTGCGGCACGCGGATCACCTGCGTCGCACCCGCGGTGGTGTACGCGAACCGCAGGCCGCTACACCCGGCCTCGAGGTTGATCGTTGCGCCGACCACCGAGGCGACGTGCACCAGCTCGTACGTGCCAGCACCACCGAGCGCCGTGACGCTGCCATAGGCTACCGTGTCGGTGGCGTCGATCGTCGTACCCTGTGGCTGGTACAGCATCACGAGATCGCCGGCGGCGAGCCCGGTGGTGAACGGCGCTGTCGCCGTGAAGTCGTTGATGTTGGTGACCGTGATCGACAGCGCGCCAGCGGCGGCGTTGGCGGCGAGCACACCGTATTGATTGACGATCGTGTTCGCGGTGGTGATGGAGAGGGCACCGGTCTGCCCGGTCAGCGGGCTGTCGTCGACGCTCTCCTCGATCGGCTCGGGACCACCGCAGGCTGCGAACAGCAACGCCAGGACAAGGTAGGAGCGCATGAACCCGGCACCCTACCCAACGAGCAGGTAGCTCCGCCGGTGCCGGACGGGTATCGAGGGGGTAGCGAAGTCCAAGAACGCCGTCAGCGTTGGACCAGCAGACCTTCGGCCAGGAGCAAGAGCAGCAGGGCCGCAGCCAGGGCATGCCACAGCTCGATCCGTCGGGTGTGATCGGCCGGCGCGGGCGAGTTGCCGGCGCCCGACGGAGGGAGCTCTGCCGCGGTCGCGGCCGCGAGATCGGAGCCGTGCGGGTCGAGGTTCACGACGAAGCCGAGCTCGTCGCGCTCGTGCGTTGCGCCGGTCTGATCGGTGCCGATCACCCGATAGATCCCCGGACGCTCGGTGCGGCTGAAGCGCACCGTCGATCGACCGACGAGACGATCGCCCTCGAACACCGCGCCGAGGCCATCCGGTCCGCGGACCTCGAGCTTCTTCAGATCGCCTGACGGCAGCGCGACCGAGCTCCCCACGGTGTGGGTGGTGTCACCAAACGCCGCGTGCTTGCGCGCGAGGTGGCGCATCGCCTGCTGCATCAACGGCAAGAAGCCAGGGTGGATCGGGAGATCGTTCCAGTCACGGTCGAGCGTGGACGTATAGAGGATGGTGCGGCCCGAGCCGATCGAGCCTTCGACCAGCGCGGCGGCCCCGTTCGTGAAGCGCGCGAGGACCTTGCGGTCCGCGGTGGCGGTGGTGGGGCCGAGCAGGGAGATCTTGAAGAACCTCGCGTCAGCGAGCTCGCGTCAGTCTTCGAGAACGGTGTGAAGATCGGGTGGTCAGCCTCCCACTTCACCAGGTGGAGCGCGAGAGTCCTTGTCCTCGGCTTGCGCGCCCCAGGTGGTGTCGACAGGATCGCGCAGGCTCTGCGGCATCAGCGGCAGCATCGTTCGGTCGTACGCCGCGGGATCCACCTGATCGCCGGGGGCGACCAGGATGCCGCCGCCGGCGCGGACCCACTGGGCGATCACATTGACGCGCTCGACGGGGAGCGCGGCGACGTTTGCGAGGACGATCACGTCGAAGTTCTCTAGCTCGATCGCTCCCCGAGGTCCCCTTCGTCTTGGGATCGATGCCCGCGAGCTCCTCCGACGTGATCAGGCGGATCTGCGTGCCCGAAGTCCTCTCGATCACCCGGGCGGAGGGCGGCCTCGACGTAGAACAGCTCGTCATCGTGACGCACGGTGCGCGGATCACCGTCGACGAGCAGCACCCGGACCTCGTCCCGCAGCGAGGCGCGAACCCAGCGGCGATCGTCGATCAGGAGCGCATCACCATTGATCGAGACGCTCGCATCAGACGCACGTGCGCCGGCGGGGAGCAAGGCGAGGAAGCGCTTGCTGCGCTTCTCGTTCAGGGCGAGATCCAGGCTGGCCACGCGCGACCACGCGATCGGCGATCGAGGCGAGAGCTCGAGCTTCGCAGGCGTATCCAGAAGTTCGCGACCTCTGCATCGAACGCCACGCCGCGGGATCCGGCCCCCGGCTCGGCATCGACCCGGAGCGAGGTGACCGCGACGTTGGGCAGCTTCGCGGGGCGCACGTCGAGCACCACCAGCTCCGGACCGTCCTTGCCCCACGGCGGATCGTCGGGGCGCAGCCCCGTGCGCGCGGCGAGGGAGACCAGGTAGACCGTCTTGCGCAGATGGCTCGAGGCAGCGAGCAGCTGGGCCGCACGGCCGAGCGCGCGGGTGGTGTCGGCGGGGCGCGCGCTCGGCTCGAGAGCGAGCAGCTGATCGCGGAGCCGGAGGTGATCGCGCGTTAGCTCGGTGGGGTGATCGGCGCCCTCGGCGGTACGCACGATCGCGACCTCGGCCTCGGGGCCGAGCTGCTGGGATCCGCCGCGCCTCGGCGGTGGCGCGCGAGCCACGGCTTGCCGTCGACCAGGTAGCCGGCGGCGGGCAGGTCATCGATCCACGAGGACCGCGGCCTGCGGCCCGCGGGTGACCTGCGGCCCTTGCGTTCGCACGAGGTGAACGGCTTCGCGAGGGCGAGCGCGACCGCCGCGCAGGCGACGACGCGGACGATCAGGAGCAGGCGCTCGCCGGAGGCGGAGCCGGCGCGCGGTGCGGCGCTTGGTGGCGAGGAGAAGTCAGGCGCAGCGAACTCACGATCTTCGCGCGGCGGCGACCGTCAGGTGGATCGCGATCGGCACCGCGAGCGCGGCGAGCCCCCGCGAGCATCAGTGGCGCCAGGAACCCCATGCCCAGCCGGCCACTGCGTGCGGGGCCGAGCCGGGTTCAGGCTACGAGCAGATCGAGCAACGTGGTCTCGAGCGGCCGATCCGTGGTCGTGAAGTGGTAGTCGACGCCAGCCCCGGTGAGCGTGGACTTGCAGCAGGTGAGGAAGGCCTGCATGCGCGCGAGGTAGTCGCGCCTGATCGCGATCAGGTTGACCAGCATCTTGTTCGTGGTCTCGGGAGACTCGAACTGGGTCAGGCCGTCGTGCGGGAACGTGGTCTCGTGCGGATCGAGGATGTGGAGGACGGAGACATCGTGGTGCTGGGCGCGGAGCTGAGCGAGGAGGCCGAGGGTCTCGTCGCCGGGATCGACCAGATCGCTCGCGAGGATGATCAGGGAGCGCCGGCGCGGAGAGCTCGGCGATCCTGCGCAGCGCCGTGGCCGGTGATTCGTCGCCGCGACCACCCTTGGCCATCACTGTGTCGAGCACGGAGAGCAGATCGTGGAGGTGAGTGGTGCGCGCCCGGGGAGGGACGAGGGTCTCGATCGCGCGATCTCCGGAGGCGACCAGGCCGACCTTGTCCTGCTGCTGGATCGCGAGTACGCCGGCACTGCGAGAGACAGGCCGGCGTACTCCGACCAGCGGGATCCGCCGCCCGCGAACGCCATCGACGCGGAAGCGTCAGGCACGAATGAATCGTGAGCTGCGATTCCTGCTCGAACTGCTTCACGTAGTAGCGATCGACCTTCGCGTACGCCTTCCAGTCCACGTGCGGGAGCTCGTCGCCGGGCGAAGTACTCATGGTGCTCGGCGAACTCGACCGACGAGCCGTGGGCGAAGCGCGGTGCATGCCCGACAGCGCGCCCTCGACGATCACGCCGGGCCTTGATCGGCAGGCTGCCGAGGCGCGCGAGCTGCGTCCGGATCGATCCGCTCGGCCGGATGTGCTCGCATGGGCGGGCGGCCTACGGCAGGACCATCGACGGCAGCCGAGCCACCACGTCACCCGCACGCAGCCCTTCGGCCTCGGCGCGGTAGTTGAGGATCAGCCGGTGCTGGAGGGTGGGGCGGGCGAGGGCGGCGACGTCGTCGACGGCGACCGCGAACCGACCATCGAGGATCGCGCGCGCCTTGGCGGCGAGGATCAGGAACTGCGAGGCGCGAGGCCCGGCGCCGTACGAGACGCTCTCCTTGATGAACGCGCCGGCGCAGTGGGGACGATGGACGCGTGGCGCGGGCGAGCGCGACGGCGTACTTCACGACGTGATCTGCGACCAGGACGCGGCGAAGACGAGATCCTGGCTGCGCGATCCGCTGAGGCGAGAGCACGCGGCCAGGCTCGGGTCCGGTGATCGCTCGTCTGCTGGCGGACGATCTCCTCCTCCTCGGCCTCGCTCGGGTAGTCGGCGTCGACCTGGAACAAGAAGCGATCGAGCTGGGCTTCGGGCAACGGATAGGTGCCCTCCTGCTCGATCGGG
>JADKKI010000004.1 GCA_016720595.1 Myxococcales bacterium
GTGGCTCCGCCGAGCACATGTTACGCCCAGGATCCGCCGCACAAGTTCCAGCGCAAGGAGATGCTGGCGTGCGAGCGCTGCCGCTGCCGAGCGTGTGTGGAAGCCGGAGAAGCGCGTCCTCCAGTTCGACCACGATGATCGCAAGGACGCGGCGATGCCGATCCTCGCTCTCGCAGCGCGACGTGGCGTGCAGCAAGTGCCACGCGAAGGCGGTGTTCAACCTTACCGTTCCGAAGGCCGATGCGTGCGGAACGCGGGCTGCCACCAGAGCACGCACGATGGCCACCTGTTCGGCAAAGCGCGACTGCGAGTGGTGTCACTCGCCGACGTCGGAGTCGTTCAAAAGCAGGAATACAACCGCGACATGCCGTTCTTCGATCACTCGGAGCGGACGCGGTTCGATCTCGCGCGCACAAGAAGCTCGGGCGCTACGACTGTCACACCAAGGCGCTCGGCGAGAACAAGCCGATCGGCGCGTGCGAGCAGTGCCACGCCAGGACAATCACCACGCGCAGCGGTTCAATGCGTTCGGGTGATCCGCCGAAGTGCGGGCACCGCCACCCGACCACGGCGTGAAGCCCACGGCGTTCAACCACAGCACGCGGACCAGTTCGCCCTGACCGGCAAGCACGCCGCGGTGACGTGCCGCTCGTGTCACCGGGCAAGTCACCCTCCGACTTCGAGTCGCTGACGAACTTCAACTCCGGCAAGGACTGCATGTGGGGTGTCACGAGCACAAGAACGTGCACGACAAGCAGTACAACAGCGCCCAGTGCACCGGCGGCAACGGCTGTCACACTGGAGCGGGCAAGCTCGAGGTGAAGTACGACAACATGGTCGGGGTCTATCACGGGGCCACGTCGAAGTTCCCGCTGGTCAAGGGCCACAAGGACGTGCCGTGCGGCGAGTGCCACACCGGTCGCAACGGCAGCAAGACCACGTTCGAGAAGATCCCCGCGAACTGCAGCACCAACACCAAGTGCCACGAGGACTCGCTCCACAAGGGCACGCTCGGCAAGGACTGCGTCGTCTGCCACACGCCGGGCATCTGGGACGCGCTCCCGGTTTCGATCACCAGGAGCCGTTTCCCGCCGGGGACCAAGGCCTCGGTCGATGCGTTCCCGCTCAAGGGTGCGCACAAAGGACAACTAAGTGCGAGTCGTCATGCCCGACCAAGCAGTACGTCGAGGGCGAACACCGGCTGCGCCACGCTGGTTGCCACGAGGATGACGATGCGCACAAGGGTCGGCCTGGCAAGCAGTGCGAGAAGTGCCACGTCGAGACCGCGACAACACGTTCAACCACAACACCATGTCGTCGTTCCGCATCGACGGTGGTCACCTCCAGGTGCGCTGCACGGACTGCCATCCCTCGGTGACGTTCAAGCCGCGCCCGAAGACCTGCTTCGGCTGCCACCCCGAGCCCGCGGTCCACAAGGGGCAGTACGGCACCGGCTGCGAGCAGTGCCACTCCACGCGCACGTGGGAGGACATCAAGCCACTCCACGACGTGGGCGACTTCTCGCTCAAGGGCGCGCACAACAACATCGCGTGCGAGCGCTGCCACCGCGACAACCGCCCCCTCGCGGGCTCCGGCAACCTGTGCATCAACTGCCACCGCCAGGACGACATCCTCCAACGGCGTACGCTGCGCTGCGGTGAGTGCCACACGCAGTGGTCGTTCGCGCCGGCGAAGTTCGATCACAGCCGGGTCGGCTGCAACCTGACCGGCATCCACCGCACCGTCGCGCTTCGATTGCCACCGCAACGGCAACTTCTGGCGATGAGCCCGCAGTGCGTGAGCTGCCACTACGACGACGCGATCAAGGCCGGCAACACCGGCACGAACCACCCTGCGCAGACGACCTGCGCGAACTGTCACAGCCCGAACACGTGGGCAGGAGCACCGGCCGCGGCGTTCAAGCGGGAGTCGGTGTGTCGCTGAGCCGCGGTCTCGCGATCCTCCTGACCGTGGCCCTGTTCGCGCCTGCGGCGTGGGCCAAGGGCGGCAAGTTCACGTAAGCCGGCAAAGGCCGACAAGGACAGCGAGGAGTCCGAGGACGCCGGCTCCGATGACAGCGACGGCGACGCGGCCTCCGAGGAGGATGGTGATGGTGGCGACGAGGGTGGCGACGAGGACGACGGCAAGGTCAAGGACAAGACCAAGGCCAAGCGCGCCGACGATGACGGGCCGGTCAAGCAGGACCTCTCCGGCCACGATCTCGGGACGAACAAGAAGGAGAACCTGTTCGAGAAGGACCGGTTCTTCGTCGACAAGGTCGACAGCGAGAAGACCGAGAACAAGACGCTGATCCAGGGCAGCCTGTCCTCGAGCTCGCTGTTCTTCACGGAGAGTGGCGGGAGCTACGGCATGAATCAGGGCGATAACAGCGCCCGGTTCAGCCGCTACTTCACCGAGTCTCCGCTGCAGACGGACTTTCGCCACATCAGCGGCGGTCGGTGGGATGCACGGATCGATGCCCGAGCGCGCCTGGTCCCGCAGCCAGCAAACGATGCGAAGTCCGCGGACCCGAACCATATCCAGTCCGGCTTCAACGGTCGCAACGAGTACGATCTGCGCGAGCTGTGGGTGTTCCGCAGCGGCAAGCGCTCCGACATCTTCTTCGGGCGGCAGTTCGTGGCCGATCTCGGCGACGTCAAGTTCGACGGCCTGCGCGTCGACTACGCGAGCTCGCGGAAGCTGACGTTCATTGGCTTTGGCGGCCTGTACCCGGTCCGCGGCTCGCGCTCGATCACCACGGACTACGTCCCGCTCAAGACCGATCAGTTCAACAGCGCGGGCAAGCTCGTCGGCGCCGGCGGGTTCGGCGGTGCATACCGCACGGTCAACTCGTACGGTTCGATCGGCGGGGTGGCGCTTGTGCCGTTCAAGGGCGAAACACCGCGGATCTTCGCGACCTCCACCGGGTACCTGCGTTCGGGCTCGACGCTCGACGTCTACCACTTCGCGCTGATCGATCTCGTCAGCGCTTCGGGCGCGGCGGTGACCAACCTGTCGGCGGGCCTCAACTACAAGCCCGGGCCGCGCCTGCGGCTGACCGCCAACATCAACCGGGTGGACGTCGACACGCTCAACGTCCAGGCCAACGCGTTCCTCAACGAGCCCGCGCAAGATCCGGCGACCATGGGGCCGAGCGTGATCCAGAACGAGACGTACTTTCGCCGGCTCGCGACCAACGTCGGTCGCGTCGGCGTCTCGGCCGGCCTCGGGCAGCTGCAGCGGTTCGAGGTCACGCTCCAGGGCGCCTATCGTCAGCGTCCGGCGGTCGCGCTCGACTCCGCGGGTCTCGCGGATGGCACGGGGACCTCGACGTACACCCTCAACGCCACCAAGGGCCTCGACTTCTACGCCGCGATCACCGACCGGCGCTCGTTCAAGGACCTGCGGCTCGGCGTGGATGTCTCGCGCTCGATCTCGCTCGGCGACGTCGGCTTCCAGCGCAGCTCGGTGCTCGCGATGCGTGCCTCGGCGGCGCGCGAGCTCGCCAACGGGCACGGGGAGTGGGAGGGCGAGGTGAGCTACGCCACGACCCGCGACCGGCGAAGGGCATCATCTGCCTCGGCGGGCCGACCCCCACGCCAAACACCTGCTTCGGCTCGTCAAACGGAGCGATCCTGTCTGCGGGCGGCACCTTGTTCTATCGGGTCAACCGGGACTGGATGCTGATCGGAACCCTGTTCATCACCCACCAGACGCTGACGCACAACGACGTGGATCCGGCGACTCCCACCGTGGTCATCGCCAAGCAGGATCCGTCGGTGAATGGCGTCATGGGCTTCGCTCGGATCGCCTACCGGTTCTGACCGTAGGCACACTGCCGCCTACATCGAAGTCCCCCCCTGGGTAGTGGCCAGTGGGAGATGGGGACAACTGACCGAATCGACAGGCCCAGGGACCGGCCGTAGGATGCGGGGATGATGAGGATCTGGTTCTCGGCGCTCGTCCTGTGTTCGCTGGTCGCCTGCGCTCGACACACGACCGAGGATGACGAGGACGACAGCACGGCGACCTTGACGATCGAGCCGCCGACCGCGGATCTCTTGATCCTGAACGGTGTGGCCGCGCATCAAGACTATGCCGCGACGCTCACGTTCCCCGATGGGCACACCAAGGACGTCACGGCCTCGACGTCGTTCCTCGTCGACAGCGGGTTCGGGACGTTCGTGGCGAACAACCTCGCGATCGGCATCCCCGGCAAGACGCAGGTATACGGCACCTACGTCGATCGCACCTCGGCGGCGCAGGTGATCGCGCGGCTCAAGGACGTGCGCGTCGATCCGAGCCTGCCGCCGAACACGCCCGATCTGTTCACCGGCCCCGAGGATGCCGCGCTCGCGCCGACCGTGGTGTATCCGGCGCCCGATGTGATCGTCCCGCGTAACCTCGGCGACTTCGAGACCCACTGGACCGACGCTCACGGCAACAACGTGTTCGAGATCTCGCTGCGCACCGAGTTCAGCGACGTGCGCGTCTATGTCCCGGGCGGGAACGGCATGCTCGCGGCGGGCCCGACGCCTTCGTGGTCGGCGTTCGCGGCCCAGGAGTGGATCGATGCGGTGGGTCACGAGATCAAGGTCTCGTATCAGGTCCGCGGTGCGAACTCGGCGAGCCCGGGCACTGTCGGTGCCGCGCCCCCGCGGATCGTCAACCTGACCAACGAGGCGATGGAGGGTGGGCTCTACTACTGGGCGGCGACGTCGTCGGGCGGCGGCGCGTACGGCATCTTCCGCCACGACATGGCGAAGCCCGGCCAGCCTGCCGAGGAGTACATGACGACGAACCAGACCAGCGGTCGCTGCGTCGCGTGTCACGTGCTGTCGCGCGATGGCACCAAGCTCGCGGTCACCTACGATGGCGGCAATGGCGCCGCGACCCTCGTCGACGTGGGCACCGCGTCGGCACAGGGCGGCGCGAACGCGTGGAACTTCGGAACGTTCTCCCCGGACGGCAACGATCATCACCGCGGAGGGCACGCTGCGCGTCCGCACCTATGCGAACCAGTCGGTGGTGGCCACCGTGCCCACCACGGGCTGGGCCACGCACCCGGATCTGTCGGCCGATGGCGCGAAGCTCCTCTACGTCAAGCCCGCGACCCCGGGCTCCGACTGGAGCTTCTCCGGCGGCAGCATCGTGTGGCGGACCTACGATGCCTCGACCCACACGTTCGGCGCGGAGACGCCGCTCGTCACCGGCAGCGGCGACAACTACTACCCGTCGTGGTCGCCCGATGGCGAGTGGGTGCTGTTCAATCGCTCGCCCTCGAACGCCAACTCGTACAACGCCACGGATGCGACGCTGTGGGTGGTCAAGGCCGATGGCTCGCAGCCGCCGATCCAGCTGTCGGTCGCCAACGACGGCGCCGCACTCACGAACTCGTGGGGCCGCTGGGCGCCGTTCGCGCAGACGTACACCACCAGCGGTGAGCGCATGTACTGGATCACGGTGTCGTCGAAGCGGAACTTCGGCACGCGCCTCTACGGGGTGGGGCGCCCGCAGCTGTGGATGACGCCGTTCTTCCCGAACCGCGCCGCGGCGCAGGCGGATCCGAGCGCGCCGGCGTTCTGGCTGCCGTTCCAGAACATCGTGAGCAACAACCACATCGGTCAGTGGACCGAGAAGGTCATCGTTGTCCAGTAGGGTCCAGTAGGCTCCCAGCAGGCTACCAGCGACGCTTCGGGCGTCGCCGATGACCGCCCGACGGGGACGAGGCGCCCTCGGCGGAGCGTGCGGGGCCGGGGCGCGGAGGGGCGGGGCGAGACGGTGGACGCGGATCCATCCGCAGCGGAGGCGGACCCGAGCGCTGGGGCGAAGGGCCGCCATCGTTGCGCCGCTGCGGACCGCGACCGCCAGTGCTCGGACGATCGGAGCGCTGCGGTGGCCGCGGATCGTGCGCCAGCGGTCGGCCATCCGCGCCGAGGGGCGGGCGGGGGTTGGGTTGTGGTGCGCGGCCGTCGTGGGCGAGCGGGCGGCCGTCGGCACCGAGCGGCGGGCGAAGGTCGCGCTGCTGGGGTGGTCGACCGTCGCGCTGCGGGGGGCGCTGACCGTCGCGCTGCTGCGGCCGACCATCGCGCTGTTGCGGTCGACCGTCACGCTGCGGAGGGCGCTGGCCGTTGCGGCCACGATCGTCGGGGCGCGAGCGGCGATCGGGACCGCGGGTCGGGCGAGGAGGAGGCGGCGGGGGCGGGATGAACTGGGGCGTCAGGTCGCGGTTGACGTAGGCGCGCCAGATCGCGCGGCCGTCCGCGGTGTGGACGGCGAGGGCTGGATCGAACCCCGAGATGAAGCGGACCACGTTGTCGAAGTCGCGGAGGAAGAAGAACTCGGCCCGCGTGTTGTGGACCGCGGAGATCACCTGCGGGAAGTCGATGATCGTCGGCCCCTCGGCGCTCGCGAGGATGTTGTACGGCGAGAGATCGCCGTGGATCAGATCGCAGCACAGCATCGCGATGATCTGCGAGCACAGATCCGCGTAGACGCCGAGCGCCGCGTCCTTGTCGAGCGCGACGTCGATCATCCGGGGCGCCGGGTGACCATCGGCACCGAGCACCAGGTCCATCAGCAGCACGCCCTCGTAGAACAGCACCGGCTCGGGCACGCGCACGCCGCTGCCCACGAGCTTGTACAGCGCGTCCGATTCGGCGGACTTCCACTCCTGCTCGGCCGCATCGCGCCCGAACTTCCCGCCGCCATCCATCGCACGCTGGGTGCGCGAGTTGCGGACCTTGCGGCCTTCCTTGTACTCCGCGTTGTTCTTGAAGCTGCGCGTCGAGCGGTCCTTGTAGACCTTGGCCGCGACGATCATGTCGCCGCGGCGGACCAGCGAGATGTTGGCCTCCTTGCCGCTCTTCAGCCGACCGAGGACCTCATCGATGACGCCATCGGCGAGCAGGAGCTCCAGCTTCTCGTCCATCGGGTACGGCCAGGTCCAGACTACTCGGAGTTTGCTGGCCACTCCACTCGCCGGCGTCCGAGATGCGGACGTGAGCGACTGGTCGGCCGTGGAACTTCGAGCCGTTGCAGCGTCGCGACGTTCGGCGCAAGCCGTGCACACCGGTGCTGCATGTGGTCGGTCGACGTCCGAGGTGAAGTGCTATGCTCCAGGAGATGTTCGAACGCGAGCTGCTCGAGCACACGACGTTCCGCCCCCTCAAGCGGACCGAGTACGAGCGGCTCGCGGAACAGGGCGCGTTTGTTGACGAGCGGGTCGAGCTCCTGGCCGGGGTCATCGTCTCCGTGAGCCCCCAGGGTGTCGAACACGCGGATCTGGTGATGCTCCTGAACGAGCTCCTGGTGCGTTCATTGCCGCCCGCGTTCCAGCTCCGCCCGCAGCTGCCGTTCGCGCTCTCGGACTACTCCATGCCCGAGCCCGATCTCGTCGTGATCCCGCGCAAGCCGTTCGGCAGCGCGCATCCCTCGGACTCGCCATGGATGATCGAGGTCTCGGCCTCGTCTCTCGGGATCGATCGCGGGCTCAAGGCCAGGCTCTATGCCGCGGCGGGGATGCCCGAGTACTGGATCATCAACGCGGAGGACCTCCAGATCGAGGTGCACCGGAATCCGTCGCGGCGTCGCTACCAGTCCGTCGAGACGTTCGATCGGCATGCGTCCGTCGCGCCGCTCGCGTTCCCCGAGATCGCGATCTGTCTCGACACGCTGATCGCCACTACGGCGACGTGACCGTCGGCGTGCCTGGGTTGCCGCGCAATCACGGCCGGAACCGGTACTGCAGCTCGATCGAGTCCAGCGTCGCCTCCGCATCGGTGGTGGCGGACAGCTCGACCTTGAGCTGGGCATACCGCTTCGGTGCGGCGGTGACCGCGTCGCCATCCGCATAGGGGCCCGTCCACGGCTCGGTGTCACACGGCGTCGCGTCGCAGGTCCGCACCCATGCTTTCGCCGTGGAGCCTGCGGGAGTCTCGGCCACGAAGTGGACCAGATCGATCACCACGGCGTTGATCTCCGCGGTCGCGGAGGTCCAGGTCGCGACCGGCGCGATCGGGGACTGCCCGCCGGTGGTGAACGCGGTCAGGGAAAAGCCCTGGAGCGTTCCGGTCTGAGCGCCGCCCGTGTCCTTGACCTCGAGCCGCCACGGGTTCGCGCCCGCGAGCGGCTTGCCGTTGAAGTCACCGATCCGGAGGAACGCGGGGCTCGTGCCGTTGCTGTCGCCGGCACGGACGAGCTTGGTCGTGCCGTCGGGGTGCACCAGCCGGATCTCGATCTCGGCCGGCATGCCATGAATGAACCGGTAGCTGAGCCACAGATCGGTGATCGTCTCGCCGGTCGAGACCGGGGACCAGGTCCGGTTGATCGGCGTGTTCGCGTTGTTCGGGATCGCGGTGCTGGCGCTGTCGTCGAACGTCGTGACGCGCGCGCCGGCTGCCTCGACGGGTCGCAGCTGGGCCAGGGGGATCGTCGCGTTGGTGGCGACGCCCGACGGGGCACCGGTGAGCCGGAGATCCGCGTGCGCGTTGGAGCCGCCCTGGTTGTAGTCGAGCGTGATCGGGATCCAGCCGGCGCGGAGCGGTACGGTCACGTCGGAGACCACGCTGCTGGCGAAGCTGCTGAGCATGTCCACGGTGACGCCGCCGACCTGGAGCCGGTTCCCGTCGTCGGTGTCGGCGCGAAACGTGTACGTGCCCGGGACATCGATGCGGAGCTGGCCGGCCCACCGCGCCGAGAACAAGTTGTGATCGGTCGATCCGGGCGGCGGGGTATCGAGGTTGTCGGCGAGGAAGGGTGCGGACACGATGCTCCCGACGGCCGGGCGGCTGAACAGCGTCCCGTTCCACCCCGTGACGATGGTGCCGCGCACGGTGTCGGCGCGCGCCCGCAGCTTGGCGGTCGTGATCGCCGCCGTGTCGAGCGTCACCTGCAGGCTCGCGCCCCCGCCGTTGGTCTGGCAGATCATCGCGCGGAACGGATACCAGCCACTCGTCGTCGCGTTGACGTTCGAGGTGACGACGCCCAGCGTGAAGTCCCCGGTGAACACGCGCGCGAACGTGCGGGTGTCGGGCGGGTGCGATCTCGAAGGCGCCGAAGTCGTCCGCGCGGATCGCGAGCGCATGAGCCCCGGCGGAGAGCTGCAGCTCTCCTTCGATCCAGTAGGCCCACGATTGATCGGCCATGACCTGGACGCCGGCCGGGATCGCGGCCACGTCGACGGTCGCGGCCTCGACGAACGCGGCGCCACTCGGAATCCCCGATGCGAGCGTGGTGAAGTCGATGGCCGCGGCAGAGGCGAACGGACAGGTAGCCAGGCCGCGCGCGAGGACCGCGCCTCGCCGATAGGCCGCCGGGGTCAACACGTCCGAGGTCGGGCGTGCCTCGATCGCGATCTCCGCGAGCGTCCCGCCCGCCTCGCCGAACTCCGCGGCCGTGTCGCGCTTGAGCCACCCGAACTGGTTGCCACCGTCGTCGAACACGATCGGCGTGTCGGGCGGCTGGTCCGACGTCGCGCTCACGTGGAACGAGCACCCCACGAGGAAGGGGAGCACAGCCAGCCGGCGCAGACCCATGCACCCGATCATACCCGCGGGGCACGCCACGGGGCCGAGCGAGTGCTCTGCGCCAGGGACCTACATCCGGCCAACGTCCGCCACCATCCCGCCAACATCCCGCCCACTGGGCGGTGGGGTCACTGGAACTTGATCGTCCGGTACCCGAACAGCCGCACGCGCTTGGCGTAGAGGTCGAGGATGAACAGGCCAACCACGCCGAGCAGCACCCACGGCCAGAGATCCTGCGCGTACTTGACGCTCTCGTCGTTGGTCGCCCAGATCTCCGCCGGCTTGGCCTGATCGTGGCCGCCCGAGACCTGCGCCGCGTGACGGAGCGGCTCGGGGTCCGGGGTGGTGCGCAGATACTCGAGCGGGTAGGACAGGGCGACGGAGCCCATCGATTCGGCGACGGTCTTGCCATCACGCTTGTGCACGGCCTTCAGCAGGTAGCTGCCGTACTTCTCGATCCGGAAGTCCGCGGTGTAGCGGCCGGCTGCGGTCTGCTCCATCGGCACCGTCTGCGTGGTCTTGTTGGTGGCCGGATCGATCACCTCGAGCTTGGTCTCGAGCTCGTTGACGAACTTGTCCCCGGTGTCGATCGCATCGACGGTGACCATCGCGCGACCGTCGGCCACCTTGGCGGTCAGGTCGTAGCTGTCATAGACCTTGCGGCGCATCGACGAGCGGATCACCTGCGCCCAGAACTTCGGGTAGCCGCCCCAGCGGATCCAGTCCACGCCCCAGCGGTTCTTGACGTCGGAGGTCCAGGCCACCGAGTTGCCGGCGCCGTGGCGCCAGCGCGCGAGGATCGGCTCGCCGAGATCGGAGATCAGGATGGTCTCGGCGGTCGGCTTGGGCTTGGTGGTGACGTAGCCGTGGAGCGGCGGCGCGTTCTCGACGCCGGTACCCTCGATCGCCTCGACCTTCTTCGCGACGCGGACGTGGATCACGTCCTCGACGAGCTGGCTCTTCTGCGCCTCCTGCGTCTCCTTCATGAAGATCTTCGGCAGCGCGCCGATGTCCTCGACCATGTACAGGCGGCCGTCGCCGGCATCGGCGATCATCGACAGCAGGTTGCGATCGGCGCCCTGCACGCCGACGCATGACACCGTGATCCGCGCGCCGCGCATGTCCTGGACGAGCTCCGGAATGCCGTCCGAGGGAGCCTCGCCGTCGGTCATCAGGATCACGTGCTTCACCTTGGCGTTGATGCCCTGCAGGATCTCGAATGCCTCCTTGAGGCCGGGGAAGATGTTGGTGCCGCCGCCGGACTGGAGGCGGGAGATCTCCGCCGAGATCCGCATGCGGTTGGCCGCGCGCTGCGGGCGGACGAACACCTGCGCCTCGCTGTCGAACGCGACCACGGCGATGTAGTCGTTGGGCGAGAGCACCTCGGCGGTGACGCGGGCGGACTCCTTGGCGGCCTCGAGCTTGGGGCCCTGCATCGAGCCCGAGCGATCGATGACGAGGACCAGCGCCACGTCCGGCTGC
Source organism: Myxococcales bacterium (assembly GCA_016720595.1). GTDB lineage: Bacteria > Myxococcota_A > Polyangia > Haliangiales > Haliangiaceae > JABFXX01. The sequence goes on from JADKKI010000004.1 coordinate 11,010, forward strand.
TCCTTGATCTTCTCGGAATCGAACCGCACCGGCATGATCTGCTCGATCCGGGTGTTCTCGTAGCCGCCCGAACCGAACGAGTCCTCTCCACCGGCCATGATCAGTCCGCCGCCCATGCTCGAGACATAGGTGTCGAGCGCGGCCATCTGCCCGGCACCCATCAAATGCGCCGGGACATCGGAGACCATCACGAGGTCGTACTTCTCGAGCTCCTTGGCGTTCGAGGGGATGCCCGTGGGACCGCGCACCGTCACGTCGATGTTCTCGTGCTCGAGCGCCTTCTGGAGGTACCCCGCCGAGCCGGGCTCGCGCAGGATGCCACCCTCGACATAGAGCACGCTCGGCTTGCCCTTCACGGGCGCGGTCATCACCGCCTCGTTGTTGGCCTTCTCGGTGTCGTGATCGAACTTCGCGAGGCGCAGCCGATACGTGGTGGCCCCCGCGTGCTTCGCGTCGGACTTGAACTTCACGAGGTTCTTGCCCTCGCGCAGCTCCACGCGCTTCTGGGGCTCGAGCGGGTTCGGGAACTCGTCCTGCTGGAGTGAGAGGGTCGCCGTCTGGGCCTCGGTGGACCACACCTCCGCGGTGACCTCGTAGGGCTGCCCGACCTTGATCTCGTCGGGGACCATCACGCCGACCACGCGGATCTCGCTGGTCTTGTCCTGATCGAACGTCCGCCACGACACCTTCACGCCGAGCTCCTTGGCCCGGTAGCCCTCGACGGCGACATCGCCCACGGTCTGGTTGCCGTCGGAGACGATCACCATGCGAGGCAGATACCCATCGGGGTAGAGGCCGTAGGCGAGCTGCATCGCGGCCTGGGTGTCCGTCCCCGCGCCTGCGCCGACGTGGCGCTTGATCGCGGCGGACAGCGGGCCATCGCCACCCTCCGCGCGGATCACCTGCGGCTTCTCGGCGAAGGTGATCAGCTGGAGGTTGCCGTCGCCCTCGTCCTTGGCGATCTCGTCGACGTAGCGCTTCGCCGCATCGAGCTGCTTGTCCGACACCGAGTCCGAGACGTCGACCAGGATCACGGTGGAGACCTTGCTCTGCTCGGTGATCCACGAGGGGCGCGCGAGCGCGATCGCCACGCCGATCACCACCAGCGACCGCAGTGTGGATTGCACCACCTGCTGGAGGATCGAGAGGTCCGTCAGCGAGAGGACGCGGAGCACGAAGAACGCCGGGACGATCGCGGCGAGGTGGAGCCACTGCGGGGACAGCAGGTCGATCGGTCGGGTGCCGATCCAATCGACATGGATCGAGGTCCGATCGGCGATCCAGTAGTTGATGGCGAACCACAGCCCGACGGTCGCCGCGATCGCGAGCCCGAGCCGGATCAGGGGGCCGGGCGCGAACAGTGCCTTGAGCGACTTGCGGAAGGACATATCAGACGGTGATCCGGCGGTGATAGGTGACCCACTCGACGATGATCAGGCCCATCGCGAACAGGATGAGGTAGATCCACAGCTTCTGGCTACGTGTGATGGCGAAGGCTTCGGGTGCCAGGAGCTTCTTGCCGCCCAGGGTCAGCTCCGTGGACGGCGCGATATCCGATTCGGTCGTGGAGGCGAGGTTCGCGGCGAGCTCGATCTGTGCGAGGACCTTGCCCTCGGTGGTCTTGGCCGCGAGGTCGTAGTAGCCGACGCGGTTGCCGTAGAACGTGGCGAGCCCATCGATCACGGGCGTGTGCGTGACCACGCCGTCGGGTCCCTTGACCTCGGCCTCGGTCGCGCCCACCACGCCATCGAGCGGCACCCGCTGGCGCTCGCCGGTGGCATAGGTGGTCAGGAGGTCGGTGGTGTCGCCGGCGAACCAATCGAGCGTGTTGACCAGCAGCATCGGGAACGCCACGCGCATCGGCAGGTCGGTCACGCCGGACTCTGACTGGAGCGCGAACCCGAAGGCGAGCATCTTCCGCTTGCCGTCGCGCTTGGCGACGATGATCGAATCGCGGACGAAGTAGGCGAGGGTCGAGTCACCTTTCTTGGGATCGACCGCGAACACCTGGCTCTTGTCCATGTTGACGTCGGACATCGAGACCCAACGCATCACGGGGTGGCCCTCGTCGATCTCCGTGATGTGCGGGTTCGTGGTCTCGCCCAGGACCTTGAACGGGCTGTTCTCTCCGGACGGGTGGAAGAACAACAGCGATGCGGGCGGCATGGGAAGCACCGCGGGCGTGAAGTCATCGAAGATCACCACATCCATACCGTCGGCGAGCGATGGCTTCGCGTCGTACTCGGCCGGCGTGATCTTGGTCGGATCGATGTTGTCATAGACGAGCAACGCGCCCTCGAGGAACAGGTTGTCCCCTGTCACCATCAGGACCTTCTGCTTCTTCCGCACGGGCAGCAGCGCGTAGGCCTCATCGTCGAGCGGGAAGGGGTCCGAGCCGCCGAGACCCTCGACGGGTTGGAGCGAGGCTCGCAGCTTGTTGTCGTCGCTGGCGGGGAGCTTGGCGTAGATCTTGTGGACGCGCTGGCCCGGGGCGAGATCCACGAGCTGGGTGTCGACGGGGTTCGAGCCGTTGGAGATCTTCAGCTTGCGATGCGCGGGCTCGGTGCCGAAGTTCTGGATCTCGACGTAGACCTCGTACGCCGCCTTGTTCGCGATGTAGCGGCGCACGTTGAACGCGATGATGCCGACGTTGTCGCTGCGCCGACCCACCGGGAGGTAGCGGACGTCGATGTTCGAGAGGTCGACCGACGCCAGGTTCTTCGCGTTCCAGGCGCTCATCGTCTTGCCGGCCTTCGGATCCGGCGGGGGCGGCCCGCCCTTGGTCCAGTTGACGAGGCCGAGCTGCTGCTCGGGGAACGCGCCATCGGAGACCAGCACGATCAGCGGGTTCGGGCGATCGCGGAGGGCGTCCGCCGCGGCGCCGAGGGCGCGGGTGAGATCGGCCGGAGTGTCGCTGGCGGAGATCCCGTCGACGATCTTGTCGAGCATCGGGGCATCGCTCGAGAACCGCGACATCGGCGTGGCCTGGCCATCGACCTTCATGATCAGGGCGAGGTCACCGCCGCCCATCGAATCGATCAGCGCCTTGGTGCGCTCCTTGGCGGCATCGAGGCGAGACTTCTTTCCGGCCTCGTCTCCGTCCATCGCCTTCATCGACGCCGAGGCATCGAGCAGGACCACCACGCTGCGCGCATCGCGCGACACCGCACCGAGGGTGGGGTCGAGCGCAGCGAACAGGATCAAGGCGAGGATCAGGAGGATCAGCAGCAGCGAGATCAGGCGCTTCAGCTGCTTCCACAGCGCGTTCGCATCCTTCTGCTCGAGGACGCGCTTCCACAGCCGCGCGAACGGCACCTCGAAGCGGCGCCGGCGCATCTTGATGATGTACGCGCTGATCGCGAGCAGCGCGGCGCCACCGGCGATCCACGCGAACATCGCGAGCGGAATCGGCCCCATGAAGCTCACCGCAGGAAGCCTCCCGAGCGGAAGATCTTGAGGACCAGCTCGTCGAACGGGATCGAGGTGTGGGTGCGGAAGAACGGCATCGCGTACTTCGTGCAGTACGCCTCGAGCTCCTTGCAGTACTTCTCGTGCTCGCGCGTGTAGGCCTCGAGCAGGGACTTGGAGATCGTGACGTCCTTGGTGTCACCCGTCTCGCAGTCGACGAGGGAGAGGTCGCCGTGGAGGTTCGGCTCGGCCTCGCGCTTGTCATAGACCTGGAGCACGAACGGCTCGAACTTGTTGTACCGGAGCGTGTTGAGGCCCTGCTCGAAGCCGTCCGGATCGTAGAAGTCCGAGATCAACACCGCGAGGCCGCGGCGCTTGTTCTGGGTGACGAACGTCTTCATGCACTCGGCGAGCTCGGTCTTGCCACCGATGTCGCAGTTCCGGAGGAACTCGAACACCCGGAAGATCCGGTTCTTGCCGCGCGCCGGCGGCATCCGATCCACCAGCTTGCCGGCGAACGGGATGATCGCCACGCGATCGAGGTTCGCGAGGCCGACGTAGGTCAGCGCGGCGCCGACCTGCATCGCATAGTGGAGCTTGGGCAGCGGCGAGCCGATCGACATCGAGTCCGAGACATCGACGAGGATGTAGATGCTGAGATCCTCCTCCTCCTCGAACAGGCGGAGCAGGAGCTTGTCGAGGCGGCCGTAGAGGTTCCAGTCGATGTACCGGAAGTCGTCGCCGCGCGAATAGGTGCGGTGATCGGCGAACTCGATGCCCGAGCCGACCTTGCGGGTCCGCCGCTCGGCGCGCAGGTTCCCGGCGAAGACCTTCCTCGACACCATGTGCAGGTGCTCGAGGGTCTTCAGGAACTTCTCGTCGAACAGCTCGGAGCGATCCTCCGCGCGGTTCTTCTTGGCGGGAGCGCCAATGCCGACGGCCTTGAACGCGCCGCTGAGGGCAGGGCGGACCATCAGGTCTCTTTCGTCGCCTTGAGGATCTCGGCGATGATCGCGTCGGGCTTGATGCCCTCGGCCTCGCCCTCGAAGTTCATGATCAGGCGGTGGCGGATCGCGGGCGGGGCGACGTGGCGGATGTCGTCGATCGCGACGGCATAGCGGCCCTCGAGGAGCGCGCGGATCTTGGCGGCGAGGATCACGGCCTGCAGCCCGCGTGGCGAGGCGCCATAGCGGAGGAACTGCTTGCTCATCGCCGTGGCCTCCGGGTTCTCCGGGTGCGTCGCGAGGATCACGCGCACGGCGTAGTCCTGGATCTGGCGGGCGAGGGGGACCTTCCGGACCAGCTCGCGCATCTCCATGATCCGGCTCTTGTCGATCACCGGCTTGGGGTGCGGCACCTCATCTGACGTCGTGCGGTCGAGGATCGTGTGGAGGTTCTCCTTGTTCGGGTACTCGACCACGAGCTTGAAGAAGAACCGATCGAGCTGGGCCTCGGGGAGGGGATAGGTGCCTTCCATCTCGAGCGGGTTCTGCGTGGCGAGCACGAAGAACGGCTTCTCGAGCTGGTAGGTCTGCTTCGCCACCGTGACCGAGCCCTCGCTCATCGCCTCGAGCAGCGCGGACTGCGTCTTCGGCGTGGCGCGGTTGATCTCGTCGGCGAGGACGATGTTGGCGAAGATCGGACCCTTCTGGAACTCGAAGACCTTCTGCCCGTTCTGCTCGGTGATGACGTTGGTGCCGACGATATCGGCGGGCATCAGGTCCGGGGTGAACTGCACGCGCGAGAAGTTCGCGTGGATGGTCTCCGCGAGCGTCCGCACCAGCATCGTCTTGCCGAGGCCGGGGACGCCCTCGAGCAGCGCGTGGCCGCCGCCGAGGAGGCACGTGAGGACTCCCTCGATGATCGACTCCTGGCCGACGATCATCTTTCCGATCTCTTCGCGCAGCTTGCGCAGGTCCTCGGTGAACGAGTTGACGGTGCCTTCGACGTCGCGCGAGAGCGTGGCTTGGGTCATGGCGATTGGTCCTCAGGGTGCAGGCGCGGCAGGGTCGTCGTTCGGGCTGTCGCCCGAGTTGGGGTGGATCTTCGCGAAGTAGCGCTTCACGTAGTACTTGTAGCTGGAGGGCATCTTCTCGCTCCGCATGACCTCCTCGACGATCTTCTGGTAGTCGGCGTAGACCTTCTTGTAGCTGGTCGACGCGAAGCCCTTCTGGGCCGCGGCGAGGATGGTCTCGCGGCGCGAGGTGCCCTTGCTGCCCTGCTGACCGCTGAGGTCATCGTCCTTGGTCTTGCCGGTCTTGCCCGTCGGATCGCCCGCGAGGTTGTCGTCGTGACCGACGCCGGCCTCATTGCCGCCCTGGCCCTGACCCTGGCCACCCGGCTGCTGGCCCTGGCCCTGACCCTGACCCTGACCTTGACCCTGACCCTGACCCGGCTTCCACGCCTGGCCCGAGCCCTTCTGGCCGCGCGCGCGCTGCCCGAAATCCTTGTTCTTGCCCTGCTTGCCGAACGGATCGTTCGGGCCCTTGCTGCCCTTCTGCTTGGCGCGGCGCATCGCCTCGCGCAGATCGTCCATCTGCGACGACATCTTCTTCTGCGCGGCCTGCTTGCGCTGATCCTGATCGACGCGGCCGGTCTCGCGCGCGGCGTCCTTCATGTTGCGTGACGCCTGCTTGTCGCGCTCCTGCTGTTCCTTGTCCTGCTCTTCCTTGCTCTGATTCGGATCCTTCTTCGGCTTGTCGAGGTTCTCGGCCGCCTTCTCCATGTCCTTCTGGAGCCGCTTGAGCGCCTGGCGCTGGGCCGAGTCCTTCTGGTCCTGCTGGTCCTTGTCGAGCTTCTGGAGCTCGTCCTTCTTCTTCTGGAGCTGGCGCTCGCTCTGCTGGCGCTCCTGATCGGTCTTCGCCTCCTGCTGCTTCTTCTCGAGGCGCTTGATCTCGTCCTTCAGCTTCTGCTGCTGCTGGTCATCCTTCTGCTGCTGGTCCTTGTCCTGCTTCTGCATCTGCTTGGAGACCTTCTCCATCTGCTTCTGGAGCTGCTCCTTGTCCTTCTCGGACATCGGCTTCTGCTGCTTGAGCTCGTCGATCTTCTTCTCGAGCTCCTGCTTCTCCTGCTCGCTGAGCTGCTTGTTCTCGAGCTGCTTCTGCAGCTCCTGCTTCTGCTTCTCGAGCTCGTCCTGCTTGCGATCGGCGTCCTGCTTCTGCTTGTCCGCCTCTTGCTGCTGCTTCTTCAGGTCATCGAGCTTCTTCTGCAGCTCCGCCTTGTCCTTCTCGGACAGCTTCGGGTCCTTCAGCTGCTTCTCGAGATCCTTGATCTGCTTCTCCAGATCTTCCTGCTTGTTCTCGAGGGCCTCCTGATCCTTCTTGGCCTGCTCGAGCTGCTTCTTCAGCTCGTCGAGCTGCTTGCCGATCTCGGCCTTCTCCTTCTCGGACAGGTTCTTGTTCTCGAGCTGCTTCTCGAGCTTCTCGATCTCCTTCTTCATCTCCTCGGGATCGAGCTTGTTCGCGAGCTTCTCGAGCTCCTCCTTGGCCTTCTTCAGATCGTTCTTCTGGAGGGCATCGCCGAGGTCCTTGGTGGTCTGGTCCTTCGACAGCTCCTTGCCCATCTCGGACATCTGCTTGTTGAGCTCGGCCTGGTTGGGCTCGGCGTTCTTGGCGAGCGCCTCCTCGGCCTTCTGTAGCGCCTCGAGCAGCTGCTCCTTCGTGATCTTGCCTTCCTCGGCATCCTTCAGCATCTGCTCGATCTTCTTCGCGAAGTCCTCGAGCTCCGGGACGTTGTCGCGCTTGGCGACCATCTTCAGCTGCTCGAGGATCGCCTTCACGTAGGCCTCCTCGTCGGGATCGAGCAGGACCGCGTTGTCCTTGTGGTAGCGCGTGTCCTTGAGGTCCACGACGGTGAACAGGATCGGGCCGACCTTGGTCTGGTCCTTCCCGAGATACGCGGTCACGACGGTGTCGCCGATCGGCGCGTTGTCGGGGATCCTGACCGTGATCGCCTCGGCGCTCCAGGTCACGATCGTCAGCGGCATCGCCTTGTCGCTCGGGCCCAAGGTGACCATCACGTCGCCGGGGACGCCCGACTCGACGGCGGTCAGGCCAGTCAGCAGGTTCTCGCCACGGAGCAGGGCGGTCTCGCCGGGCCGGGCGTGATCGGGATCCGCGCGGAACAGGTGCGGGGTGTGATCGGCGCGCGGGATGATGAGGCCCGCGGCGAGCGCCGAGACCACCACGAACGCCGCCGCGGCGCGAAGATCCTTCGGCGTGGTGAACGGGGCCGCGGCGACGATGTCGGCGCGCGGCACGGCGCGAACGCCATCCTTGATCGCCGCGACCATCAGGTCTTCGGTCTCGTCGGCGGCGTCCGCCTTGGCGCTGCCGAGCGTGCGCTTGAACGCGATCGCCGTGGACAGGCGATCCGAGAGGTTGGAGGCGCGGTCGATCCGGCGTGCGACCGCCTCGTCATCGATCTTGCGCAGGGCGCCGATCACGGCGCCGAGCACGACCACACCGGCGCACCCGACCAGGAGGCCGATCCCCAGGCCGGTCGACACCAGGTCGATCCGCATGGCGAACACGGTGGCGAGGGCAGCGGCGGCGGCGAGGATCAGGGCGGTGGTCGCGCCCTCCAGGGCCCACTGGCTCCGGATCCGTCTCCGGGCCTTTGCGATCAGGCGCTGGATCGACGACGTATCAGTAGCTTGCACGGCTGGCTCCTACGCGACCGGACCTCGTCGGGCCCCGCATCTGCCTTCCAACGATTGAGGATAGCACCAACATTCCACGCGCCACCCCGACATCGGGTCTATCTGTGCCACCGCCGGGCGCCGCGACAGTGGGACACCAGCGCGCCGAAACCGTTGCCACCCAAGCCACACCTACACGTCGGTGTCAGATCGTCAGCTTGCGGACGCGGCTCACGGAGAGGGCGACCAGCACCACGCTGATCGCCGCCAGCGCGAGCAGGCTCGGGAGCATGTCCCACGGCCCGGCCGAGCGCAGCACCGCGCCGCGCATCACGTCGATCATGTGCGTGGCCGGTAGACCACGCCCGATCCAGTACAGGACCTTGGGGAGCCCGGCGACCGGGAAGATGTAGCCCGACAGGAAGATCGAGGGCAGCAGCAGCATCTGCGACATCTGCTGCGCCGCCATCTGGGTCTGCGCGCGCATCGAGATCGTGAGGCCGAGCGCGAGCAGCGCGAACAGGTACATCACCGCGGTCGCGAACAGGAACAGCAGGCTGCCCTGGATCGGGACGTCGAACCCCCAGCGCATCAGGAGCAGGATCAGCGCCATCTCGACGATGCCGATCACCAGATACGGCGCGAGCTTGCCGAGGACGAGGCCGATCGGGTTGATCGGGGTGACCAGCAGCTGCTCCATCGTGCCCTGCTCGCGCTCGCGCACGATCGCGATCGAGGCGAGCACCATCGCCGCGATCTGAAGGAGGATCGCGACCAGGCCCGGGATGATGTAGTTCGCCGTGCGCCCGCCCGGATTGAACAGCACGATCGGCTGCGCCGACAGCAGCGGCTTCGCCCCGAGCGCGCGCGCGGCCTCGAAGTTCTGCTGCGCCGCCAGTCCGTTGATCGAGGCCAGGGCCTGCGCACTGACGTTCGAGTCCGAGCCATCGATGAGGACCAGGAACTGGGCGTTCTCCTTGCGCGCCCGGCGATCGTGGAAGTCGGGTGGGATCATCACGCCGACCCGCGCGGTGCCCTGCGCGATCATCGCGCGCCCCTGATCGGGGCTGTTCGTCACCTGCGTGATCGCGAAGGTCTTGGTCGCGCGCAGCTCGTCGATCAGCTCGCGGCTGTAGCGGGTCTGGTCCTGATCGACGATCACCGTGGGCAGGTTCTTGACGTTCTGATCGAGGAAGCCGAACAGCGACAGCTGGACCACCGGCAGCATGAAGAACATGATCAGCGTCGCGCGGTCGCGGAAGATGTGCTTGAACTCCTTGCGGAGGATCGCGACGAACGAGCTCCAGGCGTTGCTCATCAGGCGCTCACCTTCTGGAGCACGCCGCGTTCGCGGGCGGCCTGCTCCGTCAGTGCCACGAACACGTCCTCGAGCGAGGGCGCGATCGCGCGCACCGTGGCCGGGAAGCTCGCGGCGGCGAGCCGCTCGAGCAGCTCGGCATCGGTCATCGCGGCGGTGATCTCCGCGTGGACGGCGGCGCCGAACACGGTGGCGCTCCGGCAGAACGGCTGGGTGCGCAGCCAGGTCAGCGCGCGCGTGGACGCAGGCGTCTCGATCTCGAGGCGGCGGGCGCCCGGATCGTTGACCTGCGGCAGCTGCTTCAACATGTCGGGCGTGCCGTTGACCAGGAGCTTCGAGAGATAGAGGTAGCCGACCTCGCCGCAGCGCTCGGCCTCGTCCATGTAGTGCGTGGTGACGAGCAGCGTGATGCCCTGCGCCGCCAGGGTGAACAGGAGGTCCCACAGCTCGCGGCGCGCCACGGGATCGATGCCGGCCGTCGGCTCGTCGAGGAACACGACTTTCGGGCCGTGCATCAGCGCGGCGCCGAGCGCGAGCCGTTGCTTCCACCCGCCGGAGAGCAGGCCAGCGCGCCGGTTCGCGTACGGCGCGATGTGCGTCAGCATCATCGCCCCTTCCACGCCGTCCTTGAGCCGCCTGCCCGAGAGGCCGTAGACCCGCGCATAGAACTCGAGGTTCTCGAGCACGGTGAGGTCCGGGTAGAGCGCGAACTTCTGGCTCATGTAGCCGATGTTCCGGCGGATCTCCTCGCCGTGCTTGACCACGTCGAGGCCGAGCACGCTGGCGTGGCCCGCGGTCGGGGCGAGCAGGCCGCACAGCAGCCGGATCAGCGTGGACTTGCCCGAGCCGTTGGGCCCGAGCAGGCCGTAGATCATCCCGGTCTGGACCTCGAGGCTGACGTCCGACAGCGCGACGAAGTCACCGAACTTGCGCGTGACGTTGTCGACCACGATCGCTGCGCTCGTCACCTCGCCACCGTGATCGTCGCGGCCATGCCGGCACGCAGCACGTCCTTGCCCTCGACGAGGCCGATCCGCGCGGCGAACACCTGATCGGCGCGCTCGTCGGCGGTCTGGAGGTTGCGCGGCGAGTACTCGCCCTGCGTGTTGATGTGCTCGACCTTGCCCTTGAACGGATGGTCGAAGCTGTCGACCGTGACCGGCACCTCCTGGCCGATCGCGATCTTGCCGATCTGGGTCTCTGGCACGTACAGGCGCACGTAGAGCTGGCCATCCTCGAGCAAGGTCGCCGCGGTGGCGTTCGGCCCGAGGATGTCGCCGGGCCGCAGCTGGAGTGCCTCGACCCGCGCGGCGACCGGCGCCCGGATCGCGAGCTCGCCGATCATGACGTCGAGCTGGGCGAGCCGCGCAGCCGCACCGTCGACCTGCGCCTGCGCCGCGCGCAGATCCTCCACGCGGGCGCCCGCCATCACGAGCTTCGCCGCCGCCTGCGCCTCGGCCACCTTCGCGGCGGCCTGCTGCTTCTCCTCGATTCGCGTCCCGGCGCGGAGCTGCTCGAGGATCTTCTGCTGTGCATCGCGCTGTGCCTTCGCGGTGCGCAGGGCGGTGTCCATTGCATCGGCCTCGGCCTGAGCGATCGCCTGGCTCGCGAGCAGCCGGTGCGCACGATCTGCGTCGAGCGCAGCCTTGTCGACCAGCGCCTGCGCCGACGCGACCCGGGCCTCGGCGCCGGCCACCTCCTCGGCGCGGCTGCCTCGGCGAGTCTCCTGCAGCATCGCGGTGGCCTGGGCGGTACGCGCCTGGGCCTGCGCGATCTCCTCGGGGCGCGCCCCGGCCTTGAGCTTGTCGAGCACGGCCGCGGTCTGTGCGAGCTGGGCGGCGGCGCCCGCGCGCTGGGCGTCGAGGTCACCGTGCTCGAGCTCGATCAGCACCTGGCCGGCCTTGACCTGCTCACCCTCCTGGACGAGCACCTTGGCGACCCGGCCCCCGGTTCGGGATCCGATCGAGATCGAGCGCGCTTCGACGGTGCCTGCCCACTCGAACGGCAGCTTCGACAGATACCGCTTGTAGGCGACGTACGCGCCCGCGATGGCGAGCAGCAAGACCAGTGGGACCAGGCGCTTCATCGTGACGACCTCCTCAGCAACGTTCGTGCCCGGGCCCAGCAGTGTAACCGCGCGTCGCCGATCGGCTGGTTGCTAGCCGAACCGTCAGCTGTCGAGAATGGCTACAGCGTGAAGCCCGCGAGCGAGAACTTGTTGCTCGTGGTGTCGAGGACCTCGAACGAATCGCGGCCGCGCTGGGTGGGAATCATCGAGCGCATACCGGTGATCCGGCCACCCTCGGTGACCACGAAGTACCGGCGCCCGAGCGGCGCTCGCACCCGATCGTTGATGTACTTGTTGAACTCGACGTTGTCGGTCTTCATGAACGCGGTCTTCATCTCGGTCGGCCAGCCCCAGATCTCGTCGCCCGACCAGAAGTTCTCGCCGCGCCAGTAGAGCTGCCAGGCGATCAGCCGGTCGGCATCGACGGCGCGCACCGGCGGCCGGGCTGGCTTGGGACCGCGCGGCTCGCCCTTGGCGACCAGGGCGTCGAGCTTCGCGCGCTCGCCGGGCGCGAGCGTCACCGTCACGGTGTGGTCCCCGATCCCGGTCGCCGTCCCGAACAGCGTGACCTCGGACTCCAGGATCCGCTCGTCCTCGGCCTTGTGGACCTCGATCTCGAGGGTGATCGGCTGGCCCGCCTGAAGCGTGTCGGGGATGAAGGTCTCGAACGACCAGGTGTCCTTGACGTCGCTCCAGTCCGAGTAGAGCTGATGCGCGCCGAAGTACACGAGCTTCTCGCCATAGATCGTCCGCTGCTCGTAGTAGGTGCGGATCGCGTCGCGCATGCCCCAGTGCTGACCGGCGAGGGGCATGTAGACCTGGAGCGCCCAGACGCAGATCGCGAGACCCGCGGCGCCGACGGCGATCACGCCCGCACGCACGAACCGCGTGGCGAGCAGCGGCAGGACGAGCGCCGCGCCGATGCCGAGCGCGAAGATGCCATCGGAAGGATCGATCGACCACGGCTCGCCGTTGGGCCACGGGCGGTCGTAGCGGAACACGAACATCTCGATCCAGCGCTCCGGCTCGTGCATCAGATCGCGGCAGATCATCAACACGATGCCGACGCCGAGGCCGGCGAGCAGCGGGTGGAGCGTGTACCGCTTGCTCCACAGGTCGTCGAGCAGGAACGCGACGAGGATCGCGAGCGGCGGGATCGCGGGGAGGATGTAGTGGTGGAACTTGGTCTGCACGAGGCAGAACATCGCGACGCCGCAGATCGCCCACAGGGCCACCATGAAGCGCACGCGACCCTCGCGCGTATCCTGGCGGGCGCGGAGGAACGCGCAGGCGAGGGCGGCGGGCAGGAGCGCGGCCCACAGCCACATGCCGTGGCCGATCTGGTCGGTGTAGTACTCGAACGTCCCAGGCGAGTTGTCCACGCCCACCGCGGCGCGGTTCAGGACGTGCGTGAACAGATACTCGTCGATGAACCGCAGGCCGTCCTTGAGGAACATCGCGACGTGCCAGGGCAGGAACGTCGCGAGCATCATGATCACGCCGCGCTTGAGCTCGAACGCACCTTCGTAGAGCCCACGCCAGCGCCCCAGGATGATCACGTGGAGCGCGCCGACGATGCCGACCACGGCGAGGCCGGGCGGGCCCTTGGCGAGCACGCTGACGCCGAGCAGGGCGTAGCAGCCGATCAGGTAGACCTGGCGCAACGTCGTCAGCGGCTTCATCACGAACATCTGCTCGGCCAGCACGCCGCTTGCCTCCCAGGTGGCGCCGAGCGTGTTGTTCGAGACACCGCCGATCCAGCGGAACAGCCAGCCCGGGAACACCATCAGGCCGCGCACGAGGTAGCGATCGAGAGCGTGCTTGTCCCACGCCTCGAGCGTGCCGTCCTTGACCCAGCCGAACAGCCGGGAGGCGAGGCCGAACATGCCGCGTGCGGGTGGGCGCGGTGCGCGGAGCGGGACGGGCTCGTTGAGGATCGCCGACACCGCGCCGCCGAACAGGACGAACGGCAAGCGAAGGATCAGAAAGCCGTGACGCGACATCGCGCCGACGCCGAGCACCATGATCAGCGGGAGCCACAACGCAGGGGAGGGCATCCTGCCGCGCACCGCGAGCTGCGGCGACATCAGGAAGTAGAACGCGTAGTAGGCGGCCTGGATCAGGATGAAGCCGCACGCGAGCCCGAGCACCACGTGGCGCGCGTCGAGCGCGAACTCCCGCCTGCGGAACCGGAGCCGATAGAACGGCAGGATCGGACGTTCTCCGTCCTCGACGGCCATCGTGAACAGCGCCATCGCCCCGATCGTGCAGGCGACCATCGGCATATCGGGCATCGCGTTGCGCGCGATCATCGCGAACATCGGCGCTGACCCGACGGTGAGCAGCGACAGCCACGCGAGCCGCCGGCTGACCAGGCACGCGAGCATCCACCACAGGAGCGTGAGGCCCGCGATCGCGGACAGGATGAACGGCAGCCGGATGCCGATCATCACGCGCGCAGAATCGACCATCTCGCCGGAGTACCCGCCGTCCTCACCGACGCCGACGGCGCGCATGCCCGCCGCCATCATCCAGAACTGGAGCACGGGCTTGCTGCGAAACCCTTCATTGTCCTGGGGCCACTCGGTGTGCACCCAGTCGTTGTTCTGCAGCATCATCCGGGCGACTTCGCCGTAGTGCGTCTCCCAGGGATCGACGAGCGAGTAGCGCCAGATCCCCGGGACCATCACGGCCGCGGAGATCAGGACGACGAGCATCAGCTCGAAGCCGAGCGGACGGCGCCGTGGCGAGACCACGTGGGCGGCCGCGGGCTCGGACGGAACCGACATCGCCCGCGAACCTATCACGGAGCGCGGCCGGGACCCGGGGGTGATACGGTGCCGTCCGTGGCGCGGTTCCCCGACGTCTCGACCGCTGGCACGCGTGTGCCGGCCTCGATCTTCGCGCGGCTGCGCGAGCACCTCGCGCGGTTCCCCGGCGACGTGATCCCGCTCCAGATCGGGGACACCCACCTGGCGCCGCCGTCGGGCCTCGCCGAGGTCGAGTGGGCGGCGATGACACCGGCGGACCTCTATGCGTATGGCAGCCCGAATGGCTGTGCGCCTCTGGTCGAGGCGATCGCGGACAAGGCCCGGACCGCCAATGGGATCGAGATCACAACCGCGGGCGTCCAGATCGCGGTCGGGGCGACCCACGCCCTGTCGTGTACGGTCCAGGCGGTGTGCGATCCGGGGGACGAGCTGATCCTCCTGACCCCGCACTGGCCGCTGATCCGGGGCATGGCGCTCGGCTTCCACGTGGTGCCGATCGAGGTCTCGCTCGCCGAGCTCGCGGGCGCGATCACGCCGCGGACCTCCGCGATCTATCTGGCCACCCCGAACAACCCCGACGGCGAGATGCTGTCGAGGGCCCAGCTCGAGGCGATCGTCGAGATCGCCGTGCGTCACGATCTCTGGCTCGTCTCCGACGAGGTCTACGAGGACTACGGCTACGACGCCGCGCACGTCTCGCTCGCGTCGATCCCCGGGGCCCTCGAGCGGACGGTCACCGTGTTCTCGTTCGCGAAGAGCTATGCGCAGGCCGGCCTCCGGGTCGGCTATGCGCTCGGCCCCGAAGGGCTGATCTCGACGATCAAGAAGCTCGTCAACCACAGCGTGTACAACGTGCCCGTGGCGATGCAGCGCGCGGCGCTCGGTGCGTTGCGAGCCGGTGGCCCGTTCCTGCGTGAAGCACGCGCGAGCTACGTCGCGGCGCGCGATCGATCGCGTGCTCGGTTGATCGCGCCGGCGGCGTCACCGCCAGGTGGTGCGTACCTGTGGGTCGATTTCCGCGGCCTCACCGGCGACGATTGCATGCCGATCCTCGAGCGCTGCGCCGCGCACGGCGTGCTGCTCGCGCCGGGGAGCGCGTTCGGCGAGCGCTGCGGTGGCTTCGCGCGGCTGTGCTACACGGGCGTGACGCCCGCGCGGCTCGACGAGGGCATCGATCGCATCAACACCGTGCTGGCGCACCTCTGATGTTCGACCAGGCGATCGGCCTCGCGGCGTTCGCCGACGCGATCGCCGCATGCGATCCGGCCGCCCGGGTCCGCGACGCGCTGGCGGCCCCCGATCTCGCTCCTCGGCTCGCCGGTGCCCGTCGCCTCGGGATCGCGATCGGCAAGGCGGCGCTCGCGATGGCGCGGGGGGCGGGGCCGGTGGCGCATGGCATCGCCATCACGCCGATCGACGATGGCGCGGCGCTGCCCGCGGGGTGGCGGATCTTCGTGAGCGCACATCCGGTTCCGGACCAGCGCAGCGTGGAGGCGGCCGAGCACGCGTGGCGGATCGCCGAGCGCGAGGCACGCTCCGAGGACGTGGTGCTCGCGCTGATCTCGGGTGGCGCGTCTTCGCTGATCGAGGCGCCACGTGATGGCCTCACCCTGGTCGAGCTGCGCGCGATCACCTCCGAGCTGATGGCGGCAGGGGCGCCGATCGCCGATCTCAACGTGGTGCGGTCCGCGCTGTCGCGGGTCAAGGCGGGCGGCCTCGTCGCGCGCTCGCCAGCCCATGTGGTCACGCTCGCCGTCAGCGATGTGATCGGGGATGACCTGGCGATCATCGGATCGGGGCCGACCATCGCGACGCGCGCACCCCTCGCCTCGCGCGCGAGCGAGATCCTGCGGCGGTACGGGCTCGCGGTGCCGCCGCTGCTCGCGACGCTCGATCCCAGGTCGCCGGTGTCCCGCGCCGACCTGGCGCGCGTGATCCTCCCGATGACCGCCTTCGCGGATGCCGCGATCGCCGCGCTCGCCAGCCGCGGGATCGCTGCACACCGCCACGATCCGCCGTTCGCTGGCGACGTCGGCGCCACCGCCACCGAGCTCGCCGCGCTCCCCGGGCTCGTCGTGGCGTGGGGCGAACCCACCCTGACCGTGCCCGCGGATCACGGCGAGGGCGGGCGGGCCCAGCAGCTCGCTCTCGAGCTCGCGCGCCACCTGCGCGGGACCCGCCGCGTGGCACTCGTGATCGGCAGCGACGGCAGCGATGGCCCACCCCCGGCGCACCGACCGACCCCGGCGGGCGCCTTCGTCGATGGCCGCACCTGGGACGCGATCGTCGCCAAGGGCCTCGATCCCGCCGTCGCGCTCGTGCGTCGCGACGCGGGCACCGTGCTCGCCGCGGTCGATGCGCTGATCGTCACCGGGCCGACCGGCATCAACCACGCCGATCTCGCGATCCTCGGCTGACGCGGCGAGAGGCGCTGGATGCTGCTATAGAGCCGCGTGGCAGTACAGACCTGGACCACGCTCGCCGTGCTCGACTGGACCGCCCAGCGCTTCACCGAAGCGGGGATCAGCGGCGCGCGGCTCGAGGCCCAGCTCCTGCTCGCGCACGTCCTCGGCTGCTCGCGGGTGCAGCTCTATACCAACTTCGATAAGCCGCTGGCCGAAGGCGAGCTCGCGGCCTACCGCGCGCTGATCAAGCGCCGGCTCGGTGGCGAGCCGGTCGCCTATCTCCTGGGCGAGCACGAGTTCTGGGGGCTGCCGCTCTACGTCGATGCGAGCGTCCTCGTGCCACGCCCCGACACGGAGACCGTGATCGAGGTCGCCCGGACCGTCGTTCCCGATCGAGCGGCCGCCTGTCGCGTCCTCGATCTGTGCACCGGCTCGGGCGCGATCGCGCTCGGGCTCGCCAAGGAGCTGCCCGCCGCGCAGGTGATCGCCACCGACGTATCAGCCGAGGCGGTGGCGATCGCGACCAAGAACGTCGAGCGCAACCAGCTCGCCGATCGCATCACCGTGCGCCAGGGCGATCTGTTCGCCCCGGTGGCGGGCGAGACCTTCGACCTGATCGCCTCGAACCCGCCCTACGTGGCCACCGCGATCATCGCGACGCTCTCGCCGGAGGTCCGCCGCGAGCCGATCCTCGCGCTCGATGGCGGTGCCGATGGGCTCGCGTTCTATGACCGGATCTGCCGCGAGGCCGCCGCGTACCTCGCCCCTGGTGGTGCCCTCGTGCTCGAGCACGGCTACGACCAGGCCGAGACCGTCCACGCGCGGCTGGCCGCCGCGGGGTTCACGGAGATCACGCTGGTCCACGATCTCGGCAAGCAGCCGCGCGTCACATGGGGGCGGCGGGGCTGACCACGACGAGCTCGATCGATTGCGTCTCGTCGAGGTGAGTGGCGGTCAGCGTGGCTCGGCCGACAGCGGTGCCGGTGACCACGACACTCGAGTACGTGATCCCCGAGAGGGTCACGATCCCCGTCGGATCGATCGCCCAGCTCGCAGCGGCAGGAGTATCGATCTCGTTGCCATTGAACACTGCCGTGAAGCTCGACACCGTGACCGACCCGCCGACGACGATCGTCGGGCTACGGCCATTCGTGGTGATCACCCAGATCGGCTCAGCACCAGGATCGGGATCCGGTTCGTCGGTGCACCCAGCGACGGTGAGGCAGGCGGCGATCATCCAGGTGAGGCGAAGCATCCGGGGCACGCTTCCACGTTGCGTGCCAGTGGTGCCCTTCCGCCCGCTGCGGAGTTGAAACGACAGGTGCCTCAGATTTCCGAGCCTGGGCGACGCGCGTGTCGTGGGCGGCGCCGAACTACCGCCAGCACGCCAAGCACGAGCAACCCGAGGCCGAGCTCGGAGCCCGGGGCCACCTCGCTCGAACAACCACAGCCGTGGGAGCTCGCGACCGGCCTGGGTCCCACCGGTGGGCGCGCGATCGCGGCACAGCCATCGTCGACCCCGGCCGCGCACGCACGCTCGAAGTAGACTCGTGCGCGCTCGGCATCCGCGACCTGCTTGGTCGCGCGGAGCGCCTTGCCTGCGGCGATGCAGCCGAGCGGATCGAAGCCGTCGCAGGCCTTCGACATCCAGCCGAGCGACTGTGCGGGATCGCGGACGGTGGCCATGCCGTCGGCGTAGTACCCGCCGAGCACGTACATGTAATAGGGGTTGTCCTTCGCGAGCTCCTGCGCGCGCGTGAACGAGGTGGTGCGGAGGCGGGCGATCTCCGCGGGCGTGCCAGCGCGCTGCTCGTCGAGGAGCGTGGCGAGATCCACGCACGCTTCGGGCATCACGTAGTTCTCGTTCTCGCACGCTGACCGGAGCGCCTGCTGCGCGCGTCGCTTGTCGAGCTTGGTGCCGCCTTCGCCGGTGGCGAGGTAGTGGCCCACGCCCGCGCACCCGGTGGGCGCACCTGGGCGGCACGCCTTCTCGTACTGCGCGTACGCCTTCTTGTGATCGAGGGGCGCACCGGCGCCGTAGCGATAGACATCGCCGGCGTTCGTACAGCCGGCGGCGCTGCCGAGGTCGCAGGCCTTCTGGAAGTACTTCGCGGCGGCCGCGACGTCCCAGCGCGCGCCGTGCGCCGTGTAATACGCGAAGCCGACGGAGCTGCAGGCATCGGCCCAGCCGCCGTCGCACGCCCGGGCGTGCATGCGGAGCGCCTCGTCGGGGTGACCCTGTGCCTCGTAGAGGCGTCCCATCCCGAAGCACGCCGCGGCCCGGCCTTCGTCGCAGCGCGCGCGGTAGATGCCTTCGGCCTTCGCCGCATCCTTGGTGATGCCCCAGCCATCCGCGAGGAGATCCGCCTGCCGGAGGCAGCCATCGTCGGACTTGCGCGCGCACGCGGCGGTGAACACCTCGTAGGCCTTGCGCCGATCCGTCTCGCGCTGGCTCGCCGTGAGCTGGTTGCCGAGCGCGATGCACGCGTGCTCGTGGTGGTCCGTGCATGCTTGCTCCATCACCGCGAGCACCGGCTCGAGCGAGCCGCCGGTCTCGGCGACCAGCGTGCCCAGGTACCCGCAGGTGTCGGGCTCGCCGAACCGGCAGGCGCGGGTGAAGGCGGCGAGGGCGACCTTGACGTCCTTCACGCCGCCGGCCTCGCCGAAGTAGGCCATCAGCGCCCACGTCCTGCACGCATGGGCATAGAGCTCGGTGCCCGTGCCGGTGCACGCGCGCTCGAACAGCGCGATCGCCTTGTTCGGATCCGCGGCGGTCCCAGCGCCCGCACGATAGGCATCTCCCGCCGCATCGCAACCGACGGGGGACGTGAGCTCGCACGCGCGCTCGTAGAGGACGAGCGCACGCTCGGGGGAGGCCGGACCGCCAGCGCGCCCGGCGCTCGCGAGCCATCCGGCGAGGTAGCAGGAGTCGCCGTGCTTCGCGTCGCACCCCATGTTGGCGATCACCGATGCGCGCGCGTCATCGGACCTCGCGGCGATCAGATCCTGCGCGCCCTGATAGCAGGCGACGGGCCAGCCGCCCTTGCACCCGCGCTCGAGCGCGGCCTGGGCCGCTGCCGGATCGGCGGTCATCCCCACGCCGTCGCGGGCGCGGCGTCCATAGTGCTCGCACCAGCCGCCGCCTGCCTCGCACGCCGTCTTGTAGAACCGGGTGGCGAGCGCCGGATCGGGAGCGGGGATCCCGAGGCCGATCCGATAGAACTCGGCGAGCGTGCCGCAGTACTTCGGATCGAGCTCGCAGCCGCGCTTCGTGAGCTCGAACGCGTGCGGCAGGTTCTTCTTCGCGATGCCGAGGCGCTCGCCGATCTTCTGGCAGGCGTCACCATTGTCGTAGCGCGTGCACGCCTTGTCGAACGCATCGTTCGCACCGTCGATGTCCTTCGCACCCGCGAGGCCGAGGTCGAGTGCGGCGGCGAGGCGCAGGCAGGCATCGCCGCTGCCCCCGTTGCAGCCGTGGCGGTACGAGACGATCGCCTTCGCGGGATCCTTCGTCACGCCCTTGCCCTCCTCCTGGAGGATGCCGATCACGAAGCATGCGCCGGAGTCCTCGGGGCACCTCGGCCCGAGGAGCGCGAACGACTTCTCGAACATCGGCTGTGCCGCGCCGGGGTTCGCCGCACCACCGATCCCGCGCTCGAGCAGATCGGCGCCGCGCGCGCACCCGATGCCACTGCCGAGCTCGCACGCGCGCTGGAAGGCGACGCGCGCCGCCGCGTAGTCCGCCGTGCGCACGCCGAGGTCGCCAATGTTGAAGCAGCCTTCGAGGTCATCGAGCTGACACGCCTTGACGAAGTACGTCATCGCCTTCACGTCATCACGCGGGAGCTTGCTGCGGCCACGCGCCGACAGAAAGCCGAGAAGCGTGCAGGACGATCCGTGTCCCGCCGCGCACGCCTCGTCGAGCAGCTGGACCGCGTGCCTGGGATCGAGCTCTCGGCCTTTCCCGAGCCCCTTGCCCTCGAGCTCGTCGCTCGCCTGGTTGTACTTCTCCTGCGGCGAGAGCTTGGGCGCCGGCTTCTTCTTCACGCACGCGCCGGCCGAGATGCTCCACTGCTGTCCAGCCGGGCAGTTGCGATCCACCGCCCACGCGCGCGCCGGCAGCACCACGAACACGGCGATCACGATCAGCGGGCGCAGCAGCGGGTGGATCATGGCTCGTGTCCCGGGCCGCTGACGCAGCGCACCCCGACCTCCGGATCGCCCTTGCTCGCGGTCACCGCGACCCGGAAGTGGATCGACGCCTGCCAGCCCGCATCGGGCGACACCGTGAACGACGCGCCGCGCGCGATCTTGGTCCCGGGCCTCGGCCCGTCATCGGCGGTCCACTCGAGCACGCTCCCGAGCATGTCGCACAACCCGGCCGCGGAGCAGGCTTTCGGCGTGGAGGCGGTCAAGCGTGCCTTGCCGCGGAGCAGCGAGGCCACCGCGCGATCCTCCGCCGCGACGAGGGCAGCGGCCTCCCACTCGAGCTCGGTCGGCAGGCGCCGCCCCAGCGCCTTGCAAGCGGCCGCGGCCACGGCCCAGGTCACGTTGCGCGCGGGGAGGTCCGAGGCGTCGCCCGGAAGTCCGCCCGCCTTCGGATCGCGCAGCACGCTGCGGAGGAGCTCGAGCGGGAGCTCCCTCCGATCGATCCACAGCTCGGAGAGCGTGAGCTTCGTCGGTGCCAGGGCATCGGGGTGCGTCCCCGCCGGCTCGCCGAGCGCGTACTCCCCGGCCGGGATCCGCAGCATGTCGGCCGGAAGCAGTGGGCCCGCCGGCAGAGCGCTGTCGTTCGCCGACGCGACGTCGATCGAGATCGCATCGACCGCGCTCAGTGGCGCCGCCGCGTCTCGTGGCAGTGCCGCATCGGGAGGTGTCGCCGCGCGATGGCGATGCATCCACGTGCTGCCGAGGTAGGTGAGCCCGACGATGACGCCGAACCCGACCACCAGCGCGACCGTGCGCTGGCTCTTGCGTCGTGGCGGTTGCGGGTCGACCACGGTCGGCGGCTTCGACGGCAGCGTGTCCTTGCTCGGCGCGGTGGCGAGCAGACCGACCTGGCTCGCGCCGATCTTCAGCGTGATCCGCGGCGGCGGGACCGCGGTCCCCGCAGGCACCAGCTTCGCGGCGGCGAGCTCGGCGCGCATCGCATCGGCGTCCTGAGGGCGACGCACCGGATCGACATCGAGGCAGCGCTCGACCAGCGTGTAGATCGCCGCCGGGAGTCCTGGACGCAGGGTCGCGAGCGGCACGATGTCGTGGCGGAGGACCTTCTGGAGGACCGAGGTCACCGTCTCCCCGCCACAGGCGGCGGTCCCCGCGAGGAGCTCGTACAGGATCGCGCCCATCGCATAGACGTCGGTCCACGGGCCGATCTCGCCGTGATCGGGCGCCACCTGCTCGATCGCCATGTACCCGGCGGTGCCCATCAGGCTGCCGGTCAACGTCAGGTCCGAGTCCTTGGTCCGCACACGCGCGATGCCGAAATCGAGCAGCTTCGGGACCTCGCCGTCGTCGGTCTCGGTGACGTAGACGTTCTCCGGCTTGAGATCGCGATGGACGATGCCGGCCTTGTGCGCCGCGGCCAGGCCCCGCAGCGCACCGTCGAGCACCATCTGGACGCGCGCGAGCTCCATCGTCTCGGGGGGAGCCTGGATCTCCTCGCGGAGCGTGTGCCCGTCGAGCAGCTCCATCACCAGGTAGAGCGTTCCTGCGTCAGTGCCGAAGTCGAACACCTTGACCACGTGCGCGGTCCGCAGTGCCGCGACGGCCGCCGCCTCGCGCTGGAACCGTGCGCGCGCGGACTCGGCCCCGGCGACGGCCGGATTCATGATCTTGATCGCGACCCGGCCGCGCGTGTCGGGGTTGATCGCCCGATAGACCGCGCCCATTCCACCCACGCCGAGCAGCCCTTCGATCTTGTACTTCCCGATCTGTGCGGACTGGAGGAGGGCGGTCTCGTCCTTGGGACAGACCTTCCAGTCCTCCGGGTAGTCCGCGCGACAGACCGGGCAGTACACACCACGATCTTACTCGCCTGCGTGTACGATGGCGTTCGTGCGCTTGCTCGCGATCGTCTGCGCTACTTTCGCGGGCGTTCAGCTTGCGTCTGCGCAGGGTCCACCGCCTCCGATCTTCCCCCCGCCGAGCGCCTCCCCGCCGCCGCCCGCGGTGCCGGTGACCGCTCCACCACCGGTGGTCCCCACGATCGGGTCAACTCAGCCGGCGGCCACCGGCGCCCAGGTCAAGCTCGACCGCGCGGCCGCCGAGCAGCAGTGCGACGCGCACGAGCCGAGCTGCAACTGGCTCGCGACGCTCGGTGGACTCGAGCGCCAATCGATGCGGCGAGCGATCACCGCGCGTGGCTACCAGCTGGAGCCCGAGCCGTGGGGCAAGGTCGTCGGTCAGATCCGCGTCTACAACGAGGACGTGTTCGCCGAGAAGACCCGGCTCCTCCGGTTCTTCAACAACTTCCACGTGACCTCGAAGGAGAGCGTGGTCCGCGCCGAGGTGATCCTGCGCCCTGGCGAGGTCTGGGATCAGAACAAGATCGAGGAGACGGCGCGGCGCCTGCGCGATCCGATCTTCACGTCGGTGATCGCGGTGGTGCCGGTGAAGTCCGCGGAGGCCGGCAAGGTCGACATCCTCGTGGTCACGCGCGACATCTGGAGCCTCCGCCTCAACACCGCCTACACCTTCCAGCAGGGCACGCTGACCGATCTCCAGACCTCGCTCTCGGAGAACAACTTCCTCGGTCGCCGCGTATTGATCGCGGCGTCGTTCAGCCTCGATCAAGGCGCGGTCGCCGCTGGTCCTCTGTTCATCGACAAGAACTTCCTCGGCAGGCACCTGAACCTGACGGCGCGGGTCAGCACGATCTTGAATCGCGAGGCGCTGTTCGGCAGCGACATCGGCCTTCCTGGTGCGCCGCGCGATCCGAACACCCCGAGCGGCGGGACGTTCGATCGCGAAGGCAGCTCGAGCTCGATCTCGATCAACCGGCCGCTGTGGAACCTGGCGACGAAGTGGGGCGTGGGCGTCAGCTTCAGCCACCGGTTCGCGGTCGATCGCAGCTTCTACAAGACCAACCTGCGGCCGGTGTGGTGCCCGATCGGCGGCGAGTGCGTCAAGCAGATCGATAGCCGCAACCCGACCACGCCGAGCGCGTTCAACCCCACGATGACGCCGATCGACGAGCAGCTGCCGTGGGCCTATGCGATGCGGCGCTGGGGCGCGACCGTGTCAGCGGTCCGTCAGTTCGGCACGGCCTACAAGCAGCAGGTCTCGTTCGGCTACGGGATCGACAGCATCCACCCACGCCTGCTCGACTCCTTCCCGGGCACCGTCGAGCAGCGCGAGCCATTCGCGCGCGCCGTGCTGCCGCGCTCGGAGGTCACCTCCGTGCCGTTCGTGTCGTACGGGATGTACACGCCCCGCTACAAGACGCGGCGCAACGTCCAGACCTACGACCTCGCCGAGGATCTGCGGATCGGGCCGAGCGTGGACGCGTCGATCGGGTTCGGGCTCAAGTTCCTCGGCTCCGACTACGAGTTCCAGCGCGGCGCGCTGTCGGGATCGTGGACGTTCCCGTGGTGCCGCGACGGCTCGGTCACGCTGTCCGCGGGGCTCTCCACCCGGCACCAGGACGGCGAGTTCATCGACAACGCCGCGAGTGTCTCCACACGCGTGGTCTCCCCGGTCTACAAGCAGCTGCGGCTGGTCGCCGAGAGCACGTTCGGCACCCGGTGGAACGACACCACCAACGCGCTCCTCAAGATCGGCTCGGACACCGGCCTGCGTGGCTTCGCGATCAACGAGTTCTCCGGGCAGCGTCTGAGCGGCACCCAGATCGAGGTGCGCTCGCTCCCGGTCGCGCTCTGGGTGTTCCGCCTCGGTGGCGTGGTGTTCTATGACGTCGGCGGCGCGGCAGACAAGATCGGTGAGCTCGGGCTCCACCACGACGTCGGCCTCGGCCTGCGCTCGCTGATCCCGCAGACCTCGCGCGAGCTGTTCCGCTTCGATCTCGCGTTCCCGCTCGACGGCGACGGGGCAGGGCACCCGAAGTTCATCGCGGGGTTTCGGAGCGAGTTCTGATCACGGTCCCGGGGCGCGTTCCGGCCAGGAAGCGCACGAGCAGGTACAGCGCGGTCACGGTCAGCCCGGCGGACAGCCCGAGCCACAGACCGCGGGCGCCCATCCCGGCGCCGTACGCGAGGCCGAGCGAGATGCCGAGCCCGATCGCGTAGTGTCCGATCAGGTTGCCGATCAGGGTCGCTCGCGTGTCCCCGAGGCCGCGTAGCGCTCCGGCGCCGATCGCCTGCGCGCCATCGGAGAGCTGGAACAGGGCGGCGATCATGAGCAGCGGGACGGCCGCCGCGATCACGGCCGGGTCGTCGGTGAACACGCTGGCGAGGAGGCGCGGTGCGCTGACGAACATCACCGCGAACGCCGCCATGACGCCGAGCCCCATCGCGAAGCCGATCAGGCCCCGGCGCCGCGCGAGCGCGAGATCTCCGGCCCCGATCGCATGCCCCACGCGCACCGACGTTGCCGCGCCCACGCCGACCGCGACGGCGAACGTGAAGCTCGAGAGGTTGAGCGCGATCGTGTGCCCGGCGACGGGCAAGGTCCCCATGCTGGCCGCGATCACGGTGGCCACGCCGAAGATCCCGACCTCGGCGAACAGCTGCCCGGCGACGGGGCCGCCGAACCGCAGCACCTCGATCAGATCTGCGCGGGTGGAGGGAGGGAGCGGCGAAGCATCGCCTGGCTGCTTGGGGCCCTGCGGGCCATCGGGATCGAGCGCACGGACGGAGGCGAGGTAGACGAACACGATCACGATCTGGACCGTCACCGTCGCGGCCGCGGCACCGATCACGCCCAGGGGTGGTAGGCCGATCGCGGCGACGCCGAAGATCAGCACGAAGTCGAGCACGGCGTTCGCGAGGTTGCCGACGACGACAGCGATGATCAGGGGGCGCGTCACGTTGTGCGCCGCGAGATAGCTACGCAGCGCCACCGAGAGCAGGAACGGGACGATCCCGAGTGCGCGCAGGTAGACGTAGACCCGCGCCTCGCTCGCCACGTCCTCCGCCACACCCGCCAGCGACAGCACGAGTGGGGTGCCGAACACGATCAAGGTCGCGGCGAGCCCCGCGAGCACGGCGAGCCGCAGCCCCGCGTGGAGATAGCGTCGGGCGTCGGCGTAGCGCCCGGCGCCGATCGCCTGCGGGATCACACTGTCGAGGCCCATCACGAGCCCGAGCCCGATCGAGCTGATCGCGAACAGGAGATTGTTGCCGACCCCGGCCGCGGCGAGCGCCGTGTCGTCGTACCGCCCGAGCCACGCGGCGTCGACGGTGCCCATCAGCTGGAACCCGAGCTGCTGCAGGGCCAGCGGGATCGCGAGCCCGATCTGCGCGCGCAGCTCGGAGCCGCCGGCGTCCTCGCGCACCGTGACGCTGGGCTTCACTTGAACGGGCGAGGCGTCATCGGCGCGTTCGCGAACGTCAGGTTCTTCGCGACCAGCTTCGCCAGCTCGAGCCTGCGCGCGCTATCCGGCCCGACCACGCGCACGTAGCACGGCGCATCGTCGTCGATGAAGATCAGGCCCTGGCCGTGATGGTCGAGGCCCTTCAGCCCGACCATGACCTCGGTCGCCTGCTCGGGTGCGCGCTGAGGCGCATCGATCCCCGCGTCCTTGTCGTGTACGCCCGCGTCCCGCTTCGCGCCCGGCTGCGGACCCGCGTCGGAGACCGCGTTGTACTGCTCGACGAGGTCCGCGCTGGTCTGGGTGTACTGCTTGAACAGCGCATCCGCGCGCTGCTTCATCCCGTCCCGGCAGTCGAAGTCGAACGTCCAGTACTCGGGCTGCTGCTGGATCGCGACCTCGTAGGTGCATGGATGCGGCACGCCACGTGGCACCGACGACGGGCTGTCGAGCTCCCGCACCGCACCGCCGAGCGCTTGACCGATCGCCTCGGTCGTCGCGACCGACTTGCACTCGAACTTGTCGGGGTAGACCCCGGCGAGCTTGCGCGGTTCGTCGGTGGGCTTGGCCTGAGTGGTCGCGGAGCCATCGTTGCTGCAGGCAGCGAGCGCGAACAAAAGCAGGGTCGTACGCATCGAACCCGGCGAACGTATCATCGATCAGTCGGAGGCGGCTGCACGGGTGGTCGCGTCGTAGACCAGGCGGAGCTCGGCGACCTCAGCGATCGCCTCGGCCAGGGCGAGCAGCGGCGCTGGATGCCGCGCCTCGTCGAGGTGGATCTGCCCGCCGATCCTGCGCTCGACGTACGCGACGTACAGCCCACGGCGGCGTGCCGAGACGACGACAGCGCGGAGGTGGAACAGCGGGATCGCCGCGCGCCGCCGGATCCCCAGGATCACCTGCTCGCTCCGGAGCAGGCCATCCTCGCGATCGAACACCAGCCTTCGCCGTAACGTCCCCAGCAGCACGCCGAGCCCGAGGACGAACACCCCGGTGACCAGCGCCCAGATCATCCCGAGGGTCACGAGCCAGACCCCGGCGCCCGCGAGGCCATACCCGGTCCACGCCGTCGCACGCGTCAGCACGAGCTCGACGCGCGTGGCCGTCCGCTTGCGGATCGCCACGGAGCCGAGCCAGTCGAGCACATCACCAGCGTACGGTGCGAGGCGCGTCGTGGCTAGTGGGTGCGCGGGCCGCTACGAGTCGCCGCCGTCACTGAACTCGCCGCCGCCACCATCACCGCCGCCGTCGCCGCCGCCATCGCCGCCGCCGCCATCCCCGGCGGGCGCGGCTCCGCCTTCACCACCCGGCTGTCCACGCCACTCGCGCTGACGACCGCCGCGGCCACGCCGACGCCGACGCCGACGCTTGCGCAGCGGCTGCCCATCGGGGCCGAGCACGAGGGGGGCGTCGGCCCCTGGCGGCCCTTGCTGCTGCGATTGCTGCTGCTGCGGCGGTCGGTTGCCGTCACCGCGCACCTCGAAGAACGCGACGGGCGCGGCATCTCCGTTCGGCGGCCCACCGGCTCCGATCATCGGTGGCCCGCCCGAGCCGGGCGGTCCGTTCGGTGTGCCATTGCCGCGCCTGCGCCGACGCCTGCGTCGACGACGCTCGCCGGGAGCTCCGCCGCCCTCGGCACCTTGCTGCGGCTGCTGCGGGGGACGCGGTGCACCACCGCCGCCACCGCCACCACCGCGATCGAAGTTCCGCGGGCCGCGGTCGAAGTTGCCACCGCCACCACCAGCACCTGGGCGGTCCCAGCGCCGGGTCTTCTTGGTGCGCCGGCCACCACGGTTCGCGCCCGCGCCCGAATCGTTCGGGTTCGCCGACGCCACCGGTGCCATCGCGATCCGCATCGGACCGCGCACGTACTCGATCACGGGACCACCACCGCCGCCCGAGCGGCGCGGCTGGGCGTCGCCACTGGCCCCCATCGGGGGACCGCCGGTGGAGAGCACCGGCGTGGTGAACGCGCTCTTTGGCGGCAGCATCGCGCGCCGCTTCCGGCGCCGACGGCGACGACGGCGGCGCGCCTCGGCTGCGCTCGCGGTCGAGGTCGTGGCGTCGTCGGTGCGCAAGGTCCGCGTCTTCGCGACCTTCGGGACCTTCTTGCGCGCGAGGACCGTGATCTCGCCCGGACCTTCGACACCTTCCTCCGCGATCTCCGCGGCGGTCTTGTCGATCACCTCGTAGTCGTCATCGTCGTCGTCCTCGTCGTCATCATCGTCGTCGAGGTCGTCGTCATCGTCGTCCTCGTCATCGTCGAGGTCGTCATCATCATCATCGTCGTCGTCACCGGCGAGCTCGCCGTCCGCGAGCTCGTCGTCCTCGAGCTCGTCATCATCCTCGTCGACGTCGCCCTTGGGATTCTCCTCGTCCGGCGTGGCGACCTTGCGCTTGGTCACCGCCGGGGCGGTGCCGTTGGCCGGCGCGGCGATCGCGGCAGGTGCCGGCTTCGTTACGCTGGGAGCTGCGGCGGCGGGGGCGACGGCTGCCGCACCACCCGGGGTCCGTCTCAGCACGGTGCTCGGCTTCGGCGCGGGTGGGGCGGGAGCTGCCGGCGGTGCGACGGGCGGTTGATCGATGCGAACGACGCGCGCCTTGATCTCGCGGCGCGGCTTGGGCTCCGTTGGATCGTCGTCGAGCAGGCGGGTCAGCGAGGCGCCGAGGCGCGTGGCCTCGGTCGAGGCGGCGAGGGCGGCCTCGCGCGAGCGCAGGCAGTTGTCGCAACGTCCGCAGCGGGGCGGCTCGGGCTCGCCGAGGTACTGGAGGATGACCTGGTTGCGGCATCCCGGTGCCTTGACGTACGCGAGCAGTGAATCGAGGCGCTGGCGATCGGCGATCCGGCGCGCCTCGTACTGCTTCGCGCGCTCCATCAGCTCGCTCATCTCCGCGGGCGGATCGGCGATGAAGTACGTGCCGCCCTCGCGCTCGGTGATGAACTTCTCGTCCTTGAGCAGCGAGAGCACCGTGCGCGTCCGCTGCTGGCCGACGCCGGAGGACAGCGCGACATTGACGACCGTCGGCGGCGACTCCTCGGCGAGGTGACTGTTCTGCTTGTGGAGCTCGGTGAAGGCCTCGAGTGCCTCGTAGACCTGACGGACCTGGCGCTTGGTGGGGTACGTGCCCTGGAGGAAGTACTCCTGGATCGCGACGTCGTCGGGCGAGAACAGGAGGACGCAGCGCGCCGGCTTGCCATCGCGACCGCCGCGACCGGCCTCCTGTGCATACGCCTCGAGCGAGCCGGGCACGTGGTAGTGGAGGACGTTCCGGATGTTCGACTTGTCGACGCCAAGGCCGAACGCGTTGGTCGCGATCATCACGATCTCGGACGACGCCATGAACGCGTTCTGACTCTCGTCGCGCTCCTTCTTGTTCATCCGGCCGTGGTACTTGCCCACCGGCACGCCCCAGCGCGTGAGCGCCTCGTACAGCTCCTCGACCTTCTTGACCGTCGCGCAGTAGACGATGCCGGGCCGCGGCAGCTTCTTCAGCAGCGTGACCAGGGTCTTCATCTTCTCGTCGTCGTCGGCGAAGACGATGACTTCGTAGTGAAGGTTCGGACGGTCGAACGTCGTGGTGACGATCGTCGCGCCCTCGATCCCGAGCTGGAACAGGATGTCGTCGCGGACGTGCGGAGGTGCGGTCGCCGTGGTGGCGAGCACCGGCGGGCGGCCGACATCCTCGAGCGCCTTGCGCAACGAGAGATAGGCCGGGCGGAAGTCGTGGCCCCACTGGGAAACGCAGTGCGCCTCGTCGACGACGAACCTCGAGACGCCGATGCCACCGCACGCCTCCTTGAGGAACGAGCGGAACGCGGGATCGGCCATCCGCTCCGGCGTGGTCAGGAGGAGCTTGCCGCCCGGTGCCTTGATCAGGGCATCGACCTCGCGGCGCTGCTTGACGGTCAACGTCGAATCGATCTTCGCCGCGCTGACGCCCTTCGAGACCATCTTGTCGAGCTGATCCTTGATCAGCGCGATCAGCGGGCTGACCACGACCGTCACGCCAGGCACGACCATCGAGGTCAGCTGGTAGAGCAGGGACTTGCCGCTGCCCGTCGGCATGACCGCGAGCAGGTCCTCACCGCCGAGCAGGTGATCGAACGCCTCGGCTTGACCTGGGCGGAACGACTTGATGCCGAGCACCTCCTGGCCAATGCCGAGAAGCGAGCCGACCTTCTTCGAGAGGCCCGCGGCCTCCGGAGGCGCCGGGCGGTCCAGGCTGTAGCCGGCCTTGGCCTTGGCGGGTGCGGGCGGCGGTGGGGGCGGGGCGGGCGCAGGCGACGCAGCCTTGGCAGGCGCCTTGGTGGCCCGGCTGGCGGCCTTCTTCACCGGTGCGGCCTCGGCCACGGCTGGCTTTTGGGCACGCTTCGCCACCTTCTTTGGCTCTTTCGCAGCCGCAGGGGAGGCCTTCTTCGTAGTGGTTCGACGCTTGGTCGTGGACATCCGTGCCTACTCCGCCGTTGGTTCGGAGGACGAAGCCTCCGGGTCCCACCCGGCGAGTCGCGCTAGCTCCAACGAGGGAACCAGCGCCTGTTCGATCAAGACCATAGCATGGAGGCCCACCGCAAGCGGGATTGCCAGGATCTGGCGGGAAGCTCTGAACCTACCTGGAGCCGGCGGGTTCCCCCCACGTGATATGAACGAGGTGCCATGGCGAGTGACCGTCCCGTGCGGGAGGCGGAGAACCGCCTCGAGAGGTTCAACGCAGATCGCGAGCGCCTGCTCGCGGAGGTCGAGCGACGCGTGGTCGCTCGGCGGGTGGGTGAGTCCAAGGTCGGTGGAGATCACTCGCTCGAGAACGTGTTGAACGACGTCGCGTTCAACGAGATCCGCCGTCTCGAAGCGGGCAGCGGCAAGAACGGCCTCGATCGCTGGAAGGAGCTGTCGCGCCGGCTGCTCGGGATGTCCGAGGAGGAGAAGGCGAGCGAGCTGCGCAAGCTCGTCCGGCACTACGGCGAGGACGTCGTCGGGAACTTCGATCCACGGGTCTACAAGTTCGCCACCGGCATCGGCCCGTCGCTGCTCGGGTTCGTGTTCAACCCGATCACCAGCCTGCGCCAGGGCATGGACACGCTGCGCAACCTCGACGCGCGGATCAGCGCCGACGGCGAGCTCGACATCGTGCGCGCGTGCGCCGAGCGCGGCACGATCGTCGTCACGCCCACCCACTCGTCGAACATGGACTCGCCGGCGATCGGCCTCGGGATGCTGCGGGCCCACCTGCCGCCCGTGACCTATGGCGCCGGGAAGAACCTGTTCTCGAACCCCTTCATCTCGTACTTCATGCGGAACCTCGGCGCTTACCGCGTCGATCGGCGGCTGAAGTTCGAGCTCTACAAGGATGTGCTGAAGGAGTACTCCACGGTCCTCCTCGAGCACGGGTACCACTCGCTGTTCTTCCCCGGGGGCACCCGGTGTCGCTCGAACATCGTCGAGAAGAACCTCAAGCTCGGCCTGCTCGGCACCACCGTCACTGCATACAAGAACAGCGTTCGTGAGGGTGCTCCGAACAAGCGCATCTACATCGTCCCGGTGACGATCAACTACCGCCTCGTCCTCGAGGCAGAGACCCTGGTCGCGGACTATCTCGCCGATACCGGGAAGAGCCGCTACATCATCACCGACGACGAGTTCTCGCGGATCGGTCGCATCCTCGAGTTCTTCCGCAAGATCCTCGTCCACGAGGGCTCCGTGGTGGTCCGGTTCGGACGCCCGCTCGACGTGTTCGGCAACGACATCACCGATGACGGCGAATCCCTCGATCGCGCGGGGCGCGTGGTGGATCCTGCGAGCTTCGTGCGCGGCGCCGATGGCGAGGTCACCGACGACGATCAGCGCGACGCCGAGTACACGCGCGCGCTCGGCCGCCGGCTCGCCGCCGCGTACCCCAAGCTCACGGTGTTCCACTCGACCAACCTGGTCGCGCGTGCGCTCTACGATTCGATCGCGAAGACCGTCGGGACGCGAGACATCTATCGCCTGCTCCGCGCACCCACCGCGCAGCTCGGGGTCAAGGTCGGCGATGCGGTCGAGGAGCTGGTGCGGCTGCGCGCGCGGATCGCGGCGAACCCGAGCTTCGGCGCCGAGCATCCGCAGTACATCGATCAATCGGCGGAGGCGAAGCTCGACGACGCCGTGAAGGGGCTCGGCACCTATCACACCCGACCGGCGGTGACGCGCCAGGGCGATATCCTGCAGGTCGACGACGTGAAGCTCCTCTACTACTACCAGAACCGGACGCATCACATCCCACCCGAGGGCAACGCGTGAGCACGCGCGGCGACACCGTCGGCATCATCGGTGCTGGCATGTTCGGCACCGCGCTCGCCTCCGTGCTCGCGCGCACGGGCCGCCGCGTGATCCTGTGGTCGCGCGACACCGCCGTGGTGGCCGCGATCCAGAGCCAGCGCAAATCGCCCCGGCTCCCGGCCGCGCCGCTGCCGGCCCCGCTCGAAGCGACGGCCGATCCGAAGCGGCTCGCCGCCGAGGCCCGGTTCCTCGTGCTCGCCGTGCAATCGACCAACGTCCGCGAGCGCGCGCGGGAGCTCGGCGAGGTGCTCGACGGCAGCCACATCGTGGTGCACGCGATCGGTGCGCTCGCTGCCCCCACCAACGAGCGCGTCTCCGAGGTGATGGCGCAGGGCCTGCCCACGCTCAAGCTCGGCGTGCTCGCGGGGCCCGCGCTGCCGCAGGATCTGATCGAGGGCCAGTACGCGTCGATGGTGATCGCGTCGGTGTTCGACGAGGTGGTCGCCGAGGGTCGCCGCCTCCTCAACTGTCCTCCCGCGCTGCGCGTGTACAGCTCCAAGGATCTGATCGGCGTCGAGCTCGCCTCGGCGCTCTCGGGTGCGTACACCGTCGCGCTCGGGCTCGCCGATGGCCTCGGGATGGGCCCGGGGCCGCGCGCCGTGCTGATCACGCGCGCGGTGGCCGAGGCTTCGCGTCTCGGCCAGGCGGCCGGCGCGGAGGCGCGCACGTTCGCCGGCCTCGCGGGGCTCGGCAACCTGCTGGTGCGCGCGGCCACCGATCGCTCCGCGGACTATCTGCTCGGGCGCCGGCTCGCCGATGGCGTGGTCACCGCGGACTCGGTGCGCACCGAGGGGGCGCGCGCCGCGATCGCCGGGATGGAGCTCGCGGGACGGCTGCGCACGCGGATGCCCGTGCTCGCCGGCGTGGCGGCGGTGCTGTCGGGCAAGATCGAGCCCAAGGACGCCGCGCAGATCGTCGGCGACACGGTCGCGGTCGAAGAGTGATGCGGCGCTGGGCGCTGGTGACCGTGCTCGCGTGCGCGTGTCATCCCCCGCGCCCGGTCGAGACCATCGCCACGCCGCCGGCCGGGATCTCGATGGCGTTCTATCAGGCCGCGGGCAAGTCCTACACCGTCGTCGACGATCGCCGCTGGGTCGTGGTCCGCGGTGGGCTGCTGCTGCTCGATCACATCGACCCCGGAGCTGCGCTGCCCTCGCTGGTGATCGAGCCGCTCGGCGGAGGTGCGCTCACCGTCGGCCAGTGCGATCGCGATCACGAGACCCAGCAGCTGTCGCCCGATGCGGCGCTCGAGCGCTACGGCGCGTGGCAAGAGCGGCGCCGCCAGCGTGCGGTCGATGGCGAGCTCGAGGCGGAGCCCGAGCCCGCGCCGGACTCCACGATCTCCGTGGTGTCGCCCGTGGTTCGTTGCACCGCGACCGGCGGAGAGGGGAAGCAGCTCGTGCGCGTGCTCTATGTCTCGACGAGCCTCGCGTACCATGCACAGCACGACCTCACGATGACCACCGGCGATCGCGCGACGATCGCGACGCGGTTCGCGATCGCGACCCCGAGCTGGGGAGGCACCGCGGAGGTCTCGCTGTTCGAGGGGCTGCCCGGTGGCGAGTTGCCGGCCGCGCTGCTCGCGCGCGGGGCGCTGACCCTCGACGGCTCGACCACGGTGCTCGGCGCCCCTCCGCGCGAGACGCCGGCGGCTGCGCGGCGCATCTTCGATGGTGCGATCCGGGCGGGCGTTGGCAACGCCAGCGATCCCACGTGGGGCCGCGATTCGGTGCACGCCGTGTGGCTGTGGCTCGAGCTTCCGGGCGTGGCGCTGTCTCCCGGCCCCGTGCACGCGCATCTCGAGCTCCCCGGCGAGGCGATCCGCGATGTCGAGATCCCGTCCGCCGGCCGCGAGGAGATCCATGGCGGTACGCGGCTCCCGCTGTGGATCGACGATCAGCTGCGCGGGATCCGGAACCGGATCGTCGCCGGCGCCGATGGTGCGAGCCTCGTCGATCGCTTCGTGATCTCGGTCTCGAACCTCGGCACCGAGCCGCGCGAGGTCGTGATCGAGGAGAAGCTCCGGCCGGCGAAGCGCCGCGCGATCAAGACCGGCTGGCCGACCAAGCCGGTGATCAGCACGGACGTCGTGCGGACCAAGGTCTCGGTGCCGCCCGGTGGCACCGAGCGCGTGGGCTACGCGATCGAGTACGTGTTCTGACGTCCAGCCACCGGGCTCACTGGGGCGTGATGGTCAGCGCGAAGTCGTAGAAGTTCACCGCGCCGGTCAGCGCGGGGAACACCTCGAACACGTAGTCGCCGGCGGCCAGCATCGGGCACGCGGGTGAGGCGGCCGGGCAGGTGATGGTCTCCTCGTTCCCGAACCCGCGCGACTGGGCGATCATGAGGCCGCTCGCGTCGCTCAGCTTGAGATCGAGATCGCCGCTCGCGCGGTTGGTGAACGTGAGCTTGATGATGACCTTGGCGGTCAGCGCCGGCACCGTGAACTTGTAGAAGTCATGGTCCTCGGTCTCGCCGCCGCAGATCGCACCGGTGCCGGTGTCGGCCACGCTGATCAGCGCTGCCGTGGCCACGGTGTCGTTGGGCTCCTTGTACTCGCACTGCTCCTGCGTGTACGGCGCGTCGATCTCGGCATCGATCGGCACGGCGCTCTGGGAGAAGTCGAGGGCGAGCGAACACCCCGCCAGGCTGACGATCGACGGCGCCAGCACGAGACCAACGAGGCACTCCCGAACCATGCCGTCACGCTAGCCGTCGGGTGCCGAGAACGTCAAGAGATCTGAGGCACTTAGCTCATGGGCGTCGCTTGACCCGCCGGCCCCTCGACGGTAGGGTGCCCGGCGCACGCGCCATGTACTTGCAAGACCTCATCTTCACGCTGCAAAAGTTCTGGGCCGACAAGGGCTGCGTCGTCGAGCAGCCCGTCGATGTCGAGGTCGGCGCCGGGACGTTCCACCCCGCCACGTTCCTGCGGGTGCTCGGACCCGAGCCGTGGAACGCCGCGTTCGCCCAGTTCTGTCGCCGCCCGTCGGACGGTCGCTACGGCGAGAACCCCAACCGCGCCGGCGCGTACTACCAGTTCCAGGTCGGCTTGAAGCCGAGCCCGCTGCACGTCCAGGATCTCTACCTCGATTCGCTGCGCGCGATCGGGCTCGATCCCGCGGTCCACGACATCCGGTTCGTCGAGGACGATTGGGAGTCGCCGACGCTGGGCGCCTGGGGCCTCGGCTGGGAGGTGTGGTGTGACGGCATGGAGGTCACCCAGTTCACCTACTTCCAGCAGGCCGGCGGCATCGATCTGATGCCGGTCACCGCCGAGCTGACGTACGGCGTCGAGCGCCTCGCGATGTACCTGCAGAACGTCGACAACATGTACGACCTGCAGTGGGACAAGCACGTGACCTACGGGCAGCTCCGCCACCCGTGGGAGGTCGAGTACTCGACGTACCACTTCGAGGAGCTCAAGGCCGAGCTCGCGTTCACCGCGTTCGACACCTACGAGGGCGAGTGCAAGCGCCTGCTCGCGCGCCCGGCCGGGCCGCTCGTGCTCCCCGCCTACGAGTTCTGCATGAAGGCCAGCCACGCCTTCAACTCGCTCGACGCGCGCGGCGCGATCAGCGTCACGGAGCGTCAGCGGTTCATCGGTCGCGTTCGTGGCATGGCCAAGGCGTGCGCCGAGACCTATGTCGCCTCGCGCGCGCGGCTCGGCTTCCCGCTGTTGCCCAAGCACCTGCAGCAGCAGGCCGTCGATGCGTACAACGGCGCCGCCGAGGCCGGCGTCAACGCGGGGGCGCTCGCCGCCGCCCGCGCCGTGGCCCCGCACGCCGAGGAGATCGCCCATGCCAGCTGATCTGCTGTTCGAGATCGGATGCGAGGAGATTCCCGCGCGCATGCTCGCGCGCCAGCTCGTCGATTTCCCCGCGTTCGTGGAGCTCCGCCTCGCCGCCGCGCGCCTGGAGCACAAGGGCGTGCGCGCGCTCGGCACCCCGCGCCGGCTCGCGGTGATCGTCAAGCAGCTCGCCGATCGTCAGCCCGATCTCAACGAGGAGGTCGTTGGCCCGCCGGTGTCCGCGGCGTTCGCGCCGGATGGCACGTTGACCAAGGCGGGGCAGGGCTTCGCCGCGAAGAACGGCGTCGCCCCCGAGAGCCTCGTCAAGCGCGAGGTCGCCGGCAAGAAGGGCCAGTACGTCGTGGCCCTCCGCAACGTGATCGGCCAGGACGCGCGCGCGCTGCTACCCGCGCTGCTCGCCGATCTCGCCGCCTCGCTCGCGTGGCCGAAGTCGCAGCGCTGGGGTTGGACCGAGACCACGTTCGTGCGCCCGGTGCAGTGGCTCGTCGCGATCCACGGCGGCGAGGTCGTGCCGCTGACCTGGGCCGGCCAGACGTCGGGTCGCCAGAGTCGCGGTCACCGCTTCCTCGCGTCGGGGCCCGTCGAGATCGCCTCGGCCGAGGCGTACGTCGATGCGCTGCGCGCCGCGCATGTCGTCGTCGATCCCGAGGCGCGCAAGGATCTGGTCCGCGCCGAGCTCGGCCGGATCGAGAACGAGACCAAGCTGCGCGTGCGTCCGGACGAGGCGTTGCTCGCGGAGGTCATCCACCTCGGCGAGTATCCCGTCGGAGTCTCGGGCGAGTTCGATCCCGCCTTCCTCGGGATCCCCGAGGAGATCATCGTCACGTCGATGCGCACGCACCAGCGCTACTTCGCGATGGAGAGCGCCGACGGCACCCTCGCGAACCGGTTCGTCACGATGATGGCCACGGTGGTCAAGGATCCGATGGTCGTCGCGAAGGGCAACCAGAAGGTCCTCGCGTCGCGGCTGACCGACGGCAAGTTCTTCGTCGCCGAGGATCGCAAGAAGTCGTTCGAGGCGTGGAACACCAAGCTCGATGCGGTGGTGTTCCAGGCCAAGCTCGGGAACGACGCCAAGACCATCGGTCACAAGGTGCGCCGGCTCGAGCAGATCGCCGCGGCCGTCGCCACGTTCGCGCATGCTGACGTCGAGCTCGCGAAGGCCAGTGCGCGCGTCTGCAAGGCAGACCTCGCCTCGCATGCCGTGGGCGAGTTCCCCGAGCTCCAGGGCGTGATGGGGCGCCACTATGCGAAGGACTTCGGCCTGTCCCCGGCGATCGCCACCGCGATCGACGAGCACTGGTGGCCGAAGGGGCAGGGCGCGCAGCTGCCGGCGTCCCCGGCCGGCGCGATCCTCGCGCTCGCCGATCGCATGGACACGATCGTGGGTTGCTTCGCCGTCGGCCTCGAGCCGAGCGGCTCGGCGGATCCGTTCGGCCTGCGCCGCGCGGCGATCGGCATCTGGCAGATCCTGCTCGCGCGCCCCGAATGGTCCCAGCTGTGGACCCCGCTGTTCGCCGCCACACGTGATGCCCTCGCCGAGCACGGCGTGGTGCTGAAGGATCCGGCGAACACCCTCGAGTTCTTCCGTGCGCGGCTGCGTGGGATCTTTGCCGATGACGGCATCCCGGTGCAGGAGACGGACGCCGCGCTCGCGCAGGAGTTCCGCAATCCCGACGACGCCCGCGAGCGTGCCCGCGCGCTCATGGCCGTGCCTCGCGAGGCACGCATCGTGTTCAAGCGGATCGCGAACATCCTCGACGACGCGCGTGCGAAGAACTTCGAGTTCTCCTCGGCCACCGTCGACGACAAGCTGTTCAAGGAGGTCGAGACCCTCCTGTGGAACGCGTTCAACCGCGAGATGCGTGTGGGCGCGACCGGCTATGCCGAACTGATCCAGTGCCTGGTCCGGATCCAGCCCGAGGTCGCGGCCTTCTTCGACAAGGGTGGTGTGATGGTCATGGATCCCGATCCCAAGCTGCGCACCAACCGCCTGTCGCTGCTGAGCGCGATCTACGAGCGGTTCGTGAGCATCGGCGACTTCCGTCTCCTGGCAGGTGCCGCATGAAGCACCTCCGGCAGTTCGGCGGCGGCACCGCCGAAGGTAGCGCCAAGGACAAGCTGCTCCTCGGCGGCAAGGGGGCGAACCTCGCGGAGATGGCATCGCTCGGTCTCCCGGTTCCTCCGGGGTTCACGATCACCACCGAGGTCTGTCGCCACGTGATGGCGAACGGGGGCGGGAAGGGTGCGGGCTCGCTGGCATACCCGGTCGAGCTCGCGGGCGAGGTCGACGCGGCGATGGCGCGGGTCGAGGAGCTCACCAAGGCCACGTTCGGAGATCCCACGAAGCCGCTGCTGGTCAGCGTGCGCTCGGGCGGTGCGGCCTCGATGCCGGGGATGATGGATACGATCCTGAACCTCGGGCTCAACGATCAGACGGTGGCCGCCCTGGCCGCGCAGACCGGTAACGCCACGTTCGCGTGGGACTGCTATCGCCGGTTCGTGGCGATGTACGGCGAGGTCGTGCTCGGCGTGACCTCCGGGAACGAACACGATCCGGAGCCGTTCGATCAGATCCTCGACGAGGTCAAGCGCACGTACAAGGCGAACCGCGATCAGGATCTCACCGAGGCCGCGCTGCGCGATGCCGTGGCTCGGTTCAAGGCCAAGGTCCTCGAGGTCACCAAGGCCCCGTTCCCGGACGACGTGAAGACGCAGCTGTGGGGCGCGATCGGCGCCGTGTTCGACTCGTGGAACAATCCACGCGCGGACTACTACCGCAAGCTCAACGGGATCTCCGCGACGCTTGGCACCGCGGTCAACGTCCAGGCGATGGTGTTCGGCAACCTCGGTGATGACTGCGCCACCGGCGTCGCGTTCACGCGCAACCCGGCCACCGGCACCGCCGAGCTCTACGGCGAGTTCCTGACCAACGCACAGGGCGAGGACGTGGTCGCCGGTGTGCGCACACCGGAGTCGCTCCCCGAGCTGGCGAGGCTGTTCCCGGCGGCGCACGCCGAGCTGGTGCGCGTCGCGAAGCTCCTCGAGGATCACTTCCGCGACATGCAGGACCTCGAGTTCACGATCCAGAAGGGGCAGCTGTTCATGCTCCAGACCCGTGGCGGCAAGCGCACGGGCAAGGCGATGGTCAAGGTCGCCGTCGACATGGTCGCCGAGGGCAAGCTGACGCAGAAGGAGGCGGTCCTCCGGATCGATCCGAGCAAGCTCGACGAGGTGCTGCACCCCACGATCGATCCGAAGGCGCGGCCGCCGGCGGTCGGCAAGGGGCTGCCGGCCTCCCCCGGCGCGGCGATCGGCAAGGTGGTGTTCACGGCGGGTGCCGCCGAAGAGTGGGCGAATCGCGGCGAGCGCGTGATCCTCGTGCGCACCGACACCAGCCCCGAGGACATCCACGGCATGAAGGCCGCCGTCGGGATCCTCACGGCGCGCGGAGGGATGACCAGTCACTCCGCCGTCGTCGCGCGCGGCATGGGCAAGTGCTGCGTCACCGCCTGCACGTCGCTGCGCGTCGATGCGCCGAAGAAGTCCGCGATGTTCGTCGGCGGCGGCAAGGAGATCAAGCTCAAGGAAGGCGACCTGATCACCCTCGACGGCTCCACGGGCGAGGTCTACCTCGGCACCGCGCCGCTGGTGCCCGCGCAGCTGGGCAGCGAGCTCGGCGTGCTGATGCAGTGGGTCGACAGCTTCCGCACCATGAAGGTCCGCACCAACGCGGACACCCCCACCGATGCTCGCACCGCGCGCAGCTTCGGTGCCGAGGGCATCGGCCTGTGCCGCACCGAGCACATGTTCTTCGAGCCGGAGCGCATCCTCGCGGTGCGCGAGATGATCCTGGCCGCGGACGAGGCCGGGCGCCGCACCGCACTCGCGAAGATCTTGCCGATGCAGCGCGGGGACTTCGCGGAGCTGTTCCGCGTGATGGATGGCCTGCCGGTCACGATCCGCCTGCTCGATCCTCCGCTCCACGAGTTCCTCCCGCACGCCCAGAAGGACATCGAGGAGGTCGCCGCGGATCTCGGCGTCCCTGCCACGGTGATCGCCGCGAAGGTCGCCGAGCTGAGCGAATCCAACCCGATGCTCGGTCATCGCGGCTGCCGGCTCGCGATCACGTACCCGGAGATCTACGAGATCCAGACCCAGGCGATCGCCGAGGCCGTCGTCCAGGTCGCGGGCGAGGGCATCAAGGTCCACCCCGAGATCATGATCCCGCTGGTGATGGTGGCGGAGGAGCTGCGCCGGCTGCGCGAGCTCGTGGCCTCCACGTTCGAGCGCGTGCTCGCGGGCGCCAGCATCCCGTACACGATCGGGACGATGATCGAGCTGCCGCGCGCCTGCGTGGTCGCGGACAAGATCGCGGAGCACGCGGACTTCTTCTCGTTCGGCACCAACGATCTCACGCAGACCACGTTCGGGCTGTCGCGAGATGATGCCGGGCGGTTCCTCCCGTCGTACGTCGACAAGGGCGTGCTGGCCGTCGATCCATTCGTGACGCTCGATCCCGACGGCGTGTTCGCGCTGATCGAGCTCGGCGTACGTGGTGGGCGCACCACCAAGCCGAACCTCAAGGTCGGGATCTGTGGCGAGCACGGCGGAGATCCGAGCTCGGTGGAGCTCTGCCACCGGGCAGGCTTTGACTACGTGTCCTGCTCGCCGTTCCGGGTGCCGATCGCCCGGGTCGCGGCGGCCCGGGCAGCCCTCGCAGACGAGAGCCGGCGCAAGTCGTGACCCGAGTCGGTGACCACGTCGTTGGCCAAGTCGTTGACCAAGTCCTTGAAGCAATGCACAAAATGCAGGCAACCCTCCCACTCCCCGGCCGGTCGAAGCGGTCACCCATGAGGCTCGTGCCTGTTCTGGGCTGCGCCCTCGTCGTCGCCGCCTGTACCGCTTCGGCCGATGAAGTTCGGCCGCCGTCCAACGAGCTGTACTTCCCCACCGGGATCGTCGTCGCACCCGACGAGACCGTGGCGTTCGTCACGAACGCGAACTCCGAGCTCCGCTACGACTCGGGCTCGATCTCGGTGATCGATCTGACCGGGGTCACCGAGACGATCAATGCGTGGACCACCGGCATGGTGATCCCCGGCGGCACCTGCGGCGACGAGCCGTGCTGCGAGCAGGATCCGGATCACACCGAGACGCTGGTCTGCGACGAATCGCTGTTCATCAACGCCGGTGCCGGCGTCCGGATCGGCAACTTCGCCACCGACCTCGCGATCCAGGATCTCGGCAACAAGTCGCTCCGCCTCGTCGTCCCCACCCGCGGCGATCCTTCGATCGCGTGGGTCAACTGGGACGGCAACACGTCGCGCCTGTCGTGCAACCCGAACGGTGACCCGAACGCGCTGTGCGACGACGCGCACCGCCTCTCGTACGTGCAGAACGATGCCGACCTCGCGGGCATCCCCGAGGAGCCGTTCGGCGTGTTCGCCGATAGCGCGGGCGAGTTCGCGATGGTCACGCACCTGACCACGGGCGCGGTCACGCTGATCGATTCGCCGAAGAACAGCGACAACGTCCAGATCTCCGATGTGCTGACCGGCATCTTCGCCGCCGACGCTTCGAACGGTCTGCGCGGCGCCACGGGCGTGGTCGGGCGGCTGCCCAACGCCGCCGGCGACATCATCTATGTCGGGAGCCGGAGCGAGGATCGGATCCAGACCTTCACGGTGGGCCGCCCGGTCAACGGCGCCCCGCCGTACATGCTCCCGGGCAGCTGGTTCTTCCTCGACTCGGTCGGCGGGAACAACGGCGGCTCCTCGGATACCCGCGGCATGACGATGTCGGTCGATGGCTCGCGGCTCTACCTCGTCAATCGCCGGCCGCCCTCGGTTCAGATCTGGGACACCTCGATCGGCCCGACGGGCTTCCCCAAGAACCGCCCGCTCGGCGCCACCGACATCTGCCGCCAGGGCTCGACGGTCTCGATCAGCGGCAGTGGCGATGCCGAGCGCGCGTACGTCACCTGCTTCCAGGACGGTCAGGTCTACGTGGTGGATCCACGCGGCAAGGTGTCGGTGGAGGACATCCTGCTGGTCGGTCGTGGGCCCTACGCGGCCGCCGCCGCGCGGACCAAGAATCTCTTGTTCGTGACCAACTTCCTAGAAGACACGATCGCGGTCGTCGATACGGCGCCGAACACACGGACGCACAACCGTGTGGTCCTGCGGATCGGAAAGGTGCGTAAGCCGTGAAGCGCCTCACTTCCTCGTACTTGGTAGCGTTCCTCCGTTCGTTCCTCGCGCCCTGCCTCGTGATGCTCGGCGGATCGTGCGGCGA
This sequence comes from Myxococcales bacterium, assembly GCA_016720595.1. GTDB lineage: Bacteria > Myxococcota_A > Polyangia > Haliangiales > Haliangiaceae > JABFXX01. Next base: position 53,531 of record JADKKI010000004.1, read on the forward strand.
CACCACCAGCACCTCTCCGAGCCAGCTCAACCTCGATCGGCCCGTCGATATCTCGTTCGCGTGCTACGGCGGGCTCCGGATCACGCACGGGCTCGCGGCCACGCCCACCGACGACGTCAAGATCACGGCTCAGCCGGTCGGCGCATGCGACGTGCGCTCGGGAGCCCACGAGTCGGGCACCCCGGTGCCCGTCCCCCCCGGCCAAGAGGATCTCACCGCGATGGGCGCCGCGCCCCTCCCGGGGGTGGCCTGGTACGGCTTCATCCTCCAGTCGGGGCCCGGCACGGTGGCGGTCGCGCAGTTCGGGACCAAGCCATCGTCGGCGTTCGCCGGTGCCGACGTGCTGATGCTCGATTCCGATCCGCTCACGCCCGGCAAGAACGGGATCAGCGTCGGTGAGGATCCGATCGCGATCGCGACCGACAAGGTGGGTTGCTACCAGGTGGTCGCGAACGCCGGCTCGTGTGATCTCTCGGCCCTCGACGTCTCGAGCGCGCTCGATACCGATCCGGACGTCCGCGTGAACCGGATCGGCATCACCAACGCTGCGAACCAGCCGGTCCGCGCGAGGCCGGCCGCGATGGTGGCGGAGCCCGCCGGCGGGACGATCGGCGAGGTCTGTAGCGCCACGCCGCAGGGGCTGGTCTACATCGCCTATCCGTCGTGTCACCTGGTCGCCGCCGTCGATACGGCGACCGGCCGGATCGTCAAGGGCATCGACTTCTCGAGCGGGACCCCGACGCTCACCGACGGCAACGTCTCGTGCCCCGCGGAGTGTGGCGGCGGCGGGACGGTGACGGCAGGCATCCGGCCGGCGGCGCTCGATCTCGAGCTCGATCCGCGCACCGATGCCCGCAAGCTCGTGATCGGCGCCGACAACTCGGCCTCGGTCACTATTGTCGAGCTCGGGGTGGATTCGCTGCCGCAGTCGCTCCGCCAGATCGCGCTCGAGGATCCCGCGGGGACCCTCGGGGTGACCAGCGTCGCCCTGACGCCGCAGGTCGGGATGGGCGGCAACAACGGCCTCATCAACGACGACATCGCCGGTGGTGGTCAGTTCCAGTTCGTCTATGCCGTCGCCACCGACGCGACCGTGCGCGTGGCGGACGTCCTGTCCCTCAACCGCGAGTGCGATGCGCAGGTGGATCCGCGCATGATCGATGGCGAGTCCTCGGTCGCCGCCCTCAGCTGCTTCAAGGTCGGCGATCCGGCCACGCCGCGCCGCCGTCCGGGGGCCCACAGCCCCGGCATCGAGCTGGCCTCTGCGGATGCGATCCCCACCTCGGTCGAGGTGTTCAAGTCCCAGGAGATCGCGAACGATCCACGGTTGCAGGGCCCGTCCAAGCTGGTCGGGTACTTCGGCGTGATCACCGCCAGCAATGGCGCATCGTTCGTGTTCAACGTCGACGATGACGACTACGCCGACGTTCGCAACGCCGCCGTGCCCCTGGAGGTGCAGCTGCCGCTGGCGATCGCACACCAGTTGCGCGATGCGCTCACCAATCGCAACCTGAAGGCGACCACCGAGGTCGACGGCGTGGTGAAGCCGATCTGCGAGACGCTCGGTCCGGATCCCGATGGCCAGTCCGGCAACCTCGCCGGCCCTCGCTCCACCGGCTCGCCGACCCGCAACGTCCCCGCGGGGACGATCGCCGCGGAGAAGGTCCCGGAGCTGCCGTACATCCGCCAGGTGCTGTGCACCGGCAGCGACAGCACCAAGCCCGTGTCGGAGCTCGGGTTCACCGCCCCAGACTCGGTCCGTGATCTCGAGTACCCGGACCTGCGCGCGCTCCGCGAGGAGACCTGGACGATGACCTGGGAGGGCTCGCTATCGCTCGACAAGGGCGACCTCGCGATCGATGGTCCACCGGTCCGCGTCGGCCAGCTGTTCGTCGATGGCGGTGGCTTCCGCCTGGAGGACAAGGCGAAGCCGTTCTGCGACGCCGGCGTCGAGCAGTTCGACATCATGCAGCTGCGCGGCTGCGATCCTTCGATCGGCGATGCCGAGTGCCCGATCGGCTACACCTGTTACGTCCACCCGAACAGCCAGGTCGTCGGCCTCGGCGCCTGCATGCTGATCGATGAAGCGGACCGGCTCGCCGATGCGTGCAAGGACTTCCTGACCTCGCAGCGCCGCTACACGATCAACCGCACCGAGAGCGGCGAGCTGACGCTGTTGCCGCGCAAGCACGTGCTCGCCACCACCCCGCTCGATGGGTGCACCGACGATACCCAGTGCGAGTCGCTCGCGGACTATGCGGCCCGGCTGGCCACCTCGGCACAGCCGTCCGATAGCCAGACCACCACGGACCCGCACACCTACGTCTGCCGCGTCGACACCGAGCGCGCGCCGCTCAACGGACCGGGCCAGACCGGCAAGCGCTGCATCGAGGCCTGCACCCAGACCGCGGACTGCACCACCGGCCGGATCTGTCAGAACAACGTGTGCATGGAGGGCGTCACGCCTCCCCAGGCGTGCGTCAATGCGCCCCAGCGCTTCGAGCTCCGCGCCGGTGAGGCGTTCACGATGGTCGGTAGCCGTTCGGGGTACGTCCACTCGACGATCCTCGACACGGCGAACGATCGCTGCGTGAAGGATCCGGCGGGTAGCCCGCTCGACGTCGGCCGCATCAAGCTGTCGGCGCCGGCCTGTGATCCCACGGCGGATCCGCGCACGGGCCTCCTGCCCAATGGCCTGCCCGATGCGAATCCGTGCTCGCTCACGGTGGATCAGACCGAGCTCGTCCCGGCCTACACGCCCGGGACCTGCGTGGTGGGTGACCCCGTCAGCACGATCGCGACCCGTCAGGCGCCGGCGATCCGGATCCATACGCGTGGGCCCACGGTGACCATGGTCGACCCGTACTACCCGGGCGATCAGACCTGCATCCGCGATCGCGCCGGGACGCTCGGGAAGGTTCCGATGGTGTTCCCGGGCTACCAGCTGGCGTGGCGCCAGACCGGTGGGTTCGCCCCGCTGCTCCTGCAGATCAACCCCTCGTTCCCCATCAAGGTCGTTCGGGGTCCGCAGCAGAGCATCTGGGTGATCGACGAGGGCGACTACCTGTCGACCTCGATCACGCAGCCGTCGACGCGCGGCAAGGTGTTCCGGCTCGAGGTCCAGGCGCTCGGGCAGATCAACCTCCTCGAGTAGCCGCCCAGGCCCAAGTGCCGCCAACCAGGCGGAAACTTGCCCCACGGTACGCAGGTGCCGGAGGCTCGGGGTATGGCAACCCGCGAAGCCGAGCTCTACAAGGACAAGGTCGAGGTGAGCCTCGACGGCCGCCAGATCTTCTATCTGTTCTTCGGGGGCAGTGTGATCGTCGGCATCGTGTTCGTCCTCGGTGTCCTCGTCGGGCGCCGGGTCGAGGCCCGCGGCCACGTCGATCGTGCACGCACCCACGCGGTGAGCGATCCGCTCGCGGCGCTCGATCGGCTCGAGGGTAGCGGCGGGCTGTCGTTCCAGGGCGCGCTCACCGGCAAGGACGCACCGAGCTCGGTCGAGAAGACGATCGATGACCTCGAGAAGGCACGCGCTCCCAAGGCCGCGCCCACCGACAAGGCGAAGTCGCCGGAGAAGCTGGCCGACAAGGCGGCCGACAAGGCGACCGACAAGGCGACCGACAAGGCGACCGACAAGGCGGCCGACAAGGCGAAGCTGGACGAGGCGAAGGCGGGCCCCGTGGTCAAGCCCGAGCCCGACGGCAAGCCCCAAAAGAAGACCGAGGCGAAGCCCGAAGCGAAGACCGAAGCGAAGCCCGAGGCAAAGGGCGAAGCGAAGCCCGAAGCGAAAATCGAGAAGAAGTCGGACCCCAAGGCAAGCGAGCCCGAGGCGAAGGTCGCCAAGGCCGATGCGAAGGTCGTGGCGAAGGCCGATGCGGCTGTCGAGAAGAAGCCGGAGGAGAGCAAGACCCGGTACACGCTGCAGCTGTCCTCGTTCCAGGATCGCGACGAGGCCGAGACGTTCCTGTCGTCGGTGAAGGCGCAGGGGTTCCAGGCGCAGATCACCCAGGCCGAGGTCGAGGGGAAGGGGACGTTCTACCGGGTGCGCATGGGCACGTACCGCTCGATGGACGCGGCGACCAGCGCGAAGTCCGAGCTCGAGAAGGCCGGCAAGTCGGCCTCGATCATGAAGCTGTAGCGGCTCGCCGCGTAGCTCACGCGAACGCGGGCAGCTGGGCGACCCATGCGGGCGCGGCGCCGTCTGCGACCACGACCAGACCCGCCTCGCGCGGCCACGGCTGCGGGCGAGCCTGGGGTGCGGCGAGCGCCACGGCCGTCGCGCCGTAGAGCCGGGCCTCCAGCACGCCGATCACGACCGCGCCCTCGATCACCGCGATCCGGCCGAGCTGGGTCGCGAGGTCGGTCTCGATCGCGGCATCGGAGCGGCCGTCCCGCGCGAGTCGAGACACGCCGGGGCGGGGCACCGTCGCCGCACCACCGACGAACCGGATCGCGTGCGGTGCGGCGCCATCGAGGGCGTTGGTGACCGCGGTGCGGAGCGACACGCGCCCGTCGCGACGCCGCAGCATCGCGAGCGCGTGGAGGTCACCCTGGCCGAGAGGCTCGGCCCAGTCACCGAGCAGGTGGGCGAGCCGCGCGATCGACAGGTTCGGTTCGCCCACGAGGTAGAGCGCGTAGAGCGCGATCAGCGCGCGGCGCCCCCCTGCGGAGAGGCCGAGGCGGTGCGCGAGCTCGCCGAGCTCGGTATCCACGGCGATCACCGGGAGGTCGCCGTCGAGCCCGCGCGCGAGCTCGAGGCCGTAGCCAGCGAGCGGCTCGCGCCAGGCCTTCACGCGGGAGACGGGCGCCGAGGTCCCAAAGGCCTGCGGCGCGTGCGGCGCGGGGGCAGGGGCCGAGGTCCCGGCGGATGCGGCGGCAGCGGCGGCCTGGGCATCGGCGACGAACTCGCCCCCAGCGGCGGCCGCTCGCTCGCGCATCGCGCGGAGCCGATCGGCGGCGTTGGCGAGCACAGGCTCTCCCGGGGTGGCGGACTCTCCGGCGACGATCGGGGCTCCGGCACCGCCGATCGGCACGCGCCACGGCTCGGCGTCACCCGGGAGGAGCCCGATCAGGCTGATGTCCTCGCCAGCGGTGAGCTGCGCGAGGGGCATGCCTGGGGTCCACGGGGAATCGACGACCGTGAGCGAGTGCGCGAAGCAATGGAGGCGCACGAGGCCCCGCGGCGTGACGAGGACGATCAGCGGGGATGCCGGGTGGCACACCACGTCCTCGACGGGAGCGCCGACATAGTGGCGGAACGGCCGCCCATCGGAGAGCCGGTAGATGAACACCTCGTCGCTGCCGGGGCGCGTGGCCCACAGATGGCCCGCCGCGGCACCGACGCTGCGCGGCGGTGGAGGGAGCTGGAGCTGGAGGCGGAGCAGGGGGCGCGAGGACACCGCGTCCCACACCTCGAGCTTGCGGAGCAGGCCGAACAGCAGCTGATTGCGCTCGAGGCCCACCGCGAACTCGACGGCGCTGCCCACATCGAGGACCTGCGCGGCGAGGCCGCGGCTCGCGGTCCGGATCAGGGTCACCGACTTGGCGTCGGCCGAGGTCAGCACCATCCGGCTGCCCGTCACCGCGACGAGCTTCATCGGCTGGTCGAGATCCACGCGTGCCGCGACCTCGAGGTACGGCGGCGCGTGCAGCACGACCTTGGGCTCGGCGCCGCGGTAGATGACGCAGAGCACGTTCGGCGGACCGACGAGCACCACATCGGCGTCCTCGCTCTCCAGCTCGAGCTGGCCGACCGCCGGAGAGGAGCCTCGCTCGAGCAGCAGGACCTCGCGCCCTCGGCGGACGATCGCCCATTGCCCGTCGAACGAGGTCGCGATCATTTCTTGGGGCCGTACGCGCGGATGATCTTCACGAGCTCCGCGAGGACCTCGGGCTTGGCCTTGAGCTGGGCCTGCGCCGGCATCATCGCGCTCTTGCCGACGGCCTGGCCGCCCTCGAGGATGATCTTCTTGATGTCGTCGTCGGTGACGCTCGCCTGCCAGGCCGGGTCCGTGTAGTTGCGCGGCCGCGGGCTCAAGCTCTCCGCGGCTGGACCATCACCCTTGCCGCTCCCGCCGTGGCAGGTGGCGCACACGTCGCGGAACATCGCAGCGGCGACCTCGGACGGCGCGCCCTCGGCGCCGCCGCCCGCGGGGCGCGTGGACGGACCGGACTCGGGCGTGGCTCGCGGGGAACCCGATGTGGGGGGAGGAGGCTGGTCATTCTTGCCACAGCCCCCCTGGGTTCCGATGGTTGCGACAACAAACGAGGTCACGAACAACAGCGAGCGCATGCGTAGAGCCTATCACTCGTACGGATCGGTGCGCGTCCACGACCGGAACACCTGACCCGCCGTGATCGTCAGCTTGACTTCATACAGGGAGGACTTGCCATCGCAGTCGAGGTCTCCGACGGCACGTAGCATCGCCGAGGTCCCCGACGGGTCCGGCGCGTACTCGTACGTGTAGCGATACTCGTCATCGATCGAGAAGCCGAGCCCGGTCCACCCGGGCGCCGCCCACACCGCGGGATCAGGGCTGCAGGTGCCGCCTTGCTCGCAGCACGAGGGCCGCGGCGTGGGAGGCGCACCCGGCGGGAGCTTGCCGTTCGCGAGGTAGCTGAGCGAGACCTTCTCCGCGAGGTAGCCGAGGAGATCCTCGGCCTCCTGCGCTTGCGTCTTCGCGGTGCACGCTCGCTTCGCGGCCGGGCACGTCGCGATCGCGCACAGCGCCGCGAGCAGGAGCACGTACCGGACGCGGCGCCACCACATGACGCCGCACCCTAGTCCCGATCGACCCGACGTGCAAAGGCTTCGACGATGCGGGCGGTCGCCCTGGGCGCCTCGAGCTGGGGCGCGTGACCGACGCCGCGCATCACCACGAGCTCGGCGCGGGGCAGGGCGAGTACGAGATCCTCGGCGATGCGCTTGGAGATGATCCGATCTTGCTCGCCGTGGATCACCAGCGATCTCTGGACGATCCCACCGACCTCGCGCGGCACGCCATCCTCGGCGCCCGCGAGCACGAACCCGCGGAACAGCTTGTGGAGCGTGGTCGCCCTGCGGACGCGCTCCATGATCACGTGGCGGATCACCGCCTTGCCGACCGGCGGCGGGCGCTCGAGCGCGATCGCCATGAATTTGTCGACGTCCTCCGCGCGCGGGATCAGCGGGTTGTCGCCGTCGATCCACGTACGTGCAGGACCGTCGTGGATGTCGCGCCCGATCGAGGCCACCAGCACGAGCCCCGCGACGCGATCGGGGTAGGAAGCGGCGAGGCGCAGCGCGACCCCACCGCCCATCGAGTTGCCACACACGATCGCTCGATCCACGCCGGCGTGGTCGAGCACGCGCAGCACCGCCTCCGCGTGATGGCGGATGCTCGCCTCGGACTCGGCGACATCTGCCGAGGCGCCGTGCCCGGGGAGATCGATCAGGTCGACGCCACGCGAGCGCGCGATCAGCGCGGACATCATCAGCCAGGTCTCCTTGTCGCCGCCGAACCCGTGGATGCACGCGAACGGATACCCGCGGCGGCCGGATCGATGGGCGTACGCGACGCCGTCGGTGGTCCGCGCCCGGCGCACGCCCGCTGCGAGCGAGACCGTCCGCTCGAGGGCGCGGAGCTGCATGCCGCCCATCGCGACCTCGAGCTCGTTGCGCCAGGTGGTCACGGCGGCCCGAGCCTTCCCCACGCGGGGACCGCGTCGAGCACGCGCAGCACGTTGGCGCCGAGGATCTTCTCGAGCACGCGCGGCGGCACGCCTCGACGCGACAGCGCGACGGTGAGGTTCGGCATCGCGGCGACGTCCTCGAGCCCTTCGGGCGGCACCACGAAGCCATCGAAGTCCGAGCCGAGGGCGGGCACGTCCTCGCCGGCGACGTCGATCACGTGCAGCAGGTGGTCGACCACGCTGTCGATCGAGGCCGAGCCGAGGTACTTGCGCGCGAAGATGATGCCGACGCAGCCGCCCTTGTCGGCGAGGGCGCGGATCTGCGCGTCGTCGATGTTGCGCCAGTGCTCGTGCACGCCGAGAACGCCGGTGTGCGAGACCATCGGCGGAACGGTGGCGAGGGCCAGTGCATCGAAGTAGCCCTTCCGGTTGATGTGCGCGAGATCGACGATCACGCCGCAGCGCTCGCACTCGCGGATCACGTCCTCGCCGAACCCGGTGAGCCCTTCGGTCGCATCGGCGCCCCGGCCCTTCGCGGGCCGGCCGATCGCATTCTTCGAAAAGTGGAGGAGGCCGAGGTAGCGCACGCCGCGCCGGGAGAACGCCTCGATCGTCTCGAGATCACCCTCGAGCGCCTGGCCTCCCTCGATCCCGCCGAGCGCGGCGATCTTGCCCGCCGCCTTCGCCGCGCGGACCTCCGCACCAGTGCGCGTCCACGCGAGCTCGCTCGGGTGCTTCGCCATCGCGTCGTCGAGCGCATCGAGCTGTCGCGTCACCGAGCGGGCGCATCCGCGCTCGGGGTACGGCGTGGTCCAGAAGCTGAAGAACTGGCCGGCCACCCCACCATCGCGCAGCCGTGGGAGATCGACGTGGCCGAACACGTTGACCGCCTTGGGCATCGGGCGTTCGTGGCGCGCGGCGAGGTCGTAGCCGAGCTTGTCCATCAGCTTGGCGGTGTCCGCGTGGAGGTCGAGGACGTGAACCTCGGCGTGGAGGGCCCGTGCCTCGTCGAGTGTGAGGCTCATGGGGGCTAGCGGCGCATGCGATCGCGCGCGACCTCGAGCACGGCGAGCGCGCTGTCGACCCGATTGAACGGCGGCATGATGTACGCGCCCGCGACGCGCTGCTTGACGGCGCCGAGCGCCTCCTGGGCGATCTTGATGCCCTCGGCACGCGCGGCGGGACCGCCGCCGACCTTCGCCATGCGTTCGCGGTACTCGACGGGGATCGCCATGCCGGGCACCTCGTTGTGGAGGAACTCGGCGTTCCGGTGCGAGGCGAGCGGCAGGATGCCGACCATGACGGGGAGCCCGAGAGGCGCGACCTCGTCGAGGAATCGCTCGAGCGTGCGCGGGTCGTACACCGGCTGGGTCATGATCAGCTCGGCGCCCGCGAGCTTCTTGTCCTCGAGCCGACGCAGCTCGCGGTCCCGGTCATGTGCTGCTGGCTCGGCACCGGTGGCGAGCACGAACGAGGTGGGCTCGCACTCCTTGCCCGCCGGATCGACGCCCGCGTTGAGCCCGGCCGCGATGCGCAGGAGGCCCACCGAGTCCACGTCGTAGACCGGCGTGGAGAACGGATAGTCGCCCATCTTCGGCGGATCGCCCGTGATGATCACGAGGTTGCGGAGGCCCAGGCCCTGCGCACCGAGCAGGTGGGAGATCAGGCCGAGGAAGCTGCGATCGCGGGCGCAGACGTGGAGGATCGGCTCCACGGGCGTCTCCGCCGCGAGGCGCGCACACACGGCCACGTTGGCCATCCGCGCTGACGCGCGTGGGCCGTCGGCGATGTTGACCACGTCCACCCCGCCCGCGATCAGATCGGCGACCTGCTGCTTGGTCTTGGTCAGGTCGCTGCCCGCGGGGGCCGTGAGCTCGACGGACACCACGAACTCGCCGCGGCCGAGACGTGCGCCCAGCTTGCTGCGCTCCGCGAGCGGGACCTTGGCGATCGGTGTGGTCACCGGCGAGGCGGTGGAGATCGAGACGCCGGCGCCGGGAGCGCGCTCCGCGCGGGCATCGATGTTCTCGCCGCGCAGCATCCGGACCGCGCCGAGCATCGCGCGCGTGTGCTCCGGCGTGGTGCCGCAGCAACCGCCGACCAGGCGTACGCCGCTCTTCAACATACGGCGGGCGAACACGCCGAAGTGCTCGGGGTTGGCGACGTACAGGGTGCGGCCCTCGACCGAGGCAGGGAGCCCGGCGTTCGGCTGCGCGATCACCGGCCGGCCGCGGCCGACCATCCCGACGGTGACCTGATACAGCTCGGCGGGGCCGATGCCGCAGTTGGCGCCGATCACGTGAGCGCCCGCCGCGATCAGGCGATCCGCGATCTCCGCGGGGCTGAGCCCGCCCTCGGCCTTGCCCTGCGCATCGAACACCATCATCGCGATCACCGGCACGCGGGGACCGCGTTCCTTGGCGACCTCGATCGCGGTCTCGAGCTCGAGGATCGATCCGAAGGTCTCGAGCATGATCGCGTCGGCGCCGGCCAGCACCAGCGTGTCGATCTGCTCCGCGAGCGCGAACCTCGCGAGCCGCCGCTCCGAGGCGCTCGCGATCCCGAACCGCACGCCTGTCGGGCCGACGGCGCCGGCGACGTAGGCCCGCTCGCCGGCCGCCGAGCGGGCGAGGTCCACGGCGGCGCGGTTGATCGCGGCGGCTTGATCCGCGAGGCCATGACGGGCGAGCGAGATCCGGTTCGAACCGAACGTGTTGGTCTCGATCAGCTCGGCGCCGGCCGCGACGTAGTCCGCGTGGACACGGCGGATCAGCTCCGGCTGGGCGAGGTTGAGCTCGTCGTAGCTGCGGGTGTGGAGCACGCCGCGCTCGTAGAGCAGGGACCCCATCGCCCCGTCGAGGAGGAGCGGGCCCGCGGCGATCGCCTCGGCGAGCGTGGGGCGAACGGCGAGCGCCGGCACGGACTGCCGCTGCGTGGTCACGACCGGAACTCGCGACCGGCAAGCCCGAGCCCACCCAGCTGTCGCCGCACTTCGCGCAGGGCATCGCCACGCCCGACCTGGGCGAGGTGGCCGCCGTCGAACCACAGCGCATCGACGCCCCAGTGCTTCGCGAGCGCCTCCGCCTGATCCGGTGGCGTGATCCGATCGCCCTTGCCTGCGATCACCGCGAGTCGCTCGGGTGGCAGGCGGACGGGGCGGGTGAGTGGCGCGTGGACGGCGAACGCGTCGGCGAGCAGCTCCTCGGTGATGCCGGCCTTCGCCGCACGGATCCGCTGCGCGCTGTGCTCGCCGTGTCGCCAGAACAGGCGCGACATCGACACCGCGGGGATCATCGCGACCGCGAACTCGAGCCCGCCGGGCTCGTCGGGGCCGGCGACGCTCGCCCACAGCGAGGTGGTGTACCCGCCGAGGGACATCCCCATCGCACCGACGGCACCCGCGCCACGGGACCGGAGGAACATCGCGAGCGCGCGGAGATCGTGGATCGCCTGACCGAACCCCTCGTTGGTGCGCATCGGGTTCCCGCTCGGGAACTGCGCTCCCGATCTGCCGAGCGACGTGCCGGGTGCGCGATCGCCGTGGAACGGCAGCACGAACGCGGCCACATCGAAGCCATGGCGCAGCCAGTACGGCACGACGAACGCCCGCGACGTGACCCAGTGATTCCCGCCGCCCCAGCCGTGGAGGAGGACGATCGTGGGGCGCCCGCGGCCGGAGGTCCACCACCGGGCATGTGCGGTCAGGTTCTCGGCGGACCGTAGATGGAGATCTCGCGCGGCGGGGAGGAACGGCTGGTACTCCGACGGGTACGCGAGATCGACGACGTGGGTGCCGAGCGGCCCGTCCCCCTGCGGCGTGACGGTGACCGTCGGTGCCGATGGCGCGGGAAAGAACGGGCTCGGGGTGCCGAGCGTTCCGTCACTGTAGGCGCGGGCGAGGTCGATGAGGCCGGTGCGTGCGTCCTTGGGATCGATCCGTGGGGTGCGCGGCGCCATCCGGCGCTCCATGAACCGGACGACGCTCCGATCGATCACGGCACTGGCCCGCGTGAGCAGATTCGGCACTAGCAGCACCGTACCACCCATCCGTGGGGGCTCAAACCCGCCCGATCGGCCGTAGACTGGAGGGGGATGGCGCCCGACCACCGTCGACCGGAAACGGGTGATCCGACCCGGATCGATCATCCGGGGGAGCCTCCCACCGAGGTCGATGCACAGGCGACCGTGGTGGAGCGGCCGCAGCCCACCCACACCCCCACGCCCGTCTCGTTGTCGGGGGTGGCCTCGCAGACACCGTCGTTCTCGATCACCACGGCCGCGCAGGCTCTCGAGAACGAGGAGGTCCAGAGGACGCGCGTGTTCATCCGCCTGGGCTGGCTGGCGAGCCTCGCCGGGCTGGGCGCGATCCCATTCGTCGACAGCCCGCGGTGGATGGTGACCGCTCTGATCATCGCCCTGGGGATCGGGATGCTGGTCAGCTTCTACTACCACCAGGCGTTTCGCGATCCGCGCCGGTTCGGCCCGCGGCCCCTGTTCGTGCTCGGCGTGATGTCCACCATCAACACGCACGTCGCGATCCTGTTCTTCGGCGCGTTCACGCTCGCGCCGATCCTGATCGTGATGGGGCTCCACTTCATCGGCCGCAGCGACCTCCCTGCGCGCCGCGCGGTGTGGGTCACCTCGGCGGCCTGTCACGCGACGATCGCCGTCCTCTTGATCACGGGCGTGGCCCCCGACCCAGGGATCTTCGCCACCGCACGTCCGCTGACCACCGTGCACTACATGTTCGGCGCGCTCTACGTTCAGGCGGTGTACGCGCTCGCGTACGTGACCGGGAAGAGCCAGAGGTTGGTCTCGCTGCGCTCGATCGAGCAGCTCCAGCGGGCGACCCGCGTGGCCTCCCAACGCGCGGCGCTCCTCGACGAGCTCCGCCTCGATCTCGCTCGCGCGCAGCAGGCCGGGGCAGGGCGGCTGACCGATCAGACGCTCGGTGGCTACAAGCTCGGGGCCGTGATCGGGCGCGGCGCCTACGGCGAGGTCTACGAGGCGAGCGGCGATCCGCCCGCGGCCGTCAAGGTCCTGCACTTCGAGCACGGCGCTGATCCGATGGTGCTCGCTCGGTTCCTGCGCGAAGCGCTCGCGACGGCGGCCGTCGCCTCCCCGCACGTGGTCCGGGTGCTCGCGACCAGCGAGCCAGATGCCCCGACGCCGTTCCTCGCGATGGAGCGGCTCCACGGCGTCACCCTCGCGGACCTGTTGCGCCGGGTCGGCAAGCTCGCGATCGGAGAGGCGGTCGGCCTCGTCGAGCAGGTCGGGGCGGGCCTCGATGCGGCCCGGGTCGCAGGCGTCGTCCATCGCGATCTCAAGCCGCAGAACCTGATGGTGGTCGGCACGACGTGGAAGATCATGGATTTCGGTGTCGCCTCGCTCGTCGATCAAGGCAACACGCTGACCGCGGGCGGCATCGTCGGGACGCCCCAGTTCATGGCGCCCGAGCAGGCGCGGAGCGAGAAGGTCGATCACCGCACCGATCTGCACGCGCTCGGGGCGATCGCCTACCGCGCGTTGACCGGTCGCAACGCGTACGGCGGCACCGACGTCCCGGCGATCCTCTACGCGGTCGTGCACACGATGCCGCTGCGACCGTCGGCCCTCGTTCCCGTGCACCCCGATGTGGATCGATGGGCGGCGATCGCCCTCGCCAAGGACCCGGCGGCGCGGTTCGGCTCCGGCGGCGAGCTCGCGGATGCGTTCGCCCTCGCGGTCCGCGGTGAGCTCGCGCCATCGGATCGGGCTCGGGGCGACGCGGTGATCTGGCAGACGCCGTGGCAGGAGCTCACGTGAGCTCCGTCGCGTTCGGCGGAGCGTTCTTCGCGTGGCCCTACCACGCCGGCGTCGCGGCCTATCTCCAGGAGCGCGACGCCGTGCCGGCGACCGCGCGGGTGATCGGGACCTCCTCGGGCGCCGTGGTCGCGACCATGCTCGCGTGCGGGATCGACATCGCAGGCGCAGGCCTCGCGCTCGGGCTCCGCGCCGACCGCGACGGGCTCGGCGGTCGCGCCACACCGTTCCTCCGGCCGCGCGCGTTCCTGGCGCCGCACATCGACGAGATGGATCGCGCGCTCCCCGCCGACGCCCACGTCCGCGCCACGCATCGGCTGGTGATCACGCTGCGGCGCGTGCCGTCGCTGCGTCAGTTCCAGGTCTCCGAGTACCGGACGCGTGCAGACCTCCTCGATGCTCTCGCGGGGGCCGTCGCGGTGCCGGGCCTCACGGTCACGGTGTTCCATCGGAGCGCCCGGTTCGGTCCGTGTCTCGACGGAGGTCCCGGGGTCCCCGACGACGAACGTCCCGGTGCCACCACGCTCCGCGTGGGCGTGTTCCAGCGCGGGCGCTACCACATCCGGCCGCGTCCCGCGCTCGCGCGCGAGCTGTTGTTCGGCGTCCCATCCGATGCCGACCGACGTGCGCTGTTCGAGCGTGGCCGCGCCGATGCCGCGCGCCATCACGGAGGTGCGCGGTGACGTCACGCCCGGGCGCGCCGGAGTCGTCATTCGGATCGATGACGCGCGCGCGCAGCGGCGTCGTCGCCACGCCGACGGCCGGCCTGACCACCGCGGCGGATGCGCTGCGCGACGAGGAGGTGGAGCGGACGCGACGCTTCATCCGGATCGGCTGGCTGGTGGCCGCGTTCGCGATCGCCGCCGTGATCTTGATGCCCGGTGATCCGGACCTCGCACGCCTCTTGATCGGCGCGATCGGGGTGACCGCCGCTGCCTCCGTCGGTGTCGAGCGGATCCTCGCGCGAGCCACCTCGGTCAAGGGCGCCCTGATGACCGGGCTCGCTCTGTGCTGCGTTGCGTGCGGAGCGCTCGCGATCCTCTACAGCGGCTACTGCGCCGGTGCCCCGCTGATGGTGGTGCTCGGGATCTACTTCTTCTGTCGGACCGAGCGTCGCTCGGCGGCGATCCTGGTCTACGTCGTCGCCGCCGGCGCCCACGCGGTGGTGGCAGCCCTCGTGATGACGGGGACGATCGACGATCCGGGGTTCGCACCACTCAAGCCCACCGTGACGTTGCAGGCGCAGCTCGCGGGGCACCTGTGTGCGCAGTTCGGCTACGCGATGGCGTACTGGCTCGCGCGCTCCACCCGCGCGGCATCGCTGCAGTCGCTCGAGGAGCTACAGCGGGCAACGCGGCTCGCGGCGGCGCGTGCGGCCCAGCTCGACGAGCTCCGCGATGATCTCGATCGCGCGCTCAAGGTCGGGGGGCGCGGTCGCTTCACGGGCACCGTGGTCGGGAGCTGGGAGCTCGGCATCGTGCTCGGCCGCGGCGGCATGGGCGAGGTCTACGAGGCGACCCACGTCGACGATCAGCGGCTCGCCGCGGTGAAGCTCCTGCGGCGCGAGCTGATGCTCGATCGTGCCCACGTCGAGCGCTTCCTGCGCGAGGTCCGCGCCGCGAGCGCCCTGGACTCCCCGCACGTCGTCCAGGTCTACGAGGCCTCCGACCCCGAGGATCTGGTCTCGTTCCTCGCGATGGAGCGCCTGCGCGGCGAGACGCTCGGTGCGATCCTCCGTGGCGGCGGCACGCTGGATCGGATCGGGGTCGTGGAGCTGATCGATCAGCTCGCGGGCGTGCTCGAGCTGGCGCGGCTCGCCGGCATGGTCCATCGCGATCTCAAGCCGCACAACGTGTTCCGGACCGAGGATCGCACCTGGAAGTTGCTGGATTTCGGCGTCGCGGTGCTCGCCGACAGCTCCGGCACGTTGACCCAGGGTGGCGTGATCGGCACGCCCGGCTACATGGCGCCGGAGCAGGCGAAGGGAGAGGCGGTCGATCATCGAGCGGATCTCTATGCGCTCGGCGCGATCGCCTATCGCTGCCTGACGGGCCGCGTCCCGTTCGCGGGGAACGACATGGCTTCGGTGCTGTACGCGATGGTCCACGATGCGCCGGTGAGACCCAGCGCGCTCGCCGCGCTCCCCCAGGACGTCGACCGCGTGCTCGCGATCGCGCTGGCCAAGCGCAAGGGCGATCGGTTCGGTCGGGCCGCAGAGCTGGCGGACGCGCTCCGCCAGGCGCTCGCCAACCGGCTGTCGCCCTCCCTCCGCGCGGCGGCGGACGCGCTGATCCGGCACCATCCATGGAGAGAGCTCGAGGTCGATCCGCAAACCCGCGAGTTGCCGGCGGGGGCTGCCCGAATCCCGGGCACGTGAATCGCAATCGCGCTATCACGTCTACATGACTGCGATGCGCTCCCTGACCGCCACTGCGCTGCTGCTCGCCGCCGCAGCGGGCCCGGCAGCGGCCGACACGTTCGGTGGGTTCTCGGGCGTCGATCGTCCGTACCAGGTCAACCAGGACCGCGCGTGCACGCCGCTCGTCGTCGCGGGTGGCAAGGCCACCGGCTCCCCGCAGTGCGAGAAGGCGACCGCCGATGTCGTCGCCAAGCTTAGGTTCAAGGATCCGATCCGCAGAAGGGTGCGGCCAAGGCCTCGTTCGCAGCGACGGCGTCGGGCCGGACCCTGACCATCACGAGGCCCGCAGGCGAGGTGCTCGTGACCTGGGACGCCCCGGATCCGATCACGAAGATCGTCGAGGTCTACGGCAGCCAGTACGACGATCGCGTTGCCGTCGCGTACACCACGCGGCGGATGGGCAAGGAGCTCACCGACATCGTCGGCTTCGATCTCCAGAAGGAGGTGCGTCACGATCCGCAGCTGGATCCAGACCATCCCACCGGTCCCACGGTCACGCCGCCCACCGTGACGCCGCCGGAAGATCCCAAGCTGACCAAGGCCGTCGCAGCGGCGCGCAAGCTCACCAAGGCGAAGGCGCTCGCCGGCTGGCAGGCCGTGATCTCGATCGATCCACAGCACGCCGAGGCGCTCTACCAGATCGCCGTGCTCCAGGCGGGCGCGAAGAAGCCCGCCGAGGCGCAGGCGTCGATCAGCGCGCTCGCGGCCTCCACGCGCCCCGATGCGATCGAGTGGTTGATCGAGGCACGGTTCGACAAGGCGTTCGCCACGCTCCGCGCGGATCCGCAGTTCCGCGCGAAGATCGGCCTCGACAAGAAAGGCGGCTCGGCCTACGAGCGCCTGATGGGGTTCGGCGGACAGTGGGAGCAGACCGGTACGAGCTGCGATACGCCCGAGGTCCGGTTCACCGCGACCCGCGATCGCGTGGTCCGGATCCGGGTCAAGTCGCGCTGCAGCGGGCAGGTCTACGATCTCCCGTTCAAGGGCGCGTGGCGCTCCGACGGTGATCGCGTGGTGCTGACGTTCGCCACCAAGGGCAAGGCCGTCACCGCCGCGGACGAGGCGGTCTGCAAGTTCGAGGCGCAGGGCGACGAAGACTCGCTGCACTGCAACCTCGGCAACGACATCGAGTTCGTCGTGCTGCCGACCCGCCGCGGCAGTGGGGCGAGCGGCGGAGCCAACCCAGGAACCAGGAACCAAAACCCAGGTCGGAGACTTTCCATCTCCGCTGCCTTCCCCGCTTCCTTGGTTGATCTCCCGTCGATGTTGGACGGCGGAAACAACGATGCGAGCTCGACATGCGGCGCGGACGGCTGTCAGTCCGGGCGCCGGACGGCGCGTCCGAATGCCGGCCGGACACGGACACGCCGGCGCGCGTAGTCGACTGGAATGATTGTGCGTGCGCGCGGCACATCCGCTGCAGCACGGCGAGGCATGCACAAGATCATCGCCCCACTGTCTGCCCCGTTGTTTGCTGTGATGTTCACCGCCGCACTCGTCGGCTGCGACTCGGACCCAGCGCCGATGTCCCCGGACGCCGCGCCGCCGCCCACCACCGTGCCGCGCGATCCGGCGGGCCAGTTCGTGGTCGCGACCACGCTCGATCTCGAGCCTCCGCGCGCGGCGACGATCGTGATCGAAGCGCTCGATCGCGCGGCCTCGGAGCCGAGCCGGTTCGTGCTGGATCGCATGATCGCCACGCTCCCGGACGGACCCACGAAGACCGTCGCGCAGCTCGCGGTCCCCTACGTCGCCGCGTACCTCGATGTCCGGCTCGATGCGTTCGCGCCGCGGTTCGTCCCCGGTGTCCAGGCGCTCGCCACCGGGTTCGCGCGGATCGCTTCACACGCCGAGCTACTCGAGGCCTGGAGGATCATGCCCAGCGGTGATGCGGTCCGCACGATCGCCGGCGTCCGGTTCGATCTCGGCCCGTCCGCGATCATCGCGTTCGCGGACCACGGCCTCGCCGACGTCTCGGCCGCCACACAGGTCACGCTCGATGGGGGAGGGCAGCTCGGCTTTGCGCATCACGTGATCGCGCTCCGCTACGGCGCTCTCGTGCGAGCGGGCCTCGACCTCGCCGTGGTCCCCACTGCCGAACCCACGGCCCACGACGTGGCAGCGGCGCTGGCGACCCTCGTCGATTGCACCAAGCTCGGCGTGCTGGTCGCAGATCGGGTCGGCCTCGGGTCTCCGCTCGTCTATCGCACCGCCTGCACGGCCGCGATGGTGGCCGTGGCGGCCGAGCTCGACGAGCACGTGATCGCGATCGATGCGGCGCCGCTGATGCTGGACACGGTCGGGCTCGCCGTCGGTGCGGATCTCGACCACGACGGGACGATGGACGTGATCCGCGGCGGGCGCTGGACCGGCGTCGCCGCGCATGTCGGCGTGCCGCAGCCGATCTCGGCCACGTTTGCTGGCGGGAGCCCACCGTGACGGCGGTTGCCACCTCGGACGGTACTTACGAGGGAAGCGGGGCTCCGCAGGGCGGGCCGCTCCGCGACGCACGGCCGTCCCCCAGCGTGGGCGCTCAGGACGCTACCCCTCGCGGTGGCTGGCTGCTGAAGCCCACCAAGGGCTGGCCTGCGACGGCCGGCGGGGCCCGACGACCCTCGCGGCCTCTCCGGCGCCCGGGGACCCCGGGACGCGCTTTCGCGCCGGGTCGACTCGGGACCCGTTTGCCCACACCGCGAAGTAAGCCACCTCACACTTGAACGCGGGACGGGGTGTCGGCCACTAAGGTTCGACAGGCTATGCTGCTTCGGGTGAAGCGCGAGACGGGCGGTTTCGACCGCGCGACATTGGAGCCGGCCGACGAGGCCGATCTGATCGCGCGATGTCGTGCCGACGAGCGCGGCGCCCACGACGAGTTCTATCACCGGTTCCGCCGGCAGGTGGCCGGCAACCTCTATCGTGTGCTCGGCGACCGCACCGATCTCGATGACCTCGTGCAGGAGGTGTTCGTGATCGCGTTCCGCGGCCTCGAGAAGTTCCGCGGCGACGCGCGGCTCTCGACCTGGCTCTATCGGGTCTGCGTCAACGTCGCGCTCGGCCGGATCCGCACCCGCAAGCGCAGGCCCAACGCGATCGGGATGGACGATCTCGACAGCGCTGCGATCGATCCGAGCATGACCGAGCGCCCCGAGCAGCCCGATCGCGCGCTCGAGCGTCGTCAGGATCAGGCGCGCGTCTATCAGGCGCTCGAGCAGCTCGCGCCGAAGAAGCGGATCGTCCTGTACCTGCACGAGATCGAGGGGCTCGATCTCAAGGAGATCGCGTACCTCGTCGATTCGAACCCGGTGACCGTTCGCACTCGGCTGTTCTACGCGCGTCGCGAGTTCTACCGCCTGATCGCGGGGGCGCAGCCCGATGCCGCTGGTGGAGCCGAAGCATCCGGTGCGCCTGCAGCTCGATGCGAGGCCGGAGGCGGACGAATGAGCCGTCACATCAAGCCGCATCGCTGGGCTGATGCGCTCGCCGGTCGCGTCGATGCTTCCGAGCGCGCCGCGATGAAGCTCCACGCCGCGAGCTGCGCGAGCTGCGCGCTCGCACGCGATCGGGTGGGGCGCGCGAGCGACACGTTCCCGACGATCCGCGAGCAAGCGGGACCGGAGCTGCCGTGGGATTCGGTACGCGCCCGCGTGCACTGGTCGGTGTCCAAGGAGCGTCGCGAGAAGCAGGCGGCGGGCGCGCCACGGCGTGTACCCGTGCTCGCGTGGGCTGCGGTCGCCACGCTGGCGGCGGGCGGGCTCGCTGCGATCACGGGCACCGGGATGCCGAGCGCCTCCGCGCCGGTGGTAAGCGGGGTCTCTCCACCAATCGCACCACCGATCGCACCACCCGTCGGGCCGCCCTTAGCACCACTGGCCACGCCGCCGAAGGCGCTCGCCGGCCTCGTCAATCGGGTCGCGCGCGGCGAGCTGATGATCGACGGCGTGCGCCCGACCGACCTGTTCCGCCACCGGATCGTCGCCGGCACCGTGATCGCCACCGGAGAGGGCCGGATCGACGTCCAGTTCGGCGACGCGAGCGCGTTCGCGCTGGGCCCCAACTCCACGCTCGATGTCCGCCGGTTCGATACGGAGCTGATCGAGCTCGCCGTGGTCGGGACGATCGACATCGAGGTCGCGCCGCGTGCGGTGGGCCAGCGGTTCATCGTGATCGCCGGGGAGCATGCGATCGAGGTTCGCGGCACGCAGTTCCGCGTCAGTCATCAGGCCAGCGGGACCGCGGTGGCCTGCCGTCATGGCCTGGTCGCGGTCCACGATGCCGCACAGGGCACGGCCCTGGTCGGCGCAGCGCGTCGCGTGCAGGTGGCCACGGGCGCGGCGATCTCCACGGCTCGTGTCGAGCCGCTGACGGTTGACGAGCTGACCGCGCTCGCCGAGGCCACCCCGATGACCTTGCCGCTGTGGAACCCCGAGACCTTGATCGCGAGCTCGGCGCCGCTCGAGATCGGCGCGGTCGGCGCGCGCGATGTCCGCGTCGATGGCATCGAGCTCGGGCTCGCGCCGCTGCAGGTCCGCGTCATGCCCGGTCGCCACACGGTCGAGGCCACCGACAGTGCCGGTCGCTATCGCCGCGCTGGCTGGGTGGATGTCGCCGCGCCGTCGGCCGGTGTCCCGCCCGCGCGGCTCGAGGTCCCGGCGGAGGTCTCCGCGGGCGCAGGGGTCCGCGAGCGGCGTCGTCAGCTGCTCGCCGGGATCGATCAGGCACGGCTCGCGCGCTGCACGCGCTCGATCGCCAAGGCCGGCCTCACCAACACGTTCGTGCACGTCGAGCTGTCCGTGGATGCCTCCGGCGCCGTCGGGTTCCTCAACGTGATCGACACCGACCTGCCTTCGAGCACCGCGAGTTGCGTGCGCGAGGTCCTCGCCGACGTGCGGTTCAAGGCGGGGGCCGCCGCGACCTGGCGCGAGAAGCTCGACCTGTAGTCGCGGCAACGGTTTGTGAACCGGGGTCGCAGGCATTTGCCTTGACCGGTCCGACCGATTCTGCGACGCAACAGGCATGCGCTCGCACCTCTGGCTCGCTCCGCTCGTCCTCCTCGCCGCGTGCTCTGACGAGGATCCGTGCGACGGCGTGGCGGGTGCCTGCATCGGCCTGTCCAGCGGCGCGAGCACCACGGAGATCCAGACCGCGCTGATCGAGATCGAGACCGGCGGCACCGTCGCGTTCGGCGCCGGGACGTTCGAGCTGACCAGCGATCTCTCGCTCGATGTCGATGGGGTCACGCTGGCCGGCAAGGGCCAGGATGCGACCACGCTGTCGTTCGCGAAGCAGACCAGCGGCGCGCAGGGCCTCCTCGTCACCGCGAACGCGTTCGCGATCCACGATCTCGGCATCGAGGACAGCAAGGGTGATGCGCTCAAGATCCTCGGCGCGCAGGGCGTGACGATCCAGCATGTCCGCGTGGAGTGGACCTCCGGCCCCAAGGCGACCAACGGCGCGTACGGGCTGTATCCCGTGCAATGCAAGCACGTCCTGATCGAGGACAGCGTCGTGCACGGCGCGTCCGACGCGGGCATCTACGTCGGCCAGTCGGATCAGATCGTGGTCCAGCGGAACAGCGTGGAGCTCAACGTCGCCGGCATCGAGATCGAGAACTCCACCCACGCGGACGTCCACGACAACATCGCGACCAACAACACCGGCGGCATCCTGGTGTTCAACCTCCCGGGCCTCGCGATCGCGAACGGCTCCCACACGCGCGTCTACGACAACATGGTGTTCGAGAACAACACCGAGAACTTCGCGCCCGCGGGCAACATCGTCGGCAAGGTCCCGACGGGCACGGGGATCGTGATCCTCGCAGCCCACGATGTGGAGATCTTCCGGAACACCGTGCGCGACCACAAGGCGGTGAACGTCGGGATGATCAGCTACGTCCCGATCGGCACGGTCAACGATCCGCTCTATGACCAGTACCCCACGGCGATCCACGTCCACGACAATTCGCTCTCGGGGGTGAGTGACATGCCCACCGGGGAGCTGGGCGCAGCGCTGATCACCGCGATCGGCGAGATCCACCCGGCCGGGCCGTTCATCACGCCGGACATCGCGTGGGATGGCGTGCTCGATCCGGCCCGCACCCCCGGCGTGGCGGCGGAGAAGATCTGCATCCACGGCAACGGCGATGCGAACTTCATCGATCTCGCGTGGCCGCTGTCCGACCCGACGCTGCCCACCGAGACGCTCGCGCCCCACGATTGCACGCTGCCCCCACTGCCTGAAGTCGCGCTGTGATGCACGGGCTCGGGTCCTCGCTCGGGCTGGTCGGGCTGGTCGCGCTGGTCGGGCCTCTCGTTGCCGCGTGCGGTGGCGATGCCGACGCGCCGTGCGATCCCGCGGGCCCGATGTGCGCGCACCTCTCGAGCTACCACCTGTTCGACGATCTCGCGACGCAGACGCCTGCCTCTGACGTCGTGCCGTACGCGCTGGCCACGCCGCTGTTCTCCGACTACACGACCAAGGATCGATTCGTGCGCGTGCCGCCGGAGAGCTCGCTCGCGTGGCAGGACACCGACGTGTTCCGCGCGCCGGTCGGCACCATCGTCGCGAAGACGTTCAGCTACAAGGTGGATCGGCGCGAGCCCGCCGGCGCACGCCGTCCGCTGGAGACCCGGCTCCTGATCCGGCAGGACGCCGGCTGGATCGGTGGCTCGTACGTCTACCCCGAGGGCGATCCTTCCGAGGCCACGCTCGCGATCGCGGGCGCGATGGTCGACGCCCACTGGATCCACGACGACGGCACCGAGCGGACCAATGCGTACGTCGTCCCGAACAAGAACCAGTGCAAGGAGTGCCACGCGGAGCACGACGAGATCGTCGATCTGCTCGGCCCCAAGGCGCGGAACCTCAACGCCGACGGTCAGCTCGAGCACCTGATCGAGCTCGGCGTGGTGACCGGCGCACCGCCGCCCGCGACCTGGCCCGCCGGCATCCACGCGTACGATCCGGCGAGCGGCACCGTGGAGCAACGCGCTCGTGCCTGGCTCGATATCAACTGCGCGTTCTGCCACAACGCGCGCGGCATCGCGCGAACGTCGGGGCTCTATCTCGACGCGATGCAGATGACTCCACTCTCGCTCGGCATCTGCAAGCCACCCGTCGCGGCGGGCCGTGGCTCGGGTGGGCGAGCGTACGCGATCGTCCCCGGGCAGCCGGATGCCTCGATCATGATGTTCCGCCTCGAATCGATCGAGCCCGATATCCGGATGCCCGAGCTCGGGCGAAACCTCGTCGATGCCGAGGGCGCGGCGCTCGTGCGCGCGTGGATCTCTTCGCTGCCGGGCAGCTGCCCGTAGCTCTCAGAATCGAACGCCGAGGAACAGTCGCGCGCTGCGGTACTCACCCTCGCGGAGGGTGCTCGGCGCGAAGTACGCGACGCCGGTCGCCGGATACGCGATGTCCTGCTGCTGATCGAGGGTGCGGCCACCCAGGCGCAGGTCGACGCCGATCGTGAGGCCGCCCTCGGCGCGGTACTCGAGGCCGAGGCCGCCCTCGATGTGGTGGGCGTCGGTGGTCGAGCCGTACGTGGTGCTCGCGCTGTCGAGGCCGATGCCGGCCGACAGGGTGGGGACCAGGCGACCCTTGCTGGTCAGGTCGATCACGAGGGACGCGGTCCCGCTGCGGATGCTGACGTCCGAGCCGTCGTCGGTCTTGATCCGGGTGACCTCGAGCTGGCCCGAGATCCGCTTGTTGAAGCCGATCCGTCCGAACAGGCCGATCGTGTCGTTCGCGTCGAGGCCGGCGGCGCCGTCCTCCTTGCTCTGCGTCACACCGAGGTTGACGCCGGCTGTGATCGGGTTCGCCGCCGCGACGGAGGGCAGGGCGAGCACGAGGCCCAGGGTCAGCGACGTCAACGACGTGAGCGAGCGGGTGCGCATGGTGAACGGAGCTGGAGCATGGCCCATGCCAGGGCAAGCTCGCGAAACCACGGGCGCACCTCACGGATTTTCGAGGGCGGCCACCGAGAAAGTGTGGCCCGCGCTGACGGTTCACGACAGGGCGGCGGCGATCTTCTCGGCGGCGCGGGTGGCGAGCGCCATGATCGTGACCTGCGGGTTGACCCCGAGCGACGACGGTACCGCCGCTCCGTCGACGACATACAGGCCGGGCGTGTCGTGGACCTGGTGGTCGGGGCCCACCACCGACGTCGCGGGATCGCGCCCCATGCGCGCGGTGCCGAGCGGGTGATACGCGGAGAGATCGAGATCCCAGGGCCGCAGGGTGGCGCGTCGCAGCCCGGCCAGCTGCTGCTCCGAGGTCAGCGTCTCGAACCCCGCGATGCCGGTGTGCACGACCTTCGCGCCCGCAGCGAAGTAGACCTGGGCGAGCACGTCCATCCCGCGCTTGATGTGCGCGACGTCCTTCTCGGTCAGCCAGTACTGGATCACCGGCTGACCTCGCACCGCACGCACCGATCCGCGCGAGCTGTCCTCGACCAGAAAGCCGAAGCTCGCCACGTGATCGAAGCTCTCGGCGAGGCGGATCAGCTCCGGGCCGATCCGCTGGGTCATGCTCATCGTCATCTCGAGCGGCACCATCGCGCCCTCGTACAGGATGCCCTCCTCGTGGAGCTCCTCGATCGAGTACCCCTGCGGGATCCCCGCCCACGGGAGGATCTGCTCGTCGAACTCTGCGAGCGCACCCGCCGCCGGATGGATCGAGAGGTTCTTGCCGAGCTGCCCCGAGCGCGCGCCGAGCCCCTGCGCACCGAGGAGGAGCGGCGTCAGGATCGCGCCGCACGCGACCACCACGGCCCGTGCCCGCACGGTGAGCACGTGACCTCCGCGCGCCTTCGCCACCACGCCCACCGCGCGCCCACCTTCGGTGATGATCCGCGTGACCTTGGCGCCGGGGAACAGCTCCGCACCGGCCTTGAGCGCGAGCGGAATGTAGCTGACGTTGGTGGAGCGCTTGGCATCCGTCGGGCAGCCGAAGCAGCACACGCCCTGACCATCACACGCAGGTGCGTTGCGCTTGAGTGGGCCGTGGCGCGTGAACCCGAGAGCGTTGCAGCCGCGCTCGATCACGCGGCCGTTGCCCCCCATCAGCGTGGCCTTCGCGCGCTCGACCCCGAGCACGCCCTCGACGCGCTCGAAGTACGCGCCCAGGCGATCGGGCGCGAGCTCGTCGAGCCCGAGCTCGTCGCGCCACTCGGTGAGCACGCGATCGGGCGTGCGGTAGCAGGTGCCCGAGTTGACGGTGGTGCTGCCGCCGACCGATTGGCCGAGCGGGATCGGGATCCCCACGTTGCCGACCGAGAACGTCGAGCCACCACGCCGGTACAGCTTCTGCTGCTGCTCGAAGGCGCGGCCCGTGAAGTCAGCCCGCTCGAAGTACTGGCCTTCCTCGACGAACACGACGGCGAGCCCGGCCTCTGCCAGCTCGCGCCCCACGACCGCCCCACCGGCCCCCGTGCCGATCACCACCACGTCGCAGTCGACCGCGAGATCGCCGTCGAGCGCGTGGACCCGATCGCGGAGGTACGCGGGCTTGGCCTCGGCGCGAACCTTCGCGATCTCGTACACGCAGCCGAGCCGCTGGTAGAGCGCCGGATCATCGAAGTGGGCGATCTTGAGCGGGCTGACCAGGGCGCGCAGCATCAGGCGCCTGATCGGATCACCGGTGCGCCAGCTCTCGAGGAGCTCCAGGCGACGGGCGCTGGCGACCTTCGCGAACGGCTTGCGATGACCGAGCCACGACGCCGCATCGAGCCCACGCAGCAGGCCGCTCAGGCCAGACTGGAGCGAGCCGGGCAGGTGATGGAGGAACCGCTCGACCTTCCCGACGGTCGCCTCACCCGCCGCCGGGAGGAACCGCCCGGCCGGCAGCGCGGTCTCGGCGAGCGCGACGAGCGTACGGTGCTGCGAGGGACTGAGCTGAGCCACGTCTCGACCCTAGCCTAACGATGGTCCGACCACCAGACCATTGCTGGTCAACGAGCGAACGTACCGTCGAGCAGGCCATAGGTCGCCTGCAGCGAAGCGCCGAAAAAGATCTCCCCGGCGTCCTCCGCGATCGTCGCGGCGGCGCGGAGCCCCGAGGCCTGGTTCATCCAGTAGGTGAACCCAGCTTCGCCCTGGATCCGTAGCGCGGACTTGGCGGCGGGCTGGCCCATCACCGATCCGTCGTTGGTGAGAGCGACCGTCGCGGCCACGTCGAGCGCGCCGATCGGATCACCGTGGTCTCCATACGCGAACCGCTTGAGCCGACCGGTGGCACCGATCGCCCACGGGGCGGGCTGGGTGTCGGGCGCGAGCAGCCGCGCGCGCGCGAACGCGGTCCCCGAGGCCTCGGCCTTGTCGTCCGCGAGCTGCTTGCCATACCCCGCGGTCAGGATGACCTGCTCGATCCGGCCCTCCTCGAGCGGCGTCGGATCCATCGCGTCGCGGATCAGGTAGCCCTCCGCGACCACGAGCTGGAGGTCGAGCCCCTCGGGCCGCAGGAACAGCTGCGAATCACGGAGCACCGCGAGTAGCTCGTAGCTGAGGCCCGCATCGGGCTCGCCCAGCAGGATCCCCGCCTCGCGCAGGATCGCGACCGTCACCACCAGCGCGCGATACGACGATCTCTCGCCGCGCAGGGCCCACCACGCGAGCTGGAGCTTGCGCGACGTGGCCGCATCGATCTGCTTGCCGAGCGCACGCGCGGCATCGAGCGTGCGTGCGAGCCGGCGCACCCGGATCGCGCCGCCGACATCGACCACGCGGCCAAAGCCACCACCGATCGCACCCTGGACGTCGGCGGTGTACCGGGAGTCCTTGATGTCGTTGTTCGGATCGTTGCCATCGACGTACGAGAGGTAGTTCAGCTGGAACCCGACGGCGGCCTTGCCGATACCGTAGAGCTTGCCGGTGTAGAACCGCGCCTCGCCGGCTCCGTCGATCGAGAGCTGCATCCCGCGTGTGGTGGCTCGACCCTCCGGGTTGACGAGGCCGCCCACGAGGTGCGCGCCGACGTCGTAGCCCCACGCCATCGCCTCGCGTTCGATCCGCTTCTGCCAGCGCCCCGCGAGGTCGGCGTCGAACGAGGCACGCTTGCGGACCGTGTCGTAAGCGAGGCTCGCGGTCCCTGCCGCGATCGTCAGGCGATCGTACGCGGCGATCGTGTCGTCGCGCAGCGGTGGGCCCGCGGGCACGCCCTCGGTCGGCTTGGTCCCCAGCAGCGCGCTGCCGCCGGTGGTGCCTCCGTCGGTACCGCCGCCACCTTCGAGGCCGCTGCCCGTGTCCGTGGTGCCGCCGCCGGTGGTCGTGCCGCCGCCGGTGGTCGTGCCGCCGCCGGTGGTCGTACCGCCGCCGGTGGTCGTGCCGCCGCCGGTGGTCGTGCCGCCGCCGGTGGTGGTGCCGCCGCCGGTGGTCGTGCCGCCGCCGGTCGTCGTGCCACCGCCGGTGGTCGTGCCGCCGCCGGTGTTCGGCGTCATCGTCACCTTCGCGTCGGCCCCGAGCTTCGCGAGGGCCTTGCGTGCGAGCTCGCGGGTGCTCTTGTCGCGCGACGAATCGTTGGCGGCCTTCTGCAGCGCCGGGACCGCGCTCTGATCACCGAAGTTGCCGAGGCCCTCGATCGCGATCTCCCCGATGATGTCGAAGGTCTCGGTCTCGACCAGCTTGACGAGCTCGGGCACCGCGCGCTTGTCCTTGCTGGCGACCAGCTTGCGCGCGGCTTCGCGCCGCTTCTCCTTCCACGCCGCCTTGTCCATGTCGGCGGGCTGGGTCTCGATCAGCTTGACCAGCGCCGGCACGTCGGCCGGCTGCGCAGCCACGGGGACCGTCGCCGCGGCGAGCAGCGCCGCGGTCAGCATCACCAGGCGGCGCATCAGTCTCTCCCGAGCGCGAGGCAGTAGTTCTGGCGCGTGTCCGGATCCCCGGGCGAGCCATCCATGCGCAGCTGATCGCAGCTCGAGGCCGCGACGCAGTTGATCACCAGGCGGCGACGATCGGCGGTGACCGAGTCGAAGCTATCGACGCAGCGCCCCCAGTCGAACCGGTGGTTCCCGTTGCCGTCGATCGAGTTCACGGCGATCGCGCCGCAGTCCACGAGCCGCCAGCAGGCCCCCTCCGCCGTTCGCGCGGCATCCGGGCAGTCGAGCAGCTCACCGCCGGCCGCGCACTGTGCGCGCGCGCCGCCGGATACATCATCTCCCGCGCTGCACGCACCGAGCGCGAGCGCGAGGATCGTGACAAGTCCCTTCATCAGGACCGATCATAACGCCACGCGTTCGCTCAGACGCTGGCGGTGCGATCTTTCTTGCGGACCAGCTTGGTGAGCGGCACGTCCGGGATGCTCGCCGCGACGATCTCTGCGACGTCGTACACGGCGATCTTGTCCTCGACGTTCCGCTGCTTCATGCCGTCGGTCAGCATGATGTTGCAGAACGGGCACGCCACGGCCACTGCGCTGACCTCGGAGGCGATGATCTCGTCGGTCCGGTTGAGGTTCACGCGCTCGCCGTCGTGCTCCTCCATGAACATCCGGCCACCGCCTGCGCCGCAGCAGAACCCGTGCTTCTTGTTCCGCGTCAGCTCCTTGATCCCGCCCGGCGCGCCGACCGCGGCGAGCACGTCGCGCGGCGCATCGAACTCGCGGTTCCACCGGCCGAGGTAACAGCTGTCGTGATAGGTCAAGGTCTCCACGGGCGACTTGCCCGCGGTCAGCTTGCCGGTCTTGAACAGATGATCGAGGAGCTGCGTGTGGTGCACCACCTCGAACTCGCCGCCGAACTGCGGGTAGTCGTGCCGCAGCGTGTGCAGGCAGTGCGGGCAGCTGGTCAGGACCTTCTTCGCATTGACGCTCTTCAGCGTCTCGACGTTCTGCTCCGCGAGCTGCTGGAACAGCATCTCGTTGCCCGCGCGCCGCGCCGGATCCCCCGTGCACCCTTCCTGGTGGCCGAGCACCGCGAAGTCCACGCCGGCAGTGTTGAGGATCTTCACCATCGCGCGGGTCTGCTTGATGATCCGCGAATCGAACGCGCCGGCGCAGCCGACCCACAGGAGGTACTCGGGATCCGGGTTGTCCGCGATCAGCGGGACATCGAGATCCTTCGCCCAGTCCATCCGCTGATCGTTGCCGATGCCCCAGGGATTGCTCTGCCGCTCCATGTTGCGGAACGTGCGCTGCAGCTCGGGCGGGGTCTTCTCCTGCTCGAGCACCAGGTTCTGCCGCATCTGGAGGATCTTGAGCGGGTGCTCGATGAACACCGGGCAGACCTCCTGACACGCACCGCACGTGGTGCACGCCCACAGCGTGTCCTCGGCGATCCGGCCACCGGTCATCTTCGGCATGCCCTCGAGCTCGGCCTTGGTCTCGGCGAGCTGGCCCTTCGCGAACGTCAGGTCCGGGTGCGGGTGAGCCTCGTCGAATCCGTGGGAGGTCGAGTACTCGGTCATGCTCGTGACCTGGTCCTCGAGCGCTGCGATCTTGTCGCCGAGCGCCACGCGATCGAGCATCTCGTAGCGGATGTCGTGCACGAGCTGCATCGGCGACAGGTTCTTCCCCGTGTTGTACGCGGGGCAGTAGTTCGAGCAGCGTGCGCACTCGGTGCAGGCGTAGGTGTCGAGCAGGCTCTTCCACGAGAACTGCTCGAACTTGGAGACGCCCCACTGGGTCTCATCCTCGAGGTTCAGCTTCGGCAGATCCATCCGGCGCTCGGAGCGGTTGCGCGTGAAGATGTTCGGCAGCGCGCCGAGCAGGTGGATGTGCTTCGAGTACGGCAGGTAGTTGAGGAACGTCAGGATGATCAGGACGTGCAGCCAGTAGCCCATGACGGCGCCGCGGTGGGCGCCCTCCGCGGACAGCGGCGCGAGCACGTGCGCGAGCGCGTTCGAGATCGGCATGTACGCCTGGCCACCCTCACCGGAGGAGATCGACGCGGCGATCTCGTAGCCGTGGAAGATGAAGTGCGTGAGCATCAGCGACGCGATGCCGCCGAGGATCAGGCCGGCATCGAGGCTCATCGGGATCAGGCGCGGCTGGACCACGATGCGGCGGATGAACGCCCAGGTGACCATCGCGAGCACGATCACGTTGAACACGTCGATCAGGCCGAACAGCGGCTGGTAGAGCACGGCCGGCAACAGCCGCAGCGACAGCCCGGGGATCACCCCCGACACGATCACGTCCGCGGTCGCGATCGTGATGATCAAGAAGCCCCAGAAGATGAACAGGTGGTGCTTGCTGGTGCGGTGCCCGGGACCCTCCTCGGCGACCTTCTTCTGACCGAAGAAGTAGATCCCGACGTCCATCAGCCGCCCGGCGAGGTCATCGAGGCGAGGACGGGGCTCGGCGACCCCGGCGAACACGGCGCGCCCGAACAGCCAGGACGTCCGCGCGAAGAACGCCAGCGAGGCCGCGAGCAGGAGGATGAAGATGGCCTGGGTCACGACTACGTCGAGATATCACGCACCCACCGGATTGTCATGGCGCCACGGGGATTTGCTCCCGTTGTGCGGCGCGCGGCGAGCGGGCATGGTGTGAAGCGAAGTCGTGCCACCGCTCGCGAACATCCTGGTCGTCAGCGACCTGCACTTCGGTGAAGAGCTGCTCCCCGGAGCCTCGAGCGAGCGGCGCCACGCGGTGGATCTCGGTGCGAGCGCGTTCCGCGAGTTCCTCCGCTATCACACGGTGCGCCGCCGTGATGGCCGGCCGTGGCGGCTCGTGATCGCGGGCGATCTGTTCGACTTCATGTCCGTGTTCGTCGGCTCGCTCCCCGAGCGCCCGGCGAAGACTGCGGACGAGCGCAGGTATGGGCTCGGGCGCGGCGTGATGCCGGGCGTCGAGCGGCTGAAGCAGATCTGCGCGATCCATCGTCCGCTGCTCGCCGATCTCGCCGCGTTCGCGGCAGCCGGTCACTCGGTCGACATCATCGTCGGCAATCACGACATCGAACTGCTCGCGCCTGAGGTCGCAGCGGAGCTCGTGCGTCAGCTCGGGCTCGCGGGCGCCACCGAGCGTGCGCTGTCGCGGATCAGCGTCGTGCCGTGGTTCATCTATATCCCGGGCGTGGTGTGGATCGAGCACGGGCACGTCTACGACGAGGGCTGCTCCTTCGAGTTCAACCTCGCGCCGATGGATCCGAAGGATGGCTGGCTGGTCTACAACGCGGACTACGCCGCCGTGCGCTATCTCGGCAGCGCGGTGCCCGATCTCGATCCCCACGGGATCGAGGAGTGGAGCTTCTGGGGCTACATGCGCTACGCGATGGGGCAGGGGGTCGGCCACATGGGCAAGCTGTGGCTCGCCTATGGCCGGTTCGTGAAGGCGTTGTTCTCCGCGCGGGCCCTCCACCGCTCGTTCAAGCGACGGGATCGCCGTCGCCGCGAACACCGCGCGCGGCTCGCTCACGTCGCGGAGCAAGGTGGGCTGTCGTTCGAGACCGCCTCCGCGATCGATCGCCTGTCGCGGACGCCGCTGACCGTCAGCACGCGCCGGCTCGGCCGCATGCTGATGCTCGACCGGTTTGGCCTCGGCCTCGGCCTCGTGGTCACGATCATCGCGCTGCTCGTGCTCGTTCCGGTGCTGTGGGCGCTGGTCGGCGCGGTGCTCGCGGTCCTCGTCGTTGCCGGCATCACGCGCTGGCTCGGCCGCCACATGGTGACCTCGCAGCTGCCGATGCGCGCCGTGCCCCAGCGGCTGCGGAAGTTTGTCGATGCGCCGATCGTCGTGTTCGGCCACACCCACGATCCGCGCTGGCAGCGGCTCCGGTCCGGCGGCGTCTACATCAACTGCGGCACCTGGCTCCCGGCGACCCGACCGGGCATCCGCCGCAGCTTCACCCATGTGTTCCTGTCACCGAGCGCTGCGGGCGGCGCGCCGGTCGTCGAGCTCCGCCAGTGGCGCGAGGGCACCAGTCAGGTGTTCGATGCGGGCGCGAACATCGGCGCCGGGGTCAACACGCTGCCGGGGTTCACGCTCGATCAGACCGGGGGCTGAGAGCGCCGGGCCGATCCCGGCCCCGCGACGGCAGGATCGTCTGTCGGAGCCCCGTGGTACCGCTTGCGGTGTGAGTCGGAGTCCGTCCGAGACGCCGTTGATGCGGCAGTTCCTCGAGATCAAGGAACGGCACGCGGACTCGATCCTGCTGTTCCGCTGCGGGGACTTCTACGAGATGTTCTTTGAGGACGCGGTGATCGCGGCGCGCGCGCTCGATCTCACGCTGACGTCCCGGGACAAGGGCAAGGAGGACGGGGTGCCGATGTGCGGCGTCCCGTACCACGCGATCCGCAGCTACATCGCCAAGCTGACGGACCTCGGCCACAAGGTCGCGATCTGCGAGCAGACCGAGGATCCGAAGCTGGCCAAGGGCCTGGTCAAGCGCGAGGTGGTGCGCATCGTCACCCCGGGCATCGTCCTCGACGACGAGGTGCTGGAGCCCAAGCGGCCCCGCTATGTCGTCGCGCTGGTCCCCGGCACCGGGTCAGCCAAGGACGTCTGCGGGCTCGCGTACCTCGACGCCACCACTGGCGAGCTCGCCGCCACCGAGCTCCCGCTCCTCCACGTGATCGACGAGCTGTGTCGCGTGGCGCCGCGCGAGGTGCTGGTGGCGCCCGAGCTGCTCGGCGAGTCCGTGCGGGCGCAGCAGCTCGCAACGCTCCGCGCTCGCCACCGCGCCAGCTGGAACCCGGCGCCGATCCCGAGCGAGGCCGACGCGCGTCGCGAGCTCGGCTCGATCGTCGTCGTCGAGCCCACCGTCGCGCTGCCTCATCGCGAGCTGGCGATCCGCGCCGCCGCGGCGGTCGTCGCGTACGCGCGCTCCACCCAGCCCACCGGCGTCCTGCCGCTGACCCGGCTCCAGCTCTATCAGCCCGGCGAGAGCGTGGTGCTCGACGAGGCGGCGATCGCGAACCTCGAGCTGACCGAGACCCTGATCGGTAAGCACAAGGAGGGCTCGCTGCTCGACGTGATCGACGAGACCGCCACGGGCCCCGGTGGCCGGCTGGTCCGGCGCTGGCTGCTCTATCCGCTGGTCGAGGTCGCGCAGATCCGCCGCCGCCAGGATGCCGTGGAGTGGCTGGTCGAGCGGCCCGCGCTGCTCGAGACGATCCGGCGTGCGCTCGCCCGGCTCGGCGATCTCGAGCGGCTCGCCGGCAAGGCCACGCTCGGCGTCGCCACGCCCAAGGATCTGGGCCGCCTGCGGGACACGCTGGCCGCGCTGCCCGAGCTGGTCGCGCTGGTGCGCTCGGGCCAGGATCCGATGGATACGGTCGCCCACGGGGTTCGCGGGCAGCGAGTCGCGCTCCCGGCGCTGCTCGATCTCGAGGCGTGCACGGTGGCGCGGCTCCCCGCGCTCGCACGGCGGCTGGCCACGGCGCTGGTCGACGATCCGCCGGCGCTCCTCGATCAGAAGCACGGCCCGGCGATCCGCCCCGGCTATGACGCGGAGATCGACGAGTGCCGTCGGCTCGCGGATGGCGGCAAGGAAGACATCCTCGCGATCGAGGAGCGCGAGCAGAAGGCCAGCGGCATCCCGAGCCTCAAGGTCCGCTACAACCGCGTGTTCGGGTACTACATCGAGATCACGAAGACCCACCTCGCGAAGGTCCCGGCCTCGTACATCCGCAAGCAGACGGTCGCCACGGGCGAGCGGTACGTGACCCCGGAGCTCGCCGAGCTCGAGAAGAAGGTCCTCGCCGCGGAGGAGACCCTCGCCTCCCGCGAGGCCGCGCTGGTCAAGCTCGAGGTCGCGGCGGTCGCGGAGGTCGCGCGCGAGATCGCCGCCGCCGGCGCAGCGCTCGCCGTGGTCGATGTGTGCGGCTCGTTCGCCGATGTCGCCGCGCGCCGTGACTACTGCCGGCCCACCGTCGACGATGGCCTCGCACTCGAGATCGTCGACGGGCGCCACCCGGTGATCGAGGCGCTGCTCCCACCGGGCACGTTCGTGCCGAACGACTGCACGCTCGATGCGGCCGCCGAGCAGCTCGTCCTCATCACCGGCCCCAACATGGCCGGCAAGTCGACGTACATGCGCCAGGTCGCGCAGATCGTCCTGCTCGCGCAGGCCGGCAGCTTCGTGCCCGCGAAGCGCGCCACCATCGGCCTGTGCGATCGGGTGTTCACGCGCGTCGGCGCCGCGGACAACCTGTCCCGCGGCGACTCGACGTTCATGGTCGAGATGCGCGAGACCGCCTCGATCCTCGCCAAGGCCACGCGCTCGTCCTTGATCATCCTCGACGAGGTCGGCCGCGGGACGTCCACGTTCGATGGCGTGTCGATCGCCTGGGCCGTCGCCGAGTACCTGCACGACACGGTCGGCGCGCGCACGCTGTTCGCCACCCACTATCACGAGCTGGTCTCGCTCGCGGACACGCGCCCCCGCGTGCGCAACGTCTCGGTCGCCGTGCGCGAGCACAAGGGCGAGATCGTGTTCCTCCGCCGCGTCGTCCCCGGCGGCGCGAACCGCAGCTACGGCATCGATGTCGCCAAGCTCGCGGGCCTGCCTCGCACGGTGACCTCGCGCGCCCACGCGATCATGGCGCGGCTCGAGGGGGGCTCGGCGCTCGGTGCGACCACCCAGCTCTCGCTCCTCCCCACCATGCCGAGCGCCGAGATCTCGCCCACGGCGAGCCGGCTCGCCAGCATCGACGTCAACCGGACCACGCCGCTCGAGGCGCTGGCCCTGCTCGCCGAGCTCAAAGCGATCCTCTGATCGAGGCCACGGCGGGTCGGCGAGGGCGAGCGCCCCCGATGTACGCCCACGTGATCCAGCCGCGCAGATCGCGTGGGGGTCGCAACCCACAGCCTCGCTCGATAGGGGGTTGCAACCCCGTGCCCTCGCTCGGCGAACCCGAGTGATTCCAGCACGCTGCAGTTGGCCCGGTGCTTGTACTAGGTCAGGTCACCGAGGAGGAACCGTGAAGACTTACATGAAGACCATCGCGATCGGAACCGCGCTGCTGACCGCAGCCGGGGCAGGCTGCGGCAGCGACGACAACAGTGGGCCACTGGGCAACGTCGATTCGCTCGTGATCCTGCAGCGCCCCAAGCGGAACGACATGGGCGACATCTTCCAGTACACGTCTTACAAGCCGAAGACGGAGTCGGGCGTCAACGCGCGCCTGATCAAGCTCGAGCCGCCGACCGCGGATGGCACGCAGACCGTGATCTGCTGCGATCAGGCCGGCCCCGAGTACGCCAACATCGACATCTCTGGCTACGACATCTCGTTCGATGCCAAGCAGATCGTGTTCTCCGGCAAGCTGTCGGGCAACACCAACTACGGCCTGTTCATCCTGACGCTCGCCGATGGCAGCGTCGACCAGGTCCCGACCGACCCGGCGCGTGACTACGTCTCCCCGATCTTCCTCCCGGGCGACAAGATCATGTTCACCACGAACTCGGTCGTGGAGACGGGCGCTCGCCAGCACCGTGACGAGTACGAGCGTGGCACCACGCTGCAGCTCGGCCGCATCAACACGGATGGCACGGGCGAGGAGCTCGGCGCCCGCAACCTCTCGCACCGCACGTTCCCGACGCTGATGTCGGACGGCCGCGTGATGTTCACGCAGTGGGACCACCTCGGGACCATGAACGCCGGCCACCTCATGTTCGTGAACCAGGACATGACGAACCTCCGTGAGGGCTTCGGCAAGGAGGGCACCGGCGCCTCGAACTCCACGCTCAAGGCGCAGGAGGTCAGCCCGGGCCGCTTCATCGCGATCGCGACCTCGCGTAACCGCACCATCCAGGCCGGCGCGCTGATCGACGTCCGCCTCGGCATCGTCGACACCGACGGCGACGGCAACGTCTCGGCCCGCGAGCGCCAGAGCGAGGCGAATGCCTCGTACAAGGATCTCACCCCGGACGTCCCGCACGACATGACGCCGTCGGCGGACACCGTCGGCCGCTACTACGACGCCTTCGCGCTCAACGCCAAGGAGAAGCCGGACCTCGTGGTCTCGTGGGCGAACGGCCCCGTGGAGTCGGGCGTGCTCGGCTCGGCCGGCCTCGAGGCTGACTTCGGCGTCTACCTCCTCGACACCCAGCGCAACCAGCGCCACCCGCTGCTCGACAACAACGAGATGTGGGACATCTTCCCGCGCCCGCTCCAGGCTCGCCCGGTGCCGGACATCTCCGGCTCGGCGATCGACCCGAGCCTCAATGGCGCGACGATGATCGGCTCGATGAACGTCTACGAGTCGAGCCTCAAGACGTTCGCCCCGAA
The DNA here is from genome assembly GCA_016720595.1 of Myxococcales bacterium. Lineage (GTDB taxonomy): Bacteria > Myxococcota_A > Polyangia > Haliangiales > Haliangiaceae > JABFXX01. The sequence goes on from JADKKI010000004.1 coordinate 89,590, forward strand.
CTCGATCTACGGCGTGCGCGTGATGGAAGGCTTCTCCTCGGAGGAGGGCTTCCCCCGCATGTTCGGCACCACGATGTTCGAGGGCCAGGCCAACCTCGGTGTGGCCCGCGTCCAGGCCGACGGCTCGTGGCTCGCGACCATCCCGTCGAACGTCCCGGTTCACGTCCAGGCGATCGACACCTTCGGCATGTCGATGTTCTCCGAGCCGGTGTGGGTCTCCGGTCGCAAGAACGAGGCGCGCGTGTGCGGTGGCTGCCACGAGGCGCGTGACCGCGCGACGGTCATCGACCCCGGCCAGACCGATGCGTTCGCCGTTGGCCCGACCCCGATGTACGGCCTGACGCCGCGCACCGACCGCAAGTCGACCGACACCACCCGCGACAAGGTCATGGGCCTCGCCTGGAACACGACCATCCAGAAGATCTTCACCGACAACTGCGTCAGCTGCCACGGCGCGTCGAACACCGCTGGCGTCGCCCCGTACACCATCACCGACCCGGCGACCGGCACCTCGGTGTCGTGGACCTTCAACCTCGAAGGCACCCCGCTCCCCGCCGCGTTCGCCGACATCGGTGGCGAGCCCGCCTTCACCGCCTCGTACTTCTCGATCGCTGGCCCGGACATGGAAGCCATCGAGAAGGGCGGCCTCATGGTCTCCGGCAACTTCAAGGTCTATGCGAGCCCCGAGAACTCGCGTGACTCGCTGGTCATCAAGATGCTGAACCCGATGCAGCAGTTCCCGGCGCAGGCCGCGGGTACCCGCGCGTTCGCGACGATGCCGCACATGGCGCAGGTCGGCGCGGGCACGGACCTCACCCCGGACGAGTTCTACCAGCTCATCCTCAACATCGACATGGGCGTGAACTTCTACGCCCGTGAGAACAACCCCGGCCTGGCGTCCTACTAACCCCAACCGCGGAACAAAGGAGAACTTCTATGAAGAACAACGGAATGAAGCTCGCCGCGGTCGCCTTCCTCGCTGTCGTCGCCTCGCCGGCGTACGCAGGCAAGGGTGGCTCCTCGGGTCTGATTCGGTCGGCCATCCAGTCGGGCTCGGTCGACGCCATCGTGGCCGAGATCGAGCGCACGGAGAGCCTCACCTGCGCGGAGTGCGTGCAGATGGTGACCAACCTCCTCGAGGACAACCGGTACGCCGTCCGCGAGGTCGCGGCCTGGTGGTTCGCGAAGCGCCCGGCGCTCAAGGACATGGTCGCCGCCACGATGGTGGATGACCTCGCGAGTGGCAGCACGATCAAGGTCCGCAATGCCGCGGACTTCCTCGGCGCCACCGTGACCTACACGGCGCTGCCGACGCTGCGCGCCGCGATCCACCGCGACAACGTCGGCCCCGAGGGCAAGCTTGCGATGGTGCGCGCGGTCGCCTTCATGGGCCACATCGGTGGCAACGACGTGCTCGCCACGGCGATGTCGGATGGCGACGCGGGCGTCCGCGCTGCTGCCGCCACCGCCTGGCGCGACATCCTCGGGCAGACCAGCGCCGCGCCGGTCGCGGGCCTGCTGAACGATTCGGACGCGAACGTCCGCGCCGCGGCTGCGACCACGGTGGGTGGCATGGGTCACGTCGCGGCGGCCGCGCAGCTCGAGACCCTGGTGGTCGGCGATGCCGACTCGATCGTCCGCCGCAACGCGGCGTGGGCGCTCGGCAAGCTCGGTCAGGCCTCGTCCCGTGCCGCGCTGACGCAGGCGAGCTCGGACAAGAGCGGCCTGGTCCGCATGACGGCGCGCGCTGCGCTCGCGTCGATCAAGTAAGCGAGCGACCGAGATCGTGACCAGGGCCGCGCTGCAGAGCGCGGCCCTTTGTATTTGCAAGCCCCACGAACGTGGGGCGCGCAGCAACGCGAAGGCGTTGCGAAGATCAATTGGCCGCGCTGCAAAGCGCGGCTCTTTGTGCTTTCCGTCGAGGAATGGGGGTAAAATCATCGCCATGGAGCTGACCAGGGCGACCCTCCTTACGGCTTCGCTGTGCGCGTTGATCTCGCTCGCGGCGTGCGGTGACTCCCCGCCAGGGAAGACCTACTTCGACCGCAGCATCGCGCCGATCCTCACGGACTCGTGCACGCGCGGCACCTCCGGCTGTCACTCGGTGAACGCCGACTCGCCGTACAACTTCGCGGCAGGCAACCTCGACGTCACGACGTTCGAGAACATCCAGAAGCGGCGCGACGTGCTCGCTCCGTTCGGCGCGTACCCCGAGGCGTTGCTGCTGATCAAGGCCGTCGGGCCCAAGCAGCTCCGCATGCAGTACGGCTATTGCGCGAACACGTCGTTTCCCGGCTGCATGACGGCACTCCCCGATGGCTCGACGCCGCGGTTCCTCGACATCGACGTCCAGCACTCCGGCGGCGTCCGCATCGACGTCGGCTCCGACGCGTACTTCACGCTGAAGAACTGGCTCGACAACGGCGCCACCGAGAATGGCCTCAAGCCGCCCACGCCCGCACAGACCGGCGATGGCACCTGCTCGAGCTCGGTGCCGCCCGGCTTCACCAAGGCCGGCTTCGTCAACACGCCACAGCGGCAGCAGTACTTCGATTCGTTCGTGATGAGCGTAGAGCCGATCTTCGAGAAGAAAGGCTGCACCGCCGGCACCTGCCACGGCGCGCCCCAGTCCGACTTCTACATCACGTGCGGCTCCGACGACGATCAGAAGGCGTTCAACTTCAGCCAGGCGTGGTCGTTCGTGAACTCGCCGGTCGATGATTCGCAGATCCTCCGGATCCCGCTCGCGGTCGCCGCCGGTGGCCACGGTCACACGGGTGGCGATCAGTTCGCCGATGCGGATGACGCCGACTACAAGAGCCTGAAGGCGTGGGCCTCGGGCGTCGGCATCCTCGACTTCGCCGGTGGTGATCCGGTGAAGCAGTTCTTCAAGGACAACGTCCAGCCGATCCTCCTGCAGCGCGGCTGCTCGTTCCAGGGCTGCCACAGCCCGCAGGCCGCGAACGACTTCAAGCTCCGCTCGGGCACCCAGGGCTTCTTCTCGTCGGTCGCCCTGCAGCGCAACTACGAGCTCCTGAAGGGCGAGTTCATGGCGATGGAGTTCCCCGACGCGCGCCGGAGCCGCGCGGTGGCGAAGACCATCCTCGAGAACGATCCGGATCGCGTCCCGGTGCCGCAGGTCGGCGGCATGGTGCACCGCGGTGGGCCCGTGCTCGAGAACCAGGACGGCCCGACCGGCGCCGGCTCCGAGCCCGCGGATTGCCCCGCGTTCACGCCCACCGGCTCGAGCCCGTTCTGCACGATCCAGGAGTGGGTCACCCGCGAGCGCACCGCGATGGCCGCGGACATCACACCGATGATCCCGAACACGTCGTCCTTGGGCCTGGTGTACGTCAAGCGCGCGAGCGCGCCGACCACCAGCCGGCTCGAGTTCGACACGTTCCAGGGCAACGCGGATCTGATGAAGGCCACGAGCCCGCTCGGGGCGAACCAGACCCTGGGGCAGGCGGTCGGCGAGGCGTCGTTGCTCGATAACTGCGGCGGCGCGCTCACCGCGGGCACCGCAGATGTGCAGGCGCCCGACGTCGCCAACGATGGCACGCGGATCGTGTTCGCCGCCCGCGAGAGCGCGAGTGACACGCTCGGGTTGTGGCTCGTCGACGCGGCCGGGACCACCTGCACGCGCCTCACGCCCTCGGTGCCCGGTGTGCACAACTTCGATCCGGTGTTCTCACCGGACGGTCAGTACATCGTGTTCGCTTCGACCCGCGGCAAGACCGGGCCGTCGAAGTCGCGCCGTCGGTTCCTCCCGCAATCGGATCTGTGGCGGGTGAAGATCAATGGCTCCACCCTCGACAACGCCACGCTCGAGCAGATGACCGTGCTCTCGAACTCCGAGATCGAGCCGGCGTTCATGCGCGAGGGCAGGCTGACGATGACGACGGAGAAGACCAGCGATGGCTTCTATCAGCTCGCCGGCCGGCGGATGAACTGGGACCTCACCGACTATCACCCGTTGCTCGCGCAGCGGAAGGAGTCGCCGTACGTCGATGGGGACGTGATGGCGACCCGGACCTCGATCGGCTTCTCGTCGGCCACGGACATCCGCGAGGGCAGCGACGGCAACTTCCTGATGATCCTCTCCGACGTCAACACCGCCACGGGCGCCCCGATGACGTCGGGTGCACAGGGCGCGCTCGCCACGTTCAATCGCAGCGTCGGCACGTTCGAGACCGGCCGCAACGATGACGGCTTCTTGCAGGCGGTCCGCATCCTCGATGCCACGCCGATCTATCGCGGCCCGGTGACCGCGCCGGACGGGACGATCCTCGTGTCCCGCAACTTCGATCTCGGCACGTTCAACCCGCGCACGCTCAACTTCGTGCCGCTGTTCGGCACGGCGGGTGTGCGTCTCGATGCCCAGCTGATCATGAAGTACCCGGCGCGCGTGCTGTACGAGAACCGCCGCCAGCTCGTGTTCGGCGGCAACGCGGATCCCACGGACAAGACCAAGGCGCTGCTCCACATGCCCGACGCGCCGATGGTGTTCACGCTGCTGACCGGCAACCTGCGCCGCGGGCATCCCGTGGACCAGTTCCGCAAGGCGAAGTACCTCCACGTCATGACGGAGGAGCCGTGCCCGACCAGCGGCTGCACCGCGAACGCCAACGGGATCTTCCAGATGCGCGCCGAGGTCGGGACGTTCCCGCTCCAGGATGACGGCTCGGTCCGCGTGATCCTGCCCGCGCAGAAGGGCGTGATCCTCGAGCTCCAGGACAGCTCCCACAACCCGGTCGTGAGCATGACCGAGGAGCATCAGCTCGGGCCCGGCGAGCGGGTGTCGATGGGCGTCTCCGAGGCGCTGTTCGACGTGGTGTGCGCCGGCTGCCACGGCTCGGTGAGCGGATCGGAGCTCGACATCGGGGTCAGCGCGGATGCCCTCACCGGTGCGTCGAAGTCGAAGGCGGCCGAAAAGCCCGCCCTCGTCGCCCAGTAGTCCGGGGCGTCGCCCGGCAAGGCCAATGCCGGGGCGGGTGAATACCCGCTCCGGTTGCACGTCATCCTTGTGAGGTCACACTCGCATGGGTACGATGCGCCCCCGTGTTGGTCCGAGGAGGACGTATGCCCCGTTTCCGTCTCTCGAAGCTGCTCCTGATTTCGACGTTCGCCTTTGCGGCCCCCGCGGTCGCCGGGGGCAAGGCCGCGCCCAAGAAGGCTCCGGCCGCCAAGGCTCCCGCCAAGACCCCCAAGGTCCCGCCCAAGAAGGTGGTGCCGCCGCCCGGACCCGAGCAGAAGAAGAAGCTCGCCGGGCTGCTCGGTGACTACAAGTTCGGGATGACCAAGGACGAGGTCATCGCGGACTTCTCGAAGTCGCTCGACGCCGCATACGCGGACAAGCTCAAGGGCACCACCGACGTCGCGGCGCAGGACCGGATCCGCGCGGACAAGAAGCGCGAGATCAACACGTTCAAGGGCACGTTCGTCTCGTTCGAGCTGAACAAGCCGTCGCCGTGGGATGTCTCGATCGTCGAGGAGGAGCTCGCCCACGATACGGGTGAGGCGATGCTCGAGCGCTGGGAGAACCAGGGCGGCAAGAACCAGCGCCGGTTCTTCTTCTTCTACCAGGGCAAGCTCTGGAAGATGTTCGTCTCCCTCGACGTCTCGATCCTCCCCGAGGACAAGAAGAACTTCGACACGTTCCAGAGCGTGATGACCGGTCAGTACGGCCCGGGCGAGATCGAGCCCGGCCGGATCACCTGGCACGCCGGCGAGTTCGAGGTCCGCGCCGTCGACAAGCTGAAGAGCTACGACGCGCTCGGCCTCGCGATCGAGGACACCGCGGTGAAGAAGGAGGTCCTCGCGATGCGGGAGGCCAAGGCGCCGCCGAAGAAGGACACCTCGTCGGTGATCAAGGCCGTGATCGATCCGGACCACAAGGATCATCCGGACGTGAAGTCGAACGGCAACGCCGTCGACGACGTGATCAAGGCGCAGGGCGGCACGCCGCCCAAGCGCAAGTAACCGCCAAGGGCTCCGCGCCGGTCGCCACAGCTCCGCGGTTCGCGCCTGGCGGTTCGGCCCGGGAGGACCAACGCACACAGGGGCGCCTTGTGCGCGTTCGTGGCGCAAAGGGGGCAGCGGCGGTCGGACCAGCGAACAGGAGAGCGTGGCGGTTCGCCCCGGGCGGTTCGTTACATGAAGAACGAGAACCGCGTGCTCTTGTTCGATTCGGTCTGCAGCCGGCTCTCGAGCTTGTTGCCCTCGTCGAGCAGGCCCTTGACCTTGTCGGTGCCGTGGATGCGGTCGTAGATCGCGCGGAGGCGCTTCTGGTAGTAGGTCTCGGAGGCGACGCCCTCCGCACCCTTGACCAGCGAATCGCGCACGCCACCGGGGAGCATCAGCACGAGCTTCTTGGTCGGGACGTTGTCGGAGCCCGACGTCACCAGGTCGCCCTGGATGAACGGCGCGCCCGGCTCGGCGCGGTACGTGAAGCCGCTCGGCGACTCGCCCTCGGCGCACTTGCCGCCGCTCGCGATCTTGCCGCCGCAGACCGGCGGTCCGAGCTCCACGACCTTCGCACCGAAGTCGACCTTCTCGGTCTCGGTCGGCGACTGGACGAGGATGGCGTAGCGGAACTGCCCGGTGAGGAGCGAGTTCTCGGTCTCCTTGAGCTCGCCGGTGGCCTGCTTCTCCTTCGCCCGCTTGAAGGCCATGTCGTCGAACTTCGCGCTCTTCATGTGAAGATCGATGAGCGACTTGATCTCGGCGACACCGGCGTAGAACGAGAGGATCTGACCGGAGACCTCGGCGTCGAGCGAGTTCTGCTTCGCGCGGAACACGATCTCGCTCTTGACGTCGAGACCCTTCACGATCGACTCGAGCTGCTTGTCGAGTGCCGAGTCCGGCTTGAACGAGTTCTTCGACTTCGCCTCGTCGAGCAGGGTGTCGAGACTCGACAGCTGCTGCTTGAGGTTGGTCACGGTCGACGGCGAGGTCTTGTCACCGAGGATCGCCTTCACGTCGCCGAGGCTGGCGTTGTACGTGCTCGCACCCTGACCGATCTTGCCGATCGCCACGCCGACGATCAGCGCGACGACGGCAGGCACCGCGATCCGCGCGACCTTCGCGCCGGTCGAGCTCGAGCCGACGTTCTCGACGGGCTTGCCGTCGTTCACGATCACGATCTCGGGAGCGCGTTGCACGGTGCCGACGGCCGCCATCGCGTTCATCGCGCCGAACGGATCGTCCGCGGCGTTAGGAATCGCGGGAGCGGCCGGCTGCTGCTGCACGCCGGGAGGAGGTGGCAAGTTCATGCCGGGCGGGGCCATCACCCCACCAGACCCACCATTGGCGCGCGTCTGCCCCGTCGTAGGCGCAGCTGCGCCTTTCTTCAGGCCCAGGCGTGCCTTCAGGTCGCTGATGTCGCGAGAACCCTTCTGCTTCGAGTCGCTCAAAAGAAGACCTCCGTTCGGCAGACGAGACTTTAGGGACCCAACGTCTCAAGTGTCAAGGATGCCCGTGGATTGGCGGAGTTGCAGAGCGGTTTGGAGCTGTCTCCGGCTCACCACAGGAACACCCCATCGTGAAAAGCCGGTCACACCCCGGCAGCCGAACCGATCTCTGGGGCACTGTAAGGACGCATAACTCCGGACGTTTCATGTCCGAGGTGCACCTGGCCGAGCTGGCCCGTGAGGTGCACACTAAACCTTCTGGCGTCCTCGGGCGTCTACTACGCACACGGAATCCTTCGAAAGGCTCACCCAGTGAACCGCAGCGTCGCTCTCCTCGTTGGTGCCCTCGGCCTCGCCACCACCCTGCTCCACAGCGAGACGGCCGAAGCCGGTCGTGGTCGCGTGTGGTTTGGTGGCGGCGGTGGCGTCCGCATTGGCGGCCACGTGTCTGGCTCCGTCCACTGGTCGTCGCCGCCCCGCTCGTCGTGGCGCCCGCGCACCTGGTCGGTCGGCGGCAGCATCTGGGTCGGTCGCCAGAGCTATGCCCCGCGCTACTACCGCCCGTACTACTACTATCCGCAGTACGTCCCCTCGTACTACGGCGAGTCGAACTACTACCCGGTCGCCCCGGCCACGTACGCTCCCGGCGTCGTCGCGGTGGTCGCCGATCCCCGCCCGGAGCTGCCGAAGCTCGGCATCGGCCTGTTCGCGGGTGGCGTCAGCGTGCAGGACCAGGACGACTCGAACGACATGGGCCTCGTCGGTCGCCTCCGCCTCGGCAATGGTGGCCTCCTGATCGAGGGCGAGCTCGGCAAGACCCACTACACCAACGACCTCCGCGTCGATCGCCGTCTCGGTGCCTCGCTGATCTGGGAGATCGGCGCGCGCAATCGGTTCGCGCCCTACCTCCTCGCGGGGCTCGGCGTGCAGCAGGCGGACGTCGCCAACGAGTTCACCACCACTCAGAACTTCGCCGAGCTCGGCGTCGGCATCCGCTACGCGGTGACCCCGCACTTCCACCTCACCGCGGACGTTCGCGCGGGCAGCCGCGACACGATGTCGAGCGACAACCCGCCGACCGCCAACGTCGACGGCACCATCGCCCGCACCGTCGCCCCCCCGTCGCCGACGGCGGCCAACGACAACGAGAACTACACGCGCGCGCGGCTCTCGGCGATCCTGTACTTCTAGTCAGCGCGCTCCTCTCTGATGGTTCCCGGCCGCGTTCTTCGCGGCCGGTTCTGTTTTCGGCTACGATCTCCGCGTGATCTCGGGGATCCAGCAGCGCCAGCTCACGGCGCGCGACGGCACCCGCATTGGCTATCAGGTGCGCGGTACCGGACCAGCCGTGGTGCTCGCCAATGGGCTCGGCGGGACCTACCTCGCGTTCCAGCACCTCTATGGTGCGCTCGAGAGCTACCGGACGATCTGCTGGGACTATCGCGGGCTGTACAGCTCGAGCGCCCCGAAGGATCCGCAGGCCAACACGGTCGTGCATCAGGTCGAGGACCTGATCGAGATCCTCGACGCAGAGGGCATCGACGAGGTCGTGATCGCGGGCTGGTCGATGGGCGTCCAGGTCGCCTTCGAGACCGTGCGCCGTCATCGGGCGCGCGTGAAGGGGCTCTATCTCGTCAACGGGACCTACGGGCATGCGTTCCGCACCGTGATGGGCAGCCGGCTGATCGGCCGGACGATCCCGCTGCTCCTCCGGCTCGTGCGGGCGCAGGCCGCGCTCGCCGGGCTCGCCACCCGCCGGGTCGCCGGCTCGGATGCGCTGATCGCCGCGATGAAGCGGTTCGGCCTCGTCAGCCAGACCATCGACCTGGAGATCTTTCGCGCGGTGGCCGCGGGGTTTCAGGGCATCGACTGGGTGATCTACAGTGACCTCCTGAACCGGCTCGACGAACACGACGCGGAAGCCGTGCTCACGACGATCGACGTCCCGACGACGATCATCACCGGCGATCGAGACCTGATGACCCCGCCATCGACCGCCGAGCACCTCCATCGGGCGATCCGCGGCTCGCGGATGGTCGTGATCAAGGGCGGCACTCACTACACGCCGGTCGAGTATCCGGCGGTGCTGATCGACGAGCTCGATCGTCTCCTCGCCCGGACCATCGGGTGGGAGCGCGCTACGACCACGGAGGCGCGAGCCTGATGCCAGCGTGTCCGGTCTGTAATGAGGACGTCCTCGACATCGATGTGAAGTGCCCGCACTGCGGTGCGCCGATCGGCGCCACGGGCGCGCACCGCATGCTCGGCCAGGTCGTGCTCGGTCAGTACGAGCTGGTGGACGTGCTGGGGCAGGGCGGCATGAGCGTGGTGTTCAAGGGCAAGCACAAGCTCACGGATCAGGAGGTCGCCCTCAAGATCCTCCCGCCCGAGCTCGCGGCGCACAGCCAGGTCAAGGGCCGGTTCCTCGAGGAGGCCAAGGCGCTCGCCGCCCTCGATCATCCGAACATCGTCCACCTCTACAACTTCGGCGAGGAGAAGGGCTACTTCGTCCTCGCGATGCAGTTCGTCCAGGGCCGGACCTGGGAGCGCATCATCCTCGAGAACAAGCGGATGGACTGGAAGGCGTCGTGCAAGATCGCGGTCGATGTCCTGCGCGCGCTCGAGTACGCGCACGGCCGTGGCGTGATCCACCGCGACATGAAGCCATCGAACGTCCTGGTCCGGGCCCACGATGCGATGGCGACCGTGATGGATTTCGGCATCGCGAAGATGACGACGTCGACCAAGCTCACGGCGACGGGGCAGACCATGGGCACCGTGCGCTACATGTCGCCCGAGCAGGTCCGGGGGCAGGAGGTCGATCTCCGCACCGATCTGTATTCGCTCGGCGCCACGCTCTACGAATCGCTGACCGGCGACACGCCGTTCGACGGCAGCACGCACTTCGAGATCATGACCAAGCACCTCTCGGAGGCGCCCAAGCCGCCGTCCTCGCTCGGCATCGAGCTGCCCGAGATCGTGGAACAGGCGCTGATGCGGAGCCTCGCGAAGAAGCCCGACGATCGCTTCGAGAATGCGCGCGAGATGCGCAAGGTCCTCGAAGCGGCGCTACGGCAGGGCGACGCCGGCCTGGTCGAGACCCAGCGCCTCAACCGCGACATCCTCGGCGAGGTCCGCAGCGCGAAGCAGACGCCCCCCGCCGCGGCGCGCGTCGCGACCGCCTCAGGCGTCTCACTCGCGGACGAGCTCGAGCCAGGCATCACGCGTCCGTCGCCGAGCCGCGCAGCTGGGAAGAAGGGAAAGCGTGGGCTCTGGCTCGCGCTCGCCGGCCTGGTGGTCGCCGGTGGCGCCGCCACGACGATCGTCCTCCTCAAGGGCAAGCCGGCGTCCAAGCCCGAGGGCTGGAAGGCGACGGTCACGGACATCTCCGGCGTCACGATGGCAGCCGGCGGGACGTTCGACGGCATCGTGATCGAGACCGTCGGCAAGGTCACGCCGACCGAGATCGCCGGCGTCTACAAGGACACGGTGAAGCGAGCGCGGACGTTCGCGGCGACCAAGGGCATGACGTTCGTCGAGCCCGTGGCGGTCCAGCAGATCGTCGCGGTCCCGCAGGTCACGTTCTGCGATGTGGGCACCTACGCCTCCGGCGCCGCACCGCCAAACTGCCAGCAGATCAGTGGCAGCGCGAACTTCGCCCCGAGCGGTGCGCACCGGCTGTTCGTGCTCGCGGATCCGACGCGGCTCGCCGCCGGGATGGTCTCCGCGGTGGTGGTCGGGATCTGCTACTTCGAGCCGGGCGATCAACGGCTCGCAGCGGACACCAAGCACATCGATGCGCTGTGCACGGTGATGCGAGACTTCCAGTCGAGCGAGACCGCCGCGAGCAGCCCCCCCAACGGTGGTTCGGGGTCGGCGAGCCGATCAGGATCCGATGGCTCGGGGTCTGCCACGACCGTGCCCGGGACGGGGAGCGCGGGCTCGGGTGCAGCACCCAGGCCAGTCAAGCCTGCCAAGAAGCCCGCGCGTTGATTGACAACCCCGCGTCGGCACACGAATAATCGCGCCCGGAGGGAGCATGTCCCGCACCGTTATCGCCGCGGTTGTTGCTGTGGTGATCGCCGCTCTCACGGCGATCGCATTTTTTGTCACGTCCACCAGCTTCGACCAGCGCATCAAGGCCAATGCTGACGCGCAGTTGATCCGCGCCCATCAGCTGATCGGCAAGCTCAGCCAGCTCGGAGGGATCGACGTCGCCAACAAGGCGGAGCGCCTCGCGGCGATCCCCGAGTTCGTGAAGTCGATCAAGACCGACAGCGAGTCCGAGCGCCAGTCGCAGGCACGGATCGGGTTCCAGCGCTTCCTCGCGAAGACCGAAGGCACCAAGCCCGACATCATCGCGCTCGTCGATGCCACCGGGAACGTCCTGGCGATGAACGAGGTGCAGAGCGTCGTCGCCAAGCAGTGGAAGAACGACAAGGGCGAGTCGATCGTCCCGGCGATCACCGTGGTGCTCGGCAAGAAGGTCATCATCAGTGACTTCTGGACGCAGGGGGACAAGGGCCTCATGCGGATCGGCGTGGCGCCCGTGATCGATCCGGACGCGCCGATCAACCCGAAGGATGTCGAGGGCGTCTCGATCATCGGCGCGATCGTCGTCGCCTACGCGCAGACCGCCAAGGAGACCCAGCGCGATGCTACGTCGCTCGGCACCGAGCTCGCGTACGTCGATGGCAAGCGCGTCGTCGCCACCAGCTTCAAGCGCGGCGGCGGGACCGAGGAGGACACGGCGCGGGCCAAGCAGCTCGCCGATCTCCTCGCGTCCGGCGCGATCGGTGACACCAACGCCAAGCAGAAGATCAAGCTCGGCGACGACAACTACCTGGTCGCCAGCGTCCAGATGCCACGGTCGGCCACCAAGGATCTCCCGAAGGAGTACCCGCCGATCACCGCCGGTGCGGTGCTGCTGTCGCCGATCATCGAGGAGGGCAGCACCTCGGGCACGGTCAAGCTGTTCGTGCTCCTGCTCGGCGGCGGCGCCCTCGCGCTCGCGATGCTCGGCCTCTACCTCTCGCACCGCCGCCTGATCGCGCAGGTCGATCAGGTCGAGCTCGGCGTCAACGAGATCATCAACGGCAACCTCGATCGCACGTTCCGCCCCGTCGGCACCGAGCTCGACGGCCTCTCGAACGCCCTCAACGTCATGCTCGCTCGCCTGCTCGGGCGGCCCGAGCCGGGCGAAGAGGAGTTCGACGACGACGGCAACCCGGTGGTCCAGGGTCGTGTCGAGTTCGAGGAGGGCGAGGACAAGCCCGCCGTCGATCCGGACATCGCCGCCCTCGCACAGGAGTCCGAGCCGGACTACTACAAGCGCGTCTACACGGAGTACGTCGCGGCCCGCAAGGCGAGCGGGAATCCCGACGAGGTCTCGTTCGAGAACTTCATCGCGAAGTTGAAGGTCAACGAGGGCAAGCTGAAGGCGCAGTACCAGTGCCGCGCCGTCCGGTTCCGCGTCGTCACCAAGGACGGCAAGGTCACCCTCAAGCCGGTCCCGATCTTCGCCTAGGGTCGCTGGGATGACGGTCCAGACCGGGCTCGCGCGGCTCGCGGCCGATGGCAGCTCCCTGCTCGAGGGACGCCGCCTCGGACTCCTCGTAAATCCCACTGCGGTGGACGCCCAGCTCCACCACGCGATCGAGCTGCTCACCGCGCGGCCCGACCTCAAGGTCACCGCGCTGTTCGGCCCCGAGCACGGCGTCCGTGGGGACGCGCAGGACATGATCGATGTCGCGGATGCGCGCGATGCGCGGACCGGGCTCCCGGTCTACAGCCTGTACGGCGCGACCGAAGCGTCGCTGACCCCGACGCCCGAGATGCTCGCCGACATCGACGTCATGGTCTACGACGTCCAGGACATCGGCAGCCGCTACTACACGTTCGTGTGGACGATGGTGCTCGCGATGCGCGCGTGCGCGAAGGCCGGGAAGTCGTTCTGCGTGCTCGATCGGCCGAACCCGCTCGGCGGGGTGCACATCGAGGGGCCCGCGATCCAGCCGGGCTTCGAGTCGTTCGTCGGTCTGGTGTCGTGTCCGAACCGCCACGGCCTGACCGCGGGCGAGATCGCGCGCTGGCGGCACGATGTCGAGAAGCTGGACCTCGAGCTGTTCGTGCTCAGCATGCGCGGCTGGCAGCGTGACATGCGGTTCGATCACACCGGCCTGCCGTGGGTGCTCCCATCACCGAACATGCCGACGCCCGAGACCGCGCTGGTCTACCCGGGCATGTGCCTGGTCGAGGGCACGGAGCTGTCGGAAGGGCGGGGCACCACGCGGCCGTTCGAGCTCGCCGGCGCGCCGCACCTAGATGGTCACAGGCTCGCCGAGGCGCTCACCGCGATGGAGCTGCCTGGGGTGATGGTTCGCCCGGCGGGGTTCTTGCCGCAGTTTCAGAAGCACGCGAGGCAGCCGTGCAACGGCGTCCAGCTCCACGTCACGAGTCCGGAGCTGTTCCGTCCGTATCGGACCGGCGTGGCGTTCCTCAAGGCCTGTTACGACCAGAGCCCGGCGGCGTTCAAGTGGCGCACGAAGGCGTACGAGTTCGTCGACAAGATCCCCGCGATCGATCTGCTCGCGGGCTCGTCGCAGCTGCGCGAGGGCATCGAGGCGGGCGCGAGCCTGGATGACCTCGCGGCGCGCTGGCCCCGCGACGAAGGCGCGTTCGCCGAACAGCGCGCGGCATATACACTCTACGAATGACGCGGGTCGCGCTGTTCGGGGGGAGCTTCAACCCGCCGCATGTCGCCCACCAGCTGGTGGCGCTCTACGCGCTCGAGACCCAGCCGATCGACGAGCTGTGGTTCCTCCCGGTGTGGGACCACGTGTTCGGCAAGCAGCTCGCGTCGTACGCGGACCGCGTGGCGATGTGCGAGCGCGCGGCCGCCGCCCTCGGACCGCGGGTGAAGGTCGATCGCGGTGAAGAGGAGCTCGCCCGGAAGCCCGGGTTCCAGGGCAGCCGAACGCTGGACGTGATCGAGCACTTGCTCGCTACCCGCCCGGGGATCGAGCCCCGCTTGCTGGTCGGGACCGACATCCTCGGTGACGCCGCGAAGTGGTACCGATGGGATGCGGTGGTCGCCGCCGCGCCGCTGATCGTGGTGGGCCGCCCCGGGCACGCGCTCCCCGATGGGAGCACGGCGACGGGGGTCACGATGCCGGAGATTTCGTCGACGCAGGTTCGCACCGCGCTCAAGGATCGCGAGGGAGCTGGAGGCCGCATGCTCCCGTCCCTGTTGCCGGCGTCGGTGTTGGAGTATATCGACAGCCGAAAGCTCTACAGGTAGCGATGAGCACCCGCAGCCCCAATCCCACCACGTTCGTCGTCGGCGCAGGCCCCGTCGCGACCGCGCTCGCCGGCGCGCTTCGCCTGGGCGGCGTGCCGGTGCTCGGCCTGTGGGCGCGCAAGCCCGCGGCCGCTCGCGCCGCAGGATCGATCGCGGGTGTCGCGGCGTTCTCCTCGGCACCACCGGACATCCTGCTCGAGTGCAACGTCGTGATCCTGGCGGTGCGCGATCAGGTGATCGGCGAGGTCGCGCAGATGCTGGTCGGGACCGGCCTCGTCAACAAGCGCCACGTCATGCTGCACTGTGCGGGCGCCACGTCGTCCCAGGAGCTGCTCGGCAACGTGCAGGGCACCGTCGCCGGGATCGGGACGATGCACCCGCTGTCGGCGATCGCCGATGGCAAGCTCGCGATGCGCGCGCTCAAGGGCACCGTGTTCGGGGTCGAGGGCGACGAGGTCGGCCGCACCATGGCGAGCCGCCTGGTCGCGGCGATCGGCGGCATCGTGCTCGCCCTCGATGGCACGCAGATGGCCGCGTATCACGCGGCGGCCGCGCTCGCGTCGAACTACGTGGTCGCGGCGATCGATGCCGCGGCGGCCGTGCTCGCGGCGACCGGCGTGTCACCCGACGATGCCGCGCGCGCCCTGGTGCCGCTCGCCGAGGGTGCCCTCCGCAATGTCTCCGCACATGGCACCACCGGTGGGCTGACCGGCCCGGTGCGCCGTGGCGATGCGGCGACCGTGGCCCGTCACCTCGAGGCGCTACGCGGGAAGCCCGAGCTTGTCGAGATCTATCGGGCGCTTGCGCGACGCGCGGTGGAGATCGCCGGACGGATCGACGGGCGCGATGCGCCTGATCGTGCCGGGCTCGACGCGATCCGCGCACTCTTGCAGTAAGGCTCGATCCGGTACCCCGCGTCGGGTAGCATCGTGGGCGATGCGCGCCTCGCACCTCGTGTCTACTCTCGTCCTCGGGATCCTCGTGCTCGTCGCGGGCCCCGCTGCCGCCGACAAGCCGAACGCCGCGTTCGCCGGCAAGATCATGCTGAGCGACAAGCGGTTCCCCGCCTCGGCCAAGAGCCTGGCCGCGTTCAACGCGCAGATCCGGAAGCAGTCGAAGACCAACTTCTACGAGGACAAGGACAAGAAGGGCTGGAAGATCCAGTTCGCCGGGTTCCTCAAGGCGCCGCTCAACGACGTCGAGTACATCGTCAAGCTGTACGAGGTGGGCCGCGGCGCGCAGCAGCTGCTCGCCACCATCGAGCAGTACACCGACTCGCGTGGTCAGACGGCGCTGATCTCCAACATGACCCTCGAGAAGAAGACGATCGGCGTCAACAAGGAGATCATGATCACGATGGAGAGCAAGGGTCGCGTGCTCGCCGCCGGTCGGTTCAAGATCCTCGGCGAGGGCGAGAAGTTCAACGGCAAGGTGAACTTCTCCGAGGACGAGGCGGCCGGCAAGACCGAGGAGTAGGTCGCTCCTACTTCTCGACGTCGACGTCGATCAGGAACACGGTCGAGACCTCGGGCGGGAACACGCGCAGCACGTAGTGGCCAGGCGCCGGGAACACGTAGCGGAACGCGTACTTTCCCTTGGTGCGCTTCGAGGCAGGCGCCGTGATACCGGTGGCGCCGCCTCCGGGAGCCTCGATGGTGACCACCACCTGAGGCACGTCGAGCGGCGCCCCGATCGCGTTCCAGATCTCGAGCTGGGTCCGCGTCCGGGTGCCCGCCGTGATCGGATCGTAGAGCGTCACCCGTGACGACATCTCGCCGTCATCGACCACCAGCGTTCGCCGGCCGGTGAACACGCTGGGCGAGGAGGAGTCGCTGCCGTCGGCCAGGTCGGTCGCATCGTCATCTCCCTGCGCCGCATCGGCGACACTGGCACCGCCCGCACCGCGCGCGAGCTTCATGGCCGCGAAGCCGGCGGCGCACAGCGCGAGCACGCCGACGGCGCCGAGGGCGGCCCAGCGCCCGCGGGAGGGTGGCCGAGCGTCCTCCCGATCGGTTTCGCGATCGTCCGCCAGGTCGTTCGACAGGTCTGGGTTCCGATCGTCGTTGCGATCGTCCGATGGTCCGCCTGATGCGCCGCTCGTCGGCCGCTTGCTGCGCTTCGAGGTGATCGTCGGCTGGGCGGTCGCGCGCTTCGCGCGGGGGGCACGGACGGTCGCGTCGGGGTGCTTGGCAAGGCCGGCGAGCTTGCCGATCGCCTCATCGATCAGCTCGACGACCTCGTCGGCGCTGCGCGGACGATCGTCGGGCTTCTTCGCCATGAGGTGCATGACGAGCTCGTCGACCGCCTCGGGCACGTCGGGGCTGACCTCGCTGGGGACGGGGATCGGGCGGCCCAGGTGTGCGAGCAGGACCTCGAAGCCCGACCCGTCGAACGGCGGCTTGCCGGTGAGCAGCTCGAACATGATGCAGCCGAGCGCGTACAGATCCGCGCGATGGTCCACGGCCTCGCCGTGCGCCTGTTCCGGCGACATGTAGTGCGGCGTGCCGATCACGCCGTTGGTGGTCAGCCGGGTGGCGTCGGCGTTGCCCGGCTTGCACACCGCGATGCCGAAATCGACGAGCGTGACGCGATCGTCGCCATTGCGGTCGCGCCGCCACACGATGTTGGTCGGCTTGAGATCACGGTGGACCACGTCCGCGGCGTGGGTCTCGGACAGGGCGCTCGCGATCAGGCGCGCGATCCGGAGCGTCCGGACCGCGGGGACCGGGCCGGTCTCGAGGATCCGGTCGAGGGGCTCGCCGTCGATCAGCTGCATCGCGAGGTAGGGCCGTCCATCGGCGAGCTCGCCGACGGCGTAGATCCCCACCACGCCGGGATGCGTGATCCGCGCCGCCGACCGGGCCTCGCGTGCGAACCGTCGCGCCATCACCGGGTCGGACGCGATCTCGTGCGTGGGAACCTTGATCGCGACGGGGCGCTCGAGCCCGAGCTGCCGCCCGCGATAGACCGTGCCGAACGATCCGCCGCCGAGGATGCTCTCGATCGCGAAGCCATCGATGGTGGTGCCGATCAGGCTCTTGCGCGAGGTCTCCGCGAGCGACCCGACCTCATCCAGCGAGGCGGTCGCGGCGGTATCGTCAACGACGACCGGCGCTACCGGCACCGCGGCGATCACTGCACCGCACGCGGGGCAGAAGCGCCCCGATTCGTCGGTGGTGGTCGAACACGCGGTGCACACCCGCATTCATGAAGGGTAGCAGTCAGGGCTATGCTCGGCGCTGTGATCCGTACCGCCTTCGTCGCCTTCGCGCTGGCTGCGACGAGCGCGCGCGCGGACGGCCTCGCGCTCCCCGTTCAGGGCGTGCGGTCGCTCGAGCGGGCAGGGGCGCTCGTCGCCGGCGCCGAGGACGCCGACAGCCTGTGGCAGAACCCCGCGGGGCTGGCGCTCCTCCATGGAGACGGCAAGCGCGCGCTGATATTCGATGCCGCGTACGTCTATCAGACGGTCGACTACGCACCGGTCGATGCCACGGGCGGCGCCCTGCCGGCGGTGACCAACCTGCAGCCGGGCCACCCCGTGCCGACGCTCGCCGGGGCGCTCGGGATCGGGGAGCGGCTGGTGATCGCGGCGGGGATGACCGCACCCTATGGCGCGTTCCACCGCTTCGCGACCGATGGGCCCGAGCGCCACGCCTCGGTCGACACCAGTGGTTCGCAGTACTTCGTGATCACCGCGGGCGCGGCCTACCGGGTCACCGATCACCTGCGGGTCGGCGCGACCGTGCAGGACGTGGTCTCGCGGCTGTCGCAGACCGTGGTCGTCAGCGCATGCACGCCAACCGCCGCCGCGTGCGATCCCACTGATGCCTCGCTCGACCTCGCGCTCGACATCGCGCAGACCGACTACTTCGCGCCGGCCGGGTCGCTCGGCCTCCAGTACAGCTGGTCGCCGCGCGCGACGTTCGGCGCGATGGTCCAGAGCCCGGTGCGGATCTCGGGCACGGGTGACCTGACCGTGCACCTGCCGAGCGCGACCCAGTTCGACAGCGCCACCGTCACCGGATCACAAGCCGCGCTCGCGTTCACGCTGCCGCCGATCGTCCGCGCGGGCCTCGAGCTCCGGCCGCGTGCGGACCTCCGGATCGAGGCCGCGCTCGAGATCGATCTGTGGAGCGTGCCGGGTGCGCTCACGCTCACCCCCGATCACGTGCAGCTCGACAACATCGCCGGCGGCCCGTATCCGCTCGGCGAGATCGCGTTTGCCCGCCACGGCGAGACCTCGTTCGCGCCGTCGCTCGGCGTCGAGTGGCACCCGCCGGACATGATGTTCGGTGCGGGCTACGCCTATCAGACCAGCGCCACGCCGACGGGCGAGGTCTCGGTCCGGACCGTCGATGCGGCCAAGCACGTCCTCGGCTTCGGCGGCGGGTACGAGGCGTCGGGCTGGCAGATCGGCGCAGCGGTCGGCCTCGCGTTCCTCGCCGACGTCACGGTCTCGCCGCAGGAGGCGCTGGTCCTCCAGCAGGCTCCACTGCGCGACCCGACGACCACGGTGCCCGTGAACGCGGGGCGTTACCGGAGCACGTACGTCGTGGGTGGCCTGAGGTTCGCGCGCCGGTTCTGATCGGCGCGCGCCAGAGAGCCGATTCGTTCAGGCGACGGCGCGGAGCGTCGCGGCGACCTGCGGGGTCAGCGCGGTCTCGATCAGCGCGAGCGCGCGATCGGTGCGGAGCGCGAGCGCCTCGGTGGTGATCCCGAGGTTCGAGTGCATCTCGGCCGCGTCGAGGCTGCCGAGCAGCACCGACCACGCGAGGTCTGCGATCTCGCGCGCGTTGACCTGGCGATAGATCCCGGCGTGGATGCCATCGGCGACCGTCGCGCCGATGTGGTCCTGGATCCGGGCGATGCCGGCCTGGACCGCGATCACGACCTCGTCCGAGAGCTGCGGGCGAACCGCGGGCTGCGCGAGCAGGCGCAAGATCCGCGGGCCCTCGGGATCCTTCTCGGCCCAGCGGACGAGGATGCTCCAGGTCTCGCGCAGGCGGCGGCTGACCTCGACCTCGGCGCGGACCTGGGCCATCTCGACGTCGAACACCGTCAGGGTGTCCTCGACCAGCGAGACGTAGAGGTCTTCCTTGGAGCGGAAGTAGAGATAGATCGCGCCGACCGAGAGCTGGGCCGCGCGGGCAATCAGCTCGATCGAGGCGCCGGCATAGCCGCGCTCGGCGAAGACGGTGCGGGCAGCCTCCTGGATGCGACGGCGGCGAGCCTGCCGCTCCTGGGCCTTGCGTTCTTGAGCGTTCGTCATGAGGGCGATGTAGTACTCATGACGCAGTTGGTCAAGCGTCGTTTTGTAGCAGGCGATTACCACATAGATTCCTGCGGTTAACATGTGTAAGGGTCTCGCGTACTTCGTCGAGATCGTTGGCTTTCCAAACCTGACTCAGGTTTCGGATCTAATGGGGTTCAGGTTTTTGGGGTTTTTGGGATCCGAACGCCGTCTCGAGCGTCCAAAGAGGTGATGACCCCCGCTGCCACCGCGCATCGCGTCCGGACCTCGCTGGTGATCGGTGCCGCTGGCGCCACCCTGATCGCCGCTCTCCTCCTGACCGGCCGGGCGCCGAGCGTCGTCGAGCCCGTCGCCACCAACGACGATGGGGTCGAGCTGACGGCCCGGTTCACGTCGACCAAGCTCCTGGCCTCCCAGACCGACCAGTACGTGGCGGTCTCGATCCACACGCCCGCCGGTCACGTCGCGCGTCGCCCGCCGCTCTCGCTCGCCGTCGTCATCGATCGCTCGGGCTCGATGTCGGGCCCGCCGATGGAGCACGCGAAGGCCGCCGCGGCGCGCCTGATCGGGCAGCTCGACGCAAACGATGCGTTCACGGTGATCACCTACTCGTCGGGCGACGAGGTCGTGTACCCGATGAACCGCGCCAGCGATGCGAACAAGGCCACCGCGCGTGCCGCGATCTCTCGCATCTACGACGACGGCGGCACCTGCATCTCGTGTGGCCTCACCCGCGGCGCCGCGGAGCTGGCGCGCACCCCGGTCGACGGCGGCCTCCAGCGCATCGTCCTGATCTCCGATGGCCAGGCCAACGAGGGCCTCTGGGATCGCGGCGAGCTCGCGCAGCTCGCGGCGAACACCGCGGCGCACGGCGTGTCGATCTCGGCGCTCGGCGTCGGCCTCGATTTCGACGAGGTGACGATGCAGCGGATCGCCGAGGTCGGCCGTGGCAACTACTACTTCGTCGAGGACACCGCGCAGCTCGCGGCGATGTTCCAGCGTGAGCTCGGTGGCCTCACCGAGACCGTCGCCTCCGACGTCCGCCTCCTCGTCGATGGCGGCCCGGGCGTGCGGATCGAGGGCGTGCTCGGCTATCCGATGGAGCGCCAGGGGGACTGGGTGATCATCCCGATCGCGGATCTCCGCGCCGGCGAGACCCGCAAGGTCGTCCTCCGCGTCAGCACCACCACCACGTCCCTCGCGATCTCGCACGTCCAGCTCGGCTGGCGTCGGGTGTCCGATGGCTCGGTCCGCCGCGCCACGACGATCGCGCAGGCCGAGATGGTGGAGTCGTCGTCCGAGGTCGCCGCGAGCGTCGATCGCGCCGCGATGCAGAGCGTCGAAGAGGCGCTGTCAGGCCAGGCGCTCGAGCGCGCCACCACCGTCTACGAGACCCAGGGCTACGACGCCGCCAAGCGCGTCCTCGACGAGCGCGTCGAGCAGATGAAGCAGAACGTCTACCTGCCCCAGGCGGCGCGCGATCGCATCGAGTCGGCGACGGGCGCGGCGTCCGACAGCTTCCGCGCCGAGCCCGCGACCAAGGCCAAGAAGGTCGGTCGGGTGCAGGCGTACGAGCTGGCGCACTGAACCGCCAAGTCGCGCACCGCCAGGCGCTCCGCGCACCGCAAGGGCGCCAGCAGTTGCTGGTTGGCACTTCGGTGCCCCGGAGTTCTTGAACCGCCAAGGCCGGCAAGGGTTCGCGGGTTGGCACTTCCGTGTCCCGGAGGTGACGAACCGCCAAGGCCGCCAAGGGCGCCAAGGTCAGAAGGTTGTTCAACCTGTCGCGAGCTCCCGTCGAGGACGCGAACGCTCCCATGCGCATCCTTCATGACCGCGCAGACCGCGCAGACCGCGCAGACCGCGCAGACCAAGTAGATGGGTGAGGAGTTCGGGCAAACCTCGGAACATGGAAGTGCCAACCGGCGGACGAGGGGAGCTCGTGTCCTCGTGCGGGCGCTCGTGACACGTCCAAAAACTCTCCGACCTTGGCGTCCTTGGCGTGCTTGGCGGTTTGTAAACTCAGGGGCACGGAAGTGCCGGGGAGTGAACCCTTGGCGGTTCGCGCCTTGGCGGTTCAGCAGCGGGTCCTTGGCGGTTCGCTGAGCGCTTGGCGGTCAGGACGCGAGGTCTGCGAAGCTGACCTGGAGCTCGCGCGAGATCAGGACGGCGCTCCGTGGCGGCACGTCCTCGAAGCCATCCTTGGTGTCGCCGTCGCCACCGGAGACGAACAGCACGCCGCGGAATGACGGGTCGCGCTCGCCACGCTCGCCGTCCGCGCCCGGCGCGATCACGGTGAGCCGCCGCATGCGGAGCGGCTCGTCGAGGTGCGCGAGGACCATCGACCGGCCGTTGGTCAGGGCGACGTTGCCGAGCTTGACGCCCTCCTTGCCCGCACGCGCGAGCTCGGTGTTGACGAGCTTGAACGTGGCCGACAGCGCGCGGCGCTGAGCGGCGGGGGGCAGGTTGGGGTCATCGATGTTGCCCTCGTCGTGCAGCATCGACAGGAACACGTGGAAGATCAGCTCGGCCGGCGTGCGGCCCTTGAGGTTGCGGCGCAGGTACTCGGGGATGTGCTCGAGCAGGCGGAGTGCACTGCCGTCGAGGGCCGAGGTGCCGGTCTGCGCGAACATCCAGCGGCGGAACCGGAAGGGAGGCGTGTTGTCGGTGCCCGCGAAGCCATCCTCGCGGACCGCCTGAGCGATCGCGCAGTCGGTCTTCAGCTCGTCGAGTGCGGACGCGAGATCGATCGGCGACGCGCTGCCCTTGGGCGTGCGGACCAGGAGGACGTCACCACCCTGGATGTACCCGAGCCCCCAGCGACCAACCGGGGGCTGCGCGATCAGCGCCGCACGCACGGGGGCCAGCGCGGCGTGGAGCCGTTGGGGTTGATTGCATATGCATGCGAAGAGCTTCATGAGGAGACTCCGCAGCGCTCTGGACGAACGCCGTCCGGAAGCCGCTGCCGACGGTCATCGATCATCAAGGAACACGCCACCACACCCGCCGCGAACCCTCACGAGTATACGGCCCCGCACCGAGCACGCCAATCTCGGTGTGAGATCGCCCCAGGATCAAGCGCTTGCAAGGGCCGCGGACAGCTTGGCAAACACGCTTGCACGATCTTTCTCGTTGAACACCTCGTGCAGGAGGCCGACGAGGTCGTGATAGGTCGCACCCTTGACCTTGTTCGCCACCAGCCGCGAGCGGGCGGGATCGGCGATCGGATCGGCACCGCCCACGAGCCACGTGGTGGGAACGCTGATCCGGTCGGCGTGGGCGAGCACGTAGTCCTGCGCGTCGCTCGACTCCACGAACCAGCGTGACGTCGCGGTGGGGAAGTTCACCTTGTCGGCGGCGTGCTCCGCCTGCTTCTGCGGATCGCTCGTCAGCTGCTCGTCCTTGATCCCGTTGGGCTGGTTCAGCTTCGGCGCGAGCCGGCTCGCGACGCGTGCGAGGGTCTTCTTCCAGCCGGGGACCGCGAGCTTGAGCGCGAGGTACGGCGACGACACGATCGCGGCCTTGACCGCCGGTGGCCGATCGCCCGCGAGTGCGCGGAGCGTGATCAAGCTGCCGTGGGAGTGCCCGAGGAGGATCACGGGCGCGCCCGTCGGCGCGAGCGTCGCCGCCGCCGCGATCATCGCGTCGAGATCGTCGAGATAGGTCTGGAACCGGTCGATGTACCCGCGCTCGCCGGGGCTCTTGCCGTGACCTCGTACGTCATAGGACAGCGCGGCCCAGCCGGCGGTGACGATCACGTTCGCCACCTCGTGGTAGCGGCCGCAGTGCTCGGCATATCCGTGGGTGATCACGACCACGCCCTTGGCCGGGCTCGTGGGGCTGAACGTCTCGACGTAGAGGCCGCCGATCGTCTTCGTGGTCGTCGGGGTCATCGGGCCTGGGAGCGCGGTCATCGCCATGGTTCTACCCGAAGTCGGGATCTCTCACCGGGTTGACGGCTCTCGAACGCACGAGGTACGGTCCGCCGCGTGAGGGGTAACATGCGTGGATCGTTTGCGATTTTGATCGCGTCGATCGTCGCCATGGCCGGCCTCGCCGGTTGCCCGAAGACCGAGCACAACGTCGCGAAGAGCCAGACCCGGCTCGATCTCGCGAAGGACTTCCTGTCCAAGCGTCAGCTCGAGGCCGCCGAGGCCGAGTGCAACAAGGCGCTGGCGCTCAATCCGTCGAATGACGAGGCCTACAACATCCGCGGCCTGGTCTCGATGCTGCGCGCGATCGAGACCCAGAACACCCTCGAGATCGCGGCGTGCCTGACCGGTGTCGATGCCGAGGCCACCCATCGGGACCTCGATCGGTTCTTGAAGCAAGCGGACGCGGACTTCGCGAAGGCGATCAAGATCGCTCCGGATTACAGCGAGGCGTGGTCGAACCGCGGGGTGATCGCGACCTTGCTCGAGGACTACCCCACGGCGATCACCCAGCTGACCAAGGCTCTCGAGAACCCGATTCGCCTGTTCAGCCCGGGGCTCACGCGGGCCCATCTTGGATGGGCGCTGTTCCACCAGCAGAAGTATGTCGACGCGGCGCGGGAGCTGCGCCAGGTGCGGCAGTTCGACCCCAATATGTGCGTGGCGACTTATCGGCTTGGACGGGTTTACTTCGCCCGGGAAGAGTGGGACAAAGCTGCGGAACTTTTGGAGACGGCGTCAAACGACCCGTCGTGCGGATCGCAGGAAGCCTCCCTCTACCTGATGAAGACGCAGATGCAGCAAGGCCTTGTCGACAACGCTCGTAGCGCACGTGACGCGTGCGTCGCGCGGTCGCCGAAGAGCTGTGTCGCGTTGCAGTGCCGTGCCGACGGTGGCGCGCTCGGGGCGGGCAGTCCGTAGGGGAGTTATGGAGCGCCGAACGATCAATACGGGCACCCCGGCCCCGACCTCGCCATCGCGAACGGTCGGGCTCGTCGACGCGAAGATGAGCCTCTCGCTGTGGCTGCGCACCGGGCGCGCGAACAAGGGCCTCAGCCTCGAAGCGGTGGCGAAGATCACCAAGATCCAGCCGCGGATTCTCGAGCGTCTCGAGGCCGGCAAGCTCGACGGTCTGCCGGCCGAGGTGTTCGTCCGCGGCTTCGTGCGCAGCTTCGCTCGCTGCGTGGGTCTCGACGAGGCCGAGGCGCTCGAGCGTTACACCGCCGCCGCCGGTCAGCCCACCGCGCCGACCGCTGCCGCGCGTGCCCTGGTCGAGTCGATGTCGGAGCTCGCGCCCATCACCGCGACGCGATCCCCCCGGGTGCTGCGTCGTGATCCGGCAGAGTCGGCCGCCGCGAGTGACGGCGAGCCCACGTTTGCCGCGGGCAGCCTCCAGGATCTCCCGAAGGCGGAGACCGTCGTCGAGATGCTGCTCCCCGAGACCGGGACCTTGGTCGCGGAGCCGGTCGTCGAGGCTGCGGATCGTCGAGGCTGCGCCGATCGGTCGACGCCGTGACGGTCGAGGCCGTGGCGGTCGAGGCTGCGCCCGTCGACCCTGCGATCATCGTCGAGACTGCGAACGCCGTGTCGGCAGCCGATACCGCGAAGCCGTCGAAGAAGAAGCGCGGCGGCAAGGGTCGCGGCAAGCGCAAGGCGATCGCCGCTGGCACCCCGTCCGAGCCGATGCCCGTCGTCGCGGCACCTGCGACCGAGATCGTTCCGGCGACCTTCGTCGCAGCGGTCGAGCTCGAGTCCGCTGCGCCCGAGTCGATCGACCTGGCCGAGGGGTCGACCGCCGTGTCGATGTCGCTCGACTTGGCAGCCGACACGACAAACGACACCACGGCCGACGTCACCAGCGAGTCCGCAGGGACCTGGTCTCCGAAGATGCCCGCGATGCCGATCGTGGTCACGCCGAGCGTGCCGTGGCGCCGTCCGTTTGCGTCGTCGACCTCGGCCACCGCGGTCGTGCCGTCGCTGGTGATCGACGATGCGGATCCGGACAGCGCCGAGCGCGAGCTCGAGGATCGGGTCGCGGCCAAGGAGCCGGCCCGCCGCTCGTTCCTCCCGCCGATCCTCCTCGATCGCGAGGATCGCTCCGCGCGCCAAGGTGGGCTGACGCTCGCCGTGATCATCCTCTTGATCGCCGCCACGCTGACGCTCTCGTACCTGATGCGGCGGCCGAGCTCGACCGGTGATGGCGTGACGCAGGCTGAGGCCGCGCACGACATCTTTGTCGGCTAGCTCCACAGTCCTCGGTGTGGTCCTGAAGACCACGCCGCTGCGCGAATCGGATCTGCTGGTCACGCTGTTCACGGACACGCATGGCCGGGTGAGTGCCGTGGCGCGTGGCGCACGTCGCTCCCAGCGCCGGTTCGCGGGGACGCTGCAGCTCCTGGTGCTCGGTCGCTACCAGCTCGGGCGCCCCCCGCGTGGGGACATCTGGAGCCTCGAGGGCGCGGAGATCGAGCGCGAGTGGACCCAGCTCGCCACCGACGTGGTGGCGGTCGCGCACGCGAGCTACGTCGCCGAGCTGGTCGGTGCGCTGCTGCCGACGGAGATCCCCGAGCCCGAGGCGCTCGCGCTGATCATCGCGCTGTGGGACAGCCTCGCCGAGGCGGGACCGTCACCTGGGGCGCTGCGCGCGGTGGAGCTCGCCATCCTCGAGCTCGGTGGGCATCGGCCGTCGCTCGATGCCTGCGCCGCATGCGGGCGCACCGACCTCGATGGGGGAGACGTGTTCGATCCGTCGCGCGGTGGAGTGATCTGTCGGCGCTGCGCGGCGGGAAGCCGGGGGCCGGGGATCCGGCCGCTCGATCCGGCGACCCTGGCCTACCTGCGCGCGGCCGCGGCCCACGACGGTCCTGCGGCGGCCCGGGCGCTCGACACCGATCCGCGATTCACGGCTGCAGACCGCACGGCGGGGCGCGAGGCCTTGATCTCGATGGTCACCCTGCTCGTCGGTAAACCGCTGCGGAGCCTCGAGTTCATCGCCAAGCTCGGGGCGGCGGGCCGCCGGCAGGACCCCAGCGGTTCGTAGTACACTTCCGCGTCATGGGGCGCCGGATCGCGTTCGTCGTACTTGCTGCTGTGTTCGCGCTGCCGAAGGCGATGGCCCAGCCGGCGGGAGGCGAGCCCGACATCGAGATGGAGCCGGATGGGAGCGCTGGGAGCGCTGGGAGCGCTGGGAGCGCCGGTAGCGCGGGCAGTGCAGGGAGTGCGGCGCCAACGCCGGCGCCCGCCGATGGCAGCGCCCCGGTCGTGAAGGATCCCAAGGTCGCGAAGAAGTGGCAGCTCGCCGCGCAGCAGCTCGTCCAGAAGGGCGACTACAGCACGCGCAAGAACAAGCCCGACGATGCGAAGGCGCAGTACGAGAACGCGCTCACCGCGTACGGCAAGGCGATCGAGGCGAGCGATGACGTCTCGCTCCGCTACGAGCTCGGCCTCGTCGACGAGAAGCTCGGCAAGCTCGATGTGGCCGCCACCAACATGCGCGCCGTCGCCACCGCGAAGACCGGCGTGAAGCCTGACCTCGCCAAGAAGGCGAGCGCGAAGTTCGACGAGCTCACGAC
Organism: Myxococcales bacterium; assembly: GCA_016720595.1. Lineage (GTDB taxonomy): Bacteria > Myxococcota_A > Polyangia > Haliangiales > Haliangiaceae > JABFXX01. The sequence goes on from JADKKI010000004.1 coordinate 117,054, forward strand.
CAAGGTCGGTCTGGTGAGCCTGACGCTGAACACCGAGGGCGTGACGATCAGCCTCGGTGATGTCGAGATCGGGAAGTCCCCGCTGACCGAGCCGATGATCTTCATGCCAGGCACGTACACGCTGTCGTTCGCCGCCGACGGCTATCAGCCGAAGGACTCGGAGATCAAGGTCGAGGCCGGCTCGGAGAGCGAGCGGGCGATCGAGCTCGAGCCGATCAAGATCGTCGTCAACCCGATCAAGAACGAGCCCGACGCACCCGTGGTGGTCACCGGCCCGCGGCAGCCGTCCAAGATCCCGCTCTATGTCGGAGCGGGAGCGACAATCGCACTCGGGACGGTGGGCATCATCACCGGCGTGCTCGCGGTCTCGCAGCACAGCACCTTCGTGGCGGGCGGCTCCACCAAGGTCGAGCGCGAGGACGCCAAGGCCAACGGTACGACCCTGGCCCACGTCACCGACGTGATGTTCCTGACCGCGGTCGGCGCGGCCGGGTTCACCGCGTACTGGTACTTCTTCAAGTACAAGCCAGCCCAGCGGAAACTGTCCGAGGCTCCGGCTCCGGCCGGCCGCGATCCGAATGCGCCCGAGATCTCCAAGGTCGACGTGGTCCCGTGGGTCCAACCCTCGGGCGGCGGCTTCAGCGTGTCCGGCGCGTTCTAGTCAGTCGTTTCGCTCGCTCAGGCGTAGAGGAGAATCCGATGGCCAATCCACAGTACCCGATGCAACCGCCACAGATGCAGCAGCAGCAGCCGATGGGGCAGATGCCTCAGCAGGCAGCGCCGCCGCCACCGAAGCCGGCCAAGAGCGGGACGTCGAAGATGGTGCCGATCGTGGTGTCTGCCGGCCTCGCGGTCGGGACGTTCTGCGGCCTGTTGTTCGGCCTCGGCACGGGTGAGCCAGCGGATGCGTCGCCGTCGTCCGGCAACAACGTGAAGACCCCCGATCCGTCCGAGACCGCGCCGGTCACGCCGACCAAGCCGTCAACCACCGGCGCGGTGACCCCGGCCAAGCCCGCCACGCCCGCCGCGGGCTCCGCTGCGCCGGCCGCCGGCTCGGCCGCCGTTGCTGCGGGCTCCGGGACCGCCGTTGCTGCGGGCTCCGCCGCGCCTGCCGCCGGGTCGGCTGCAGGGTCGGCTGCGCCGGCTGCTGGCTCGGGTTCGACGCCGACCGTCGCCGCCGGTTCGGGCGCCACGCCCGCCACCGGTACGACGCCGCCTGCCGCAGGCAGCGGTGCGGGCAGCGCGAAGCCCACCGTCGCGGAGCCCGCCGCGAAGAAGCCGAAGCTCACGGTCGAGCTGACGCCCGAGTCGGTCGCGGCGACGGCGAAGATCACCGTCGATGGCAAGCCGATCGAAGGCAACGCGATCGAGATCGATCTCGGCAAGGACGCCAAGAAAGAAGTGAAGATCGTCGTCAAGGCCAACGGCTACAAGACGGTCGAGCAGAAGGTCGACGTCGACAGCGATGTCGCCGTGAAGATCGAGCTGATCAAGCGCACGAGCTCGCCCTCCACGGGCCCGCGCCGGGAACCGGCCCCCCCGCCGAAGAAAAAACCCGGGGGGGCCCGGCCGGGACCTGCCGCCCGCCCGGGCCGCCGCGCCCCCGGGCCGGGGCGGGCCCCCGGCCGACGCCCCCCCCGGCCGCCCCCCCGGGGGGGAGCCACAAAAAAAACGGGGGCCAAACAGGGGGGCCGGCTCAGTTCCTGGGATGCCGTGGGTCTCGACCGCGCGTTCGCCTGTGGCCAGAACAGCCTCCGGGTGGGTTCTTGGCTCCCTTGGCTTCCTTGGGTATTTCAGGGCGAGGACGCGGTGGCCGTGATGCGCAGTGCACCCCAGCTCAGCCTTTGACCGCGCCGGCGGTCAGGCCGCCGACCAGGTACTTCTGCAGCACGTAGAACGCGACCATCACCGGGAGGCTGGTGACTACCGCGCCGGCGGCGAACAGGCCCCAGTCCGCGGAGAACTCGGTGACGCTCGACTGGATCAGGACCGGCAGCGTGTACCGGGTCTGGTTGGTCATGAAGGTCGACGCCATGATGAACTCGTTCCACGCGGTCATGAACGAGAACAGCGCGGTCACGGCGAGCGCGGGGCGTGACAGCGGCAGGATGATCTTGACGAAGATCATCCACGGCGAGGCACCGTCGATCCGCGCGGCCTCCTCGAGCTCGCGCGGCAGCGAATCGAAGTAGCCCTTCAGCGTCCACACGCAGAACGGGATCGCGGTGGTCGAGTACACGAGCACGAGGCCGACGATCGAGTTGAGCAGGCCGAGCTTGTTGAGGATGACGTAGAGCGGCAGCAGCAGCAGCGTCGCCGGGAACATCTGGACGACGAGGAACATCGTCAGCCCCGTCTTGCGGCCCGGGAACTTGAACCGCGACAGGGCATACGCGGCGGTGCACGAGATCGTGACCCCGACGACGGTGGTCAGCAGCGCGACGACGATCGAGTTGACCGCGTGGCGGAGGAACAGCAACTCGCCGTTGGCGCCGCGCGAGGTGAACAGCGCGGTGAAGTGATCGAGCGTGAACGAGTTCGGCACCGGCGAGGCCGACAGCGCGAATTGGGTGCTTGGCTCGAACGCCTTCTTGCACACCAGCATCACCGGGTAGAGGACGATGCAGCACAGGATCACGAGGCCCAGGTACGTGAGCACCCGGAGCGACGCGCGTGGCCCACGGCGCATCACGTGACGTCTCCCTTGCTCCGCACGATGCGGGCGCCGAACACGGTCCACAGCAGGAGGATGAGGAAGATGATCGTCGCGTACGCGGCGGCCATCCCGTAGCGCTCGCCGCGCTCGAACGCCCAGCGATAGGCGTCGGTCACGAGGATGTTGGTGGAGCCACCGGGCTGTCCCGCGGACACCAGGTAGATCACGTTGAACATGTTGAACGTCCAGATCGAGCCGAGCGCGACCGCCGGGCCGAGGGCAGGGCGGAGGTGCGGCATCGTGATGTGCCTGAACCGCTGCCACGCGCTCGCGCCATCGACAGAGGCGGCCTCGTAGAGCTCCTTGGGGATCGATTCGAGAGCGCCGAGCGCGACCACCATCATGAACGGGAAGCCGAGCCACGTGTTCGTGATGACGTTCGCGGAGAACGAGGTCGCCCACGACGAGAACCACGACACGCCATCGAGCCCCGCCCAGTGCAGCAGCGAGTTGATCGCGCCGTACTCGCCGGTGAACATGCCCTTCCAGATCAGCGCGGTGATGTAGTTTGGCACCGCCCACGGCAGGATGAACAGCATCCGCCACACGCCCTTGCCACGCAGCCAGGTCCGCGAGAGGACGAGCGCGAGGGCGACGCCGATCGTGACGTGGAACGCCACGTTCGCCACCGTCCACAGCACGGTGACGCCGAGGATGAACCAGAAGTTGAGAGGATCATCGAGAGGCCGACCGCCGCCCGACAGGATCTCCGCGAAGTTGTGGAACCCGACGAACGTCCACGTGCCGTGGTGGTGATCGTAGAAGCCGAGCACCAGGCCGATCACGAACGGCGCGGCGACCAGCACGATCATCGAGATCGCGGCGGGCGCGAGGAAGCCGAGGGCGGTGCGGTGCGAGCGCACCCCGGCGGCGAACCGGTCCGTGAGCTGCGCCGCCTGGGCGAACGCGAGCGCTGCGCCGACCAGGACGATCGCGGTGGCCGCGATCCACGACTGCCACAGCACGCACGGGATCGCGAGGGCCGCGAGGCCGGCCACGGTCCCCGCGAGCGCGGCACGCCCGCCGACCAGTGCCCCGGCGGCGGCGAGCGCGGCCCCGAGACCGAGTACCCCGATCAGGACGAGGAACGGGTAGGGCGCCGGGCGCGCCGGCGGCGTCAACGCGATCGCGAGGCCGTCCGCCATCGGGCGCACGGCGAGCGCGCGGCCGGTGCCGTCGGGTAGCAGCTCGGTGACGCCTCCGTCGGGGTGCAGCCGATCGAAGCGCGTGGCCGCGTCGTAGAACAGCTTGTCGTCGTCGGTGGAGCCGGCGGCGCTCGCGGTCAGCGGGCGCCACACGCCGGCCTCGCGGAGCTTGCGGGTCTTCAGGTAGCTGCGCTTCGGCGAGGGCGTGGCGGGCCCGACGATCACCGCGTGGACGTCGGGGAGCGCCCGCCCCTCGGCGATCGCCTGTGCGGCGCGGCTCGCGAGATCGAGCTGGCGCTCGGCGAGCTCGCGGTTACGGACCCCGACGAACGCGATGCTCGCGATCAGGATGCAGAGGACACCCGCGACGGCGAAGTCGCGGAGCTGGCGGACCACCGTGGTCACTTGCCGCCACCGACCAGGTAGCTCGCGACCTCGCGTTCGACGGCGATCAGCTGGGGGCCCGGTTCGGCGCGACCCGCCACGACCTCGCCGAGCGCGGTCTTGTACGGCGTCCACACCATGCGCATCGCCGCGCCCTTGGGCATCGCCACGGTGTGGGCGAGCTGATCGCGGAACGCACGCAGGGTGGGATCCGCGGCGATCTCCGGATCGTCGTAGGCGTGGACGTTGGGCACCACCTGGCGCGCGAGCTTCGCGCGCTCGATCGCGGCGACGTCCGAGGTCAGCGCGTCCATCACCGCGAACGCGGTGGTCTTGTCGTGCGCGCGCGCGGACATCAGGATGCCCTCGGCCCCGAGGAACGGCGCGGCCGGCTTGCCGGTGGCGCTCACGGTGGGCAGCGTCGCGACCTTCCACGGCACGTTCGCCGCGATGTCGGACTGGAACCACGGGCCCGACATCACGGTCGCCGCCTTGCCCTCGTTGAACAGGGTGGCGACCAGCGGTCCCTCGGCGTGATCCGGCGCGACGCCGGTGGCGACCAGCTCGCGTGCGAACGCCATCGCCGCCGCCGCCTCGGGCGTGGCGATCGCGAGGCCGCCGGCATCGTCGAGGATCCGCCCGCCGTAGCCGAACAGCCACGGCGCGTGACCATAGAGATCGACGTTCGCATAGGCGACCGCATACCCGTTCCGCGCCTTCATCGACGGCGCGAGCGCGATCATCTCGTCCGTGGTGCGCGGCGGCTTCGGCGCGAGATCCGTGCGGTAGTACAGCGCTAGGGACTTGACCGCGATCGGCAGACCCCACAGCGAGCCCTTGTAGGCCATCGCCGCGACCGCCTCGTCGGTGAACCGATCGGCGCGCGCGTCGTCGACCCAGAACTCGATCGGCTCGATCACGCCGGAGTCGGCCCAGTCGCCGATCCGGTCCTGCGGGTAGATGAACAGATCGGGGCCGTTGCCGCCGGGGATCGCGCTCGTCAGCTTGTCCGCGAACGCGCCGTACGGGACGGCGACCAGCTCGAGCGGCTGATCCGGGTGCTCGGCGTTCCAGCGCGCGGCGCTCGACGCCAGGGCGTCCCGCTCGGCGCCGTTGTACGCGTGCCACAGCACGGTGCCCTGCGCGTGATCGCACGCGCCCAGGAGCGCGAGCACGATCGGCAGCAGCCGGGCCAGGCGCCGGGGCGCGGGCGCCACGATGTTCGCGGGTACCACGGTGGGCGAGGGCAGGGCGCGCGCGCGCTCGGCGCGCGCCAGCCGAGGGCCGCACGCACCGCTCGCGTCCGCGTCGAGCGGTCGCTGCTCGGCGCGTCATCCTCGGTCGCCGGGTTCACAGCCGGAGCTCCGTCGCGCCGTCGAACACGTGGATCGCCTTGGGATCGAGCCAGACCTGCACGGTGTCGCCGGGGCGCGGCGCGGAGCCGGCGTCGGTGCGCACCGTCAGCGGGCCGGCGGCGGACTCGAGGTGGAGGACGACCTCGGCGCCGAGGACCTCGCGCATCGCCACCTCGCCCGACAGCGCGACGTCGTCGCGGTTGCCGGACAGGGACAGCCGCTCGGGCCGCACGCCGACGACGATCCGATCGACCGCGTCCTTGGCGGGGCGGAGCGCGGGCGAGCGCGTGGACAGCGGGATCTCGAAGCCGAGGCCGCGGGCCGTCTGCTTCTCGCCGGTCGCGGTCAGATCCGCGGTGAGGAAGTTCATCGACGGCGTGCCGAAGAACCCGGCGACGAACCGGTTGGCCGGGCGCTCGTAGATGTCGACGGGCGTGCCGATCTGCTGCACGACGCCGTCCTTCAGGACGACGATCATGTCGGCCAGCGTCATCGCCTCGATCTGATCGTGGGTGACGTACATCGACGTGGTCTTCGACTGCTGGTGGATGCGCGCGATCTCGCGGCGCATGTCGCTGCGCAGCTTCGCATCGAGGTTCGAGAGCGGCTCGTCGAACAGGAAGACCTTGGGCTCGCGGACGACGGCGCGCCCGATCGCCACGCGCTGGCGCTGGCCACCGGAGAGCGCCTTCGGGCGGCGCTCGAGGTACGGCTTCAGGCCCAGGCTCTCGGCCGCCGCGAACACGCGCGACTGGATCTCGGCCTCGGGCAGGTGCTTGATCCGCAGCCCGAACGCCATGTTCTCGAACACGGTCATGTGCGGGTACAGCGCGTAGCTCTGGAACACCATCGCGATGTCGCGCTCCGCTGGAGGCAGGTTGGTGACGTCGCGCCCGCCGATCTTGATCACGCCGGCGGTCGGCTCCTCGAGCCCGGCGACCATGCGGAGCGTCGTCGACTTGCCGCAGCCCGACGGGCCGACGAGCACCGCCATCTGCCCCGAGGGGATCGTCAGGGCGAGATCCGGGATCACCGGACGGGCCACGCCGTCGTACAGCTTGCGGATTCCCTGAAGCTCGAGCTCGCTCACGGTCCGCTCGTACAGCAAGCCCCACGCCACGCCAAGTCCGCGTCCCGCTGAAGGATCACTCCGAGGCTGTTGCGTCTGGCAACGAGCTCCCGTGCAGACGACAACACGCGGTGCCAGGGGCTGCCACGACGTCCGTGTCGCAGAACGGGCCGTGGATTCAGAAAATGTATGGTGCGCGACGTGGTTTCGCAGGCTTGGCACGGGCACGCACCGTGCTCTTGCCCACGGTCATGAAGGCCGTCCTCGTCGCGCTCACCCTCCCGTTCGCGTCGCTCACGTCGGTCGCCGTCGCCGCGCCGATCGTGATCCAGGGACCGCCAGGCTCCGATCCCGCCGCGAGCGCGCCGGTGGTCACGCCCGCGGCGGTCACGCCGCGCGCTGCACCTGCCGCCCCCGAGCAGTCGACGCCGGCCAAGCCGCTGGGCCTCGCGGCTCGGCAGCAGGCCGTGGCCAGCGATCACGGCCTGGTCTCCAGCACGGCGATCACGATCCCCGAGGGTCACGTCGAGGTGTCGCTGCAGATGCTCGCACCGGTCGCCGGCATCGCGACCCTGGGCGTCGGGATCACGAAGTCGACCGAGCTGTGGGTGGATGTCGCGACCACGCTCGCCAATGACGGTGGTGAGGCCGAGAACACGTATGCGGTGGGCCTCAAGCAGGTGCTGTTCCGCTCGCGCAACGGCTCGATCGCGGCCACCGGATCGCTGCGCAAGTTCTCGAGCGGGTACGGCGAGTCCGACGGCTGGAAGTCGCTGGGCCTGGTCGGCAGCGCGTGCGTCGACGACGGTGCGGCCTGATGGTGTCCGGATCGGTCCAGCGGCTGTTCGGCTACTACAGCTACGACTACGACACCGGTGGCAGCACCAACGCCCAGACCCTGATCACGGTGGGCGCCTCCGTGGGTGGGTCGACCACGCGGGTCCTGCTCGATGTGGCGCAGCTCGACGAGGACGCGGTCGGGTTTCTGGGGATCCGGCTCGGGACCCCGTCGGCCGCGTTCGACCTCGGGTTCGGCAAGTCCTTGGGCGAGGGGAGCGATGAGACCATCCCGTGGCTCGGGGTGACCGGGCGGATGTAGGTAAGTCCAGGAATTGCCGGCGTATCCGGATCATTGACCGATCGCTTCCGGCGGGTTACCCGTATGCACTCCATATGGCGCGTCGTCCCCCTCGTCGTCGGCCTCTGTTCGCCGGTGGCCGCCGCGCGAAGCGGGTGAAGCATCAGATGCTGCCCGTGGGCCTGCCCGCACCGCTCGGCGCGGGCAGCAGCCCGGTGGATGGCTCGAAGCTCCGCGTGCTCGGCTCGGGCGATGTCGCGTTCAAGAAGATCCTCGACCGCGTCCGCAACGCCGAGCGCTCCGTCGAGATCCGCGCATTTCTGTGGCGCGATGACGAGGCCGGCAACCAGATGGGCGAGGCCGTGCTCGAGGCCGCCGATCGTGGCGTGAAGGTCGCGATCCACAAGGACAAGATCGCCGCGGTGTACGAGTACACCGGCGGCAACAAGCAGAGCTTCTTCCACAAGCGCGTCGATCCGATGCGCGGGTTCCAGGCGTGGTTCCTGGGCGTGGTGTACCGGGCGCCGGGCTCGTTCAAGCAGCGGCCGAACGCGCTGTCGGAGCGGATCCTCGAGCACCCGAACATCGAGGTCCAGCACCACCGCAAGCGGTTCGATCACAGCAAGGTCTACATCATCGATGATCGCTACCTGATCCTCGGCTCGATGGGCGTGGGCGACAACCACCGCCACGAGTGGTTCGACGTGATGGTCGAGATCGAGGGCAAGGATCACATCGCGCGGCTCGGCGAGCGGATGGCCGGCCACGACGAGTTCGATCCCTCGCGCGGCGTGGACTTCCTCGTGCACAGCCGCGAGGCGCACCGCAAGCACACCTGCCCGATGATGAGCCACCGCCTCGCGCTGATCGATTCGGCGCAGGTCTCGCTCACCGTCGAGATGGCGTACATGAACGATCGCCGGTTCACCGCCGCGCTTGCTCGTGCCGTGCAGCGCGGCATCGACGTCAAGCTGGTGACCGCGGATCAAGCCGACGTCCTCGCCAACATCAACCGCGCCACGTGCGATGCGCTGATGCGGCTGACCGGCGCGCCGGACAACCTGACGATCGTGCTGCTGCCGCGGATGGTCCACAGCAAGGTCGTGGTGATCGATCACAGGTTCAGCGACGTCGGCTCCGCGAACTTCACCTCGCTGTCGCACGGCGTCTACGACGAGATCAACCTGTACGCGGACTCCGAGACCTTCGCGCTCGCGATCGAGGCCGAGATCGCGAGTCACTGCGCCGGCGCACGGATCGCGGATCAGCGCCTGACGTACCGCAAGATGTACTCGGGCCTCGAGCGCGCGATCATCGCGTACCAGTCGAGACGAGGCGGCTGACGTGGTCTCGACGCCTCACGATACCGGCGACCGCGCGAAGCAGGAGCGCCGTCGCCAGATCCTCGCCGCGGCGAAGGCCGTGTTCGCGGACGCCGGCTATCACGGGGCCTCGATCCACGCGATCATCGAGCGCGCGCAGATCGCGCGCGGCACGTTCTACCTGTACTTCGCGTCGAAGGCCGCGGTGTTCGATTCGATCCTCGATCAGGCGCTCGCGGATCTGCGCTCGCGGATCCACCGCATCGAGGTCGAGGATCCGAACGCGCCCGCACCGCAGGTCCAGCTCCGCGAGCAGGTCGTCGCCACGCTGGCGTACATCGTCCAGGATCGCCCGCTGGCGACGCTGCTGCTGTCGGCGGGCAACACGCCCGACGTCGAGGCCGCCGAGCGGATCGAGCAGTTCTATGGCGAGATGCGCGACCTGCTTCGCCGCGCGCTCGAGTCCGGGCTCGAGATTGGCCTGCTCCGCAAGTGCCACCCCGAGCTGGTCTCGGCAGCGCTGCTCGGCCTGATCCGTGGCGTGATCGAGCAGCTGGTCCGCAAGGACAACGAGCTGACCGTCGAGGACGTGGTCAACGAGCTGCTGATGGTCGCGCTGCGCGGCGTGCTGAAGTAGCGCGCTCTCAGCGGAGCATCACGTCATTGAGCGCGGGCGAGGGGCTCAGCGTCGCCCCGGTGGTGGTGCGCGAGCGCGCCTTGATCTCGGTGCGCCCTGCCGCGCCACCGCCGCCACCACCGCGTGCGGTGGTGACGGGCACATCACTGTACGTGCTGCCGTTGGTGGGTGGCACCGAGCCGGTGCCGCCCTTGCCGCCGCTCACGGTCATGTACGTGCCGGCGCCGGCGGCGCTGCTATCCGTGACGTGTCCGTCGGACCCGTTGTCCACGCTCGGCCCCGCGCCACCGCCGCCGTTGGCTGTGAGGTCACCGCTGATCGTGACGACAGGTGACTCGATCAGCACCGCGCCGCCGCCGCCGCCGCCACCGCCACCGTCGCCGTTCGCGCTGGTGCGCCCGCCGGCGCCCGGCGCGCCGACCGAGCCGGTGATCGTGATCGATTCCATCGCGACCAGCGCGATCGCACCGCCCGCACCGCCGCCGTCTCCGCCGTGGACCGTATCGGGGCTGGTCGCGGTGTCGACGCCACCCGCGCCGCCGCCGTTGCCGCCGCGCAGCGGGATCGTGGTCGGGTTGCCGCTGCACGACGGACCGCCAGCGCCGAACGTGGCCAGGTTCGACGGCGCGCCCGCAGCGCCCGCCGTGCGTCCACCACCACCGCCGCCGCCCTCGCCGAACCCGGCGGCTTGCCACAGCCCAGCCTTGCCGCGGCAGGTGGGGCCGGTCGAGCCTGTGGTCCCGCCATCGGCGCCGCTGGGGCCTCCCTGCTGGCCGTTGCCGCCGCCGTCGATGATCCCGCGGACCTGGATGGTCGTCGCCGCGAACAGCACGATCGCGTTGGTGCCGTCGAGGTCCCAGTCATCGAGCGTGACCACGATCGGCGCGACGTCGAAGCTGTGCGCGGTGAACACGCCCATCTGATCGATCTTGGAGAACCCGATGCCGCCGATCACCCCGGTGCCGGCGGCGCGGAATTGCACGCCACCTCGCGTGATCTCACCAGTGTCGCTGTCGAAGTGAAGGTCGACACCGCCGACATCGGCGGTCGCGCCGGCGAGTAGCCCGGCGGTGATCCCGTTCGAGGGCACGAGCTCCATGCAGTGGGCCGGGATCGTCGCATCACCATCCGCGCAGCCGAGTGCGCAGGTCATCCGACTCCCGCAACCCGCGAGGTCATTGCCGAGGCAGCTGACGGCCGGGCAGGCGTCGATCGCGGCATCGACCACCAGCGTGCCGGGGACCTGGCAGAGGTCATCGATGCAGGTCAGCCCCGACGGGCATTCACCGAGGCTGTTGCACGGCGCACCCGCCGGCGCACTCGGGTGGTAGCACCCGGTCCCGAACAACACCGCGAGCAGATAGCGCCGCATCCGCAGACCATCCTACCTGACCGCGTCGCCGGTTACGCAGCCCATGCGCGTTGTGTAAGGGATCTCACCAACGCGTGCGAAGGACCCTTCGCACCGAAGAGATCATTCCTTGCCCACACTTAACTCTGGACTGACACGTCAGTCATTCCTAGACTGACGCGTCAGTCTAGTGCTACGTCTGGCTCGTAGTTTCGACCAGGGAGAACCGCATGGCAAACGTACCTGAAGCAGTCGTGATCGGAATTGACGTTGGATCGACCACCGTCAAGATGACCGTCGTCGACCCGACCACCAAGGAGATCCTGTGGTCGAAGTATCTGCGTCACGAGACGCGTCAGCCCGAGATGACGCGGGAGATGCTGAAGGAGATCCACGCGGCGTTCCCGACGCTGAAGAACGATCAGATCCGCTGCTTCATCACCGGCTCCGGTGGCAGCCCGATCGCCCCGATCCTCGGCGCGAAGTTCGTGCAGGAGGTCAACGCGGTGACGATGTCCGTGGAGAAGCTCCACCCCGACGTCGGTAGCGTGATCGAGCTCGGCGGCCAGGACGCCAAGATCATCATGTTCAAGAAGAACGAGGAGACGGGCGACAAGACCGCCCAGACCTCGATGAACGACAAGTGCGCGTCGGGCACCGGCGCCACGATCGACAAGTGCGTGCTCAAGGTCGGCATGCCGCGGGAAGAAGTCCCCGGCCTCAAGTTCGATCCGACCAAGCTCCACCACGTCGCCGCCAAGTGCGGCGTGTTCGCCGAGACCGACATCGTCAACCTCGTGAAGTCGGGCATCCCCCGCAACGAGATCATGAACTCGCTGGCCGACGCGATCGTCAGCCAGAACCTCGCCGTCCTCACCCGCGGCAACACGCTCAAGAGCAAGGTCCTCCTGCTCGGCGGCCCGAACACGTACCTGCCGTTCCTCCAGGAGTGCTGGCGCCTGCGGATCCCCGAGGCGTGGGCCGAGCGCGGCTACGAGTACGACAAGACGGTCCCGATCGAGGAGCTGATCTTCGTCCCCAAGAACTCGGATCTCTACGCCGCGTACGGCGCGGTGCTGTTCGGCCTCTACGAGCCGGCCCACGTCGGCAAGTACCGCGGCCTCGATCCTCTCGAGGACTTCATCAACCACGGCCGCAAGAGCAAGCTCGGCGAGTCCGCGGGCCCGGGCCTCGTCGAGGCTCCCGAGCAGCGCGATGCGTTCACGGCGAAGTACAAGGAGCCGTACTACGCGGACACCCTCCTCGAGGCCGGGAAGCACTACAAGGGCGTGATCGGCCTCGACGGCGGATCCACCTCGTCCAAGTGCGTCTTCATCGACGAGAACGAGAACATCCTGAAGAAGGTCTACACCCTCTCGAAGGGCAACCCGATCCAGGACATGAAGGACATGTTCACCCAGATGCGCCAGTGGGCCACGGACCAGGGCGCCACGCTCGAGGTCACCGGCTTCGGCGTCACGGGCTACGCGGGCGATGTCCTCGAGAAGTCGCTCGGTGCGGATGCCAACATCGTCGAGACCGTCGCGCACATGATGTCGGCCAAGCGCTGGTTCCCGTCGGTCGACGTGATCTGCGACATCGGCGGGCAGGACATCAAGGTGATGTTCATGCAGAACGGCGACGTCAAGAACTTCCGCCTGAGCAACTCCTGCTCGGCCGGTAACGGCATGCTGCTCCAGGCGATGGCCGATCAGTTCGGCATCCCGGTGAAGCAGTACGCCGAGGTCGCCTTCGAGGCGCGGCTCGCCCCGAAGTTCAGCTACGGCTGCGCCGTGTTCCTCGACTCCGATCGCGTGAACTTCCAGAAGGAAGGCTATGCGAAGGAGGAGCTGCTCGCCGGCCTCGCGCTCGTGCTGCCGAAGAACATCTGGCAGTACGTCGTCCAGATCCCGCGCATGGCGGAGCTCGGCCGCGTGTTCGTCCTCCAGGGCGGCACGCAGAAGAACCTCGCCGCGCTCAAGGCGCAGGTCGATTACATCGAGAAGCGGGTCCCGAACGCCGAGGTCTATCTCCACCCGCACGCCGGCGAGGCCGGTGCGATCGGCGCCGCGTTCGAGGCCCTCCGCGTGACCCGCCGCCGTGGCACCACGACGTTCGTCGGTCTCGATCAGGCCGTGGACATCGAGTACGTCTCGCTCAACAACGAGGAGACCCGCTGCAACTTCTGCCCGAACAACTGTTCGCGCACGTTCATCGACACCAAGACCCTCGACGGCAAGACCGCTCGCTACATCTCCGGGTTCTCCTGCGAGAAGGGCACGGTCGAGAACATGGACGCGCTGAAGAAGCTCAACAAGGAGCGTCAGTCGCGCATGAAGAAGTACCCGAACCTGGTCGACTACGAGGCCAAGCTCGCGTTCAAGGACTTCTACGAGCACAAGGCGATGCCGGCGCACGGCGAGCCGGTGGACGACGTGGTCGTCAAGCGCACGCTCCTCGGCGCGATCCGCCACAAGGAGATCGAGCGGCCGTTCCAGCGCTCGAGCGCCGAGATCCAGGCCAAGCGCAAGGATGTCCGCATCGGCATCCCGCGCGTCCTGAACCTGTACTCGACGGGCCCGTTCTGGCGGACCTACTTCCAGGCGGTCGGCGTCGATTCGCGCAACGTCGTGTTCAGCGACGAGACCGGCGAGGAGATGTGGGCGGCGGGCTGCAAGTACGGCTCGGTCGATCCCTGCTACCCGAGCAAGGTCGTCCAGGCCCACATCCACAACCTGCTGTTCAAGCACCACGAGAAGAAGCCGCTCAACTACATCTTCTTCCCGGCGATCACGCACATCCCCACGTTCATCGTGAACCAGATGGACACGGCGAGCTGCCCGGTGGTCTCCGGCACGCCCAAGGTCATCCGCGCGGCGTTCACGAAGGAGACGGACTTCTTCGCCGAGCGCAAGATCAGCTATCTCGATACGGCCGTCACGCTGAACGAAAATCTGATGTGCAAGCAGCAGATGTTCGCGGAGTGGGGCCCGCTGCTCGGCCTGACCCAGGACGAGAGCGACCACGCGATCGACGAGGCGTTCAAGGCCGTCCAGGCGTTCGAGGACGAGATGGAGCGCAAGGGCCGCGAGATCCTCGACGAGGTGACCCGCGAGAACCGCGTGGCGCTCGTCATGCTCGGCCGCCCGTACCACAACGATCCGGGCATGAACCACTCGGTCCTCGAGGAGTTCCAGGCCCTCGGCTACCCGATCCTGTCGATGCGCTCGATCCCCAAGGACAACGAGCGGCCTCGATGCGATCTTCGCCGAGGACATCGCGAAGCGCGGCATCATCGACGGCCCGCGCGACATCCCGACGTCTGGCCGGAGAACTACTCCACCAACTCCGTCCAGAAGGTCTGGGCGGCGAAGTACGCCTCGCGGCACCCGAACATGGCGTGCCTCGATCTCTCGAGCTTCAAGTGCGGCCACGATGCGCCGACCTACGGCCTGATCGATTCGATCATCGCCTCGGCCGGCAAGGCGTACTCCGCGCTCCACGACATCGACGCGAACAAGCCGAGCGGCTCGATCAAGATCCGCGTCAAGACCTACGCCCACACCCTCATGCTCCTCAAGGAGAAGCTCGAGGATCAGGGGCAGAAGAAGGTCGAGCTCGATCGCTCGCTCGTCGAGAAGAAGCTCGAGCTGATGGCCGGCCTCCAGCAGAAGCTGGCGGGCATGGGCAAGATCGACGACAAGCTGGATCGCGAGATCCGGACCCTGGCCGAGCAAGTCGCCGTGTGGCGCGCGGCTGATGAGACCAACAAGCCCAAGGCGAAGCGCGCCGCGGCTCTCAACGTGATGCGGACCTAAGGACCAAGGAACCAACCATGAGCACGACGAACGACAACAACGGCGCCAACCTCGATTCGATGTCCCTCGATGCGATCGAGGCTCAGCTGAAGGAGTTCGAGCTCGAGGAGCGCAAGCGCCTCGGCCTCCCGGTCGAGACTGCGAAGCACTGGTTCGACGCGGTCCCGCGGGAGTTCACGCGCGAGCAGCGCGAGCACACCACGATCCTCGTCTCCGGCCTCACGATGGCGCACGACCTGTTCATCCAGGCGGCGCTCCGTGGCATCGGCTACAAGGTCCTCGCCCTCGACACGCCGGACAACGACGCGCTCCAGTTCGGGCGCGAGTACGGCAACCGCGGCCAGTGCAACCCGACCTACTTCACCGTCGGCAACCTGGTGAAGTACCTCGACGGGCTTCGCGAGCAGGGCAAGACCAAGGAAGACATCGTCAAGAACCACGTGTTCATCACGGCCGGCGCCTGTGGCCCGTGCCGGTTCGGCACGTACGTCACCGAGTACCGCAAGGCGCTCCGCGACTCCGGCTTCGACGGCTTCCGCGTCCTCCTGTTCCAGCAGACCGGTGGTCTCAAGCAGGCGACCGGTGACGGCGTCGGCCTCGAGATGGACCCGCAGTTCTTCTGGGGCGTCATCCGCGCCGTGCTGATCGGCGACGCGCTCAACGCGCTCGCGTACCGCATCCGCCCGTACGAGGTCGCCCCGGGCGACACCGACCGCGCGGTCGAGAACTCGAAGCGCATCATCTCGCTCGCGTTCGAGAACAACACGTCGCTGCCCCTGGCGCTCTACAAGGTCCGCCAGACCATGGGCGCCGTGAAGGTCGACCGCACCCGCGCGAAGCCGCGCGTCGGCATCATCGGCGAGTTCTGGGCGATGACCACCGAAGGCGACGGCAACTACGGCCTGCAGCGCTTCCTCGAGGCCGAGGGCGCCGAGCCGGACATCCAGCTCGTCACCGCGTGGCTGCTCTACATGATCTGGCAGGGCCGGTTCGACACCGATCAGCGCTCGACGCTGCGCGGCGTGGACAAGGCCAAGGACGAGAAGGGCGGCAGCAAGTTCAGCCTCAAGGGCGTGGACGTGCGCAAGCGCAAGGCGTCGCTGTGGGCCGGCGAGAAGGTCCTCCGCGGCCTGTTCCAGACGTTCGCGAACTCCATGGGCCTCTACGACTACCACCTGGCCGACATGGACAAGATCGCGGACATCAGCCACGCGTTCTACGACAACAACCTCCGTGGCGGCGAAGGCCACATGGAGGTCGGCAAGCTGATCCAGAACGTCGCGTACTCGAAGGTCAACATGACCCTCTCGGTCAAGCCGTTCGGATGCATGCCGAGCTCGTCGGTCTCCGATGGCATCCAGTCGCTGATCACCGAGCTCTATCCGCAGGGCATCTTCCTGCCGATCGAGACCAACGGTGACGGCGCGGTCAACGTGTACAGCCGCGTGCAGATGCAGCTGTTCAAGGCCAAGCAGCTGGCACAGAAGGAAGTCGACAAGGCCCTCGCCGACGTCGGCATGACGATGGACGAGGTTCGCGCGTACCTCGTGAAGCACCCGTCGATGAACTCGGCGTTCCACCGCTCGCCCCACAAGGCCGGCTGTACCGCCGCGGACCTCGTCTACGAGGTGGGCGCGAAGAAGAACCGCCTGAACTACATGAAGAACAAGGTCATCAACGCGGTGACCGGTCGCGACGAGAAGGAGGAGGCCAAGGCCCACAAGAAGCTCCTCGACATCGCGCGCAAGGCGGCGGCTCGCACCAACAAGAAGACGTCGGTCGTCAGCGTGGCGCCCGAGGTCGATCCCGAGGATCAGGCGGCGCCGCCGATCCCGGCCGGCCGCAAGAGCCTCCGCGTCGTCAACTGACGACGAGCTAGTTGGTACCGGTGACCCAGGCCTGCGGGGCCTGGGCACCCTTCCAGCGCCCGCGTAGCCCTTCGGCGATCGCGTGGCTGTACTGGTAGGTCAGGTCGGCGACGACCGTGCGCTGGCGCTGCTCGAGTGCGCCGGTGCCCGAGACCTTGGTCGCTCCGACCTCGGGCTTGTTGGTCGCGGTGACGCGAACACCACCGAGGTGCTTCGCGCCCTCGATCTCGACGAGGACCGCCGTGGCCTCGGCCGTCCCGGGCGTGAACGTCGTCCCGATCCCCATGTCGGGTGCCTTGTAGGCGCCGGGAACCACGACGACCACGTACTTCGCTCCGATCACGCGCTGGAGCTCGTCCTCGAACACGCTGAAGTCGGCGGCCTGTAGTCCGACCTTGGCGCCCTTCCACGACTTGGCGATGCGGAGCGCGTCCTCGGACAGCTCCATGAACCGGAGCGGCGGCTTGGCATCACTGGTCAGGTCCTCGAGATCCTCGGCGTGGACCACGAGCGTGTTGCTGGTCTTCGGATCGCTGCTGGCCACGAGGTCCGAGGGCCCAGTTCCGGGTTCGCCGAGCGACCAGTCATTGGCCTTCGCGACCTTGCCGGCGGCGACCAGGGCATCGAGCCGGGGGTAGAGCTTCGGGCCGTACTCCTTCTCGACGTCTTGGGGCGTCTTGACCTTGCCACCACCGCCGCATCCCACGACGGCCACTGCCACGAGCACGCACCATTTCTCCATCTGCGGATCGTACAAGAACCGCGATCGCTCATGTTATGGAGCAGGACATGAGCTCTCTCGCCGACCGCCTCCGCGCTCGCGCCCATGCCGCGATCGACAAGCTCCCCGGCAAGGCCGGCGACCTCGCGCGCAAGGCCAACGAGGCCCTCGGGCGGCCACTCGCCGACGAGGACGAGCTCGAGGATCGCCGCGCCTTCTCGTCCCGCAAGCCGGGCGACGTCGCCGCGGTCAAGGCACCGCCGGCGCCCGCGAAGGACATCGCGCCCGTCATCGTCTACTACATGGACAAGACGCGCCGCGACTCGACCAAGCTGACCGACATGCTCGACGCGGAGAAGGTCCCCTACAAGACCTCCAACATCCAGGAGGACCCTGCAGCGCAGATGGCGGTGCGTCGTGACAGCCACGGGCACCGGCTCCCCGTGGTGTTCATCGCGGGCGAGGTGGTGGGTGGGCGCGCCGAGCTGTCGAACCTGATCTCGACGGGCGAGCTGAAGAAGAAAGTCTTCGGCGGCTGAGATCTCAGGAGCCGCCGAGCACGCGCTGCACCGCACTGACCACCACGGCTGGCTCTGTCCCTGCGATGTCGTGGTCGCTGTGCTCGGCAAGGATCCGCGTCGCGCCGGGCACCTTCGCCAGGGTCTCGTGGCTCGCGCGCCAGGCGGCCTGCAGGTCGGCGTCGGGGAACGGCGGGGTGGCCGCCGAGACGATGACGACAGGCAGGTTTGCGGTCCACTGCGCGCCGTGCAGGTGGGCGATCAGCGACGGGAAGATCGCCGTCATCCGAGCGATCGCGCGCTCGCGATCGGAGCTCGGGGACGGGTTGCTCGGGACGGTGGCGAGCACGCGCGCCACCCCGACCGCGTCGACGAACGCGGCGTTCATCGGATCGAGGAACACGAACCCCGCGACGTCGGCGGGATAGCTGGCGGCGTACGCGACGTCGATCAGCGCGCCGTACGATGCGGCGACCGGCACGATCCGCGTCGCCCCGACCTGGTGCACGCCGGCGTGGAGCGCCGCCAGCTCGTCGGCGATCGTGAAGCCCTGCGGCGGAAACGGCGAATGTCCGAACCCCGCGCGGTCGTAGCTGATCACGCGGTGCCCCGTGGCGGCCGCGAGCTGCTCGGGGAGGGCGCCCCAGGACGAGGAGTCCGCACCGCCGCCGGCCTCGAGGAGCAGCGCGGGTTCGCTGCCCGGGATCACGTGGAACGCCAGGCGGACCGCGCCGGCGCCGGCCATCGAGTCTTCGACGCGCGGCGTGGCGGGTGCGGCGACCTCGGTGGTGGGCGAGCCGCCGCACGCTGCGATCAGGATCAGAGCGAGGCTGCGCATGCCACGATCCGTAACACCGTCAGCGAAACGGCGCGATGGACCCATCGGCCGGAATCGCGCGATAGCCGCCACCTTGCATCGAGCAGTCGTCGTTGACGTACACCCACTCGATCGGTGGGGCAGGCGCGGCGACGAACGCATAGCCCGGCTCCATCTCATCCGCTGGATCCCCGCACACGAGGACCTGTGCGCGCGACGTCTGCCCGGGCACCCAGTGACCCTGATCGCCCTCGCAGCCGCCGAGCTTCGGATCCCGCTTGCGGACGGCCACGGCGCGCGCGACGGCGACCTTGGTGAGCTTGCAGGTCAAGGTCCACGGTGTCGTGCCATCGGAGAGCTCGAGGGTGGTCACACCCGCGCTCTCGGTCGCCGCGCCGAGGTAGCGCCTGGTGAGGGTCCGCGCCGACCACGGGCCGATCGCGCCATCGCGAAAGCTGGTCGGTGCGGTCGCCGCCTCGAGCGTCAGCATCGCCCGCCCGTCGGCGCGCTGGAGCGTGGCCAGCGTGTGGACCGAGGTCGCGCGGATCGCACCGGTGAACAGGCTACGAGCGGTCCAGGCCGGTGCCGCCGCGAGCGCCGCGGGCGCAGGCGGGATCGTGGGGGCGGCGTCGATCCCGGGGGCATCGGGGCTCGCGGCATCGGCCGGGGGCGGTGCGACCGCGGGCCCGACCTTCGCGGGTGACGGGGCCGGAGGCGGGGCGGGTGCGTCAGGCTTTTCGCAGGCGCCACCGACGAGGAACAGCAGGATCGGGGCCCAGCGCATTGCCTGATTCTAAGCGCTCGGAGCGTGGTATGGAGCGGTCATGGCCGAGACCACCGAGACCACGACGGAGACGACCGCCAAGAGGCTGACCAAGACCGCGACGACCAAGCTGCTGGCCGCGCTCAACCGGGCCGACGAGCTGGGTGGAGAGATCCGCGACTACCTGCAGGACAAGGTCGCGACCGATCCTCGGTACGTCAACGCACGCAAGCGCGTCGCGAAGCTGCTCGGCAAGTCGTACGTGTCCAAGGAGGAGGCGACGATCAAGGCCGAGAAGAAGGCGCAGGCGGTGGCCGCGGTCGCTGCCCCCACGCCGCAGAAGAAGGAGCACAAGGGCTTCGGCGACGCGTCGATCAAGGCGCAGATCTTCGGCAAGAAGAGCTGCCCGTGGTCCGGTCGCGCGATCACCCTGCTCGAGCGCGACAAGGTCGACTACGACTTCGTCGATCTCGAGGAGCCGGAGCACGAGTCGAAGGCGCTCGGCCTCGCCTCGGAGACCAAGCAGAACACCGTGCCGTACGTGTACCTGCGCGGTCACTTCATCGGCGGCTTCAACGCGCTCTCCGAGGTCGTCCGCCTCGGGCAGCTCGAGGTCGCGCTGATGTCGAAGGAAGAGCTCGCGGCGGCGCCGGCGCACATCAAGGCCGTCGAGATCGTCGCCCGTCCGAACACGGACGAGGTCGCACCGGCCGAGCTCGACGCCAGCGCGCCCGAGTAGCTAGCTACAGCCGCACGCGGGCTTCGATGGCTCGCACGCCGGCGGTGACGGTCACCCGATCGGGGTTGTCCCAGACGATCAGGGTCGCGACGTGCCGGCTCCGTCCGTCGTGCAGATAGCCGGGCAGCAGCCCGCGGACCTCGAAGCCCGCCCGCAGCTGCGACTGCAACACGCGATCGCGTCGCTCTCCGCGGATCACCTGCGCCACATAGGTCGCCGGCGCGATCGAGGCCTCGGCGTCGACGTAGTCATACAGTCGACCGCCGCCGACGACGTTGGCGAGCCCGAGCTTCCTGCACAGCGCGAACAGCGCGGCGTACAGCGCACGCCCGACGCCGGAGCCCCAGGCGCGCTGGTGGACGTAGATGTCGGCCAGATAGAGCGTGTCGCCGCCGGCGTCGTGCCGTTCGAACGAGCCGGCGTCCGTGATGCCCATCCAGGTGTGCGGTGCGAGCGGATCGAGCGCGCGCGGCGGGATCATCGTCGCGATCGCACCGACGATCTGGCCGTCGAGCTCCGCGACCAGCTGGCCCGCAGGGAACCGCAGCTGGTGGCCCCGCATCTGGCCGGCATCGAACACGACCCCGTCCTGCACGAGGTCGGGATAGGCGGCGCGGTTCAGAGCCGCGAGCGCGTCGACATCAGCAAGGGTGGCGGTGCGGATCGTGATCGACATGCCCAAGCTTTCGTCGGCGATGCGAGGTCGCCAAGGTGTCGCAGGGCGATGTCACCCTCGCGTCACCGATGCGTGTCGAGCTGTCACCGGAGCAGCGCGTAAGCCCGCAATGACGCGTCGGGCGGCGTCGATGGCGCGCCACGGTTTGCCACCCGTGGCTCCGTGACCAGGGGGCCGACCTCGCGAATCGCGACGCGCCAACCGCTGCCATCGCGGGCGAGCCCGGCGACGGCGTAGCGCAGGATGCCGTCGAGGCGACCGGTCGCCGCCTTGTCGCCGAGTGTGGTGGACGGCAGGCCGACCACGGCGATCGGTGCATCGTGGTCACCGATCTCGCCCGCCGTGAGTGCGTGGCGATGACCGTGGCAGACCAGCACGTGGTTGCTCGGGCTGCGGCGGCGATAGGCGACGAGCACGGCCGCGAGCTTGTCGGCGTCGACGGCGGTGTTGAACCACGCTTCGGGCTGGCCGAACCGTGCGTCCCGCCAGACGTGATGGTGAGCGACGATCATCACCGGCCCGCTCGCGGTCGTCAGCCGCTGCGCGAGGCGCGCGAGCTGTGGGTCGCCGAAGCGTCCGATCGCGTTCGACAGGAGGTGTGTCGACGGATGCTGGCAGGAGTCGAGGAGGATGATCGTCGCGGTGCCCGCGTCACCAACGATCGTGTCCACCACCGGGAACCTCGCGAGCTCGGTGCCCTGCGCCTCGAAGGCGCCGACGCGCGCGGATCGAAGCGTGAGGTCGTGGTCGGCGATGAACGGGCGATTGAAGTTGATGTCGTGGTTGCCGGGCACCATGTGATGCACGAGGTGTGGGATCGAGGAGGCGATCGAACGCAGCCGCGTCCATTCACTGTCGGCGCCGGTGTCCACCTCGTCACCGCACCACACCACGGTGCGCGGCGCGTGTCGCGCGACGTGCTCGAGCACGCGCGAGAGCCCTCGTGCGATCTCGTCGCAGGTCGGCAACGTGGTCCACGGCCACTGGCCTGGATCGAGCACCAGCTCCGCGAGGGTGCGGCGGTCCGCCACCACGTGCGTGTCGGAGACCAGGCTGCACACCTCCGAGAGCTCGTCCGGCTGGACCAGGAGGGATGGCCGCGACCGCAGGATCGGTGCACGGCGGACCTGGCGCCCGACGGCGAGCGCGATCCGGACGCCGGGCAGCGCGGCGCGTGGGCGGCCGGCGACGTACCAGGTCGCCAGGGCGAGCAAGGAAGCTGGGCCGCGGAGGCGGTCGAGGAGCGCCACGACCTCATTCGAGCATTCGTTCGCAACGGGAGCGCGACGACGTTCGCACGCTCAGGTAGCAAGTTGTCGACGTCGACGGTGAGCTACAGTCGCGCGATGTACCGCTCCGTCTGGCTTGCCACCCTGCTGCTCGGGACCGCGGCGATCGCCGCTCCCAGCAAGGATCCCTACGCGGCGTTGCGGCCGAGCGTCGCGAAGATCGTCGGTGGGAGCTTCGACGAGGCGCCCCTCGCGCAGCTCGCCGAGCTGACCGAGAACATCGGCGGCCGCGTCACCGGCTCGAAGGCGTATGGCCAGGCGGTCACCTGGGCGATGGCCCAGCTCACCGCGGCAGGCGCGCAGCACGTCCACGTCGAGAAGTTCACGCTCGCTCACGGATGGCAGCGGGGGCCAGCGCGCGGCAAGGTGCTCTCGCCTCGCGTTCGCGCGCTCCACGTGGAGTCGTTCGGGTGGGCGCCGTCGACGCCGGCGGGCGGGGTCCGTGGTCCGGTGCTGCTGATGCACGGGTTCGACGACGTGCCCGCGCAGGTCAAGGGCGCGATCGTGGTGGTGGAGCGCCCGTCGGGAGGTGGAGGGCCCGGGCCGAAGCGCGTGCTCGCGATGCGCAAGGCCCTGACCGCGCTGCATGCGGGCGGCGCGCGTGCGGTGCTGGTGTCGATGCCCGCCAGCGTGACGAGCAACGTGCTCACGACAGGCTCGCCGTTCGTCGATGGTCAGCTGGCGCCCCTGCCGGCCGGGGTGATCGGCCTGGAGGACGAGCGCTCGATCGCGCGCGCGATCGACGCAGGTCCGGTGACGGTCGAGCTGGAGATCACGAACACGGTGACCGGTCCGATCGAGGTCGCCAACGTGATCGGGGAGCTGCCCGGGAAGACGCGCCCGAACGAGTGGGTGCTCGTCGGCGCCCACCTCGATTCGTGGGACTTCGCGACCGGCGCGCAGGACAACGGCGCGGGGGTGGTCCAGGTGCTCGCCGCGGCGCGGTTGCTCGCGGCGGCCGGACCTCTGGAGCGCACCGTGCGGTTCGCGCTGTGGGGCGGCGAAGAGCAGTGGATGATCGGCTCGCGAGCGTACGTGAGCGCGCACGAAGGGGAGCTCGGGGGCTGCATCGCGGCGCTCAACACCGACAACGGCGCGGGGCATGTCGTGGGGTGGAAGGTCGCCGGGCGCAAGGACGTGGAGGCCGCGCTCTCCCCGATCGCGCGCCGTCTGCTCGCTCCGCTCGGTGGGGCGAAGCTCGATCTCGAGCTCACCGCGGACACGGATCACTTCGCGTTCCTCGCGGCGGGCGTGCCGGCGCTCGACCTCCTGGTCGAGGACGGGAACTACGAAGCGGCCCACCACAAGCAAGCCGACACGCTCGACAAGCTCGACAGCCACGCGCTGTCGAGTGGGATCTCCGTTGTGGCAGTGACGGTGCTCGCGCTGGCATCGACGGTCGAGCCGTTCGCGCGACGCCTGGACCGCGCAGGCGTCGAGCAGCTGCTCAAGCCCGATGGCCTGGACGAGATGATGCGGCAGAACGGCTGGTGGAAGTGATCGCGCGGCTACGTGAGCCCGACCGTCGATCTTCCTCGTGAAAACCCTGTGATGTCGAACGGTTCGTTCGTTGGTCTGTCCGGCGCGTCTCGACCGTCCTTGATAGACTAGGTGCAATGGCTGAAGGGCAGTTAGCGTCCGCCACCCCACAGACGACCACCGAGCCGGCACCTGCGCCGGTCGCCAAGCCCGGGCCGGGTGCGGAGGCATTGCGAGCGATGCTCGCCGCCGGGACGCGGCCCGATCCGAAGGTCGTGATCGAGCTGCTCGATACGCACCGCGGAGAGCGCGACGCGATCTTCGCGCTCCTGCACCAGTCGCTCGGCAACGCGTACGTCCAGGAAGTGGTCGCGGGGATGGATGGGCTGCGCGCGAGCGTGAAGCACCGCGAGGTCGCCGCCGGTGATCCCTCCGATCCGAACAGCGGCTACTTCGTCGCGGGCCAGGCCGAGAACGGCGCACGGTGGCGGACCGCCGATGGCTCGTTCACCGGGAAGGCCGGCAAGGACGGCCTCGATACCCGCTATCAGATGAGCGAACGCGACGCGCTCCATGGCCAGGTCGACAAGGGCGGCACCGGCCGGCTCGCCTACGAGCACGATGGCAAGGAGCAGGGCGAGCTCTACGGGCGCGCGAAGGGCAGCAAGGACTGGGAGGCCGGCATTCGTCGTACGGATGAGGTCGGCGGCGGCTCGCTGACCTACGGCGCACGCCATCAGGTCACGGCGAACGGCGCGAGCGACGGGCTCTCCGCCGAGTACAAGGCCGCCGGTGGTGCGACCACGGTGGGTGGTTCCGCCGGGGTGCAGGACGGTCATGCCGTCGGCGATCTGCACGGCAGCCACAAGTTCGACGGTGGGCAGACGGTGACCGGATCGGCGACGGTGGCGCAGACGCCCCAGGGCCAGGTCGAGACCGTGAGCGGCGCGTACGCGGATCCGAAGACCAAGGTCAACGGCAGCGTCTCGCATCACGCGGATGGCGCGTTCACCGGCAACCTCACGGGGAGCCACCAGCTCGACGCGCAGACCTCGTTGAACGGGTCGGTCGTGCGCGGGCAGGATCGCACCACGTATGCAGCGTCGGCGACCGAGCAGGTCACCCCGCAGCTCCAGCTCGGTCAATCGCTCACCCACGTCGATCCCGATCACGGAAAGAGCCAGACCACGCTCGGGCTCACGGATCGGTATCGATCGGGCTCGATGGTCCAGGGTCTCGATCTCAACCTCGGAAAGGGCGAGCGGGACTATCTGTCGGCGACGGGCTCGATGGATGCGCAGCTCGGCCATCACCTCTATGGCGGCGCGTGGGGCACGTACACCAAGGAAGGTGGCAAGCAGGATGTCGCCTCGGTCGGCGCGAGCCTGACGTTCACGCCGACCGAGAAGACGGCGCTGACCCTCGCGGGCATCGTCGATCAGTCAGGTGCGCTCGAGACGCGCCTGCAGTTCGACGTGTTCAAGCAGCGGATCGAGAACGTCGGTGATCTGTCCGCCCACAAGAAGGACGCGCTGGTCAGCCTGTTCCTGTCGTACAGCCAGGGCGGCCAGAGCGGTAACAAGGGCATGCTCGACGAGCGGTTCGGCGCGCCGCAGCAGAGCTACGGGCGAGGCGCGGGCGAGGGCCAGGTCATGGCCGGCATCCGCATCAAGTTCTGAGCGCGGGCTAGCAGCGAACCTGGGCCTGCAGCTTGAACACGTTGGCGTCGGGCATCGTCTCGAGCGGGACCTGACCGGAGCGCAGGTGGACCTTGTCCCCGTACCAGTAGTGCGAGTACATGAAGAAGATCTCGCCCCACGTGTCGAGGGGGAACGAGACCTTCGGGGACAGCACGCGGAAGCTGTTCTCCGCATCGTAGAGATCGAGGATCACGCGATCGAAGCGCGCCGAGACGGCGAGCTTGGGCAGGATCTTGTAGCTCGGCTCGAGGCCCCACTTGAGGTACATGCGCCGGTCACGATTGATCAGCGGATCCATCTCGTCGCGTTGCGGGGACCTCACCCAGCTCGCCATGCCGAACGCGCGCACGCCGATCTTGTCGGTGATGCTCACGGGCGCATCGACGGCGAGGTTGTACATGTGGCCGGAGCCATCGTCGGAAGCGTCGGTGCCGAGGAAGTTCTCGGTCAGGCCGCGGCCGCCGGTGGAGTGCATGACCTCGAGCGCGGGCGCGAGATAGAGCACCTTGTCCATGTGGTAGTAGGAGAACGCCGCGTACACGGAGCCCCGCGCGTGCGGCAGCTTGTAGCGGGCATCGGTGCCGGCGACGTACATCGTGCCGTCCTGGATCGGTGACAGCTGGCGCTGGTCGCGCGTCCACGACCGGAGCACGTACGCGCCCACCGAGACGTCCTTGCCGACGGGGAAGTTGGCGGCGACGTGCGCCACGGGCGTGAGGCCGAGGTTCTGCTGGAGCTGCGCCTGGTGGATGCCGATGCCGGCCTGGATCCGGCCTCCGATCGGCAGGTCGTACGCGACCTTGACGCCCCCCTGGTGCGTGCGGCCGAACATGTACGTGTCGTACGGCTCGACGTAGCCGAAGCGATCCCAGAACACGCCGAGCTGAACCGAGAGCCCCTTCTGATCGAGGAAGTCCTGCGCGCTCACGCTCGCCTGCGCGATGCCGAGCTGGTTCTCGAGGCGCGCCGAGGCGTAGTCGGAGTACAGCGACGCGAACAGGCCGAACTCGGCCTTGTAGTTGCCCTTCTTGGCGCTGAGGAACAGCTCCGACCAATCGGGCTCGTAGAGGCGCGTGTACGCGAACCCCGAGAGGTAGTAGTCGTTGTCGACGAGATAGGGCTCGCGCGGGGTCGCGGTCGCCGACAGCGGCATGCGGGCGTAGCCGTGGAGCTCGAACGCAACGCCGCCGGCCTCGAGGCCCTTCGCGGGCTCGGCCGTGGTGACCCCGACGGTCTCGGTGGTGGTGATCGGCTCGATCGCCGCGGCCTGCTTCGGCGCGGCCGGCTTCGCTGCCTCGGTGGACGTCGGCTCGGTGACCGGCTCCGCGGGCGCCGTGCCGATCGGCGCGTCGTCCGCGAGAGCAGGCGCGGCGCCGCCCGCGAGGACGAGCGCGACGAGGGCGAGCGCGGGGCGCATGATCACTTCACCTGCGCGAGCTTGCCGGCACACGCGGGGAGCTCGCTCGCGGTGAGGAACCCGGTGTCGACGAGCAGCGGCTTGACGTTCTGCGGGGTGATGACCTCGACGCGCACGGCGGCGATCGGCACGTCGCGGCCGCCCATCGGGATCGTGGCGGAGCCCTTGGCCGCGTCGCCGGTGAGCAGCTGGGCCGCGACCTCGGCGGCGGTACGGGCGAGTGGCGCGATGTCCTTCAGGACCTCGATCGATTGCTTGCCCTGACACACGAAGTTGATGTTCGCGGCATCGGCATCGGCACCCGCGATGAACACGTTGGTGAGCCCGGCGTTCTGGACCGCCTGCACCGCGCCGCGCGCCATGCCGGAGTTGTTCGCGAGGATCGCGTCGATCTTGCCACCCGAGCGGGTGAGCGCATCCTCGACGGTGCGCAGCGCCTGCTCCGGCGACCACGCGCTGTGGTTCTGCTGGAGGATGATCTCGACATCACCGCGCGCGACGTACGGCGCGAGCGTGTGCTCGTAGCCGCGCGTGATCTCGGCGGCGACCGAGTGGCCGGCCTGGCCCGAGAGCAGCACGTACTTGCCCTTGCCGTGGGTCGCGGCGAGCGCCGCCTCGGCCTGCAGGACGCCGACCTTGTAGCTGTCGTGGGAGACGTAGTAGTCGAGATCCGGCGAGACGATCGCGCGGTCGTAGGCGATGACCTTCGCCCCGTGATCGTGCGCGAGCCGCACGTACGCCGAGGCGGCCTGGCTGTCGGTGGGCTGGATCACGAGGACCTTCGCGCCCTGCGTGAGGACGTCCTCGACCTGCGCGATCTGCTTCGCGTTGTCGTTGTCGGCAGCGAGCGTCACCACGCGGAGATCGAGCTCCTTGGCGCGGGCCTCGAAGTACTTGAGGTCCTTCTGGTAGCGCTCCTCCTGGAGGGTGGAGAGCAGGAACGCGACCTGGGGGCCTTCCTTGGCCTTGCACCCCGCACCACCGACCGAGAGGGAGAGCCCAGCGAGCAGAACCAGAGAAGTCGAGCGAATCACGAGCGCCTGCCTTTCGAGAGAACATCGATCAGCACGGCGGTCAGGAGGATCAGACCGGTACAGATCAGCTGCCAGTTGGAGTCCACGCGGAGATGGTTCATGCCGTTCGCGAGCGTCGCGAACACGAGGGTGCCGAGCACGGTGCCGACGACGGAGCCACGCCCGCCGGCCAGCGACGTGCCGCCGATCACCACGGCGGTGACCGCATCGAGCTCGAGGAGCTGGCCCTGGCTGCCGGGGGTGACGCCGTTGACGCGAGCGGCCAGCAGCACGCCCGCGATCGCAGTCAGCACGCCGAGGATGATGTAGACGCCCATCGTGGTCTTCTTGACGTCGATGCCCGACAGCCGCGCGGCCTCCGGGTTGCCGCCGATCGCGTAGAGGTGGCGGCCAAAGCGCGTGCGCTTGGTCACGAACACGCCCCACAGCGCGACTGCGGCCGCGACCAGCACCGGCACGGGCACCCCGCGGCGGCCGAACACGGCGAGCAGGAGGCCTGCGAGCAGGACCTGACCGGCGATCCGGAGCCCGATGATCCGCGCGCCGACCGGCGACAGGGCGAACGCCTTGCGTCGCTGCGCATCGCGGAGGGTCAGGCCCACGCCGGCGGCGAGGGCGACGAGCACCGCGATCCAGGTCGCGCTCGACGGCACGTGACTCGCGAGCACCGCGAAGTCATCGTTCATCGGCGACAGGCCCTTGGCATCCGAGAGCACGAGCGCGCCGCCGCGGAACGCCTTGAACCCGGCGAGCGTCACGACGAATGCCGGGACGCCGAGCCAGCCGACCCAGAAGCCGTGCCACGCACCGATCGCCGCGCCGACGCCGATCGCCGCGGCGATCGCGACGGGGGCGGGGAGACCGAACTTGATCTGCGCGAGGGCGGCGACCACGCCCGTGAGGGCCACGCCGGCGCCGACCGAGAGATCGATGCCGCGCACCACGATCACCATCGTCATGCCGACGGCGACGACCAGCAGGACCGCACTCTGGGTGAGCAGCGTGGCGATGTTCCCTTCGGTGAGGAACACGGCGCGCGTCGCCGGCAGGAGCGCGAGGATCGCCCACATCGTGGCGAGCACGCCGGCCATCACCCACGCGTTGAGATCGGTCGCGCGAGGAGGGCGAGCCGGCCGCAGGGTCGACACGGGGAGGCTGGGTTCGAGCTTCTCGGTCACGACACGGCTCCTTCGACGATGATCCCGTCGCTGGGGGCGCCCCAGCCGATCGGTGCGGTCTGTGCGGTGACGGCGGGCTCGGGCGAGCTGCCCATCGCGAGCTGCATGATCGCGAGCTGGGTGACCTCCTCGCGAGCCAGCGAGCCGGCGAGCCGGCCCTCCCGGAGGACGAGCACGCGATCGGCGAGCCGCACGACCTCGGGGAGATCCGAGGACGCGAGCAGGACGGCGTGACCGCGTGCGGTCAGCTCCTCGATCAGCCGGTAGATCTCCGCCTTGGCGCCGACGTCGACGCCGCGGGTCGGCTCGTCGAGCAGGAGCACGCGCGGTGCGCGCTCGAGCCACTTGCCGATCACGACCTTCTGCTGATTGCCGCCGGACAAGGTCGCGACCTCGGCGCCCAGACCGGGCACCTTGATCGAGAGGTCGCGAGAACGATCGAGCGCTCGGCGCTCGGCGCGGGCGGCGTCGATCACGCCGAACGTCGAGAGCTCGCCGAGCGAACACAGCACGAGGTTCTCGGCGACCGTGCCGCCGAGGACGAGGCCCGCACCCTTGCGGTCTTCGGGGACCAGCGCGATCCCGGCGGCGATCGCCTGCGCGGGCGATCGCAGGGCCGCGGGCTGGCCGCCGACCTTGATCGCGCCGCTGACCGCGCTGCGCGCGATCCCGAACAGCGCCGAGAGCGTAGCGGTTCGGCCGGCACCCATCGCGCCCGCGAGCGCGACGACCTCGCCTGCGTGCACGGTGAACGAGAGATCCTCGACGACCGCGCGACCGGGCAGGGCCGGGTGGGCGACGCGGAGCCCCGTGACCTCGAGCATGGCAGCGCCGAGCTGCGCGCCGCGCTCCTTGCGCGCGTGGACGTCGCCGAGGTCCTTGCCGGTCATCAGCGCGACGATCTCGTCGGCGGGCGCGCTCCCGGGGCGGACGCCGACCAGCTCGCCATCGCGCATCACCGCCACGCGATCACACAGCGCCGCGATCTCCTCGAGGCGATGCGAGATGTAGATGAAGGCCGTGCCGCGGCTGGTGCGCGCGCGGACGAGCGTGAACAGACGATCGATCTCCTGGGACGTCAGCGCGGCGGTCGGCTCGTCGAGGATGATCACGCGGGCGTCGTCGGCGAGCGCGCGCGCGATCTCGAGGATCTGCTGGATCCCGACGCCGAGGTGCCCGGCGGGGGTGGTGAGATCGATCGCCGCGGCCTCGGCCCCGAGCACCTCACGGAGCATGTCCCTCGCCATCGCCTCGGCGCGCACGCGATCGACCACGCCGAACCGCGTGGGCTCGCGCCCCATCACGAGGTTCTCGGCGACCGTCATCTCCGGGATCAGCGCGAGCTCCTGGTGCACGACGGCGATGCCTGCGCGGCGCGCGTCGCGCGTGCTGCGGAACGTCTGTGTCACGCCATCGACGAGCACGTCGCCGGCGTAGCTGCCGCGGGGATAGACCCCGCCGAGGATCTTGATCAGGGTCGACTTGCCTGCGCCGTTCTCGCCGACCAGGCCAAGCACCTGGCCGGCCTCGATCGTCAGCGAGACGTCGTGGAGCGCCCGGACGCCGGGGAACTCCTTGCCGATCGAGCGGAGTGCGATCGTGCCCGGAGTCACGCGACCCTCCGGCGGCGACGGCGCACGATCACGAGGCCGACGATCGCGAACATCACGGCATTGCCGGCCGAGCCGGGGCCGCCCTGACAGGCGCACGCCACGCCCGTCCGC
This sequence comes from Myxococcales bacterium, assembly GCA_016720595.1. Taxonomy (GTDB): domain Bacteria; phylum Myxococcota_A; class Polyangia; order Haliangiales; family Haliangiaceae; genus JABFXX01. The sequence continues at coordinate 147,852 of JADKKI010000004.1, forward strand.
GGGTCGCCCTCGCCACCACCGCCGCCAGGTCCGGTCCCACCATCGGGGTACTGGCCGGGGTCGAACTCGCCGCAGTCGGAGTGCTCGAAGGCGAGCGCGCGATCGAGGAGCGTCATCTGGTACGCGCCGGCGCCGTACCCGACCATCGGGATGCTCCCCGAGTACGCGCCGATCTGGCCGCTCGACGTCCGCGTGTTGTACAGCTCGGGTAGCAGGTCGTTGTTGACCGAGGCCTGCGCCGTCACCCAGCCGAGCAGCTGGTCGGCCTTGTCGGCCTTGTCCGCGCGACGGAACGCCGCGGAGGCGCGGAGGTCGATCAGGATCCACTCGTCGGTGTCGTACTGGTCCTGCGAGCCCTCGAGGCGCTTGTAGCCACCCGCGGGCGTCTGCAGGAACGACATCGCATCGAGCGTGGCGCGCGAGACCGGATCATTCGCGGGGATCAGGTCCCAGGTGATCGCCTCCACGGTGGAGCCATCGCGGTAGTTCGCGCCCTGCGCGAGGCGCTCGAGCGAGCCGGCGAGGACCCGCGAGGAATCGATGAACAGCGTCGCGATCGTGGCCTTGGCCTTCTCGGCGAGCCCGCGATAGCGCTCCACGTCCTCCATCCGGTTCGCGCGGCGCGCCAGGGTCGCCATGTCGCAGAAGCCGCGGGCCGCGGTGGCCGTGGTGTAGAGGAAGTGCTGGCGATTGCCGTGATGGACCTCCCAGATCGAGGAGTCGGCCATCGCCATGCCGGCGGTCTCCATGTTCTTCGCGAGCGGCTCGGCGACGCCCTCGCGGATCGCGTCGTAGACGGTATCGCCCTTCTTCGTGGTCTCGGTGAGCCACGCGAAGTCGCTGCTGGCATCGACGTACTGGCGAGCGGCCCACATGTACAGGCCCCAGCCATCGGTCTCGATGTTGCGCGTCGGCGACCCGGAGTAGTCGGCCTCCTCCTCGCCGTCGCCGAAGTAGCGCACGGTGGAGATCCGATATCCGTCCGCGTTGTTGACGTACGACGGGAACTTTCCCGCGTCGGCATCGAGGAAGAAGTTGAGGCCGGCCTTCGCCATGTCGACGTGACCGGAGCGCGCCATCGCCGACAACGCATACGTCGCGTCGCGGACCCAGCCCGTGTGCCAGCCGCCGGGCGGGAGGCTCGCGAGCACCATGCCGTGGTTCTTGCGGCGCGGGCTGTCCTGGTAGCTCTCGCGGATCTGCGCCATCCGCAGCACGATCTCCGACTGCCGCCAGATCGCCGTCTCGGTCGCGTCGAGCCCGGCGACGGGCGGCTTGCGCCACGCCTCGACCTCGGCGAGCACGTCGGTGTACAGCACGTCGGCGGTGCGGCCGGCGAGGAACGTCGACCACGCCTGCGCGACCGCCGCCCCGTTGCCGTCGGCATCGAACACCAGCGCGACGCCCCACCACTTGCTGGTGCCCGGAGCGATCGTGCCGAGGTCCTTCTGGAACGCCTGCTTCTTGTCGCTGCCGTTGCAGGTCGGGGTGGCGGTCAAGCCGGCCCCCGCGGTGACGCTCGTGAATGCGGTGTCCGCGCAGCTCGCCACGTCGGCGCCGCCGATCGGTGCGTAGATCATCGTGCCGCCACCCGGCCCGGTCTCCGTGGCGACGGTGCCGTCCCAGGCGATCGCCTCGCCGTTGGAGCCGGGCTCGTCGGGATTGGGGGCAGAGCCGAGCTTGAAGTTGTGGATCGCGTACGCGGTCACCGGCTGCGCGGAGGCGCCGGTGTTCGTGACCTTCAACAGCATCACGAGGCTGTTGCCGGAGAACCCGAACGGGGACACCAGGAACGTCTCCGTGGTGACGCCACCGAACGCCACCGACGAGCGGATCATGTTCGATTGGTCGACGTAGCCGACCTCGCTCGGCGCACGGCCACCGAGCCAGCCCGCGGATCCGCCGGCCTTGATCCCGAAGTAGGTGTCGAAGGCGAGGTTGCGCCGGACGATCCCCTCGCCATCCGGGTTCTGGGGATTCGCGCGGAGGAACCGGTAGGGGCGCTCGAGGAAGTGCTTGATCGCGTTCGCGCTGGTATCGAACACGCTGAACCCGAAGCCGTTGCCGGTGACGAGGTAGCGGAACGAGGCCACCGGCTCGACGGCCTCGGCCGGGCGCGCGGAGGCCAGGACGAGGAGGGCGAGGGCAGGGAGCAGGCGCCTGGACACGGGGTCGCGTTTTCCACGATCCGTGCCCGATCGAACCGGCCTCGGATCCCGCCCGTCGCCCGCGATTCCGGGTACCTGGGGCAGGGGGCGTCGCGAATGGCAGCACCGTCTCCGAGCCCTGACGTTTCGTTTCGCAACCGTCGAGCCGAGAGCCCGTGGGATCCGCGCGGATGTGGCCCGCCTGGCCATGGCATGTCGCTTGAAGCAACACGCGGGGTGTTGCGCCTCGCTCCAATCCTGATGGTCCTCGTCGCCTGCCGTCCGCCCGGCTATGGCAAGGGGGGCGGTGGCGGCGACGATGCCGTCGAGGTGGACGCGGCGGCCGGGTCGGCCGATGCCAGCGGCGCCGATGCCGCGGCGACCTGCACCAAGGCGTTCCGGCTCGACGGGCACAGCCTCGCGAGCGCCGTGTCACTGACGGGCAGCTTCGTCAGCTGGGCGGGGACCGCGCCGCCGGCGATCCCGCTGACCAAGGGCATCGACGGGGCGTGGACCGGCAGCTATGCGTTCGCCGCGGGCATGCACCAGTACAAGTACATCGTGGACACCTCGTGGATCCCAGATCCCACGAACCCCAACACGATCGATGACGGCTTCGGCGGAACCAACAGCGTCATCACCTGCGTCCCCTGAGCCAGCGCGCTACGGCACGGGCGCGAAGCTGTCGCACTCGCACACCGACGCGTAGTGGTCGAGCATGCAGTCCTTGTTGTCGAGCTGTCCGGTTTCATCGATCCACAGGCAGTGCTGCGTGCCGATGTTGTTCGGCTGACCCGATAGCCATGGCGGAGCCGTCGATGGCGGCCACGGCGTGGGCTCCTTTGTGATCGGTCGGAACAGCGAGTCGGTCTCGTTGTCCGTGTGGCCGAGCCAGCACTCGAGGCCGAGCGACGCATGGATCGCCGTGAACTCCGCCTCGTTGCTGAGGACGGCGAGATGGATCTGTCCTTCACCAGGGTTGTGGAGCGCTTCGCACGCGGCCTCGGCGTCTGGCCACGTCAGTCGGTTCGGGTTGCGGAGATACGAGCCGCCCGCGATCGGCATGAACGTCGGCGGGCAGGTCGGCGCCGGGTTCTCGAAGTCGAACACCTGATCGCAGCCCGTGAGGGTCGCGAGCAACGCGACGAGTGCGAGGCGCGCCATGAGTGTGCAGCCTACAACGTTTGTGCGCGTCGCCCCCACACAAGTTCCGAGTCCCCGTGAGGCACCGCATCGCCTGCATCTCGATCCTGCCGCCGCGCCAGGTCTGCGCGAACGAGCACCCGATCGACACGAGATCGCGGGCACTCTTCTTGATGGGCTTCCTCAGATGCCGCGAGGGATGCCGCTGCTCTTCGGAGTCCTGTGGGTGTTCTCCGCATGTGGCGATTCGCCGCCGGGGCGGACGTACTTCGAGCGAACGATCCAGCCGATCCTGATCCAGCGCTGCGCGGTCGGAAGCGCGGGTTGTCACGCGACCAACCCCGACGATCCGTACCAGTTCGCGGCGGGGAACCTCGACGTCACCTCGTTCGAGGCGATCCAGAAGCGGCGCGATGTGCTGACCGCGTTTGGTGCGTATCCGCAGCCGTTGCTGCTGATCAAGGCGGTGGGGCCCAAGCTGAAGATGCCGTACGGGACGCTCGCCGATGGCACGACGCCACAGTTCGTGAACATCGATGTGCAGCACTCGGGGGGCGCGCTGATCGAGGTGGGCTCCGACGCCTACTTCACCCTCCAGGCCTGGCTCGATAACGGGGCGACCGAGAACGGGCTCAAGCCCGCGACGCCGCCGCAGACCGGGAAAGGCAGCTGCTCGACCTCGGTGCCCCCGGGCTTCAACCGCGCGGGGTTCGTGAACACGCCGCAGCGCCAGATGTTCTTCGATGCCTACAAGGCGAGCGTCCAGCCAGTGTTCGCGCGCCACAACTGCGCCGCCGGAAACTGCCACGGCGCGCCGCAATCGGACTTCTACATCACGTGCGGCAACGACGACGATCAGCTCGCCTTCAACTTCAGCCAGGCGTGGTCGTTCGTGAACGCGCCGGTCGATGATTCTCAGCTGCTGCGCGTGCCGCTCGCGGTCAGCGCAGGTGGGCGCGGGCACACCGGTGGCGACCAGTTCTCGAGCTCGGGCGACGCCGACTTCGCGGCGATCAAGACCTGGGCGTCGAGCGTGGGCGTGCTCCCGTTCGCGAACGGCGATCCGGCGAAGCAGTTCTTCCAGGACCGCGTCCAGCCGATCCTGCTGCAGCGCGGTTGCTCGTTCCAGGCGTGCCACAGCCCGCAGGCGACCAACGATCTCAAGCTGCGGAGCGGCACTCCGGGGTTCTTCTCGGCGGTCGCGCTCGACAAGAACTACGACCTCCTGAAGCGCGAGTTCATGGCGATGGAGTTCCCCGATGCGCGTCGCAGCCGCGCCGTGGCCAAGACGATCCTCAAGGACGATCCGATGCGCGTACCGCTCCCGCAGGTCGGTGGGATCGCCCACCGCGGCGGCTCGGTCCTCGAAGATCAGGATGGCCCGACGGGCTCGGGTGCGGATCCAGCCGACTGCGGCCCGTACGTCGCCGGCACCTCGAGTCCGTTCTGCACGATCCAGGAGTGGGTGCGGATCGAGCGGCTGGCGCTCGCGGGGCAGGTCACCCCGATGAATGACAACGACCCGATCGACATCGTGTACATCGAGCGCGCGACCCTTCCCACCGCGGGTCGGCTCGAGTTCGACACGTTCCAGGGCGGCGCCGATCTCAAGCGCGTGACGACGCGGTTCGTCGGGTCCGGCCAGCAGCTCCAGCCGGTGAGCGGCGCGGCAGGCGTCTCACTCCTCGGCGGTTGCGGCCTCGGCGCGAGCCCCGACGTCCAGGCGCCCGACGTCGCGAACGACGGTACCCGCGTGGCGTTCGCAGCGCGCGCCAGTGCGAGCGAGCCGCTCGGCGTGTTCGTGGTGAACATCGGGACGGGCACGTGCACGCGGATCACCCCGATGGCACCCGACTCGAATGGGCTCAAGGTCCACGACTTCGATCCGGCGTGGGCACCCGATGGCAACTGGCTGGTGTTCGCGTCGACGCGCGGCAAGGCAGGAGCCACGCGCTCGCGGCAGCGGTTCCTGCCGCAATCCGATCTGTGGCGGGTGGCGATCAGCGGGACCGCGGCCTCGGGTCCGCCCGAGCAGATGACGTTCCTCTCGAACTCCGAGATCGGCCCGCAGTTCATGCGCGAGGGTCGCGTGACGATGACGACCGAGAAGGTCAGCGACGGCTTCTATCAGCTGTCGGGTCGCCGTCTCAACTGGGACCTGACCGACTACCACCCGCTGCTGGCCCAGCGGAAGGACTCGCCCTACGCCGACCTCGCCGATCCGTCGGCGACGCGACCTTCGATCGGGTACTCCTCGGCGACCGACATCCGCGAGGGCGTCGACGGTAGCTTCCTCACGATCCTGTCGAACACCGGACCTGCGGGTGTGCCCGCGACACCCGGTGCGGCCGGCGCGCTCGCGGTGTTCAACCGGAGCATCGGCCCGTTCGAGCAGGGGCGCACGGAGCTGGGCTACCTGCACTCGTTGAAGATCCTCGATGCGTCACCCGTGTACCGCGGTCCGGTGTCGCTGCCCGACGGCACGATCATGGTGTCGCGGCAGGTCGGTGGGAGCTTCGAGATCGTCTCGGTGAACCCGCGCAACCCGGCCGACGTCCGCACCCTCATCACCGGCGCGGGCAGCAGGGTCGATGCGCAGCTCGTGTACAAGTATCCGGCCCGGGTGCTGTACCTGAACCGTCGCCAGCTCGTGTTCGGCGGATCGATCGGCGACGACAAGACGAAGTCGGTCGTCCACATGCCGAACGCACCGCTGCTGTTCACGCTGCTGACCGGCAACCTCCGTCGCGGTCGTCCCGTGGATGCGTTCCGCGCGGCGCGGTCGATCGTGGTCTACGGCGAGGAGTCATGTCCACCGACCGGGTGCTCGCCCAACGTCAACGGCGTGTATCAGAACCGGCCGGCGCTCGGCCGCGTCGCGCTCGCCGACGACGGCTCGATGAAGGCCGAGCTACCTCCGCAGCGCGGCCTGGTGTTCGAGCTGCAGGACGCCGACCACAAGCCGCTGATCACGATGACCGAGGAGCACCAGCTCGGGCCCGGCGAGAACATCACGCTCGGGATCGCCGAGCCGCTGTTCGATGCGGTGTGCGGAGGCTGTCACGGCTCGATCAGCGGCAGCGAGCTCGACGTCCGGGTCACCCCCGACGCGCTGACCGGTGCCTCGGCGTCGAGCTCGGCGACCAAGCCGGCGAGTCTCCCCGAGGCACCATAGGCGCGCGTCGCGCGTGGAGTACAGTCGTGGGCCATGGTGTTCGAGACGCTCGCGGATGCGACCCGGCTGCTGGCGCCGTACGGCTTTGATCCTGCCGTGCAGGCCATGTTCGCGGCGCGCGCGACGCAGGCGATCGACAACACGGTTCGCGGCGCGCTGACGGCGCTGCCCCGCGAAGCGATGGCCCCGCTCCCTGCGCTCGGCACCCCGGAGCGTGCGCGCCTTCGCGACCGCGGCCTCGGGCTGATCCGGGCCGGGAAGGTCGGGGTCGTGATCCTCGCCGGCGGGATGGCCACGCGGTTCGGCGGCGTGGTGAAGGCGGTGGTCCCCGCTCTCGACGAGCTGAGCTTTCTGGAGGTCAAGCACGCCGACGTCCGCGCGCTCGGTGCGCCGGTGCCGATCCTCGTGATGTCGAGCTTCGCCACCCACACGGCGATCCGCGAGCACATCCTCCAGCAGAAGCTCGGGGGCGCGATCGACGTGTTTCCGCAGATGGTTGCCCTGCGCCTGACCCCCCAGGGCGAGCTGTATCGGGATGCCGATGGCGAGCTCTCGCCGTACGCGACGGGCCACGGTGACCTCACGTTCGCGATGCGCAGGAGCGGTGCGCTCCAGCGGTTCCGCGATGCTGGCGGGACGACGCTGCTGATGTCCAATGTCGACAATCTCGGCGCGACCCTCGATCCCGCGATCATCGGTCTCCACGACGAGGCCGGAGGCGCGATCACCGTCGAGGTCGTCGCCAAGGTGCCGGGAGACAAGGGCGGCGCCCCGGCGGCCCTCGATGGCGTCCCGCAGATCATCGAGGGCTTCCGCTTCCCGTCAGGCTTCGATCAGGACTCGATCGACGTGTTCAATACCAACACGTTCGTGTTCGATGCCGCCGCGATCGATCGGGACTTCGCGCTCCCGTACTACCGCGTCGAGAAGCAGGTCGATGGCGCGAAGGTCATCCAGTTCGAGCGCCTCGCCGGCGAGCTCACGGCACAGCTCCCCGCGCGGTTCGTGCGGGTCGAACGCAGTGGGCCCGACTGTCGGTTCCTGCCGGTCAAGGACCCGGAGGAGCTCGCACGACAGCGGGCCCAGATCGCAGAGGTCGCGCGGTCCACGCGCTCGCTCCGCGGGTAGCTCGGAGCTGCCGGCTTACTGGTCGGCCGACTTCACGGTGAAGCTGCCCGCCGCGTAGCCGTGCACGCCGACGTACAGCGTGCCATTGCTGGTCGCGGTGTAGCTCACCGTCTCGTTGCCCGAGGACGTATAGCCGCGCGCCAGGTATGCGCTGGTGGTCGGGGCGGCGCCGAACTGGATGTACAGATCGACGTCGGCTGATGACGTCGTGCGGATCACCACGCGCTTGCCCGCGGGCATCGGCAGCTCGAAGACCTTGAGCGCACCCTGTGCCACGGATCCGGACTGGTTCAGGTGCGCAAACGTCGGCGCGGGCGGGGGCGGCGTGCCGCCACCGGTGCCCTCGGTGTACTTGATCACGAGCTGGTAGTTGCTGGTGGCCGCGTAGCCATTGACCGCCACGTAGACCTTCGCCGGGCCGACGATCGAGCACTGCTCGTTCGAGCCGCTCTGGTACGGCCGGCAGTCGTACGACGCCGCGGACGGCGCGGCCTCCTTGCGGACGTAGAGGTCGGCGTCACCGTCGCCCGTCATCACGGCCGTGAGGCTCGTGCCCGCCGCGACGTTGTACGGGCCGAGCTGCTTCCACGCGCTCTTCGCGATCGCGCCGGAGTCGTTGACCGTCTTCAGCCCGCCGGTGGTCCCGCCACCCTGGTCCTGCATCGACATGTCATAGATCGTCTTCACGTTCGCGTAGCTGATCTTCCCGTTCGCGACCGTGGTGACGGTCGAGCGGATCGGGAGCCAGACGAAGTCCGGGTGCTGCTTCTTCGACGTGCCGATCCACTCGCCGCCGATGATCTTCCCGTTCGCATCGAGCTCGAGGATGTAGTCGTAGTGGTCCTGGTGCGTGTAGCTGTTGATCGTCGCGCCGAGGTTGCCGTCGGTCGAGGCGGCCGACTCGGAGATGTAGTCGACGTCCATGTGGGTCTTCAGCAGCTTCTTCGCGTTCGCGTTGAACACGTAGTTCGTCGGGATCGTGCCGCCGGAGATCACCTTGATGGTGAAGGCGGCGGCCGTGGTGCCATAGGCGTTGACGGCGACGAACGCCTCGGTCGCGCCGGCCGGCACCGTCAGCGTGCAGGTCTCGGCGGCCCCGGTCTCGTAGGGGCGGCAGTCGTAGGCCGTCGCGGACGGCTGCGCGCCGAACTTCACGAACATGTCCGGATCGCCCGTGCCGGTCATCTGGATGGTGAGGTTCGTGCCCGCGGTGACAGGAAAGGTCCCGACCTGCGTCCACGCACCGCCGGCCGCCGTGCCCGTCTTCTCGGTGGTGGTGCCGCCCTCGGCGATCACGCCGACGAGCTTGTTGGCGTCGAGCGGTGAGACCTCGGTGGAGGCGGTGACGCGATAGCCGCGGAGCGGCTGGTTCCAGACCTCGCCGTCCCACGTGCGGTCGTAGACGAACGATTCGCCCTGCTTGCCGAGGTAGTTGGTCATCAGCACGTGGAACGTGCCGGGGTTGGTGTCCTTGCACGACGCCGAGGCGCCGGTCGGGCGACCGTACTTGTCGAACGTGATCTCGTTCTGGCTGTCGACCGCGTCGCAGCGCAGCGAGACGAACTTGGTCTCGGTCCGGTCGTGGACGAGCGTCAACAGGGCCTTGATGTCCTGCACCTTGAAGTCGACGTTGTTGTAGGTGACCGCGTGCTTGGGCTCGGGCAACAGGATCGCGGCGGGCGACCAGGCATGGCAGATGCCCCACCACGTGGGGATGCAGCGGCCGGCTGTCTGACCGTCACGCTTCGCGCACGCCTCGCCTTGCTGTGCGTTGCACTGGCTGTCGGTCGTGCAGGCGGTGCGCGTGGTGTTCGCGTCGATGCCGTGGGCCTTCGACACGCCGTCCTCGACGCCGGTCACGCCGAACGCCTGGCCATACTTGGTGGACGGCGCAGCGCTCGCGGGCCCGTTCCACTTCTTGTTGATGCTGTCCTCGTAGACCGGCCAGTAGTTGCCGGCCCACGGGATGTTGTGCGCCTCGCCGGTCGCCGGCAGCGCGGTCGCGGTGTACTCGAGGTTCGCATTGAACAGGCCGGGGCTGTCGGACGAGCCCCACGCCTCGCTCTTGCCGTCGGGGCCGCCCTTGACGTCACTCTGATCGGGCTTGTCGTCGGCCGCGTCCGTCACGCATGCGGCGCCCACGAACGAGGCACCCGCGATCATTCCCGCCATCATCAGTTTCGACATGTCCACGCTCTACGCTCCGGTTAGGTTTCGGCGCCGCGCAGGAGCACGGACCGTGCCGGCGTGTCCGGGAGATCGGACAGCGGGTTGCGCTGCAGACAAGCGTGCGCACCGGCTGGACTTGCCGTTGTATTCCACCGACCTCGAACAACGACGTCGGGTGTCGCAGGCTACTCGCGTAGCCAGCCCGCGATGCGTCGAGGTCTCAGGCCGACGTGATCGGCGTGAGGCCGCCTACGTGAGCAACAGCGGCGAGCCGGTCTGGTAGCGGACCACCGCGAACGTCCCGGAGTACGCGACGAACAGGGCGTCGGTGCCCGTGAGGTAGAGGTCCATCGCTTGCTGGGCGGTCACGGCGTACGCCTCGTGATCGACGAGGAACACCCCGCGCACGGCCTTCCACGGCTCGAGGCTGGCGGCGTCACATGGCCGCGCACGCGTGGTGTCGACCGAGGTGACGAGCTCGTGGTAGCTCGACTTCTCGAGCTTGGGGAGGAAGTGAGCGACCGCGCGCTCGCGCCGATCCTCCTTCAGGAGCCGATCGATGAATGGCCGGAGCGCCATCTCGAGCGCGGGGACCGTCGCGATCTCAGGACTCGGATCGAAGCGAGGGCGAACGCTCGTCATGCCGTCACGATACCAGACTGCGTCTCAGTATTCGTCGTGGTCGACCACCGTCAGCGCGCCGGCGGCCGCGGCCTCGAGGGGCGCTTGCGCCTGGTCCGCGGTGGTCACCGCGACCGTGACGGCGTCGTCGGGGCGCAGGTGGGTGCGACACGCGGCGCGGACCTCCGAAGCCGACAGCTGCGCGAACGCCTCCGGCAGGCGCGCCGTGAAGCCATTCGGGAGATCGAACACGGCATCCCGCACGGCGAGCTGCATCCGCTGGCGAGCGGTCGCGACGTGAAACGGCATCGATCCGACGAGATAGCTCCGCGCGAAGTCGACCTCGTCGTCGGTGGGGCCGTTGTTCGCGTAGTCCGCGAACAGCTCGAGCGTCAGCGCCACGGCGGGGCCGGCGACGTCGATGCCCGCGGCCATCCAGATCTCGAACCAGTGCGGCAGTCGCGAGCGGCGGAGGGCACAGCCCGCGCCGTAGCTCCAGCCGCGCTTGACCCGGATCTCCTGCATCAGGCGGCTGGAGAACATCCCGCCGAACACGGCCTCGGCGATCGCGAGGGCGGCGGTGTCGGGGTGGCCGTAGCCGACCGACAGGTGCCCGAACCGCAGCTGGGCCTGGGTGCGGTCTGGCTTGTCGACCAGGATGACGCGGCGGCCACGCGCCTCGTGCGTGGGGAGGGCCGCGGAGATCACGGGGCGCGGTCCGGTGCCGAGCCGCTCGGTGAGGCGGGTGACCACGCGCTGCGCCGCCGCCTCGTCGATGTCGCCGGCCAGGCCGATCACGAGGTTGTCCGCGACGACCTCGCGCTTCCATAGCGCGGTCGCACTCGCACGATCGATCCGCGTCAGCGAGGTCTCGGTGCCGAGCGAGGTCCGCCCGTACGGGTGGCCCGGTGAGCACAGCCAATCGAACCACCGCGTGGCGAGGGCGCTGTCGTCGTCGCGGATCTCGTCGAGCACCTGCGGCGTCTCGCGGAGCAGGCGCGCGTGCTCGTCCTCGGAGAACGTCGGCTCCGCGAGGATGTCAGCGGCGAGATCGATCACCGCATCGAGGTGGCGGGACAGCGCGAGCCCCGACAGCGAGACGGCGTCACGCGAGACGCCGACCTCGACCGCAGCGCCGAGCGAATCGAGCGTCTCGTCGAGCTCGGCGCGATCACGGCGCCCGGCACCACGGCGCGCGAGCAGGGCGGCGTGCCGATGGAGCCCTTCGACGCCGAGCGGATCGGCACATGCGCCGCCACGAATGGCGACATCGAACCAGACCAGCGGGGTATCGGGCGAGGCCTCGACGATCACGAGCGGCTTGGTCACGCGCCGTCGTCCTCTCCATCGCCGCTGTCTCCGCCATCTCCGCCATCGCTCGCATCGCTCGCATCCGGGCTCTCTGGCTCGGCGATCACGATCGTGCGTCGCTCGGGCCGGAGGTACGACTTGACCACGCGCGCGACATCGTCGGCGGAGACCTGCGCGAGCCGCTCGGAGAGGTGGGTGACCTTGCGGAAGTCGCCGAGCGCGATCTCGTAGTGGCCCAGGGCCTCGGCCTTGCCGTCGACGTCGACCAGCGAGGTCCAGAAGTCGGTCTCGGCGATCGCCTTGGCCTTCTCGACCTCGGCCTTGCTCGGCGGGGTCTCCGCCATCTGCGCGAGCTCGGCATCGATCAGGGCGAGGATCTCATCCGCCGTGTGGCCGCGCGCCGCGGTGACCGCGAGGCGGAGCAGCGAAGGATCGCGGAACGGGGTCAGCTGCGCATCCACGCTCGAAGCGACCTCGCGCTCGATCACGAGCTTGCGATAGAGCCGAGCGGAGGGGCATCCGGCGAGCAGCGTCGACACGATCTCGAGCACGGCCCAGTCGGACTCGTCCTGCCCAGGCGCCTTGTATCCGACGAGGAGGCGATCGGTTGCGATCGGCTTCGGGGCCCGGACGATCCGCTCGTGGAGCTGCTCGGGCTCGGTGACGCGCGCCACCTCGGGCAGCTCGGCCGACGGGATCGAACCGTAGTGGCTCGCGATCAGATCGAGCAGCGCGGGCTCGTCGAAATCGCCCACACAGACGATCACCGCGTTGTTCGGTGCGTACCAGGTCCGGTAGAACGCGCGGATCTCGGTGAGCGAGAGCGCGCGGATGTCTTCCATCCACCCGATCGTCGGCCAGCGGTAGGGGTGCTCGGTGAACGCGAGCGCCATCAGCTGCTCGTCGAGCCAGCCATCGACGTCGTCCTCGACGCGCTCGCGGCGCTCGTTGGTGACGACGTCTCGCTCCGACTCCACGGGGCCGGTCTCGAGGACGAGGTGCTGCATCCGCTCGGCCTCGAGCCGGATGCCGAGCGGGAGGTCGCGGGCGGGCAGGGACAGGCGGTAGTAGGTCCAATCGACCCAGGTCGCCGCGTTGGATTCGCCGCCGGTGCGCTCGACGAGGCGATCGAACTCGCCCGGGGGCAGGCTCTCCGTCTGTCCGAACATCAGGTGCTCGAACAGGTGCGCCATGCCGGTGGCGCCAGGGCGCTCGTGGCGTGAGCCGACGCGGAACCAGGTCTGCAGCGCAACGATCGGTGCACGCTTGTCGATCGCGGTGATGAGACCGAGGCCGTTACTCAGGCGATATCGACGCGCGGTGGTGCCGCGACCGGCGGGAGCCTCGGCCTCGAGCGTCCAGCCGAGTGACGACATCGACATTGATCGTTGATACCACGCTTGTGCGCGCCGGAGTCGTCGTCGGGCGCTCAGCGCGCGGGAAGCTCTGGTGCTCCGAAGCTCGGTTCGATCGTCAAGCCTGCTTCGCGTGCAAGCTCGAGCAGCGCGGGCCGCGCGCGAAACAGCTCGGCGGGTGCACGCATCCCGATCGGGCCGTGTGCACGAGCGACGAGCTGCCGCGCCGACCAGGCCGCGAGCACCGCGGTGGTGCGATAGAGGTCGCGCCCGCGTACGGTGATCTGTGCGGCGGAGAAGCCGCGTCGGACCTGCGCGACGATCGCGAAGGTCGTCTTGCCGTAGTCGGTGTCGGGCGCGGCATACGGGGCGAGCAGGGCACTCGCGGAGCGCGGGACCAGGGGCAGCGCGCGCGACAACAGGCGGAGCGCCGCACTCGCGCCGGCAGAGCGCGTGGTCGAGAGATAGGTGGTCACGAGGTTGGTCGCGATGTGACGCGGGACGGTGATCACCTCGCCGCCTGCGTAGCCCACGGCCGTGCGCTCGCCGCCGAGCGTGGGGCCCGCGTTGACGCGGCGACTCTCGCCGGCGCGCCCGGCTTCCCAGCGATCGCGGCGCCACACCAGCACCCGCCCACCGACACCGCCGAACAGCGCGCGCTGGCTGCCGGCCGAGAGTGCGAGATCGTCGAACACGTAGCTGACGGCGACCTCGTCGAGCGGGCGCTCGTCGGCGAGGCGCGGCCCCGGCTCGGTGCGAACCACATCGCTCTGATCGCCGGCTTCCGGCCTCGGTCCGCAGACGTGCTCGGCCGCCCACGCTGCAGCGAGATCGCCGAGCATGCAATCGACGCCGGCCCCAGGGAGCGCGACCAGGCCCGCGCGACGTGCGGTGGACTCGTGTCGTTCGTGCAGTGCGTGCAAGACCGCCTGCTCGCCGCCGACATCGACATAGTGAGCGCCTGCCGTGAGCGCAGCTTCGAGCACCGGCTCTGCGCAATCGCGCAGCGGCCCTGCACAATCGATCACCACGCGCGCGCCTGCGAACGCCATCGCCAGGGTCGCCGGATCTTTGGCGCTCGCGACGTGCACGTGCGCCACCGGGACCTGCGTGGCGAGCTCGGTCAGTTCGGCTTCGCGTCGGCCGGCGATCTCGAACGGCATGCCGGCCCGCGCGAGCTCGCCGCACACGAGCCGGCCCACCAGGCCGGTCGCGCCGAACACGACGATGGCGGCCTCGTCAGGGGAGCTCATAGCGAAATCCGAGTCGGAGCGCGTGATCGATGCGCTGGTAGTCGCCGGCGGCGGTGGGCAGGGCGTAGCCGTTGCGCGTGGCCTGGCACGCGCGGGTCGAGTAGTCGTAGTCGGAGTCGACGCAGTCGAGGCGATACCGCGGGTCGAACGCGCTCCTGCCGACGCTGGTGTTCGGGGAGAGCGCGATGCCGTACGAGAGCTGGATCACCCAGGCGCGGACGCGAGCCTGGGCACCGAGGTCCAGCGTCAGGGCTGCCGGTGCGACCGTCGTCGGGGACAGCCGGGCATCCGACACCGCCGAGGTCTCGTAGCCGAGGCGCGCGCCGAACCGGAACGGCTTGCGGGTGTCGAGATCGACCTGCTCGACGCCCGCCCACACGGCGAACGAATCGTGGAGGCCGCGCGCGCGCAGCATCTGCTCGGGGATCCCGTTCGAACGGAACGTGCTGCCGAACCCGCGGACGTCATAGGCCTGCATGCGCGAGAGATCCTCCCAGCGTGCGCCCACGTGCAGGTCCAGCTCCTGGGGCAGCCGCGCGCGGACCTCGAGATCGGCGCTCGCTGGGTAGGAGACATAGACGTTGGCGTCGCCGCCGAGCTTCACGCCGCCATCGCGCGGAGCGCGCGTGATGTACATGTCGCCCGCGAGGGTGGTCTGGATATCGAAGCCGGGCGGCGTGTGATACGCGAGGCCGATCCACACGTCGGGCGCCACGCGGACCACGGTCCCGACGTTGACGCGGAGGTTCGAGGCCGAGAGCAGGGGCGTGCGGACGTTCACGTCGTAGAGCTCGGTCGCGGCGGGGTTCTCGACGCCGCACGGCGTGCCGCCGCAGTCGCTGTCCACGCCGCCGGCGCCGTGCCCCGCCTCGAGCGCCGTATCGCGCGCATAGCGGAGATGAAGGAACGTGTTCTCGTGGCCCACGCTCGCGCCGAAGTAGAACGAGCCGGGCAACCGGAGGCTGACGCCGACCGTCGCCGAATAGGCGCGCTGGCCAACGCCGAGCGTGTGATAGCGCAAGGGAGAGCGATCCTCGGGCAGGAGCTCGGGCGGGGGGAGGTGCGCGGCGACGCCGAGGGCGAGTCGATCGTTTGGGTGCCAGAGGAACGCGACGTCGCCGCCCGGGCCGAGCGCGGCATCGTGAACGCTCGGGCCGTCCGACAGGCTCCCCGTTCCGAGATCGAGTGACTTGCGATCGATCGTCAGCTGCTCGAGCGTCGAGACCACGGCGATGTAGATCTTGGTCGCCGGGGTATCGAGCCCGATCGCCGCCGGATTGAGCGTGATCGAGGTCGGGCTCGCCGACGCCGCCCCCGTGAACACCGCACGACCCGTGGTTGGATCGCTCCGCGGCGACGCGTGCGCAGGCGCCACGGCACCGCTCACCACGATCGTACCGCTGGTGATGAGTGTCAGGATGCGCCGTACGGCCATCGCGCGGAACGTATCACCACGATAAGCTGACGCCATGCTTGCGCGCGTGTTGCTGATCGCGATGGTGACCTCGGTGTTCGGGCTCGCCGCGTGCGAGAAGACCAACCACGAGAACATCGACAAGTGGACCCGGACCCAGAAGGGCCCTGGGAAGCTCAAGAAGGCGTTCTCGGACGAAGGCCTCGATCCGGATCTGTCGGCGCATGCCGGCACGAACATGGTGAGGATGGGGAGTGATCCCGAGGTCCGCGAGGTGCTGGAGTCGATGTCGCCGGCACGCCGGGTCCAGGTCATCGAGAAGTTCGCGCCACGACTTTGGGACGTGGCGAGGATCGAGAAGGAGGACGATCTCCCCGGTGCGCCCCAGATCACCGCGAAAGACGCCCTGATCGGGCTGCGCAAGTACGCCTCCGATCCCGAGAAGCTGCAGATCGATACCTACCTGATCGACTGGTACGCGACGATCTCCTACGAGGGGCGCTCGAAGGTCGGCGCGGTGCTTGGAGCCGCGGTGATGCGGATGGTCGGGCCGGCCGGGGGAAAGAAGCTGATGACCGTGGCCAACGCGACGATCGCGTCGCCAGGGCAGGACAAGGCGAAGAACCGGGTGGGTGACGAGCTGATGCTCGGGCTCGCGGCCTCCGGAAACCCCGACGCCGTGAAGTACGTCCTCGACATCGCGAAGATGGATCGCGGGGACGCCACGCTCTCCAAGCGCGCGATGAACGCCCTGCACACCGCCTACGTGAACCCCAACGGCCTGTTCGATCTCGCCGATCCGGCGGCGCTCGTGCCCAACCTCGATGCCCTGGTCGCGGTGGCGAAGGACGAGTCGATGCCGGGGCAGGCGGTCAATGATGCGATCGAGCTGATCCGCGCCGCCGGTGCGCCGGCGTGCTTCGCGCCGCTCCTCGCCATCATCCCGTACCCCCACAAGGACCCGCGGTTTCGCTACGCGATCGCGTACGCCGCGATTCACTGCGGGGGGACCAAGTCGTTCGTCGAGGTCGTCCAGGCCCTTCCGGACAGCGGCACCTACGCCAAGGACGAGCTGGCCGGTGCGGTCTCGGGCGAGATCGCCAAGCTCACGCCCCGAGCCACCGTCCAGGAGGGCCTCCGGCGCCTGCTCGAGGACAAGCACCGGATGGCCCGCTGGGTCGCGATCGAGGCGCTGACGGCGATGAAGTCCGTCGAGGATGCCCCGAAGATCGCGGCGCTGTCGGGGGCCAAGGACAAGCTGGTCGGGTTCTGGGGCGACCAGTCCGGAAAGGACGCCAAGGACCGCAAGGAGGACCCGACCCTCGGCCAGCGCGCGAAGGATCTGGCCGATGCATTGACCCGCGCCGAAGCTCCCAAATGATCAGGGTTAGTCGCGTCATCCCGGGGGATGTAGTATTGTAGAGGACAGCGGGAGAGGGAGAGCTGCGGCCATCCTAGCCGGGCGGCACAGGTTCGCGTTCGTTACGTTGAGGAGTCATGGATCAGAGCAAGAAGACGATGCGCCACTTCTACTGCCGGGACGTCCTGTGGGAGACGTTCGAGCAGATGGCGAACGACTTCGACTGCTCGATCGACTACCTCATCAACGAGGCGATGCGGTACTACGCGCGCTCGAAGAACTATCAGTCGCCGGGCGGTCCCAACGTGACCGGTGGTCAGCAGGTGCCGAACAACACCAGCGGACCCGTCTCGTATCCAAAGGGTGCGGGCGGTGGCGGTGGTCCGGGTGCCGGCGGCGGTCGTCCCCAGCCCGGAACGCAGCCTCCACCACAGCCGCAGGCCTCGGTCAGCGCCGGCCCGCCCTCTGCCCAGGCCCGCCGGCCCGCACCGCCGACGCCCGGCTACTCGCCGACCAACAGCCCTCCGAACGTCGGGCGCAATGGTCCGAACAGCAACCACGCGCCGGTCGCGCCGCAACCCGCAGCGTCCAACCCGATGCCCCAGATGGGCTCGGCCGGTCCGACGTTGTTCCTGGTCTACAACGGCCAGCGCTACCCGGTGGCCAAGGACCAGTTCATCATCGGCCGCGGCAGCAAGACCAGCGACCTGCCGATCAAGGACGGGAACATCTCGCGCAAGCACGCCGCGGTGATCCGGCGGAACGGGACGTTCTACATCAAGGATCTCGGGTCGACGAACGGCATCGACTACAAGGGGATGCGCATCGACAACAAGCGCATCGACGAGGGGGACGTGTTCCACCTCTGCGACTACGAGCTGCGGTTCACCTACCGCGCTGACTGACCGCGGCTTAGCCGTTGGTACCGACGGTGGTGCAGTCCGCTGCGCGACGTCGACGGGGATCGCCTCTTGGTGATGCTAGCGTGCGGGCGTGGATGCCGAGCTCCTGCGCCGCGTGGATGCGCTTCGCCGGCCGCTCGAGCTGGCGGCCGCGAACGGCTTCGCGGGGGTCCGGAAGGTCACGGGGCTCGGGCATGCGCTGCGCGCCGCGTGCGATGGCGTGATCGCGCAGGTCGAGGACAAGTCGGCGTTCGAACAATGGCGGGCGATCCTGGCGCGCTGGGAGACCCTCGACGAGGCACAGCAGGCGGTCGAGATCGCCCGAGGCATGCGCCTCCTCGCGAGGTATCGGCGGACGCCGCCGGTGGTCTCGCGCGCGGCCGCGCCGGGGTTGCGAGCAGAATCCGTCCCGCGGGCGCCCGTGCCCGCCTCCGTGCCCGCGCCCGTGCCCGTGCCCGTGCCCGACGTCGTCGTTGCCCCCAACCCGACGAAGCCGATCAAGCCAACCAGCCCGGTCAAGGCCGTCAAGCCTGCTCAGCCCGCCGAGGCAACGGCAGCTCCTGCGAAGCCCAAGCGAGTGCGGCAGAAGGCCGAGGCGGCCGAGGAGGTCGTCGTCGATCCGCTCGCCGAGCCGACGCATACGCTTCCCGGGATCGGGCCCGCGTTCGCTGCGAAGCTCGCGGAGAAGGGGCTCGCGACCGTCGAGGATCTGCTGTGGATGGTGCCGCGGCGCTACGACGACGTCCGCGATGCCAAGCAGCTCGCGGAGGTCAGCGAGATGGACGAGGGTGCGCGCGCCACGTTCGTCGCCAAGGTGATCACGGCACGGATGATCTTCGCGCGCGGTCGCCGCTGGGCCGAGGTCAAGCTCCACGGGCTCGACGGCACCGCGAGCTGCGTGGTCCGCTGGTTCAACGTGTGGGCAGGCATCGACAAGCGCATGCCGCCGGGCTCGCAGGTCGTGCTGAATGGTCTGGTCAAGCGGCGGAGCGGCCGGCTCGAGCTCGCGAACCCCGATATCCTCGGGATCGAGATCGACGGCGTCGCCGGAAAGACCGCGCCAGCGATCATCACGCGGTACCCCGACATCCCGGGCGTGCCGGCGAGCCGGCTGCGGGCAGCGTGCGCAGCGGCGTGTGCGCGCGTGGCCTCGGGGATCGACGATGGCGTGCCCGCGAGCGTCGAGCGCGCGGCGGAGCTGCCGAGCATGGGAGAGACCCTGACCCGGCTGCACTCGCCCTCACCCGACATCGCCCCCGAGGAGCTCGCCGCGCTGAACCAGGGCGTCAGCCGCTGGCAGAGGCGGCTCGCGTTCGGCGAGCTGTTCGCTCTCGGGATCGCGATCACGCTGCGGCGTCGCGAGCGGCGCCAGGACGCCGCGGTGCCGTGCGTCCGCGATGCCTCTGTCGATGGTGAGCTGGTCCGCGCTCTACCGTTCGCATTGACGGGCGCGCAGCGCCGCTCGATCGACGAGCTCGCCGAGGATCTCGGGCGACCGGTCCCGATGAACCGGCTGCTCCAGGGCGACGTCGGTGCTGGCAAGACGGCGGTCGCGTTCGCCGCGGCGCTCCAGGTCGCGCGCTCCGGGCGCCAGGTCGCGGTGATGGCGCCGACGGAACTGCTCGCCGAGCAACACCTCGAGACCTGGAAGCGCTGGGCGCAGGTCGCGAAGCTGCGGCTCGAGGTGTTGACGGCATCGACCCCCAAAGGGGTTCGCCAGTCGCTGATCGCTCTCCTCGGCGCGGGTCAGATCGACGTGGTGATCGGCACCCACTCCCTGCTCGCGGAGGCCGTCGGGTTCTCCGCGCTCGGGCTCGTGATCATCGACGAGCAGCACCGGTTCGGTGTGGCTCAGCGCGCGCGCCTGCGTGACAAGGGCGACGGGCAGGGCGCCCCGCACGTGCTCGTGATGACGGCGACGCCGATCCCGCGCACGCTCGCGTTGACGGCATACGGCGATCTCGATGTGTCCGCGCTCGACGAGCTTCCTCCCGGGCGGCTCCCGGTGGCGACCCAGCAGCTGTCGGGCGCGCGCGGCCGAGCGGCGGCGTACAAGCTCGTCGCCGAGCGGATCGCGGCGGGCGAGCGGGCCTACGTGGTGTGCCCCAAGGTCGAGCCGAGCGACGGCGACGACGACGAAGGCAGCCGCGACTGGGCCGATGCGACGACGACGGTCGACCACGTGCGCGCCGCGATCGCGGGGGCTCGCGTGGGGCTCCTGCACGGCCGGCTCGACAGCCTCGAGCGCGATCGCGTGATGCGAGCCTTCAAGGCGGGCGAGCTCGACGTGCTGGTCGCGACCACCGTGATCGAGGTCGGTGTCGACGTGCCCGCCGCGACGGTGATGGTGATCCACGATGCGGAGCGGTTCGGTCTCGCGCAGCTCCATCAGCTGCGTGGCCGCGTCGGTCGAGGAGGCGGGACCTCGCACTGCATCCTGCTCGCGCGCGGCGCGCTCGGTCCCGACGCCGAGACTCGCCTCGGCGCGATGGTCGAGACCCACGATGGATTCAAGATCGCCGAGTACGACCTCGCCCTGCGCGGCCCTGGCGAGCTGCTCGGTCCACGGCAAGCAGGCGTACCTACGTTGAGGTTCGGAGACCTACATCAGCACACAACGCTGCTCCTCGAGGCGCGACGCCATGCGGAGGCAATCCTCGACGAGGATTCGACGTTGGCGAGGCCCGAGCACGCCGCACTGCGGCGCGCGATCGATCGACGATTTGCACATCATGTGTACGGCGCCGAGAGCGGATGAATCACGATGAATCGTGACACGCACTCACTTTGGCGTTGATCTCGTACTCGGCATTAGTACGATGCCGCGCATGATGATGAGGATCACCACCCTGGCATTCGTATGTGCGATCGCTGGCTGTAGCTGGGGAGGCGAGAGCGACCCCACCGGCGGCGGCGGCGGAGTTGACGCCGCGGTGAGCGGTACGCCCGTCTGTGGCGACGGCGTGTGCGCGGCCAACGAGGTCGGCAACTGCTCGTCCGATTGCGGCAGCGGTGGTGGCAACACGAACCCGACCGTGCAGTGCGGTAACGGCACGTGCGAGACCGGCGAGACGTCGGCGTCGTGCCCGAACGATTGCGGCGGCGGCGGTGGCGGCGGTGGCGGCGGCGGCGGTGGCACCTGCCCGGCGGATTCCACCGAGTGCCTCGTGTGCATCCTCGGCCTCGGCTGCCCGGCCGGCATGGACGCGACGTCGTGTCAGGCCTGCGTCCTCGGCGGTGGCGGTGGCGGCACCGGCGATCTGCTGTGCACCGGCGGCGCGCCGGACGGCACCTGCGACGCGATGGAAGACCCGACGACCTGCGCCAGCGACTGCCCGTAGTTCGCCTTCGAGACCTTCCGCCCCGCGCGGGCTATCCCGCGCACCGAGGGACGTGTAGGGTCTCGGGCCGTGTTGATCGTCCAGAAGTACGGCGGGACGTCGGTCGGTAACATCGACCGGATGAAGAACGTCGCCGCGCGTTGCCTCGCGACGCAGCGGCAAGGGCACCAGGTCGCGCTGGTGGTCTCCGCGATGTCCGGTGAGACCAACCGGCTGCTCGAGCTGACGCGCCAGCTCCAGGAAGATCCGAACGACCGCGAGGTCGACGTGATCATCTCGACGGGCGAGCAAGTCTCGGTGGGCCTGATCGCGCTCGCGATCCGTGCGGCCGGCGGCAAGGCCCGCTCGTTCCTCGGTCACCAGTGCAAGATCGTCACGGACTCGTCGTTCTCACGCGCGCGGATCGTGTCGATTGAATCGGCGCCGATCAAGGAGGCGCTCGACGCGGGGGAGATCGCGGTGATCGCCGGCTTCCAGGGCGTCGACGAGAAGGGCTCGATCACCACGCTCGGACGTGGTGGCTCGGACACCACGGGCGTCGCGATCGCCGCCGCGCTCGCCGCGGACGTCTGCGAGATCTACACGGACGTCGACGGCGTCTACACGACCGATCCCAACATGGTGCCGACCGCTCGCAAGATCGATCGCATCAGCTACGAGGAGATGCTGGAGCTCGCGTCGCTCGGCGCGAAGGTCCTGCAGATCCGATCGGTCGAGCTGGGCATGAAGTACGGCGTGAAGATCCACGTCCGTTCGAGCTTCTCGGATGTCGAAGGGACCTGGGTGGTCCCGGAGGATGCTGCCATGGAGAAAGTCGTCGTCTCGGGAGTCACCGTCGCCAAGGACGAGGCCAAGATCACCTGCGAGGATCTGCCCGATATCTCGGGCGTCGCCGGCCGGTTGTTCGCGCCGCTCGCTGACGGCGGGATCTCCGTCGACATGATCGTCCAGAACCAGGCGTACGACGGCACCACCGACCTGACGTTCACGGTGCCCAAGGGTGACCGCAAGCGCACCGTCGAGATCCTGAAGGACAAGGTGCCCGAGCTGGTCGGCAAGGACGGCGAGCGTGTCAGCTACGACGACGAGATCTGCAAGGTCAGCGTCGTCGGCGTCGGCATGCGCTCGCACGCCGGCGTCGCGAAGACGATGTTCCAGCTGCTCGCGGCCGAGAACATCAACATCCAGTTGATCTCGACCTCGGAGATCAAGATCTCGTGTGTGATCGCCCGCAAGTACGCCGAGCTCGCGGTGCGCGCGCTCCACGAGGGCTTCGGGCTGTCGCTGCCGCCGTCCGAGCGGGTCGGGCTCTGAGTAACTACCAGACGCGGACCCGCGCCTCGGGCGCGAGGTAGAGCTTCTCGCCCGCCTTGACGTCGAACGCGGTGTACCAGGCGTCGAGGTTGCGTACGGTGTCCGCGCGGTACTCGCCCGGGGCGTGACCGTTCGTGAGGATCCGGCGGCGCAGCGCGGGCTCGCGGAGCTTGCTGCGCCACGCCTGACCGAAGGCGAGGAAGAACTGCTGATCGCCGGTCAGACCTTCCCACACCGGAGCCTCCTTGCCGCCGAGAGAGGCGCGGTAGGCGTCGTACGCGACCGCGAGGCCCGCCACGTCCGCGATGTTCTCCGAGAGCGTGAGCGTGCCGTTGACGGCGAGGTCCGGGAACGGCCGGTAGCCGTCGTACTGCTTCGCGAGGGCCGTGCCCGAGGCCTTGAAGTGGGCGAAGTCCTCCTTGGTCCACCAGTTCGCGAGCTTTCCCGTGTCGTCGAACTGCGCGCCCTGATCATCGAAGCTGTGGCTGATCTCGTGGCCGATCACGGAGCCGATCGCGCCGTAGTCCATGGCGGTGGGGCGGGCGGGATCGAAGTACGGCGGCTGCAGCATCCCCGCCGGGAAGTTCATCGCGTTCATCGCCGGGAGGTTCACGGCGTTGACCAGATGCGGGGTCATCACCCACTCGTGGCGATCCACGGGCGTGCCGAGCTTGGCGAGGTTGCGCCGGTACTCGAACCGCGATGCGCGCTCGGCGTTCCCGAGTGCGTCGCCCGCCTTCACCTCGAGCCCGGTGTAGTCACGCCACACGTCGGGGAAGCCCACGCCGACCACGAGCACGGCGAGCTTGGCCTTGGCCTTGGCCTTGGTCGCCGGCGTCATCCAGGCGAGCCCGTCGATCCGGCGATCGAACGCGGCCAGGATGTTCTTCACCATCGCGGCGACCTTCTGCTTCGCCGGCTCGGGAAAGTGGGCCTCGACGTACAGCTTGCCGACGGCCTGGCCGAGCGCATCGCTGGTGGCGTCCACGCCGCGCTTCCACCGCTCGCCGAGCGCGGGCGTCCCGGCGAGCACGCCGCCGTAGAACGCGAACGATTCGTCGACGAACGCCTTGGGAAGGAACGGCGCCGCACGCTCGATCGCACGCAGCGTCAGGTAGGCCTTCCAGGTGTCGAGCGGGATGGCCTTCGCTGCGGCGGCGATGCCGGTCGTCGCCTTCGGGTGCCAGATCGCGAACGTCGGCTGCTTGCTCAGCTGGGCCCCGTCGAACAGCGCGCCCCAGTCGAGGCCCGGCGCCTTGGTGTCGAAGTCGGCGCGCGACCAGTGCGTGGTCCCACTCTTGACGTCGTCTGACTCGGTGCGCGTGGCATGCACCTTGGCGATCCGGGTCTCGAGATCGAGGATCTTGGTGGCCTTGGCCTCGGCATCGGCGATGTTCGCGAGCGTCAGCATCTTCACGATGTGCGCCTGGTACTTGGTCCGCGCGTCGGCCATCCGCGGCGCGGCATCGAGGTAGTAGTCGCGGTCCGGCATCCCGAGGCCGCCCTGCATGAGGAACGGGATGTACTTGCTCGGATCGGTCAGGTCCTGCGCGACCCACACACCGAACAGGTTCTGGGTGTCGAAGTTCGTGTTGTTGATCGCATCGACATCCGCGCGCAACGTCTCCCCGATCGCGAACGCGAGGCCCTTGCTGTCCTTGATCGCGGCGAGCTGATCGAGCGCGGGCGAGAGGGCGGCGAGACCCTTGGTCTCGATCGCGGCCTCGTCCATGAACGTCGCGTAGTAGTCGCCGACCTTCTTGGCCTCCGAGCCCACGGGGGCCGACTTGGCGGCGTTCTGGATCAGGTCGGCGACGCGCTTCGCGGTGAGCTCGCCCGTGATCGGACCCGCGCCCCAGCCCGATCGATCTGCGGGGATCTCGGTCGTCGCGAACCAGGTGCCGTTCGCGTGGGTAAAGAAGTCATCGCCGGGCTTGGTGGTCTTGCTCATGCCCGCAAGGTCGAGACCCGGGGCGGGCGCCGGGGCAGCAGCCGCCGAGCCCGAACCCGAGCCCGAGCCCGAGCCCGAGCCGGCCGCACCTGAGCCCGAGCCGGCCGAACCCGTGGTCGGCTGGGGCAGCGGCTGGGCGCGACCCTCCTGGTCCTTCTTGCTTCCGCACCCGGCGAGCAGGATCAACGAGCACACGGCGAAACGCTTCATGCGGCCGACCCTACTCGGCTTTGTCGGGGGGGAACATGCGACGCGCGCGACACCTGGGACGGGTCATGCGATCTCCCGTAGTTGTGGGCGTGCCCGGCGTGATAAACGGAGAGCTTCGCGATGGGCGGCTGTACCAACTGTAAGGGCAAGGAGGGCTGCGACGACCACAAGGGCCAGATGATGGGCACCGTGGAGCAGGCGCTCGCCGACCTGTATCCGACGCAGACCTGGGGCGAGGCGCACGATGTGATCGCGCAGGGGCTTCCAGCCGACGAGCTCGCGGGTCTCGCGGAGGAGCTCGCGGCCGAGCTCAAGGCCGCCACGTTCGTGCGCCACGGCGGCGACGACGAGGCCTGCGACTACATCTACGTGCTCTCGCTCGGCCGCACGCCGTGCGTGGTCCAGGTCCGCGACCACGGCGTCGAGATCCCCGATGAGTGGCGCACCGCGGACGGCAGCACGATCAGCGAGCTGTACCTCCGCGTCGTGATCAGCCACCGCGCGCGCGTGGCGGCGGTGCAGCAAGTCGCCATCGATCTGGTCGCAGGGCAGGACGGGTACCTGGTCCGTGAGAGCCCTCGCGCCGGGGTCTACGACGCGCCGCTCCTCAAGCGGCTCCAGAAGCTCGTCGCGATCCTCCCGGCATACGACCTGACCCACCTCGATTTCGGCGACATCGCGCACGCGCCACCCGGCTTCCATGCGGGCGAGTGGCGCGCGCTGTATGGTGCCGAGCCCTCGATCGCGAACTACCTGTTCTACGCGCAGCCCACCACCATGATCTCCACCACGTACCTGCCGGCCGGAGTGGCCTCGTGAGCACCGAGACGGGGCTCGAGGACGAGGTGCGTGAAGCGCTGCGCGAGCTGGTCGCCGAGATCGGAGCCGTGTCCGCGCGGATCGTGGAGAACGACGATCTTCGCACCGGGGTTCCCGCGCGCACCCTCGCACTCGGCGGCGGTGAGTTTCTCCGCGTCGAGCTCGGCACGCGCTCGAACTCCGACGTTCCGATCGAACAGGCATTCGAGAAGATCACGCGCCAGCTGCGCGCGATCCGACGTCGCTGGGAGGTCGCGCGGCTCCCCGAGATCCTGGTCGGCCCCGGTGCCGCGCCCACCAGCGACAAGGTCACCGATCGGATCTCCACGTATCTCAAGGGCCTCGCCGGCATCGATCGCGCCAGCAACGCGTTCGTCACGCGGGCCGGGAAGCTGATCGCGGCCGCCAACCCGCCGGACGAAGCCGAGGCCTCGCGCTGGCAGTTTCTCGCACGTCGGACGGCGAACACGCACGCGCCTGGCAGCTCGTACGGCGAGATCGTCGACCCCGACGCCTACGCGATGAGCTTCTGGTACGACTGCACGTTGATCGTGCTGCTCGCCGAGCCCTATGGCATCGACTTCGTTCGGCACCGCTGCCGCCATGTCGCGCGGGAGCTCGCGAACCTGTTGCCGATGCTCGAGCCAGATCCGGACGCGCCCGCGGCGATCCGCCGCCGGCCTCCAACGATCCCGTAGGCGGCCTTGACGCAACGCGGATCCGGCCGAACCGATCCTCGTGACCAACGCGAAG
Source organism: Myxococcales bacterium (assembly GCA_016720595.1). Classification (GTDB taxonomy): domain Bacteria; phylum Myxococcota_A; class Polyangia; order Haliangiales; family Haliangiaceae; genus JABFXX01. The sequence goes on from JADKKI010000004.1 coordinate 174,218, forward strand.
CTCGGGCGCAGCCTGCTGATCGGCGTCCTCTCGGCGACCACCGGTGCCGGGTGTGATGTGTGGAACGCGCCCAAGCGGGTCACCGAGCTCGAGGCCCGGGTCGACGATCTGAGCGCCGCGGTGTCCGCACTCTCGGGCAAGCCGGTCGGCGGCCCGACGAAGCACGAGGATCACGAGGGTGCAGCCACCACGGCCAAGGCGCACGACGGTTCGGGGGCCGAGGGCTCCAACGGCGCCGACCCCGATGCACCTCCGATGGCCAAGCCGAAGGACGAGCACGCCAAGGCCGAGCCGACGGACGCCGATCAAGGCTGACAAGGCTGACAAGCCCGACAAGGCCGACAAGCCCGACAAGGACGATCACGGCAAGGTGGCCGAGCCGCCGGCCAAGCCGGCCCACGTGGCGCACTTCGGCTACGAGGGTCCCAAGGGTCCCAAGGCGTGGGGGAGCTTGGAACCCGAGTGGGCCGCGTGCGGCACGGGCAAGGCACAGTCGCCGGTGGACATCACCCCGAAGGCCGGCACGGCGTCTCCGATCACGTTCCACTACAAGCCCACGGCGGGAACGATCGTGGACAACGGGCACACGCTGCAGGTCAACCTCGCCGCGGGCAGCTCGATCGTGATCGACGACCACACCTACGACCTCGTGCAGTTCCACGTCCACACGCCGAGCGAGCACCTGGTCGCCGGCGAGCAGTATCCTCTCGAGGTTCACCTCGTCCACAAGGACAAGGAGGGGAAGCTCGCCGTGATCGGTGTGCTCTACGATGTCGGACCGGAGACCAAGGCGCTCGGGCAGCTGTGGGCCAAGTGGCCCGCGAAGCAGGACGCCGAGCAGAAGCTGAGAAAGCCGTTCGATCCGAGCGCGCTCCTGCCGGAGACCCGAACCGTGTATCGCTACGCCGGCTCGCTCACCACGCCGCCGTGTTCGGAAGGCGTGATGTGGAACGTGATGCGCCGGACGATGACCGAGACCAAGGCGGATCTGACGGTGGTCGGGCTGCGGATGAAGCCGAACGCGCGGCCCGTGCAGGCGCTGGGCGAGCGCAAGATCCAGTAGCGCCTAGCCGCCGAGCAGCGCCTTCAACACGCTCGCATCACCTTCGAGCGCCGTGCGCTGCATGTACAGGTGCAGGCCGCGCTCGCCGCCGAGCTCCTCTCCACCGCCGGCGCGCCCGGGGCCGCCGTGGAGGAGCGAGGGCAGGGCGGTGCCGGGCCCCGGCGACTGCGCCGCCATCTTCGCCGAGCCGAGGTAGAGGCGGCCGGCCCACGGCGCGGCGGCACCGACGAACGCCGACACCCAGTCGCGCTCGTCCGAGTACGCCGAGCTGACGAGGCAACCGCCACCCTTCGCGATGAACGCCGCCGCGAACACGGCGGTGCCGTCGTAGCTGCCGAGCGTGGTGCACGGCCCGAACACCTCGTGCTCGTTGAGCGGTGCGCAGTTCATCGGATCCTTGGTGGCGCGGACCACCGGCCCCACGAAGAAGCCCTTCCCGGCGGGGACACCGAGCGGCGTCACCTCGCCCGTGCCGCCGAACACGGTCTCGGTCGCGGCGGCGAGGCGCGCGATGCCGGCCTTGATGTCCGTGGCCTGCGCGCCGGTGGCGAGCGGGCCCATCCGCACGTCGTCGCGCGAAGGATCGCCGATCGCGATGCCTCCCAGCCGCTCGCGCATCGCCTCGGCCACGGCCTCCTCCTTGCCGAGCGGCACCAGCACGCGGCGGATCGCCGTGCACTTCTGGCCGGTCTTCTGCGTCAGGTCACGCACCACGTCGGCGAGGAACAGCCCACCGGTCTCCGAGCCGAGATCGACGTCGGGGCCGAGCACCGCCGCGTTGAGGGAGTCCGCCTCGAGGTTGAGCCGCACGCCGTGCTCGATCACCCGAGCGTGGCCGCGCAGCATCCGCGCGGTGGCGCTGCCACCCGTGAAGGCGACCACGTCCCCGGTGCCGAGGTGGTCGAGCAGCGTGCCCGCGGGGCCGACGAGGAGCTGCAGCACGCCCGCCGGCAGGAGGGGAGCGAACAGCTCCATCATCCGGTGCGCGACCAGCGCGGTGGCCGTGGCCGGCTTGGAGATCACGGGCATCCCCGCGAGGAGTGCGCAGGCGAGCTTCTCGCACAGGCCCCACCCGGGGAAGTTGAACGCATTGATGTGGACGGCCACACCGCGCCGGCGCGCCCACACGTGTTGCCCGCCCATCCGCGCGGTGCGGCCGACCTGGATCGGCTCGCCATCGGCGAGCAGCGTGCTGCCGCCGAGCTTGGCGCCAAGCTCGGCATAGTAGGACAGGGTCATCGCGCCGCCGTCGATGTCGAACTTCGCGTCGCTGCGCGTGTTCCCACCGTTGGCCACCGCGAGGCTCAGCAGCTCTTCGCGGGCCCCGTGGATCGCCTTCGCGAGCGAGGCGAGGAGGGCGCCGCGCTGGGCGAACGACAGTGCCCCGAGCTCGGCGATCCCCGAGGTCCGCGCGTACGCGAACGCGGAGGCGAGGTCATGGCCGCTCGTGTGCACGTCCGCGAGGGGCGCCTCCGTGGCCGGGTTGACCAGCGTGGCCTTCGCGCCGGAGCCCGGCGACCACGAGCCGGAGAGGTAGCTGGCGAGGAGCTGCATGCAGCGGTTCATAGCAAATCTTTGCTATCGTCGCGCTGGCTCGATGTCACCGCTCGTCAAACGGATGCTGATGGGGTTCGTGGGCCTGGTGATCGTCGTCGTCGGTGGTGGGCTTGGCTACTGGTGGATCGGCCACGGTCGGTGGGCGTTCAACGACTGCATCTACATGACCGTCATCACGGTCACCACCGTGGGGTACGGCGAGATCCTCGACGGGATGGACAAGGTCGAGTGGGCGCGTGGGTTCACCACGGTGCTGCTGATCTTCGGCACCGGCAGCATCGTGTTCTTCGCGTCGACGATCACCGCCTTCATCATCGAGGGAGATCTTCGCAATGTCCTGTTCGCCTCCAAGCTCAAGAAACGGATGAAACGCATGAAGGACCACATCGTGGTGTGCGGAGCCGGCTCGACCGGACGCAACGTGATCGAGGAGCTGCTCAAGACCGGGACGCCCGTGGTCGCGATCGACATGAACGAAGCCGAGCTCAAGGACATCGCCGACAAGCACCCCAAGGCGGAGTTCTCGTATCTCGTCGGGGACGCCACCGACGACGACATCATCACGTCGTCCAACCTCGCGGGCGCCAAGGGGATGGTCGCGGCGCTGTCGTCGGACAAGGACAACCTCTACCTCGTGGTCTCGGCCCGCCAGACCAACCCCGGGCTCAGGATCGTCGCCCGGTGTGCGGAGCTCTCCCACGTCGAGAAGATCCGGAAGTCTGGCGCTGATGCCGTGGTATCTCCGAACTACATCGGCGGCATGCGCCTGGTCTCGGAGATGGTGCGGCCGGCGGTGGTGCGGTTCCTCGACGACATGCTCCGCGAGAAGCGGGCCGCCTATCGAATCGAGGAGGTCCGCCTCGGCGACAAGGCCGCGGATCTCGGCGGGACCCTCCGCGACGCACGGATCCGCGAGCGGTTCGGCATGACCGTGCTCGCCGTGAGCGCCAGCGACACCTCTGGCTGGACCTACAACCCCGATGCCAACGAGAAGATCGGCCCGGGCATGACCCTCGTGGTCCTTGGCTCGGCCGAGCAGGTCGCGACCCTCCGCTCGTCGGCTTCGTAGTGCACCCGGGCGATCGCGGCGGTATCCTGATGGATGCGCGCGATCGAAGCTACCCGGGTCGCGCGCACGCGATCGGTGGTGGCCGCCGCCCTCGTCTTGCTCGTCCTCGGGAGCATCGGTGCGGTCCAGGCGGGGCGCTCCGGCGCCTCGTTCATGAGCGACCTCGAGATCGTGCAGCCGCCGCTCGCGCGGATCGAGCCCGCGATCCAGGACGCGCGTACGCCCCGCCTCGCGCGTCGCGTCTACCTGGTGATCATCGACGGCCTGCGTAGCGATCGCAGCTACGAGCTCCCGTTCCTCGATTCGCTCCGGCGCGCGGGCCTCGATCTCGAGGCGCAGTCGCACTATCCGACGTGGTCGCGGCCGAACTACGTCTCGATCCTCGCCGGTGTCCCACCCGCGGCGAGCGGGGTGCGGACCAACCATCACAACACGCCGGTCACGCTCGATACGCTGATGGATCGCGCCCACGCGGCACATCTCGAGGTGGCCACCGCCACCGACTATGCCGTGCTCCCGCAGCTGTTCCTGCGCCCGGCCAGTACGGCCACCACGGCGGTCCGGGCGATCGCCCCCGAGGCCCTCGAGGAGATCGACATCGACACCATGCAGGAGCCGCTCGCGAAGGCGATCGTCGACGCGCCCGATACCGCGCTGGTCTCCCCGTTCGATGACGCGCGGTACGTCCCGTGGCCGGGCGGGTTCTCGGCCGCGGGCATCGCGCTGGTCGCGGGCGGGAAGGCCGACCTGGTGGTCCTGCTCGTCAGCTCCGTCGACATCGCGGGACACCAGTCTGGCGCCGACAGCGTCGCGTACCGCGAGGCCGCGGAGAGCGCCGATCGCGCACTCGCGCGCGTCCTCGGTCGCGTGGATCTCGGCCAGGATGCGATCGTGGTGGTCGCCGACCACGGCCACACGGGCAAGGGTGGGCACGGCGGCGTGGAGCCCGAGGTGCTCACCGTTCCCCTGATCCTCGCAGGCGCCGGGATCGATCGCGCGGGCGGGGTGGATGACGCGCGCCTGATCGATGTCGCCCCGACGGTGGCCGCGCTGCTCGGCATCTCCGCGCCCGGTCATGGGCTGGGCAAGACGCTCACGCACGTGCTCGCGCTCGATCCCGCTGCGCGCGGCCGCCTCGAGGCCGCCGATGCCGCTCGGCTCGTCACCACCGAACGGGTGGTCGCCGTCGCCGATGCCCGTGCGTCCGAGGAGCTCCTCGAGCACCGCGCGCTGCGGCTCGCGATCGTCGGCCTGTGCGTCGTGCTCGCCGGCGTGCTCGCGTGGGTCATGGTCCGGCGAGGCGCGCTGCGGTTTCACCTGCGCGTCCTCCTGACCGCCGTCCCCGCGTTCTTCGTCGTCTACTACGGCCTGATCGGCACGTTCGGGCAGCGGTTCTCGCCATCGCTGGTCCCCGCGCAGGGTCACCTGGCGGCGCAGATGGCGAAGTACGGCCTGGTCGGTATGGCGGTGCAGGTCGCGGCGAGCCTGTGGGCGCTCCGCAACCAGGGCAGCCTGGCCCGGAGGCTCGCCGCCGCGAACGGGATCGCCTGGACGGGGCTCGTGCTCGCGATGCTCCCGGCGGGCCTGCTCTGGGCGTTCTTCCCGGCGCCTTACCTGGCGGTCCCCGGGCCGGTCTGGCTGGTCGTGATCCCCGCGGTCGAGGTCGCGGTGGCGTGCGCGGCGATCACGATCGCGCTGACCCTCGCTCTCGAGGTGATCGTGTTCGCCGCCCGGGCCTGGCATCAGGAACATCCGCAGCCGCCACAAGCCCCGCCCCCCGCGTAGCGCTTGCGTCGCAGTTCCTGCCCTACCGTGGCGGGAGGGCTGCTATAGGTAGTACCCGTGAGCGCACGCCCGTCCTGGGTCCGGTGGGTAACTCCCGCGCTCCTCGCGTTCGCGATCGTCGCGCTCGTGTTCACGATCCGCGACGTCGGGTTGCGGACGCTCGGCCACTACCTGCGGCTGATCGGCTGGTGGTGGCTGGCCGTGGCCGCGCTCGAGATCTTCAACACCACGATGCACTCCACGGCGCTCCGGGCGTTCGCCGCGCCCGACAAGCTCCGGCTCAAGGACGCGTTCCTCGCCCAGCTCGCGGGGCGTGCCGTCAACGCGGTGACCCCCAGCGGAAACCTCGGCGAGGTCGTGAAGATGTCGGTCCTGACCGACGTGGTCTCGTCCTCGCGCGCCGTGTCGACCGTCCTGCTCTACAACGTGGTCAGCTTCACCATCGAGCTCGGGATCGTGGCCCTGGCCGCGCCGTTCCTCGCGCTCCTGGTCCCGATGCCGTTCGGCGTCCGGATCCTGTTCCTCGGCGTGGGCGTCGTGTGCCTCGCGATCTCGCTCGGCCTCTACGCCCTCGTTCATCGCGGCATGCTCGCGAGCCTCGCCAAGGTCCCGGTGAAGCCCGCCTGGTCTCGCAGGCGCGCTACGCCGGCTGGTACGAGAAGCTGCACGACATCGACGAGAAGCTCCGGATGACCTCCGGGGCGAGCCGGCGCGAACGGATCATCGGCATCACCGCGCTCCTGGTCTCGCGCCTGTCGGCGATCCTCCTGTCGCTGATGATCCTGCGGGCCGTCGGCACCAGCATCTCGTTCGGCTTCGTCGCCGCCTGGACCGTCGGGAGCTTCCCGATCTACCTCGCGTCGACCCTGGTGCCGATGGGCCTCGGCGTCTCGGAGGGCGGCTACTACGGGCTGTTCCGCACGCTCGGGTACAACCCGGCGTTCGCCGTCACGCTCGTGATCGCGCGCCGCTGCATCACGCTCATGTACGCGACGATCGGCCTTCTGCTGGTGACGTTCTCCGAGACCGTGAAGCGCGCGAAGGCGCGGCACCGCGAGCGCGATCCGGTGGGCGTCTCGGTGCCTGCGCTGCCGATCGTGGTCGCCGAAGAGCTCGATTAAGCGCGTCCGCGCGCTTTCGGCGCACGGACCCGAGGTTCCGCACGAGCTGGACGGCGAACACGCCAAAGCGATCCCGCGAACCCCCCCCACACCGGCCTCCTCACCCCCCACCCATTTCCCTCGCGCACACCACCCCCCCCCGCCGGCGGTCCCCCATTCACCCCACCCCCCCCCCCACCACCCCCCCCACCATCCCCCACCCCCGCGGGCCACCCGCGCGCCCCCACCCCCCCCCCCCCCGCCGCCCCCCCCCCCCACCCCCCACCCACGCGCCCCGCCCCCGCCCCCCCCCCCCCCCCAGCCCCCAGCCGGCCGGCGAGTCGCGCGCCGGAGTGTGGACCCTCACGAGGTACCCTGCCTCACGGCGGAGCGCTGGTTGCTGGTCGAAGTCGCGCGTCGATCGAGGACCTCGCGGTACCACAGCTCGAGCACGAGCAGGTTCCAGATCCGATCGCCGTGGTCCTCGCCTCGACGATGGCGCTCGAGCAGGCTCTCGATCCCCTGGGGCACGAACAGCCCGCGCTCGCGCGCCGCGCGAGACAGCAGCGTCTCTCTCGCGAAGCCGTAGAGCTCGCCGGAGAACCAACGTGCGAGAGGGAGCGAGAACCCACGCTTCTTTCGGTGGACGATCTGGGTCGGAACGAGATCCGCGAACGCGCGCTTGAGGAGCACCTTGCCGGTCAGGCCGCGGATCTTCAGCGAGGTCGGCAAGCTCGCGGCGAGCTCCATCACGTGGTGATCGACGAACGGCGCGCGCACCTCGAGGCTATGCGCCATGCTCGCGATGTCGACCTTGACCAGGATGTCGTCAGGCAGGTAGGTCCGCACGTCCAGCTCGAGAAGGCGACCGAGCGGATCCGAGGACGCCGACGCGCCGAGGAGCGCGGCAAACCGCTCGGCGGTCGCGTCGCGTGCGAACCGCTCGCGCAGCTCGGGCGTGTAGATTTCGGCCTTCTCGGTCGCCGAGAAGTGGCTCACGAACCGCAGATAGCGCGTGGCCTCGTCGGTGTGGAGGTGATGCGCGTACTCGCGCACCCAGCGCGCCGGCCCGCCCGGGATCCGGCCGAGCAGCGCGGCCACACCGCGTCGTGCGAGCGGAGGTAGGCGGCCGATCAGGTGGGCGACGTGCGACCAGACGTAGCGCTTGTACCCGCCGAACGCCTCGTCGCCCGCATCGCCGGACAGCGCCACCGTGACGTGCTTGCGGGTCATCTGCGCGAGGACCCGCGTGGGGACCGCAGAAGGATCGGCGAACGGCTCGCCGTGGCTGCGCACGATCGCCGGGAGGAGGTGAATGGTGTCGGGTCTCACCATCTCCTCGTGATGGTCGGTGCCGTAGCGCTCGGCGACGAGGCGCGCGTAAGGGAGCTCCGGGTCATCGCCGATCCTGATCGAGAACGTCTTGACCGGCTTGGAGGATGCCCGCGCCATGCACGCGACGACGATCGACGAGTCGATGCCACCCGACAGGAACGCACCGAGCGGGACGTCCGACATCATACGGACCCGGACGGCGTCTTCGACGACGCGCCGGACCTCGCGCTCTGCCTCCCGTTCGTCGATCCCCGCGAGCCGCGGCGTGTGATCGATCGTCATGTAGCGTCGCGGGATCGGCGCTGCGCCTGGGCGCGCCAGCATGAGGTGGCCGGGTGGGAGCTTGTGGATGTCGCGGAAGATCGTCGAAGGGTTCGGCACGTACTGGAGGGCGAGATACGCGTCGAGCGCTGGCAGGTCGACCTCACGCCCCACGCCCGGCAGCTCGAGCAGGGCGGGGAGCTCGGAGGCGAACGCCAGCCCGTGGCGCCCGAACGTCCAGTAGATCGATTTCTCGCCGTAGCGGTCGCGCGCGAGCATGAGTTCTCGCCGGTTGCGATCCCAGACCGCGATCGCGAACATGCCGCGGAGGAGCTCGGGTGTCCCCGCTCCGTGCTCCTCCCACAGATGGGCGATCACCTCGATGTCGCTGCGGCTGCGGAACACGTGCCCGCGCGCTTCGAGGCCCCGCCGGAGCTCGAGGTGGTTGTAGATCTCGCCGACCACGGCGATCGCCACGTTGCCGTCCTCGTTCAGCATCGGCTGGCGCGCCGCCTCCGAGAGATCGATGATCGCGAGGCGGCGGTGGCCGAGCACGCAGGGTCCGTCTTGCCAGAGCCCGTCGCCGTCGGGACCGCGATGAGCGAGCGCCTGCGACATCCGGCGGACTGCCTCGACGTCGCCACGCTCGCTCTCGAGAGCGAGCTGACCCGCGATGCCACACATCGCTAGATCAACCCCTTCTCGGCGAGCAGCCGATCGTAGAGCGCGACGGTCTCCTCGAGGATCCGGTCGGGGTGGAAGCGCTCGGCGACGTGAGCGCGGCCGCGCGCGCCCATCGCACGCCGCTCCGCATCCGGGATCGCGATCATCTGGTCGAGGGCACGGACGAGCGCCCGATGGTCGAGCGTCGCGGACTCGAATCCCGTCACGCCGTCGACGACGATGTCGTCGCGGTTCGCGGCGTGGGAGACCACCGCGGGCAAGCCGCAGGCGTGAGCCTCGAGCACGGCGTTCGACATCCCCTCGAACAGCGATGGCATCACCAGGGCATCGGCCGCGTGGTAGAGGCGCCGGATGTCACTGATCGGCTCGAGGTACGTCACGTACTCGCCGACGCCGAGCGCGCGCATCGCCAGCGGAACGATCCGGCTATAGATCTTGTCGCGGCGCCGCCCGGCGAGCACGAGCTTGACGGTGCGCGGCAACTTCCCCGCGCGGCGCAGGTCGGCGAGGGCGAGTGCGAGGCCGAGCTGGTGCTTCTGCATCGCGAACCGGCCGGGGAGGATCAGAGCGATCTCCCCGGCCGCGAAGTTGTAGTGCGCGCGTGCCGCCGCGCGCTCGTCGGCCGAGGGCGGCCGGAAGGCTTCGAGATCGACGAAGTTGTTGATCACCTGGATCCGGCCCGGTGCCACGCGGGACCAGTTGATCAGCTCCTCCTCGATCCCTCTGGAGTTCGTCAGGATCCGATCACTCGTGGTCTGGAGCAGGAACTCCGCGCTCGCGTACAGCGGGCCCTGGTACCGATTGCGCACGCTGGTGAGGACCACCGGCACCGGTGCGGCGAGCGCCGCGAGGCGCGCCCACAGGTTCGCCTTGTCGCGGTAGCTGTGGAGGATCGTCGGTCGCTCGGTGCGGATCAGCTGGACCAGACGCTGGAGGCCGACGGGGCCCATGTCGTCGACGCCGAGCACGTGCCGCGGCTCACCGGGCGGAAGGTAGTCGCGATAGTGGATGCGCGTCGCATCGTCCGCGCCATACAGGCAGAGGGTCGGGGCGTAGCGCGGAGGGAGCCGCGTCATCAGCTCGAGGATCTGGCGCTCGGCCCCACCTTGCTGGAGGTGCGGGATGAACAGGAGCACCTTGTGGGGGGGCGCCACCACCGGAGCGGCTCGGCGCGCGGGCGCGATGGTCGACACGTGCTGCGAGCCTGGGGTGTTGACCCTCACGTCCAGCGAATTAGCACGCGCACCGCGACGCCCACAGGGCCCGATCGGGCACCATCAGGCGCATCGCGAGAATGTGCCGGTCCCGTCGCGAAGCAGCGTCGGCTCTGCCTCGATCGTCGCAGGGCCGCGCTGCGCTCGTTGCGAAAGGCCGCCCTAACCTCCGAGCTTGCGGATCTGATCGTCGAGCTTCGCGATGTCCCAGAACCGGTACAACAGAACGCCGGTCATCAGCGGGATCTGCGTCACCGCGAACATCCAGATCGCCCACGGCAGGCGATCGATCACGAGCGCGAGCCCGAGCCAGAACCACAGGTCCATCTCCTCGAACTTGAGGACCCCGAGCACCTGCTTGCCGAACCACACGAGCCAGTCGCGGGGCGTGCGCGATGGTGGGAGCGGCACGCGGAACGGCGCCACGCGCTGGGCGATCACCTTGTCCGGATCCTGCTTCGCTTCGAGCCAGCGCAGCCGCTCCTTTTCGGCGTGCGCGAGCCACTTCATGTACCCGCGGAGGTTGAGCGCGATCACCGAGCCAGCCGCGAGCAGGATGTAATAGGCCTCGCCCGTGCCGCGGTACGCCTGCCAGCCGGCGGCGAACACGATCAACGTCCAGGTCACCATGTCCGAGACCTTGTCGTAGAACGATCCGAACTTCGTGAACGTCCCGCGATAGCGCGCCATCGTGCCGTCCAGGTGATCGAACAGGATCCCGAGCTGGAGGAACACCACGGCGAGGATCCAGTGCGAAGGATCGAGGATCAGGTACGCGCCGATGAACTTCAGGACGTTGGCGAGGGTGGTCAGCCGGTTCGGGGTCAGGAACTTCCAGTCCGCGATCACCAGCATCACGAGGATCGTCAGCGGGCGGACGATCAGCGCCGGATACCAGTCCTCGCTCTGGAAGTTCCGGATCCGCTGCAGGCGCGTGGGTTCCATGGACGGCGGCATCCTAATGCACGCGGTCCCGGATGTGACCCGCTCACATGTGTTTGCCGTGCCGTGACGGTTCTTCGCCGGCCGCCGTCCTGTTAGAGATGAGATGCTCGACCAGCAGGGGCTGGGGTGTGTGGGGCTGCGCCGTGAAACCCTTGCCCGAATCGATCTCATGACCACGCAACAGCCCTCACCAGCGTCTCCATCCTCGCCGCCGCAACTCACCTCGTCGTGTCCGCTCGAGCGGGTCGTGGCCTGCGATCTGTGCGGCGGAACGAGCTATCGCAAGCGTCACGAGTGGAAGGATCTGCTCCTGTTCGGGCCCGAGCGCTGGGACCTCGTCGCGTGTGATGACTGCGCCCTGGGCTTCATCCACCCGCGCCCGACGCGCGAGGCGATCGGTGGGTTCTACCCCCAGGACTATCCGGCGCATCACGCGCCGATGACGCAGCCGAAGCCCTGGCATCGGAGGATCTCGTCGCGCGAGCAACCGGCGCTCGGCCTCCTGCGTCGTGCGTTGATCCAGATCCGGCAAGATCTGTCCTGGTACTACTTCCCGCGCTGGCGCGGTCGCGGCGATGTCCTCGACGTCGGCTGTGGCAGCGGTGGTCGTTACCTAGACATCCTGAAGGCCCTCGGCTGGACGACCCACGGGCTCGATCCGTCGGATGCCGCCGTGGCCGGCGCAACGGCCAAGGGGCACGTCGCGCAGGTCGGCACTGCCGAGGAGCAGCTGTTCGGCGACCACAGCATGGACGTGGTCACGATCTGGCACGTCCTCGAGCACACGCACTCCCCACAACGTGCCCTCGAGGCGTGCTACCGGACGCTGCGCCCGGGCGGGCTGCTGTCGCTCTGCGTGCCCAACTATGCCGGACTGCAGGCGAAGCTGTTCCGCCGCTACTGGTGGAGTTGCGATGCACCGCGACACCTGTTCCAGTTCACCCGCCGAACCCTCGGTCGTTATCTCGAAGAGGCGGGCTTCACCAACGTGAAGATCACCACGCGCAGCGGACCGACGAGCCTCCAGCGCGCCGCGCGCCACTTCCTGAACGACGTGTTCCGCACGCGGTGGTCGCGGGACTCGTCGCTCGCGGTCAACCTCCTCCACCCCGCGACCGTGTTCGGCTCGGTGGTCAGGTTCTTCGGCATGGGCAGCGAGCTCCGCGTCCTCGCGGAGCGTCCGCAGTGAGCCACACAGACCGCGCGGGCAAAGCCGGGCAGCCGCAAACGCGCGGCTTTACTAGCCCCAGATCGCATGATAACTCGTCCCCCATGTTGCAACGCCCGTCGCTGTCACCGGCCGTGCGCGCCGTGATGTTCGATCTGGATGGCACGCTGATCGACACGATGGGTGGGTTCGCCGATCTCGCCGCCGAGGTCATGGCGAAGCGCCTCGGGCTCGAGCTCGCCGCTGCGCGCCGCCGCTACATGGAGACCTCGGGGATCCCGTTCCGCCAGCAGCTCGAGGTGATCGCCCCGGCGCACCGCGAGAACCAGGCCTCGTCCGACGAGTTCGAGGAGCGCAAGCGCGCGGTGTGCGACGCCACATCGATGGACGAGCTCACGATCCGCGGGCTCGAGAAGCTCCGCGCCCTCGGTCTCAAGCTCGTCGTCTCGTCGAACGGCGCGCAGCACTTCGTCGATGACTTCGCGCGCCGCGAGGCCTTCAAGTTCGATCTCGTGCTCGGCTTCGAGGCTGCGCGCGGGCTCGCCAAGGGGCCGCCGCACGTCGATCACACCTGCCGGGCGCTGAGCCTCTCCGTCGCCGAGCTGGTGTTCTGTGGCGACTCGCTCAAGGATGGCGAGCTCGCCGACCAGTGCGGCATCCCGTTCATCGGGCGCACCGGGACGTTCCATCACGCGGACTTCCTCGCACGCGATCCCGCGGGCGCCGCGGTCGATTCGATCACCGAGCTCGCGGAGCTCCTGCGTGCAAAGGCGGCGGCCTAGTGTCCAAGGTGTCGAACGTGTCTGAAGGATCGCAGCTGCAGGTCATCATCATGGCGGCCGGCCTTGGCAGCCGCCTCAAGGACCTGACCACGGTCACCCCGAAGGCACTGATCGTCGCGGGCGACCGGCCGCTGATCGACTACGCGCTCGCCTTCTCGCGGGCGGCGGGAGCCCAGCGGCAGATCGTGGTCAGCGGGTTCTGCCACGTCGATGTCGCCGCGCGGGTGGCCAAGGTCGCACCCGATGCGGTGATCGCCGAGAACACGGAGTTCAAGAAGGGCAACCTGCTCTCGATGCTCGCCGGGCAGACCGCCCTCGAGCCCGGGGACTTCTTGCTCATGAACACGGACCACATCTACCGGCCCTCGATCGCCGACGTGGTCAAGCGCGCATGCACGGGCACGGAGATCACCGCGTTCTGCGACTACGACCGCACGCTCGGCGCCGACGACATGAAGGTCGGGCTCGACAAGGACAAGCGGGTCGCGGCGATGGCGAAGACGTTGCCCACGTGGGACTGCGGCTACGTCGGGATGACGTTCGTCCCGGCCGCGCGCCGCGCCGACTACCTCGCCGCCGCGCACCGCACGCGCGAGGAGCTGGGCGAGGCGACTCACGTCGAGTCCATCCTCGTCCACCTCGCGAAGCAGGGCCAGCCGCCGATCATCGCCGACATCTCCGGCCATGGTTGGCTGGAGATCGACGAGCCGCACGAGCGGGCAGCCGCCGACGTCGTACTGGCGCGCGAGCACTGGTGGGCCTGAGTCAGACGCATCGTGGCGCATGCGTCGCGATGCTGCTGCTGGCCGGCTGTCGGACGACGGTCGGTCCGGCCCTGAGCGCGGGCTCGGTCGGTGTTCCGGGCACTGCCACAGGCATCGGGGGAGGGGCCGAGATCGAGGTTCGTCATCGCTCGGGTCTCGCGGCGGCAGTCGCCGTCGACCTGGCGGGCTACGCCTCGGCGGGAGACGCAGATCCGATCGTGTGGTCGGAGGTCTCGGCGCGGTACCGGCTCCCGCTGTTCGACGACGGGGTGACGCACGTGTTCGTCACCCCGGGGCTCGGCGCCGGCTATGCGTTCTGCTGTTACATCGACGACGTGGTGGTCTCCGGCTTCTTCGAGATCGCCGTCGAGCGCAGCGTGGGTCGGTTCCGGTTCGGTGCCTCGCTCCGCGAGAGGCCGGCCTACTTCATCGGCGGCGGAGACCCGTTCGCCGAGATGCACAACACGCTGCAGCTCGGGGTGAGCGTCGGCGTCGATCGCTAGGAGCCGTGGCTACGATTTCGGAACGCTGATGTCGTCGCTCGGCGTCGGTGCGACGTCGGGCGCGAGCTCCGGCACCGCTTCCCCGCGGAGTGCACGCCGCGCGGTGCGCAGGCTCAGGCCCTGGGTGTACGCGAGGAGTACGCCGGCGACGGCGGTGACCGTGATCGAGGTGACGAGCAGGCGAACCCACGGAGGCACACCTCCGAGCAGGAAGAAGTGAACGCCCGCGGCGGCGAGCCCGGCGCCGATCAGACATGCGGCCACGCCCCGGACCACCCGGAAGTAGGCGACCCACGACCAGCCGAGCGAGGACATCGCGAGCCAGATCAGCACGGCGAACGCGACGGGATACCCGATGCCCCAGCCGATCGCGACCGACATGAAGCCGAGCTGCCGGAGCGTGATCGCGCTGATCACCCACACGATCGGGAGCACGACGGCCGCGGTCGCCGTGTAGACCAGCGTGCGGTTCGGGTGGCCGATCCCATCGAGCAGTGGTGGGATCATGAGGCTCACCGAGCGCAGGATCGCCACTGCCCCGAGGATCCGGACCGCGTCCTCGGCGCCGTGATATTTCGGGAACAGCACGGCGATCACATCCGGTGCCGCCACGAACACGATCGCGCTGTACAGCATGACCGTGATCAAGTTGAGGCGCGTGAACGAGACCAGCTGACCGATCAGCCGTTCGCGCTCGTGCCGCAGGCGCGCGAACGTCGGGAACGCCACATCGACGATCACGGCCGAGATGATCCGGATCGGCTCGAGCACGATCTCGTTCGCGATGCCGTACAGGCCGGCGGCGGCTGGGCCGAAGAAGTAGCCGACGATCGGGATGTGAACGTTGGTGTAGAAGTAGAACAGGATCTGGCTCGCCGACGTGTTGAGCCCGAACGTCACGTACTCGCGCGCATCCCGCGGCCGGAACACGAACTTCGGCCGCCACGGGTGACGGAGCTGCGCACCGATGCCGGTGACCAGCACGCGCAACAGCGGCCCCAGGACGAAGCACCAGATCCCGAACCCCGCCCACGCGAACCCGACCTTGCCGCCAAACTCGGCCAGGTTGGCGAAGATCCGGATGATCGAGAGCTCCTTGAACCGGAGCTCGCGCTTCATCATCGCGACCGGGATGAAGTAGACGTTCTGCCACAGCAGCTTCGAGCCGTAGGCGACCATCATGTAGCCGATGATCGGCTCGCCGAACAAGGCGTTCGCCGCGAACGGGGCGGTGAGGGCGAGGAGTGCGAACAGCGCACCCGCCATCATCAGGTTGATCCAGAACACGGTCGAGATCGTCGCGTCGTCGTGGTCGTCGCGCTGGATCACGGCGGCCGAGAGGCCGAGATCCGTCGCCTGATCGAGGATCGGGTAGATCCAGATCCCCAGCCGCGACAGCCCGTACTCCTCGGTCGAGATGAAGAACCGGGTGACGATCAACAGCGCCAGCAGATCGAGGATCCCGACCAGCGAGCTCGCGACGCCGATCCACGCGAGCCCGCGGTTGACGTTCGCGGCGATCCGCTTCTGCTCCGACATCGCGAACGCTCAGCCTACAGCGACTCGGGGTGCCTCGCACCCCGTCAGGCCGCGACGTAGCGGGGCGCGGCGCCCCGACGCGCGAGCTCGCGGAGCTGCCCCCGGAGCTTCAGATGCTCGGGGATCACGATCAGCGCGGCGACCACGGCGCCGACCCAGATCCCGCCGTAGATGACGACGTACAGATCGAAGAAGGTCAGCGCGAGCGCGGCGAGGTTGATGAAGTCGCGGCGGATCATGTACAGCGCGATCAAGCCCAGCTTCTGCACAGCCGGCGGGAGCGTCGAGGGCGCCTTGTGCCGCGGTCGCAGCGTCGGCCCCTCGGGCGCATCGATGATCTCGAGGTCGCCCTGGTAGTACTGGCTGCCGCCGGCTTTGAGCACGACGATGCAGAAGTAGTAGATCGAGTAGATCGAGATCACGTAACAGACGCCGCCGACCACGATCGACGCACCGACCCAGCCCTCGGGGTGATGGACGTAGGTGTGGTAGCCGATCGAGATCAAGTAGGTGAACGTCGTCAGCTCGTCGATCACGGTGTCGAGCCACGCGCCGAACGTCGAGCTGGTCAGCCGGAGCCGGGACACCTCGCCGTCGCAGCCATCGATCACCCCGGACACGAACACCAGCGCGGCGCCCCAGATCAGCGACGCCTGGCTCGCTCGGGTCGTCAGGTAGCAGCCGAACAGCCCCAGCACGCCGACGAAGTACGAGATCTGATTCGCGGTGATCGGGGTGTGCAGGAGCAGCTGGGTCAGCGGCCTGGACAGCGGCCGGTAGATGTATCGGCTGACCGGGCTGTCCTCGGCCGGCTTGATCAAGATCCGGAGCAGCATCTTCGTGGCGGCCTTGCGCTCGGCGGGCGTCGTCACTGGATGTCGCGCGATGTCGCCGTGCTCGACCTTGACCGCGTCGGACCAGCTGGCCGCGACGTCGACGTCACCGGAGGTCGGATTCGCGAGGATCGCCGTGATCACCTCCGCAATTTGTTCGGGGCCTGCCCACAACGCGCCGGCGTACCCGCCGTCCGGGCCGACGGCGATCCGGCGCGCACCGGCCGACGCCACGAGCGGGCGCACGAGCGGGAGGTGGACCAGCTGATCGGTCACCCGGATCACCAGCAGCTCGGCCGTCCCGAGCTCCGCGGCCCAGGAGGGGAGGGCGTCGGTGCCGCCGTCGGCGCCGAGCACGAGCACGCGGCGCGCGCCCATTCGACCCGCGACCCGGCGACCGCGCTCGGCGATCGTCAGGCCGAGGAGCTTGATCCGTGCAGCTGCGCTGTCCGCGAGGACGATGGCGTCGAACACCGGGGCACTCGCTCAGGCGGTGGCCGCGCGCCGCCGGAGGATGTCCTCCGCGCGGGCGAGGTCGGTGAGGTCATCGACCTCGAGGACCTTGCAGTCATGGACATCGACGATCCCGAACGGGATCTCGTTGCGCGACGACAGCCGGTGGTAGGCGTGGTCGTAGTACTCGTGCGTGATCCCCTCGCCGGGGAACTTCGCGAGCTCCCGGAACACCGCGGCGCCAGCCCGGGCCGACAGCTTGGTGATGCCGATGTACTCGCCCATGCACTTCTTGGCATCGAGCTTCTTGTCGAGCCCGATCACGCGGCCCGCAGGATCGAGCTCGACCTTCATCGCGTCGTCATCGAGCTCGGCCTCGGGATCCGTCGCGAGCAGGGCCTCGCCGGGCGCGGCGATCATCCGGGGCAGGATCTTGTCATCGAGGATCACGTCCCCGTCGAACTGCAGGAAGTCGTGCCCGCGGAGCTCGGACTCGGCCACCAGCAGGGAGAAGAAGTTCCCCCAGGGCTCGTACTTCTCGTTGAGCACGACCTTGCAGCCAAAGCCCGCCTTGGTCAGCTCGGTGCGGAGCATGTCGATCCGGTAGCCGCCCACCACCACCACCTGGTCCGAGGGGATCCCGGCCGCGGCGAGGAGGTCGAGCTGCCGGAACAGGATCGGCCGGCCGTCGATCGGGACCAGGACCTTGGGCCGGTCATTGGTCAGGGGGGCGAGGCGAGAACCAACGCCAGCCGCGAGAATCACCGTCTTCATGGACACTCCAACGTCGCAAACATCGTGCTACCGGGGGGGCACGATACGCGAAGGCAAACTCATGTCAAACCGTGGGCGAAACCGAGCAGTTGAGACACCTCTGTGCCCTCCGAATGTCAAACTGCCGTCATGTTCCGGTGAAAAGCTGACGCTTTTCGAGGCAAGTGCCTGGGATCGTGGTCGGTGCGCTGTTTGCACGAGGGCCGGAAGGCTATGCCCGTGATCCACGCCGTCGTACTCGCCAACCGCCTGGTGCTCGAATCCGGCAGCGAGCTTTCGGCCAAGGCGGTCGCGCAGATCCGGCAGACGCTGGAGCGGCTGGCATCCGTGGGCATCCGCGAGATCGCGGTGGTGGATGGTCGCCACGCCGAGACGCTCCGCGACCAGCTCCGGCTACACGAGTTGCCGGAGCTGACTGTCCGGGTGCTGTCGAACCTCAGCTGGAAGAACCTCAGCGGGGCCGCCCTCCTGGCCGCCCGCGCGTGGGTCGAGGCGACCGACCGCTGCCTCGTGGTCCGCGGCGACCGCCCGCTCGATGAGGAGACCCTCCGCCTCCTCACCCAGATCAACGTGTCCTCCGAGCGCGATGCGGCGATCGTCGTCGCTACCGGCCCCGAGATCGACCCGGGCACCGAGGTCCGCGTCAAGTTCGCCCGCGAGGCGGACACCGACCTGATGACGGTCCAGGACCTGGGGCAGGACATCGCGGACGCCAACGGGGTGTTCACCGGTCACGCGCTGGTCAACCGTCAGATCCTCGAGAAGCTCGCGAACCTCCCGAACCCGACCCTCGAGGACGGTCTCCTGGAGCTGGTCCTCCATGGCAACGTCGTCGCGCTCACCACCTCGTGGGCCTGGGGCGCGCGGCGTCCGATCGACGTCGACGACAAGGTCACGGCGCTCCTCAACGCCAAGCGCCACACCCACTACACGCTGCTGAACCCGGGCCCGGTCAACACCACGGCCACGGTCAAGAGCGCCCTGGTCCACCACGACGTCTGTCACCGGGATTCGACGTTCTCCGAGCTGATGGTCTCCCTGACCAACAAGCTGCGCCGGATCTATCGCGGGAGCGCCCACCACACGGTCGTGGCGATCACGGGCAGCGGCACCTCGGCGATGGAGGCCTCGCTGGTCTCCACGGTGCCCCCCGGCAAGAAGCTCCTGATCATCGACAACGGTGCCTTCGGCGCCCGGCTCGTCGAGGTCGCCACCGTCCACGAGATGGACATCGTCCACCTCCGGTACAGCTGGGGCGAGCTCGTCGATCCCGCCGATGTCGCCCGCGCGCTCGAGGCGCACCCCGACATCGCCGTCGTCGCGATGATCCACCACGAGACCTCGGTCGGGCTCTTGAACCCGGTCCGCGAGATCGGCGCCCTGTGCCGCGCGCACGATGCGCTGCTCGTCGTCGACGCGGTGTCCTCGCTGGGCGCCGAGGAGCTCGACGTCGTCCGCGACAACATCGACGTCTGCTACGGCAGCGCGAACAAGTGCCTCCACGCGGTCAGCGGGGCCTCGTTCGTGTGCATCGCCCCGCGCGTCTGGGAGCGCATCGAGAAGCTCCGCCCGCGGTCGTACTACCTCGACCTCCGCCGCTACCGCCGGTACATGGACGAGCTGGCGCAGACCCCGTTCACCCCCGCGGTCTCCACGTACTTCGCGCTCGACGCGGCGTGCTCCGAGTTCCTCGCGGACGGCCACGCCGCGCGGTTCGAGCTCTACAAGTCCCGCAATCGCAGGCTGCGCCAGGGGCTCGCCGCCCTCGGCATGCACGCGTTCACCGACACCGGCCACGAGTCGAACTCGATCGTGACCGCGCGCCTGCCCGAGACGATCGCGTACGAGACGCTCCACGACGCCATGAAGGAGCGGGGGATCATCATCTACGCGTGCAAGGGCATCCTCGCGGATCGCTACCTGCAGATCGCCAACATGGGCGAGCTGTCCGACGCCACCCTCGACAACTTCCTCGCCATCCTCGGCGAGGAGATCGCCCGCCTCCGCATCGCTGCCCTCGAGACCGTCCCCTCGCACGTCGTCACGGCCCACGAGCCGAGGCGCCGTGCCGGCTAGGAGGTGGTTCGAGGTCGATCGGGCCCGCCTCGCGCGGATCCGTAACTTCCAGAGCACCGAGTTCTACTCGCGGCTCGTGATGCGGCCGCTGTCGGTCCTGATCATGCTCGTGGTCGCGGACTGGAAGTGGCTGACCCCGAACCGGGTCACCACGGCGGCGACGGCGGCGAAGATCGTCGGCGTGGTCTACCTCGTCGTCGATCACCGCGAGCACGCCCTCGCGGCGGTGATCTGGCTCCAGGTCGGCACCTTGCTCGATCACCTGGATGGGACCCTGGCGCGCTATCGCGGGACCGGCAGCGCGTTCGGCGCGTTCTACGACAAGGTCAGTGATGCACTGACCTGGCTCGCGATCAGCGGCGCGATCGGCCTGGCCGGCTATCGCGATCACGGAGATGTCTGGCTGCCGATCGCCGCCATGGCCTCGGCGTACGCGCTGCTCGCGCTCGGCTACATGAAGTGGATCGTGATGGCCGCGAGTCGCCGGAGCCCGGCCATGGCACCCTCGGGGCCGCCCGAGCGCACGCCGGCCCAGTGGGTCCGCTGGTTTCTGTCCACGCTCGCGCGCGCGGCGATGTTCGAGGAGATCGATCTGTTCTTCTGGATCGGGATCGGGGTGCTCGCGCACCGCATCGATCTCCTGATCTGGCTGCTCGCGATCTCGCAGGGCGCGCAGCTCGCGATCATGCTGGTCAAGCGGACGTTGCAGATGCGCGCGCTCGACCAGGCCGCTGCGTCCGCCCCAAGCGCCCCCAGCGCTGCGCCGCCTGCGCCGCCGAAGTCACGCCGCGCTGCGTGACTTCGCGACCACGTGGGCGACCCCGAGGCCGAAGTACACGCCGCTGATCGCGGCAGCGAGCCCGAGGGCGAGCTCCGGGATACCGACGATGCACGCGGTGCCCCACACCAGCAGGTAGAGATCACGACGGCCGAACGCGCGCCCCACGCCGAGCACGGAGAACTGATCGGTGTCGAAGCGATCGGCGAGATCCTCGTCGGTACCGTCGAAGAACCACTGGAACGCGAGGATGTCGCCGGCCTTGCCTCGGCGCGCCACATCGATGTGGATCATCAGCGCGACCGTGCCCTTCGCGAGGGCTGCGCCGAGCCCGACGTAGAGCCAGGGGCCGCCCACCCCGACCCCGAGCGCGACGAGGAACAGCGCGTCGATCACGTCATCGGAGACGTTGTCGAGCCACATCCCGAGCTTGCTGCTCATGTAGCGGAGCCGCGCGAGCTCGCCATCACACGAGTCGAGGATCACCTGGAGGATGATCGCCACGCCGGCGGTGATCCGCGCCGTGCTCGTGCTCCCGGCCGCGAACGCGCAGGCCACGAGGCCGATCAGGATGTTCGCGCAGGTGACCTGGTTCGGCGTGGCGCCGAGCCGACACAGGAGCGCGGTCAGGCGCAGGGAGATCGGTCGGATCACGAACCGGTCGCCAAGGCCGTCGTGCGGGCGACGCAAGGATTGCAGCAGCGCGCGCCCGGCGCGACGCCGTGAGGCCTCGTCGGAGATCTCGATCCCGGCGATCGTCCTGCCGTCGACTCGTGGGAGCTCCGGTGCGTCCGCGGTGAGCGGGATCCGCTCGATCGCGAGGGGGAGCTCGGACATCGCAGGCAGGGCGTCGGTGTCGACGCGCACGACGGCGGCGGTGGCGCCGGCGCGGGCGGCCTCCCGCAGCACACGCTCGGCGACGGTCATTCCCCCGACTCGCATCACAGCGACGCTGGGCGCCTCCGCGTAGTCGACGAACACCCGCATCCGCAACGTATAGCAACAACTCCAGATCTCCGGACCCGCGGGATCGACTTCACCGACGAGTGCCGTGCAGGCGTTGAAGATTCACCGGTGCGAGAGGTACCCGGTTGTACCCTTCTTCGCCGCTTGAACTCCGACGAAGCTCGGTGCAAGGTCCCTCGTTCTCAACCCATCGTGGAGTTTCGATCATGGCTCTGAAGAAAGGCGTCGACGTCAAACCGGCCACCGGCAAGCTCGGCATCCTCATGCCCGGCATGGGAGCTGTGGCGACGACATTCATCGCGGGTGTCATCGCGATCCGGAAGGGCATCGGCAAGCCGATCGGGTCGTTGACCCAGATGGGCCACATCCGCCTCGGCAAGCGCACCGACGGTAACTCGCCGGCGATCAAGGACTACATCTCGCTCGCCAAGCTCGACGACATCGTGTTCGGTGGCTGGGACATCTTCCCGGACAACGTCTACCAGGCCGCACTCCGGGCGGGCGTCCTCGACAAGCACGAGCACATCGAGCCGATCAAGGCCGAGCTCGAGGCGATCAAGCCGATGACGGCGGTGTTCGAGCAGGCGTACGTGAAGAAGCTCAACGGGCCCAACGTCAAGAAGGGCACGTCGAAGATGCACCTCGCCCAGCAGCTGATGGAGGACATCAAGACCTTCAAGGCCACCAACAACTGCGATCGCCTGATCGCGGTGTGGTGCGGCTCGACCGAGGTCTATCGCACGCCGAGCGATGTCCACTCGTCGCTCGCGAAGTTCGAGGCCGGCCTCGAGGCGTCGAGCGATGAGATCGCGCCCTCGCAGATCTATGCGTACGCGTGCCTCAAGATGGGCGTCCCGTACGCCAACGGCGCACCGAACCTGTCGCTCGAGACCAACGCGCTCATGGAGCTGGCGCGCAAGCAGGGCCTCCCGGTCACGGGCAAGGACTTCAAGACCGGCCAGACGCTGATGAAGACGATCCTCGCGCCCGGCTTCAAGGCGCGCATGCTCGGCCTCCGCGGCTGGTACTCGACCAACATCCTCGGCAACCGCGACGGCGAGGTCCTCGACGACCCCGCCTCGTTCAAGACCAAGGAGGTCTCCAAGCTCGGCGTGATCGATCACATCCTGCAGCCGGAGCTGTACCCCGACCTCTACGGGGACATCAGCCACGTCGTCCGCATCAACTACTACCCGCCGCGCGGCGACAACAAGGAGGGCTGGGACAACATCGACATCTTCGGGTGGCTCGGCTACCCGATGCAGATCAAGGTCGACTTCCTGTGCCGCGACTCGATCCTCGCGGCGCCGATCGTCCTCGACCTCGCGCTGTTCCTCGACTTCGCGCAGCGCGCGGGCATGAGCGGCGTCCAGGAGTGGCTGTCGTTCTACTGGAAGAGCCCGATGACGCCCGAGGGCCTGTACCCGGAGCACGATCTGTTCATCCAGCTGATCAAGCTGAAGAACACGCTCCGCTACACCAAGGGTGATGACCTGATCACCCACCTCGGCGCCGAGTACTACGACTAAGACCCCGTGCTGCTGCTCGGGATCGACCAGGGCACCACCGGCACACGGGCGTGCCTGGTCGACCACGAGCTCTCGATCGTCAACGCGGCGTACGCGCCACATCGGCAGCACACGCCGCGCCCCGGCTGGGTCGAGCACGATCCGGCCGAGATCTGGGCGTGCACCCAGCGCGTGATCGGGCAGGTGCTCGCGCAGGGCAAGCGGCCCACGGGCGTGGCGATCGCGAACCAGGGCGAGACGGTGATGCTGTGGGACGCCCGTACGGGCGCTCCGCTGCATCGCGCACTGGTCTGGCAGGACACCCGCACCGAGCCGGCGATCGCGCGCCACGCCGAGGACGCGGAGGCCGACGCGAGGATCCGGGACCAGACCGGGCTGCGCCTCGACGCGTACTTCTCCGCGAGCAAGCTCCGCTGGCTGCTCGACGAGGTGCCAGGTGCCCGCGCTCTCGCGGCTGCGCGCTACCTCCGGGCGGGCACGCTCGACACCTGGCTCATCGATCGCCTGACTCAGGGGGAAGTG
The DNA here is from genome assembly GCA_016720595.1 of Myxococcales bacterium. Classification (GTDB taxonomy): domain Bacteria; phylum Myxococcota_A; class Polyangia; order Haliangiales; family Haliangiaceae; genus JABFXX01. The sequence goes on from JADKKI010000004.1 coordinate 197,918, forward strand.
TTCGCCACGGATGCTTCGACCGCAGCGCGCACGATGCTGTGCGAGACCCGCGGCTGCACCTGGAGTCCCGAGCTCCTCGAGCTGTTCGGCATCCCCGCGGGCGTCCTCCCCGAGATCCGTGACACCGACGCCGGCTTCGGCGTGTGTGCCGGCAATGGACTCGATGGGGTCCCCATCCTCGCGAGCGTGGTGGATCAGCCGGCCGCGTTGATGGGGCAGGGCTGCGTCGACCCGGGCGACGTCAAGGCCACGTTCGGCACCGGCTGTTTTGTCTACGCGAACACCGGGACCCAGCGCCCCGAGCGCCCGGCGGGCACGCTCGCGACGGTCGCGTGGCGGCGCGGCGGCGAGACCACGTATGCGCTCGACGGGGGTGTGCTCGCGCTGGGATCGGCGATCGGCTGGGCAGGGGAGCTCGGCCTCCCCACCGACGAGGCCGCACTCGGCGAGGACGTCGATCAGAACCTCGTGTGCGTGCCCTCGCTCGTCGGCCTGGGATCGCCGCACTGGGACAGGAGCGCGCGCGGAGCGTGGCTCGGGATGTCGAGCGCGACCACGCCGGGCCAGCTGGTCGCCGCGCTCGCCGAGGGGCTCGCGTGTCGCGTCGTCGAGGTGGTGCGCGCGATCGAGCGGGACTCGGGCTTCACGGTCTCGACGCTCCGCGCCGATGGTGGGCTCGCACGCTCCGCGGCCCTGATGCAGCGCGTGGCCGATCTGCTCGGGCGCCCCGTCGCCGTCGCGGCCGAGGAGGAGGCCACCGTGGTCGGTGCGTGCGCGATCGCCGCGCTCCGCCTGGGCACGATCACCCTCGACGAGGTTCGCCAGCGGCGTGCGCGTGGTCAGGCGCACTACGTGCCGCAGCTGTCCGCGGACCAGCGCGGTGCGCGGCTCGCGCAGTTCGACCGGGCGCTGGCCCTCGCCCGGCAGTGGCGCTGACCCGCGGGGAAAGGTATATCCCGCCCGCCGTGCCCCGACCGACAGCGGAACGCTTCGCCTCGTGGCTCGACCGGAACCGGGCCGGCATCATCGTGCTCTCCGTGCTGGTCGCGGTGCTCGGCGCGTATCTCGCCAGCCGGATGACGATCAAGAGCGACCTGACCAACCTCCTGCCGCAGTCGAAGCGGTCGGTCCAGGATCTGGTCACGGTGCAGAAGCGCGCCCGTCCGTTCGGGACGATCCACATCGTGCTCGAGGCCGCGGCCACGCCCGCCGGTGTCGCCCAGCGGGTGCGGGCCGGCGAGCTGCTCGCGAAGCGGCTCGCGGCGCTCGATCCGACGCTGGTCGCCCAGGTCTCGGTCGATGAGGGGCCGCTCCGCCGCTACGCCTGGGACCACCGGTTCATGTTCGCGGACCTCGCCGATCTCCAGGCTGCGAAGCAGGCGCTCGAGGACCGGATCGCCACCGCCAAGCGGGAGGCGAACCCGCTGTTCGTGCCGCTCGACGACGACGAGGCCAAGCCCGATCCCGCTCACGACAAGCTCGCCGAGCTGCAGGCCAAGCTCGCCGATGCCGAAGCCGCGATGAAGCATCCGCCGATGCGCGTCTCGAAGGACGGCGCGATGCAGCAGCTGTCGGTGATGACGACGTTCTCGGCCTCCGATCCGCACAGCGCGCGCAAGCTGTTGAACCTGATCGAGGACGAGATCGATCGGGTCCGCGCCGACGTCGGCCCCGGCATCGAGTTCGGTCTGACCGGCAACATCACGGTGTCGATGCACGAGCACGACTCGGTGCTCGAGGGGATGACGCTGTCCGTGATCGTCACGGTGGTCCTGTGCGCGATCGGCCTGTTGCTCTACTACCGCTCCGGCAAGGTCGTGCTCGCGATGCTGTGGGCGCTTTCGGTGGGCGTGGCGGCAACGTTCGCGAGCGCGTGGGCGCTGGTTGGTCACCTCAACGTGATGACCGCGTTCCTGTTCGCGATCGTGGTCGGCAACGGGATCAATGCGGGCCTCGTCCTGGTCGCCAGGTTTCTCGAGGAGCTGCGTGCCCACCCCGGCGATGCGAGCCTGGCGTTGACCCGGGCGATCGGCGGCGCGATGCGCGGCACGCTGGCGGCCACGGCGACCGCCGGTGTCGCGTACACCTCGCTGCTCATCACCGACTTCCGCGGGTTCCGCCAGTTCGGGGCGATCGCCGGCATCGGGATGACCCTGACCTGGATCACCACGTTCACCGTGCTCCCGGCGATCCTGTTCCAGCTTGCCCGATCCAAGTTGATCCATGCGAGCAAGCCGCCCGCGATCGGCGCCATCCTCGGGCACCTCCTCCCGGTGAAGCACCTGCGGCTGGTGATGGGGGTCGCCGCGGCTCTCACCGCGGTCGCGCTGGTGATCACGATCCGGTTCATCGCCCGCGATCCGTTCACCCACGACTGGCGCGATCTGCAGTCCTCGACCCGTGCCATCAACCTTGCCCGCGAGCTCGATGGTCGAGTCGCGAAGTCTCTCGACACCAAGAACATGCTGACGGGGCAGGCGTACCAGCTCGCGATCGCCGTCGAGCACCGCGAGGACGTCCAGCCGCTCGTCGCGAAGCTGCGGGCCGTGGACAGCGATCGCCCACCGGAGCGCCGCTGGATGCAGGACGTGCGCTCGATCGAGGACCTCCTGCCCGCGCAACAGCCGGAGAAGGTGCAGCTGCTGTCCGAGATCACGAAGCTGCTGGACGATCCCACGCTGCAGGCGAACCTGACCGATGCCGAGCGCGCGGATCTCGATCGCGTGCGGCCACGGCCAGCGGATCTGAAGCTGGTCGGCGACAAGGACGTCCCGCACGATCTCGCCTGGCCGTTCATCGAGAAGGACGGGACGATCGGCCGCCTCGTCGTCGTGCGGGGTGCGAAGCGGTTCAACTCGTTCAACGTCGATCACCGCCTCGAGTTCGCGGGCGAGGTCCGCAAGCTCGAGCTGCCTCCTGGCGCCGTCGTCGCCGGCGAATCGATGGTGGTCGCCGACATCATCGAGACCATGGAGTCCGATGCCCCGAACATGATCATCTTCGCGCTCGGAGGCTCGATCGTGGCCGTGTTCCTCGTGCTCGGGCTGCGCCGCCACGGCGTGGTCACCATCGTCTCGGGGCTCGCGGGCGTGATCGTGATGATCGCCGCCTGTGCGCTCGCCGGCCTCAAGGTCCACTTCCTCGACCTGATCGCGCTCCCGATCACGATCGGGATCGGCATCGACTATGCGGTCAACATCGCCGCACGCGACCGCCAGGATGGGGAGCGCGGGCCGCTGCACCTGCTCAAGACGATCGGCGGGACGGTGCTCCTGTGCTCGTTCACCACGTCGGTCGGCTATGGAACCCTGATGTTGTCCGCCAACGGCGGGATCCGGGCGTTCGGGCAGGCCGCGCTGCTCGGTGAGATCTCCTGTATCGCGGTGGCGATCCTGGCGACCCCGGCCTGGTTAACGCTTCTTCGCGAACGGGACGCGCGGCGGAACTGGTCAGATCGCCCCACGTGATCAAGGTGTTTGCCGGGGGCTACCGGAACGCCAAGATTCATGCCACAAGCAGCCAGTACCCACGCAGGTACTCCTGGTCTCTACTGTCGAAACAGTGGTAACCACCCACGTTCAAATCCATCGGAACGAGATGCGCGACCTGATTCTGTTCACTCCGGGGCCTGTCCGGATCCCTCCGCTCGTAGCGGAGTACCTGGCGAATCCGCCGTGCAATTACCACCGGCAGGATGCGTTCTCCCGGATGTTCGCGGACACGGAGCGCGATCTGAAGAAGCTGATCGGGATCAAGCATCCCGATCAGTACTTCGCGACGATCTTGACCGCGACCGGGACCGGCGCGAACGAGGCCTGCCTGGAGGCGATGCGTCCCCTCGGCAAGGGCCTGCTCGCGACCAACGGGTTCTTCGGCAGTCGCGTCGTCGATCAGGCGAAGCAGAACGGCTTCGACGTCACCGTGATCAAGGGCGAGCAGGATCGTCCGCTCGATCCGGCGGCGTTCGCCCAGGCGCTCGACGCTGACCCGTCGATCAAGTGGGTGTTCTTCGTCAGCCACGAGACTCGCACCGGCCTCAAGAACCCGTTCGAGGAGATCGGGCGTGTCTGCAAGGACCGCGGCCGGTTCGTCGCCGCCGACGGCATCTCGAGCGCGTACTCCTACGCGATCGACATCGAGGCGTCGGGGATCGATCTGGTCACCGCGTCCTCGGCCAAGGCGATCATGGCCGCGCCCGGCCTCGGCATCGTGTTCACGAAGAAGGACTCCGTGGCCACGCTCGAGGCGGTCGCCCGCCCGCACGGCTACTACCTCGACGTGATCGCCGAGTACAAGAAGCAGGTCGCCGAGCTCCAGCCGCGCTTCGCGCAGCCCGTGGTGCTCCATGCGGCGCTCCGGGCCGCCTGCATCCACCTGAACGAGAAGGGCATCGAGGCCCACATGGCGCGCATCCAGCGCCAGATGCGGATGCTGATCGACCACCTGGCAACCATCGGCATCAAGCCCCTGCTGGACGAGCGGTTCCGGTCGAACATCGCTGTCAACTTCTCCCTCCCTGTCGGACTGCCTTACAGTGCGTTTGCCAAGACGATGGAGGAGCGCGGCTTCTTCTGCCTGTACGGCATCCCTGGTGACCAGAGCCACTTCCAGCTCAGCACCATCGGGTATCTGACCGATTCGGACATCGAGGCGGCCATGGCGGCCCTGTCCGAGGTGTTCAAGCGCTGACGGGGCGGTCGCGGGACCTGACAGGTTCCGCCCCTTGGCCCCCGATGAAGTGGGGGAAATTGAACACCTAGAACGGGTGTCCCCGGGGTGACGGGGTGGCAACGATCTTGCGTCTGCTCCGTTCGCTTTGTTAGAAGGGACCACCGTGATTCGACGCCTGGGCTCGCTCGCCGGTAAGCGTATCTACTTTGGATACGACCGGTACATCCGCCCCGAGCTGATTGCCTATCGGGACGCCCTGGGCGTCCACGGTGATCTCATCGACGCGGTCGATGATGCCCAGCTCCACTACCTGACCTCGGCCGAGCTGGTCTGCACGGCGGTGCAGGCAGACCCCGAGAGCTTCGGCGTCCTGTGCTGCGGCACCGGGATGGGGATGTCGATCGCCGCGAACAAGTTCCGCGGGATCTACGCGGCGCGCTGCATGAGCGTCGAGGACGCGGAGCTCGCGCGCACGATCAACAACTCGAACATGCTGTGCCTGGCCGCCAAGCAGGGCTTCGAGCTCAACCAGGCCATCCTGGATACGTTCGTCCGCACCGCCTATACGGGCCGGAAGCTGGACGAGCTCGAGCTGATCACCCGGTTCGAGGGTGCGCCCGCGCCGTCGCTGCGCGTCGTCCGCCGGACCGCTTAGTCACTCGGCTCTTCGCCCAGGCCCCCGCGAGATGTTCGGCTTCGGCATCAAGGACATCTTCACCACGATCAACCTCATGGGTGGGGTGGTCGCGATCTGCCTGTGCATCGACGGGCAGCCGTTCTACGCCGGCATCAGCGTGATGTGCGGCTATCTGTTCGGCGACACCCTCGATGGCTACGTCGCGCGCAAGCTCGGGACCTCGAATCAGTTCGGGGCCGAGTACGACACGATCAGCGATCACCTCTCGCACGTGATCGCGCCGGCGGCGATCGTCTACACGGTCTACAAGGACGTCGGCCTGCTTCCGCACCCGTGGAGCCAGATCCTCGCGCTCGGTCTGGCCGCCTCGCTGATCGTCTCGGTCTCGATCCGGCACGCGCGCAACATCGTGGCGCCGGTGGAGGTCAAAGGCGTGTGGGCGGGCCTGCCTCGCTCGGTGCTCGGGTTCTGGGCGATCGGCTACTGCAACGCCGCGCTCGCGCCGCACGTGCTCGGTGGCTGGTGGCTCGGCGTCGCCTTGATCCCGATGATGAGCATCGCGACGCTGACCTACCTGCCGTTCCCGAGCCACCGGATCTCGCGCAAGCACCGGTTCGGGTTCTACGTCGGCGCGGTGGCGTTCCTCGGGGGCACCACGGCGACGATGTTCCTGAAGCCGACGTTCCTGTTCGACCTCGTGTTCTTCTACATGACGTTCTACTCGTTCACGGCGTGGCTCACGCTGACCAAGGACGAGCGGACGGAGTATTTCAAGGTCGTCGACGGCGCCAAGGCGCAGCTGCGCGCGGCCAGCCGCCCTGCCGCCTAGGCGCGCAGGCGCTTCGCGATCGCGGCGGGCGAGTAGCCCTCGAACACGACGAGCCCCGCGACGGTCACGGCGATCACCACGCCGCCTGCCACCACGAACCGCACGCCCGGACTCGCGTCAGCGACGGCGAGCCTCGCCAGGAGCCCGCAGCCGGCCCCTGCCGCGGGGATCAGCGCGAGCCGGGCGATCCGGCGGAAGTAGGCCTTCGCCGTGATCCCGAGCTGGCCGAGCACCATCCGCGCGAGGATCGCGAACGGGATCGGGTAGCCGATCGCCCAGGCCGCGGCGATCGCGTTGGAGCTCGAGCCCACATGGGTGGCGAGGACGAACACGGAGGCGAGCACGCTGGCCGCGATCAGCTGGTACCGCAGCGAGAGATCGGAACGGCCCACACCGTCGAGGAGCGGCGGCCCGAGGAAGCTCATCGCTCGAAGTGCGCCCACGATCGCGAGGATCCGCGCGGCGCCCGCGGCGATCACGAAGTCGGCGCCGTAGACCAGGCGCAGCACATCGTCGGCGGTGACGACGATCACTGCCACGAACAGCAACACCACGGCGAGGTTCTGCCGCGTGAAGGCCACGAGCTGATCCACGAGCGATGCGCGATCCGCGCGCAGGCGCGAGAACGCCGGGAACGCGACCGTGGTCACCACGCCGGAGACGAAGCGCACCGGCTCGAGGACCAGCTCGTACGCAGCGCGGTAGTAGCCGAGCGCGGTGAGGCCGTAGGAGTAGGCGACGACCTGGTAGTCGAAGTTCGAGTACAGCTGATACGCGAGCTCGCCGCCCGTAGCGCGCAGCCCGAACCGGAAGTCCGCGACGAGCTCGCGCGGCCGGAACACCCAGCCCGGGCGCCAGCCAGCGGACAGCGGGACGCCGATCGCATAGATCGCCTCGCGCACCAGCGGCCCGATCACGAAGCACCACAGCCCCATCCCTGCCACCGCGGTCCCGACCTTGGTCGCGAGCTCGCCGAGGTTGGCGATCACGCGGACCACGGAGAGCTCCTTGAACCGGAGCTGTCGCCGCAGCATCGCCTGGTGGGTCGTGTAGAACGGCCGCAGCACGAGCATCAGGCCAGCGGCGCGGGACACCTGGGTCAGGATCGGTGCGTCGAACGCGCGTGCGATCAACGGCGCGGTCACCCACACCACGGCGTAGAGCGTCACCCCGACCACCAGGCCGAACCAGAACGCCGAGGACAGGTGCTCGGGGCTGCCGTGCTCGCGCTGGACGATCGAGGCCGGCAGGCCCGCCTCGCCGAGGAGGCATGCGGCGCCGAGCATCGTCATCACGGCGCTGGCCGTGCCGTAGTCGTCGACGGTGGCCCAGTAGCGGAGGATCAGCGCCAGGCTGACGAGGTCGCAGATCGCGACCAGGGCGGAGGCCATGCCCACCCACGCCACGCCGCGGGCGACCTTTCGCTGGACGCTCTGGGACGGCAAGATCTCCACGGCTGTCACCCTGGGCCCGACCGGGGCTCAGTCGGTCTTCGGGGCGGGGCCGGCGTGGCAGCGCGCGGTCGCGGCGATCACGCTGCCGGTCGCCCGGTGGCAGGCGAGGGCGATCGCTTGCTGCGCATCGGGGGCGAGCGTGGCCTTGCGGCCGGCGGTGAAGTCCGTCTTGGCGCGCTCGATCCAGGCGGTGACGTCCGCGTGGCCGTCCTCATCGAGATTCTGACACGCGCCATAGGTCTCGAGCGCGGCCAGCATCGCATCGCACTCCTCGGTCATCGAGCGCAGCGACACGGGGGGATCGGCTGCGATCGGCGGCCCGGGAGCGACCGCGGGCTGCGCGCGCGAACATGCGCTAACCATCAGCAGGGCGCTCGCTCCCGCGGCCCGCACAAACTCGAAGAAGGGGCTCGGGAGTGCGGGGCGCATGGGCTAGATCAGTGATTCCTTACCATGGCCTCGTTCACGCATCTCCATCTGCACACGCAGTACAGCCTCCTCGATGGGGCGATCCGCGTGAAGGACCTGTTCCCCAAGGTCAAAGAGCTCGGGATGGACTCCGTGGCGGTCACCGACCACGGCAACATGTTCGGTGCCATCGATCTGTACACGGAGGCCAAGGCCGCCGGCGTCAAGCTGATCTTCGGCTGCGAGACCTATGTCGCTGCCACGGATCGCACGGACCGCACCAACCGCCGCAACTACCACCTGATCCTGCTGGCCAAGAACGACGTCGGCTACAAGAACCTCTCGTTCCTGAACTCGAAGGGCTACCTCGAGGGCTTCTATTACAACCCGCGCATCGACAAGCAGCTGCTCCGCGAGCACAGCGAGGGGTTGATCGGGATGTCGGCGTGCCTCGGCGGTGAGATCGCGCAGACCCTCGAGAAGAACGGGGTCGCCGCCGCGGAGGAGACGGCCAAGGAGTACGCGTCGATGTTCGCCGAGGGGGACTTCTTCCTCGAGCTGATGCCCACGCCCACGGCGGAGCAGGACACGCTCAACGGCGAGCTGGTCCGGATGTCGAAGAAGCTGAACATCCCGCTGGTCGCCACCAACGACTGTCACTACGTCAACCGCGCGGATGCCGCGGCGCACGACGTGCTGATGGCGATCCAGACCGGCAAGAGCCTCAAGGACGAGAAGCGGCTCAAGCACCAGGTCGACAGCTACTACATGAAGTCGCCCGCCGAGATGGAGAGCGCCTTCAAGGACGTCTCGCAGGCGATCGAGAATGCGGCCTCGATCGCCGAGCGCTGCAACGTCAAGCTCAAGCTCGATCAGACCTATCTCCCCACGTACAAGGTCCCCGACGGCGAGACGCTCGACACCTACCTCGGCGCGATCGTCGACAAGGGCCTCGAGCGCCGCTTCAAGGAGCTCGCCGGACGCGGCGTGAAGTTCGATCCGGATCAGTATCGCGATCGCACCCGCACCGAGATCGCCGTCATCCAGAAGATGGGCTTCTCGGGGTACTTCCTGATCGTCTGGGACTTCATCAACTGGGCGAAGGACCACGGCATCCCCGTCGGGCCGGGCCGCGGCTCCGGCGCCGGGTCGGTGGTCGCCTGGGTCATGCGGATCACGGACATCGATCCGATCGAGTTCAAGCTCCTGTTCGAGCGGTTCTTGAATCCCGAGCGCGTCTCGATGCCGGACTTCGACGTCGACTTCTGCATGAATCGCCGCGGCGAGGTCATCAAGTACGTCCAGGACAAGTACGGCAAGGACCAGGTCGGCCAGATCGCGACGTTCCACCAGCTCAAGGCGCGCGGCGTGATCCGCGACATCGCGCGCGCGATGGAGATCCCATTCGGCGAGGCCGACAAGCTCGCCAAGCTGGTCCCCGAGCCGGTCGCCGGCAAGAGCCCGCCGGTGCGCGAGGCGATCGAGCAGACCCCGGAGCTCAAGCAGCTGTACAACGACAGCCCGCTGCATCGCGAGCTGCTCGACATCGCCGCCGCGCTCGAGGGCCTCAATCGCAACGCCGGCATGCACGCCGCCGGCATCGTGATCGCCGAGAAGCCGCTGTGGGAGTACGTCCCGTGCTTCCGCGGACAGAACGACGAGATCGTCACGCAGTTCGCGATGAAGGAGGTCGAGAAGGCCGGCCTCGTCAAGTTCGACTTCCTCGGCCTCAAGACGCTCACGGTGATCCAGACCGCGGTGAAGCTGGTCAACCAGCAGCGCGCCACGCGCAACGAGCCCGAGTTCGATATCGACCTGATCCGCAAGGACGATGCGGACGTGTTCAAGATGATCTCGCGGGCGGACACCACGGGTGTGTTCCAGCTCGAATCGAGCGGCTTCCGCGAGATGCTGAAGAAGCTCAAGCCGGACTGCCTCGAAGACATCATCGCGGCGGTCGCGCTGTACCGCCCGGGCCCGCTCGAGGGCGGCATGGTCGACGACTTCATCGACCGCAAGCACGGCCGCAAGAAGGTCGAGTACCCGCACCCGTGGCTCGCCGAGATGCTCGCCGACACCTACGGCGTCATCGTCTACCAGGAGCAGGTGATGCAGATCGCCCAGGTCCTGGGCGGGTACTCGCTGGGCGGCGCAGATCTGCTCCGCCGCGCGATGGGCAAGAAGAAGCCCGAGGAGATGGCCAAGCAGAAGCAGATCTTCCTCGACGGCGCGAAGGGCCTGAACATCGATCTGAAGATCGCCGATCAGGTGTTCGAGCTGATGGCGTTCTTCGCCGGGTACGGCTTCAACCGGTCTCACTCGGCCGCGTACGGCTGGATCACCTACCAGACCGCGTACCTCAAGCACCATTACCCGCACGAGTTCATGGCGGGCCTGATGTCGTGCGATGCCGACAACATCGACAACATCGTCAAGTTCATCGCCGAGGCACGGGCGATGGGGCTGGTGGTCGAGCGGCCCGACGTCAACGAATCGCTGCAGGACTTCACGGTGACGCCGCGCGCCGATGCCCTCGGCGGCAAGGTGATCCGGTTCGGTCTCGGGGCGGTGAAGGGCGTCGGCGCCAATGCCGTCGACGCGATCCTCGAGACCCGCACCGCCGATGGCCGGTTCGAATCGATCTTCGAGCTGTGCCGGCGCGTCGATACACAGAAGTGCAACCGCCGCGTGCTCGAACAGCTCGTCAAGAGCGGCGCCATCGATGGGCTGACCGGCAACCACCATCGCGCGAAGCTGCTCGCTGCGCTCGATGGTGCGCTCGAGCGCGGCGCCGCCGAGCAGCGCGATCGCCGCAGCGGTCAGACCTCGCTGTTCGGGTTGTTCAACGCGGCCGAGCCGCCCAAGCCCGTCGGCGGAGACAAGGCCGGGGAGAGCTATCCGGACATCGAGGAGTGGAACCACAAGCAGCTCCTGGCGTTCGAGAAGGAGTCCCTCGGGTTCTATGTCTCGGGCCACCCGCTCGATCGCTACCGCGGCGATCTCCAGCGCTACGCGACGGCGTCCACCAGCTCGTTCTCGAACGGGCTCCGCGGCGTCGGAGACAACTCGATCGGCGGCATCGTCAGCCAGTACCGCGAGATGATCACGAAGAAGGGCGACAAGATGGCGCGCTTCATGCTCGAGGACGCCGAAGGGACGCTCGAGGTGATCGCGTTCCCGAAAACGTTCGAGAAGGTCCGCCACGTCCTCGTGAGCGACGAGCCGATCCTGTGCTCCGGCGCGGTGAAGAACGAGGGCAACGCCGAAGCCCCCGAGTGGAAGATGTTGCTCGAGAGTGCGGCCCCGCTGTCCGAGCTGCGTCAGGCCAAGACCTCACGCGTCGACATCCACCTCAACGCGGACCAGCTGACGCTCGACCTCGTCGACGAGCTGAAGACCATCCTCGCGAACGCGACCCGCGGGAACTGCACCGCCGTGATCCGGATCAAGATCCCGCAGCGCTCGGAGACCGTGGTCCAGCTCCCCGAGGCGTGGGCGCTGTCCCCGACCGAAGATCTTCTGACCCGCCTCGAGCGCCTGTTCGGCGACCGCGTCGCGACCCTCGGCTAGGGCCACCGCGAGTGGATCGCGCCCCAAAGACACGCGACACTCGCGCGCGATGACGACCCTTCCGTCCGTTCGCGCCCTCGTCCTCGCGACCTTCGCGACCCTCGCACTTGGCACCGGCTGCTCGTCGAAGTCGGACGCACCCGCAGGCGGCTCGACTGCGTCGCCGGCGCCCCCGGCCACCCCTCCGGCGGGCAGCGCGGCCGGCAGCGGGGCGGGCAGCTCGGCCGGCAGCTCGGCGGGCAGCTCGGCGGGGAGCGGGGCAGGGAGTGGCGACGCCAGCGGGGCGGGCAGTGGCGCAGGCAGCGGCTCCGCGGCGGGTAGCGGCGCAGGCAGCGCGGTCGCCGCAGGCAGCGGCTCCGCGGCGGGCAGCGCTGCCGAGCCGGCCAGCGAGTTCGACAAGCTCGATCGTCAGGGGAAGATCCGCCTGATGAAGACCAAGGTCATGCCGACGATGCGCAAGGCCTTCCAGGAGTTCGACGGCAAGGCGTTCGCGAAGTTCGGCTGCAAGACCTGTCACGGCGCCGGCGCGAAGACCGACTACAAGATGCCCAACCCCGAGCTGCCCAAGCTCGACTTCGCGGCGCTCAAGGCGGGCAAGCAGGAGCCCAAGATGGCCGAGTTCATGGGCAAGATCGTGAAGCCGCAGATGGCCGAAATGCTCGGTCAGCACGCGATGGACGACAGCCACCCGGACGGGTTCGGCTGCCTCGAGTGCCACGAGCAGAAGTAGCCTGAGGCACCCCAAGGTCCGGCCACTGCACGGTTTGTGCAACTTGGGGGAGATCCGTCGGCGGCCGGCAGAAAACCATTGAAGCCGCCTCGCATCTGGATAGGATGCCGGCGGGGGTCTTGATGTCAGCTGCGCTTCGCGCTCTTTCGCTCGCATTGTGCGTGTGCAGCTGCGCCAACGCCGGCGGCAACGGTCCCGGCGGCGGAGATGATGCGCCCCGGACTGACGCGGCCGTGAAGTTCGACGCCAGCGTGACTCACCCGGATACGCAGCTGTCGGTCGATGCGTCGATCGACGCGACGATCGCCGCGGATGCCGCGGTCGATGCGCCGAGTGGGCCGTTCTGCGCGAACAACAACGAGTGCACGACCTCCGGCGAGTGCTGCGTGACGCTCGGCGGGACGATGGGCTTCTGCGCGCCGGGGGACATCATCCTCGGCCAGTGCTTCCCGCAGTAGATCAGTAGCCGGACCGCTCCACCACGAGCGCGCCGTCGACGAGCACGCGGTAGTGCTGCGCGCGAAAGCCCGCGAACAGCGCGGGGCGACGCTTCTCGATCACGATGTCGTGGCCAAACACCTTGCCCTCCCAGACCTGGAGCAGAGCGAAGCTGAAGTGGGTGCCGACCTCGCGCGGGCTCTGCAGCATGACCTCGGTGCCCCGTGCGACCAGCTTGGTGGCGCCGGTGACCCAGCTCCGGGTGAACACCACGGCCGTGCCCGCGACCTGAAACTCGATCCGCATCCTCAGTCGAGGCCGAGCTTCTCGAGGTCACCCTCGTCGAGCCCGAAGTAGTGCGCGGTCTCGTGGAGCACGGTGATCCGGATCTCCTCCGCGAGGTGATCCTCGTCCATCGCGAACCGCTCGAGGTTGGTCTTGAACAGCAGGATGTTGGTCACCGAAGGGGCCGCATTGCCGGTCTCGGGCATCGGTGTGCCCTGGAACAGGCCAAGCATCCGCGGGTCGAGCCCGTCCGCCACCATCGCCTCGGACGGCGCTCGGTCGATCAGGATCGGGATGCGCTCGAGCTTGGTGCGGATGTGCTGCGGCAGCTCCGCCAGCGTATCGAGGGCGATCTGCTCGACCTCGTCGTCGGTGATCGAGATCGGTGCGGCGGGGAGCTTGGCGTCGAGGATCCGGACCTGCTGCCACGCCGCGATCATCTGGGCGCGATCCTCGGCCGCCTCGTGGACCCGGCCGAGCAAGTGGAGGGCATCGGCCTCGGACTCGGCGTCGAGCTTGCGCGCGGCCTCGATCCAGCGGACCGCGGCGGCGCGATCCTCTGCCGCCAGGGCCAGCTCGGCGAGATCGAGCGCGAGCTCGGCGTCCTCGATCACCGAGCTCGACAGCTCGCCGAGCGTCTCGCGGGCCGCGGGCTTCTGATCGCCGGCGAGGAGCGCCTCGGTCTTGATGTAGACGGCCTCGACGAGATCCTCCTCCTCGTCGATGAAGTCGAACGCCGCCTCGACCGTCTCGAGCGCCGCGTCGGGATCGCCCTGGCCGTGGAGCTGGAGGCGCGCGATGCAGATCCGGGGCATCGGGTCGTCCTTGCGCAGCTCGGACAGCGTGCGGTACTGCGCGATCGCCTCCTCGACCTCCCCGCGCGCGTCCGCGACGGCGGCGGCGAGCGTGATCACGTCGGGGTGCTTGCGATCGACCCGGCGGCAGCGTTCGAGGCAGGCGGCGGCGGTGTCGAGCTCACCCTCCTCGAGAGCCTCGAAACCGCGCTCGAGGTCGGCGGTCATGCGATCCGTGCGGGACATATTATTTCCGCTTGATACTCCGAATTGGTTCCCCGTGCTTGCGCGGGGTTGCCCGGGCATTTGCGGAGGGTCCCGCATGTCGCTATCGTCGAGCCGTGATGCAGTACCTGGCGCGGGCGATGGTCTGGCTGACCCTGGTGGTCGCGCTCGCGGCGTGCCCGCGGAGCACCCGCAAGACGCTGGTGCCCGACGTCCCCCAGAACGGCGCCGCCGAGGCGCGGACCCGGTTCGCGGAGGCCAAGGCCAAGTTCCTGCGGGACGGTCGCAACACCGAGGAGTTCCGGCAGATCGCCGAGGACTTCCCCGACGATCCGATCACCCCGTGGGCCCACCTCTATGCCGGTATCGCGGCGGTCAAGGCGCGCAAGTTCGACGTGGCGATCAAGGCGTTGCAGATCACGGTCGATGCCGATGTCGATGCCGGCCTGACCACCCGCGCCGAGCTGTTCCTGGGCATCGCGCACAACTACGGCGGGAACCCAGCCAAGGTCCTGGCGCTGCTCAAGCGGGGCGAGAAGGCGATCGAGAACGATGACGAGCGAACGGAGTACCTCGGCGCCCTCGCATACGCGACCGCGCTGGGCGAGCGTCCGCTCGCGGCGCTCCCCGTGTTCGATCAGCTCTACGGCCGGGTGACGCCCGGGGAGAAGGCGCTGATCGTGGCGCGTGTCGGCGAGCTGGTCGCCGGTGCCGATCCGGACACCCTGCGCCGGATCTACGACGAGCTCGACGACCGCAAGGGACCGTCGATGGCCGCGGTGGCGAGCAGGCTCGCTCTCGTGGCCGATCAGGCCGGAAAGGTCGACGAGGCCCAGAAGTTTCGCGACGTCGCCGCGCCGGCGCGGATCGCCGTAGGGCTCCCGAAGATGATCAGCGACGCACAGGTCACGTCGTCGGGTACGCCGAGCTCCGGCAACGCGGGGCTGGTCGGCGCGGTGTTGCCGCTCGGTGGGAAGCAGAACCGCGTGGCCGAGGCCGCCGCCGCGGGGCTCGGGATGGCGGCGGGCGTGTCCGATGGCAAGGGCATCGCAGCCGTCGAGGTTCGGGCCGCGCTCGATGCGGATGCGTCCGCGATGGCCGTCGAGGACCTCGCCCGGAGCAACGTCATCGCGATCGTCGGGCCGATCGATTCGAGTGCTGTCGATGCGGCAGGTAGCCGCGCGGAGAGTCTGCAGCTGCCGCTGCTCAGCCTGTCGACCGCGGCGGAGAAGAACGCGGGCTCGAAGTTCGTGTTCCACATGGTGCACTCCGGCGAGGCGCGTAGCCGAGCCCTCGCCCAGCGTGCGCTCGCCAAGGGCGTGAAGAAGTTCGCCGTGCTCGCCGCCGAGAACGGCTATGGCCGCGCGATGACCGCCGCGTTCAAGGACGAGGTCGAGAAGGGCGGGGGCACCGTGGTCTCGACCGTCACGTACAAGGCCGACACCAAGTCGTTCGCGGGGTTCACGGCGAAGCTGTCCGGAGATTGGGACGCGGTGTTCGTCCCCGCGCAGGCCGACACGCTCGGCCTGATCGCCCCGGCGCTCGCGGCCACTGGCAAGATCCCCAAGCCGCTCGGTACCAAGAAGGTGATCGGCGGTCGCGCGATCCTCCTCCTGTCCACCGCCGAGAACCTGACCGCGGCGTACCTCACCGATGCCGGGCGCCACTCCACGGGCGCGCTGTTCGCGCCAGGCTATTACCCGGACGATCAGGATCCCGCCAGCAAGGCGTTCCTCGATCGGTTCATCGCGGCGTTCGGCAGGGCGCCGGGCTTTCTCGAGGCGTACGCCTTCGATGCCGTCCAGCTCGCCGCGGCCGCGGGGACCGCTGGGCGCGCGGGTCTCGCCGCGACGCTGGCCAAGGGCGAGCTCGCAGGGCTGACCGGGACGATCCGGTTCGATCCGGACCACCGGCGGGCCGATCCCGGCGTGATCTACACGGTCTCCGAGGAGACCGGTGGCGTGTTCGCGATCCGCGTCGCCAAGTGACCCTCGCGGCGTGGGGTGGTACACCCGCCCCGTGGCCGAGCGAGAGTTCCCCGGTGTTGGCAATCGCCTGATCGCTGCGCTCGATGCTCCGGGGCGGGCGGAGGCGGAGGCGCTGATCGGTGCGCTCGGGGGTGTCCCGAGCTGGATCAAGCTCGGCCTCGAGCTGTTCTGCGCCGAGGGCCCCTCGATCGTCGCGGACCACGTCGCGCGCGGGCGTCACGTGATGCTCGATCTCAAGCTGCACGACATCCCCGAGACGGTCGCCCGCGCCACCGCCCGCGTGGCCCAGCTCGGTGCGGGCCTGCTCACCGTCCACGCCGGCGGCGGGCGCGCGATGCTCGAAGCGGCGGTCAAGGCCGCGGGACCCACGATGAAGGTCCTCGCCGTGACGGTGCTGACCTCGCTCGACGAGGCCGACCTCGTGGACATCGGCGCCACGGGCCCGATCGCCGCGCTGGTGCAGAAGCGCGCCGAGCTGGCGATCGCCGCCGGCTGCGCGGGCGTGGTCGCCTCGCCACACGAGGTCGCGGTGATCCGTGCGATCGCGCCGAGTGCGTTCTTGATCGTGACCCCCGGAGTGCGTCCCGCCGGTGCGGCGATGGGAGATCAGAAGCGCGTGATGACGCCGAAGCAAGCGCGGCTCGCCGGTGCGGACCTCGTGGTCGTCGGGCGCCCGCTGCGGGATGCCCCCGATCCGGCGGCGGCAGCGCGCGCCATCGTCGCGGAGCTCGCCGGGGAGCAGGCATGACCACCGGCGGTCCAGGCGAGCGAGCTGTCTATGGCGCGGGGCCGGTGCGCGAGCTGCTCGCGGTGCGCCCCAAGGCGATCAAGGCGATCTGGGTGGATCCCGCGCGCGCCGGTCGGCAGACCAGCGATCCGGTCGCCGCCATTGTCGTCTCCGCGCGCGCGGCCGGGATCAAGCTCGAGGATCGCGATCGCCACGCACTCGACCGCGCGGCCGGCGAGGGCGCGGTCCACCAGGGCGTGATCGCGTGGCTGGGCCCGTTCCAGTACGCTCAGCTCGAAGACCTCGTCGCGGCGCCGGGCCCAGCGCTGCTGGTCGCCCTCGACGGCGTGGAGGATCCGCGCAACCTCGGTGCGATCCTGCGCTCGGCATACCTGCTCGGCGCCGGCGGCGTGATCATCCCGGAGCATCGTGCGGCGGCGGTCACGTCGCTCACCTCCAAGGCCTCTGCTGGGGCGAGCGAGCTGTTGCCGGTGGTCCAGGTCGGCAACCTGGTCCGCGCGCTCGACGAGCTGCGCGAGCACGGGCTGTGGCGCGTGGCGGTTCACGCGAGCGAGAAGGCGCAGCGGATCGAGGAGATCGACGGGAAGCTCTCGCTGTGCCTCGTGCTCGGCGCGGAGGGCTCCGGGATCCGTCCGCTGGTCGCCAAGAACTGCGATTTCCACGCCGTGATCGACATGGCGGCAGGACGCGATGCGGTGGGGTCGTTCAACGTCTCGGTCGCGGCTTCGCTCGCGCTCTACGAGATGCGTCGCCAGCGCGCGGCAACTCCCGACGAGTAGGGGCCCGAACGCGCCGTAGGCGCTGGATATTTCGACGCGATCCTCGGAAGATCGCGGGCCAGCCGCATCGTACAAGGGGAACACCATGGGACTCGCCGAACGCCGCGCCATCAAGGATTTTCAGGACAAGCATCTGCCTGCGCTCCAGAAGGAGATCCAGGACGTCGCCGGGTTTGCCGTGCCGTTCGAGATCACCTGGGAGCAGCTCGCCACCGAAGGGCAGGGGGACTCCTACGCGGAGAACTGGACCGCGATCTACTTCAAGCCCGTGCTCGACGCGCTGCGCTCGATCACCCGCGATGACATGGGCAAGGAGGCGCTCAAGGCGGGCCTCAAGAAGATCGAGTTCCGCAACAGCTCCGGCTACTACTCGCCGGGCAGCGCGATCAAGTTCGAGGCCGGGACGATCCTCATCGATCACGACATGACGAACGTCGGCGATGTCGCCGATCGCGCCAAGTACTTGACCGAGATCATCGAGAAAGCCCTCTAGTGGCCGACAGCGATGGCGACGTCCTCGCGCAGCTCGGGGGCCGTTCGCCTCGCCGGCTGCTCGAAGATCTCTCGAACCTCGGCAAGACGCTCGCGGCCAACGATCGGCCGCGGCCAGAGCTCGAGCTGCACCTCTCGAGCGGAACGATGCTTCGCGGGCGGATCGTCGAGGTCGCGGATGGCGGCGGCGGTGCCGTGGTCTCGTTGCTCGTCGGAGGGTCGTTGCGTGCCCCGACCGTGAGCTTCGTCCGCGTCGATCAGATCGCCGCGGTCACCGTGATCGACGCGAGCCTCCTCGTTCGGTCTCCGGTCCCCGATGCGCCTGTGCCAGGCAAGCTCGAGCTCGCACGCATGCTCGCGGCACACGCCAGCACGCTCGCCGCCAGCGTCGGGCGTGCGCTGCCGATCGAGCTCCCCGCCGAGCTCGACGACGACGGGCGGCGCGCGATCGGGCTCTTGATCCCGGTCCTCGTCGAGGTCCTGTCGGCGATCGCCGCCGATCCGATGGGCAAGGATGCGCTGAGCGCGATCCAGGCGATCGAGGTGCACGCGGGCGGCTCCGCGGAGGTCGCTCGCCCCGATCCGCGACGGGTCGTCGTCCACGCGCCACGCCTGCTCGGCGAGCAGTTCACGGCCGCGACCTTGCGGACGGAGCTCGAGAAGGTGCTCTAGTTCTCGATCTTCTCGAGGAAGCTGGTCTTCAGCAGCTTCTCACCGTGCACGGGGAAGAACGTGTACACGCTGTCGCCGACGACGCGCACGACCTCGCCATCGCCCCAGGTGGCGTGCCGGACGATGTCGCCCTTCTCCAGCGGGCCGAACACCGGGCGCTTCACCCGCTCGATCTTGAGCGCACGACCACGGCCCCCGCGCCCGCGCCGCATGGCCTCCTCGAGGAGCGCCTTGCGTTGGGTGGCGTCGACGCCGCCGCGCCGTGCGGCCAGCGCCGCCGCGACGGTCTCGGCCTCCTTGTTGGGGCCGGCGGCCGATCTCGCGGAGCGCACGCAGTTGTCGCAGGTCCCACAGGGCGGCGCATCGAGATAGCCGAAGTACGTGACCAGCAGCCGGTTCCGGCACAGGTGGGACTGCGCATAGCGCAGCATCGACGCGAGGCGTGCGCGATCCTGCGCACGCTTCTGCTCGTAGCGGCTCGCCGCGCGAGCGAGGTTGTCGATGCTCGGCGGTTCGAGGGCGAGGGGGGCGAACAGGGCTCCGGGCGCCTCCGCAGCGAACCCCACCTCTTTCAGGAACGACAGCACCACGCGGGCCTTCTTCGCGGGAGCATCGGCGCGCTCCGCGATCTCCTTGACGGTGCGGAACACGTCGGCGTCGTCATCATCGGACTTCGCGATCTTGCCGCCCGCGACCTGGACGAGCGCCTCGGCGACCGCGCGAGTCTGCTCGGGCGTCGGATAGCGACCGCCGAGGAAGAAGCTCTGGATCCGCTTGTCCTCGGGTTGGTAGAGGAGGACACAGTCCGCCGGCATGCCATCGCGACCGGCGCGGCCGGCCTCCTGGTAGTAGCTCTCGAGCGAGCCCGGGAAGTTGTAGTGGATGACGAACCGCAGATCCTGCTTGTCGACCCCGAGGCCGAACGCATTGGTGGCCACCATCAGGCGCGGATCGCTGCGCTCCATGAAGGCGCTCTGGACCCGCTCCCGGTCCTTCGCGCGCATCCGGCCGTGGTAGCGACCGCACTCGACACCTTGTGACCACAGAAAGTCCGCGAGCGCATCGACGGTCTTGACCGTCGCAGCGTAGATGATGCCGCAGCCCTCCTGCTTCTCGATCAAGCGGAGCAGCAGCGCCTGCTTCTTACGCTCGCTCGACGCCTTGACCACGTGATAGCGGAGGTTCGGGCGATCGAGGCCGATGTCGATCACCGACGCGTCCGGAATCTGGAGCTGCGCGAGGATGTCGTCCTTGACCTTGGGTGGCGCCGTCGCCGTCAGCGCGAGCACGGGTGGCTTGCCGAGGGCACGCACTGCTTCGCCGAGCCCGAGATAGGCGGGGCGGAAGTCGTGGCCCCACTGCGAGATGCAGTGGGCCTCATCGACGACGAACAGGGAGACGTTCACGGTCGCGAGCCGCTCCCGGAACTTGGGATCGCCGAGCCGCTCGGGCGTGACGTACGCGATGCACGCGCGGTTGGACGACAGGCGAGTGAGCGCGGCCTGCTCGTCGCGCGGTGACAGCGTGGAGTCGAGCCGCAGCACCTCCATGTCGAGGTGGTCGAGCTTGTCGTACTGATCCTTCATCAGCGCGATCAGCGGTGAGACCACGAGGGTGACGCCGGTGAGCTCGAGCGCGGGGAGCTGGTAGCACAGCGACTTGCCGGCACCCGTCGGCATGATCGCCAGCGTGTCGATGCCGGCGAGCACGTTGCGGATCGCGAGAGCCTGGCCGGGCCGGAACGCCGACAGCCCGAACCGGCGCTGGGCGAGCTCGAGCATGCGCGCGTCGGTGGACGCGGCCTCCTGCGCGGCGTGCGCCTCCTGGGAGTCACCAACCTCGAAATTGTCCTGATCGCCGTGATCGGCGTGATCGGCGTTGTCTTCGTCGACCAGGTCACTCGCGACATCGGAGTGCGCGTCGAGCCCGTCCGTGTCATCGAGCCGCATGGGTGCGATCGCGTCCCGCGTCCCGCGGGCGATCTTCACGGGCCCGATCTTCACCGGCTCGTCGTCGACGGCACGCTTGCCACGGCGTCGCTCTGGAGGAGCGCTCTTGGGCATGAATCCTAACGCTCGCCCGGAACCTGGCTTCAGGCAAGCGCTACCTCTGGACTACTCCGTGAGGTGAGGCTGCATCCTGCAGCCCATGTTTTTTTGGTGGGCCGCAACACCATGAAACCTCGCCGTTCTCGTCGGGATGAACGTTTCCACGACGAGGTAGTCAGCCCGCACACCCCACGCTCGATCGTGTCCTACCCGATCGGGGGGTGCATCATTTTGCGGCGATCTGGCCCTCGGCCTTGAGCAGCTCGGCGGTCAGGACGGCTCCCCCGGCCGCACCGCGGACGGTGTTGTGGGACAGCGCGACGAAGCGCCAGTCGAACATCGCATCGGGACGAAGCCTGCCGATCGAGACGGCCTGGCCGTGGCCAGCATCGCGATCGAGCCGGGTCTGCGGACGGGTGTCATCCTCGAAGTAGTGGAGGAACGGCTTGGGCGCGCTCGGCAGCCCGAGCTGCTGTGGCCGACCGCCGAACTCCTTCCACGCCGACAGGATCTGATCGCGGGTTGGCTTTCTCTCGAACGCCACGAACACCGCCGCCATGTGCCCATCACTCACGGGGACGCGGATGCACTGAGCGGTGATGAGCGGTGCCGTGGCGTTCACGATCTTGCCGCCGGCGACCTGGCCCCACACCTTGAGCGGCTCCTGCTCGCTCTTCTCTTCCTCACCCTTGATGAACGGGATCACGTTATCGACCATCTCGGGCCACGACTCGAAGGTCTTGCCGGCGCCGGAGATCGCCTGGTAGGTGCACACGGCGATCTTGGTGGGGCCGAAGGCCCACAGCGGATGGATCGCAGGGACGTAGCTCTGGATCGAGCAGTTCGGCTTGACCGCGATGAAGCCGCGCTTCGTGCCGAGGCGCTTCTTCTGGGCCTCGATCACGCCCATGTGGTCCGCGTTGATCTCGGGGATCATCATCGGCACATCGGAGGTCCACCGGTGCGCGGAGTTGTTCGAGACCACCGGGGTCTCAGCCCTGGCGTAGTCCTCTTCGAGCTTCGCGGTCGCGGCCTTGTCCATGTCGACCGCGCAGAACACGAAGTCGACCTGGTTGGCGATCGCCTCGACGTCCGAGGCGTTGCCCACGGTCAGGCGGGCGGCCGTGGGCGGGACGTCTCCTCCCAGCGTCCACCGGCCAGCGACGGCGTCGGCGTACTGCTTGCCCGCAGAGCTCGGGCTGGCGGCCACCGCCGTGACCTCGAACCACGGGTGACCTTCGAGCAGGGAGACGAACCGCTGACCGACCATGCCGGTCGCGCCGAGGACGCCGACCTTGAGCTTGTTTGCCATTGCGGGAC
Source organism: Myxococcales bacterium (assembly GCA_016720595.1). Lineage (GTDB taxonomy): Bacteria > Myxococcota_A > Polyangia > Haliangiales > Haliangiaceae > JABFXX01. The sequence continues at coordinate 220,006 of JADKKI010000004.1, forward strand.
GAAATCTATCAAATCTGGTGCGATCGTCGACCTCGAACGGCGCGTCAGGCCTTGCAGTCTCCGCCTGAATACTAAAAATACCGCCCATGCCGTTGCTCGAAGGTCTGCGCGTCATCCACTCCAAGATCCATGGCTATGGTGTGGTCACCACCCGACCGTTCTCCGCAGGCGAGACCATCTGCTTCGGCGACGGAATCCTCTACCAGGCAGACGCCGAGTTCGACGACACCTACGCGTTGATCCTCCCCGGCGAGGACTCGGGGCATGGCGATCCGGTGTTCTGGGATCTCGCCTGCCAGACCCGCTGGATGAACCACTCGTGCGATCCGAACAGCGAGGTGTGCTCGAAGTGGGACCACAACGAGCACACGATGCGCGCGTGGTGGGTGGCCCTGCGTGACATCCCGGTGGGGGAGGAGATCACGTACGACTACGCGTTCGTCGCCGAGGTCGCGGAGGCCTGCTACTGCGGGGCCTCCACCTGCCGTGGCCTGATCGTCGACGAGGATCCGGCGAACCTGGCGAACCTGCCGGAGCACCTGCGAGCGCTCCTGCGGCTTCCGGGCACGGCGCCGCGCGCGGCCTCGTGAGTTGTTCTAACATCCCGCGGCGATGAGCACGCGGATCGGCATCCTCACCGGCGGCGGTGACTGCCCTGGCTTGAACGGTGTGATCCGGGCGGTCACGCTCCACGCACGGCAGACGTTCGGCTGGGAGATCGTCGGCATCCGGAACGGCTTCGAGGGCCTGTACGAGGAGGAGTACGTCGACCTCACGCCTTCGGTCGTCCAGCACCTGCTGCCCCGAGGCGGCACGATGCTCGGCTCGAGCAACCGGGCCAACCCGTTCGCGTACCCGGTCAAGATCCCCGACGGACGGGTCGAGACCCACGATGTCTCGGTGCGCTGCCTCGCAAACCTGGCGAAGCTCGATCTCCACGGCCTGATCGTCGTCGGTGGCGACGGCACGATGTCGTTCGCACAGCGGTTCATCCAGCGCGGCTTCACGCGGATCGTCGGCGTGCCGAAGACCATCGACAACGACCTCGAGGCGACGGAGTACACCGTGGGCTTCCAGACCGCCGTCGAGATCGTGGTCGAGGCGCTCGAGCGGCTGCACACCACTGCCGAGAGCCACGAGCGGATCATGGTCGTCGAGGTGATGGGACGCTACGCCGGCTGGATCGCGCTGACCTCGGCGCTCGCCGGCGGGGCGCATGTCTGCCTGATCCCGGAGCTCGACTACGACCCCGATCGGATCATCGAGGCCTTCCACAAGCGTCACGGCCGCGGCGTGAGCTACTCGATCGTGGTGGTCGCCGAGGGCGCCAAGGCCAAGGGCGCGAACCTCTCGGTCGTGACCGCAGGCTCTGACGCGCACCAGGAGAAGCTTGGAGGCGCCGGACAGCGAGTCGCGGAGATGATCGCCGCGCGAACCGACTACGAGGTCCGGACCACCGTCCTCGGTCACGTGCAGCGCGGCGGGCGCCCGTGTGCCTTCGATCGCGAGCTCGCGACCAGGTTCGGAGTGAAGGCCGTGGATCTGATCGCCGAGGGCGCGTTCGGTCATGTCGCAGCGGTGGAGGCGGGGAAGGTCGTCGCCCGCCCGATCGAGAAGGCCGTGAAGAAGCTCAAGCTGGTCGATCCGGCTGGCGAGCTGGTCCGCACCGCCAAGTGCGTCGGCATCGAGCTGGGGAGCTAGCCATGCACGATCTGGTGGAGCCGAATGCGACGAGCCCGATCATCGGATCGTGGGATCATCCCTTGCTCGATCCAAACCTCGAGGACGCGAAGATCGTCCACTCGCTCGATGGACTGACCGACCTGGGCCTGGGGCGCGCGGAGAGCACCTATCGGCAGAAGCTGCGCCTCAAGAGCTGGCAGTACATGACTGCTTCGACCGATGACCTGTTCATCGCCTTCGTGGTGGGGACCGCGGGCTTCGCGAGCAACGGCTTTGTCTATGCGGCGGAGCTCGCGGGCGGCAAGGTCCACAAGAAGTTCGCGATCACCCCGCTCCAGATCGGTACGCGCGTGGCGCCATCGAGCGCCGCCGGGGCCCACAGCTTCCGCGCGCGGGGCCTCGGCGTCGCGATCGAGAACCTCGAAGGCGGTCGCCGGTTCGCGGCACACGTCGATGCGAAGACCGAGGGTGGTGGCCAGCTCACGGCTGACCTCACGTTCTCGAGTCAGCCCACCGACGAGCACCTCGCGCTGTGCGTGCCGCTGCCTGGGGGGCGCTGGAACTACACGCACAAGTTCGCCGCGTTCTCCGTCTCCGGCAAGGTGATCCTCGACGGCCGGACCATCGAGTTCTCGCCCGATCGCTCGTACGGGACCATGGACTTCACCAAGATGTACGCCCTGCGCCACGCGGTGTGGAAGTGGATCGCGCTGTGTGGCCGCACCAAGCATGGCGAGGTGATCGGCCTCAACCTCGTCGACCCCACGCCGGACGCGCCGATCAGTGAGAACGCGGTGTGGATCGGCGGGAAGCGCGAGGCGATCACCGGCGTCGAGCTCGCATCGCAGACGGACGAGGGCGCGAGCCCGTGGCGCGTGCGCGCCGATACCGTCGACATCTCGATGAAGGCCGTCGCTCATGTCTCCCAGCGGCTCGATCTTCCGCTGGTCAAGCACCGGCTCCGCCACGTGATCGGTGCTTTCACGGGTCGGCTCCGCACCGCGAACGGCCGCGTCCACGACCTCGAGCACGTGATCGGCATCGCCGAGGACTACGACACCTGGTGGTGATATAGCCGCGGCATGCTCCTCGCGCGCTCGCTCGGTCTCGCGTCCGTCGTGCTCTCCACCGCGGTCTCCAGCTCCGCCTTCGCCGGCGCACCTTGCCTGCCGAAGGCGTGGTTCCCCAAGGAGTCCCCGCCGCAGCTCGACCTCGGCCTCGTCGCGGGTGCGCCGGTCCTGTGCGCCCACGCCGACTACGAGCACGCCGGGCTGCTTGGTTGCTTCGCGGTGGATCCCAAGACGGGTGCGCTGTCGGATGCTCCCGCGACCGCGCTCCCGGGGCACAGCCTCCGCGGCAAGGTGGACGCGAAGGGTTGCCTCGAGGGCTACTGCGCGGCGCCCAAGGCCAGCGCCGACGAGCTGCTGCTGTACGCCACCAGCACCGACGGCGCGCACGCGGTGATCCTGCGCGACGGCATCCTCTACGTGTTCGACGCGAAGACCAAGAAGCAGGTCAGGGCGATCGCGCTGCGCGACGACAAGGCGCCCGATGACACCAACGTCGGGAACGATCCGTACGAGCTGCTCTATGTCGGCAATGCGATCTACGTCGCCGGAACGGATGCCGGCCCGTACCAGGCAGTGTGGGCGTACAAGGACGACGGCAAGCGCACGGGCCTCGTCAAGGATGACGGCGCCGACGCCGGAGGGTTCTCGGTGTTCGCGGGTGGCGTCAACGTCCTCGATGACAAGCACGTCGCGCTCGCCAGCGCCGGGCTCCAGGAGCTGCTCGTGGTCACGGGCTCCGATGGGGTGCGCGCGCTGACCGCCCGTGCGGTGAAGCCCGGCGCGTGCAAGCCGGAGGAGCTCGAGTACCTCGGTGAGGGCTCGGATGTCAGCAAGGCCTGCAAGAAGGTCCTCGCGAAGAGCTACCAGCCGTTCGCAGGCCTCGATCCCGTGGCGCTCCCTGCGGGAGGCTACCTGGCGGCGCTCGGCGGCAAGCTGCGAGGCTCGCTGGCGATCCTCGATGCCAAGACGCTCGTCGAGACCAAGCGGTTGAAGCTCAAGGTCTGCGCGAAGTGATCAGGTCGTGGCCGCGGGAGTCATCATGATCTCGCCGTCGCGCACGTAGATCGAGCCGGGAATCGCCTTCGCGGTGCGCTTCCCGACCGCGGCGAGCTCGGCCAGCCCGGCGTACGACTTCGCGCGCGCGAGCGAGATCGCGGCGATCGAGACACTCATGATCGGGAACTTCCGCTGGACCCCGAACCGATCCTTGGTCTCGATGTAGCCCTTCTGGCGATCGGCGGGGTGGTAGTAGAGCCGGATCAGCTGGTCGAAGCGCTCGCAGATGCCCTTGCACACGGCGTCCACGCGCTCCGGTGAGGTCACGAACACGAAGTCATCACCCGCGATGTGACCGATGAAGTCTCCGGGCCCGCCGGCGGTGGTGACCACGTTGCGGATCACGTCGCCGGTCTGGCGGATCACGGCGTTCGCCTTCGCGTAGCCGTAGTAGTCGTTGAAGGCCTTGAGGTTGTCGAGGTCGAGGTAGCACGCCACCGCGGCCTGATCGCCGTGCTCGAGACGATTCTCGATCTCGCCCTGGATCGCATCCGCGCCCGGGAGCTGGGTGGTGGGAGAGGCGCCGAGCTCGCGGGCCTGACGGTCGAGGGCCTTGTGCACGCGCGCCAGCAGCTCCGCGGCGTCGAACGGCTTGACCATGTAGTCCTCGGCGCCCGAGCGGAACGCGCGGACCTTGTCGGCGGTGTCGCCGCGGGCGGACAGGAACATGATCGGCGCCATCCCGATCGTGGCGTCGGCGCGGATCATCTCGGCGGTGCGATAGCCGTCGATGCCGGGCATCAAGACGTCCATCAGGATCATGTCGGGGCGAAACCGGCGCGCCTCGGCGAGCGCTGCGTTCGCGTTGCCGGCATCGCGCACCTGATAGCCGCCGAGCTCGAGGACCTCGCGGCAGATCATCCGGATCGACGGGTCGTCGTCGACGACGAGCACGCGGGGGGCCTCGCGCCGGCCGGACTCGACGAGCCGCAGGCACGCATCGCGGAACACCGCGGGCTGGATCGGGAACTCGAGCAGGTCATCCGCGCCCGCCGCGAGCAGATCGGTCCGTCGCTCCGCGTCGCCGACGACCATGACCGCGGTCTTCGCCGTATCCGGATCATGCTCGAGGATCGCGAGGAGGGGGAGTACGTCGACCATCGCCCCCGCGATCACCGCGAGGGCAGGGTGCTCCGACCGCGCGATCGAGAGCGCGTCGTCGACGTCGTTGGCCACGAGCACGCGCTCGGTCAGGGACATCAGCAGGCCCTTGAGCAGGAGCGCGCGCCGAGGATCGTCGTCGATCACCAGGGCGCAGGCACCCTCGCCGAGCTTCTGCCGCCGGGCGGGCCCTTCGTTCAGGTCCGGCATCTGCGCGGTCTTGTCGGACTTGGCCGAGACCGGCAGGGTGAACACGAACTTCGTCCCGGTCGCGCTCGACTCGACCCAGATCCGTCCGCCGTGCGCTTCGATGATCGTGCGAGAGATCGAGAGGCCCAGGGCCGTGCCACCGACGCGGCGGCTCGATGCGGAGAACGGCTCGAACACGCGCTCGCGATCCTCGGGGGCGATCGGATCACCCGAGTTGTGGACCGAGACGCCGACGGCGTCCTCCGAGAGAGGCGGGCCGAACACCTGCACGTCGATCACGCCGCCGGTGGGGGCGAACCGGATCGCGTTGGTGACCAGGTTGCCGAGCACCTGCGCCAGGCGCTCGGGATCGCCGAGGATCGCGATGTCTTCGGCAGAGGCGCCGAGCACGATCGTCAGCTGCTTGGTCGCGGCGGCCGTTCGGTAGCGATCGATCACCTCACGCGCGAGCCGATCGAGCTGGACCGGCGCCGTGGAGACGGTGATCGAGCCCGCCTGCGCCCGCGCGAGATCGAGCAGCTGATCGACGAGCTGGTTCATGCGCGTGGCGGCCTGACGGGCCATGTCCACGTAGCGCAGCTGGCGATCGGAGAGCACCCCCGCATAGCCGGACAGCACGATGTCGAGCGCGCCGGCGATCGAGGTCAACGGGGTCCGGAGCTCGTGGGCCATCACCTGCGCGAACTCGGCCCGCCGGCGCGAGACATCCGCGGTGTCGCCGAGATCGCGGAGGATCACGATCGCACCCACCGCGTCCTCACCGTCGCGGAGCGGGGTCACCACAGAGTGCAGCACGCGATCCCCGATCCGGACCTCCTCGCGGATCGGCTGGCCATCGCTCGAGCCGGCCGCCAGGTCGAACGGATAGAACCCGACGGTGTCCTTGAGGTAGGTGGTGTCGACCACCGCATCCGCAGGAATTCCAAGCATCTCCCGAGCGGCGCGGTTGACGAACACCTCGCCGGTGCGCGTGTCAGCGACGATCGCGCCGTCCGCCATCACCTCGATGGCTGCGCGCAGTGCACTCAGGGCAACCGACATCCGTACCCGATCATACCCAAATCCGGCAGAGTTCGCGTGGTCGGACCGATGTGGGCAAGTCCGCGAGATTCCCGCAACTCCGGTGAGTGCAGGGGGGGCGTGCCGGGATTCTCAGGCGTCGTCCTGATCCTGGCGGCGGAACGTGCGCTCGAGCGCGGCATAGTAGCCGCCCTTCGCCACCAGCTCGTCGTGGCGCCCTTGCTCGAGGACCGTGCCCTTGTCGACCACGACGATGAGGTCGGAGTGGCGGATCGTCGACAGCCGGTGCGCGATCACCAGCGTGGTCCGACCTTTCATCAGCTCGGCCACACCCTGCTCGATCAGGCGCTCGGCCTCGGGATCGACGTGCGCGGTGGCCTCGTCGAGGATCAGGATCTCCGGGTTGCGGAGGAGGGCACGCGCGAACGCGACGAGCTGACGCTCGCCAGCCGAGAAGTTCGAGCCGCGCTCGGCGACCTTGGTGTCGAGACCGCTGTCGCGACGTGCGAGTGCTCGATCGAGCCCGACCCGGCGGACGGCATCGTCGAGCTGCTCGCGGGTGTAGTCTTGGCCCATCGCGATGTTCTCGCCGAGGGTGCCCGCGAACAGGAGCACGTCTTGCGAGACCACCGTGATCCGGCGGCGCAGCTCGGCGAGCGGGAGATCGCGAATGTCGACGCCGTCGATCTTGATCGCGCCGCGCTCCCGCTCGTAGAGCCGGGTCAGGAGCTTGATCACGGTCGACTTGCCAGAGCCGGTGGCGCCGACCACAGCGACCGTGGCACCGCGCGGGACGCGCATGTCGAGCCCACGCAGCACCGGCTCCGCGCCATAGCTGAAGTGGACGTTGGCGAGCTCGAGCGCCGGTCCGGTGGTGTTCGGCTTCGCGGCGCCCCCCTCGGCGCGGGTCGCCTTGGGATCGGTCGCGCCATCGGGCTCGTCGGTGTCGAGGAGCTGGAAGATCCGCTCGCTGGCGGCCATCGCGCCCTGCATCACCGCGTACTTCTGCGACAGGTCGCGGACCGGGATGAAGAACTTGTTGATGTACTCGATGAACACCACCACCACGCCGATCATCGGGATGCTCTCGGCGCGGTGACCGGCGGCGAACCAGATCACCACGCCGATCGCCATCGAGCCGATCGCCTCGACGATCGCGTACATCGCCGAGTCCGCGCGGATCTGGCCGAGGTACGCATCGCGATGACCCGCGTTGATCTCGTCGTACTCGCGCTGGGCGGTGGTGGAGCGCCCGAGCAGCTGGACGACCTTGATCCCCGAGAGGTGCTCCTGCGCGAACGCGTTCATCGCGGCGAGCCGCACGCGGATCTGCCGGAACGAGGCGCGCATCAGGCGCCGGGCGTACTCCACGAGCACCACCAGCAGCGGCAGCGTCAGGAACGTGAGCAGGGTCAGCGTGGGATCGATCGTCAGCATCACGATCACGATCGCGACCATCTTCACGAAGTCGGCGATCAGCGTGATCGCCCCCTGCGCGAACATCTCGTTCAGGCTCTCGATGTCGTTGGTCATGCGTGTCATCAGCCGGCCCACCGGGATCCGGTCGAAGAACGCGGCGCGCTGGGACAGCACCTTGTCGAAGATCGCGATCCGGAGCGCGTGCATCGTGCGCTGGCCTGCGAGCTGGAGGTACCAGGTCTCGCAGAACCCCGACGCGCCCTGGGTGAGGACGAGGCCCATGTACGCGGCCGCATCGAAAGGCAGCGGGGCGATGTCGCCCGTGAGGATGTGCGTGGTCAGCGCGTAGCGAAACAGCGCCGGCTGCGCGAGCTCGAGCGCGATCGTGATCGGCATGAACAGCGCCCACGCGAGCAGGAGCTTCCAGTGCGGCCGGATGAACGGCCACAGCCGGCGCATCAGCGCGACGTCGTACGCCTTGCCGAGCACGACCTCCTCGGCGCCGCCGGCGCGCCCACCGGATGCTGGGGCGGGCTGGTTCGCGACCGCGGTCGCCATCAGACCGCCTCCCGCTTGGCGACTTCGGTGTCGAGCTGCGAGCGGTACAGGTCGCTATAGGTGCCCGGCTCGGCGAGCAGCTGCTCGTGGGTGCCACGCGCGACGACCTTGCCTTGATCGAGCACGATGATCTGATCGGCGTCCTTGATCGCCGCGACCCGGTGCGAGATCAGCACGGCCGTGCGGCCACTCATCACGTCGCGCAGGTGCTTGAGGATCGTCCGCTCGGTCTCGGCGTCGACCGAGGACAGTGAATCGTCGAGAACGAGCAGCCGCGGTGCCGCAGCCAGGGCCCGCGCGAGCGCCACGCGCTGCCGCTGCCCGCCGGACAGCGTGATGCCGCGCTCGCCAACGATCGTGCCGAGCCCCTCGGGCATCGCCGCGAGGTCACGCGCGAGCCCGGCCGCCGTGGCCGCGGCCTTCACCTTCGGCTCCTCGCGGAGATCCGCCGCGGCCGCCATGCCGATCACGCGCTCGAGCTCGCGCGCGCGCGCCGCGGGGATCGCGGTGCCACCGCCGTACCCCATCGCGACGTTGTCGGCGATCGTGGTCGAGAACAGGAACGCCTCCTGGGGCGCGTACCCGATCTGCGCGCGCAGCGAGGCGAGTGGGAGCGTGGTCACGTCGCGGCCGTCGATGAACACGGTGCCCGCGGGGACGTCGATCAGCCGGCACAGCGCATCCACCAGGGTGCTCTTGCCCGCGCCCGTGCGCCCGACGATCGCGGTGACGGTGCCCGGCTCGAGGGTGAGCTGGATGTCCTCGAGGATCGTGCGGTCGCCGAACTTGATCGTCAGGTCCTTGACCTCGACCTTCGCGGGGGCCTTGCTCGGCGCGAGCGCCGGCCCCGTGCCATCGGGGATGTCGGCCTTGGTGTCCTGGAGCACCACGAGGCGCGACCACGAGGCGCGGCCGCGCTGGACCAGGGCGAGCATGAAGCCGAGCGTCAGCGTGGGCCACACCAGCCGGGCGAGGTAGCCGGAGAACGCGACCAGCTCGCCCTTGGACATGTCGCCGTGGATCAGCGCACGGCCACCGAACAAGATCAGGATCGCCATCCCCATCGCAGCGAGCGTGTTGAGCATCGGCCCGAGCTGGATGCGGACCTTCGCCGCCTCCATGTTCTCTTTCAGGAGCTTCTCGGAGCGCTCGATGAAGCCCTTGCGACGCACGCCCTCGAGCCCGTAGGTCTTGATCACCTGGATCGCGCCGAGGTCCTCCTGGATCCGGGAGCTCAGCGCGCCGAGCTCGGCCTGGACCGAGCGCATCGTCCCGTAGATCCGGCGGCTCATCGCCTGACCCACGACGTAGATCATCGGGAACGGCAGGATCGCCCACATCGTCACGATCGGGTCGGCCCACAGCATGCGCCCGAGCACCGTGACGAATGCGATCAGGGCGTTCGCGAGGTTCAAGAGGCCCGCACCCCACATCGCGCGCACCGTCTGCACGTCGTTGGTCAGGCGCGACATCACGTCGCCGGTGGGGTGGTCGCGGTAGTAGGCCGGCGACAGCGTCATCAGGTGGCCGAACAGGTCGGAGCGGAGGTCGTACTCGGCGGCGCGCCCCGAGTTGAAGATCAGGATCCGCGAGGCGATGCGCGTGACGGCGGTGAGCGCCGCGAACACCACCATCCACATCACGAACGTGCCGATCACTCCGACACCTTCGATGCCGAGCGCATCGATCGACTTCCCGAGCATCTCGGGGACGCCGAGGTAGAACACGTTCGTGAGGCCGAGCATCAGCACGCCGAGCGCGAGCTGCTTCTTGTACGGCTTCAAGTAGCCGAGAGAGCTGCGCATCTTGCCGGTCGACACGGATGCCTTACGTACCACCGTTGCGCGGGTCTGGGGACGGATGGACGTCGCCGATCGGTCGGGTCAGGGACCACTACAGGGCGCGGCCCATCGCGCGGTACTCGCCGCGGGCAGCGCGCTCGAGGTGCGCTTGCGAGATCGGCAGGCCCTCCGAGGCCGCCATGAACGCCGCAGCGAGCACGGCATTGCGGATGTTCGCGCCCACCATCGCCGAGAAGCTCTTGGCGAGCTGCTCGAGCGCCAGCGGCTGCTTGATCGGCGCGCCCGTCGAGAGCATGCGCTGCCAGAGCTTGACGCTCTCGGCGTGCTCCGGAGACTGGAACATGATGTGCGCCGCGAGCGCGGCGCAGCGCAGGATCGATGCTCGAAATCGAGGTTGGTGGTCAGGATCGTGACGCCGCCGAAGCTCTCGATGCGCTGGAGGAGGTAGTTGACCTCGAGGTTCGCGTAGCGATCGACCGACGACTTGACCTCGGTCCGCTTGGCGAACAGCGAGTCGGCCTCGTCGAACAGCAGCAGCGCGTGGCCTGCATCGCCGCCTCGAAGATCCGGGGACAGCTGCTTCTCGGTCTCGCCGACCCACTTGGAGACGACCTTGGAGAGGTCCACCTGATACAGCTCGAGATCGAGCTCGCGCGCCAGGAGGCCCGCGACCATCGTCTTGCCAGTGCCGGGCGGACCGCTGAACAGCGCGGCAACTCCGATGCCGCGCGGCATCTTCTGCTTGAAGCCCCACTTCTCGTACACCTGGTGCGCGAACCGGACGCGTGCGACGAGGTTCTTGACGTCCTCGTGGGTGTCCGGCGGAAGCACGAGGTCCTCCCAGCGTTGCTTGACCTCGGTGCGCTGCGCGAGCTCGCCCATCTGCTCGGCGATGTTGTTGCGGATGCCCTCCTGGAGATCGTGGGCCTCGAGGGCCGCCGATCCGCCGCGGGCATCACGGATCGATCGCGCCGAGGTCGCGCCCGCGTTGATGCCTCCGGCACCCATCCGGTAGCGGAGCGCGAGCTCGTCGATTCCACTCTCGAACCCTGCGAGTCCTCGCCAGGGTGCGCTCCACAACAGACGGCGGGCCGCCGTCTCGGGAACCGGACACGCGACCAGTAGGATGCGTCGGCCTCGGACCTTCACGTCGAGGCCTGGGACCTTCGACGTCACGGCCACCGGACTGGCCGCATTCTCGAGGATGCGCGCGAGGAGGTGTTGTCGCGCTCCCGGATCTGCCTCCCCACCGGTGAGCTCGTCGAGCTCGGCGATCACGGGGATCGCGTCGGCCAACAGGCAGTCGCGCATCAGGGCGGTGAGCGCCGCCTCGAGTGCAGCGTAGGACGGGGCGATCCGCGTCAGATCCAACGAGATCACCGCACGCTTGGATGCTCTCGCGGCGAGCGCGATCGCCGTGCGCCTGCCGGCGCCTGTGGGGCACTTCGACGATCACCACGACCGGTTTCGAGCGTGCCGAGGCCTTGCACGATTCGCTGCACGGACTGCCGCTGCCCCTCATCGAGCTGGGGATCATGAGGCACGACGATGCGACCGCCCGCGGACACGATCAGCTCATCGAGCTCCGCTTCGCCGCGGAGGAACGACCACAGGCGCGGCGGGGTGGTCAGCGGAGTACACGCATCGATCGTCTGATCTTCGCCGCCGAGGATGAACTGGTATCGCCGGAGCGGATGCGAGGGCGAGAGGACGGCGGTGATCGCCTGGGCCCGATCGTCGTCGAGATCCATGATCGCCGCGTAGTGCGCGAGGGACAGCCCCTTACGCGCATCGGTGCCGCACAGCACCTGGAGCAGCCCGAGCAGGAGGGGATCGGCGGCGCGGGCGACGATCGCCCAGACGAACTCGAGCTCGTCTGGGGACAGCTGCAGCGCGGCCGCGAGCTGCGCTCCCGGCGAGGCGTGATCCCCCCGGGCCTTGCGAAGCGATGCCGTGACCGAGGTCAGCTCGGTGCGCGCTGCGTCGACCGCCTCGGGTGGCATCTCGACACCGCTGCGCGCCACCGCGAGCTGGGTGGCGAGCCGCACGCGACGGAGCGCGTCGCCGAACACCGTGCTCACGACGCGACCTGCGTCGTTCGCTCGACCGCGATCGCTACCGTGGCCACGTCGCCGGTGCCGTAGGTGATGGCGAAGGCCGACGCCTTCGGTGCGTCGAACGCACCGGCGAACACGCCGAGCCGCGGGCCCGACGACGTCCCCGGCCGAAGGGAATCCGTGAGACCGACGACGTGCTTCCACTCGACGTCGCGATACTCGATCGTCAGTTCGGGAATCACGTGGTCATCGTCGCATGACAGCCAGAGCGTGTAGCCTTTGCCGGCGGCCAGGACGACGTGGGCTTGTTGCAACAAGGCGCGCTGCTCGGGCGGTACGCCCAGAGCACCGGTGATCGTGAACAGCAGCGAGGTCACCGCGACCAGCTCCTGGGTCGGCGACGGGCCGAGATCCGAGAGCTCGTGTGTCACCGCCGCGAGCCACCGTCCGTTCGAATAACGCGCGATCGCATCGCAACGACCGCCGCCCAGACTCCCGAGGCGCTGGGCGAGCGAGGTGCGTGCGTCTGCCGAGACATCCGACAGCAGCGCGAGATCGGCCGCGAACGGCCGGCGTCCGAAGGCGAAGGCACCATTCACACCATCACTGCCGACCTCGAGCTGGGCCACACCCGGGCGGACCAGCGTGGGCGTGGCCTGCCCAACCCGTAGGGCGAGTCGGTCGGCGGTGTCGAGGCTGATCCGGGCGTAGCTCGCGGGGGCGTTTCCGAGCCCCAGGAGTTGTGGTTGGAGGGCGGAGCTGTCGATCCCGAGTCGGTCCGCAGCCAGGGCGAGCCGGGTCAGGACGTCGATCGTTCTGCGCGTGGGGTCCGGAGTTTCAGCCATGGTCCTTGCTGGTTACGCGGCTTGACAGGTCGGGTGGCCCAGGGTGCAGACTGATGAGGTACGGAATCTTCTGTCGGCACGATTTCCGCCGAGGAAGGAGGGGGCCCCCGCCCTCAAGTACGTATAACTGAAGACCTGCAGAGGATCCTGGTGAGCGGCGAAAACATCCCCGAGGAAGCTGCACCGCAATGACCGGGACCTCGCGTTCCGTCCTGACATCACGTCGGGACAGGACGTCGAGAACAAGAAGCAGGTCGACGCCAGCGATCACGTGGCCGACGAGGCCACCGATCAGCAGGCCGCGAAGCGCATGGCGGCGCTCGCCGTCAACAACAAGGCGAGCAAGAAGCCCGTCGATGTCGACGCGTTGCTCGACACCGCGGAGAACGACGCGGATCGCGCGAAGATCTACGCGAACAACCCCAGCTACAAGCCGAAGTCGATCGGCGAGCACGAGTCAAAGGCCGAGACCGAGGCGCAACACGACAAGACCTCGAACGGGCAGGGCAAGCCGCCGGTGATGTCTGCAGAGCAGCGGACGGAGCTCAATGATCAGAGCTACTGGTCCGCGGGTCGCGGCAATGCGCCGAAGGTCACAGCCGAGCGCGCGAAGGAGATCCGCGAGGACGCCGATGGCGGGAGCTCGACGGGCGAGCACGAGCAGAAAGAGCACGAGGCCGAGCACGAGGGCACGAAGGCCGCCAATGGCCAGAACGCCTCGAACGGTCAGTCCCGGTTCAAGCCCCCGCAGCTGTCGGCCGTGGAGCAGAAGCAGCTCCGCGACGGCCTCGACTTCGGCGAGAGCAGCGACAACAAGAACAACGGCGACAACCGCAAGAACGGCGACAACCGCAAGAACGGCGACAACCGGAAGGCGGAGCACGAGACCCCGTCGAAGCTGAGCGACACGCAGACGTCGTTCGAGGCGTCCTCGCAACTCGTGCCGAGCCGGGTCGATTCGAAGCAGCTCCTCGGTGACGAGGATCGCAACCCGAACGGAACGCGAAAGCTTTCGAAGGAACAGACCCAGGAGAACCTGTCCGGCCTCGACCTCAAGGGGCAGGGCAAGGCCCCGGTGGTCACGGCTGAGCGCGCGCAGGAGATCCGCGATGACGTCGACGGTGGCTCGCCCGCCAAGGGTGCACCGCCGAGTGCGGCGAATCGCGCTGCGGCGATGGAGGACTCCCGCGAAGGTCAATGGCGATCAGGGCCGCGGTGCACCGCCAGCGCAAGGACAGCGCCGAGGTGATGGAGATGTTCCGCGAGGTCAACGGTGACCCCGCGGCCAGCGACGCCGCACGCGGCAAGGGTAAGCCGCCGAGCGCGAAGGACAGCGCTGCGGCGATGGAGGACTTCCGCGAGGTCAATGGCGAGCAGGGCCGCGGTGCACCGCCCAGCGCCAAGGACAGCGCCGAGGTGATGGAGATGTTCCCGCAGGTCAACGGTGACCCCGCGACCAGCGCGCCGCACGCGGCAAGGGTAAGCCGCCGAGCGCGAAGCACAGCGCTGCGGCGATGGAGGACTTCCGCGAGGTCAATGGCGAGCAGGGCCGCGGTGCACCGCCCAGCGCCAAGGACAGCGCCGAGGTGATGGCGATGTTCCGCGAGGTCACCGCTGACCCCGCGAATGGCGATGCGAGCTCCGAAAGATCAAGTCCGGGGCAGTGATGTCCACGCCGGTTCCAACGCCTCGGCCGACGTCAAGACGCAGATCAAGGTGGATGAGCGGGAGCTGCTCGGCCACGAGGACGTCCACGCCAAGGACGCGACGATCGGGATGGTCGATCCCGCACTGGCCAAGGGCGGCAAGGGCCCGATGCCGGTCGACGGTAAGCAGGGCGTCGATCATGCGCACGCCAAGGACCTCGCGGGGCTTCACCAGAAGCACGCAAAGGACGAGCTTCGCGGCGTCGATCCGGTCCACGCGCACGAGAGCAAGCACGCCTCGAACGACAACGCTCAGCTCGTCGACGGCAAGCAACCTGTCGACGGCAAGCAGCCTGCCGATGGCAAGCAGCCGGTCGATGCTGGTCAGGCCAACAAGAACCAGAAGCTGACCGCGGGACAGCCGGCTGATCCGTACGAGCACGAGGCCGATCAGCTCACCGATCAGGTGATGCGCGGCCCGGGAACCGACGAGGAGCTCGGCACCGACGAAGAGCAGACGGGTGACCTCGACCAGCTCGTCGATCAGGCCAAGCAGGATCCCGCTTCGGTTGCGAAGGCCAAGGAGCAGGCGACGATCACGGCGCAACGCCAGAAACAGGTGGCGCAGTCCAAGACCACCACGAAGGCGACCCATGTGAGCACCGCTGGTGCACACCACGCCGGGCAGGCGCACGCCAAGGGCGAGACGAAGGCAGGCTCGATCGCTACGAAGGGCGCGGCGCAACAGCAGAAGGCCAAGGTCGACGCGACCAAGAAGAAGGTCGAGAAGGCGAAGAACCTCGACGAGGTCAAGGCGAAGCTCGAGGCGACGTTCAAGGCCAAGGCCGACGCGCTCAAGACCGATACCGAGAAGCAGCGTGCGGATCTCAAGACCAAGATGGATGCCGAGAAGGCCTCCCTCGCGACGCAGATCAAGACGCTGCAGGACAAGCTCGCCGCGGATGTCGCGGGAAAGAACGCAGAGCTCGAGAAGAAGATCGCCGAGAAGAAGAAGACGCTCGATGCCCAGGCCGAGGTCGAGGCCAAGAAGGCCGAGGCGACCACGAGCCAGGCAGGCGAAGCTCCGCACGGCAAGCGCAGCCGGATCGCGAGATCGAGGCGCAGGGCAAGACCGAGACCAGGAAGCTCAACAGGCGGCACGGCCGAGAAGCTGCACAGCTCGTACTAAAGCATACACCGACGCCTCCAATGCGAAGCACCAGGGCGAGACCGCTGCGCAACAGGCGCTCACCGCGGCCAACAGCAAGGCCGCGAGCCTCCCTGAGGATCAGCAGGCCGCAGCGCACAAGGCGGGACAGTCGCAGGCAGGCAGCGCGCGTGCGACGGCGAACAGCAGAAACGAGTCAGATCTGCCGCGAAGGGCGAGGCGGACGCCAAAGCCGCGCTCGATCGCGCGCATGCCGAGGCGGCAAAGCGGCAGTCCGCGACCAACGATCTCACCACCCAGGCCAAGGCGAAGTCCGACAAGGCGCTCGCTGATCTCGACGCTCAGCTCGTCACCACCAAGGCGAAGCTGGCCCAGAATAATGTCGACGCGGTCGCGAAGATGGAGTCCGAGCGCAAGGCGCAGCAGGCCGAGGTTCAGAAGTTCATCGACGTCGGCAACGTCGAGATCCGGAAGCAGACGGACGCGCAGACCGTTCAGATCAACCAGCTCGAGAAGGACACGCTCGCCAAGATCGACAGCGCCGAGACCAGCGCGAAGAAGAAGATCCAGCAGTCGCACGACGACCTCCAGATCAAGCTCGAGGGGCCGAACGCGAACGCCCAGCTCGCTGCCCTCGACGAGGAGGCCAACAAGGTCTGCGAGCAGATCGAGCAGAACGTGACGCAGGCCCAGATGGCCGTGCGCGGGGATCAAAGGCGGCTCAGGCCGACGCTGCGCGCCAGACTCAGGACCGCCTGACGGCGATCCAGGCCGAGGGCAAGCGGGCGCAGGACAAGATCACGGCGAAGCACGCCGAGACCACGTCGAAGATCGACGAGGCAGCGAAGCAGGGCGAGCAGGCGAACAAGTCCACATCCGACATCCACGACTTCGCGACCAAGAACAAGTCGGCGATGGCCCAGCAGGAGCTGACGGCGTTCGCCGACAAGTCCGTCGGCGATCTGAAGAAGTCGTCCGAGGACTTCGAGAAGCAGAAGGCGGCCGACGCTGCCAAGGTCGCCGCGGACGAGAAGCAGAAGGTCGAAGCCGAGGCGGCCAAGGCTGCTGCGGAGCAGAAGCGCGTAGAGGATCTGAAGGCGGCCGAGGAGCAGAAGCGGATCGCCTTCGAGACCAAGACCAAGGGCGCCGCCGACGAGCTGTTCAAGGCGATGGACGGGTGGGGCACCGACGAGAAGAAGGTCTTCGCGACGTTGCAGGGCAAGAGCCCGGAGGAGATCCAGGCGATCAAGGCCGCCTACGAGGCACGCACCCATCGCTCGCTGGACGCCGATCTGACGAGTGAGATGAGTGGCGCCGAGCTCAAGGAAGCCAAGGCCCTGCTCGCGCAGGATCCGGTTCAGTCGAAGGTCGCCGCGCTCCAGAACGCGATGGAGGGCTGGGGCACCGACGAGCAGAAGGTCAAGGACACGCTCGCGTCGATCACCGATCCCGAGCTCAAGAAGAAGGTCGTCGCCGAGTACGAGAAGGCCACCGGCGAGAAGCTATCGACGCGCTCCCCTCTCGAGATGTATGGCGAGCGAGGGCGTCAACGGACGACTTCCAAGAAGGACAGTCAGACGAACGTCGATCAAGAAGGTCGCCGAGCTCCGCGAGTCCAGGACGTGAAGCTCGCCACCCAGTCCGATCATGGCGGCGACCGATCGCTGGGGCACGCCGGAGCCGCGATCTCCAATGCGCTGAAGGGCAAGTCGCCAGCCGAGGTCGAGGCGATCAAGGCGGCGTTCAAGGAGCACAGCGGTAAGGATCTCGACGACGTTCTCGAAGACGAGCTGTCGGGCACCGAGCTGAAGGAAGCCAAGGCGCTGATGTCTGGGGATCCGGTCCAGGCCGCGGTCGCGCAGCTCCACAACGCGGCCGATGGCTGGGGGCACGGACAAGGACAAGATCCACGCCGTCCTCAAGGACATCACGGACCCGGCCCTGCGCAAGCAGGTGACCGAGGAGTACGAGAAGCAGACCGGCGACAAGCTCGACACCATGCTCGAGGAGGAGCTCTCGGGCTTCGACAAGGACAAGGCGAAGGCCTACCTCGGCGGGAACAAGGCGCAGATCGCCGCGGTCAACGCCGATGAAGCGATGCACGGCGGCTTCCTGACGAACATCGCGGACGGCATGGCAGACACCATGGGCGTCGAGCGCGATACGATGCGCGCGGCGGTCGGTGGTGCGGTGGGTGGCGCGGTGCTCGGCCCGTTCGCGCCGCTCGCAGGACCGATCCTCGGCGCCGCTCACGGCACGGACTTCGGGACCGACAACAAGGCGCTCTACGAGGCGCTCGAGTCGTGCAAGGACCAGAAGGAGCGCGACGAGCTGATCGCGGCCTACAAGGAGCGGACGCACGGCCGCGACCTCCTCAAGGACGTCGACGCGGATCTCGAAGGCAAGGAGAAGGACGTCGCCAAGTACATCATGGCGGGCGACAAGGCCGGCGCGGAGGCCGCGAAGATGGCCTCGGCCGCCGAGGGCCTCGGTACCGACAAGAAGGCGATCTACGCCGCGCTCGAGAGGCCGAGAGCAAGGAAGAGCGCGAGGCGCTGGTCAAGAAGTACAACGAGCTCTACGGCAAGAACGGTGAGGACTTCGACAAGATGTTGTCGAACGAGCTCAGCGATCTCGACTACGCGAAGGCCAAGCAGCTCGA
Source organism: Myxococcales bacterium (assembly GCA_016720595.1). Taxonomy (GTDB): domain Bacteria; phylum Myxococcota_A; class Polyangia; order Haliangiales; family Haliangiaceae; genus JABFXX01. The sequence goes on from JADKKI010000004.1 coordinate 238,303, forward strand.
GAAGCAGGGTCGGATGGAGGACGGCTTCGCCCTCTACTACGCGATGAACGAGGGCTTCCTCGGGATCGGGACCGACGACGATCTGCTCAAGGAGAAGCTGAAGGGCAAGAGCAAGGAAGAGATCGAGCAGCTGAAGAAGGACTACGCCGCCGCTGCGAAGAAGTTCGGCAACGTCGACAAGGCCGACCTCGTGAAGGACGTCCAGGGCGAGACTTCCGGACGCGCGGGACACGAGCTCGATCAGTCGCTGAAGGGCAACCCGACGACGATCGAGGAGATGCGCCAGCGCGCCGCCGAGGACTACGCCTTCGAGCGTACCGAATCGAGCTGGGTCGGCGAGGTCGGCATAGCCGTGGTCATGGGCCCGTTCGGCTACATGGGCGCGAAGTCGATGGGCATCCAGCCCACGGATATCGCCAACGGCCTGACCGACATGTGGAGCGGCTCGGGCAAGACGCTCGACAAGACCCACGCGGACGTCGAGGCAAAGTTCCTCGCGATCAAGCAGGATCCCAAGTACGCCGGCTACGACAAGCTGCCGGTGGGCTCGCCGGAGCGTGCCGCGATGGACAAGGCCATGATGGCCGAGCTCCAGGGCACGGCGGACTGGCAGGCGGGTGACCTCAAAGGCTTCCAGGAGGCCAAGGACGCCACGGCCGACGCCGCGGGAACTGCGGTGGCGCTCGCCGTCGGTGCGGTGATCACCGTGGCCTCGGGCGGTACGGCTGCACCCGCCCTGGTCGCGTTGCTCTCCGGGCTCGCCGGCGTGGGCGCCCAGATGATGATCAAGGGCGGCGCGATGTCCAACGAGGAGATCGTGCAGAAGACGGCGGCCGTGATCGCCGAGGCGTGTGCTGCGGGCATCGTGAAGATCGAGGCGGTCGAAGCGTTCGTGAAGAACGTCGGCAAGCTCGGTGCCGGCAACAAGCTGATCGCGAAGATGCTCGAAGAGGCGATGGAGGAGGCGATCGAGTCGGGCTCCGAGGAGCTGATGAACGCGCTGATGGATCCGGAGCTGTACAAGGGCGACTTCGTCGACTTCGCGAAGGGTGTCTCCCAGAAGACCGGCAAGGCGATGTTCACGGGCGCATTCGCGGGTGGCATCGCAGGCGGCGCGGGCGAGTACATGCCCGACGGCAAGACCTGGAAGGGCCGCGCAGTGAAGGGCGCCGCGTCTCAGGCGGTCGGTGCAGTGGCGACCTCCGCGATCGATCCGTCGTCCTACGAGGGGTCACAAGAAGACAAGTGGAAGCGGTTCGGCCAGGGCGTGGGTGAGGCGTCGCTGAAGGGCGTGTGCGACAGCATGGGCAGCCATGGTGGCCACCATGGTGAGGGTCATGCGGATGTCCACGGCGGGACCGACACGCACGCGGACACCAAGGTCGACGCGCACGGCAAGACCGACACGCATACGTCGACGAACACGAACACGAACGCGAACACCGCCACCGATACGCACGCGAACACCGCGGTCGACACCAAGGCCGACACCAATACGAACCCGGCGGTCGACACCAAGACCGACACCAACGCGAACCCGGCGGTCGACACCAAGACCGACACCAACGCGAACCCGGCGGTCGACACCAAGACCGACACCAACGCGAACCCGGCGGTCGACACCAAGACCGACACCAACGCGAACCCCGCGGTCGACACCAAGATCGATCCGACGGTCGACGCCGAGGCCAAGCACCGCGCCGCGGAGGCAGAGGCCCAGAAGGCCAAGCTCGACGCCGATCAGAAGGCACAGGCCGCGGAGGCCGCGCCTGGCTCAAGGAAGCCGCCGACCAGCGGAAGGTCGACGACCAGGAGAAGGCGTGGGCCGAGGTCGAGTCCGAGAAGGCCCGCGTCGAGGCCGAGCGCAAGGCGCAACAGAAGGTCGAGGAGGCCAAGGCCTGGGAGATCAAGCGCGCAGCCGACGCGGAGCAGAAGGCCGCCCAGGAGAAGGCTGCCTGGGATCAGAAGCAGGCGCAGGACGATGCCAAGCGGGGCGAGCTGCCCACTGACACCAACCGCGACGGCAAGCCGGGCGCGAAGCTCGAGGCCGGCCAGTCCTCCGATCAGAAGGTCGAGGCCCATCGGCTCGACCAGAACCACGACGGCGTTCAGGATCGTGCACGGGTCGGCGTCGACGGCATGGAGATCCCGACGACGATCCCGCGGATGGAAGGGCCTGCCGCCCGCCCAGGCCGCCGCCGAGGCGAAGTTCGCCGCGGCCTACGAGCGCGACCCGCAGGCGATGGCCAAGGAGTATCTCGCCATGGTGATGGCGGGAAAGACCGATGCCGAGATGAAGAACTTCGCGACCGACGACGCGAAGCTGCTGTCGCCCGACTACAACCCGACGCTCGATGCGAATGCGACCGATCAGCAGAAGGCCGATGCGCTCGCCGCGCGCGGCATGATGAACATCGCGACGCATCAGACGGCGAACGCCGTGGCCAAGATGGCGTTCACGATGCGGCTCGATCAGATCCAGGCGGATCCGGGCGCGGCCAAGACCATCCTCGTGACCGCGGGTGGTGTCGGCGCAGGCAAGAGCTACTCGATCGACAACAACCCGCAGGCCGCGGCGCTCAAGGCGTCGTCGTCGGCGGTGTGGGATGCGGCCGGCGAGCAGAACTCGACGGAGCTCCCGTGGGTGATCGCCGAGGCGAAGAAGCGCGGCATCGAGGTCGCGGTGGTCTACGTCCACAAGCGGCCCGAGCAGTCGTGGGAGAACATGAAGTTCGGCGTGATCCCGCGCGCCTCGAAGTCCGGTCGCATGGTCGATGCGCGCCTGCACGCCGACAGCTACGCGGAAGGCGCCCGCAACTTCGACGCGATCCAGAAGTCGATGGGCGCGGACGCGAGCGTGAAGTTCGTCGTGCTCGACGCGACCGGCGAGGGCCAGGCCCAGCAGATCGATGCGCTGCCAAAGAGCGCGCTCGAGCTCGACGCGGCCGAGGTCCACGCCCGCAACGTGGCGTTCCTCGACAGCAAGGCCGACACGCTGCCCAAGCACGTCGTCGAGGGCGGCAACAAGATCGGCGAGCAGGTGTGGGGACCGGCGGCGGAGCTCGACGAGCACGGCCGGCCGAAGTCCGAGACCCAGACCGACTCCAAGGCGGATCCGAAGACCGATCAGAAGTCCGATCAGACCTCCGATCAGAAGGCCGATGAGGCGGTCACCAGCAAGCCCGGCCTGGCGTCGGGCGTCGAGGCGGGGAACACCGGCTCGAAGACCAAGGGACCGGCGGTCGAGGTGGTCACCACCGTCGCGACCGTGGAGGCAGGCCAGGAGCTGATGCGGCGCCTCGTCGCGGGCGACAAGACCGTGCTCGCACAGCTCGGCTTCCAGCACGACGGCGCGACCGATCACATCGAGTGGGGCCTCGGCCAGACGTCGGACGGCAAGATCATCCTCGTGCGCGGCGAGTCCGGTGCGGTCGACTTCGACAAGCTGCCCGGCAACGTCAAGGCGCTCGCGCATAGCCACCCGGCGGTGCTCGACGGCAAGTCGCGCGACCTCAAGGCAGCAGGCAGCGCGAACGGTGTCGCGATCGGCGACCTCATGAACGATGCCCACCAGAGCGACCTGGTGAAGTTCCTGCCCTCGACAGGCGACCTCGCGTACTTCGTCGACAAGGGCATCGGCCAGCACACGGTGTTCACGCCATACGTGCACCTCGGCAACGGTCAGGTGGGCAACCCCACCGGACCGAACGTGGATCCGAAGCAGCGGATCGAGATCGAGGTACTCGGCGCCAAGGCGATCGGACGGTCCACCATCCAGCCGCACCAGGCCGCATACGAGGCTCAGATCGTGATCCGCGATGGCGCGGGCAACGTGTTGTGGACCGGGCCGATGCAGATCACGCGGCTGGCCGGGCAGGGCTTCTCGATGGACTCGCCGACATTGTCGAGCAAGTTCATCGACGTGGGCCAGGCTCCGACCGCGCACCCAGATGCGGGGCCGACCAAGGTCGCCGCGGGTAACGAGGTCGACCGCGAGGCCGAGAAGCGGAAGGCGCAGGAGAACCTCGCGCTCGCCGACAACGACGGCCTCCATCAGCTCGGTCCGGTGGATCTCGCCAAGCGAGCGCCACTGCACTCGCAGATCTCGCAGATGGACTCGATCCTCGCGCACACCTCGGACCACGAGGCGATCGCGATCATCCGGGCGGCACGCGCCGAGCTGCACCACGCCGAGCAACAGATCAAGGCGCTCGATGCGAAGCAGGGCTCGTTCGCGAACCTCGATGCGGCCGAGCTCGAGGCCAAGCGGATCGAGATCCTGAAGGATGCGCACACCAAGGCCAACGCGGCGCTTGCCGCGTACGACATGGAGGTCGGCAACGGCAAGACGATCAAGATGACCGAGGCCGAGGCCGAGGCTGCGCTGAAGAAGGCACACGACAACGGCGAACAGCAGCGCGAAGTGTTCAGCCCCACGGGGCGCGCGTACGAGATTCTCGATCCGAAGACCAAGCGCGTGAAGTACGTGATCGAGTTCGACGCGCATGTCGACTCGAAGGCCAAGTCTTCGCCGGAGACGATCTCGGCAAACAAGATGGCGGCCGAGATGGCGCGCCAGACCAACAAGACCGAGGGCCTGCGCACGGGCTCCGACATCGAGCGGCTCGCCAAGGACGGCCACCTCGAGATCCTGCTCGATCGCGTGATCGCGGGCACAGGGCTCGCGGCGGCGCAGGATGCGCACTCCCTCACGAAGGGCGACAACTCCGAGCACCAGCAGGGCATCCCGAAGACCATCGGCATCGGCACGGGTGAGGACACGTTCGAGAAGCTCGGCGACATCCCGATCGGTCAGAAGGTCGTGGAGTACGATTCGCCGAACTGGTCGGTGCAGCCCCGCGACTTCACCGACAACCACGAGGACTACACCTCGGGCAAGAACCTCGCGGATGCCACGCAGCTCACCCAGCGCCACTCCGGTGTGCCGGTGGTGCCGTTCGAGATCATGTCGGTGTCCGTCAAGAAGGACGCCTCGTGGAAGGTGCAGAACGCCAACGTTCGCATCCAGGTGATGACGAACTCGGGGCCGGTGTACCTGTACGCGATGCACACCGACCTCGCGGTCGGCCTCGGTGCCCCGCGCCAGCTCGATCTCTCGCAGGTCAACGCGAACGGGGATCAGGTCGAGGCGAAGAAGACCCTCCAGAAGCTCGAACAGGCGGGGCTCATCGTCTACGGCGAGGATCCCAACCTTCAGAAGACCGACGGCGACATTCTGATCTCCGGTGGCAGCGCGACCGCGAGCTGGAACGCCCGGTTCGCGCAGATGAACGGCGCGAACGTCGACTGGGTCGCCCCCGACTTCAACAAGGGCGCACCGCGGATGATCACGCCGCAGATGGAGTACCGCAAGCTACAGAAGGACCTGGCGTCGGGCACGTTGACCGCCGACGAGGCGATCAAGGCGCACGCCCGGATGTCCGAGCTGCGTGCGTTCGGCGACGCGATGCTCCCGAGCAACCTCGAGCCGTCCCACGCCTCGTTCAAGAACCCCAACATTCCGCGCTCCGTGGCGGTGATCGAATCTGTGACCCCGACCGACGACGGACGCGTGCTGGTGACGTTCAAGGGCGGTACGCCGGACCCGAAGATCTACAATCAGGTCGTGGTCTCGCACGGCACCGATCCGAACGGCCCCGAGGGTCGGACCAAGGGCGCCCTCGGCCTCGCCAGCCCGGGCAACGGCCGCGATGTGGGGCCGCAGATCGAGATGAAGCCCAAGGTGGTCAATGGCAAGGTCGTCGCGCTCGAGAGCGTCAACCCGCCCGGAGCCGTGCGCGTGATCGGCGCCGCGATGTGGAACGGTGCGTGGGCCAATGCGATGACCAACGAAGCCGACAAGAAGGTGTTCAACAAGGCGCTGCAGTCGCAGGCCGATACCGCCCCACGTGACTCGCCGGCGAACGTGCTCGTGCACAATGTCGGTCAACAGATCGCGGATGCAAACAAGGACGCGACGAGCGAGGAAGATCTGGACGCGCCGTGACCGTCGATCTGTCTGGAGTCCTGGCCGCGCCTGCCGATGACGGTCCGCGCAGGGCGCTCGCGGCCACGCTGGAGGCGGCGAACGATCCGCGTGGCCGCTTGATCACGCTCCAGCTCGATGCCTCGATCGAGCGCAAGCTCAACGGGACGACGCGCGAGTACTGGAACCTCGATAGCCTCGCGGACGCGTTGCTCGACAAGCACCGCGCGGAGTGGGCGAAGGAGATCGCCCCGCTGGTCAAGGAAGCACGGTTCCACCGCGGCTTCGTCGAGAGCGTGACGATCGATGCACAAGCCTTTCTCGCGAATGGCCAGCGGCTATACGCACTCGCGCCGATCCGTTCGGTACAGCTCGTGAACGCCGGGGCGGTGGTCGCCGAGGTCGCGGTCTCGCCGCTCGTGCGCCAGCTCGCGCACCTCGGCCTGCAGAAGAATGGCCTCGGTGATGCGGCGGCTCAGGCGCTCGCGCGGTCGACGCAGCTCGGCAACCTGCGCCTCTTGGACCTCTCCTTCAACGCGATCACCGAGTCCGGCCTCGAGGCACTCGCCGCGTCGCAGCAGCTGCGAGGGCTGGTGTTCGTGAACCTGGTCGGAAATCCATGCGGCGATCCGTCGGAGACCTACGGCGTGGATGGGACGACCGGACACATGGTGCCGGGGACCGCCTCGCTACCGCCGTCGGGGAAGGCGCTCGAGGCGAAGCACGGGGAACTTCCTTGGCTGCACGCACCCTCACGGTTGATGGCGTATCCGCCGACGATCGAGGACGTCTGAAGTAGACTTCGGCGATGGCTCGCGTCACCAGCGCCGACGAGGCTCGCCGCATCCTTGAGCAACAGGGTTGTCCGACCTGTGGCACCACCCGCTTCGTGCGCGAGGCGGAGCTGGCGGTCCACGACGGTGGGCACGCCCTCCGCTACCAGACCTGTGCAAAGTGCGGATCCGATCGGACGATCTACCTTCCCATCTCCGAGGACATCGAGCGGCGCCTGACGATGGTCCGTCCGTACGATCCGAGGACGATCGAAGCGATCGCTCCGTACGTTGCGAAGGGGCTGGCCGCAGTACGGCAGCGACGAGGAGCAGCGCTGGGGCGGCACTCGCACGGACACCTCCGGAGTTTCGGCGGGTGCAGCCTGGCAGCTGGTCACCTGGCTGCGCGGCTCCACCGGCTTTGGCCAGGGGCGCTACACTCGTCGGGACGGGACGTCCGCGCTCGTCACGTTCACGCGTGCACAGTCCCTCCCCGCGGCGGCTCTCGCGACCAAGTTCGAGCGCAGCACGACGGGCGTGGCTCCACTGCTCTCCATCGAGGAGGTCGGGGACCGGGTGGTGATGCGGGAATGGGAGCCGTCTGGGATCGCTGTCGACCCCGATGTTTCCGATCCCGCCCGAGGTCGCGCTGGGCGTGCTCGGGGGCATCGCGGAGATCCTCGAGCGCGCGGCGGCAGCCGGGGAAGTCCTTGGCGGGATCCGCCCGGAGCTGGTCTACGTGGGGCCTGATCTGGAGGTCACCGGGATCGCGCCGCGCGGGGGCCATTTGCGCGCACGATGACCGAGTCGCGCGATCTGCAGCCTGCGTTCCCTTTCGTCGCTCTGTATGCCGCGCCCGAAGCGATCACCCAGGGGACCTACAGCACCGCGGGGGATGTGTTCTCCGCATGCGCCGTGTTCCTGTATGCGCTCACCCGCCACGCGCCGTTCGGGGCCAATGGCAACCCGATGGAGCAGGTGATGGCGATGATGCAGGGTGCCGTGGAGGTTCCAAGCTCGGTTCCTGCACCACTCGCGGCCCTGATCCGGACGGGCCTCTCGGCTTCCCCCGACGCCCGCCCGTCGGCGCGCGAGCTCCTCGCGGCGCTCCGGAGCCAGGGCTTCGCGCGCAGTGCGTCGAGCCCGGTCTACCAGGACGTGACGTTCGACGAGGTCGACCAGGGCCCGGTGCGGTACCAGGCGGACGTCGACGGCGCGCGCTGGCAGGTCAAGGTCAACCCCTTGCCGGCCCGACGCTACACGCTGCTCGTCAACGCGAAGGTGGTCGAAGAGCTCGCTGCCTGGCCCCGGGCCTGGCAGCGCTTCGATGACGCTGCACAGCGCGACGAGTACGAGCGGGAGCTCGACAAGCTGGAGCGGACCCGCGGCGTGGGACCCTCGAAACTCGTGACCTAACCGCGCGAATCAACTGGCGTGAGGCCGTTGTGTCGATAGGGGGCCGCGCGTATCGTCGCGTGGCTGTCCCCGACCGCCATGGCAGACCTATCATCCCTCCTCGCCGTCCTCGAACACGATCCCGATGATGCCCAGGCGCTCGCAGCGCTTCCCGGCGCAGCGCGGCATACGGCGCCTGATGTTCGCGCGACGCGGTTCGCCGCGGCGCGCAAGGTCCTGGCCGGCCGCGGTCGACCCGACGCCGTCGTCGCGCTGATCGACTGCGAGCTCGCGAACACGGGCGAGCTCGACAAGAAGATCGATCTGCTGCTCGAGAAGGGGATGATCCTCGACGGCGAGCTGCTCGATGTCGCCGATGCGCGCGCGGCCTTCGAGCAGGTGCTCGCACTCCGTTCGAACGACACGATGGCCAAGGAGGCGATCGAGGAGCTCGATGTCGCCGCCCAGAACTGGAAGAAGTTCGCGGAGAAGTACGTCATGGAGGCGAGCGCGTCCACGGATCGCGGCCTCGCCACCGGGCTCTATGTCTCGGCCGCAGAGGCGTACGTGCGGTTCGCACCGGAGAGCACGGAGGCCGAGACCTACCTGCGCAAGGCGCTCGAGGTCGATGCCAAGAACACGAAGGCCGCGTTCCACCTCGCCCGGCTGCTCCGTCGCGCCGCGCGCTGGACGGATCTCGCCAAGCTCCTCGAGGACCGCGCCGACACGGCGCCGTCGGTCGAGGAGAAGGTCGCGTCGCTGCTCGTGCTGGCGGAGCTGTACCGGACGCGCATGCCGGCTCCCGAGCGTGCCGACGCCGCGGTGAAGCGCGTGCTCGTGCTCGATCCGACGCAATCGCAGGCGCTGCGTGCGGTGACCGACGCGCTGATGGCATCGCAGAACTGGCCGGCACTCGTCGCGACCTATCAGGCCGCGTTGAAGGCGAAGCGAGATGGCGACGACCTCGGCATGCTGCTGCAGATCGCGATGGTGCTGTGGCGGCACCTGAACGATCTCGATCAGGCGGAGGAGTACTTCCGTCGGGTTCGCAAGATCGATCCAGGCCACCCGGCGGCGCTCGACTTCTACCGGGTCTACTACCCGAGCAAGGGCGAGAACCAGAAGCTCCTCGCGATGCTCCGGCAGGTCGACAAGGGCGTGCCGCGGCCCCACAGCGAGAGCGGTGATCAGTCGCGGCCGATCGGCATCGAGATCGCCGAGCTGGCCGAATCGCAGAACAACCCGGAGAAGGCGATCGAGGCCTGGAAGCAGCACCTCCGCCACGATCCCGCGTCGGCGCAGGCGCGGACCGCGCTCGCGCGGCTGTACCGGAAGACCGAGAAGTGGAACGCGCTTCTCGATCTGATGAAGGAGGAGATCGATCGGCTCCCGGAGGCCGATGTCGCTGGGCGCGTCGCGCGCCTCCATGACGTCGTCGAGATCTATCGAGATCGGTTGCGGCTCGACGTGATGGTGATCAACACCTACAACGCGATCCTCAAGATCGATCCCGACAACAAGCGCGCGGGTGACGAGCTCGCTGCCAAGTTCCGTACGCTCGGTCGCTGGAACGATCTGATCGCGGTGCTGACGCGGAAGTCCGAGGCGCCGGATGTGCCGGATGCGGAGCGCGTGGTGCTCCTGCGCGAGATCGCCGATCTGTGGTCGGAGCGATTCGGTAACTTCGCCAATGCGATCCGCCCGCTGGAGAGGATCCTCGAGCTCGCGCCCGCCGAGGCCGAGTCCCTGACCAAGCTCAAGGAGATCTATACCAAGCGGCGGCAGTGGCGCGCGCTGATCGATGTCCTCGGGCGCGAGGCGAGCGTGCTGCCGCCGGCAGAGAAGCGCGCGAAGCAGGCCGAGATGGCGCGCCTCGCCGCCGAGCGGCTCGGTGATTCGCGGCTCGCGATCGAGATCTACAACACGATCCTCGGCGAAGCGGGGCCCGATCACCCGGAGACGCTCGTCGCGCTCGCCGCACTGTACGAGCGCGAGAAGCGCTACGTCGCGCTCGCCGAGATCCTCCACCGTCAACGCGCCGTCCTCCAGGGGAAGGACGCGATCACGCTGCTCGAGAAGCTCGGGCAGGTGTACGCGGATCGGATCGGTTCGCCCGCCGCCGCGGCCACGGCCTGGCAGGAGGTGCTCGATATCGAGCCCGGTCACGCCAAGGCGCTGCGTACGCTGCGCGAGCTCTATGCCACCGCTGGCGACTTCGCAGGGCTCGAGAAGCTCTATGCGCGGCTCGGTCAGGAAGACGAGCTGGTCGATGCCCTGCTCGGGATCGCTGATCGCCTCGATGCGAAAGACAAGCGCCTCCCGCTCGTGGAGCGCGCGGCCCAGCTCGCGCAACTGCGCGCCGAGCACGCCAAGGAGGGGCCGGCCCAGATCCAGTCGCTCGAGCGTGCGCGACAGGTGTGGGAGCGCGTGCTCGCCGTCGAAGCGACACACGTGGGGGCCGCCACGGCGCTCGCTCCGATCTACGCGAAGCAGGAGAAGTGGGCGCGCCTGATCACCGTGCTCGAGATCGAACTCGCGGCGGCGCCGGATCTGGCAGCGCGCCTCGCGAAGATCGCGGAGATCCGTGCGCTGTGCGAGCAGAAGCTCGCCTCCCGCACCCTCGCGTTCACCTGGACGTTGCGAGCCTTCGAGCTCGAGCCGACCAGCGCGGCGCTGTATGCGGACGTGCTCCGGCTCGCCAGCGAGCCCGAGCAGTGGAAGGATGTCGCGGGCGCGTTCGATCGTGCCCTGCTGTTGCCGACTCTCGACGAGGCGACGCGCCTCAAGCTGTTCCGCGAGCTCGCGAAGATCGCGAGTCGCCGCCTGGTCGATCCCGAGCGTGCACGCGCGTACCACCGACAGGTCCTCGCCCTCGCCGCCGACGATCGCGAGGCAGAGCAGCACCTCGAGGAGCTCGCGATCCAGCTCCACGACTGGCCCGAGCTGCTGTCTTCGTATCGGCGACGGGCGGTCCGCGAGAAGGATCCCACCGAGCGTGCGTCGCTGCTCATCGAGATCGCGTCACTTCAGGAGGAGAAGCTCGTCGATCTCGATGGTGCCGCCGCCACCTACCACGAGGCGCTCGCCACGCTGCCGAACCAGGTCCGCGCGATGCGCGCGCTCGCTCGGATCGAAGAGGCTCGTGGGGATTGGGAGTCGCTCTCTGACGTGCTCGCCATGGAGCTGCAGCACACCCACGACGGGCAGCCGCGGTTCGAGCTGCTGATGCGGCTCGGAAACCTCGAGGAGTCCAGCATCGAGCGGCCGTCGCGCGCGCTCCGCTACTACCAGGATGCGCTCGCCGTGCCGGCGCCCGGAGGCGGCGTTCGGCCCCAGGCGGTCGGCGCGATCGTCCGGTTCCTGCTCGCCGATGGCCCGGGTGCCAAGATCGAGCCCGCAGAGAAGGTGGCGGCGGCGCGGCTGATCCTGCCGCACCTCGAGGCAGCGAAGAATCTCGGCATGCAGGCGCTCGCGATCGAGGTGATCCGCGGCGGTGAGGCCACCACGGCCGTCGAAAAGCTGGAGCTCGATCGCGCCCTCATGCGCATCTATGGCGTCGAGCTCGGAGACCCGGGCTCCGCCTGGCTCGCCGGCCTCCGGGTCCTCGCCGTGGAGCCGGGCGATCCAGACGTCCGCATCGCGCTCGGCGCACTCGCCGGTCAGCTCGGCAGGGATGGAGAGTGGGCGCAACAGCTCGGCAGTGCGCTCGCCACGCTGCGAGCGAAGAAGGGGCCGCCCTCCGAGATTCGCTCCGTGGCCACCGATCTCGCGATCGTCGCCGGGACCCGTCTCGGCGATCGCGCGACCGCCGAACGCGCGTGGATCGCCGTGCTCGAGGTCGAGGCCGACGCAGACGACGCCTTCGAGGCGCTGGTCGCGAGCTATCGCATCGAGGAGCGCTGGAATGATCTCCGCGCACTCCTCGAGCGTCGCACCGAGGTGACCGTGGACGATCGCGTCCGCCTCGCGTCGCTGCTCGAGCTGGCCGCGCTCGAAGAGGACGTGCTCGGTCAGCCCACGCGGGCTGCCGCGGCGCATCGCCGCGTGCTCGAGCTCGATCCTTCGCACCTCGGCTCGTACCAGGCGCTCGATCGTCTGTACCAGGCAGCCGAGCAGTGGAAGGAGCTCGAGGAGCTGCTGTCGCGGCAGATCGACCACATGGTCCCGCGCGCGCAGAGCGGCGTGGTCACCGGTGGCGAGGCCCTGGAGCTCCTGTTCCGTCGTGCGGCGCTGTTCGCCCACCGGCTGGGTGACCCGTCTCGGTCCGTCGATCTTCTCGAAGACGTGGTCGCCAAGCGTCGCTCGCACGAGGATGCGCGCGAGCTCCTCGAGGAGCTGATGCCTCGGCCCGAGGTCACGATGCGCGTGGCGCGCCTGCTCGAGCCGCTCTACGAGCAGGACAAGCTGTGGCGGGACCTCGTCGATGTGTTGCTCGCGCAGCGGAACCTGACGGCCGGCACCGAGGCCGTGGAGCTGTTGTCCCGCGTCGCGACCATCGAGGAGACGGAGCTGAAGAGCCTCCGGAACGCGTTCGATGCGTGGCTCGACGTGCTCAAGCTTGATCCCACGCACGAGCGCGCGCGTGTCGAGCTGTCGAGGCTGGCGCAGCTGCTGAGCCGATGGCCCGAGGCCACCGCGGCTCTCGAGGCGGCGGCCGCCGCGGCGCCTGCTGGGGATGTCACCACGCGTGGCGCGCTGCTCGGCGAGCTCGCGGCGTATTACGATTCGCAGCTCGGCGATGCGCCACGCGCGATCGCGGCCTACCGGCGGCTGCTCGAGGTCGACCCCACCAATCCGATCGCGATCAGGAAGGCGACGTCCGCCCTCGCGCGCCTCTACGAGGAGGGCAAGGCGTGGCCCGAGCTGCGCGATGTGACGCGCAAGCAGGCCGAGTGGGCCGAGGATGCCGGCGAACGCCGCGCGCTCCTGGCGCGGGTCGCCGCTCTCGAGGAAGAGAAGCTGAGCGCTCGCGATGCCGCGATCGCCACGTGGCAGGAACTGCTCGCGGATCAGCCGGCAGACGCGGGCGCACTCAATGCGCTCGAGCGCCTCTATCAGGCGGCCGAGAAGTGGCGCGAGCTGATCGATGTCCTTCACCGCAAGCTCGATCACGCCTCGCCCGACGAGGCGAAGCGCTATCTCGCGCGCGTGGCCGAGATCCACGAGGTGATGCTCGAGGAGCCCGACGAGGCGATCGCGGCCCACCTCGAGATCCTCGACCGCGACGCCAACGACGCCACGGCACTGCGCGAGCTCGCGCGGCTGTACCGCGAGGGCAACCGCCACGCGGACCTGCTCGACGTCCTCGAGCGGCAGGCCTCGCTGGACGCGGCTCACCGCACACCGATCGACATCGAGATCGCAAAGCTCCTCGCGGGTCCGCTGTCGCGTCCTGTCGAGTCGCTCGAGCGCTGGTCGACCGTCCTCGACGCGCAATCGGATAACGCCGAGGCGCTCGCGGCGGTCGAGGGTGCTCTCGGTGATGTGGATCTGCGCGCGACCGCGGCGGATATCCTGCGTCCCGTCTACGATGGCTCCGCGCAGCATGCGCGGCTCGCCGCACTGTCCCTCCGCGCCGTGGAGTGGACTGACGATCCGAGCGCCAAGCTGCGCCACCTCGCGGAGGTCGTGCGGCTGCGCGAGTTCCAGCTCTCCGACAAGGCGGGGGCCCTCGACGCCCAGCTCCAGGCGCTCCGACACGCGGCCACCGAGCCAGAGCTCGCGCGCGTGGTCGCCGAGGTCGAGCGGCTCGCGGGCGAGCTCGGTCGCGAGGCGGATCTGATCGATGCCTACCGAGAGGTCGCGCCGAGCGTGCTCGATGCCGAGATCCAGCGCCGGCTCTACCTCGATGTCGCCGATCTCTCGCGCGCCGTGCGGCGCGATCTCGTGCTCGCGCGCGAGTACTACCTGAAGGTCCTCGACGGCCAGCCGGACGATCGTCGCGCGCTCGCGGCGCTCGAGAGCATCTACCGCGAGACCAACGACGACACGCAGCTCACCGAGGTGCTGCTGCGCCAGGCCGACGTCTCGAGCGCCGATGTCGACGATCGCGTGGGTGCCCTGGTCGAGGCAGCGGGGCTGTACATCACGCTCAAGCGGCCCGACGACGCGATCACCACCTGGGAGCAAGTGCTCGCGGTCGCGCCCGAGCGCAAGGACGCCGTCGACGCTCTCGAGACGCTGTACCGCGAGCAGGGCAGGTGGCCCGACGTCGTCGATCTCTACGAGCGCCGGCTCGGGTTCGCGACCTCGATCGACGAGGCCGTGGCGCTGCGCGTGCAGCTCGGCGAGATCCACGAGAAGCACCTCCACGACATCGAGACGGCGATCGACAACTACTCGGCGGCACTGGGCGGAGACCCTCGCAATCAGCAGGCGCTGACGGCAGTGGAGCGGTTCCTGGTCGATCCGGATCTGCGTGCGATGGCCGCGGAGGTCCTCGAGCCGATCTATGTCGCGCAGCAGCGCTGGCAGGACCTGATCCGGGTGTACGAGGCCAAGCTCGAGAGCGCGAGCGATCCGCGCGAGCGGCTGCGGCTGACCCGGTTTGTCGCGCGGCTCTACGAGGAGCAACTCGAGGACTTCGAGCGCGCGACCCACTGGTACGCGAAGCTGTTCCGCGAGGCGCCGAGCGACACCACGATCCGCGATCAGCTGCAGCGGCTGGCCTCCGTCGTCGACAACTGGGCGTTCGTTGGTCAGACCTATCAGGCGTATCTCGACGAGGAGCAGGGCGAGTCCCAGGACCTCCGCGACGTGGCGATCGCAGCCGCGACGATCTACGACCGTCGCCTCAATGACGCCGACAAGGCGTTCCTGGCCTACCGGCGCGCGCTGGCGATCCAGATCGAGGACGCCGTCCCGAACGAGCGTGAGCTGCTGCGTCGGCTCGAGGAGCTCCTGGGCCGTGCCCAGAAGTGGGCCGAGCTGGTCACGATCTATGATGACGTGATCGGGCGCGGAGACGACGATCTCCGACGCGAGGCGTTGATCAAGCGCGCGCGGCTACTCGAGGACGGCCTCGCCGATCCGGCGCGCGCGATCGAGGGTTGGCGCGAGGTGGTGCAGGCCACCGAGGGTGGCGGCTCGCCGATGGTCGAGCACGCGTACCGCGAGGCGGTGGGCGAGCTCGAGCGTCTGTACCGGTCGCGCAGCCAGTGGCGCGAGCTGGTCGATCTGCTCGAGGCGCGCCTCTCGCGCTCCCAGAATCCGAGCGAGACCGCCGAGCTGCGCCTCCGTCTCGCCGAGCTGCTCGAACAGCAGGTCGGTGACCTCGCGGCCGCGATCGATCAGCACGAACACGTGATCGCCGAGGGCAAGCTGTGGGAGCGGGCGGTAGCCTCTCTCGAGCGCCTCGTCGTTCACGAGCAACACCGGGAGCGGATCACCGAGCTCCTCGAGCCGGTGTATCGCGAGCAGGACTGGTGGCAGAAGCTCGTCGTCATCCTCGATGCGAAGCTGGACTACGTCCGCGACCCGATCGATCAGATCCTCGTTCTCCACGAGATCGCGAAGATCCACGAGGAGCGGGGCGGGGCGCTCGATCTCGCACTCCATGCCCTCGCGCGTGCGTGGCGGATCGACGTGTCCGAGGACGACAGCCTGGTCAAGCTCCTCGCGCTCGCCGGCAAGCTCGAGGCCTGGGACGATGCGGTCGCGACCCTCGAGGAGGGTGCGGCGGCCGCTCCGAATCAGGATCTCGGAGCCGGGCTGTGGGCTCGCGCCGCCGAGATCCACGAGACTCAACGCAACGATCTGCCGCAGGCGATCCGTGCCTGGCGCAAGGTCGAAGAGGCGCGACCGGACGATCTGGTGGCGCTCGCCGCGCTCGATCGCCTGCTCGCCGTCCAGGGCCGAGTCCACGAGCTGGTGACCGTGGTAGCCCGGCGTGCGGAGCTCACGGAGGATGCGGGCGTGCGCCTGGTGCTCCTCCACCGGGTGGCGGCACTGTACGAGGAGGTCCTGACCGACAAGCCGCAGGCGATCAACGCCTACAAGAATGTCCTCGGGGTCGATGACACCGATCTCTCGGCGCTCGACGCGCTCGAGAGGCTCTACCGTGAGAGCGGCGACGGGCGCGAGCTCGTGATCACGCTGGAGCGCAAGATCGAGCTGACCACGGATCTCAACACACGGCAGGCGCTGCGCCACGCCGCGGCCCAGGTCTACGAGCAGCAGCTCGATGACGTGCATCAGGCGATCGGGCAGCTCACTTCGATCCTCGATGACGACGCGGGAGAGCTGGCCGCGCTGGCCGAGCTCGACCGGATCTATGGCAAGCAGAAGCTGTGGCCCGAGCTGCTCGATGTCGTCGATCGGCGTGCCCTCCTCGCGATCAACAGCACCGATCGCGCGGACCTCGCGTACCGTGCCGCTCACCTCGTGGAGGTGGAGCTGATCGATCCGGAGTCTGCGATCCCGCGTTACGGCGCGGTCCTCCAGGTCTTGGCGTCACACGCGGGCGCACGCGCGGCCCTCGAGTCGTTGATGCTCCGCGACGATCACGTCCCGGCGGCGACCGCGATCCTCGAGCGCGTCTATCGTGCGGATCGCGAGGCTGCTGGGCTGGTCCGGATCTACGAGCGCCGGCTCGCGATCAGTTCGGACGATCTCGTGGCGCGTCGAGCCGATTGGGCGGCGCTCGCCGAGGTGCACGAGTCCCTGGCGCACCAGCCCGTCGAAGCGTTCGCGGTGTGGTCTCGCGCGATCCAGGAGGACCCTGATGAGGCCGACCTGCTCTCGCCGCTGCTCCGGCTCGCCGAGGCACAGAACCTGTGGGGCGATCTCGCCACCAGGCTCGATGCCCTCCTCGAACAATCGCTGCCGCCCGACGTGGAGCAGACCTACGCGACCCGCCTCGGGCAGGTCACCGAGGACAAGCTCGGGGATCTGACGCGCGCAGCGGCGGCCTTCGAGCGCGCGTCGCACGGCCCGGAGCCTCGCCCCGCCTTGACCGCGCTCGAGCGCGTCCTGGCGAGATCGAGCCGGTGGCCCGAGCTCGCGGCCGTGCTGCGGCGTCAGGCCGATGCGTCCGAAGACGATACCCAGACCGCGGAGTACCTGTTCCGCCTCGGCGACCTTCAAGAGACCACGCTGCACGACACGGTCGGTGCGGTGGGCGCATATCGGGAGGTGATCCAGCTCGTTCCGACGCATCCGCAGGCGCGGGCCGCGCTCGAGCGCATGCTGGTCTCGGTCCCCGAACAACGATCCGAGATCGTCGAGATCCTCGAACCGCTGTTCGAGCAGGATGGTGATTCGGCCCGGCTGGTGGGCGTGCTCGAGGCTCGGATCGAGATCACGCCGGATCCGATCGACAAGGCGATCCTGCTCGCCAGGATCGTCGAGCTCGCGGAGGGCAAGCTCGGGGATCGCGGCCGCGCGCTGGACGCGGCGCTGCGGTGGCTCGCGGTGGATCCCGCGTCTGAACAGGCCCTGTCCGAGACGCATCGACTCGCCGAGCGCCTGGGGCAGTGGCCCGAGGTCGCGACGCGGGTCGCGGCGATCGTCCACGCGCCGGATGCCGCAGCGCGCAACCCCGACGTGCAGGTCGAGCTGCTGATCTTCCTCGGACGGGTGCAGCGCGAACGGCTCGGGCAGCTCGAGGAGGCTGCGGCCTCGTACCGCGCAGCCCTGGTGATCGAGCCCGAATCGCTCGGTGCGCTTGATGATCTGATCACGATCCTGCGCCAGCGCGGTGATCAGGCCGCGCTCGCCGCGGCGCTCCGCCAGCGCGGTGCGATCCTCACGGATGTGGTCGATCGGCGCGCCGCGTTCGCCGAAGTGGCGCAGCTGTGCGAGCGCGCGGGTGATCGCGATGGTGCGATCGCGGCGCTGCGCGAGATCACCGACCACGACGACAGCGATCGCCCTGGGTTCGACGAGCTGGCGCGGATCTATCGGGGCGCGGGGATGAAGCCCGAGCTGATCGACGTGCTCGGCCGTGCGTCGCGGCTGTCGACTTCGGCAGCCGACGAGAAGGCGCTGCGCGTCGAGATCGCCCAGCTCGAGACCGATGGCGCCCGCGCCGTGGCGGCCTGGCAGTCCGTGCTCGATCTCGAGCCCGACGATCTCTCTGCGCTCGGCGCCCTCGAGGCTGCCTATGGCCGTGCGGGTGACTGGATGGCGGTCTCCGATCTTCAGACCCGTCGCCTCGCGCTCGCGACGTCGACCTGGGACAAGGTCGCGATCCACGCCGAGATGGCGCGGACGGCCGAGGACAAGCGTCAGTCGGTCGACGATGCGATCGCGAGCTGGTACGCGGTGCTCGATGTCGACAAGTCCCACCAGCCTGCCTATGCGGAGCTCGATCGCCTTCTGAGCGCTGCCGGTCGGTCGCACGATCTCGTGGAGCTGCTCGAGAAGAAGGCGGAGCTGCTCGCGGCCCTTGGCGATGGTCCTGGCGAGATCGCCGCACTCGCACGCGCCGCGGATGTCTGGGAAGGTCAGCTCGACAACCCGGACGCAGCGGGCGAGATCCTCGAGAAGATCCTCCGGCGCGAGCCCGGCTCGGTCGCGGCGCTCACGCGCCTGTCGAAGATCTACGAGCGCTCGGGCGACTGGGACAAGTGCAAGGCGACGCTCGAGCAAGCTCTCAAGCTCGCGCCAACGGGGCGCGACGCCGCCGATCTGTTCTTCCGGCTCGGCGAGGTCGCGCGGGTCGGGGACTCTGATGCCGAGACGGCGATCCTCCACTATCAGCAGGCGCTCAAGCACGACGCGACGCATCTCGCGGCGATGACCGCTCTCGAGAAGCTGGCGCGCGAGCGCCGGGATCCCGGCCTGCTCGCGGAGCTCCTCCAGCGCCGGGTGAGCACCATCACGGTGCCGGCGGAGCGCGTCGCGCTGCTCGTGGAGCTGGCAGAGCTCGAGCGCAAGGCCAACCGCAACGAGGCCGCACTCACGGCGCTGGCGCGTGCAGCGGAGGATGCGCCCACGGATGCGCGGGTGCTCGGGCCTCTGGCCGACCTGTACTTCGCCACCAATCGGCTCGACGAGGCCGCCCCGATCTACGACAAGCTCGCCGAGGAGGCGAAGGGGCAGCGCCGGATGAAGGACGTGGCGCGCTATCGCCAGCGTCAAGGCGGGATCCTCGAGGCGCGCAACGATCGGCCCGGCGCGCTCGCCGCGTACGAGGAGGCGCTCCGCGTCAACCCGACCGATGTGTCGACGATGACCGGCCTCGGGCGCCTCTATCTCGCGGGCTCGGACTGGGAGAAGGCACGCAAGATCTACCAGTCGCTGGTGCTGCAGAACATCGATGCGGAGGCCGGGGTCACCAAGGGCGAGGTGTACTGGGCGCTCGGCAAGATCCACCTCGAGCTCGGACAGCCGCCGAAGGCCAAGAGCATGTTCCAGCGCGGTCTCGAGATCGAGCCGCAGAATCAGAAGCTCAAGGACGCGCTGCAGGCGCTCGCGTAGCGGCGCTCAGCGGCCGCACTTGCGCGCGGCGAGCTTGGCCTGTGGCGCCGCTTGCTCGTCAGTCTTGCCGATCGCCTCGAGCTTCGCCTTCGCGGCCGGTGGGCAGTTCGGGCCGAGCGCGCCGAGCGCGAGCGCGGCAGCGGAGACGATCTCCGGAAACGCCGAGTCGTCGAGCGCGGCGATCAGTGCTTGTGCCGCGCCGGGGGCGCCGAGACGCGCGATCGAGGCGGCGGCGCTTTGCGCGAGCGCGAGGGCGGGCGCGCTCTCGAGCGCCTCGCTCCGCCAGCGAGAGAACTTCGCGACGAGGAGCGTGCCGAGCTGTGGATCTCCGAGCGTGACGGCGAGGTCCACCGCCTGCGTGCGGACCTCGATCGGCGCCTTGCCATCGTCCCAGGTCCGGGCGAGGAGCTCCGCGATCCCCGCGGCGCGACATTCGACGAGTGCGATCAGTGCGTCGCGCCGGACATCGACGGCACGGTCGGCCTTGACGGCCTCGCTCAGCGCGTGCGCCGGCCCCAGGCGCTGGCATCGCGATCCGAGCGCGCTCGCAGCACGGCGTCTGATCTCGGGCCAGGTATCCGTCGACAGCGCCGAGATGATCACGCGGTCGATCCCATCGGGGCCGCCCGACGTGTGCCACGGCGAGGCCGGATCCGAGGTCGCGCCCGCGAGCGCCGACAGCACGGCGATCCGGACGCCAGGGTCCAGGTCGGTCGCGTAGTCGAGCACCAGGCCGAGCGCCTCGGGGCGCGGCGCGAGGCCGACGGCGCGGATCGCGACCTGGCGGAGGGCCGAGGTCTCGGCGCCGGGCGCGAGCGCGCGGAGCTGCTTCTGGAGCGCGGCCATGGCGGCGGCATCGCCCAGCGTCGCGACCCCATCGACCAGCCGATAGCGCCGCTCGTAGTCGGTGGCGCCTGCGAGGGCCGTGGTGAGCGCCGCGAGGGCAGGGGCGCGGTCGGCCGCGGTCGCGCGCGCGTGGCGCGTGATCGCCTTCCAGAGATCTCCCGCGGCGGTGGCGAGGCTCTGCGCGATCGCGCGCTCGATCAGCGCATCGACCGGGGCAAGGCTCAGGCGATCGATCACCGCACGGCGGAGGTCCCGCGGCCCTTTGCCGGCGAGCTCGACCAGGAGCGGGAGCTCCTTGGGACCGGAGCCGACGCGACGAACCGCCGCGATCCGCGCCGGAAGCTCCACGCTCGCCTTGCCGGCGAGCTCGGCGAGCTCCGCACCCAGGCCGTTGCTCGCGAGTGCATCGATCACGTCGAGCAACTCCTGATCGCGGACCCAGCCTTCGAGCGCCGCACGGGTCAGCGCAGGACCGGCGGCCGGATCGTGGATCTTCACCAGCGCCTGGATCAGCCGGCGGCGCGTCGCGGGATCCTGGATCCTCGCGATCTCGGTGTCGATGGCCTGTGCGCCAGCCGCGCCGCGTTGTGCAAGGGCCTGTGCGGCGCCCTTGGCACCATCGCCGCCATCAGCGATCGCCTTGACGAGCAGCGCGTCGCCGCCGCCCGTGCGCTCGCCCTCGGCGAACACCTCGAGCTCGCCGATCGAGGTCTGTCCGGTCGGCGTGCCATAGGTGGTCTCGAGCACCACCGTGACGCAGCCGCTGATCGGCTCGGGCAGATCCGCGACGTACGCGCTGCCGAGTGGATCGCCGGCGGCGTCCGGGAGGTCGACGTGCCACGCGCCCTGGCTGCTGACGATGCCGATCCTGCGCGGGCGGTTGGAGCCCTTGAGCGCCGCGACCGAGGTGGGATTGCCGGGCACGATGCGGAGCTGGCGTGCCTTCGCGCTGGGGACGCGCGCCTCGAACGTGAAGAACTGTCCCTCACCGAAACCCGCGAGCTCCTCGCGCCACATCGTCTGCGGCTGCGCATCATCGAGCTCGCCGGGGGTGCCGAGGCCGCCGGCATCCCCGGCGCCGATCTGGTGGCTCGCGAGCCGGGCACGATACAGCACCGGCGGCGGCGCCGTGGCCCCGTCGAGCTTCGCCGCGATCACGGGCGCGAGCTCGGGGACGCCCGTGGGCAGCCGGCCCGCACGCTGAAACTTCGCGCCGTCGAACTTCTCGGCGAACAACAGCGCGGGCTTGCCGTCGCAGCGGCGGAGCCCGGCGCGGGCCTGGTAGCGGAACACGTCGCCGGCCTGCGCATCGATCTCCACCGAGTAGTCCGCGTCGAGCCCGACACCACCGAGTGGAAACCGCACGGCCTCGCGCCACGCCGCGCCGCTCCGCACGATCACCACACCTTGCCGCGCACTCGGCGGGCCGACATCGACGACGATCACCGGCTTCCCGTCGCGCCGGCCGACGAGGATCCTGCCCTGGCTCGCGGTGGGCGCCACGGTGACGCTCCCTGCGAGCTTCCCCGCGACCCGCACGATCCCATCCGGGCCGAGCTCGATGGTCTCGGCCGTCCCATCACCATCGAGGTCCGCACTCGCGGACGCGATCGGCGCGGCGTGAGCGACACCCGCACCGACGACGAGCGTCGCCACGATCGTCCCGGTCATGCGTACAGCGCTCATCGCGCGCAGCCTACCACCGCGGTCGCTCATGCCGAGGGCGCCGAGATCAGGGCCGAGAACCGCAGGGCGAGCTCGGGCCGCTGCGCGAACAGCTGACTCCACGTCTGGTTGATCACAGCGATCATCTCCAGCGGGACACCCTCGGCGAGCAGCGATTGCACGCCATTCGGCTCCTGGGTCAGCCGCCGGAACAGCCGCGCGTACTCGCCCCCACCTCGCGTCTCCTGGATCAACGCATCCTCGTCCATCCCGTGACGATAACCGCGTGCTAGCGTCCCGCGCCTTGTTCGCGCCGTCGGATTTCACCTTCGAGTTGCCGCCGGAGCTCGTCGCCACGGCGCCGGCTGCGACGCGCGACGCCTCGCGCCTCCTCCACGTGCCGGCAGCCGGTCCGCTCGAGGACCTCCAGTTCCCCGATCTCGTCGATCTGCTCCCGGCCGATGCCGTGGTGATCGCGAACGACACGCGGGTGATCCCGGCGCGCGTGCTCGGCACCAAGGACACGGGTGGAAACGTCGAGGTGCTGTTCCTCGAACCCGAGGGTGACGCATCGCCGGGGCCGTCGGCTGGTCAGTCTGCGTGGCGCTGTCTCGCGAAGGCGCGACGCCCGCTTCGGGTCGGCCAGCGGATCAACGTCACCGGGTCCGAGGTCGCGTTGACCGTACTGGCCGAGCGTTCGGCCGATGGCTCGCTCGTGATCTCGGCACCCGCCGATGCGCTCGCGTTCCTCGACGCCCACGGCCAGATCCCGTTGCCGCACTACCTGGGGCGTGATGCGACGGCCGCGGATCGCGAGAGCTATCAGACGATGTTCGCGGCGCATCCGGGGGCGGTCGCCGCGCCCACCGCAGGGCTCCACATGACCCCGGCGATCGCCGCGCGCCTCGCCGCGCGCGGGATCACGATCGCGACCGTCACCCTCCACGTCGGCTGGGGCACGTTCGCCCCGATCCGCGAGGACGATCTGCGCGCACACGTGATGCACCGCGAGCGCTTCGTGATCCCCGAGGCCACCGCAGCCCTCGTCGCCTCCGGGCGTCCCGTGGTCGCGCTCGGGACCACCGCACTGCGCGCTCTCGAGGCCGCGGCCACGGCCCCTCGCGTGGTGACGCCAGGGCCGGGCTCCACGCAGCTGTTCATCTATCCGGGATCCGGACACGTGTTCCGTGCCGTCGATCATCTCGTCACCAACTTCCATCTCCCCGAGTCCACGCTGCTGATGCTGGTGTGCGCATTCGCGGGCACCGATCGCGTGCTCGCGGCCTATCGCCACGCAGTCGCGGCGCGCTATCGGTTCTTCAGCTACGGCGACGCGACCCTGGTCCATCGATGCTGACCCAGCTGCCCACCCCCGGCTTCTCGTTCGAGCTGCTCGCCACGCTCGGCAACGCGCGCGCGGGCATCCTGCATACGCCGCGCGGTGACATCCCGACGCCCGTGTTCATGCCCGTGGGGACCGCGGGCACCGTCAAGGCGATGACCGCCGACGAGCTCCGCGCCGATCCGATCGACGCCCGGATCATCCTCGGGAACACCTACCACCTCTACCTGCGCCCCGGGCTCGAGGTGATGGAGCTGGTCGGTGGGCTGCACAAGTTCGCGGCGTGGGATCGCCCGATCCTGACGGACTCCGGCGGTTACCAGGTGTTCTCGCTCGCGGCGATCAACGAGATCGACGACGAGGGTGTGACGTTCCGCTCGCACATCGACGGCTCGAAGCATCGCTTGACACCCGAGGTTTCGATGCACATCCAGTCGGTACTCGGTTCCGACATCGCGATGTGCTTCGACCAGTGCCCTCCGGGCGACGCCCCGGCGGACGTCCAGGAGATCGCGCTGGCGCGCACCACGCGGTGGGCGGCTCGATGTCGCGCGTTCGCGCGCGTGCAGGGTCAGGCGCTTTTCGGGATCGTCCAGGGTGGCATCGATACAGCTCGCAGACTCCGGCATGCCGGCGAGATCACGAAGCTCGACTTCGATGGTCACGCCCTGGGCGGCCTCGCGGTCGGCGAGAGCGTGGAGGACACCTACCGCGTGCTGGACGAGGTGGCCCACACGCTGCCCGCCGATCGCCCGCGCTACCTCATGGGTGTGGGCACCCCCGCCGACCTCGAGCGCGGGATCATGGCCGGCATCGACATGTTCGATTGCGTCATGCCGACCCGCAACGCGCGCAACGGCTACCTGTTCGCCGCGGGTGGGCGGGTCAACATCCCGAACGCCGCCAACCGGACCGACCTGGGCCCCATCGACCCGACCTGCCCATGCTCGACCTGTCGCACCCACTCCCGGGCCTACCTGCGACATCTCTACCAGGCGAAAGAGATCCTGTACTCGCGCCTCGCAACCCTGCACAACCTCACGTTCTATGCGCGCCACGTCCGGGCGCTGCGGGAGCGGATCCTCGCGGAAGGTCAGCGTGCTTGACCCCCTCCGACGCGGATGCTACGCAACCGCTGATTTTTCAGATACCTGGCCGCCGGGTGTCGTAGGAGAGCGCGATGCAAGCGATGCAGCCGATCATGATGATGCTGGTGATGTTCGGGATTTTCTATTTCATCCTGATCCGCCCGCAGGTTCGTAAGCAGAAGGAGCACCAGTCGGTGCTCTCGAAGCTCGGCAAGGGTGACGAGGTGATCACCCGCGGCGGCGTGATCGGCAAGATCACGGGCGTCTCCGACGACGGCATCCTCGTCCTCGAGCTTCAGGAGAAGGTCCGCGTTCGCATTCCGCGCGCGTACATCGAGGGCAAGTGGGACGGCAAGGTCCCCGACACCGCTGCACGCGCAGCGTGATCCTTTTCGTCTGACAGCTACTCCGTTCGAGGTGGTTCATGGACCGTAGTCTCAAGTGGCGAACACTCGCCCTGATCGCCAGCTGTTTGCTGTGCGTCGGCATTCTCATGCCGAGCTTCGTCGATAAGGACAAGCTGCCCAGCTGGTTCCCGTTCGTCAAGAAGATCAATCTCGGCCTCGATCTGCAGGGAGGCCTGCACATCGTCTACAGCATCGACCTCGACAAGGCTGTCGACGACAAGGCCTCCGAGATCAAGCGTGACCTCGAGTCGCGGTTCGCGGACGAGAAGACCCCGGCGGTCGTGAAGACGCCGTCGTCGCCGATCGGCGCGGTGGTCGTCACGATGACCGACGCGACCAAGCGCGACGCGGCCAAGGCCGCGATCGACGCGGACTACTCCAAGGACATCACCGGCTACGACTGCCCCGCGGAGCCCGCCGGGTCGATCTGCTTCCGCGTGTCGTCGGCGTACGCGGACGGCATCAAGAAGGCCGCGCTCACCAACGCGGTGTCCACGATCCGCGAGCGCATCAACGAGAAGGGCGTCGCCGAGCCCACCGTCGTCGAGAAGGGTGACGAGATCCTCGTCGAGCTCCCCGGCCTCGACAAGGACTCGATCCAGGAGACGCGCGACATCATCGCCCGCACCGCGAAGCTCGAGTTCAAGGTCGTCGACGACGGCTCCGAGTACATGAAGAAGCTGTACGCGCACGTCGGCAGCCAGGGCAAAGAGAACCACCCCACGGATCCCGCCGCGATCGCCGCGGACATCCAGGCCGAGATCGACCAGTGGCGCCCCGAGGACGGCGGCGGCATGCGGACGGACTACTACCTGATCGCGCACGATCGCGAGGAGGCGCTGACGCTCGACGAGGCCAAGGCCACCGGCTGCCTCAACAAGGACAACAAGGACAAGATCGAGAACGGGCGGGTCAAGTGCAACGTCACCGGCCGGCGCGTGATCGAGCTGTACCTGTTCGGCGACAAGAAGCTCGGCGTCAAGGGTTTGGTCGACACCGACCCCACGTTCAAGGTCCCCGATGACAAGCAGATCGGCTTCGAGCTCAACGAGCCGAGCCCGGACGCCAAGGACCAGCGCACCTACTGGCGCACCTACTACCTCGACCGCGCGATCCGCCTCACCGGCTCGGGCATCGCGAACGCGATGGCGAGCTACGACCCGAACACGAACCGTCCGATCGTGCTCCTCGACTTCAACCGCTACGGTGGCCGCGTGTTCGGCGATCTGACGTCGCAGATCGTCGGTCGCAAGCTGGCCACCATCCTCGATGACAAGGTCAAGAGCGCGCCGATCATCAACGGCGCCATCCGTGGTGGTCGCGCCTCGATCACGATGGGCGGCAGCGTCGCCACCCGCATGGAGAAGGAGGCCAAGGAGCTCGTCAACGTGCTGAAGACGGGCTCGCTGCCGGCGCCGCTCCGCGAGGAGTCGTCCTCGGAGGTCGGCCCCACGCTCGGTCGCGATGCGATCGAGAAGACCCGCCTGTCGTTCGCCCTCGGCATCGGCCTCGTCATCCTGATCATGGTCGGCATCTATCGCTGGTCCGGTTGGATCAGCGTGTTCGCCGTGGTGTTCCACATCGTGATGACGCTCGCCGTCATGGCGGCGTTCGGCGCCACGCTGACGTTGCCCGGCATCGCCGCGATCGTCCTCTCGATCGGCATGGAGGTGGACGGCAACATCCTGATCTACGAACGCATTCGAGACGAGCTCCTGTTAGGGAAGAGCGTACGAGGTGCCATCGATCTGGGCTTCTCGCGCGCCTTCTCCGCCATCCTCGACGGTCAGCTCACAACCGCGGCCGCCGGCTGGGTCCTCCTGCAGTACGGCTCCGGTCCGATCAAGGGCTTCGCCGTGATGCTCCTCGTCGGCGTGTTCACCACCCTGTCCACCAACATCTGGGTCACTCGGATCTTCTTCGACTGGTACGTCTCCAGGAAGAAGGGCACCGTGGCCACGATTTCGATCTGAGCAGCAGCCATGAGTGAACACCACAAGTTCCGTTATCTGCTGCCGCCGGGAAACAACTTCTCGTTCGTCACGAAGTTCAAGGCCTGGCTCGTCTTCTCGTCCATCGCGATGTGCGCGGCGGTCGGCATCTTGTTCGTCAACAAGAGCGTCCGCGGCGACTACATGAACTGGACGATCGACTTCAAGGGTGGCACCGAGATCATCGTCGCGTTCAAGGACAAGGACGGCGCGTACACCAAGCTCGATCCGGGCAAGATCCGGGAGACCCTCGAGGAGGGTGAGAAGGGTCTCGAGGTCTCGGACATCAACTGGACCGGCCAGGATGCCAAGGGCAACGACGTCCCCGTCAACGGCACGATCATCCGCACCACGCGGTACTCGGCGCTCAAGCCGGAGACCGAGAAGTCGGCGCTCGACGAGTTCAATGCCACGTTCAAGGATCGCGAGATCAGCAAGGCCACGTGGTCCGGCGATCGTCTCAGCGTCCGCTCGAAGAAGCCGATCACCCCGGCCGAGGCGACGACGCTGTTCGCGAAGCACGGCCTCGAGCTGAAGGTGTGGAGCGAGGACGAGGCCAAGGTCTACAGCCGCGCCGATGAAGGTACCGGCGAGTACAACCAGTGGTACGCGATGTACGGCCTCGATCGCGCCTACGAGCAGAAGCTCGAGAAGGCGTTCTCGGGCGTCGATGTCAACGTGGTCCAGAGCTACGGCGTCGGTGCCAAGGCCGGCGACAAGCTCCGTGATGACGCCGCGAAGGCGATCGTCTACGCGATCTTCCTGATCATGCTGTACCTCGCGTTCCGGTTCGATATCCGGTACGCGCCGGGCGCCGCCTTCGCCACGATCCACGACGCCGTCATGGTGATCGGCGTGTTCGCGGTGACGTGGACGGAGGTCTCGCTGACCTCGGTCGCAGGGCTGCTGACCGTCATGGGCTTCTCCGTCAATGACACCGTGATCGTCTTCGATCGCGTGCGAGAGAATCAGGCGAAGCTCAAGGACAAGAAGATCGAGCGCATCATCGACATCTCGATCAACGAGATGCTGGTCCGCACGATCCTGACGTCGTCGACGGTGTTCGCGACCACGCTGATCATGAACATCTTCGGCACCGGTCTCGTGAAGAACTTCGCCTTCGCGATGAACATCGGTGTGATCGTCGGCTGCTACTCGTCGATCTTCCTCGCGGTCCCGTTCTTCATGTGGATCTCGAAGAAGTGGTACTC
This sequence comes from Myxococcales bacterium, assembly GCA_016720595.1. GTDB lineage: Bacteria > Myxococcota_A > Polyangia > Haliangiales > Haliangiaceae > JABFXX01. Next base: position 266,428 of record JADKKI010000004.1, read on the forward strand.
GGGTCCGGCGCCGGCCCGTCGTCGTGCCTCTCCCGTCCCGGCTCCTGCCACCACGGCAGCCGACGACGCGGAGCCCACGAACGACGAGTAGTCGGGCACTGCCGGACCTGCTCGACCTCGGTAGATCCCCGGGATCTCTCGAGATCCAGCAGTTCGGTGTCATACCCGACGGGTACGGTCCCCGCGTGCAACTCCGGCTGCGTCCCGCCGATGACCAGATCGTGGCTCGGCTCGCGTCGAGTCTGCGGGTCCGCCCAGCGACGGCGCGTTGCCTGGTCGCACGTGGTGTCCACGATCCGCGCGAGGCGCAGAGCTTCGTGGATCCGCGTCTCGCGGCGCTGCGGCCGCCCGCCGGACTCGCTGGCCTGCCCCGCGCGGTGGGGCGGATCGCCGATGCGGTCGAGCGCGGTCACCGGATCGGCGTGTTCGGGGACTATGACGTCGATGGTGTCACCACCGCGGCGCTGCTGACGTCGTTCCTGCGCGCCTCGGGCGCCGAGGTCGAGGTCGCGGTCGCGCGGCGCGACGCCGGCTACGGCTTCACGACGGGCGCGGCGGCGGAGTTCGCCAGGCTCGGCTGTCAGCTCGTGATCACCGGCGACTGCGGGACGAGCGATCTCGATGCCCTTCAGGCGTCGGCGGCGCTCGGGATCGACGTGATCGTCGTCGACCACCACACCGTCCCTTCGGCAGACGTCGCGCACCCGTCGTACGCCCTGGTCAACCCGTTCCGCACCGACTCCACGTTCCCGTTCCGCGGGATGGCCTCGGTCGGGCTCGCGTTCTACGTCGCGGCCGCCGTGCGGACCGAGCTGCGCGACCGCGGTCACTATCGGTCGCGGCCCGAGCCCGACGTTCGCGACCTGCTCGATCTCGTCGCCCTCGGTACGATCGCGGATCTGGTCCCGCTCGAGGCCGAGAACCGGATCCTCACCGCCCTCGGCCTGCGCCGGCTGCAGAGCCGGGTGCGCCCGGGCGTGGCCGCGCTGCTCGCGGCGGCGGGCGTCGATCCGGAGCGCGAGATCGACGCGCGCGTGGTGGGCTGGAAGCTCGCACCTCGGATCAATGCGCCGGGTCGGCTCGGTGCCGCCGAGCCTTCGCTGGCACTTCTGCTCGCGGGTGCGGACACCGCCGTCGCGTGTGCCGCCGCGCTCGAGGCCGCCAATACGGAGCGGCGGGCGATCCAGGAGCGGGTGATGGGCGAGGCGCTCGAGCAGCTCGGCGTGCGCTCGATCGACACCAGCAGCTCGGCGATCGTGGTGGCGGGCGAGGGCTGGCCGTCCGGCGTGGTCGGCATCGTCGCCGCCAAGCTCGTCGATCTCTATCAGCGCCCGGCGTTCGTGATCGGCATCGATCCCGCCACCGGCGTCGGTCGTGGCTCGGCGCGGACCTGCGGTGGTGTGAATCTGTACCAGGCGCTCTCGGCCGCCGCGCTGGTCCCCGGCTGCCTCGGCCGGTTCGGTGGTCATGCGGCCGCCGCGGGGTTCACGATCCAGCGCGAACAGGTGGAGGCGCTGGCGGAAGCGCTGGGCGGGGCGTGCAGCAAGCTCGCAGAGGGTTCGGGCCCTGTGCCGAGCGGTCGCGAGATCGATGCGGAGGTCCGCCTGGCCGAGGTCGACGAGCGGCTGGCCACGGAGCTCGCGGGGCTCGGCCCGTTCGGGCAGCAGAATCCGGCGCCGATGCTGGTGACCCGCAATGCGCGGGTGACGGCGGTCCGTCGGGTCGGAGACCTCTCGCGGGGCGGCGGCCACCTGAAGCTGACCGTGGAGGATGATCGCAGCACGATCCGGAGCGCGATCGGCTTCGGGCTCGGCGATCGCGAGGTCTCCGTCGGCGTCCACGTGGATCTGGCGTTCGTGCCCACGATCTCGACCTGGCAGGGGCGGCGCAGCGCCGAGCTCGAGCTCGCCGACCTGGCGATCGTTCACTAGGCGCGGTATCTCAAGGCGTGGCCACGCCCGTCCAGCCGAACGACGACGCCGACGACGCGCCGGTCCCCAAGCTGCCGCGCGGCCGTGGGCTCAAGCTCGATGGTCCGATGATGTTCCGGATCGGCGGCACGCTGATCCTGCTGATCATGATCGTCGTGATGCGGAAGCCGTGCGCGGATGCCACGTCGAAGTTCATCACCGGCTTCGGCGATGAGGGCGGAAACGCCGCCGTGCCCAAGCCAGGCACGATCGATGTCCCGGCGGGCTCGGGATCGGCGAAGCCGCAGAATGACGGCCTCGAGTACGTCGGGCCGAAGGCGACGGAGGCAGAGGTTCGCGCGGCGTGGGAGCGGACGCGGGCCAAGGCGCGGCTCGAGGCCGGCTCGGGCTCGGCGTCAGGGTCGGGGTCGGGCTCGGCGTCGGCGTCGGGGTCGGGGTCGGGCTCGGGGTCGGGGTCGGCGTCGGGTTCGGCGTCGGCGTCGGGCTCGGCGTCGGGCTCCGCAGCGCCGTAGCGACGCGCTACTTCCAGAGCACGGCGTGCCGCAGCGACGGCAGCTGCGCGCGGCGCTTCTGTACGGTCGCGCCGTCGAGCGTGGCCATCACGACCCCATCGCCCTCGGCCTGCTCGGCGACCAGCGTGCCCCACGGGTCGCTGATCAGCGAGTGGCCGTAGCTCTCGCGCTTCTCGTTGTGCTTGCCCCACTGCGCCGCGGCCACCACCCAGGCCTGATCCTCGACCGCACGGGCACGCAGGAGCAGGTGCCAGTGCGCCGCACCGGTGTGCGCCGTGAAGGCGGCCGGGACCAGCAGGACCTCGGCGCCCCGATCCTTGACCAGACAGCGATAGAGCTCGGGGAACCGCACGTCGTAGCAGATCGACAGGCCGACGTTCGCGCCCTCGATCGGGATGACCACGAGCTCGTTCCCGGCTGCGGTGGCATCGGACTCGCGCAGGGTCGCGCCACCCGGGATGTCGACGTCGAACAGGTGGATCTTGCGATAGCGGGCGGCGAGGGCGCCGGCGGGATCGACGACCACCGCCGTGTTGTACGTCCGCTTCGGGTCCCCGGGGATCCGCTCCGGGGTCCCACCGCCGACGATCCACACACCGTGGGTCGTGGCCAGCTCGCGCAAGGTCGTCATGATCGGCCCGTCGCCGTCCGTCGACTCGGCGATCGCCAGCTTGTCGCCCTCACCACGACCGAGGAACGAGAAGCACTCCGGCAGGACGACCAGGCGGGCACCCTCGGCGGCGGCACGGGCGGTCAGCGTCCGGCAGGTCGCCAGGTTGGCGCCGAGATCGTCTGTGGATCTCATCTGGACGGCACCGACCCGGAGCTCCCATGTGCTCATGCCTGGTTACGTACCACGGCAGGCCCTATAAGCCTCTTGCCCTGGGCCGTGGGCGGTGGTACCCAACGGCCAGCTTTATCGCTCTGCGGTGGGGTGGCCCTTCGGCCACCTTTTTTTATGTCCTCGAAAGCCCTCCAGACCAAGTTGATCTCGATCGTCGAGCCGGTGTGCAACGCCGCCGGCTACGACCTCGTGGATCTGCGCTTCCTGCTCGAGCAGGGCGGCTGGACGCTCCGGGTGTGCATCGATCTGCCGTTCGCCGAACATGGCGACATCACCCAGGTTCCCGAGGATCGCGTCGATCTCGAGGACTGCGAGAACCTGTCTCGCGAGCTGTCGGCCGTGCTCGACGTCGATGACCCGATCAAGCAGGCCTATGCCCTCGAGGTCGGCTCGCCGGGCATCGATCGCCCGCTCCGGACGCCCGGACACTTCGTCCACTTTGCAGGCAGCGACGCCAAGATCCAGCTGTCCGTGCCGATGCAGATGCCGGCGCCGAGCGCCGAGCGCAAGAACTTCCGCGGGGTCCTCCGGGGCTTCGCCGACGGCAAGGTCGCGATCGAGTGCGACGGCCAGCTGTTCCAGCTGCCGATCGATGACATCGAGACCGCGAAGCTGGTGCCGGACTGGGACGCGGTGATGGCGGGCAAGAGCGGCGTCGGTCCCAAGCAGCAAAAACCGATCAAACCTGGGCATCGCCCCTCGGCGAAGAAGAACAAGCAGCAGACGAAGGAACAGGGATAGCCATGGAAGCTAAACTCGACATGGTCCTCGAGCAGGTCGGCCGGGACAAGAACATCGACAAGAGCGTGCTCATCAACGCGCTCGAGCAGGCGATCCTCACGGCCGCGAAGCGGACGTTCGGGATGAACCGCGAGATGGAAGCGAAGTTCAACGCGGAGACCGGCTCCGTTGACCTGTTCCTCATCGTCAACGTCGTCGAAGAGGATGACGCGATCGAAGGTCGCGAGATCACGGTCAGCGAGGCCCACAAGGCGGGCCTCGAGGCCGAGCTCGGTGACGAGCTGCTGTTCCAGGTGTTCTACCGCGCCGAGGACGACGATCGCGCGAAGGAGCAGGACGAGAAGTTCGGCAACCTGATCGATCTCAAGAACGCGAGCAAGAAGTTCGGCCGTATCGCCGCGCAGACGGCGAAGCAGGTGATCTATCAGCGCGTCCGCGAGGCCGAGCGCGACAACGTCTACAACGAGTTCAAGGACCGCAAGGGCGAGATCATCTCGGGCGTGGTCCGCCGCTTCGAGCGCGGTGCGCTGGTCGTCGATATCGGCAAGGCCGAGGCCGTGCTGCCGATGCGCGAGCAGGTGCCCCGCGAGAGCTATCGCGTCGGTGACACGATCAAGGCGTACTGCCTCGACATCGATCGCAACGCGCGCGGCCCGCAGGTCATCCTGTCCCGCACGCACAAGGGCCTGCTCGAGAAGCTGTTCGAGCAGGAGGTCCCCGAGATCTACGAGAAGATCGTCCGCATCGAGAGCTCGGCTCGCGAGCCGGGCGCCCGCGCGAAGATCGCCGTGTCGTCTCGCGATCGCGACGTCGATCCGGTGGGCGCGTGCGTCGGCATGAAGGGCTCGCGCGTCCAGGCCGTCGTGCAGGAGCTGCGCGGCGAGAAGATCGACATCGTCCCGTACGACGACGATCCGGCGCGCTTCGTCTGCAACGCGATCGCCCCGGCCGAGGTCTCGCGCGTCATCATCGACGCCGAAGGTCACCGCATGGAGCTGATCGTGCCGGACGACAAGCTGTCGCTCGCGATCGGCAAGAAGGGCCAGAACGTGCGCCTCGCCTCGCAGCTCACCGGCTGGCGGATCGACATCCACTCGGAGTCGAAGATCTACGAGCTCGAGCGTCGCGCCAAGGAGCAGATCGGCGCGGCCGTCGCGAGCGAGGGCTTCGAGCAGAGCGTCGCCGAGAACCTGTTCAAGCTGGGCTGGCGCTCGGTCAACGAGCTGTCCCGCGCCGCCGTCGAGGAGATCGCCGGGTTGCCGGGCATCGGTGGTGCCGAAGGCGCCCGCCGCGTGATCCTCGCGGCCCAGAGCTACATCGCGTCCGGCGGTCGTCGCCGTGACGATGCACGCAAGGAGTCCGAGCGGCGGCAGAGCCTGTCGGGCGGCCAGCAGCTGATGGAGCTCGATGGCGTGGACGAGGACGTGCTGACCGTGCTCGCCACGGCCAACATCCACTCGCCCGAGGACCTCATCAAGACCCCGATCGAGTCGATCGCCACCACCACGGGCATCGACATGGGTGATCTCGCGCGGCTCCGGCAGCGCGCGATCAGCTGGCTCTCGGAGGTCTCCTCCTGAGCGCTTCCCCGCAACGGACGTGCACGGGTTGCCGGGCGGTTACCGCCCAGGCCGACCTCCTGCGCGTTGCAGTTGACGGGCCGCGGCTCGTGATCGACGCGAAGCGTCGACTCCCGGGGCGCGGGGCGTACGTACACCCTCGCGCAGCCTGCGTGACGGTGGCTGGCCTCGCCAGGAGCCTCCGGCGCTCGGTCAATCCGAGCGACGTTCAGCGGTTGGTCACCCAGATGTCACCAACCGACGACAATTCGAGTAGTTCGGGCGATCTGCCCGTCAAAACGGCGCTGGCCTTGGGCTCTGGGACCCTGTAGAAATCCCCCCACGGTTTTTCAGAGAGGACGAACGAGATAGATGCGCGTTTACGAGATTGCGAAAGAGGTGGGGATCCCGAACAAGGATCTTATCGCCAAGATCCGAGCGCTCGGTCTCGAGGTGAACAACCACATGTCCTCCCTCGATGCCGACGACGTTGCACGCATCAAGCGTTCCCTTGAGAAAGAGAAGCAGTCGGTGACTGCTCCCCAGCAGACGAAGGTCCTCTCCACCGGCACGGTGCTCCGTCGTCGGTCGAGTGGTGACAAGTCCGCGACGGAGTCCGTCGGGTCGGAGGAGCGCTCTGTCGAGCGTCCACCGGTCGCCGCCGCACCGCCGCCACCTGCCGCGCAGGCACCGGTGATCCGTCGTCGGGTCGCCGCCGAGGAGCCTGTTGCTCCCGTCACGCCGCCGCCCGCGCCCACGCCTCCACCCGTCGTCGCGCGCACCATGACGCCAACGCCCGCTCCCGTGCCTGCCCCTGTTCACGTCGCGCCTCCGCGTGTCGTCGAGGAGGCACCTCCGCCGCCGAAGCCGCCCGTCGCGGCCCCCGTCGTCGAGGCGCGTCCGCCTGCGCCGCCCGAGCCGGTTCGGGTCGAGTCGCCGGTCGTCGTCGAGCGTGCGCCCACGCCTCCCACGCCTCCGGCTCCGATCGCTCCCGTGGTCGAGCCTGTTCGCCCGCCCGCGATGGCCGCTGCCGCCGAGCCGGCCGCCGCGGATCGTCCGCGCTCTCGCGTGATCCTCACCGGCCCGCAGATCGTCTCGCGGGGTGGTGGCCAGAACGGATCCTCGGGTAGTGGTGGATCCAACGGCGAAGGTACGCAGACGGTGCAGTCGCGCCCGGCGCCCACGCCGCCGCCCTCGACCCAGCTCCCGCCGCGCATCGTCAATCCGTCGTCGGTCGCGCCAGTCGCCGCCGAGGCGCCGCGTCCTGTCGAGGAGCCTGGCGATGCCCGGCAGCGGTTCGAGGCCGAGCTCCAGAAGGCTCGCCAGCGCACCGTGGTTCAGGACATGCGCCGTCCGCGCCCGGACACCGCGCAGGTCGAGCCCGTGGCGAGCTCGCAAGGCGAAGAGGGAGCCGAGCAGACTCCGGTGGTCGCGCGCGATCCGTCGCGTCCAGCCGTCGGTAGCGTGATCGCACTCCCCCCGCGCATCAAGATCACCGAGCGCACGCCGGTGGTCGGTCGTCCGCCTCCGGGCGCCGCGCCCGCCAACCCGATCCGTGGACGGTTCGCGCAGCAGCAGCAGCGCGGCGGTCGTCCGGGTGGTGGCCCTGGTGGTCGCCCGGGTCCCGGCAATGACTTCGGTCGCAAGAAGCTGCCCCTCGGCAAGAAGGGCAAGCAGACCACGATCACCACGCCCGCCGAGCACAAGCGCGTCATCCGGATCGACGACTCGATCACGGTCGCCGATCTCTCGCGCGGCATGGGCATCAAGTCGCCCGAGGTGCTGAAGAAGCTGTGGGGCATGGGGATGACCGGCGTCAACATCAACGCCGCGATCGATTTCGACACCGCCCAGCTGCTCGCGAACGAGTTCGCATACGAGGTGCAGAACGTCGCCTTCAAGGAGGACGACGCGTTCTCGCAGAAGGTCGACGACACCGAGGCGTTGGTCAGCCGCTCGCCGGTCGTCACCGTGATGGGCCACGTCGATCACGGCAAGACCTCGCTCCTCGACTCGATCCGCAAGGCGCGCGTCGCTGCCGGCGAGGCCGGTGGCATCACCCAGCACGTCGCCGCCTACAAGGTGAAGGCGCCGGGCCACGGTGACATCGTGTTCCTCGACACCCCGGGCCACGAGGCGTTCACCGAGATGCGCGCTCGCGGCGCCCAGGCCACGGACATCGTGGTCCTGGTGGTCGCGGCGAACGACGGTGTGATGCCGCAGACCCTCGAGGCCCTCGCGCATGCGAAGGACGCGAAGGTGACGATCATCGTCGCGGTCAACAAGATCGACACGCCGGATGCGGCGCCCGATCGCGTTCGCCAGCAGCTCGCCGACAAGGGCCTGATCCCCGAGGAGTGGGGAGGTGACACGATCTACGTCAATGTCTCGGCTCTCAAGGGCGAGAACATCGACAAGCTGCTCGAATCGATCGCGGTCTCGGCCGAGGTCCTCGAGCTCAAGGCCAACCCGGCAAAGCCGGCGTCCGGCCTGGTGATCGAGGCGCGCCTCGATCGCAACCGCGGCCCGATGGCGACCATCCTGATCCAGGAAGGCACGCTGCGGACCGGGGACATGCTCGTCGCGGGTCGCGTGTTCGGCAAGGTCCGCGCGATGCTCGACGATCGGGGCAATCCTCTCGAAGAAGCGGGTCCGTCGACGCCGATCGAGGTCCTGGGCCTCGATGGGGTTCCGGAGGCTGGTGATCTGGTGAACGCGGCCGAGGACGACAAGGTCGCCAAGCAGGTCGTCGAGCACCGCGTTCAGCAGTTCCGCAAGCGCGAGCTCGCCTCGAAGTCGCGGATCTCCCTCGAGGGCATGATGGAGCGCAACTCCGTCGATGCGATCAAGGAGCTGAAGATCGTCCTCAAGGCGGACGTGCAGGGTTCTGCCGAGGCACTCAAGGCCGCGCTGATCAAGCAGTCGACCGAGAAGGTCCGTGTGGTCGTGATCGCCGCCGGCGTTGGTGGCATCACCGAGAGCGACGTCAACCTCGCGAAGGCGGGCGGCGCGATCATCGTTGGCTTCCACGTTCGTCCGGCCGGTAAGAGCCAGAAGCTCGCCGAGCAGGAAGAGGTGGAGATCCGGCTCTACGACATCATCTACGACGCACTCGACGAGGTGAAGGCGGCGATGGCCGGCCTGCTCGCCCCGATCAAGCGCGAGGTGGCGATGGGGCAGCTGCAGGTCCGCGAGACGTACTCGATCCCGAAGATCGGGACCGTGGCCGGCTGCATGGTGACCAACGGCAAGATCACCCGGAAGGCACACCTGCGGATCGTCCGCGATGCCGTCCAGGTCTACGAGGGCAAGATCGGCAGCCTCCGCCGCTTCAAGGACGACGTCAGCGAGGTCGGCAACGGCTTCGAGTGCGGCGTCATGGTCGCGGGTTGGAACGAGGTCAAGGTCGGCGACGTCATCGAGGCCTACGAGGTCATCGAGGAAGCTGCCCAGCTGTAGCCGGGGGAGTCGACGCATGTTCGTGGGCATCGCCCGTGAGTGGCGAGAGGACGAGGAACCATGAGCGCGCAACGCAAAGCACGAGTCGAGCACGCGCTCAAGGAAGCGCTGCAAGCTGCGATCACGAATGACGTCCGCGATCCTCGCGTGCGCGCGGCGACGCTCGTCACGGTCAGCAAGGTCGAGCTCAACGTCGATCTCGCGGTCGCGAACGTCTACATCTCGGTCGTCGGGGACGAGGCCACCGCCGATGGCGTGGTCGCGGGGCTGGCGAAGGCCGCGGGCTTCCTGCGTGGTCCGATCGGGCGGCAGCTGAACCTGCAGCACGCACCGGAGCTGCGCTTCATGCACGACGTCTCGGTCGACATGAGCGAGAAGCTCGCCGCGATCGTTCGTGAAGACGAGGAGAAGGCGCGGGCGGCGGGGCGCGATCCGAAGGAGGGGAAGTGAGCGACGAGCATCGCCGCACCACCGAGCCCGTCCCCACGATCCCGGTCCAGGTCGATCTGGCGCTCGCACGCGCGTGCGAGGTGCTGCGCAAGGCGGAGCGCATCCTCCTCACCAGTCACCGTCGCCCCGATGGCGACGGCACGGGCTCGATGGCCGGCCTCGCGTCGCTGCTCCGGGCGCGTGGCAAGACCGCAGTGATCTACTCCGTGGATCCGATCGCGCGCCGCTACAAGTGGCTGCCGCTGGTGCACACCACGGTCAACACGATCTCGTTCGACGAGCGGTTCGACTGCACGGTGGTGGTCGACTGCGCGGACATCGCGCTGCTCGGCGACACGCTGCCGCCGCCGGAGGTGTGCGGGACGTTGATCACGCTCGATCACCATGCGAGCGGTCATCCGTTCGGCGACATCGCGGTCTCGGATCCCACGGCCGCCGCCGTGGGCGTGCTCGTGGTCCGGATCGCGGAGCGCGAGGGCTGGACGCTCACGCCCGAGGCCGCAGTGCCGCTGTATGTGTCGCTGATCAGTGACACCGGCGGCTTTCGTCACGCCAACACCAACGCGGAGGCGCTGCGCTGTGGCTCGGTGCTGATCCAGCACGGCGTCGTGCCATCGACGATCGCCGCGAGCCTCGAGGAGCGCCCGAGCCCGGGCAAGCTGCGGCTGCTCGGCGCGGTGCTCTCGACCCTCGAGCTTCACTGCGCGGGTCGCGCCGGCGTGCTCTCGGTCACCACCGACATGGTCGAGGGTGCGCGGGCGTCCTGGGAGGACATCGAGGGCATGGTCAACTGGGGACGCAACGTCGAGGGCGTGCAGGTCGGCGTGCTCCTGACCACCGCCAAGGGTGGAGGCGTCCGGGTGTCGATGCGATCGCGCAGCGACAAGGTCGACGTCGGCAAGGTCTGCATGACGCTCGGCGGCGGTGGCCACCCCGGTGCGGGCGGCTGTCACATGACCGATTCGCTCGCCGCGACCAAGGACAAGGTCGTGAAGGCGCTCGAGGCCGCGTTCAATCGGCAGAGCCGCCCGGTGATCGACCCGACGCCCTCCTCCTCGGGGTAAGATGGCCCTCCATGGGGCGTAGCTCTCCGGCTCTCGCGATCCTCCTGCTTGCCGCCGCGTGCGGTGACGACGGCCACGTCGCGATCGACGCGGGCCCGGGCGACACGATCGTCGATGTCGCGGACGCGCCGATCGACGGCAATCCGCTGACGCCCACCACGCTCGCCGGCACCGGGCTGTGCACCAACGCCGCGTGTACGACGTATGCCGCCGACGTCCACTCGTACGTGCCGCAGTACACGCTGTGGGCGGACGGCGCGACGAAGAAGCGCTGGATGTATCTGCCGCCCGGGACGCAGATCGACACCAGCAACATGAACTTCTGGAAGTTCCCGATGGGGACCAAGTTCTGGAAGGAGTTCACGCGTGACGGCATCCGCGTGGAGACTCGCTACATGGTCAAGCTGCTCCCCGACGACGCCACGGTCGGTGCCTGGTACTTCGTCAGCTATGCGTGGAACGCCGCGCAGGACGACACCACGGCGACCACGGCCGGGATGATGAACGCGAACGGGACGCAGCACGACATCCCGACCCGCGCGAACTGCCGCCGCTGCCACGAGAACACGCCGGGGCGCGTGCTCGGCTTCCAGGCGCTGTCGCTCGACTACGCCGCCCCCGCAGGCGAGCTCGATCTCGACGATGCGATCAGCTTGAATCTGCTCTCCGCGCCGCCGGCAGGCGCGTCGGCGCCGCACTTCCCGCTGCCGGGCACTGCGATCGATCAGGCCGCGTTTGGCTACATGCACGCGAACTGCGGCGGCTGCCACAACCCGACGTCGAACGTGTTCTCGACCACGGCCCTCGAGCTGCGGATGGATGTCACCAAGCTCGCCTCGGTCAACGTGGTGCCTGCGCACGTGACCACGGTGAACGTCAACGGCACCGTCGGCGGCCTCACCGGCAAGATCGTCACGCCGGGTGATCCCACGAACTCCGTCATCATCACGCGGACCAACTCGTCCGTGTTCCCGACGAAGATGCCGGAGATCGGGACCGAGATCGTCGATCCCGCGGGGCAGACCGCCCTGGTCAACTGGATCAACCAGCCACCCTGAGCACGCGTGCACGGGGTCCTGGTCGTCGACAAGCCCGAGGGGGTGTCGTCCGCGCACGCGGTCGACCGGGTGAAGCACGCCCTGCACGCGAGCCGCGCCGGGCACGGCGGCACGCTGGATCCGATGGCGACGGGCGTGCTGGCCGTGTGCCTCGGGGAAGGGACCAAGCTCGCCTCGTACCTGCTCGCAGACGACAAGGCGTACGTGGCAGAGGGGCTGCTCGGGATCGAGACCGACACGCTCGATCGCACGGGCGTGGTGACCGTCACGCGCGAGGTCGCGGTCACGCGCGAGGCGCTGCTCGCGGCGATCGCCGGGCGGATGGGCGAGCAGGATCAGATTCCGCCGATGTACTCGGCGATCAAGCAGGACGGCGTGCGGCTGTACCGGCGGGCGAGGGCAGGCGAGGAGGTGGAGCGCGCCGCGCGGAAGATCCGGCTCGATCGCCTCGAGCTCCTCGCGTTCGAGCCCCCTCGGTTCACGCTCTCGATCGCGTGCAGCAAGGGCACGTACGTGCGGAGCCTGGTCGCGGACCTGGGCACCGATGTCGGCGCCGGCGCGCACCTGACGGCTCTGCGTCGGACCCGGAGCGGCAGGTTCACGATCGATCAGGCGATCCGCCTCGATCAGGTGGGCGTCATCGACGTCACCCCGTACCTCGTCGGGCTGACCGCGGCCACGCAGCTCCCGCAGATCGTGGTGCCGGCGGAGAAAGACCGCCATGCCCGCAATGGCGTTCAGTTCAGCCTCGAGCAGCTGGGGGCGGAGAATCTGACGCAGTTCCAGATGGTTGACGTGCGAGGCGAGCTCCTCGCCGTGGTCCACGCCGAGGATGGCAAGGTCGTCTACGACCGGGTGTTCCACCGCGTCCAGACCGCTTGACCAACGCCGGCGTTTCCCCCAATCTGCGCCTCGACCACGGCTCGGGTCCACCATGGACGCGGCCGCTGGCGACTGGAGTACGGAAGCATGTCTCTCTCTACGCACAAGAAGGCCGAGATCGTCGCGAAGTTCGCGAAGCACGAAGGTGACACCGGGTCGCCCGAGGTTCAGGTCGCCCTCCTCACCGAGCGCGTCACCCACCTCACCGAGCACCTGAAGCTGAACGCCAAGGATCACCACAGCCGGCGCGGCCTCCTGCTCATGGTCGGTCAGCGCCGCGCGCTGCTGGACTACCTGAAGCGCACCGATCTCGAGCGCTACAAGAAGCTGATCGAGACCCTCGGCCTCCGCCGCTGACGCCGGTGTCGAGCGTGGTCGTTGCTACGCTCGCGTCTGCTGTCGCACTCGCGGCTGCCGCGTGTGGAAACACGAGTCCGGCCGCCTCGAAGGAAGTGCAGGGCACGCTCGTCATCGCCGGGGAGACCGTGACCGTGACGAAGTGCCGGCCCGATCACGGGCTCAGCACGTACGTCGTGCTGGAGAACGCCAAGGGCGCGGTCCGGTTCGAGGACAAGCGCATGTTCTGGAGCTCCCGTGACCCGGAAGGGACCACGCAGGGGCACGCGCTCGACTGCACGAAGCTCGATCGCAGCTGGGGCGGTGGTGTCCGTCTCGACAACACGGCGTACTGGCGCGGGACGCTCGCGTTCGAGTGCAAGGACGGCGCGACCCCGATCACGGGACAGCTGACGCTCGACTGCGGGAACATCACGCCCGAAGAGCGCGCGTCTCTCGACCAGCAGCGCACCGATCTACGACAGCAACAGGCGGGCTCGGGATCGGGCTCGGGCTCGGCGCGCTGACTCAGCCCAGAGCCGCCGTGTACATCGCGATGACCTCGTCGATCTCGACGAGCAGGCCGGGGTGCTGGACCTCCGCTTCCTTGCGATAGGTGCGCGCCCTCGCGATCGTCTGCTGGATGACGTCGCGCTTGTTCTCTTCCCGCAGACGAGTCACGGTCTGCGCCGGGGTCTCGCCCGCGTGATGATCGAGCGCGATCCGCGCGTCGAATGCCTTCTCCCATTCGACGGCCGAGCTGGTGTCGACGTCCTTGGATTCGAGCGCGCCACCCTTCTTGTGGAACGCCTTGGGCACGTCGGCAGGTGCCGCGGGGCCAGCGAGGATCGAGGCCCGGATCTCGGGGATCAGATCGACCCGGTTGGCTGTGCTCGTCAGCGCTTCCTTCAGGACCTTCATCGCGGCGGCGTTCGGGTTGAAGCCGAGCTCGGCACAGAGCTCCCCGAAGTTCTTGATGCCCTGACCGACGTAGTACCCGAACAGGCGGGACCAGCCGAGCTTGGGAGCGAGCACCTCCTTGACGAACACGACCCATGGCAGATAGTCCGCCGCGTAGCCATAGGTGCCACTGGTCGAGCCTTCCTTGACGAGCCGCTCGAACGCGAGCGCCGACAGGATCTCGGTCATCGGCTCGTACAGGTACGTGCCGATCTGACCCTGCTGGAACAGGTGCACGGTCTCGTGGATGATCGTGGTCGGATCCGCCGCTGGGTGAAGGACGATCTGTCCACCACTCGGGTTGTCTGGATCCGCCGCCGCCTGGGCGCCGAGCGCGATCTCCTTCTGGATCCCGGCTGCGAAGCTGTCGGTGTGGTCCTTGCCAGGCGTGGTTCCGGCCTTGTCGACAGCGCTGGTCTTGTACTGGATGCCCTGCGCCGTCATCGCCGGGGAGTGGTGCTCCACGACCGCGAGCCGGCGGGCCTTCGCGGGGAAGCCGAGCCCCTCGATGGTCGCGGCGACGGCGTCGAACGCGACATCCGGTGCCGGGCGAGCCTGGGGCTTTCCGCCGGGCGACGGGACGGGGAGGACGGCCTGCTTGTCCGCGGCCGAGGCCTTGGGCTCGGCCGCCGGCATCGTGACGGTGTTGGAGAGGGCCGGGGAGGCGGTGGGGGCCTGCGGAGTGACCGGTGCGGCCGGCTTGACGGCGGCGAGGATCTTCATCGCAGCGTCGTTGCCGAGCATGCGCGTGAGGTCGGCGAGGACCTCCGGGCTGTTCTCGAGCCCCTGGTCCAGGAGCTCGGCGGCGATCGCGGGCACGTTCGAGCCGTGACGCGCCAGGATCGGCGCGAGCTTCGGATGGACAGCACTCTGGCTCGGCTGGGCGGCGAGCTTGTCGTGCGGGGTCGCCGTGGCATCGTGTTGATGAGGACGGTCGGTGGCCATGGACCCGACACGATACCGCACCTACGAGCGACGCAGGAAGCCGCGAATCTCAGTCCGCTTCGGCGAACGAGCCGAGCGAGGTGACGAACCCGCCGATCGCGGCGACGCCCATCGCCTTGCCACCGATCGCGCCGTGGACGATGAGGTCGAACACGTCGAACCCGAACTTGTAGAGGAGGACATACGCAAAGCAGCCCACCGCGCCTGCCTTGGCCGCGGCAGGGAGCTTGCTCGAGAGGCCGAGCACCATCGGGATCGCGAACGCCGCGATCATCGCGTAGACCATCAGCTGATCGAACACCCGGGCGTCAGAGCGAGAACCCACCCGCGATCGGGAGGAAGCAGCCGACGAGACCGAGGAGACCGAACATGGCGAATGCGCGCTTCATGTCAGGTCCAGACGGAGGGTGGTGCTGAGGAGTCGCATGCTTCCTCGGCCGATCTCGTAAGTCTCCGTGGTTGTTGGAGATCTGTTCCGATCGCTAGAGGTTGGAAAACCCGCACACCTATGCAATAACGCCCACCGGTAACTAGCTAGAACTCGTCACGTAGCGTCGCAGCAAGCAGCAGAGAATCGACCAGGTTTGATCGTTCCGTCGAGCCGCCCGACCCAGGAGTCAGGCGATTGGACAGAGGGACCAGGCCACGAGACTCCGGGGCCCAGGGCGACGTGACTCACCCAACCGCCGACCTTCGTCGGCGAACCCCAGGAGACACGTATGGCTTTTGTTCGCGATACCGCCGTTGTCGGCGGCAAGGAAATTTCGATCGAGACCGGCAAGTGGGCCAAGCAGGCCTCTGGCTCGGTGATCATTCGCTGCGGCGATTCGATGGTGCTCGTCACCGCGCAGGGCTCGGCGCAGCCCCGTGACATCGACTTCATGCCGCTCACCTGCGAGTACCAGGAGAAGTTCTACTCCGCGGGCAAGGTCCCGGGCAGCTTCTTCCGCCGCGAGGGTCGCACCACGAACGAGGAGATCCTCGTGTGCCGCCTGATGGATCGCCCGATCCGTCCCCTGTTCCCCAAGGGCTGGTTCATCGACACCCAGATCATCGCGAGCGTGATCTCGTTCGACAAGGTCAACGCCACGGATGTCCTCGCGATGACCGCCGCGTCGTGCGCCGTGCACCTCTCCGACCTCGTGTGGGCCGGCCCGCTCGCGGGCATCCGCATCGGCCGCATCGACGGCCAGTTCGTCGCGAACCCCACGTTCGCCGAGCGCGAGAAGAGCGACATGGACATCATCGTCGCCGCCAGCAAGGACGCGATCATGATGGTCGAGGGCGAGATGCACGAGCTGCAGGAGGACACGATCATCGATGCCCTCCTGTTCGCGCACCAGGCCGTCCAGCCGCTGATCGAGCTGCAGGAGCGCCTGCGCGCGTCGAACGGCAAGGAGAAGCGCCCGTTCACGGCGCCCGTCGCCGACGAGGCGCTGGCCGCCAAGGTCAAGGAGTCCGCCTGGGATCGCCTCAAGGAGGTCTCGCTGATCAAGGACAAGAAGGCCCGCCGCGAGGGCATCGGCTCGCTCCACACGGAGACCCGCTCCGCCCTGACCGCCGAAGGTCAGCCGTGGGCCGGCAAGGCCAAGGATGTCGACGCCGCGTTCGCGAAGCTCCAGAAGAAGTGGGCCCGCGGTCACACGATCTCGACGCGTACGCGCATCGACGGTCGCAAGCCTGACGAGATCCGCGCGATCAGCGTGGAGACCGGCGTGCTGCCCCGCGCGCACGGCTCGGCGCTGTTCACCCGTGGCGAGACCCAGGCGCTGGTCGCCGTCACGCTCGGCACCAAGTACGACGAGAAGAAGCTCGACACGCTGCTCGGTGACAAGAAGAAGACCTTCTACATGGACTACAACTTCCCGCCGTTCTCGACGGGAGAGGTCAAGATGCTCCGCGGCCAGTCGCGCCGCGAGGTCGGTCACGGCTTCCTCGCCGAGCGCTCGGTCGAGGCGATCGTCCCGGTGTACGAGGACTTCCCGTACACGATCCGCGTGGTCTCCGACATCCTCGAGAGCAACGGCTCCTCGTCGATGGCGTCGGTGTGTGGCGGCTCGCTCGCACTGATGGACGCCGGCGTGCCCACCAAGTCGCCGGTCGCGGGCATCGCGATGGGCCTCATGAAGGAGGGCGATGACTACGTCATCCTGTCCGACATCCTCGGCGACGAGGATCACCTCGGCGACATGGACTTCAAGGTCACGGGTACCCGCCGCGGCGTGTGCGCGCTCCAGATGGACATCAAGGTCGACGGTCTGACCCGCGAGATCCTCGAGAAGGCGCTCGCGCAGGCCAAGGCCGGTCGCATCCACATCCTCGAGCGCATGGACGCGGCGATCAACGCCCCGCGCGACGAGGTCTCGATCTATGCGCCGCGCATCGTCACGGTGCAGGTCAAGCCGGACAAGGTCCGCGACATCATCGGACCCGGTGGCAAGACCATCCGCGCGATCCAGGAGCAGACCGGCGCCCAGATCGACATCGCCGACAACGGCGTGGTGTCGATCGCGTCGTCCGACGCCAAGGCGATCGAGCAGGCCCAGGCCCTGATCTCCGGCCTCACGATGGAGCCCGAGGTCGGCCAGTTCTACAACGGCATCGTCAAGAAGATCGTCGAGATCGGCGCGTTCGTCGAGATCATGCCGGGCACCGACGGTCTCCTGCACATCTCCGAGGTCGCGAAGGAGCGCATCCGCGCGGTCGAGGATGTCCTCAACGAGGGCGACGAGGTCATCGTCAAGTGCATCAAGGTCGACCGGGACGGCAAGATCCGCCTGTCGCGCCGCGAGGCCCTCGATGCGAACCCGGGTCCGGACGAAGTTCACAACTACATCATCTGATCTCGTACATCGGCTGACGTGGTGACGGCCCCGAGCGATCGGGGCCGTGCTGCGTTTCGGCCGTGCGGATTTCGGCTACAGTGATGGCGATGACGCCGAGGGTCCAGATCAAGAAGCTGCGTCCGGACGCGGTGGTCCCGAAGTACATGACCGCGCACGCGGCGGGGCTCGACCTGTGCGCTGCGATCGACGCGCCGCTCGACATCAAGCCTGGCGCACGCGTTGCGATCTCCACCGGGCTGGCGTTCGCGCTGCCCGCCGGATACGAGGGCCAGCTCCGGCCGCGGTCCGGCCTCGCGCGCGAGCATGGCATCACGCTCGTGAACTCGCCGGGCACGCTCGACGCCGACTACCGGGGCCCACTCACCGTCCTCCTGATCAACCACGGTCAGAGCGACGTGCGGATCGAGCCCGGCCATCGCATCGCGCAGCTCGTGATCGCGCCGGTCGTACAGGCGGAGCTCGCCGAGGTCGACGAGCTCGACGCCACCACGCGTGGCGCGGGTGGCTTCGGGTCGACGGGGCGATGAGCGCGGGGCCCAAGCCGCCGAACGACGACGACGACGACACCACGTCGACGCGGGCCCATCTCCCGACGACGGGACGCGTGAGCACGCGACGCGGGCTCGATCCGAGTGGGCCGCGCATGATTCCGAGCAGCATCGACGTGCCCGATGTGCCCGACGATCTCGACAGCTCCGATGGCGGTGCCACGCGGATCGATCCCGAGGTGCCCACCGGGCTGCGCGAGCGCCCTGGCACGTTCGACCCGGTCGCGCGGATCGACGACAACCGGCGCACGGTGCCGCGGCTGGCGACCGCACCGGTGGTGGACGACCTGAACGAGCCGCCCTCGCTCTCCACCGTGGTTGGCAAGCGCGCCGCGAAGCCGACGATCAAGCACGCGAGCGGCCCGCGGGTGGCGCCGGTTCCGCCCGTCGATCCCAGCGAGCTGCCGGGCGCGAAGGCGCGCAGCCCCGGCTGGAATCCGCACGCCCGGATCGATGACTCGAGCCGCACCACCAAGTGGGAGGCACCGCAGCTCGACGACCCGGAGCCGTCGCCGTTGACGCCCCGCCCGCCGGTGCTCCCGCTCGCTCCCGGGCCGCGGAGCGAGCCGTTGCGGGTGGTCTCGATGAAGACGCCCCAGCATCTCGAGGAGGAGAAGCGGGCTCGGTCACTCCCGGAGGTTCGGCTGCGGGCGATGTCGGACGTTCACCAGACCCCCGCCCGCGGGATGGGGTTCCTCGCACCGCCCCACGACCCTCGGGAGGCGCGCTCCCGTCGCCGCCGGGACTACGTGATCTGGGGATCGGTCGCCGTGATCGTCGCTGCGGTCGTTATGCTGGCGGTGTGGTTCATCGCGCGCTGACCTGGTAAAACAGCCGCGGTCGGCCACGATGATCCCTCGATACAGTCGCCCCGAGCTCGCTGCGCTGTGGGAGGACAAGTATCGCTTCGAGCTCTGGCTCGAGATCGAGCTCGCGGCGTGCGCCGCGATGGAGCGCCTGGGCACCGTCCCCGCGGGCACCGCGACCAAGGTCCGCTCGGCCGCCGCCGGTAAGCTCGATCCGCAGCGGATCCTGACGATCGAGGCGACCACCCGCCACGACGTGATCGCGTTCTTGACCCATGTCGAGGAGCTCGCCGGTGAACCGGCGCGCTGGCTCCACCTCGGGATGACTTCGAGCGACGTCCTCGACACCTCGCTTGCGCTCCAGACCTCGCGCGCTCTCGACGAGATCGTCGCCCGGATCGGCGCCCTCAAGGTCGCGCTCGCCCGGCGCGCCCGGGAGCACGCGAAGACCCCGATGATCGGCCGCTCCCACGGCATCCACGCCGAGCCGGTGACCGCCGGGCTCACGTTCGCCCGCTGGCACGCCGAGCTGGCGCGCGCCGAGGCGCGGATCGTGCGCGCGCGCGAGGCGATCTCCGTCGGCAAGATCGCGGGTGCGGTCGGGGTCTACGGCAACCTCGATCCGATCATCGAGACCGAGGCGCTCGCCGCGCTCGGGCTTCGCCCCGAGACCGTGGCCACGCAGATCGTGGCGCGCGATCGCCACGCCGAGGTGTTCAACGCCCTGGCCTTGCTCGGCACCGCGATCGAACAGATCGCGCTCGGCGTGCGGCACTGGCAGCGCACCGAGGTTGGCGAGGCCGAGGAGGGCTTCGGCAAGGGGCAGAAGGGCAGCTCCGCGATGCCGCACAAGAAGAACCCGATCCTCAGCGAGAACCTGTCGGGTCTCGCGCGCCTCCTGCGCTCGTATGCCGGCGCCGGGCTCGAGGACGTGGCGCTGTGGCACGAGCGCGACATCTCGCACTCGAGCGTCGAGCGCGTGGCGATGCCGGATGCGACGATCCTCGCGGACTTCATGACGGTGCGCGCCACCGGGCTCGTCGACGGGCTCGTGGTCCACGCGAGCCGGATGCAGTCGAACCTCGATCGCACGGGCGGCCTGTACTTCTCCGAGGCCGTGCTGCTCGCGCTGGTCCGTACCGGGCTCGCGCGTCAGGACGCCTACGTCATGGTGCAGCGATCGGCCCTCGCGGCGATCGGAGAGGCCGCGGCCGAGGGCCAGACCGGAGCCAGGCCGGGCCGGTTCCGTGCGCTGCTCGGTGCCGATCCGGAGGTCGCCTCGCGCCTCGATGCCAAGGCGCTCGATGCGGCCTTCGATCTCGAGCACCACCTGCGTCATGCGCCGTTCATTCTCGAGCGTGCGCTCGGAGTCACATCATGACGGTCGCGAACCTCGATGAAGCGCTGCGCCTCCAGCTCCGCCACACGCTCGATGCCACGCCGTTCACCACGATCGGTGGTCGCAAGCTGCCGCGCTACGACGGCAAGGTCCGTGATTGCTACATCGACAAGGAGCGCGGCGAGCGGATCATCATCGTCACCGATCGCCTGAGCGCGTTCGATGCCGTGGTCGGTACCATCCCGTCGAAGGGGCAGGTGCTGAACCAGCTCGCGAGGTTCTGGTTCGAGAAGACCAAGCACATCGCGCCCAATCACATGCTGCGCGTGCCCGATCCGAACGTGATGATCGCGCGCGAGTGCGAGCCGCTCCCGGTGGAGCTGGTGATGCGGAGCTACCTGACCGGCGTGACCTCGACCTCGATCTGGAAGGCCTACGAGGCCGGTGCCCGCACGTTCTGCGGCCACGCGCTCCCCGACGGCATGACGAAGAACCAGAAGCTGCCGCACGCGATCCTGACGCCTTCGACGAAGGCTGCCAAGGGTGGTCACGATGTCTCGGTCTCGCGCGAGGAGCTCCTGGCGATGGGGCGGATCGATCCGAAGCTGTTCGATCGCGCGGCCGAGATCGCCTCGGCGCTGTTCGCCGAGGGCCAGCGCCATGCCGCCGCGCAGGGCCTGATCCTCGCGGACACCAAGTACGAGATGGGGATCGATCGCAGCTCCGGGCCCGAGGGCACGCTCACCGTGATCGACGAGATCCACACGCCGGATTCGTCGCGCTACTGGTACGCGGTGGACTACGAGGAACGCCTCGCGAAGGGCGAGGAGCCGCGCAGCCTCGACAAGGAGTACGTGCGCCGCTGGCTGTCCGGCGAGGCGAACTGGTCCGGGGATGGTCCACCTCCGATCATGCCGGACGAGGTCAAGCTCGAGGCCGCGCGGCGGTACATCGCGAGCTACGAGCTGGTCACGGGCGCGACGTTCGTGCCCGACACCGGCCATCCGATCGATCGCATCGCGCAGGCCCTGGGGGCCGCGTGATCATCCTCGCCGGCCGCGCAGCTCTGGGCGCGGCCCGGCAGGCCCGCGCACTCGCGAAGATCCAGGCTGCGGTCCCCACCGCCACCGCCACCGGCGTCAGCGCGCGGTGGGTCCACCTCGTCGCGGTCGCCCGGCCGCTGACCGCGCCGGAGCAAGCACAGCTCGCGCAGATGCTCGCGTACGGTCCGGCCGACGCGACCGGGCCGGTCGCGCTCGCACCGGTGGCCGCCACGGTGTGGGTGACGCCGCGGATCGGCACGACCTCGCCGTGGTCGTCGAAGGCGACCGACATCGCGCGGGTCTGCGGGCTGGCCGCGGTGACCCGGATCGAACGCGCGATCGCCTACACGGTGACGGGAGCGGGCCTGCCGCTCGCCCAGATCGGCGCCGCGCTCGCCGATCGGATGACCGAGAGCGTGATCACGCGCGAGGAGGACCTCGCTCGCGTCCTCGGCGGCCACACCGGCGAGCCGCGGCCGCTCGCGTTCGTCGCGCTCGGCACCGATGGCCAGGCCACGCTGCGGGCGGCGAGCACGCGGCTCGGCCTGGCGCTCGCCGACGACGAGATCGAGTATCTGGTCGTCCGGTATCGCGAGCTCGGTCGCGATCCCACGGACGTCGAGCTGATGATGTTCGCCCAGGCGAACAGCGAGCACTGCCGCCACAAGATCTTCAACGCCGAGTGGTTCGTCGATGGCGCCAAGCAAGACGCCTCGCTGTTCCAGCTGATCAAGCGCACACATGCCGCGAGCCCGGCGGGCACGCTGTCGGCCTACACGGATAACGCGGCGGTCGTCGAGGGATCCACCGCGATGCGGTTCTTCCCGCGTGAGGACGGCGTCTACCGCGGCACCTCCGAGCCCGTTCACATCCTCGGCAAGGTCGAGACCCACAACCACCCCACGGCGATCTCGCCGTTCCCCGGCGCGGCGACAGGCTCGGGCGGCGAGATCCGCGATGAGGGCGCCACCGGCCGCGGCGGCAAGCCGAAGGCAGGGCTGACCGGCTTCACCGTCTCGGATCTCCGGATCCCGGGCGCGCTCGAGCCGTGGGAGGCACCAGCGTCGAGCTGGGTCGGCTCGCCGGCGCGGATCGCCACCGCGCTCGACATCATGCTCGACGGTCCACTCGGCGGTGCCGCGTTCAACAACGAGTTCGGCCGCCCTGCGATCCTCGGGTACTTCCGGACCTACGAGCACCCCGAGGCGGGCGGCACGGTGCGCGGCTATCACAAGCCCGTGATGCTCGCGGGTGGCATCGGATCGGTGCGTCCCGGTCATGTCGAGAAGGCGAAGGTCCCCGCTGGCGCGGCCCTGATCGTCCTCGGTGGCCCGGCGTTCCTGATCGGTCTCGGCGGCGGAGCGGCGAGCTCGCTCGCGCAGGGCGCCTCGGCCGAGGATCTCGACTTCGCCTCGGTGCAGCGTGACAACGCCGAGATCGAGCGAAGGTGCCAGGAGGTCATCGATCGCTGCTGGGCGCTCGGCGATCGAAACCCCATCCTCTCGATCCACGACGTCGGTGCCGGCGGCCTCTCGAACGCGATGCCGGAGCTGGTCAACGATGCCGGTCTCGGGGCACAGCTCGAGCTGCGGGAGATCCCCACTGGCGAGCCCGATCTGTCACCGCTCGAGCTGTGGTGCAACGAGGCGCAGGAGCGCTACGTGCTCGCGATCGATCCCGCGCGCGTCTCCGAGTTCAGCGCGCTGTGCGCCCGCGAGCGCGCGCCGTGGGCGCAGCTCGGGATCGCCACGCCGGAGCGCCGGCTGACGGTGGCGGATCGCCGCGGCGGCCCCGCGCCCGTCGATCTGCCGCTCGAGGTCATGCTCGGCAAGGCGCCACGGATGACCCGTCGCGCCCAGGCCGTCGCGCCGGTCGGCGCGAAGCTCGATCTCGCCGGGGCCACCGTCGCGGAGGCCCTCGATCGCGTGCTCGGGCTGCCGACCGTGGCGGACAAGTCGTTCCTCGTCACGATCGGTGATCGCACCGTCGGCGGATTGATCTCGCGTGATCCGATGGTGGGCCGGTTCCAGGTGCCCGTCGCCGATTGCGCGCTGACACTCGCAGGCTTCGATACGCACGCGGGCGAGGTGATGTCGATCGGAGAGCGGCCGCCGGTGGCGCTGCTCGATGCCGCGGCCGCTTCACGCCTGGCGATCTCCGAGGCGATCCTGAACCTCGCGGGTGCGCCGATCGGTGCGCTCGGCCGGATCAAGCTGTCGTGCAACTGGATGGCCGCGGCCGGCCACCCCGGTGAGGACGCGCGGCTCTACGCGGGCGTTCGGGCGGCGAGCGAGACGGCGATCGCGCTCGGGATCTCGATCCCGGTCGGCAAGGACTCGATGTCGATGCGGACGGTGTGGTCCGGGCCGCCGCTGCCCGCGTCGCGCGCGGGGAAGGCGGAGCCCTCCGCCGAGGCCGCGCTCGCCACGCTCGCCGAGCTCGGGCGCGACGCTCCTGTCCCGACGGCTCGCACGCCGAGCTCCCCGATCTCGCCGATGTCCGACGATGACGTCGATGCGCAGCTCGCCGCGCTCGAGCGCAGCGCGAAGAAGCAGCTCGATCTCGAGGAGCTCGCGCGCATGCGCGATGCGCCCGCGCCGACGGGTGATCTGCGGGCCGAGATCGCGGCCGAGCTCCGGATCTCGGGCGCGGTGTCGGCCGCGGATTCGATCTCGGACCGGGTCGCGGGCGGGCCGGGGAGCTTGCCCTTCGTGTCCCAGCCGTATGGTGGGCGAGACGCCGCGAAGCCGCCCACGGCGACCCGCTCGGTGGTCTCGCCGGTCACGCTGGTGGTCACCGCGTTCGGTCCGGTCCTCGATGTGACCCAGGCGGTGACGCCGGAGCTGCGGGGCGACGGGCACCAGCTCCTCCTCGTCGACCTGGGCGCCGGGCAGGGGCGGCTCGGTGGCTCGTGCCTCGCGCAGGCGTTCGGTCAGCTCGGCGATGTCCCGCCGGATCTCGACGACGCCAAGCGCCTCGGCGCGACCTTCGCCGCGCTCCAGGATCTGGTGGCGCGGCAGCAGCTCACCGCCTATCACGATCGCTCCGATGGCGGCCTGATCGTCAGCGCGATCGAGATGGCGTTCGCCGCGGGTCTCGCGCTCGAGCTCGAGACCTCGGCCGTGCACGTCGATCCGTTCGCGGCGCTGTTCGCCGAGGAGCTCGGCGCGCTCGTCGAGGTCGCGAGTGCGAGCGTCGCCAGCGTGACCGCGGCGCTCACCGCCGCCGGGGCGCGTGTGGTGCCGATCGGTCGCGCGCTCGCCGGAACCAAGATCCGGGTCACGCACGCGGGCACGGTCGTGATCGATGCCGAGCGCGCGAAGCTGCGCGCGCGGTGGTCGCAGGTCTCGCACCAGCTCGCCACGCGCCGCGACGATCCGACGTGCGCCGCCGAAGAGCACGCGACGCGGCTCGATCCCGCAGCCCCGGGCCTCACCGCACATCTGACGTTCGACCTCGACCCTGCACCGATCGCGGCGCCGGGCGGACCACCACCCGCGGGTCCGCGTCCGCGCGTGGCGGTGCTGCGCGAGCAGGGCGTCAACGGTCAGATCGAGATGGCCGCCGCGTTCACGCACGCCGGGTTCGATGCGGTCGATGTCCACATGACGGATCTGATCGAGGGCCGGGTCGATCTCGCGGAGTTCCGTGGCGCCGTGGCCTGCGGTGGGTTCTCGTTCGGCGACGTGCTCGGTGCCGGGCGCGGATGGGCCTCCACGTTCCGCTACAACCTGCGCGCCAAGGACGCGCTCGCGCGGTTCCTCGCCCGCGACAACACGTTCCTGCTCGGCGTGTGCAACGGCTGCCAGATGCTCGCCGACCTCGCAGATCAGATCCCCGGCGCGGGCCACTGGCCGCGGTTCGTGCGCAATCGCAGCGAGCAGTTCGAGGCGCGGCTGGTGTTGTTGGGGATCGAGGACAGTCCGTCGATCTTCTTCCGCGGCATGGCGGGCTCACGGATCCCGGTCGCGAACGCACATGGCGAGGGTCGGGCCGAGCTGACGAGCGATCAGCTCGCGGCGATCGATCGCGCGGGCCTGGTCTCGGCGCGCTACGTGGATGGCGGCGGCGCCGTGGCGACGACCTACCCCGCGAACCCGAATGGCTCCCCCGCAGGTGTGGCCGCGCTGACCACGGCGGATGGCCGGTGCACGATCATGATGCCGCACCCGGAGCGCGTGTTCCGCAACGCACAGCTGTCCTGGCGCCCGCGCGAGTGGACGGGGAACCACAGCCCGTGGATGCGGATGTTCAGGAACGCTCGCGACTGGGTCGGCTGACTCAGAGCGCGCACGACAGCGTGACCCAGGCGTCCTGCGCCGGGGCGTCGCTGCGCGTGATCGCGAGGCGCTGGTGCGGTGCGCCGACACACGTCGCGTCGTCGACGATCGCGTAGCACAGCCCGCCGATACCGGGGCCGCACGGCTCGATCGTCGTCTTCACACCCGGGGCCGAATCGCGGGTCTCGATCACCACGCAGTTGGCGGGCTGCGGGATCGCGCGCGGCAGGCACGTGTCACCGACGAGCCGCTTGATCCCCTGGCCGACGTCGATCGCGGCGGGCGTCAGGTCCTCGCTGCACACCGACGTCATCACGCCGCGGCTCCCCATCAGCGTCGTCAGCGCGGCGAGCCGCACCGGCGGATCGGCGACGGCGAGGCCGAGGTTGGTCGTGTACTCGCAGGAGTGCCGGAGCGAGGGCAGGGCGGTGGTGCCTCCGGCCGGCGTGCGGAGCTCGACCTCGATCGGGAGCGCCGATGCACCCGCGATCACGCCCAGCGAGACCTTGCGTGGATCGCCGCCCTTCGCCGCCAGCAGCGCCTGGTGGAACGGGGTGACGTCCTCGATGTACGCCGACGCCGCCCGCGGCTTGCAGCCCGCCTTGGCGCCGACGTCGTTGACGGTGTCGGGGGAGCACTCCACGCCGAACCGGAAGCAGCGGAACGATTGCAGCGGCCCGAGCGGCGCGCTCTCGGGGCCGAGGATCGCCGGATCGAGGATCGAGCAGTCATCCTCGTCGGTCAGGATCACGACGGCGAGGTTTGCACCATCGCGGAGAAACCCGGGGTTGGTGCCCACCGCGAGCGCGCGGCGCAGTGCCTGGAGATCCTGCTCGAAGCCGCAACCCCCAGCACCGAGCGAGGCCATCGTCGAGAACGCCGCAGACAGCGTGCCCGTGAAGTTCTGCGTGCCGGCGCGCTCGACGGTGAGGTAGGCATCGGTGTTGGTGATCGGCGCGGTCGCGTGGAGCAGCGCGCCGTTCTTGCCGCTCTGCGCGCAGCCACCCTGGCCGAGCTGGCCGACGCTCGGCCCAGCCGCCGTCACGCCGCTGCCCTTGGTGCCCATGTCGGAGCTGATCACGCCGAGGTGCAGGTTCGGGATGCCGCCGTTGATGCCGGAGAGCTGCGCGATCAGCATCGGGAACGCCGCCTTGAGCGAGTTCTGCTTGTCCTGCATCGACGGCGAGTCATCGATCACGAACAGCAGATCGAGATCGGGATTCGCGATCGCCTTGTACGTGAGGAGCTCGGTGCGCGACACCTCGGGCGGCGCATCGGGGCTGGCATCGGGCGGTGCTGGATCCGGTGGGCTGCAGGCCGAGATCAGGAGGAGGGCGCTAAGGCTCTGGCGAACAGACATGGCGGAGGATTCAGCAAGCGATGCGCCACAGCCAACTCGCGAGAATCCCGATGCCACGTCTCGGTCCTCTCGAATTCCGTAGGGTGACCCAGGGCAGCCGTGTCTCGTCACCCGAGGTCACGCCTGGCGCGCATCGCGACACGGTTGTCGCGGCGTCACAAGAACGGCAGGAAGCCGACCACGGTGAGCGCCGAGATCAAGACCACGAGGAAGCGCCGGCAGGTTCGCTGCGTCCGCCGCCAGCCGGTGAGGAGGACGAGCGCGGCCGCGGCGCGACGCATCGCCAGGAGGCCCGGCACCAGCATGCCCACGGTGGCGAGGTGGACCACGCCGAGCTGGAGCGGACCGCCGGAGAAGGCGCGTGGCACGACGGTCGGCACCAGCATCAGCTCGGCGATCACCACCAGCGCGATCGCCCAGCGCTGGCCGGCGAGCATCGCGGTCGCTGACACGGCGAGGACAGACGCGACCTCTGGACCATTCCAGCTGTTCGGCGCGAACGGCAGCGCGAGCATCGCGGCGGTCAATGCGGTGAGAGCGATCCACAGCTCAGCGGCGCGCCGGCGTTGCCGGAGGCTCGCGCGCCGCTCGACCCGGGTCAGGGCAGCGGGAGCGACGACGGCGGCCATGTTCTAAATGTAACCGACTGGCGACAGTTGTCGAGTGAGTGTAATCACACGCATACAATTGACCAGGCCTAACTCCGCTCGATCCCTGGGGATCCGCGTGTCACACTGCGCGTATGAGCCCGGCCGTGATTGTCCTGATCAAGCTCGCGATCCGGCTGGTCGTGTTCGGGGTGGTGTTCTTCTTGGCTGCCAGGAAGAACCCCAAGGTCGTCATCCACAACAAGTGGGCGACCCCGCTGATCGCGCTCGTGTTCGCGCTGCTCAACACCGGCGTCTACTGGCTGCTCACGCCGATCCTGAACCTCGCGACGCTGGGCGCGATGGGCTTCATCATGCCGTTCGTCGTCAACATGGTGTTCCTCCTCGGCACCGTCAAAGTGTTCGAGAAGCTCAACGAGAAGCGAAAGTCCGACAAGAAGTGGATCGAGATCCAGGGGCTCATGGCCACCCTCTGGATGGCGGCGTTCCTGACGCTCGCCCACGGCGCGCTCTATCTCGGGCTCGACTACTTCCCGAACATGTAGCGGTCGCTACTCGGCGACTTCGCGGAGCTTGCGGAGGAGCTCGCGGGCCTCGTCGCAGTGCCCCTGTGCTTCCTTGAGCGACTGCCGGATCAGCTCGAAGCTGGCGCGGGGCAGCGCGGTGGCGAACTGCTCGAACTCACCCTCGGCCGCCATCACCTCGATGCGCAGGCTCGACAGCAGATCGTTGAGGGACGCCGAGGTCTCCGCGGTGGCGGCCATCATCTCGAGTGCGCGGCGGACCTTCACGCTGCCCGCCTCGAGGGAGAGCTGCTGCTCGGCGCGCTCCATGCGGTTCTTCAGGTTGTCGCGCTCGATCTCGATCATCGAGAGATCGTTCTCGAGATCTTCCATCCGGCGCGCGGTGTCCTGGTTGAACTTGTTGGTGCGATAGACGCGGAGCTCGGTCTGGAGCTGCTCGACGCGGCGGCGCAGCACGCGGATCTCGGCGTCCGACTCGGCGGTCGGAGGCGCGAGCGGCGCGACGCCGCTGGGCATCCCACCCGGCAGCGACGAGGGGTTGACCGCCGAGACGTGGCCGGTCGGCCCCGCCGGCGCGATCGCACCCATCCCCGGGTGCTGCATCATCGGGGTCGAGGGATTGGGCGTGGGGCCCACGGGACCTGCGGTGCTCGGGCTGACGCCGCCGGCGGCGGCGTCGACGAAGCGCAGCCACAGGCTGCCGCAGCGCACCGCATCGCCATGTTTGAACAGGTGGCTCTGGACCCGCTGCTCCTGGAAATAGACGCCGTTCGCCGACGACAGATCCTCGAGCACGTAGCCACCACCGCCCCAGAAGATCCGGGCGTGATGGCGCGACACCATCGCGTCATCGGTGCGGATCGCGCAGTCCATGGCGCGGCCGACCTTGATCTCCGCCGAAGCGAGATCGAGTGAGCCCTCGATGCCTTGCGCATCGCGCCAGAGGAGACGTGGCACGGTCCCGAAAAAGGTAAGCTAACTCGGTCAGATCCACAAGTTTGCTACTGGCGATCACCCCTACGTGGTAAGTGGGGCCCATGTGTGGCGTCTTCGGCATCCATGGACATGACGAGGCGGCCAACATCGGGTACCTGGGGATGCACGCGCTGCAGCACCGGGGGCAGGAGTCGGCCGGCCTGGTCGCTGCCGAGGATGGCAGGCTCCGCCAGCACGTCGCGATGGCCCTGGTGTCGGACGCCTTCGACCGCGAGACCCTGGCCACGCTGCCCGGCCGGACCGCGATCGGCCACGTCCGGTACTCCACGGCCGGCAGCTCCGAGCTCCGCAACGCTCAGCCGTTCCTGTTCGAGTACTCCGGCGGGCAGATCTCGATCGCCCACAACGGCAACCTGGTGAACGCCAACGAGCTCCGCGCCGAGCTCGAGGCCCAGGGATCGATCTTCCAGACCTCGAGCGACACCGAGGTGATCGTCCACCTCATGGCGAAGGCCCGCGAGCCCGATGTGATCGGCAAGCTCCAGGCAGCGCTCCGGCGGGTCCGCGGCGCGTACTCGCTGATCCTCCTGACCAGCGACGAGAAGATGATCGGCGTTCGCGATCCGAACGGGTTCCGGCCGCTCTGCATCGGGCGGCTCAAGGGCTCGTTCGTGCTGTCGAGCGAGACCAGCTCGTTCGACCTGATCGAGGCCGAGTTCATCCGCGAGGTCGAGCCCGGGGAGATCGTCATCGTCGAGAAGGGCGGGATGACCACCCACCGGCTGGTCGAGCCCGCTCAGCTCCCCAAGGCCACGTTCTGCGTGTTCGAGCACGTCTACTTCGCGCGCCCGGACAGCCTGGTCAACGGCAAGAGCGTCTACCGCGCACGCGAGAAGATGGGCATCGCCCTCGCCCAGGAGCATCCGATCGATGCCGATGTGGTGATCGCGGTCCCTGACTCGGGGGTCCCTGCGGCGATCGGATACTCGCGCCAGAGCGGGATCCCGTTCGAGATGGGCCTCATCCGCAGCCACTACGTCGGCCGGACGTTCATCGAGCCGCAGGAGTCGATCCGCCACTTCGGCGTGCGCCTCAAGCTGTCGCCGGTACGCTCGATCGTCGACGGCAAGCGCGTCGTCGTCGTCGACGATTCGCTGGTCCGTGGCACCACGTCGCGCAAGATCGTCAAGATGCTCCGCAACGCCGGCGCACGTGAGGTCCACATGCGGATCAGCGCGCCGCCGACCACCCACCCGTGCTTCTACGGCATCGACACGCCGAACCGGAGCGAGCTGGTCGCGGCCTCGCACACCGTCGAGGAGATCGGGCGGTACGTCACGAGTGATTCTCTCGCGTACCTGTCCCACGATGCGATGATCGGGGCCGTGGGCGGCGACGGATACTGCTCGGCGTGCTTCACCGGCGAGTACCCGGTCCCGCTCGGCGAGGGCAACCTGGTCCAGCTGCGGACCCCGCGTACGCTCGGAGCCGCGCGCTGACTGTGCTAAACCTTCCGCCGTCATGGCGATCGAAGGTGTCGATGTCGGCGCGGTCAAGGCGCAGCTGAAGGAGCTCGGGACCAAGGTCTCGGAGCTCCGGGGGTTACTTTGACGTCGATGCGAAGCGCCTGAAGATCGAGGAGCTCGATTCGATCGCGGCGCGTCCGAACTTCTGGGACGATCAGAAGAAGGCGCAGGCGCTGCTCAAGTCCAAGAAGGGCCTCGAGCAGGTGATCTCGAGCTACGACGCCCAGGTCCGCGCGCTGTCCGATGGCGAGGTGCTGCTCGAGCTGGCGATCGAGATGAGCGACGAGGACTCCGCGAAAGAGGCGGAGGCTGCGGTCCTTGCCATCAAGAAGCAGCTCGACGAGCTCGAGTTCAAGCGCATGCTCTCGGGCGAGCTCGATCCGGGCGGCGCGATCGTCCAGATCACCGCGGGCGCCGGCGGCGTCGACGCCTCGGACTGGGCGCAGATGCTGATGCGGATGCTGATCCGCTACTGCGATCGTAAGGGCTGGAAGGCCGAGGTCGTCGAAGAGTCACCGGCGGAAGAGGCCGGCATCAAGAGCGCCACGTTCGTGGTCACCGGCGACTATGCGTATGGCCTGCTCAAGGCGGAGAACGGCGTGCACCGGCTGGTCCGGGTGTCTCCGTTCGACGGCGCAGGCCGGCGGCAGACCTCGTTCGCCGCGGTGCTCGTGACCGCTGATATCGACGACGACATCGAGGTCGACATCAAGGATATCGATCTCCGGATCGATACCTACCGCGCCGGCGGCGCGGGTGGGCAGCACGTCAACAAGACGGACTCCGCGGTGCGCATCACGCACTTGCCGACCGGCCTCGTCGTGCAGTGCCAGAACGAGCGCAGCCAGCACGCGAACAAGGATCGCGCCTTCAAGATGATGCGCGCGAAGCTGTACGAGTACGAGCTCGCGAAGCGCGAGGAGAAGGCGCACGCCGAGGCCAAGTCACGGCTGAAGATCGAGTGGGGCTCTCAGATCCGCAGCTACGTGCTGTTCCCCTACCAGCAGGTCAACGATCACCGCACCGAGCTCAAGACCTCGGATGTCGAAGGCGTCCTCGACGGCGATCTCGACGAGCTGATCCGCACGCACCTGCTGCAGTCGGCGAACGCGCGAAGCTAGATCGACGCGCGCTTGATCGCGGCGACCAGCTCGTCCGTCGACATCGCGGCGCCGACCACCTGCTCGCCGCCGATGAACAGCGTCGGCAACGACTTCACCCCCGAGGCCCGCGCCTCGATCGATTCACTCGCGACGCGCCCCACCGCGAGCGGCAGATCGCGCCGGTACTGCTCGCGATCGCAGCCCGCCTTGACGGCGAGCTCCTCGCAGCCATCTGGGGTCAGCGACGCTTCCGGGGCCGTGAACAGCGCCTCGGCCATCGCGGCGCCCTTGCCCTGACGATCCGCGCAGCAGTAAGCGAGCGCGGCCGGCATCGCATGGGCGTGGCGCGGCAGCGGCATCATCCGCCGGTCGACCCGTGCCGATACGCCCGCCTTCGCGATCGCCTCGGTGACCTTGGCCTGCATCATCCGGCAGTAGGGGCACTCGAAGTCGACGACCTCGACGATCGTCACGGTGCCCGGCTGCTGCGCGCGGAGCACGAACGGCGGCGTGCCGGCGGGGAGTGACGGCGGCGGCGGCGCGTGGGACCACAGCGCGAGGATCCCGACCACCGTCGCGAGCGCGGGCGCGATCGCCACCGGGCGCCACCACGTGAACCGCACCGTGCGGGCACCAGCGAGCACCGCGGCCGCGTACACGATCGCGGCGGGGTCCGCGATCATGCAGAGCTTGCACCACGCACCGATCACGAACGCCTGGAGCGAGATCAGGAGCACCGCCCATGCACCTCCCACGACCACGATCACCTTGCGTGCGCGCGGCGCCTCGATGAAGCCGAGCGCGAGCGCCACGAGAAAGAACGCGATGCCGAGCACGGGCATCGGGATCCCGAGGGGATGTGCCCACGCCGACGCGCGCACTGTGGCGCACCCACCCTCCGCACAGAACGCGGGGGCGGGGCCGAGAAAGTCGTAGAGGCTCGCGATGCTCGCGCCGAGGCCGATGACGGCAGCTGCGAGAGCAACGAAGGTGAGTCCGGCGGTCCGGCGCATGGCGTCTCGAACCATAGCCGGACCGCGGAGCATTCCCTATCGCGGCGAGCCGGAGAAGCCGGTGGTGAACTTGAGCTCGGCGCCGACCAGCGCGGGCTCGTTGGAGGGGCCCGCGAACAGGCAGGCGCCCGCGTAGCCGACGGTCACGAGGCCGGCGGACATCGCGGTGGCCTCCCAGCTGTCGCTGCCTTCGCCCGTGGTCGTCAGGTCCGCGTCCGCCACCGAGTAGCCGAGCATCGCGCAGTTGAGGCCGTTGGTGACCACGCCGCCGCCGAGGTAGAGGCGGAACGAATCGCCGGCTTCCCCGATCACGCCGAACGCCTGCGCGGTGCTCACGGTGATCGCGCCGCCGCAGATCAGATCGCAGTTCGGGTTACTGGTGCCCGTGCCGCACGTCCCGGGGGCGGGCTGGGTGAGCTGCTGGTCGCAGTGCGCCGCCGGCAGGTTGACGACGATCTGGTGCTGGAGGTTGACGTTGCGCTGCTCGACGACGACCTGGTTCGGCCACGCCTCGCTGGGGCACACCACGTCGGCGCGCGCGCAGTCGAGGTTGAAGGTGTAGGGCTTGCCAGCGTGGTTGATGGTCACGCTGCCACCCTGCGCACCGAGCTCCGCCGTGTAGATCGCGCCGCCGATCTTGACCTCGACGCCGATCACGTCGTCGTAGGCGATCGCCCAGGTGCCGCGCACGTCGGGCGCGGGCGACTTGGAGCCAGCGGCGCAGCCATCACCCTGGGCGCCCATGAGGAGGGGCAGGGTGGGGAGGGCAAGCAAGGCGAGGAGGGCTTTGTGGCGCATGCTGGCTTGCTGCTACAAAGGCCGGACCAACCCCGACTCGCCGGCTCCGACCAGAGATCGCGGACTTGACCGCGCGTGGCTGTCGCGGTCCGCAGCGTGAACGGTGCTTCACGCCGGCTTTGGCGACGTCAGTTCGTGGACGGTGCGGGCGTCGGGGGCGGTGTCGGTGCGTCCAGCTTGGCCAGCGCGTCACGGGCCTTGGCCAGGGCATCCGGGCTGGCCTGGCCGGGTGGCAGCGCCTCCCACAGCTTCACGGCCTCGAGGCGATAGGTGCGCTCGGTCGCCACGTCACCTTGCTTGTTCGCGATCTCGGCGCGCTGGGCGAGCACGCGACCCTTGCGCGGCCCGTACGCCATCGCCAGGGCCTTGTCCGTCCAGGTCGCGGCCTCGGCGAGCTTGCCGGCCCTGAGATAGACCCAGCCGAGCCGCGCGGGTGGATCGTATTCGGTCGGGAGATCCGCGGCGGACTTCTCGAGTGCGGCCACGACCTCGAGGGGCCGGCCGAGATAGACGTAGACCTCGGCGCGATGCCAGTTGTAGGTCATCGCGGCGCGTGGGCTCGCGGCCTTTGCGGCCGCCTCGTCGAGGAGCACGCGCTGCTTCCCGGCGAGGGCCTTGGCCTCGGGTTGCTTGCCCACGGCCTGGTAGGTCTCGCGCAGCGTGGCCATCGTGTCGGAGCGGTCGTCCACCGAGAGCTGTGCCTTGGGGTCGCCGAGCAGGCCTTCGAGGCGCGTGATCGCGAGCGCGCGAAATGCGGCGACGCCCGTGGGATCCTGCTTTGCGTGCTCGTCGGCGCAGCCGAGTGCGATCGACGTGAAGTCGGCGGCGCTCGACGAGGTTCCGGTCGCCGCGAGGACGCTGGTCGCGAACTGGAGGCAGCGGGCATCGTCCTTCTGGCGCTGGATCGTCGACAGCAGCGAGACCAGCACGTCCGGGCGTCGGACCCAGTCCGGTGGTGCTTGGTCGAGGGCCGCCGTCAGCTCCTTCTCGGCGGACGCATAGTCCTTGGTCGCGAGCGCGCGCTCCCCGGCGAGCAGGTGCTGCGCCGAGCCCGCGACGCCGCTGCGCGCCTCGAAGCCGGCGTCGAGGAACGCATGGAACTGCGGCGTACTCGCGGAGCCCACCCAGCGCGCGAGCACGCTCTCGTCCGTGCCGACCACATAGAACGTCGGCCACGCGGACAGCGGGAACTTCGTGACCACGGGAGCGCTCGGCTCGCGATCGGTGTCGATGGAGGCGAACACGAACCGCGGAGCGTCGGCCTTGAACGATGCATCCGCGAACACCGTCGCCCTCATCGACAGGCACGTGTGGCACCACGGCGCCCACAGATCGAGGACGAGCGGGACGTTCCGCTCCTTGGCGCACGCGAGGGCCGCGGGGTAGTCGTCCTCGATCCACGCCATCGGGCCCTCGTCCTTGGCCTTGGCACACGGAGAGGCGCTGGCGCTGGCTGGCTTGGTCGCCCCTGCGGCGGTCTCGCCCTCGCCCTCCTGCGAGGTCTTGGTGCTCTTGCACCCGAGCGCGAGCACCGGGAAAAGGAGGAGCAGGCGCGACATGCGGTCCGGATAGCACGCCTTACGAACTCCCGGGGATGATGTATGGTCCGCCGCCATGTCGTCGCGCCCCCCCGAGCAGCCGGAGTCCACCCTCGAGCGAATCATGGGGGAGCGGCGGGACAAGGCCAGCGCGCTGCGCGCCGCAGGCTCGGACCCGTTCCGCAACGATCTCGGCCCGGCGATCTCGCTCTCGGCGGTCCGCGCCAGGTACCTGGCGACCAAGCCCCCCGAGCCGCCGAAGCGGGATCCGAACGCGCCCAAGGAGCCCAAGGATCCGAACGCCGCCAAAGCCGACGATCCGGGGATCACCCCGATCGACGGTGCGGTGCTGCGTGTCGGTGGCCGCGTGATGGCGAAGCGTGGTTTCGGCAAGACGGTGTTCGCACCGATCCGCGACACCGCGGACACCATCCAGCTCTACCTCAACGTCGACACGCTCGACGCCGGCGACTTCGCCAACGTGCTGCCGCAGCTCGACGCGGGCGACATCGTGGTCGCGGATGGTCCGGCGTTCTGGACCAAGCGCGGCGAGCTCTCGATCCTCGTCACGCGCCTGTGGGTGGTGACCAAGTCGCTTCGCCCGCTGCCCGACAAGTGGCACGGCCTGACCGATCTCGAGCAACGCTATCGGCAGCGCTACGTCGATCTCGCGGTCAGCCCCGACGTTCGCGACGTGTTCAAGAAGAGGTCGGCGATCGTTCGCGGGATCCGCCGGTTCCTCGACGCGCGCGAGTACCTCGAGGTCGAGACCCCGATGATGCACCCGATCATCGGCGGGGCCGCGGCGCGCCCGTTCGTCACGCACCACAACACGCTCGACATGAAGCTGTTCATGCGGATCGCGCCGGAGCTCTATCTCAAGCGCCTGGTGGTCGGTGGCTTCGATCGGGTCTACGAGATCAACCGAAACTTCCGCAACGAGGGGCTGTCGCGCAGCCACAACCCCGAGTTCACGATGCTCGAGTTCTATCAGGCGTACGCCACGTACACGGACCTGATGGATCTCACGGAGACGATGGTCAGCGAGCTCGCGCGCGAGGTGAACGGCAGCACCAAGGTCACCTGGGACGGTGTGGAGATCGAGCTCGCGCCCCCGTGGCGCCGGCTCTCGATCCGGGACGCCGTCCGCGAGCTCGGCGGGATCGCCGAGGCCGATCAGGTGTTCGAGGATCCGTACTTCGCCACGCTGAAGCTGCTCTCGCACAAGCTGCCGGCGGCCGACATCGCTCGGGTCTTGCTCGAAGGAGCCGACAAGACCGAGATGGAGCACCCGGAGCTGACCGGCAAGCTCAAGGATCCGGCGGCGCGCGAGGCCGCCGTGCGCTCGCTCACGTTCACGCCGATCCAGGCGCGGGTCACCGCGGGGCACCTCGGATACCTCCTGTTCGAGGCGGTCGCCGAGGCCAAGCTCGTCCAGCCGACGTTCCTGACCCAGTTCCCACTCGCCGTTTCCCCGCTCGCGCGAAAAAACGACAAGGACGGGGCATTTTGTGACCGGTTCGAGCTGTTCGTGAATGGCAAGGAGATCGCGAACGGGTTCTCCGAGCTCAACGACCCCGACGATCAGCGTGCGCGGTTCCAGGCGCAGCTGCGCGCCAAGGCCGTGGGCGCCGCCGAAACCATGGACTACGACGAGGACTACTGCCGCGCACTCGAGGTCGGGATGCCCCCGACGGCGGGGGAGGGCATCGGCATCGATCGCCTCGCGATGCTTCTGACCGGGCAGAGCTCGATCCGCGATGTCATCCTGTTCCCGTTGATGCGACCCGAGTAACCCACCACCGTGTCCAAGCTCCCGACGTATCGCCACACCCGTGCCTGGATCTACGTGATCGCCGGCGCGTTGCTGGTGATCGCCGGCGTCGTCGTCACGCTGACGTCGTTCAAGAAGGGCGTCGAGGCGAGCGGGACCCTGTACATCGCCGCGTTTGGCCCCGTGATCGTCGGTCTGGGCGTCGCGATGCGGGGTGTTTCGGAGCTCGCCGGCTATCGCTCGTTCGTCGCCTGGCGCTACCTCCTCGTGGCGCACCCCAAGGTCACACGCAACGGCAAGATCGCGATCGGCGCCTCACTCGCCGCGAGCATGATCCTGCGGGCGATCTCGGGTGGAGATCTGCGGCTGATGGCAGGGGTGTTCGTCTCCCCGTTCGAGGATCCACTGCTCCTGCTGCTCCTGATCGCGATCGTCTCGAACATGGTGATCGTGTTCTGGTGCGTGATCCGGCACTCGAAGCCCTCCGCGTTCGGCTTTCTCGCCGGCCTGGTGGTCGCGCTCGCCTCGATGGGGCTGGCGCGCCTGGTCGCCAAGAACAACCTCCCGTTCCTCACGCTCGACACCGACAGGCAGCTGCAGGTCCTGCAGGTTCTCGGCATCACCATGCTCGCGGGCTGGGTGGTGGTCGGGCTCGCCACGTTCTTCGGATCGCTGCGCGCCTTCTTCACGTTCTTCACCACCGTCCCGATCGGCGGCGTGTGGATCGGGACCTCGGCCCTGGTCTGCGTGCTGTCAGTGATGGGCGGCTTCGAGTCCGATCTCCGCGAGAAGATCCTCGGCTCCAATGCGCACATCCAGGTCACGCGCGACGATGGCGACTTCGTCGAGTGGCGGACGATCAAGGATCGCATCGATCGGATCCCGGGCGTCGTCGCCTCCACCCCGTACGCGGTGAGCGAGGTCGTGATCGCCGCGCACAACAACGGGATGAACGTCATCATCAAGGGCATCGATCCCAAGACGGTCGGCAGCGTCACGGATCTGATCTCCGATCTCGAGGATCGCGAGGCGATGACCCGGCTGCCGCCGCTGGTCGACGACACCGACGATCGGTCGATCCCGCAGAAGCCGCACGACAAGTCCGTGGTCGATCCGCCGCCCGATGACATGCCGACCGGCGGCGACCCGATCGACTTCTCTGGTCAGGGCTCTGGCACGGGCGCGGGCTCCGCACGCGATCACGCCGATCTCCCGCTCGAGCCGCCGCCCCCATACGGCGGTGACGCG
Organism: Myxococcales bacterium; assembly: GCA_016720595.1. Taxonomy (GTDB): domain Bacteria; phylum Myxococcota_A; class Polyangia; order Haliangiales; family Haliangiaceae; genus JABFXX01. The sequence goes on from JADKKI010000004.1 coordinate 304,459, forward strand.
CCGGCGGTGCTCGGTGACGATGGCAAGACGATCGATCCGCCGCCCGGCGATCTGCTCACCAGCGATGCTCCTCCGCGCGACTTCAGCGGCCGCGACGACGACGACGAGCCGATCAGCGTGATCGACATCGAGCCGTCGGTGTCTCGTCGCACGCAGGCGCTGCCCGGCGTGCTGGTCGGCCGCGAGCTGGTCAAGCAGACGCACCTGTACACGGGCGAAGAAGTCCGCGTGGTCTCGCCGCTCTCCGATCCCTCGAACCCCGATGCCACCGGGACGCCGATCCCGTTCAACCGCGACTACCGCGTCGCCGGCATCTTCTACACGGGGATGTACGAGTACGACCTGAAGTACGTCTACGTCACCCTCGACTCGCTGCAGGACTTCCTCGATCGCGGGGACACCGTCGATGGCATCGAGGTCCGGATCGAGGATCCCGACGACACGGATCGCTACGTCACGACCGATGACCACAAGGGGATGATCGTCGAGGCTCTCGGGCCGGGCTATCGCGTCGTCGACTGGCGCGAGCTCAACCGCAGCCTGTTCTCCGCCCTCAAGCTCGAGAAGATCGCGATGTTCCTCGTGCTCGGGATCGTGATCCTGGTGGCGTCGTTCTCGATCGTCGGCAACCTGATCATGGTCGTCGTCGAGAAGGCGCGCGAGATCGCCCTGCTGAAGACCCTGGGCGCGTCGGACATCGGAGTCACCCAGCTGTTCGCCATCCAGGGGATGATGATCGGCCTGATCGGCACGGCGCTCGGGATCGCCACCGGGCTCCTCGCGTGCTGGGCGGGCAAGCGGTTCGGGCTGCCGCTCAACCCCGACGTCTATTACATCGACAGGCTGCCGATCCACGTCGATCCCCAGTCGGTCGCCGCTGCGGCCGCCGCCGGGATCCTGATCTCGATCGCGGCGACCCTGTACCCCGCGCTCCTGGCCGCTCGCGTTCGACCCGCGGCAGGAATGCGTCACTAACGTCCGGACTGCGTGAAAATCCATCGACGGTCGGGTGGTTGGTTCACGTGAATCCGACCACTTGTCGGATGGCACGGGGCATGCTCCTGGTGTCGGCATGACTCGAGCGCTCCTCGTGGCGGCAATGCTGGTCGGCTCGGCGGGTGTGGCAGCGGCCGGCCCCTACATGGGGTTCGCCGTCGGTCCCTCCCCGGTGATCAGCAACGACGGCCCTGCCGGGGTGTTCAATGCGGGTGTCCTGACGTTTGACGCCAACAGCCGCTCGGGGCGCCTGCTCGCGGGCTACCGATTCAGCGCGCTCTCCCTGGGCGCGATCTCCATCGAGGGTGCCCTGACCGCCTATAGCCTCACGGGCGACAACCTCGACTACGGCGGCCGGCAGGCGATGATCTCGGGCAAGTACAACTACCCGCTCGGGAGTGGGCTCGAGGTGTTCGGCCGGCTGGGCATGCACCACACCTGGATCACGACGACGCGCGAGAACGAGCGCGAGCGCAGCGGCAACGGCTACCTGGTCGGCGCGGGCTTCGAGTACCGGTTCAAGCTGCCGATGGCGCAGGCCTCGCTGTGGGTCGACCTGACGTACAACCCCACGACGATGGAGGAGCTGAACTTTACCCGCGACTACGCGGCGCGGATGTGGATGCTCGGCTTCACGTTCGGGATCTGAAGGGTCGTCGCAGGCAACCATTGCTGCGCGGCAATGGTCCCAACCCGCGTTGACACCTGCAGGACTGCTGAGTAAGTTCCTGCGCCCTTTAGAGTTTCCTGTGACCGACGAGCGCGCCGCCGAGGCTTCTACCACCAAGATCCACGCGGAGCGCGGGGCTCGGATCGAGGTATCCAGGCTCGCCAAGTCGTACATCCACACGGGCAAGGCCCTGCCGATCCTGTGGGACATCGACCTGACCCTCGCTCCCGGGGACATGGTGGCGGTCGTCGGTGCGTCGGGCGTCGGGAAATCGACGTTCCTGCAGATCCTGGGGACCCTCGACCTTCCGACCTCGGGCTCGATCAAGTTCAACGGGGAAGAGCTGACCAAGATGTCGCCCTCCCGCCTGGCCGACTTCCGCAACCAGGAGATCGGCTTCGTGTTTCAGTTCCATCACCTGCTCCCCGAGTTCACGGCGCTCGAGAACGTGATGATGCCCGCGCTGATCCAGCGCGTCCCGATCGAGAAGGCGCGCACGCGGGCCCGGGACATCCTCGGCCGCGTCGGCCTGACCCATCGCCTGACCCACCGCCCGAGCGAGCTGTCGGGTGGAGAGCAGCAGCGCGTCGCGCTCGCTCGCGCGATGGTGCTCGAGCCGTCGCTGCTCCTCGCGGACGAGCCCACCGGCAACCTCGATCGCGCCACTGGCGAGGCGATCCACAACCTGTTCCTCGATCTCAACCGCGAGCGCGGCTCGACCTTGCTCGTCGTCACCCACAACCCCGATCTCGCGCAGCTGATGCCGCGCCGGCTACGGATGGTCGATGGTGGCCGGCTGGTGGAAGAGGATGCGAGCACCGCCATGCCGCTGCACCCCGAGGATCCACCCGAGATCCGGACTCCACGCGCGGCTGCCCCGGCTGCCCCAGCGAACCCGGCGAAGCCAGCCAACGATGATGTCCCCACGGTGGTCAAGGCTGATGAAGGAGCCGCCTCGTGAACCGCCGCCTGCTCGTCGTGCTCGTCGGACTCCAGCTGCTCGGCACCTTCCATGGTGCGTTCGCGCAGCCGGCGCCGACGCCAGCGCCGGCCCCGACGCCCCAGCCCCCGCCCGATCCCGATAACGAGGCACTGCGTCTCCAGGGCCGGGCGATCGAGCGCGTGCAGTTCCGCGGGAATCGCAAGGTCGAGGACGACGCGATCCGCGTCCAGCTGCTGTCCAAGCCGGGCACGCTGCTCGATGCCGCGAAGCTCCGCGAGGATCTCCGCGCGATGTGGAAGATGGGCTTCTTCGCCGACATCGATGTCGAGGCGGAGGTCAGCTCGCTGGGTGGCGTCACGTTGACCTTCGCGGTCAAGGAGAAGCCCTCGATCCGCAAGGTCCTGATCGCCGGGAACTCGGAGCTCGGGCTCGACAAGATCAACGAGGTCATCGACCTCGAGCTCGACGCGATCGTCGACGTCACCAAGGTCAAGAAGAACCGCGAGAAGATCGCGGACCTCTACGTCCAGAAGGGCTTCTACCTCGCGACGGTCGATTACGAGGTCAAGCCGGTCAACGAGTCCGAGGTGGACGTCTGGTTCACCGTCGACGAGAAGGCCAAGGTCAAGATCCGCGAGGTCCAGTTCATCGGCAACGCCTCGATCTCCGATGACGAGCTGCGCGGCGCGATCGCCACGCGGCGCCAGGATGCGCTGTCGTTCCTCAATGACTCCGGCACGTACAGTCAGGAGGCGTTCGAACGCGATCTGCTGCTGGTCTCGGCGCACTACTGGGATCGCGGCTACGCGAACGTCAAGGTCGGCACGCCGCAGCTCCGGCTCTCGCGTGACAAGCAGTTCATGTACCTGTCGATCCCGGTCGACGAGGGGCCGGTGTTCTCGATCGGCGCGGTCAACTTCAAGGGCGATCTGATCGGCACTGCGCAGGCGAACCTCGAGAAGATCAAGATGCGGCCGGGCGTGAGGTTCTCGCGCACGATGATCGCCGAGGATCGCGAGAAGCTGTCGTCGTACTACCAGGACCAGGGGTACGCGTACGCCAACGTCCTGCCGCTGACCAAGGTCGATCTCGCGAACCGCCGGATCAGCCTCACGTTCGAGGTCGCCCGTGGCAAGCGCGCGTACTTCGAGCGCATCAACATCCGCGGCAACTCGAAGACCCGCGACAAGGTGATCCGCCGGGAGATGAAGATCTCCGAGGGCGAGCTGTTCAACAACACGAACCTCGAGATCTCCAAGCGCCGGATCACCGCGCTCGGCTTCTTCGAGAACGTCGTCGTCTCGACCAAGCGCGGCAGCTCCGACGAGTTCGTCGAGGTCAACGTCGAGGTCAGCGAGCGCCCCACCGGCACGTTCCAGATCGGCGCCGGGTTCTCCTCGGTCGAGAACTTCATCGCCCAGGCTCAGATCTCCCAGAACAACCTGTTCGGTCGCGGTCAGACCCTGGCGCTGCAGGCGCAGATCTCGAGCCTCCGGCAGCTGTTCCTCCTGCGGTTCGTGGAGCCGTACTTCCTCGACACCCAGTGGACCTTCGCGTTCGACCTCTACAACCAGAGCCGCGGCTTCGGCACGTTCTACCGCAACGCCTCCGGTGGCACGCTGACCTGGGGCTACCCGCTCTCGTACGAGGCCCGCGCGTTCCTCACCTACAAGCTCGAGGACGTCAGCATCACCACCGGCTCGGGCGGCATCGCGAACCTCGGCGCCACCTCGGCACCGATCGCGGCGACCAGCGTCGCCAACCTGTTCCGCGGCGGCGTCACCAGCTCGCTCCGCGCGTCGCTGTCGTGGGACTCGCGCAACAACCGGCTGTTCCCCACGGGCGGCTGGTACGACACGATCTTCGCGGAGTACGCGAGCCAGTACACGGGCTCCGAGAACAAGTTCGTCCGCTGGGGTGGCTTCATCCGCCACTACCGGCAGCTCTACGGGCCGTTCGTGCTGAAGCTCAACGCCGAGCTCGGCATCACGACCTCCACCGATCCCCTCGGCGTGCCGATCTCCGAGCGCTACCTGGTCGGTGGCATCTACGACATCCGCGGGTACGCGCCTCGCTCGCTCGGTCCCAAGCTCCTGACCCAGCAGCCGGGCGACGTCGGCACCGGCCTCGGGAGCCTGCCGCTCGGCGGCAACATGCAGTTCATCTTCAACAGCGAGATCGAGTTCCCGCTGTTCAAGAAGGTCGGCATCTCGGGCGTCGTGTTCTACGACATGGGCAACGCGTACAACCTCGAGGACCGGTACTGCTCGGGGCTCCAGCGCAAGAACTCGACGACCTCCGTGAAGTTCGACCCGTGCTTCCGGCTCCCCGAATCCATCACCCTCGGCCTCCGCAAGTCGGTCGGGTTTGGCTTCCGCTGGTTCTCCCCGATCGGCCCGCTGCGGTTCGAGTGGGGCATCCCGCTCGACGCCCAGCCCGGCGAGGACCCGCTGGTGTTCGAGTTCACGATCGGAAACTTCTTCTAGCCCTGGTGGCTAACCGCGCCGGATCAGGGCCGATCTGGCCCGAACTGTGGACGCCCACCGTTGAACAACGGGCTTTCCACGCCGTCCTAGACATCGTATGAACCGCCCGAGGTCCCTATGAATCGTTATCTCGCTCTTGGTTGTCTTGGCGTGGGTCTGATGGTCTCGCCGCTGCTCTCCGGCCTCGCCGGCAGCGCCGTCCCCGTCAACCCGAAGGTCGGTGTCATCGACATCGAGAACACGCTCTCGACCACGCCGGCCGGCAAGCGCGCCAACGAGGCGTTCGAGAAGACCCGGAAGACCAAGCAGGCTGCGCTCGACAAGAGCCAGGAAGAGCTCAAGAAGGCGGACGCAGAGCTCTCGAAGCAGGCGGCCGTGCTCAAGCCCGAGGTCCTCAGCGCCAAGCGCCAGGAGCTCGAGAAGAAGTTCGTCGATCTGCAGCAGACGTACGTCAAGCTCGAGCGCGAGCTGGCGCAGGATCGCACCAAGCTGATCCAGGGCCTGCTGAAGCAGGCCGAGCCGAAGATCGCCGCGATCGCGAAGGCCGAGGGTGTCCACCTGATCCTCGATCAGAGCGCGACGGTGTGGATGGATCCGTCGGTCGATCTGACGCAGAAGCTCAACGCCGAGATGAAGTAGTCCGGCCTCGCTCGCCGGGCCTGGCTCCGTGATAACAAGGCCGCATGTCCGAGCGGCCCACGAACGAAGTGATGAAGGCCGAGCAGATCCTCGGCCTTCTGCCCCACCGGTATCCGTTCCTGCTGATCGATCGGGTGCTCGAGCTGAGCGACGATCGCGTGCTCGCGCTGAAGAACGTCTCGTTCAACGAGCCGTACTTCCAGGGGCACTTCCCAGGGGTCCCGGTGATGCCGGGCGTGCTCCAGATCGAGGCGATGGCGCAGGCCGGCGGCATCCTGGCCTCGCGTGCCGTGGAATTCGATCCCGCCACGCACGTTATGTTGTTCATGGCGATCGATGCCGTGAAGTTCCGCAAGGCGGTCACGCCCGGTGACCAGCTGATGATCGAGGTCGTGCCGCTGCGGAAGGGCAAGATCTTCAAGATGAAGGGCGAGATCAAGGTCGACGGCAAGGTCGTGTCCTCGGCGGAGTTCCTGGCCGGGTTGGCCGAGAAGTCCAAGGTCGCGTAAGTGCCGAGCCGCGGGGTCGTGTTCGCCGTCGTCGTCGCTCTCGTGGCGCCGCTGGCGAGCGCCTGCGGGAACAAGAACCGGCAGAAGCGCGCCGGCGATGCGGCGCCGGTCGAGGTCGTGCAACAGCCCGTGCTCGGGGATGCCGGGGTAGGTGGTGGGGCGAGTGGCGACGAGATCGAACCCAACGATGGCGAGGACGTCGCCACGCCGCTGTCGATCGGCGCGACGTTGCGTGGGCGGATCGATCCCGAGGTCGACGCCGACTTCTACCGGCTCGACATCAAGGATGCCGGCGCGCTGAGCGTCGAGGTGACCGCGGTCGACGGCATGGACCTCACCGTCGAGCTGCTCGATGGCGGCGGCTCCGCGCTCGCGCGCTCCGATCGCGGCGGCGTGCACGTGCGCGAGGGCGTGCCGAACCTCGGCGTGACGCCGGGCCGCTACACGGTCGTGGTCCGCGCGAAGAAGCTCCCGCCGACGAGGCCCGTGCCAGCACCGAAGAAGCGCCCGGCCAAGCCCGCCCGAAAGGGCGCGCCGGGAGCGCCCGCTGCCGTGGTCATCGACCCCGCGGTCGCCGCGCCCAGCGCCGCGCCTGTCTACGAGATCACGGCGAAGGTCGCCGCTCCGCCTGCCAACGCCGAGCGCGAGCCGGATGACGATCGCGGCACCGCGAACGATCTGATCGTCGGCGATACCGTGACCGGCTTCGTCGGCTGGACGGGGGATGCCGACGTGTGGAAGCTCTCCGTCGAGGCGCTGTCGGCCAAGAACGTCGTCGATATCGAGCTCTCCGCGGTCGAGGGCGTGGCGCTGACGCTCGAGGTCGCCGATGGGGTCGGGCACGTGCTGCTCGCCCGCAAGGCGCCCAAGGGGAGCTCCTTGGTCGTGCGCGGCCTCGTGCCCGTGGTCCCCCCGGGCTCGGCCCCCTACCACTACCTGATCGTGAAGGGTGACCGCTCGAACCACGAGACCGCGTATCAGCTGCGCGTGTCGGAGAAGGTGCCGGGCCCCGATGCGGAGGTCGAGCCCGACGACGCACCCGATCACGCGATGCCGTTCTCTCTCGAGCGCAAGGTCGTGCATGGGACGTGGGCCCCCGGGGATCTGGATTTCTACGCGCTCCCCGTCGAGCAGGCCGCTCGCACCGTGGAGATCACGATCGATCCGCCGGCCGATGCCGACCTCTCGGCAGAGGTCTTGATCGATGGCAAGGTGGTCGGGAAGGGCGAGCACCTCGGCAAGGGCGTGCAGGAGAAGTTCACGGCGGCGATCCCCGCTGGCGCGACGGCCCTGCTCAAGGTGCGCGGCACCGATGCCTCGATCGAGGGGACCTACGACGTGACCCTGCAGGACGGACCGGCGGCGCCGTGACCGCTCGGGTTCGCCCGATCCAGGTCCTCGTCGTCCTCGCGTTGACGAACCTGGTGGCCTATGCGGCGCGCAACGCGCTGTTCGCCGTGTATCCGACGCTCACCAAGCGGTACGGCATCGGGGACGCCGAGCTCGGCCTGCTCCAGACCGTGTTCATGCTGCCGCACGCGGCGGCCACGCTCGGGTTTGGCTGGGCGGGTGACAGGTACGATCGCCGCCGCGTGATCGCCTTCGGGATGGCGCTGGCGAGCGTGGCCGGCGCGCTCGGCGTGATCGGGGAGAGCTACGTCGGGCTCGCGGTGTCGCGCGCGCTGGTCGGGTTCGGGACCGCCGCGGTGGTTCCGGTCGCCAACTCGCTGCTCGGTCAGGTGTTCGAGGGGCCGAAGAAGGCGAGCCGGATGGCCGTGTTCAACCTCGGTCTGTTCGTCGGCGGCGTGGTCGGCTTCGGGCTCGGTACCGCGCTCGGGTTTCCGCTGGTCGTGATCGCCCTCGCTGTTCCGGGCCTCCTCCTGTGCCTGGTCGTCGTCGCGATCGCGATCCCTGCACACGCGGCGGCGCCGGCGAAGGCGATCGTGGTGACCCACGATGGGGGGCGTTCGGACGGCCTCGGGACCACGTTGCGGGCGTTCGTCGCGGATGCGCGCGAGCTGCTGCGGATCCGCACCCTGCGATGGGTGATGGTCTCGACCACCGTGATGGCGTTCTCGGCCGGCGGCTACAACGCGTGGCTGCAGGTGTTCCTGGTGCGCGAGAAGCTGATGACGCCGCAGCAGGCGACCTCGCTCCTCGCGCTCGCGCTGTGTGGAGGGCTGTCCGGGATCCTGGTCGGGGCGCGGATCTCCGATGGGCTCAGCGCGCGAACGGCGGCGGGCCGGCTGTGGACGATCGTGATCGGGATGGTGCTGACCGCGCCGTGCGCCGCGGCGGCGATCCTCCTGCCGGCAGGCCTCGGGCTCCAGGTGATCGGCGTTCTGACCTTGTTCTTCATCTCCTGGTACCACGCACCGATGGCGGCGACGGTCGATGACCTCACACCGGCTCGGCTCACGGTGGCGGGGCAGGGGCTCGTGATCTTCACGATGCACATCCTCGGGACGGCACCGTCGTCGTGGATCATCGGCATGATCTCGGAGCGCTCGTCGATCGGCACGGCGTTGTGGGTCCCGACCGTCGGGCTCGTCGTCGCGGCGGGGTGCATGGCCGTGGCGACGCGGACGTTCGCGGCCGATCGCACCCGAGCGCGCGGTGCGCTATAACCCTCGCATGCGCGCCCTCGCGATCCTCCTGACCGCCGTCCTCGCCACGTCCACCGGCGGATGCGGCCGGAGCAAGGGTCCGAGTCAGACGCTCGACAAGTACGGTCGCGCGCTCAAGAACCATGATTTCGGCAGCGCGTACGATCTGATGTCGTCCGGGTTCCGCGGCAAGGTCTCGCGCGAGGACTACGTCCGCATGATGCGAGACAACCCGCGCGAGGTCGACGAGACGGCCGAGCGGCTGCGCGGCAAGCGCGGCAGCATGGAGGTCTCGGCCGAGTTCGAGTACGGCCTGGGCGATGCGATGCGGCTCGTCCAGGAAGATGGGCGCTGGAAGATCTCCACGAACCCGCTCGGGTTCTACGATCAGAGCTCGCCGAAGGCCGCGCTGCGCTCGTTCATCCGCGCGTACCGGCTGGAGCGCTGGGACGTGATGCTGCGGTTCGTGCCCAATGCATATCGCGAGAAGATGGACGCGCCGAAGATGAAGGCCCAGTTCACCGGTCCCTCGCGCGAGCAGATGGAGAACCTCGTGAACACACTCGAGGCCAACGTCGACGAGCCGATCATCGAACGCGGCAACGATGCGCGCATGAGCTACGGCGATCGCTTCACGGTGCAGTTCGTGAAAGAGGACACCGCCTGGAAGCTGAAAGATCTCGACTGATCGGGCAGCTGGATCGCTGGTCGTTCGTCGGTGGCTAGTCGACTAGCCAGCAGTTGTGACCGCCTGGTGACTCGAATCCGAGACAGAGCGTTTCCTGTCACCAGTGCCCCGCAAAAAAGTCAGGGTGCCGGATCGCGGCTCAACCTGGCGCTGCACCTCGCGAATCGTCGACGGCGGATTGCGTCAGTGGTGTACGCACCCCTGTTCGATGGCGCGACGCGGTCGATCTCACACGTTGACGATTTCGTACGTATGAAGTGGAGCCCCGCGAATCTCCATGCGTTAGAATAAGAGGACGGGAATCAGTGTCCAAAGGCCCGTAGGTTGCAGTGTTTGGGATCGGAGCTACCTGAATAACTACTAGTCGAGCCTCGACACTCAGCACGTGAAAGGCGGTCCGGCCATGTTGGATCCCTGGATTATTGAAGAGATCCTGAAGAAGGAAGAGGAGCTACGCCGCGAACAAGAGCGCGGTCACGCCGAACTTCCGATCGAGCGCTACCGCCCCGATATGGGTGAGAAGCCGACGGTCACTCCCGCCGAGGAGAAATCCGAGCGCGGTGTGATGATCATCGACATCTAACTACAGTCGTTCACCTTTTCCCTGATCAAATCAACGGCCCCTCCAGCATTGCTGGTGGGGCCGTTCGCGCTTTCGGGGGCTGCATGAGTTAGATACGCGCTGTGCCGAGGCTCTCGGGGCAGGTGTTCACGGTGGTACTGGGCGTCCTCGGCTGGGGCGTGGTGCTGCTGCTCCCGGCCATCGATCTGCTGCCGGATCCAGCCCCCACCGATCCCCTGTGGATCGCCCTGTTCGTGATCGTGATCCTCTCGGCACGCGCGCTGGCCTTCCGTCTGGTGGAGGGCAGCGTGCTCTCCCTCGACTCCGCCTACTACGTGGCAGCAGCGCTCTGTGTGGGTGCGGTGGGCGCTGGGCGGCTGGTGGCGATCGCGCTCACCGTGGATGCGTCCCTACGGCTCTACTACGTGCGCAAGAAGGGGCACGGGGAGAGCTGGTGGGCAGAGCTCGGCTACGTCCTCTACTTCGGCGGGATGTCGGGCGGGCTCCTGGTGGTGTGCGGCGGGCTCCTGGGCGCGAACTCCGAGGTCGGAGCTCATCACGATGCGATCGAGATCGCGCTGCGCGTGGTAGCGATCGCGACCGCGCTCCTGGTCACGCACTACGCGGTGCAAGGCGTGCGGCTGCGGCTCCTGGGGCGCAGCTGGCGCGCATACCTCCAGGACCTCGCGCTACCCGGCATCCTCGCCGAGGCGTCGCTGATGCCGATCGGCGTGGTGCTGGTGCTGCTCTACGACCCGAACCAGCCGCTCGGGTTTCTCCTCCTGTCCTTGACCTACCTGCTCATCAATCTGGTGTTCTCGCGGCTCTCGCGCTCCGAGCACCAGCTCGAGCAGCGGGTCCACGATCTCGAGATCCTGACCGCGACGGCACGACGGCTCTCGGCCTCGTTGCAGCTGGAGGAGCTGGTGGATGCGGTCGCGCGGGAGACCTGCAACGCGATCCCGGAGGCCGAGGCGGTGGCACTCGTCCATCGCCGCTCGGGTGGCGAGAGCGGTCTCGTGATCGATGGCTTCGATCGCGCCGCGGATCGGTTCTCGCGCCAGGGCATGGCAGAGGGAGAGGGCGCTGCGGGCTGGGTGATGACCCACACGACCTCACGCCGGATCGCGGATCTCTCCGAGTCCGATGTCGCGATGGGCAGCGATGGCACCGAGGGCATCCGATCGTGGCTCGGGGTTCCGCTCATGATGTACGGCGGATGTGAGGGCGTGATCGCGGTGCAGAGCACGCGCCCCGATGCGTTCCGTGAGGACCATCAGCGGCTGCTCGAATCGCTCGGCCTGCAGATCGCGGCCGCGCTCCAGAACGCGCACCTCTACGAGCTCGCGATGGTGGATGGCCTCACGGGGCTGTTCATGCGGCGCTACTTCGACGCGCGTATCGAGGAGGAGATCGAGCGGTCCAAGCGCTACGGCACGCCGTTCTCGGTGGTGATGATGGATGTCGACGATTTCAAGAAGCTCAACGACGAGCACGGACATCTGATCGGGGACCGTGTGCTGCGCTCGATCGCGAATACCGTCAAGGCGCAGCTGCGTGGCGTCGACACCGCGTCCCGCTACGGCGGCGAGGAGATCGCGGTGATCCTTCCACGCAGTGACATGGTGTCGTCGTACAACGTCGGCGAGCGGATCCGGGCGGCGATCGCGGAGTCGCGGATCACCACGGACTCGGATCCCCCCAAGGTCCTGACCGTCACCGCCTCGTTCGGCGTGGCCTCGTACCCGGAGAGCAAGGCCGCCGACGGCGAGGACCTGATTCGCCGCGCGGACCGCGCGCTCTATCGCGCCAAGAAGACCGGCAAGAACCGGGTCGAGCTGTTCTGGAGCGACGAGTCCGGGCCCGTCCGGATCCCGACCTCCGAGATCCCGCCGGTGACCGAGTCATGAGCGAGGACTCGCGCCGGCGCGCCGAGACCAAGGTGAAGTGGGCGCGGCTGTGGGCCCGCGCGAAGCAGATCGTCTCGACGGATCCCAGCGGCTCGGACGAGGACGATCTGCTGGTGGACGAGGAGGCTGCGAAGGTCCTCGCCACCCAGGCCGGCCGCCTCAAGGGTGGGCTCGCGAAGGTCGCGCAGCTCGCCGCGTACGATCCGGGCGCCACGCTCGGTGGCCGCAGTGGCGCGACGCGGTCGGCGCGGGCCGTGCTCGCCGGGCTGTGGGATCACGCTCCGGCGATCTCGGCGAGCGCGATCGCGCGCGTGATCGAGGAGGATCTCGGGAAGTCTCCGCAGGCACTGTTCGCCTCGTGGGATTCCGCGCCACTGGCATCGGCCTCGATCGGCCAGGTCCATGCCGCGACGCTCGCGGACGGAACCAGCGTGGTGGTCAAGGTCCAGTACCCCGGCGTCGCGGAGGCGCTCCGCGCGGATCTGGACGATACGGCCTTCGTGCGCAAGCTCGCCGGCTCCGAGGTCGGGCGGACGCTCGACGACGCGGCGCTGGCTGCCCTCGGCCTCGCGGTGCGTGGCGAGCTCGACTACCGGGCGGAGGCTGCGGCGATGACCGAGTTCGCGGCGGCGTGGCAGGACCATCGCGTGCTGCGCTTCCCCCGCGTGATCGCGGAGCTGTCCTCGGGGCGCGTGCTGACCATGACACGCGCCAAGGGCAAGACCGTGGTCGAGACCGGAGGGAGCGGATCCCCAGAGACCCGCCGCCTCGCCGCTCTCGCGATCTTCGAGGTGACGTGGGGCTCGCCGCTCGCGCATGGCCTCTTGAACGCCGATCCCAACCCGGGGAACTTCCTGATCGACGAGCAGCCCGACGGTGGCATCCATCTTTGGTGTCTGGATTTCGGCTGCGCGTTCGCGGTGGGCGACGAGGTGCGGGACGCCGATCGCGAGATCTTCTGGGGCCTCCTCGACGACGACAACGCCTCGGCCGCGGAGCGGTTTCGCGTGGGCCTCGCGCGCGCGGGCCTGCTCCGGCGTGCAGACCTGCTCGCCTCGACCGCGCACCGGGACTGGGAGCGCGCACTCGCCGCGCCGTTCGCCACGCATGGCGACTTCCACTGGTCGGCGCAGTTCGCGACGGATCTCGCGAGCGCCACCGGCCGCGTCCTGGCGATCGGCGGGATGGCGCTGCCGGCCAAGGTGCTGATGCTGTGGCGGCAGCGGCTCGGCGCCGCCGCGGTGATCGGGATGCTCGATGCCAAGGCGCCCTTCCGGCGCGTCCTGCTCGAGCTGATCGGCAACGGCCGCCGCGCGCTCCGCTGGGGGGGGGGGGGGGGACCCGCCGCTCTTCAGTCCTTGGTTTGAACTCTCTGGGCACGCGTTTGGTGTGCTGCCGCGCCATCAACATCGTGCGCCGACGGCGATGGGAGATTCAGTACGTGTAGCGAAGGAACGCGCGGGTGTCGAGGCCGCGCATCTTCTCGAACTGCGGGACCACGAACACATCGACCCCGAGGCCGACCGAGTAGTGGCGGTTCTCGAGCTGGTACTCGAAGCCACCGCCACCCTGGAACAGGATCGAGTACGTCTCGCCCGGATCGGTGATCATGACCTTGCCGAGCACATTCGACGAGATCATCGTCAGCCCGACGCCACCCTCGGCGAACAGCGCGAGCCGATCGAAGCGGCCGGTGATCCGCGCGTCGCCGGCGCCACGATAGAGCTGGAACCACTCGCCCTCAGGCGGAGCCGGCACGGTCGCCTCGTGGCTCGACGCGGCGAGCTGGACGCCGATCGAGAACCAGGAGAACAGATCGCGGCCGATGCGGACGCCGACCGCCGGGCCCATCGCGGCGTTCGCAGACGCCAGCGGCGGGAGGAAGTTCACGGCCCCCAGGGCGCCCTCGGCGAACCAGCCCTTCGATGCTGGGCGGGCGTCCGCTACACCGCATAGCGTCGCGAGCGCGCCGAACGAGACAACGGCTAGTCGAACCATCCCGGCCTCAATCGTAACCGACTACGGCGGGCTCAGGGCGTTGCCACGGCCATGATCGAGAACGCGGCCGGATCGAACGGCTCGAGGTCGGTCATCGGGGCGGACAGCAGCTTGTCCGGCATCATGTCACCGCGGACATCACGGACGCGCACGGTGTACTCGAGCACCATGTGGCGGTCCGGCTTGAACACGAGATCGACCTCGAGCATCGCCGGGATCGCCTGGCGCGGGAACACGGTGTCCGTGACCTTCTGGGGGTTGGGCTCGCCGTTCATGTCGAAGGTGAGCGGCTCGAGCATCGCGAACGAATCGACGTTCTTGCTGATCGTCAGGGTCGCTCGGAACGGGTTGAAGTTGCCTCGCGTGATCTGATCGAGATCGATCGCCGCCTCGCGCAGGTTGTCTTCCGTGAACAGCCCGGAGATCGATCCGTTCGCGGGGACGTCGAGGGGGATGTCGCCATCGAGGCCGGGTGGGGGTGGGGCCTCGCGGTCCATCGACAGCATGATCATCGACGGGTCGTAGCGGAAGAACTGGTTCGCGCCGTTGAGCTGGACCTTCGCGTTGCCCGGCTTGTCGGTCAGGTTGTGGATCGTCCACTCGACGGAGATCTCGAGATCGTCGACCGCGATGTACGGCAGGACCACCATCGGATCCGTGATCAGCGCCTGGCGCTTCACGCGGTCCTGCATGTCCTTCATCGTCTCCCTGTTGACCGGGATGACGAGGGCCGAGAGGCCGGGCAGGAGGTTGCCCTCCATGTCCATCATCTCGCCCGCATCGATGCTGGTCGGGGAGGGGATGTAGACCGGATCGTTCGCGCACCCGACGCCCAGCGCCGTGGTGATCAGTGCGATAGCGAGCTTGGTGCGCATGGTCAGCCTCCCTGTGTAAACACGAACGGGTAGTTCACGATCGCGCCCCCCTTGGCGGGGAACTTGAGACGCATGATGTTGCCCTTGACGCAGCTCTCGACGCCCTCGTTGCGGAGGGAGCCGCCCTGCGTCGCGGAGCTCTTCACGGAGCCATCCGAGGCGATCACGAAGTGGATGATCAGCTTGCCGCCGATGCCGGGGGAGCGGTTGAGCTCCTTCTGGTAGCAGGCGCGGAACACGCCGGCGCGTGCCTTGACGACGCGATCGATCTCCTCCTTGGACAGCCCGTTGAAGTCGCCGGTGGCCTCTTCCATCTTCACCGCGACGGCCTTCGGCGCCGCGCCGGTGCAGCCCGTGCCGACGCACGTGCCACCGGGCCGCTCCTTGCCGGTGTCGATCGGACCCTTGTTGGTCACGAAGTCGCCGTCGACCTGGCCGCCGCCACCGGAGCCCTTGCCCTTGCTGCCGCGTGTGGTGCCCGTGCCTTGCCCATCACCGACGCCGGAGCCGGTGCCCGGACCGAAGCCGATCGAGCCGCGCGTGATGGTGTCGCCCTTGATGCCAGTGAACTTCGACAGGCTGGTCGACAGGTTCCGGTCGATGATGTTGTCGAGGTACTTCTTGTTCTTGTCCTCGAAGAACGCGACCTTCGGCGGCTCGGGCTTGTCGTCCTTCGGATCGGTCGTGCGAGCGCGCTCGGTGTCGCCCTTGCCTCCCGAGGCGCCCTCGTCGTTCTTGGTCGCGGTCTTGATGTTCTTCGGGGTCGCGCTCATCGCCGCGGCGTCGTCCTTGCTGACCTTGCCCACGGTGGGCGACGTCTTCGGGGGCTCCGGTGGCGGCTCGGGATCGAGCCGGGTCACCAGGTAGTTGCCGGTCATCGAGCGGGGGCCCGGCCACACGAACGGATTCTCTCCGTCGTAGAGCTGGTACGTCATCACGAGCAGCGCCGCGTGGAGCACGATCGAGAATGCGAGCGAAGCTTGCGACTCTCCGTCTTGCTTGATCGTCCAGAAGCCCAGCCCCGCGATCATCAGCACGATCGTCGACAGCCCGAGACCGCGGAACACGGCCTCGTCGAGCTCGACCTTCTTGAGTGCGAACAGGGTGGTCAGGGCGATCGCGGACAGCGCATAGCCACCGAGGCCCGCGAACAGCACGGGCTTGGTGAAGAACACCGGCGCTTCCTCGACCGGGACGAACTGGAAGAACAGCTTGTAGTCCCCGGACTCGTCGAGATCGATGACGCCCCAGTCCTTGCCGCTGATCGGGGTGGCGCGGAAGCCGCCGGGGCCATCTCCCTCGCCGCCGCGACGCACGAAGTCCTCGACGTCCTTCTCCTCACCATCGATGCAGATCGTCCCGCGCATCCGCTCGCCGAGCGTCAGCAGGTAGCCGCGGTTGCCGGGCCGCACGATCGCGAACTTCGCGGGCAAGCCGATGTTGGGGACCACGAACGTGGTCTTGCCTTCCGCGCCGAGGGTGATCGGACGCGGCTTGTCGATGACGACGTCACTCATGACCTCGTCGTGCCAGATCAGCGCGGTGCGCAGAGCGATCGTCAAAGCTGCTCTTCCTCCAGCGATCGCACCATGTGCGGGATGAACGAGCGCTTCTCGAGGCTCGCGCGCTCGAGCTCCTCGTTCGCACGCTCGAGGAAGTACAGCAGCTGGGGCGAGCGCATCCGGCCGTTGAGATCGAGGGCGGTGAAGTCGAAGGTCTTGGGCTTGCCGTCCTTGCCCTTCTTCAGGTCGCCCTTGTCGCCCTTGTCGCCCTTGTCGGGCTTGTCTCCGCCCGCCGGGGCGCCATCCCCACCGACGCTCGCGGGGCCGGTGTTCGAGGTCGGTGCAGCACGATCACCCGCCGGCGCTGGAGGAGTCTTGCCCTTCTTGGGCTGCGCGGACGCGGGTGCGATGAGCACGCACATGAGCGCGAGGACGAGCGCGGGCAGGCGCCCCCACGCGGGGGCCAGAGGCCTCGTAATCGACGGGCTCATTTCCCGAGCTCCTTCCGTTTCTCTTCTGCCGCCTGGTGTTTCGCGTGTCCCGACGGAGCCTCTTGCAGGTATTGCTCCAGGTCCGCCTTGCCGCCAGGCATGTCGTTGGTGAAGTCGATCTTGAGGACGGCGCGGTCGAACATCGCGTCTGCACGAGCGGTGCTGCGGCGTGGCGCCTCTTTGATCACCTTGTCCCACGTCTTCCTCGCTCCATCGAAGTCCTTGAGCCCGCGTTGGGCAACACCGAGCGAGACCTGCGCGGCGTAGTCATCGGGTCGCTTTTCGACAATCACCACGAGCTCGGCCTTGGCCCGCGTGTAGTCGCCCGCGTCGAGCAGCACCGAGGCCTTGTTGAACCGGGCGTCGATGTAGTTGGCGTCCAGGGAGGCCGCATAGTCGAAGCGCTCGAACGCCTCCTGGGCCTTGCCCTGTCGCTGCGAGAGCAGGGCGAGCGCGTTGTAGATCGCGGGGTCCTTCTTGTCCTTGTCGTCGAGCTCGATCGCCTTGGCGAGGACGAGCTGCGCGAGCTCCAGGCGCTTCTGCTGGATGTAGATGAGGCCGAGCTCGGTGTAGATCCTCGCGTTGATGCCCGACAACCGGACCGTGTCGCGCAGCACGGCGACCGCATCGTCGAAGTCACCGAAGTCGCGGAGCAGCGATGCGAGGCGAGCGGCGGCGTCACGCCGTGCGGGATCGTCCTCCTCGGTCGCACGGAGCGCTGCCTCGTAGTCGGCGCGCGCCTCCTTCTTGTGCCCGGCGCGGCGGTTCGCCTCGGCGCGGCCGAGCAGCGTGGGCATGTGGTCCTTCTTGACGCCGAGCGCCTTGGTGTAGGCGTCGACGGCGGCCTCGTCTTCACCATCCCGGAACGAGATCACGCCGAGGTTGTGCCACGCCTCCCACAACTTGCTATCGATCTCGAGGGCCGCCTTGAGCCGCGCCTTCGCGGTCTCGCCGGCCTCGGGCCCACCGAGCCGCAGCGCACGCATGGCGGCCTCGAACTCGCGCAGGGCCTTGGGGTTCACCGGGTCGAGCTTGACGACCTTGGTGCCCTTGGGGCCGATCCGGCCCGCGGACGAGCCACCGCACGCGGCGAGCATCGCGCTGAGCAGCAGCGCCTTGATCGTGAGGTTCAGCGTCAGACTCACCTGGCGACTCACCTGGCGACCTCTTGCACGAGCTCGGGCGCGGGCGGGCGGTCGCCGATCCGCTCCTTGCTGCGCGACTCGCGCTCCGGCGGGAACTTGTCGCCGGCCAGCCGGCCGAGGGCCTCGCGGATCTTCGCGGTGTACTCGTCGTAGACCTGCATCTGGATCGCCTTCTGATATCCAGCCGTGAACAGCTCCACCGCCTTGCCCTGGATGTCGACGACGTAGGCATCCAGCGCATCGCGGTACGCCTGCGCCTGCTCGGGCGTCAGGCCCTTGGGCGTGGAGGCGTTGACCAGCGACTCGGCGAACCCGTCGTAGACCTGACCCACGCGGTAGAGCGCGGCGGTCGCCCACTTGAGGTCCTGGTAGTCGACGACGGACAGGTACGTCTTCTCCGCGTCGCTCAGGAGCTTCGACTTCTGCTTGAGCGCCTTCTCGAGCTGGGCCGGCTTGACGTCGAGCGTGACCTTCTCGTACTCGCGGAAGATCAGCTCGCCCTCGTAGTAACGCGCCTCCGCAGCCCACGGCGTGCCGGCCTTCTTGTCAGCGCCGTTGGCCGCCTTGTACAGGCGCTGCGCCGTCACGAAGTCATCCTTCGCGCGCTTCAGCTGCCCGAGCTTGAACGACATGCGGCCCGCGCGCGTGAACGCCTCGATGATCCGCTTGCCGGTGGAGCGATAGATCTTCGTGTAGTCCGCGTACGCCTGGTACGCCGGGCCCTCGTCTCCGCCTTGCTCGTAGACGACGCCGATGTTGAACGCGACGTCCGGGGCGTCTTTGCGCTCGCGGAACTTCTTCGCGTACTCCTGGTAGTGCGCGATTGCTTCCTTGTTCTGCCCGAGCGCCTGGCGCAGCAGGCCCGCGTTGTAGAGCGCGTCGGCGGACTTCGAGCCGGTGCGGAAGTTGGTCCACACGTACTCGTACGCCTTGGCCGCCTTGTCGTAGAAGATCACCTTCTCGTAGACCACGCCCGCGGTGAACGCCGCCTTCTCGCCGATGTCGGGTTGCTTGGGGCCGTATTTCTCGGCGATGTCGAGATAGATGTCCGCGGCCTTCTCGGGCTGCTTGGCCTTCTCGTACATGACGCCGGCGTTCATCAGCGCCTGCGAAGCGACCTTCGTGTCGCCGGTCTCCTTGGGCACGCGCAGGTAGAACGTCGCGGCCTGCTCGTACTTGCCGGCCTCGGCGTACTTGTCGCCGCTCTTCTGGATCGACTGGACGATCAGGCCATCGAGCCGCTCCTGCTGATCCTTGCTCGAGAACGACTTCGCCTTCTTGAGCTTGCGCGCCCAGTCTTCGATGTTCTCGTAGTCCTGTGCTTTGTTGAGCGCCGACAGGATGCGATCGCCGGCGGGACCGGAGTTCGGATCGTTGGGGTACTTCGTGACGATCACGCCGAACCGCTTGATCGCCTCGTCGTACTCGCCGTAGTCGTAGAACATCTGGCCGTTCTTGAAGATCACGCCGACCAGCGTGGGATCGGCGGGGAACAGCGTCGCGTACAGGTCGATCGCCTCGCCGAACTTCTTGTCGACGGGGTAGAGCTTCGCGCGGCCGACCGTGTCCTTGGGGCGGGCCTTCTCGTACGCGTTCATCGCGTTGAGCAGCGCGTCCTTGTGCAGCTTCCCGACAGGCGCGCTCTTGCCGACCGCGAGGTACTCGTCGCCGGCCTCCTCGGTCTTGCCGAGCTTGAAGAACAGGATGTCCGCACGGTAGTAGCGGATCTCGGTCGCCTTCTCGGTGGCGCCCTTGCCGGTGCCGAACGCGGCCAGGTACTGCTCGTACGCGGCTGCGGCGCGTCCGTAGAGATTCAGGTCCGCCTTCTTGTCGGACTTGTCTCGACGCTGCGCTTCGCCGTGGATGTTCATCGCGGTGGTCCGCGTCAGCTCCTCGGTGGTCTCGAGGGAGCGGGCGAGGGCCTCCTTGTTCTTCTGCGCCTTCGCCCAGGCCGTGTTCGGGCCGAAGTTCTCGAGCAGGACCTTGATCTCGTCCTGCGCCTTGTCGACATCGAGCGCGCTGTTCCAGTTGGCGATGATCGAGCGCTGGTACTCGGCCGACTTCAGCGCCTCGGGATCCATCTTGATGAGGAACCGATAGGCATCGCTCGAGCGCTCCCACTCCGCCTGGCCGCCGTAGCTCTCGGCGACCTTGACCATGACGTCGCGCGAGTACTGCTCGCCATCGATCGAGACCAGGAAGTCGAACACCTCCTTGGGCGAGATCGAGCGATCCTCGGTGAACACCACCACCAGGTACTCGAGGGCCTCCTCGCGCAGCGACGCACTGCGCCGCTTCTGCGCCTCGGTGCCTTCACGCTCCTGCTTGACCGCCTTGTCGAGGACCTTCTTGAAGTCGCGCGCGGCGGCGTTGGTGTCGTTGAGCTTCCACTCGCACCACGCCACCTTGAACAGCGCGAGGTCCGAGGTCGCGGCATCGTCGCCGACGTGGATGTACGCGTCCTTGGCCCGCACCCAGTCGCCGCCGGCGAAGTAGTGCTCGCCCACCATCATCCAGGCGTCGCCATAGAGCGCGGACTTCGGGAACTTCTCGATCACCTCCTGGAACCGCCCCATCGCCTCGTCCTCGCGGTTGTCTTCCTTGGCCGCGAAGCCGATCAGGTAGGTCACCAGGTCCATCCGGCGGAACTCGGGATAGTGATCGTGGAGATCGCGGTACAGGGCCTCCGCCTCCTTCAGATCGATCCTCGGCTCCTTGGGCTGAACGCACTCGTCCTTCTTCTGGTTGCACTTCTCGAGCGAGCGCGAGAACTCGTCCATGCGGATCAGGAACAGGCGCCGCGACTCCTCCCACAGCAGCTCGGCGAGCTTGAACGTGCCCTCGGCACGCGCCTCGCCCGACGGCTTGCTGTCGAGGAACCCGCGCAACAGGTTGATCGCCTCGAGCCGCTTGTCGTCCCGGCGCTTCTCGGTGGAGGCGAGCAGGGCCTTCAGGTCCTGGTTCAGGATCGGGGCCTCGGGCGAGACCGGCCGCTTGCGGATGTAGAGCTCGGAGGTCGGGCCGCGCGAGGTCGTCGGGACATCACGCGCAGGTGCCTGGGCACCGGCGATCGAGGGGATCACGAGCAACGCACCGAGCAGGAGCTTCTTCATCGCCACCCCGTGTATTCGTCGGCCCAGAACTCGCCCTGCCACGGCCAGAACTCCTCGTCATCGCCGATCATGCTCGCGTTCCACAGCTTGCCGATCAGCTCCTCGGGAAACCGGCCCGCGGCCAGATCCTGAACCTCGATGTCGAGCTTGCGCTTCTGGCCGATCACCGCGTCGACCTTGCCGAGCTTGGCCTTGTCGAGGACGCGGCGGGTGTCGTTGTACAGCTTCTCGATCTGACCCTGCGCGAGCTTGTCGCCGGCCTCCTCGAGCTTGACGAGCAGCGCGTGCGAGCTCCGATCCAGGCGACGGGCCTCGGCGAGGTCCCCCTGGATCAGCGGCCTGATTCCGGGCGAGGTCTCGGCGCTGACCGCCGTGGCGGCCTTGTCGGCGGCGGCGATCGCGGAGGCGAGGGCCTTGGCGTTCTTCTCGTACAGGCCGTCGAGCCGCTTGGCCTCGTCGGCGGCGACATCGGGCGGTAACGTGCCTTCGCGTCGGCCGCGGGCGAGGTCGCTCTTGGACTCGACGATCTTCGTGCCGAGGCGGCGCAGATCCTCGACCAGGGCGTTGGCGTCCGCCAGCTGCTCCTGCTCGAGCGTCTTGGTGGTGCTGATCGCCGTGACCTTCTTCTCGTTCAGCTGGTTGCCGAGGTTCTGCCACTGGCGGACCGCGATCGGCGCGGCGTTCGACAGCTCGCGCATGCCGCTCAGGGCATCGTTCAGGCGGATGAACTTCGGGTCGAGGCGGAGGAGGGCGAGCACGTCATCGACCCCGCCCTTGGAGGCCGCGGTGCCGACCTTCTTGCCATCGACCTCACCGGTCTTCCGGACCTCCTTGTAGCGAGTGACGGCGGTCGCGAACAGCTGCTTGCGGAGCTCGGGATCGGAGCGCGCCTTGTCGATCTGATCGACCACCGGCTGCAGCTTGGCGACCAGGTTGTCGTACCACTGCTGCGAATCGGTGAACTTGCAGTCCGCGAGCTCGACGTAGCCCGCGAGCAGGCTCGCCTCGGGCCACAGCGGGGACGTGGGGAACTCCTTGAGGAACTCCTTCACCAGATCGCGTGCGGTGGCCAGCTCGCGCTTCTGGTACATCGACCACGACGCCTCGAACAGCGCGTCCGAGAGGTAGACGCTGTCGTCGGGGATCTGGAAGTAGTGGTAGTAGGCATCGTCGTACTCGCCGTTCTCGTGTGCGAGCCGGCCGAGGCCGAGGCGCGCGAGATCCTTGATCGTGAAGTAGCGATCGTCGACGACGAACGTGAACTTGTCGGCGTCGGGCGTGGCGGCGATCTCGCACATCGCCTCGGCCGAGCCCTGGTACTCGCCGCGGCGCGCCTTGATCACGCCGCGGAGATAGATCGCCGACGAGTACAGGCGGCTCTTCTTCGAGATCATCACGAGCTCGCCCTCGGCGTCGGCGAGCTTGCCGGCGTCGTAGGCGGCACGGCCGCGCAGGTAGCTGCGCTCGCCACTGATCGAGGCGGGCAGGGGATCGGTGGACTTGATCGATTCGAGCCGGGCGAGGACGCCTGCGTGATCGCGGGTCTCGAGCGCGATGTCGACGGCGCGCCGGTGGGCGGGCCCGTAGTAGGTGGCGGCGGGGCCGCGCTTCAGGATCTGCTCGATCGCGTCGAGGGCCGCGCCATAGCTGCCCGCGCGCGCGAGGGAGACGGCGAGATCGTACTCGGCGTTCTGGAACTCGACGAAGTCCGTGAACGCGGTGTACCGGGGCGACTTCACGATCGAGTACAGCGCGACGGCGGAGTTGACGAAGTTGCCGCCGCGGAGCAGCTCCTCGGCGACCCCGAGCTCCTTGCGGAGCGTCTCGAGGTTTCCGCTCTCGACGTCGATCAGCTTGGTGGCCTCGAGCTCGGTGAAGTACTTGGCGATCGGATCGTCCGCCGTGGCCTTCGGTGCGGGCTC
The DNA here is from genome assembly GCA_016720595.1 of Myxococcales bacterium. Classification (GTDB taxonomy): domain Bacteria; phylum Myxococcota_A; class Polyangia; order Haliangiales; family Haliangiaceae; genus JABFXX01. The sequence goes on from JADKKI010000004.1 coordinate 327,514, forward strand.
GGCCGCGGGCTCGGGTTGCGCGGCCGCGACCGACGAGACCAGGAGCAGCAGGGCGGCGGCGAGCCTCACTTCTTGCCCTTCGCGGGGGCTGCCGCAGGAGCCGCCGCAGGCGCCGCGCCTGCCGGGGCATCATCGCGCTTGGAGGTCTTGATGCTGACGTCGATCCCGAGGCCGTAGCTCCCCTTCTCCTTGCGCTTCCACTCGTAGGCGATATCACCCGAGTCCTTGGCCTTGGCGACGACGATGAGGTCCTTGCCAGCGACGGCCTTCACCACGATCTGGCTCTCGGTCGCCGAGGTGAACGAATCGTCATCCTTGCCCGTGGCCTCGACCCGGAACGTGATCAGGTGGCGCCCGGGGGCCACGTAGCCATCGAACCGGATGTTGTCATCGCCCGCGATCGCGCCCGAGGCGTCCTCGTAGACGTTCGCACCGTCGAGCCGGATCGAGGACTTCGCCGGGTTGTAGTAGCGCGCGGTGGTGTAGGTCAGCTTGACCTGGATGCGCGTCGAATAGAGCTGACTGGCGACGGTGTTCGCCCGCGCGCGGGACTTGAACAGCTCGTCCCGAAGGCTCAAGTACTCCTGGCGAAGCGTGTCGACATCGGCATCGGTCGCGGGTGGCACATCCGTGGGCTCTGCGGGCGCGCCGCTGCCACCACCTGCGCCGGCTCCGCTACCCGTCCCGGTTCCGCCGCCACCATTCGGCGTGGCGGGCGGGGCGGTGGGTGCCGGTGTCGGCGAAGGGGCGACCGCCTTCGCGGGCTCGACGGGGACATCCGGCGGCGGCGTCGGCTCGACGGGGGGATCGACCTTGGCGGGCTTGGTGGCGGGCGGCTTCTTCGCGGGCTTCTTGCCACGCTTGGGTGCAGCGGTCGCGAGCGCCGGGATCAGCGCGAACAGCACGCCGTAGCGAACGAGCCGGAAGGTGGAACGACCGTTCATCGAGATTCTCCCCAGCGGACGCGATCAATTACGGAAAGGCAGGAACACCGAAAGGCTAGCTGTGACCGCGCTGTCGTTCACGAGGAACCTCTCGTCGAGGAGCTCCTGGCGAAACGTCCGGTTCCTTGCATCGACCCGGAACGCGACGGCCTGACCCATGAACAGTCTAATCCCGAACCCGAGGACACCCGAGGCTCCTCGACTGGTCTTGGAGTCGATCACCCCGACGCCGATGTCGGCGTGAAGGTCGAAGTGGACGATCGTACCGCCGAGTCGGAGCTTGCCGTACACCGGGCTCCAGTTGAGCAGCGACTCCGCGAAGATCATCCGCGCATAGGTGTCGGTCAGGACGACGCCGCGCTTGTCCTCGAGTGCGCGGATGATGTCGGCGTTCGCGTGGGTCCACCAGCCGGCGAACTCGACCGCCGTCTCGTCGGTCATGTGATAGGTGTACGAGCCGCCGGCGAGGTACGTGCCGCTCAGCAGATCGCTCGCGTAGTAACCCGCGCCAGCCGTGATCTCGTGGCGGTGTTGCTTCACGAACAGGCGGTCCACGGCGCCACGCCGCTTGCGCTTCACCGCGAGGCGATCGGCGATCTCCTGATCGATGCACATCGAGGTCGAGCCCGGGGCCGGCTCGTCGCTGCTCGACGTCTTCTTGTTCGCGGGCTTGGTCTCGGCCGTCGTCTCGGGCTTGCGGTCGATCGGGCGGTCGCCATCGGCCTGGGCGCGCCCCGCGCCGACGAGGATGACGAGGACCTCCGCGAGGACCAGCGCGAGCATGGTGGAGCGCTGCCGGTTCATCACAGCCCCGTGGGGATCCACAGCGCGAGGCCGATGGTGGAGACGAGGTTGTTGGTGTAGCGGGTCTCTCCGGAGATCTCCTCGACCGCCATCAGGTCGCGGGTGTCGAGCCGCACCGTCAAGAACCGGGTGACGAACAGATCGAGCGCCATCCCCGCGTCGAACGACAGCCCCTGGACCGCATCGTGGAACATCCGGCCGCCGCCCGCGAAGAACATGATGTCGGCGTGGACGATCCCCCCGCCGAGCTTCAGCTTGGCGTGGATCGGCGACCACAGGAAGTTCGCGAGCGCGACGTAGGCCATCCCCGGCTCGAAGCGGTTATCTCCAAAGAACGTGTTGAGCGGTGCATCGAGATCGAGCTTGAGCGGCGTGAGATCGAAGCCGACCGACAGCCCGAGATCTTCGGTGAAGAAGTACCCGAGCGAGCCGCCGGCGATCCAGCTCGAGGACGTGAGGTCCCCGCTGTACATGCCGCCGTGCCCGACGAGGACCAGCTTGTTGTCCTTCTTGAAGTTCCGCTTCTGCACGCCGCGCGGCTTGAGCTCGGCGCCGAGCTGATCTCGGATCGTCTGATCGAGACACGACGGCAACGGTGCATCTGAGGGCTTCGCCGGCCCTGCGGATGTCGCCGGCTGAGCACGTGCGAGCGCGCTGATGCACAAACACGCAGCGAGCGCGAATCCCCCGATCAAACGCGGCACTAGCTCGAAGGTACTCTCGTTAGAGAGACCAAACAACTCGAGCACGACCCCTCGCGATCAGGGTACGATTTCGCCGATGGAGCACTTGACGGGGACGCGGATCCGGCGCGAAGCGACGCCGGCCACGGTCAATCTCCGCCGGTGCAAGCTGGTGGTCATCAAGGGCGCCCAGCGTGGGACCGAGTTCGTGGTGTCCGGCGACGTGTTCCGGGTGGGCAAGGCACCCGAGAACGATCTGGTGCTCGCGGACGAGACCGTGTCGCGGGTGCACTTCGAGATCGCGCGCGACGCCAAGGGCTACCTGGTGCGCGATATGAAGAGCACGAACGGGACGTTCCTCGACGGTGCCGAGGTGAAGGAAGCCTACCTCCGCGCCGGCTCGGTGATCGGCCTGGGCGCCTGCGAGCTCAAGTTCACGCCGTTCGAGGAGCGGATCGAGATCCTCCCGAGCGAGAAGGAGTCACTCGGCGAGATGGTCGGCAAGTCGCCCGCGATGCGGGAGATCTTTGGCCTGATCGAGAAGATCGCGCCGACGGATGCCACCGTGCTGATCGAGGGCGAGACCGGGACCGGCAAGGACATGGTCGCGCGCACGCTGCATCAGCTGTCGCCGCGGCGGGATGCGCCGTTCATCGTGGTCGATTGCGGTGCGGTCGCCGGCACGCTGATCGAGAGCGAGCTGTTCGGCCACGAGAAGGGCGCCTTCACCGGCGCCGTGGCGGCGCGGCAGGGCGCGTTCGAGCTCGCCTCGGGCGGCACGGTGTTCCTCGACGAGCTCGGCGAGCTCTCGCTCGATCTCCAGCCCAAGCTGCTGCGGGTGCTCGAGCAGCGCGAGCTGCGCCGCGTGGGTGGCACCAAGACGCTGAAGGTCGACCTGCGCGTGATCGCGGCGACCCGCAAGGATCTGCGCTCCGAGGTCGAGAAGGGGAAGTTCCGCGAGGATCTCTACTTCCGCCTGAACGTCGTGCCGATCACGGCGCCGTCGCTGCGCGAGCGTCGCGAGGACATCCCGCTCCTGATCGATTCGATGTTGCTGAAGCTCGCCCCGGGGAGCGGCATCACGCTGACCGATGCCACCCGCGCCGCGCTGATGGCGCACGACTGGCCGGGCAATGTCCGCGAGCTGCGCAACGTGATCGAGCGCGCGCTCGCGCTCGGTGCGGACCCCGGGATGCTGGTCGCGCCGCTCGGCGCGGTCGAGCCGGGGAAGGGCGCGCAGCTGCGCGACGGGATCGAGTTCGAGCCCGGCGTGTCGTTCCGCGACACCAAGGAGAAGTGGAACGAGCTGTTCGAGCGCCGCTACCTCAGCTGGCTCATCAAGCGCGCGGAAGGCAACATCTCCAAGGCGGCGCGCGACGCGGACATGGATCGCAAGTACCTCCACAAGCTGCTGCGGAAGTACGGCATCTCGGCCGAGGGCGCCGAGGACGAGAACTGACCGACGCGCTTACGAACGCCTTACGAGCGTGGTCCGGAGACGCGGCGCATCGTGGCTCCATGCTGAACCACCTGATCCTCGTCTCCTCCGTCGTGTCCTCCCTCGTCGCGTGCTCGACCTCCCGGGCCTCCGCGTCGCCAACCCCGTCCGCTCCGCCCGCCGTGGCCTCGCCATCGACCGAGGTCGTCATCGAGCTCGCCGCGCAGCGCGCGAAGCTGCTCGGTTGGCTCCACGACTATCGCGAGGCCGGCGTGTTCCCGAGCGTGCTCGGGATGCCGGCGAGCGTGTTCGTCGATCCAACCGGCGTGCGGTGCCCGATGGCGGAGCTGCTCCACAAGTCCGGGCGCGATGACCTCGTCGAGGCGGTCGCGCGCGAGGCGAACACGGTGCGGCTTGCCGATGTCCACACCGGGCCGCTGCATGCGTGGATGCTCGGCTCGGGCCTCACGCAGGAGGAGATCGCGCTCGTGCAAGGCGCAATGAACATCAGCTTCGACTGGATGCCCGAGCAGCCGCAGCAGGGCGCGCAACAGCTGGCGGCGAAGGCCGCGGTCCGCGCGAAGCTCGAGATCGCCGAGCTCGCGCTGCGCGACAACACCGGCGCGAGCCTGGCGACCGCCGCGAAGCGGTTGCCGCGCGCCGAGCATCCCGAGGCACTCACACTCGTGCCGGTGCACGGCGACGTGGTGCCAAAGGCAGCCGTGCCGCGGGTGGCGCTCGAGGCCGTGATCGTGCCGAGCGCGCGGTTGGTCCGCAGGTTCCGCTGAACGGGTGATCGCCGCGTGGCGATCACGGTTGGATTGCGCTCAGGCGGCGGGGCTGCGAGTCACGAGACGCGAGGCATAGCGCGACGCCGTGCGCCGCTTGAGGATGCCCTTGGTGACCGCCGAGTCGACGATCGACACGGCCGACTTCACGAGGGCAGCGGCATCGGCGGCCTTCGTGTCGACGGCGGCGCGAGCCTTCTTGACGGCCGTGCGAAGGGTCGCCATCGCGGCGCGGTTGCGCGCGCGGTTCTTGATCATCTTCCGATTCTGCTTCTGCGCCGATGCGATGTTGGCCACTTCGATATTCTCCTGCGGAGGCGAGCGTTTACCCCGTGGGGGGACCAGGTGTCAAGCCTCGCTCCCGCTCCGGAAATCCCATGGGGCTACGCGGGAGTACGCATCGATGGGTGTGGATAACCTGATGACCGCCTGGTGGTTATGGTGCCGATCTCACCGAGATCGCTACCGCTCGATCGTGGCTGCACAAAAAAGCGCCACTTTCTTGCCCACCCGCGGAACAGTCATCGGTCACTTCACGCCGGCCTTCTTGGCGTCGTTCCACAGCGCATCCATCTCGTCGAGGTTCGAGGTCTGCGGCGACTTGCCACGCTCGGTCAGGCGATCTTCCACGAACTCGAAGCGGTGCTGGAAGCGCAGCGTGGCGTCGAGCATCGCCTGCTCGGCATCGACGCCGACCTTGCGAGCGACGTTCACGACCGCGAGCAGCAGGTCACCGAGCTCGTGATGGATCGCGGCCTGGTCGGCGGACTCGATCGCCTCGCGGAGCTCGCCGACCTCTTCGTCGATCTTGCCGAACGAACCCTGCCACCCGGGCCAATCGAAGCCGACCTTGCCGGCCTTGCTCCCGAGCTTCTGGGCGCGGGCGAGGGCAGGGCCGGGCTTCACGCCGGACAGGACCCGATCGGTGCGGGTGCCCTTGGCGGCCTTCTCGGCGGCCTTGATCTCTTCCCACTGCACGAGCACCTGCGCGGAGGTCTCCACGCCTTGCTGGTTGGCGAACACGTGCGGGTGGCGATGGACGAGCTTGTCGCTGATCGCGTTGCACACGGCGTCGATGTCGAACGCGCCCTCGCGCTGGCGGAGCGCCGCGTGGAACACGATCTGCATCATCAGATCGCCGAGCTCCTCGCAGTGACCGGCGACGTCGTTGCGGGCGAGAGCGTCGAGCACCTCGTAGGTCTCCTCGACGAGGAACGGGCGCAGCGTCTCGAGGGTCTGCTCCTTGTCCCACGGACAACCATCGGGGCCGAGCAAGCGCTCCATGACCTCGACCAGGCGGGGCAATGCGGTACCAGGCATGGGCGCCACCCTACCGCACCCGCGTGCTATACGAGCCAGTCACCGCGGGCCGGAGGATCGCCCGCGCGACGCGAGATCCATCGTGACCCAGCCCAAGACCATCCACCGCGAGAAGCTCGCCTTCGACGATCCGGAGGCGCTGCAGGCCCTGTGCGGCAGCAACAACGCCCGCCTGAAGCTCATCGAGCGTACCTCGGGCGCGCACGTCAACCTGCGCGGCAACGAGATCACGATCGAGGGCGAGGCGGCCGCGGTCGAGACCGCGAAGAGCGCGCTCGAGCAGCTCTATGACCTGGCGCTCAATGGCAAGGCGCTGTCGTCGGATGACGTGGTGCGTGCCGTGCAGCTCCTGAAGGGCGATGCCAGCGGCGGCACCTCGATCCAGGGCGTGTTCGGCGACACCATCCTGACGCCGCGCACCGGCCGTCCGATCGCCCCCAAGGGCGCGCAGCAGAAGAAGTACGTCGATCTGGTCCGCCAGAACGACATCATGTTCGCCGTCGGGCCGGCCGGCACCGGCAAGACGTACCTCGCGGTCGCGCTCGCCGTGCGCGCGCTGCTCGACAAGCAGGTCCGTCGGATCATCCTGACCCGCCCCGCGGTCGAGGCCGGCGAGCGCCTCGGGTTTCTCCCCGGGACGCTCGAGGAGAAGGTCGATCCGTACCTGCGGCCACTGTACGACGCACTCCACGACATGATCGAGCCTGAGAAGCTCGAGCGGTTCATGGCCGATGGCACGATCGAGATCGCGCCCCTCGCATTCATGCGGGGGCGGACGCTGTCAGGCTCGTTCATCATCCTCGACGAGGCCCAGAACACCTCGGCGCCGCAGATGAAGATGTTCCTCACCCGCATGGGCTTTGACTCCAAGGCCGTGATCACGGGCGACGTCACCCAGACCGACCTGCCGCGCGGCGAGCGCAGCGGCCTCCGGGACGCGCTGGAGCTGGTCGACGGCATCCGCGGCATCGGGATCGTCGAGTTCACCGACGCCGACGTGGTGCGACATCCGCTGGTCGCGGCCCTGATCCGGGCGTACGACGCGCGCGACCGGTCGCGGTTCGAGAGCCGGGAGGGGACGCACGTTGTCGACAAGGCGCCCCCCGCGGCACCCGCCCCCGAGCGGGATGGGATAGATTCGTGACCGTGGTGGTGGCCAGCCCTGATGACCTGGTCAACGCGGTCTCTCGCGACCGGCGGATGATGGGCTATCGGGTGCGCCGCCAGGGGGATGGCTGGATCGAGCTCGAGGTGGTGGCGCAGCGCGCGAGGTTGCCCGTGTTGCTGGTGATCGCGTGGCCCGAGGTCTGGCGCGATGCCGAGCAGCTCGCCCCACACCTGGTCCGCGCGCGGTCCGGGAAACTACTCGCTCCTCGTGGTCGGCACCGGATGCCGAGCTCGAAGAGGCGCAGCTCGATACGATGCCGGCCGACGCCGACATGACCGCGGTGGCGTCGCCGATGGGGATGACCCGCCTGCTGTTGACCCTGCGTGCGCGTGCGGATGCGATCGCGCAGCGCATGGCGTCGGCGACACTGGAGCTCGAGCTCGAGCGGAGCCGGCACGAGAACGACATGCTGATCTCGATCGGCCGGGCGTTGTCGCAGGAGCGCGACATCCAGTCCCTGCTCGCGATCATCCTGCGCCGCGCGTGCGAGGTCACCAACGCCGACGCCGGTTCGATCTACGTGGTCGAGGGCACCGACGAGGACATCTCGCTGCGCAAGCTGCGGTTCGCGGTGTCGCAGAACGATTCGCGCACGCTGCCGCCGGCGGGCTTCACGATGTCGGTGTCGTCCACCTCGATCGTCGGCCAATCCGTCCTCTCGGCGGATCGGATCAACGTGCCAGATCTGTACTCCCTCGACGAGCCGGGCTCGGGGAACAACCCCTGGGGGTTCGTCCACGATCGGACGTTCGACGACAAGTACCGCTACCAGACCCGCTCGGTGCTCGCCGTCCCGATGATCTCGGCGCGCAACGAGGTGATCGGCGTGATCCAGCTGATCAACCGCCGCGCGAAGGGTTGGATCACCCTCGATCTGCCGAGCGACTTCGAGAGCGGCGTGGTGCCGTTCGACGATGTCTCCGAGGCGTACATCTTCGCGCTCGCCTCGCAGGCCGGCATCGCGCTCGAGAACGTCCTCCTCTACGAGGAGGTGAAGACGCTGTTCGATGGCTTCGTGAAGGCCGCGGTCACCGCGATCGAGTCCCGCGATCCCACCACCTCGGGTCACTCCGAGCGCGTCGCCGAGCTCACGACCGGGCTCGCCAAGGCGGTCAATCGCTCGGAGAGCGGCCACTACCGCGAGGTCCGGTTCTCGCGCGATGACCTGACGCAGATCAAGTACGCGGCGCTGCTCCACGATTTCGGCAAGGTCGGCGTGCGCGAGCACGTGCTGGTCAAGGCCAAGAAGCTCTACGAGCACGAGCGCGAGCTGATCCTCCAGCGGTTCCAGCTGATCAAGCGCGGGTACAAGATCGAGGGGCTCGAGTCCAAGGTCCGCTACCTGATGGAGTCCTCGCGCGACGCCGTCGCCGAGAAGCTGGCCGCCGTCGATCACGACATCGTCGCCAAGGTCGGCGAGCTCGACGAGATCATCAAGTTCATCCTCGCCGCCAACGAGCCCACGGTCCTCGACCAGGGCGGGTTCGAGCGGATCGCCACGATCGCCGGGATGTCGTTCGTCGATGATCACGGCCAGCAGGGCCCGTTCCTCAATCACGACGAGGCGAGCTGCCTGCAGATCCGGCGCGGCTCGTTGACCGAGAAGGAGCGGCTGGAGATCAACAGCCACGTGGTCCACTCGTTCACGTTCCTGTCGCGGATCCCGTGGAGCCGCACCTTGCGCGACGTGCCGGACATCGCGCACGCGCACCACGAGAAGCTCGATGGCTCGGGCTATCCGAAGGGCCTCAAGGGCGATCAGGTCCCGATCCCGGCCCGGATGATGGCGATCTCGGACATCTACGACGCGCTGACCGCCAGCGACCGCCCGTACAAGAAGGCGATGCCCACCGAGAAGGCGCTCGACATCGTGGCCTCCGAGGTCAAGCGCGGCCAGCTCGACACCGAGCTGTTCGACATCTTCCTGCAAGCGCGCGTCTGGGCGATCACGCAGCGCACCAGCTCGTAGCCATGGGCCTCGACCTGGCCGTCGACGACGAGGTCGCCATCCCGGTGGCGCTGCGCAGGCGCCTGGTCGCCGTGGTCGGCCGGATGGTCCGGGCGGCGGCGCGGACAGATGGGCGCAAGGACCTCGAGGTCGGGCTGCGGCTGACCACCGACCGGGAGATCCGCGTGCTGAACCGCGAGTTCCGCGGCAAGGACAAGCCGACGGATGTGCTCGCGTTCGCGCAGCGCGAGGGGCCGACTGGCGCGCTCCATCCCGAGGTGCTCGGGGACATCGTGATCTCCGTCGACACCGCGCGCCGCCAGGCCAAGCGTGGCCTGCCCGCGGAGCTCCTGCACCTCGCCTCTCACGGCCTGTGCCACCTGCTCGGCTACGACCACCGCGACGACGCGGAGGAGCGCGTGATGAACGCGCGCGCGGCGGCCCTCCGCAAGGAAGCGCGCGGGCGCACGGGCAGGGTCAGCGCGGCGTAGCGCCGGCCGCCGCGTCTACTGGCACTTCAGCGGCGTGCCGGTGCACGTGGTGGCCGCCGGGCACGACAGCATCGCGGCCGCGCCACCGGAGAACAGCGGCGAGCTGCACGGGGTCTGCGGGGCCACGGTGCCCTTGATCGTCAGCGTGTACGTGCCGGCCGCGCCGGTGTACCCGTCGACCAGCACGGCGTAGTTGCCCGGCAGGACGTTGGTCATCGTCACCTTCGACTGCAGGCCCGGATCGCCGCTGTCGTCGTCACAGCCGACCTCGGCCGTGCACTGCGGGTCGCGGACGCTGAGGACGGTGTCGAACGAGGCGTTGTTGGTGTCGAGGATCAGGGTCTGCACCGGCACGGGCAGCGACAGCGCGTACGCGACATCGGGGCCGGTCGCGCTGCCCTGGCAGACCGTGCTGGCGAAGTTGTTCGTCATGCCCACCGTGGTGCCGGTGGTGACCGAGCTGGTGATCAGCGAGGTCGGGTTGGTCTCGAGGGTGCAGAACGCCTCGCTGGTGCCCGAGGCGGCCGCGCAGCCATAGTCCGCCGGCCAGTCGACGAGCGAGTCGGTGTCGTTGTCCGTGGTGTCGGCGCACACGGGGAGGGTCGCCGGGTTCGCCTCGGTGTCGTCGGCGACCGAGTCGCAGCCCGGGTCGAACGGGTAGTCGATCTTGCCGTCGCTGTCGTTGTCGAGGCCATCGCCGCACAAGGCGGGCTGACAGGTGCGTGAACCCGCGGTGCCCTTGCACGCGTACCCGGGGCCGCAGACCAGCGCGCCGGACTGCGCGAGGGCGCTCTCGCAGCTCGCGTTGTTCTGGATCTTGCCGGCGATCGAGATCGTGTACGCGCCGCTCGCCGTGCTCCAGCCATCGACCACGAAGAAGTACGAGCCGGCCGCGACGGTGTTGAGGTGCATCGCGGTGGCATCGCTGCAGGCGACAGCCGTGCCGCCGCAGGTGGAGTTGTAGAGCACCGTGGCGGTGTCCCAGAACGCCGGGTTCTGGTTGATGATGTTGAGGTCGAGGGACGACAGCGCCGGCACGTCGAGCCGGTAGGTCTGGTCAGGTGCGGTGTGCGTGGTCGTCGAGGCGCAGCTCGGGTGCACGTCGTTGTTCGCGCCGATCGTGGTGTCGGAGGTCATCGCCATCGTCAGGAGCGACACGCCGTCGGTGGTGATGCACGATTCGCTCGAATCGCCGGCCGCCATGCACGTGGTGTCCATCGGGTAGTCGGTCTTGGTGTCGAGATCGTTGTCGGCGCCATCGCCGCACTCGGGGCAGTTCGGGCCCACGCCGGGGCAGCTGTCGGCCTCGTCGTTGTCGTCGGGGGTGGTGCAGCCCGGATCGTCCGGATAGTCGTTCTTGCCGTCGGTGTCATCGTCGACGCCGTCCTTGCACTTGGGCTGCTGGCACGACAGCGCGCTCTGGCCGAGCGGGATCCGGCAGACCAGGCCCGGGCCGCACTCCGTGGTCATCGCGCACTGCGAGCCCTCGCCGGCGAACAGCTTCACCGTCATCGAGTACGCGCCGCTGATCGACGTGTCGTGCGCGCCGATGATGATGTAGTAATTGCCGGCGGCGAGCGAGGCGGTGACCTTGGACACGCCCGTCGTGGTGCCGGGGGCGTCGTCGTTGCACGCGACCTCGGAGGTCGGCGTGGCGCAGTCGTTCCGACGGATGTCGATCACCGTGTCGGCCGTGGTGTTCGCGTCGTCGGTGGAGACCACCACGACCTTGGGCTTCTGGAGGTAGAGCTGGTAGGCCACGGCCGGAGCGCCGCCGCCGCCGCCGCACGGCGAGGCGATCATCGAGGTGCTCGTGGTGTCGAGCATGCCGTCGTCCGCGTTGGTGGTGGGCAGCGGCTTCACGACGAGGCCGGCGCCGCAGGCGACCGGGTTGTTGATCAGCTCGGTGGAGTCCGAGGCCGACGTGCAGCCCGAGTCGTTCGGGTAGTCCGTCGACCCGTTCATGTCGTCGTCCTTGCCGTTGCCGCACTCGGGGCAGTTCGGGCCGTTCGGGCAGTCGTCCTTCTCGTCGTCCTGCTGGGGCGCGAAGCAGCCCGGGTCGGCGGGGTAGTCGATCAGGTTGTCATTGTCGTTGTCGCGGCCGTCGCTGCAGGCCGGGGAGGGCGAGCTGTCCTCGGTCTCGTCGCTGGCGGAGATGCATCCCGGGTCCTCCGGGAAGTCGATCATGCCGTCGCCGTCGTTGTCGATGCCGTCATCGCACTGGACCTTGGGCTGGTCGTCACTGTTGCTCCCGCCGCCACAGGCGACGAGGACCGAGACCAGAATCGTGGCGATGATCGAGCGCATGGGCCCGTCTGTAGCGAATGGTGAGACCCTGGGTCAAGTACTGAATTCCCCGAGTGGATCCGACCTCACGTGTGCACACGCCGCGCATCACTGAACTGACTTCGGTGAGTGGCTACCCCACGTCGAATAACAGGAACTTGAGGTATCTGCCTTCCGGAAACGCTGGCAGGACTGGGTGGTCAGACCCCGCCCCGCCAGCAAGTCTCAGCCGCACCGGCGTGCCGATCCCGGCGACGATCTCCAGCAGATCGGTCTCGGTCACGTGCGACGAGCACGAGGCGAGGGCGAACCTGCCACCCGCCTCGACCACGCCGAGCGCGGCCACGACGAGCTTGCGGTACGCCGACAGCGCGGCCGGGCGTGCCTTCTCGCTCGGCGCGAAGCTCGGCGGATCGACGATCACCAGGTCCCAGCGCCGGCCGCGCTTGGCCGAGCGGGCGAAGAACTCGAACGCATCGGTCGCGATCGTCTCGTGCCCTTCGGGCGGGAGGCCGGTGAGCACCACGTTGGCCTCGAGCGCGGCGATCGCGGGCGCCGCGATGTCCACCGAGGTGACCGTCGTCGCGCCGCCGAGCGCGGCATGGAGCGAGAACCCGCCAGTGTACGAGAACACGTTCAGCACGGAGGCGCCGCTCGCGTGGGTCCGGATCGTGCGGCGGTTGTCGCGCTGATCGAGGAAGAACCCGGTCTTCTGCCCGGCGCGCACGTCGACCTGGAACCGCGCCTCGTCCTCGTGGATCGGGATCAGCGCCGGCGGATCGCCGCGCCATGCCTCGCCGTGGGCGCGCTGGCCACGCTCGCCGCGGACCCACACGTGGGCGATGGTGACGCCGCCGCGCTCGAGGCCCGCGATCACGTCCGCGAGACGAGGGCGCCAGAACGCCGATGCGGCGGCGCCGTCGAACACGACCACCGCGGTGTCGCCGTAGTGATCGATCACGAGGCCAGGACAGTCATCGCCCTCGCCGTGGAGCAGGCGCACGCCCGTACAGCCGACGAGCAGAGGATCGCGAGCCCGGCGCAACGCGGCGGCCTCGGTACGCGCGCGGACCCAGCGCGCATCGATCGGGCGATCGACGACGAGATCGAGCACGCGCGCGCGGATCGGCGAGGTGGGATCCGCGAACACCGTGGCGATCGGACCGTCCTCGTCGACGACCGTGACGACGGTACCGGGGACCAGGCCCTTCGGCGGCGCGAGGGCGCGGTCGTAGATCCACGGGTGGCCGGCGCGGATCCGGGCCCGCAGCGGCTTGATGAGCCGCCAGCTGTCCTTCACTTCAGCTGCGAATCGACGAGCTGGTACATGTGCGCGTAGCGGTTCAGCGACTGCACGACGCCGTAGCCGTCCGCGAACCACAGCTGGTTGAGCCAGTCCGCCGGCATCTCGGCGGGCTTGAGGTCCGCTGACTTCGCGGTCTCGATGGTCACGCGCCCGGTGGTCTTGATGACGATCTTCTCGGCCTTGTACGAGCCGGCCTTCGTGATGATCGACTCGGCATCCGAGGGCGTGGTGCGCCGCTCCATCTCCAGCTTGCCGCTGTTGAGCTTGGCGCCGGATTCGGGCGACGCGTTCTGCGTCCAGTGCGCGACGACATCCTCGGGCCACTCGGCCTCGCCGAACGCGCCGTTGGCGAGCTGCCAGCTCGTCCCCTTGCGATCGAACTTGTCGAACGTCAGACCCTGGTAGCCGCCGGGCTCACCGGCGAAGAAGAAGCTATCGGGGGAGATATCGAACTTCTTCGCGTTGCAGGTGATCGTGGACTTCACGATCCGATCGTCCTGCAGGGGCTTCTTCGGATCGCGGGTCAGGTCGTAGGTGATCTTCTCTTCGAGCGAGACCACCGTGTCGGGGCCCTTCTGCTCGATGGTCTTGACCGTGATCGTGAACGTCTTCGGCGGCTGCGGCGCGATGCGCGCGACATCGGGGAGCGCGGGCAGCGGCGCGGCGACGGTGGTGTACGTCCACACGTTGCCGACCGCGAGCGGCAGGACCTTGACGCCGCACACCGTGCCCTTGGGGGCACCGGCCGCCGCCACCGCGCCGGCCTTGGGCTTGGCCGCCGCGACAGCAGGGACGAGGGTCAGGGCGAGCAGGGCGAGCGCTGGGATCCGCATCGGTAGCCCGGTCATACGGCACGTTCGGGCCCGGGTAAAGCGCCATGACCTCACAGGATGAGGCGCCGAGGGCGCGCGCTGTCGCACCGAACCGCGAAGCGCGATGAACCGCCAAGCGCGACGAACCGCCAAGCGCGCCAGTGTTCACTTGCTGGCACTTCGGTGCCCCAGAGTTTACGAACCGCCAAGGCCGCCAAGGGCGCCAAGGTCAGAAGGTTATCGAACCTGTCGCGAGCTACCGCCCAAGGACGCGAACGCTCCATCGCGCTGGCTGGCACTTCGGTGCCCCGGAGTTTCAACCCGTCCCGCGGACGCGGAGGTGCATGCGCAACGGACAAACATGGGGAGCCCGTGTCCTCGGTCGGGAGTCCGCGACGGGTCGAAAGACCTCTGACCTTGGCGCCCTTGGCGGCCTTGGCGGTTCGTCACCTCCGGGACACGGAAGTGCAAACCAGCGAACGGGTCACCTGGCGGTTCGCCCCTGGCGATTCACGCCTCGTCGCTTGGCGGTTAGCGCTCGCGGTTCTCGCGCTGCGCACCATAGACGCAGTTGGCGTCATTGGTGCCTTCGCACATCTTCGCGATCAGCGCGCGGAACCGGGCGTCCTTGCGCATCTCGGAGAAGTCCGGATCGAGGACCTGCTTGCGGCCGAGCAGCCGATCGAGGTGCTGCTCGACCTCGGCGTGCTTGCTCGGGTGCGGGCGCATCTGGAGCATGCGCGTCAGCAGGTTGATCGAGCACTGCTTGCGCCCGATCCGGGCGTACGCGGCGGCCAGGTTGTACGTGGCGGTCACGTTGTACGGATCCGCGCTGAGGGCGGTGATGAAGTGCTCGACCGAGTCCGAGATGTACTGCTCGCGCGTGGCGCGCTCGACCTCGGCGCTCTCGGCGGTGCGGAGCTCGCCCTTGGCCTGCTCCGCGAGCTTCGCGCCCTCGGGGATCGATCGCTCGGTGAACTCGATCGGCTTCAGCTCGCCGCTGTTGTTTTCGACGGGCTCGCAGTCCTTCTGGACCACGTCCTTGACCACCGGCACCGGATCGGGCTCGGGGCGCAAGGGAGGCGGCGGGGCGGTGAGCTCCTGCTTCTCGTGACAGGCGGTCACGGAGGTGGTGACCGACGAGGCGAGCAGGAACAGGCAGAACAGGCGCTTCATGATTTACCGGCCGATCGCGGCGATCGCGTCCTTGCGATAGCCCTTGAACCACTGCGCGTTGTCCGTCACCCGATCGATCGCGAGCTTTGCGCCCTTGGCGAACTTCGGATTTCCCTCGAGAGCCGAGAGGCGCTTCAGCATCGCGAGCGCACAGCCCTTGCGATACACGCGGTCGTACGCGATCGCGAGCTGCAGCGTCGCGTCGTGGTTGTACGGGTCCTTGTTGAGCGCGTTGCGGAACTTGTCGATGCTGACGCGGATCAGCTCGGCCTGACCGGCCGGGTCCTTCGCCTTGTCGGAGCTCTGCAGCGCGGTCTCGCCCTCACCGACGAGCTGGTTCGCGATGCCGGGCTGCGGACGCGCCTTGGCGGGATCGCCGCGGAAGTCAGCGGCGCAGTCCTCGACGTACGGGATCTTGACCTCGGTCTCCGGCGGCTCGGGCGGCTTCTTCTTCTTCTCCGGGCTACGGAGCTTCTCCGGCTTCCCGCCATAGAGCGCCTGGCACCCGGTGAGCACCGTGGCAGCCCCGGTCGCGAGCATGAGGGCGCACGCGAGCACGCGGACGCCAGAGCTTCCTCTACCCATGACCTCGACGGTAGCGCGACGCGGCGAGCGAATCAACGCGCCGGGCCCGGTGCCAGAGTCTGTGCGGCCGGTCGTCGCTGGCGGCTATGCCGGCTGACGGCCCAGGACGAAGCGCAGCATCGGGGCGGCGAACGGGGCCGCCGCCGCCACGAGGAGCGCGCCACCGAGGGCGGGGCGCAGCGCATAGAGGCCACTGGCGCCCATCCAGAGATCGGTTCCGGCGAGCATCACCATGAGCGCACCGGCGCCGCCCATCGCGAGGACGCCCCAGGTGCGGAGCTTCACCACGGCGCGGAACCCGACGCCGGCGAGGACGAGAGCGAGGATCGAGAGCACCATCGACGCGGTCTCGGGCTTGGGCATCAGGGCATAGAGCAGCACGAACGGCAGCGACACCCCGGCGCGGATCACCGAGCGGCCGAGTCGCTGCACGGCGTTCTCGTCCATGTGGAGCTTCTCGCGCCACGCCGTCTGCCCATCGTAGGGTCCACTCATCGCGTTGCCCCACAGGAACACCGTGGCGGCCAGGTGGGTACCGCCGACGAACACGAGCACCGGCTCTGCACCGAGCTGCCACATGCCGACCGCGGCGGTGATCACACCGTAGAGACCGACGCCGACGGCGTACCAGCGGGCCCAGAAGTACCCGGCGACCAGCGAGAAGAACGCCAGGCCATAGACGCCGGCGATCGCCGCGAACGCCTTGTTCATCTCGGGCGGGACCATCCCGACGAGGACGAGCATCCCGTACGCGAGGAAGTAGAACGCAAAGACGGCGGCGGCCAGGGCGCGGCGTTCTCCAACGAAGCTCATGCTCCGAGTATAGCCGGCCGGCGGAGGCTGGCGAGCCCCAAGGCGCCCCCGGCTACTTGGCAGGCTTGAGCGGGAACGACTTCTGGACGATCAGGCGGAAGTGCTTGTAGCCGGCTTCCTTCTGCTTGGCCGAGAACATCACCTGCAGCAGCAGGCGGTACGGCGTGGTCCGATCGGCGATGATCAGGAGCTCGGGCGGCGTGGCCTTGGCCGGATCGTAGCCCGGCTTCTGGCGGTGCAGCGCCTCTTCCTGCGCGTGGAGGGCGGCGAGGAAGTTGGTGAGGCGCGGGATCTTGATGCCCTGCGCGCCGCCTTCCTTCTCCGCGGCATCGACATCGCCGCTGTTCACGGAGACGATCGACTTGCCTTCGACGACGATGCCCGTCTTGGTGATGATCAGCGTGGACGCGCCCTCGGGGAGCTCGTCATTGGACAGCGACTTCGGCAACGAGACCGAGCCCGCGGTGAGCGCGGTGGCGCTGGTCGCTGCCTGGAAGATGAAGGCGACGAGCAAGATCGTCATCATGTCCATCATCGGCATGATGTTGAGGTGACGGATCTCCTCGCCCTCGGGCACGCGCCCGACGGCCTTGCGGATGATTCGGCGCGCCTCGCGCTGCGTAAAGCTCATTCGAATCCCGACGAGAACGCGATCTCGGGAAACAGGGCCATCTTCTTGGGATCGTAGCTGGCGCGCGCCGTGTCGTACAGCTTGCCATCCGGGGAGATGGGCTCCTTGGCCTTCTTCAGGTTTTCATCCTCGGTGGGGAGCGCACACGAGGTGACCTCGCTGCCGAACTCCGGGAGCGGGCACCGCATCGCGGCCATCGCCGAGACCACGGTCGAGTAGGGCACCGCGCCGTCGGCCTGGAGGATGATCTGATAGGTGTCGGCCTTGCGCTGCTTGCCGGCGTACCGCCGGGTGGCGATCTCGATCAGCGACTTGTTGAGCGCGCGGTAGTCGAACACCGGCTGGGGCTCGTCCTTGCTCGGCACGCAGCGCTGCTTCTGGCCATCGCACGCGTTGCTCTCGCACATGTACGAGCCATCGCAGGGGTCGCCGTCCTTGCCGGTGCGCTTGAACGACGCCTTGGGCGCGCCGAGCGTGCCCTCGAGCCCGCTCGCCGACCACAGGATCATCTCATCGCGCTTGATCGAGACGAACAGCTTGAGCGGCTGGTCGTCTGGATTGGTGCTCGGCTGCGTGACATTGGTCGGCGACGGCGGCGCCTTGTCGGGCAGCGTCGTGTCGATCTGCACGAGGATCAGGCCTGCCGACACGGAGGCCAGGAGGAACAGCATCAGGTTCGTGACCATGTCGAGGTAGGGGATGAGGTTGAGCTCGCCGCTCTCCATCTCCTCTTGCTCGATGTTCTCCTCGCGCCGCTTCACGGCGGAGCGAGTCTTCGATCGTACCCGCTGTGCGGAGTACTCCATCGTCGTGCCTACGCCGACTCGCTCACATCATCGGTGGGCGCGGCCGGCGCACGGCTCGCGGCCGGGGCAGCAGACGAACCCTCGGCGAGCAGGTTCTCGAACCGGAGGCTGAACGCCTCGAGATCCGAGATCACCTTCTTCATCGCGGCGGACAGGAGCAGGTGACCGATCATGCAGATCAGCGCGATCGAGAGACCGAACGCGGTGTTGTACATGGCCTCGGAGATACCGTCCGACAGCTTCTTCTGGCGGTCTGCCGGGTTCGCATCGCCGATCGCGCCGAACGTACGGATGAGACCGGTGATGGTGCCGAGGAGACCGACCAGGGTGGTGATGTTCGCGAGCGACCACAGGGCGCCGATGCGAGTCTTCACCTCGGGGACGGCATCCGTCATCGTCTCTTCCATCGCCTGGGCCACGGCGGCCTCGCCGCGGTGGAGGCGATTGAGGCCGGCCTTCGCCACACGGGCGACGGGCGCGGTGGTCGCGTCGCACAGCTTCTTCGCGCGGTCGACGTTGTTCGCCGAGAGCAGCTTCCTCAGCTGCTCCAGGAACGCCTTCGCGTTCAGGTGGCCGCGGCCGAGGAAGTAGATCGCACGTTCGACAATCAGGCCGATGACGATGGCCAGAAAGAACGTGTTGACGATGAAGAAGGGCCCGCCCTTTTGGAAGAGTTCACTTAGCCAGCTCATCGGTCGTTCCTTTGCCTCCGCGCGGGCCTAGGCCCCAAGCGCTGCTTGCGAATGTTGTAGCGAGACCGCCAATACCGCGTCAAGCAAACCGCCCGGGCCAATCGCGGAAATCACTCTTGCCAAACGATGACTTACTGACAGAGGCGGCGCCAGATCGCCGTGCCGGTTAGTTGATCGTGAGGCGTTCGTTAGTTGTTTTGGGCGCCCTCTTCGATCCATCGAGTGACCGCATCGAGCTTCTGGCAGCAGGTAACCACCCCACCGGCGTTCTGGGGCATGTAGCCGATCGAGGGAGGGGGCTCGGTGAGCGGCGGGTCGAACTGGGCGGGGGTGAGCTGGCGGAGCATGACCAGGAGGTAGCTCTGGGTCGGCATCATCGGGACGACCATCTTGGCCTTGCCCGTCAACGTCGGGCCCGCGGCGATCTGCGAGTCGACATTGACGAGACCCGCGAAGCTCTTGGTGGGCGAGAGGTCGAGCCGACCAGCATCGGTCATCGCGCCATTATGACACCCCGAGAACGTGCACTTGTTGAACACGTTCGCCTCGATCCACGCGAGATCGGAGTGCTGTGCAGCTTCCGTACACGCGGCGACGTCGGTGACAGCGCAGGTGCGGCTCGAGTACTCGACGGGATCATCGAGCGTGATCCGGCAAGCGGAGATCCCGGCGAGGACGAGCACTGAGACGAGCGCGGGGACGATCACGCGGCGGCGCGACATGCCGGCGAACCTATCACGCTACAGGCAGGTGAGTGACGCGCACTTGACGGCTGGCGTGGGGAGTGTGGGCGGGGGCACGAGGTCATCGAACGACCGGATCTGCGGGCCCGAGAGGAACCGGCTCGGCTGCGTGCCTCGCACGAACGGCATCCACACCGCGGCCCCGGGATCGGCCGACACGCCCGCGGGATCGCCGCTCCACGGCTCGACGCGCGCGAAGCTGACGTTCGGGGGCACGGGGAAGTCGCGGATCGCCGTGCGCGGGTGCGCCTTCTGCATGAACTCGACCCAGATCGGAACGGCCACGCCGCCGCCCGTGATCTTGTCGCCGATCGGCGTCGAGTCATCGCGGCCGATCCACACCGCGGCGAGGAGATCCGCGGTGAAGCCCGTGAACCAGACGTCGCGATAGTTGGCCGACGTGCCGGTCTTGCCGGCGGCGGGACGGCCGAGGGTGCTCGCGTAGCGTGCGGTGCCGCGCTGCACGACGCCCTTCATCAGGTTGATCGTGACGTACGCGACCTCCGGCGAGATCACCTGCGGACCGAGCGGTTGATCCCGCAGATCGTCGACGACGCGGCCGGTGTTGTCGGTGACAAGATCGTAGAACCGCGGCGTCACGCGTCGCCCACCCGACGCGATCCCTGCATAGCCGGCGGCGATCTCGAGGAGGGTCAGGTCCGGGGTGCCGAGGCTGATCGAGATGTGGCGCGGGATCGGGCTCTGGACGCCGAACCCGCGCAGGACCTCGATCAGGCGATCGAGGCCGAAGCTCACGACGAGCTGGACGCTGATCGTGTTGAGCGAGAACGCCAGGGCGGTCATCAGCGTGACGGAGCCCATGTACTTGTTGTCGTAATTCGCCGGCGTCCACACGCCGGTGGCGGTGGTCACCGAGAACGGTCCGTCGGTCATCCGCTCGACGGGCGTCTTGCCGGACTCGAGTGCGGCGGCATAGATGAAGGGCTTGATCGACGAGCCGACCTGACGCTTGGCCTGGGTCGCACGGTTGAACTGGCTGCCCGTCCAGTCATAGCCACCAACGATCGCGCGGACGCGACCGGTGGACGGCTCGATCACCACCATCGCGCCCTGGAGGACCGGGCGCTGCGCGAGGGTGACGGACACGCCGTCGGCGGCGAGGCGGACGGGCAAGAGATCGCCGAGCTTCACGGGCTCGCCCGTCTTGTCCCGGCGGAACGCGCGGACGTCCTTCGCATCGACATCGGCGAGTGGCAGCCGCTTGGGGCCGAGATCGACGGTGACGCCGAGCCCGGACTTCGGGAGGTCGACGATCATCGCGCCATAGCGCTGCTCGGGGAGCAGCTGGTCGGCGAGCGCGCCGGTGTCGTCGCTGGCGCCGGTGAGCGGATGGGCCGGCCCCCCAGTCCAGGTCCCGCGCAGGGACTGGGCGAGGGTGCCGATCGGGCCGCGGAAGCCGAGCCGGCGATCGAGGCCCTCGAGGCCGCGCCGCAGGGCGTTCTCGGCCGCCATCTGCATCCGCGTGTCGAGCGTGGAGTAGAACTTGAGGCCGCCCTTGAACAGATCGTGGTTGCCGTACTTCTTGGTCGCGATCTGCCGGATGGTCTCGACGAAGTACGGTGACGCGAGGTGGTTCAGGTCACTCTCGTCGACGAGCGAGATCGGCTCCGCGAGCGCGGCCTGATACTCGGCATCGGACAGGTACTGGTCCTCCCGCATGTGCCCGAGCACGTACTTCTGGCGCTCGCGGGCCAGGGCCATGTTGCGGTGGGGGGCGTACTTCGTGGGCGAAGCGACGAGGCCGGCGAGCATCGCCGCCTCGGCCACCGTGAGGTCCTCCACCTCCTTGCCGAAATAGGTCTGCGCGGCGGCGCCGACCCCATAGGCGCCATGCCCGAGATAGATGTGGTTCAGGTAGATCGAGAGGATCTGCGCCTTGGTCAGCTCGCGCTCGAGCCGCACCGCGAGGATCAGCTCCTTCATCTTGCGGCGATACTTGAGGGACTTGCGGAGCTTCTCGTACTCGGGCGGCGACAGGCCGAGCGCGCCGACCTCTTCCTCGCCGACGAGCAGGGTCTGCTTGATGATCTGCTGGGTGATCGTCGAGCCGCCCTGCTTGATCGCGCCGTCGGAGCGGAAGTTGGTCCACGCGGCGCGCGCGATCCCCAGGAGGTCGAAGCCCTTGTGCTTGTAGAACCGGCGATCCTCGGCGGACAGGAAGGCCGCGGGGACGTGGGGCGGCATCCGCTCGAGAGCGATGATCCGGCGGTTCTCGATCGAGAACGCGCCGACCTCCTCGCCGTCGGAGGACAGGACCACGCTCTTGCGGTTCGGCTGGTAGTCGAGGAGCTCGGACAGGTCCTGTGGGAGCTCGTCGTTGATCGTGGTGACGGCGAGGTAGATCGAGGCGGCGCCCAGCGACGCCCCATAGATGAGCAACAGGAACGCCAGGCGGAACACGGACACGATCCGCAGTCGCCGGCGGCGGCGGCGTGGCCGGGGGCGATCAGCAGCAGGCCCCTTGTCCTCGGCCACGGTATGCTCAGTCTATGAGGTCTTGGCGCCGCGCGCACGCCGCCGTTACCGTCGCGATGCTCGCGATGGCCGCGGGCGCCCTCGCGCAGCCCACGATCCCACCCACGATCCCACCCACGATCCCGCCTGGGCCGACCGCGGAGACCGCCCTCCCAGCACCCCAGCCGGCAGGGAGCTCGCCGATCGAATCGAGCGACGTGCCCGACCTCCGCCCGGGACCGGCGAAGTTCGCCGTCGCGCCGTTCGAGAACCACGCCGGCGTTCGCGCGTTCGACTGGCTGATCGCCGGCGCACCATTCGAGATCGCCGAGAAGACCGAAGGCGTCCTCGGCCTCGAGGCCACGGGCGGCCCGCTGTACGTCGGTGCGGAGCCGGTGGCCGCCGAGGCCAAGGACGTCGTGGCCTTCGCGGCGGCCCGCGGCGCGACCTGGGTGGTGACCGGGTGGGTCGAGCGGCCCAACTGGGAGCTCAAGCTCGTGGTCACGTTGTGGAAGGTGACCGGCGCGGTGGCGACGGTGACGCAGGAGGCCCAGCGTCGTGGGCTGGTGCCGACCTATCACAAGCTCCTCGGCGAGGCGGTGGCCGAGGTGTGGAGGAAGGCCGGGATCAAGGTCGATGCCGAGGCCGCGGCACGGCTCGAGCGTCCGCTCGCGACCGACATCTATGCGGTGACGCTGCTCGGGCGTGGGCTCGGTCACTTCACCGGGGCGCTGTCGCCGAACACGCCGGCAGATCCCGCCGCGGCGAAGGCGTTCCGTGACGGTCAGCTGAAGCTCGCCGAGCACGATCTCGAGCGCGCCGTGTTCATCGATCCGAAGTGCTTCGAGGCGCAGCGCGCCGTTGGAGAGCTGTACAAGCTGATGGCGGCGCGCGGCGGGGACCCGAAGCTCAATGCGCGCGCGGCAGGAAAGTTTGCCTACGCCAACGACCTCGCGCCCGAGGATCTCTCGTCGTTGCGAGCGGCGGCGATGTCCGCGGCCGATGCAGGCAAGCACGATCTCGCGCACATGCTGTTCCGCAAGCTCGTGACCTTGCGGCCGTGGGAGCTCGATGCGCGCTATCAGCTGGGGGCGGCGATGTGGCGGACCGGCGATGCCGCGGGCGCCGAGCATCAGCTGACCCAGGTCTCGGCCGCGCAGCCCAATCACCTGCCGGCGCGACGCGTGCTGGTGCTGATCCACGCCTCGCGTAGCGACACGCCGAAGCTGGTCGCGGAGCTCGAGGCGATCGCCGCGCGCGCGCCCGCCGATCTGGAGGTCAAGGCCGAGCTCGCCACGGGATACGGTGCGCTCGGGCGCTGGGATCGCGCGACGTCCACCCTCGAGGCGATCGCCGCCGCGCGCGCGCCCGATCTCGCGCTGTTGATGCGGATCGGCGACGGGCATCGCCGGCTGAAGGACCTCGACGGGGCGCTCGCCTGGTACATGCGTGCGAGCAAGCTCGCGCCCGACTCGAGCTTCCCGGGGTTCGCCCACGCGCAGGCCCTGCTCGACGCCGGCAAGCTCGTGGAGGCGGCGCGCGTCTACACGGCGCTCCAGAAGTTCAAGGACGATCTGCCGGCGGCGGAGGAGGCGCTCGGTGCGATCGCGCTGATCCAGGGGCGCGCGAACGATGCCGCGTGGTACCTGCGCCGCGCCGTGCGCGAGGCACCGCGCAGCCTGCCGGGCTGGCGCACGTTGATCGCCGCGGAGCTCGCGCGCAAGGACCACGCGCTCGCGCAGACCGAGCTCGAGCGCGCACGCCTGGCGTGGCCCACCGACGGCATCCTCCACTACCTGGCGGGCGTCGCGTTCATGCAGGCGGAGCAGAAGCGCGAGGCGCGGATCGAGCTGGTGGCCGCCCTCGCAGCCCTGCCGACGTACACGCCCGCGCGGTCGGCGCTCGATGCGCTCGATGCCGGTGGTGGCTTCGCCCTGGCGTACGTCCCCGAGGTGGTGCGCCCGTGGGGAGATGCCGAGGCGCTGCAGGACACGCTGGATCGGTACGCGTTGACGGCGACCACGATGGCCACGGTGCGCACCGCGTACCAGGCCCAGCTGCTCGCGCTCCTCGGCGCGCTCGGCAAGGGGCCGCAGGCACCGGGCAAGGGACCGGCCGTGCGGTCGTGTCCGATCGGTCGCGTGGCGCCGATGTGGGCCGCGGCGCAGACCGAGCTCAAGCGGTACGAGCGGCTCGGGGTGGATCTCGAGGCCGGCTATCGCTACATCGCGCGGCACGATGATGCCGGTGCGATCGGAGGCCTGTTGCCGAATGGGCGCACGCAGCTGATCTCCGCGAAGAAGACGTTCCGCACGGCGCTCGCTGACATCGGCGAGCTGCGCGGCGAGTTCTCGCGCGGCCTCGGGCCGGAGCTGCGCGCCGTGGGCTGCACCGATCGTCTGCTCGCCGCCGCGGTGGCGAGCCCGGACCGCTACCGCGCGATCGTCGAGGATCGGCCGGAGGAGATCCCGACGCAGGCGCCACCGCGCGCTCGGCCTCGCGCCACGTTCTATGTCGACAACACGCGGTGCCCGGACCCCGTCGACGTCTGGATCGATGGCGCGCAGGTGGGGCAGGTCGCGCCCGGGCGGCGGAGCGCGCTGGTCTCCGATGGTGGCGAGCGCACCCTGTGCTTGCTCGGCCCTGGCAGCGCGCAGTGTGGTGATCGAGGCACCGTGCGACAGGTCTATCTCCACGACGGGTGGAGCGTGACGTTGCACTGCCCGAAGTAGCGTAAGGTTGCCGGCCATGCCCATGCCGCAGCTGTGGTTCGCCTCTCCGCGCGTGTTGCCGCGCGCCGAGAAGCTCCACGGCCGCGTGGTCGTGCTCGATATCGCGTTCGCGGCCACCGTCGGGACCAGCGTCTCGTTCGACCTCGTCACCAAGCCGTTCCTCGATGGGCTCGGCACACGGCTCGCGGCGTGGGTGGATCATCACGATCACGAGCGCCACGTGCAGTTCGCCGACGATCCGCGGTTCGTGCTGGCGACCAAGGCGCAGCACGGCGCGTGCCCGGAGATGGTCACGGCGGAGCTGGTGCGCCAGACCGGGCCGATCGATTGCATCTGCACGCACGTGGATCTCGATGGCCTGTACGCCGCGGCCAAGTGGATCATGGGCGGGGTGGAGCCGTACCCCGGTGCCGACGAGGACGCGCGTGCGGTGGACACGCGCGTGGGCACGCCGGGTCCGATCGCCACGCGGATCGATCGCGCGCTGCGCGCGAAGTTCCGCGACGATCAGCTCAAGCGCGCGGTGATCAGCTTCCTCGTCGACGGGCGCAGGCCCGGGGTCCACGATGATGTGATCCGGGAGGCGGCCGTGGAGTTCGATCGCCGCGACGCCAAGACCGTCGAGCTCGCGCAGCGGTTCACGATCCGCGGGCGCGTCGCCGTGGTGGACACCGCGGGCTCGTCGGGACAGTTCGACAAGACCGATCTGTTGCTCGCGGGGCAGGCGAGGGCGCCGGTCTCGATCGTGCGCGATTCGGGGATGCTCACGATCGCCGCGGGGTTCGACTCCGGCTGGGACTTCGTGGCGATGTTCGCGATCGGCGGCGGGATGCCCACGCGCGTGACGATCCCCGAGACCCGCCTCGACGACGTGATCGCGAAGATCAACGAGGCTCCCGAGCCCGTGCCACGCCTCGGGGGGAGCGGAGGCCCCGAGGAGTGACCCGGCTCGCGCTGATCGCCGTCCAGCTCGAGATCGATGCCGACGTGACGTCGACACCGGAGCGCTATCGCGCGCATCTCGAGACCTCGGTCGAGCGCGCGGTGGACGCCGCCGGCCCCTCCGACGCACGCGTCGTGGTGGTCCCCGAGCTCGCGGGGCACCTCGCGCTCCTCGCGCTCGCACCTCCGGCCGCGCACCGGGCGAAGACGCTGAGCGCCGCCCTCGGCGCCGCGGCGGTGCGTCGGCCGTTCGATGTGCTGCGCGGTGTGGCGACGACGCGCCTCCTGGATCCGCGACACGCGGTGCTCGCGGCGCTGGCGCCGGACGGTGAACGGTTCTGGCGCGGCGTGTTCGGCCCGCTCGCACGCAAGCACGGGCTCTACCTGGTCGCCGGGTCACACCTCCGGCTCGGCCCGAGCGGCGATCTGACGAACGCCTCGTTCCTGTTCGCGCCGGATGGGCGGCTGCTGTCGACCACCGACAAGGTCAACCTCGTGCCGGGGATCGAGGACCGGGCGCCCCGGGCACTCGGCCTCGCGCGTGGCGAGGCGGACCGCCTGCCGATCGTCGACGCGTCGTTCGGGCGACTGTGCACGTTGATCTGCTACGACGGATTTCGCGAGCCGCACACGAGCGAGGAGCGGTTCGTGCCGCTGGGGCCGCGGCTCGCCGCGCGCGGTGGGGTGTCGGTGGTGGCGAACCCTGCGGCGAATCCGTGGCCGTGGCACGGGCGGTGGATCCACGCCGAGCCCGACCACGCCGACGAGCCCGCGACCCGCGAGGAGCAGTGGCAGCGCGAGGGGTTGCCAGCGAGCCTCGCCGAGATGCCGTTCGCGCGCTGGGGCGTGACGGCGCACCTGGTGGGACACGTACTCGATCTGCGGTTCGACGGCCAGTCCGAGATCCTCGAGCGAGATGCGCGTGGCGTGCGGCGGATCGCGCGCGCCGAGCACCCCGATCGCGGTGGGCACGTGACCGCGACGGTTACATGCTAGATGGGTGGATATGACGTCTGAACGGCGCCCCCTGCACGTCACCGGCGAGGAGCGCAGCCGCGCCGAGGTGGTGGCCGACACGCTGCTCGAGATGTACGTCGATCCAGCGGCGAAGGAGATGCAGCACATCGGCAGCTACGAGCTGCCGAGCGAGGCCGGCGTCGAGAACATCGTCGAGATGTGCCGCGCGCTGCTGTTCCCGGGCTATGCCGGCCCCGATGTCGCGGGCGTGCCCCGGCCCGAGCTCCGAGAGCTCGTCCGCCAGCGCGTCCGCGAGCTGCGCGTGGGGCTGCACCGGCAGGTCTATCGCGCGCTTCACCACAAGCGGCAGCAACAGCTCGGGCTCGCTGATCTCGAGTGCTCCGAGTGCGCGGGCAAGGCCGACGTGATCACCGATCGATTTCTCGCGAACCTGCCCGCATTGCGCGCGCGGATCCGCGATGACCTGCGCGCGGCGTACGAGGCCGATCCGGCGGCGACGGGCGTCGACGAGATCCTGTTCTGCTACCCGGGGACGTACGCGATCACCGTGTACCGGATGGCCCACCTGCTCCTCCGCGAGGGCGCCGTGGTGGTGCCGCGCATGATGACGGAGCTCGCCCACCGCCGCACCGGCATCGACATCCACCCGGGGGCCGAGATCGGCGCCTCGTTCTTCATCGACCACGGCACCGGCGTGGTGATCGGCGAGACCACGCTGATCGGCGATCGCGTACGGATCTACCAGGGTGTCACGCTGGGTGCCTTGACCGTGCCCCAGGGGGAGGCCCGCCCGGAGCACGGCAAGCGCCGTCACCCGACCCTGGAGGACGATGTGGTCATCTATGCGAACGCGACGATCCTCGGCGGCGAGACGGTGATCGGCAAGGGCTCGGTGATCGGCGGAAATGCGTTCGTGACGACCTCGGTCCCCGCGGGCTCCAAGGTCCCCGGGTCGAGCCGCACCCAGCGGCCCTGAGCGGGCCCCGGGGGTGGGGCGGCGAGGCGGCGGGGCGTAAATTCCCCCTTGGACGCCAGCGTGTTAGACTTTTCCCGCGTTCATGGCCGACGAGTCTGCGGCACGGCCGCGTACCAATACGCGCCTGAAAGGGGAGGCGCCACCGGGTCTTGACCACGGGGCGGGCGAGTCCCAGCGGCAGCGTATTGGGCGCTACGAGGTCATGAAGACCATCGGCAAGGGCGCGATGGGCGTGGTCTACAAGGCACGTGATCCGCTCCTCGACCGGGTGGTCGCGGTGAAGACGATCATGTCGCCGCAGGGCCAAGGCCGGCGCGTGCGCTCGGCGTTCCTCGAGCGGTTCCAGCGCGAGGCCAAGGCCGCTGCGAAGATGCAGCACCCCGCGATCGTCACGATCTTCGACGTCGGGGTCGACGAGGACTCTGGTGCGCCGTTCATGGTGCTCGAGTACCTGCCGGGCGAGTCGCTCGCAGATCGCCTCGATCGCGTGCGCATCCCACTCGCGCGTTGCGTGCAGATCGCGCTGGATCTCGCGTCTGCGCTGTCGTTCGCGCACCGCCAGCGGATCGTCCACCGCGACGTCAAGCCCGCCAACGTGCTGCACGCCGGCGACAATCGCTGGAAGCTCGCCGATTTCGGCATCGCCCGGATGCCCGACTCCGATCTCACCCAGGTCGGCATCTTCATGGGAACGCCAGGCTACTCGCCGCCCGAGGCGATCCGTGAAGGCCGCTACACGCCGCAGGCCGACGTGTTCGCGTGGGGCGCCTGCTTCTACGAGCTGCTGTGCGGCCGGATCCCGTACGAGGGACCCGACACCAAGACCACCAACGGCTACGTGGTGCAGGGCAATGCGCCCTCGCCGACACGTCACGACCCATCGATCCCCGAGCCGCTCGCGACGGTGACGATGACGGCGCTGATGCCCTCGGATCTGAAGCGGTTCAAGGATGCCTCCGAGGCGGAGCAGGCCCTGCGCGAGGCGTGGGATCGCTGCCTGACCCAGGGCCTGGTGCACCCCTCGGTGCTCGCGATGGAGGAGATGCCCCACGAGAAGGTCGGCGCGCGGATGCACGACGCTCGAGGTGCGGTGCCGCGCTCGGACGCGCACAAGGTGCCGGTCGGCACCGACTCCGACGAGCTGACCGCGATCGATGACGACATGGTGGCGAAGGCCCAGGCCAAGCTCGACGCCAAGTTGATGGTCGTCGAGAGCGCCAAGAAGAAGCGGGTCGGCGATGACGATCCCACGATGCTCCACGTTCGCGACGACAAGATCCCCAAGGGCCCGACCACGTCGCCCGGCATCGGGATTCCGCAGGTCAAGAAGTCCGAGTCGAGCCCGCGCAAGGTGCCGAGCGAGGCCGAGATCGTGACCGACGTCGTCGATGCGCAGAAGCCAGCGATCGGGAGCTCGATCGCGAACCGCAAGCGCTCGCGTGCGCCGCTGTTCATCCTGATCTTCTTGCTCCTCGTGGCCGCGGCGGGCTTCGGCCTGTACTACGCGGGCGTCATCAAGATCTGACGGTGGGGCGGGGGGCCGGGCCGCCGGGGGGGCCCCCCGGGGGGGGGGGGGGCAGGGGGGGGGGGCGGGGGTGGGGGGGGGGGGGGGCCGGGGGGGGGGGGGGCGGGGGGGGGGGGGGGGACGGGGGGGGGGGGGGGCCGGGGGGGGGGGGGGGGGGGGGGGGGGCAGGGGGAGGGGGGGGAGGGGGGGGGGGGCAACGAGGCCCCCGCGGTCAGGTCTCGACCAGCGCCACGACATCCTCGGCGCAGCCGTGGCACAGCGTGAACCCGGCGCCACCGTGGCCGTAGTTGTGGATCACCCGACCTTCGCGCTCGAGCCGGACCTCGAGCCGGTAGGGGCGCAGCCCGGTGCGTTCGCGGAGCACGCCGCCGACGGGAATGCCGAGCGCCGCTGCCTGCGCGAGGATTCGCCGCGAGACCTCCGGATCTCGAGCGGGGGCCGCGCCCGGCGGCCACGGGCGCGAGACGCCGCCGAGGACGAGCTCGTCGCGCCGCGGGATCACGTAGAAGATCTCGTCGGCATCGCGGTGATCGGTGACCGTGATCGCGAGGTCCACGCCGCCCGGGGCGGTCAGCACGATCTGGCCGAGGAGCGGGGAGATCAGCTCGTCGGGGACGAGCTCGCGCGCGCCGAGACCGCTGCAGTTGATCACGAGGTCCCCTGGCTCGGCCGCGAGGTCGGTCACCGTGCGGAGCTCGATGGTGGCGCGGAGCTGTGTGGTCAACCACGGCAGGAACCGCGCGGGCTCGACGCGCGGCGCGGCGAACTTCCAGGCGAGCGGTGCGCCGGTGACCGGCGCCGGTGCGCGGCTGACGTCGATCGCGGCGGCCCACCAGGGGCGCGGTGGATCCATGCCCTCGTCGCTCGTGATCTCGTAGCCGGTGAGGACGTCGATGCCGGTAGTCGGGTCGGCGGCCAGGCGCTCGAGCCAGCTCCGGGTGCGGCCCGCCCACACGGCCACCTTGTCCGGCGGCCCGGCGCGGTAGGGGAACCAGACGGCCCCGGCGACATCCGAGGTGGTCTGGGCACCGGTCGAGCTGGCGACGATGCGGACGGTATGGCCACGCTGTTCGAGCGCGAGCGCGGTGGTCAGGCCGATGACGCCGGCGCCGACGACGGTGATGTTCACGCCGAGAGCATAGCGCCATGGCGGCGCCGGCGCGCGATCCAGGTCGGCAGCCGGCCACGACATCGATGGTAGGTTCGCGACGTGGATCCGCTCGTCATCGCGCTGTTGTCGGTGACAGCGCTGCTCGCGGGGACGGTCGACGCGATCGCCGGTGGCGGCGGCCTCATCACCCTCCCGGCGCTGCTCACGGCCGGGCTTCCGCCGCACCTCGCGCTCGGCACCAACAAGGGTCAGAGCGTCTGGGGATCGTTCGCCGCGCTGATCACGTTCTGGCGTGCCGGTCGCGTGGATCGCCGCCAGGCGCTGTACGCGTTCCCACTCGGGCTCGTGGGCTCGCTGGTCGGCGCCGAGCTGGTGCTCCTGATCTCGAAGGATGCGCTGCGCCCCCTCGTGATCGTGATGCTGATCGGCGCCGCCGTGCTGCTGCTGATCAAGAAGCCGAGCCGGGACGAGGATGCGCCGACGCGCAAGGCCGCGGTGATCGCCGGTGTGCTCGCGCTCGTGATCGGCTGCTACGATGGCTTCTTCGGCCCGGGGACCGGGACGTTCCTGATCGTCGGCTTCGTGGCGCTGTGCGGGAAGAGCCTCGTGCGCGCGACCGCGGATGCGAAGGTCGTGAACTTCGCCTCGAACCTCGCGGCGGTCGCCGCATTCGCGCGCGAGGGCAACGTGCTGTGGCAGCTCGCGCTTCCGATGGCGGTGGGGCAGCTGTGCGGCGGCGTGATCGGTGCGCGCCTCGCGATCCGCGGCGGTGCGAAGTTGATCCGCGCCATGGTGCTCGTGATCTCGGGGGCGCTGGTGGTGAAGCTGGTGTTCGATCTCGTGTAGTACGCTCGCGCCGTGGTGATGCGTGGGCCCGCGCCGTCGAGTGTCTGCCCGCGCTGTGGGGCCGAAGCGCCTCCTGCAGCCGAGCCGCTCGCGCATTGCGCGATCTGCAAGCTCGCCTGGAATCCGAACGCGCTCGCCGTCGTGCGACCCGCCCGAGCGCCGGAGGACGATCTCGCTCTCGTGCCGGCGCCGTCGGGGCTCGTGATCACGCGCGAGCCCGGCGAGGTCTCCATCGGGTGGTCGTACCAGCGCCTCGGCGGGATCGGGTATCTGATCCTCGGCCTGGTCTGTCTGGCGATGCTCGTCGGCAACCTCGACACGCCCGGGGAGCGGCTCCTCGACATGTTCCTCCTCGGGGCCGCGGCCGTGGCCACGCTCTACATCGGCGCCGCCCGGATGGTCAGCCAGAGCACGCTGCAGATCGACGAGCGCCAGCTGCTGCTCCACCACGCGCCGCTGCCGCTGTGGCGCAGCGTGTGGGTCGGACGCAGCGAGGTTCAGGAGATCACCGTCAGGTCGACCGGCCACCAGCCATCGGCGTGGTCGGTCCTCGCGATCACGCCGCGCGGGGACGTCGAGATCGCGCGGTTCGGAGCCGGGAATAGCGTCGCCGAGGCGGCCGCGAACTGCGTGGCCGACGTCGTGCGTGAGGCGATCGAGAAGCTTCCGGCTAAGTGACCGGTGCGAGGCCCTTGGCCGCGCGGAGGTCGCGTACGAGCTGGGCCTGACCGTCGGCGTGATAGCTGGAGCGGACGAGCGGTCCTGAGACCACGTGCGTGATCCCGAGGCCGCGCGCGAACACCTCGAGCTCGGCGAACTCGGTGGGGTGGACGTAGCGCTCGATCGCGAGGTGCTGCTTGCTGGGCGCGAGATACTGGCCGAGCGTCACGATGTCGACGCCGAGCTTGGCCACGTCGCGGAGCACCTCCTCGACCTCCTCGCGGGTCTCGCCGAGGCCGAGCATCAGGCCCGTCTTCGTGATCGCGCCGCGCTGGCGGGCGTGTTCGAGGATCTTGTAGCTGCGGGGATAGCTGGCCTGGACCCGGACCTGACGCGACAGGCGCGGCACGGTCTCGAGGTTGTGGGCGAACACGTCGGGATCGGCGTCGAGGACGATGTCGACGAGGTCGGTGTTGCCCTTGAAGTCTCCGGCGAGGATCTCGAGGGTCATCCCCGGGCAGCTTCGCTTGACCGCGCGGATCGTCTCGGCCCAGTGCGCCGCGCCGAAATCGGCGAGGTCATCGCGATCGACGCACGTGATCACGGTGTGCTCGAGCTGGAGCCGGCCCAACATCTCGGCCACGCGCCGCGGCTCGTCGGGATCCGCGGGCAGGGGACGCCCCGTGGTGACGTCGCAGAACCGGCACGAGCGCGTGCAGATGTCGCCGAGGATCATGATCGTGAGCGCACGCCGGGTCCAGCACTCTCCAATGTTCGGGCAGCTCGCGCTCTCGCACACGGTGTGGAGCTGGAGCTCCTTGACCATCGCCCGCAGCTCGAAGAAGGCCGGCTTGGTGGGCAGGGTCGCGCGGATCCACTCGGGGTGGCGCCGGCGCGGTGCGTCCTGCCCGACCAACGGAAGGTGCACGCGTTCGTCCGACATCGAGGGATGGATACCCCACGAGGGGCCCGAACGCGAGCGGCTCGGGTAAGGTGGCAGGGGCATGCGTCGCACCCTCCTCGTGTTGACCGTGGCCTGGGGCTGCAAGGGCCGCTCGCAGAGCGAGCCGGAGCTGCCACCGCCGCCGCCGAAGGTGATCCCGAACGCACCGGCACCCGCGGACCTCGTGCGGGCGAAGGCCACGCTCGGTTGCTTGTTCGATCGGGCGCGGGATGCACGCGAGGTCCTGACGGTGCTCGCGGAGGAGGCCCCACTGCCGGTGGTCCGCCTCGCTGCGCTGACGGCGATCGACCGCGCGCGCCAGGATGGCGAGAGCCCGGCCGCCGTGGTGATCGCGGATGCGATCAGCGTGCTCACCGAGATCGATGACTTCGATGGGCTCCGCACGGCGTTCGCGATGGCCGATGCTCGGCCGGCCCCCAAGGGAACCCGGATCGACCGCGACGCTCCGGCGCGTGCGCGGGTCGGCGCGCGCTCGACGCCTGAGGGCATCGAGCTCGAGCGGGTGGCCGTGATCCGCGAGACCGCGCTCGCCGGTGACCTGCCTACCGCCATGCGCATGTTCGCGCAGCTCACGCCAGGTGACCACGACGACAGCTACGAGCGGGAGCCGTACCTCGGGGCGCTCGTGGTGCTGGGAAAGCTCGACGAGGTTCGCGCCTTGATCGCGGCGGCCAAGCCCGAGGATCGCCTGAAGCTCACCGGGATATGGCTCGACGCGGTGCTCCGCCAGGGCGCGCCGATCAAGGACGCGCTCGCCGCGGCGCTCGCCGAACTAGCGGTCGCACCCGACAAGGGCGTCATCTACTTCCCGGAGCGGCAGGTGTTCCGGCGGGCGGCGCGGGTGAAGCGGGCAGGTGAGCTCGCGCCCCTGTATCGCGCGCTGTTCCTGCGGCTCGCGACCACCATCACGAGCCCGATCGCGCGCGCCGAGCTCGACGCCGATCTCGCCACGGCCCTCGACGATGCCGCGGCGCTGAAGCGCCTCGCTGCCGATCCTTCGCTCGCGACCCGGTTCGCCGTGCGCTCCGCGCCCATCGGGGCTGCGCTGGCCGCCGCGACCGGCCAGAAGTACCCGCTACACGATCTCATCCGCCTGTGGGCGCGATCGATCACCCAGGACACCGATCCGGCGTTCGGGGCGCAGCTCGCCGCCAGCGTGTGCCCACCCGCGCGGCCGCCGGCCGCCGCACCCACCCCGGCAGCCCCGGGCCTCCACGTCGAGGTCAAGGAGAAGGCGCGCGGCAAGCGTCAGGAGTGCCGACTGCACGACGTGATCGTCCGGCTCACCGATGGCAAGCAGACGATCGAAGAGCAAGTGCTCGAGGGCGAGTGCCATGGCGCCTGCACCGCCGCCGACAAGCGCGCCGGCGAGGCGCAGCTCGCCGAGATCCAGAAGGCGATCGACAGTGGCGAGGCCAGCGAATCGCAGACCGACTACAACTTCACCGATTGCATCTACAGCGGACCGAACCCCGGGCGCATCGATCGCGTCGGCGATCGCGACGTGGCGTTGCTCGTCGACCACTACATCGGGGCCCACGACATCGACAAGGACCAGTACCGGATCGCGCTCGAGATCTGCGGCGCGCTGTACCTCTCCGGGACGTTCGGCGGAACCTACGTCGGCGCCTGGGCGCTGGGCGAGCTCAGCCTGCGCGAGACCGTGGATCGGCGGCAGATCATCGTCGACGGCAAGAGCGACCGTTGGCGCGGCGTGGTGTTCCGCCTGACGCTGCCGACCTGCCCGGGGCAGCCGACAGGCCAGGCCCTCGAGAGCGAGTGATCAGCGCCGTTTCGCGATCCGCGCCGCGAACGGCTGTCGCTTCGCCGGATCGGGATCGAGCAGCTGGCCGCAGATCCACGTCTTGTCGACGCGCTCGACGACCAGATCGACGCCCCGGGTGAACGTGACGGCGCCGGTCTGGTCGTGCACCACCAGGGTCGCGCGGCGCGGGCCGGTGCCCTGGTAGCGACCGCGATCGAGCGCTCCCTTCTTCGTGAGGCGCAGCTCGAACGCGTGCTGGCCCGCGCGCGCCGGTCGCGTGCCGGCGCGATAGCCCGCGGGCTCGAGCCGGAAGTCCGCGAACCACAGCTCGGCCCCGGCGCTGCCCGGATAGGCATATGCCGAGGCGACGGCGGCGAGCTCCCGATCCTCGGGTCCGCGGAGCCGCGTGGGTCGCTTGCAGCCCTCGGGCAGAGCGGCCCAGCTCATCTCCTCGCCGGCCTGCTGAACGCTGCGCAGACCATCGCTCGGCGGCGGCGGATCGTGGGAGGTGACGCCCGCGAGCACCACGGGGCGCGGCCGATCGAGCAGCGTACCGTCGCCGAGCTGACCGCCGTCGTTGCCGCCCCAGCAAGCGATCTCGCCGGTGTCGAGCACCGCGCACACCGAGCGTTCGCCCGCCGCGATCGAGCTCGCCTTGCCGGGCAGCTCGACGAGGCGGGGCGTCGTGCGATCTGCATCTGGCCCGGTGCCGAGCTGGCCGACGTCGTTCCAGCCAGTGCAGGCGACGCCCGAGCTCGTCAGATCGCAGCTGAAGTGATCGCCGGCCACGCGCTCGATGATGTTCGCGGGCCCACGCCACGGCGACGCCTTGCCCCGCGCGTCCCAGCACACGAGCTCGCCGCCGCGGCGCCGGCCACAGCCAAAGCCGATCAAGGTCTCGAGATCGGTGAGGCCGGGGAGCACCGTCGCCTTGTCCGCGGTGAAGGCGGTGACGTGGCCGTCCCGATGAAGGGCGAGGCCGCGGCCCCCAAGCGTGTGGAGCGCCGTGATGTC
Organism: Myxococcales bacterium; assembly: GCA_016720595.1. Classification (GTDB taxonomy): domain Bacteria; phylum Myxococcota_A; class Polyangia; order Haliangiales; family Haliangiaceae; genus JABFXX01. The sequence continues at coordinate 362,936 of JADKKI010000004.1, forward strand.
GCGGAGCCGCGGGTTACTCTTCAGCGGACCGAAGGCATCGCCGGCGCGCGTGAGCACGTACGGTACGTCGTCGAGCACGCGGACATCGATCGCCTCGCCTTCGACCTCGAGATCCTCGAGAGGACCGAGCTTGGTGAGCTCGTCGAACGAACGCCTCACGTGACCATCGCTCGTGACCACGAAGAGGACGCCCTTGGGCGTGATGTCGAGGCCGACGGCGTTCGTGATCCCCGGCAGCTCCACCGGCGCCGCGGCCACCGCCGCTGCCGTGCCGTCCCACTGGCGGCCCCAGCATCGCACGCGCCCATCGGCGCGCCGCGCGCACGCCACGCGACCCCGCACGGCGACCTGGAGGACCTTCGAGCTGACGCCAGGGGACGCGCTCGCCGGCGCTGCATCCGCGGGCGCGGCGCCCGCATCGTCCGGTGCGCGCGCGGCGTCGGTCACGACGATCGTCGCCGCCGCATCGGCAGGGCGTGCGCTCGCATCACCCGCGGGCCGCTCCTTCTTGCCGCCACATGCTGCGAGGAGCGCAGCCATGGCGATCCAGCGACGGTGCATCCTCACGCTCAGAGATCGATCGCGTGGCCGAATGCCGCCTCGGTCGCGCCCTTGATGCTCTCGGCGAACGTGGGGTGCGCGTGGATCGTCGCGAGCAAGCTCTGCGCGTTGACCTCGGTGGTCTTCGCGAGCGTGAGCTCGGCGATCAGGTCGGTGACCGCCGGGCCGATCAGGTGCGCGCCGACCAGCGCCCCCGTCTCGGCGTGCCACATCACCTTCACGAACCCGGTGACGTCGTTGGCCGCGCGCGCCTTGGCGAGTGCGGTGAACGGGAACTTGCCGACCTTGATCGGGATGTTCTGCGCCTTCGCCTTGTCCTCCGTGAGGCCGACCGAGGCGATCTCCGGAGAGCAGTACGTACACGCAGGGATCGCGTCGTAGCGCACCGGCTCGGCGTGGACGTTCGCGATCTTCTCCGCGACGAACACGCCTTCCGCGGACGCGACATGGGCGAGGCCACGGCCGGTGACGTCCCCGATCGCCCACAGCCCGTCACCGCAGCGGTTCTCGCCGTCGACCTTGATGTACCCACGCTCGAGCGTGATCCCGTGCGGCTCGAGGCCGAGGTTCTCGATGTTGGCCTGGACACCAACGGCGACGAGCAGGATCTCGGTCTCGATCGTGACCTTGTCGCCGCCGTCCTTCGGCTCGGCGACGATCGTCACCTTGCCGCCGTTGTTCTTGGCGCTGGTCAGCTTGTGGCCGACGAGGCTCTTGATGCCGCGCTTTTCGAACGCGCGGGTCAGCTCCTTCGAGATGTCGAGATCCTCGTTGGGGACGAGGCGCGGCATGAACTCGACGATCGTGACCTCGGTCCCGAGGGAGCGATAGAACGATGCGAACTCGACGCCGATCGCACCAGCGCCGAGCACGACCATCGAGGCCGGGCGCTCGGGGAGCGTCATCGCCTTGCGGTACTCGATGATCCGCGTGCCATCGAGCTCGATGCCCGGCAGCGAACGCGCCCTGCAACCCGTCGCGAGGATCACGTGCTTGGCGGAGACGACTTGCTTGCCGTCGGCCGCGGTGACCTCGATCTGGTGGGGCTTCCACGCGCCCGCGCGCGGCAGGAGCTTCGCCGTCCCGGGGATCGACGCGATCTTGTTCTTCTTGAACAGGAAGCCGATGCCCTTGCTGACCTTGTCGGCGATGCCGCGGCTGCGCGCGATGATCGCGGGGAAGTCGGCCTCGACGGAGCCGACCTTGATCCCGAACTCGTTCGCGTGCTGGAAGTGCTCGAGCACCTCGGCCGAGCGGAGGAGAGCCTTGGTCGGGATGCAGCCCCAGTTGAGGCAGATGCCGCCGAGGCTCTCGCGCTCGATGCATGCGGTGGACAGCCCGAGCTGGGCGGCGCGGATCGCGGCGACATACCCGCCGGGGCCCGAGCCGATGACGACGACGTCGTAGATCACCGGATCGCTCATAGGGCGAGGGATTCCGGCTTCTCGAACAGCTCGCCGAACGCCTGGAGCCAGCGAGCGCCGAGGGCGCCATCGATCACCCGGTGATCGCACGACATCGTGACCGTCATCCGCTTGCCGGCGACGATCTGCCCGTCCTTGGCGATCACGGGCTCGTCGACCGTGGTGCCGACCGCGAGGATGCCGGCCTCCGGCGGGTTGATGATCGCGGTGAAGCGCTCGATGTTGTACATGCCGAGGTTCGACACGGTGAACGTGGAGCCGCTGATCTCGTGGCCCTTCAAGGCGCGCTTCTTCGCGCGATCGGCCAGGTCCTTGACCTCGGCGGCGATCGCCCCGATGCCCTTCTGATCGGCGTTGCGGACGACGGGGGTGACCAGACCATCCTCGATCGCCACGGCGACGCCGACGTGGACCTGGTGATAGTGCCGGATCGCCTCGCCCTCCCAGCTCGCGTTGCACTCGGGCACGCGGCGCAGCGCGAGCGCCACCGCCTTGATCACGAGATCGTTGACGCTGACCTTGCCGCGATCACCGAGCAGCTCGTTGAGCCGGGCCCGGAACGCCATGAGCGGCGCCGCATCGAGCTTCCGCATCAAGTAGAAGTGCGGGACATCGCGCTTGGCCTCGGTGAGCCGCGCTGCGATTCGCTTGCGCATGTTGCTCGCGGGCACGTCCTCGTACTCGCCGGCGCTCGCGTCGGGGGCCATCTGCCGCGGGGTCCGTACAGCGATCGCCTGGGTCGGCTGATCCTCGAAGGCGGGGGCCTCGTCGGGAGCATGGCCGTTGGCCTTGGCGGTTCCGCCCTCGGCGGCGAGCTTCACGTCGCGCTCGACGATCCTGCCGCCAGGACCCGTGCCGGCCAGGGTCCTCAGGTCGATCCCCAGCTCGATCGCGAGGGTCTTGGCGAGCGGCGAGGCGAGGAGCTTGCCCGCGCCTGCAGGGGCGGTGGCAGGGGCGGGCGTGGGAGCTACCTTCGCGACCGCGGGTGCCGGTGCGGCGGGGGCGATGGCAGACTTCGCGACCGCGGGCGTCGCTGCGACGGCCGGCTTCGCGACCGCAGGCGCTGGCTTCGCGGGCGCGGGCGCGCCGCTGGCCGAGGCTTGCGCGAGCAGCGCGGTGATGTCTTCACCGGCGTTGCCGATGATCGCGACGGGCGCGCCGAGCTTGACGGTGTCGCCCTCCTTGACGAGGAACTTGAGCAGGACGCCCGAGTCCTCGACGTTGAAGTCCATGTTCGCCTTGTCCGTCTCGACCTCGGCGATCAGATCGCCGGGAGCGACCTTGTCGCCCTCCTTCTTGGTCCAGCGGACGAGGACGCCTTCCTCCATCGTCGGAGACAGCTTCGGCAAACCGAGGATCTGAGCCATGTGAGTTACTCCAGATACAGAGCGCGCTTGACCGCAGCGACGACATCGGGGACCTGGGGTTGCACCTGGTCCTCGAGGTTCTTCGCATACGGCATCGGAACGTCATCGCTACAGACCCGCTCGATCGGGGCGTCGAGCGCATCCATGCACAGCCGCTGCATCTGATACGCGACCTCGGCGCCGAACCCGGCGACCGGCCAGCCTTGCTCGACGATCACACATCGCCCGGTCTTCTTGACCGAGGCCGCGAGCGTGTCGACATCGAGCGGGCGCAGCGTGCGGGGATCGACGACCTCGCACTCGATGCCGTCCTTGGCGAGCGCGGCGGCCGCGTCCATGCACGTCCACACCATCTTCGACCACGCGATCAGCGTGATGTCCTTGCCCTCGCGCTTGATGTCCGCGACGCCGATCGGGATCAGGTGATCGTCAGGGCCACCCTCCGGGACCTCCCACGTCGTGTTGTAGAGGGTCTCGCCCTCCATGAACACCACCGGGTTGTTGTCGCGGATCGCCGTCTTCAGGAGGCCCTTGGCGTCCTTCGCCGTCGACGGCATCACGACCTTCAGGCCGGGCACGTGCGCGTAGTAGCTCTCGAGCGCCTGCGAGTGCTGCGAACCGACCTGCACCGCGGGCCCGCTCGGGCCACGGAACACGATCGGGATGTTGTACTGCCCACCGCTCATCTGGAAGATCTTCGCGGCGTTGTTCACGATCTGATCGATCGCGACGAGCGAGAAGTTGAACGTCATGAACTCGATGATCGGACGGAGGCCCACCATCGCGGCGCCCACACCGATGCCGGCGAAGCCCATCTCGGCGATCGGTGCGTCGACGATGCGTCGCTCGCTGAACCGCTGGAGCAGGCCCTGCGTGACCTTGTACGCGCCGTTGTAGTGCCCGACCTCCTCGCCCATCACGAACACGTTGGCGTCGCGCTCCATCTCCTCGCGCATCGCCTGGTTGAGCGCTTCTCTGTAGCTGATGACGGCCACCGGCTTACTCCTTGATCACGTACGGGAAGTACTCGTCCGCGGGCGGCGAGTCATCGGCGAACTTCACGGCGTCCTCGATCTCGACGCGGACGTCATCCTCGAGTGCGTTCAGCTCGGCCTCGGGGAAGCCGATGTCGAGCAGACGCTGGCGGCAGCGGTTGAGCGGATCGCGCCGCTTCCACTCCTCGACCTCGTCCTTGGTGCGGTAGAGGCCCGGATCACTCATCGAGTGACCGCGGAACCGGTAGGTCACGACTTCGACGAGCGTGGGCTCGCCGGTGGTGCGCGCTCGCTCGACCGCCTCGGCGATCCTGCGCTTGACCTTGACGACGTCGTCGCCATCGAACCTGTCGCGCGCCATGCCATGACCGACCGCGCGGAGCGAGACATCCTCGACGGCGAGCGAGCGATAGACCGGCGTGCCCATCGAGTACTGGTTGTTCTCGCAGATCAGCACCACGGGCAGCTTCCACAGCGCCGCGAGCGCCAGTCCTTCGGCGAAGCCGCCGATCGTGGACGCGCCCTCGCCGAAGAAGCACAGCGTGACGCGGCCGTCGCCGCGATACTTCGATGCGAACGCCGCACCAGCCGCGATCGGGACGTGGCCGCCGACGATGCCGTAGCCACCGAGGAAGTTCGTGGCCTTGTCGAAGATGTGCATCGAGCCGCCGAGGCCCTTCACGACGCCGGTCTTCTTGCCGTACAGCTCCGCCATGATCGGCCGAGCGGCGACGCCCTTGGCGTACGCATGGCCGTGCTCGCGATACGTCGCGACCACGTAGTCCTTGGCCTCGAGCGCCGCGATCGCGCCCACACAGACCGCCTCCTGGCCGATGATGAGGTGGAGAAAGCCACCGATCTTGCCCTGCGAATAGGCCTTGGCCGAGGCCTCCTCCATGCGCCGGATCGCGAGCATCTGGCGGTACAGCGGAGCGAGCTCGGCGGGGGTGGTCTCGACGAGCTCTTGCTGCTCGTCGGTCTCGACCCGCTTGGTGTCGGGAGTCGTCGTCATCGGTGCGGTCACCACGGGGCGGACCATACCCGATCCGAGGCGCCGTGCTGACTTACAGGCGCAGATCCAACACGGCCGTGCCCGAGGCATCGATCGTGCGCGTGTCCGAGACCCCGCCCTCGACCCCGAGCTCGACCTGACGGAACCGGGTCGGCAGCTTGTCGACCGTGAACTGGCCGTTCTTGCACGGCACGGGGGCGTAGCCGAGCGTGTCGCCGGAGTCGTTCCCGATGAACGAGATGTACAGATCGGGGTGGGTCCCGCAGGAGGCGACGCCCGCGGCCGCGCCGCGGATCGTCCACGTGGCGGTGACGCTGCGGACCTGCGAGGCGGCGGCGCACATCTCGTCGCGCGCACAGACCTCGCTGCCACTGCAGTCGCTGTCGAGCTGGCACTCGCCGCCGGAGGACGAGCTGAGCGGGCACCCGGCGAGCGTGGCGACCAGGGCGGCGGCCCAAACAGGGCCGACGAGGGGGAGACGTGGTGATGGCCTACTCGACATAGAACGGCGACGCGTAGATCCAGGGTAGCTCGACCTCGGCCATGGCGGTGCCGAGATCGTGCAGGTACGGCCCGAGGTGCGAAGGTGTGATCGTGATCTCCACGCGATAGGCCCCGGGCGCGCCGAGGTGCGCCATGAAGCTGCTCACGCCATGGGCGATCTCCACGGGGCCGCTCGCGCTGATCCAGATCACCTTGCCGGTGATCGTCGGAGCGGGCAGGGACGGATCGAGATTCCGGACCGTGGGCACGTCGACGGTCAGCATGGCGCCTTCCGTGCTCGCGATGGTGCCGCCGAGCTCGACGATGGCCCCCGACGGCGTCTGGGCATACGCATCGAACCCTTCGGGTGTTCCGAGCAGCTCGAACGCGGCGAACATCCGTCCCGCCTTCAACGCGGCCTCGATCTGATCGACGTCGTGGGGATCCTGAACGAGCGCCATGTTTCCAAACCAGCGCAGCACGCGGCGATACGAGTCACCACGCTCGCCATCGGCCATCACGACCGGGATCGCGTTCTGATGGGCGTCGCTGCCGGCGGTGACCGCGATGTGCTTGCCCTCACCGAGCAACGTCTGCCACTTGTCGATCGCCGGCTGGTTGGCCGAGAAGAAGGCGAGCATCGCGAGATCGGGCTCGGGGTGACCGGGCTGCGTGTCGGCGAACTCGACGGCGGCCGCGATCGCGCCAGCCGACGGGAGACCCAGGTAGTCCTTGCGGATGTTCGGATCGATGTTCGCGTGCAGGTTGTAGACCTCGATGCCGTCCGGGGTGACCTCGCGGAGGATCTCGAGCGTCTTGCTCTCGGTGTGCGCGACCCAGACCAGGCCCCCCGCGGCGCGGTAGGCGGCGGACGTGGCAGCGTCGTTGCCGTTGTAGAGCGCGTGCCTCTCCGGGAGCGTGCCAGGGAGGTGGTGGTCGAGCATGATCGGCATGAGATCGTTCTCGCCGCCGATCGTCACCAGGACCTGATGGCCGTCCTCGCAGAGGATGCGTGACGCGATCTGCTCGCCACCGCGCATCACCGGCTGATCGGTGCCGCGCATACTGAACAGCTTCGTGAAGTCCTCGTCGGCCATCGTGTCGTCATGGTCGGTGAGGTTCGCGAAGTCGATGTGATCGGTGCACAGCGCGGCGCGCAGGTCGGCGAGGCACTGCTCGTCGGGTTGGCCGCCGGGACGGGGCATGCCATCGCAGGCGTCGTGGGAGTAGGGTGAGTGAAGGTGCACGATCCCACGCGCTGGTGTGAGCCCGCGGTGGACGCCCAGCACGCTGGCCTCGGGCAGGCTGCGATCCCACGCAGGGAGGGCCGGAGCAGCGGGATCTCCGCACCCCCCGCACCCCAGCAGCACGGCCAGCCCGATCCAGGTGCACGTCCTCATCGTCGGGCGACTCTATACCCGGCCTCCGAGGCACGCCACGACCGTCAGCCCGGGGTGAGTTGGGGTAGCCGCGTCGCGCGACCCCGCCGACGATGCTACATTCAGTGCCTTACCGTGCCAGTCCAGTGGGGGACGTTCGGTCAACTGCTGCTCGTCATCATGATGGGCTGCACCCCCGTGCCCGCTCCAGCGAAGCCGGTGTACGTGCCCGGGAGCAAGGTGTGGGCGGTGTTGCCCGCCGAGAGTGACGCGTTCCCGATCGCGGCACGCGCGGCGAGCGAGCGGCTCCGACGCGCACGCGTCAAGGGGATGGACGAGCCCCAGGTGTCCAAGGTCTCGCTCGAGGTCGTCCAGCTCTCGATCGAGTGCGTGGAGCGTACCCCTGCCTGCTACGAGGCTGTCGGCCGGTCACTCGGCTCGAACCAGCTGTTGTTCGCCGAGATCGATGAAGGTCCGAAGAAGCAATCGATCAAGGTCACCGTGACGTTGTTCGACGTCGACGCCAAGAAGCGCAAGAAGGCCGCGATCAAGGTGTTCGCGAGCGAAGAGGACGTGGTGTGGGGCGTGGCCGACGTGGTGGCCGAGGCCACCAAGCCGTGAGCAACCCGACCAAGCCTGCGGCCGACGACGAAGCGCTCGAGATGGATGCGATGGACCTCGAGGAGTGGGAGCGCGATCAGCTCACGCCTCAGGCTCCCGACGGCAAGCTCACGGAGCTCCTGAAGCAGGCCGCCGCGATCCCCGCGGAGCCGCGCCGCACGACACAATCCCTCGCGCGCGTGCTGTCGAAGCAGCAGCAGAGCGCACCTCCGCCACCGCCCGGGGCGCTCGACGCGGCCACGGTGCGGGCTCCGCCGCCGACGTCGACGATCATCGCGCGCGAGAAGGTCCGCACGCCCGCGGCCGGGGTCGCGACCGTGCGCCGCGATCAGACCCCGCCTCCTTCGCCACCATCGGGCAACCAGTTCGATGCCGCGACGGTGCGGACCCCACCCCCGACGTCGACGATCCAGAGGCAGCGCGACGACGCGAAGACGCCGGGCGCAGGCACGCCGGCGATCGTTCGCACTCAGACGCCGCCCGCAGGGACGCCGGCGATCGTTCGCACGCAGACGCCGCCCGCAGGGACGCCGGCGATCGTTCGCACTCAGACGCCGCCCGCAGGGACGCCGGCGATCGCGCGGACGCAGACCGCACCGGTGCGACCACCTCCGACGCCAGCGGCTGGAACGCCGATGCCCGTCAAGAGCGCGACCCCACCGGTGGGAACGCCGAAGGTCGAGGAGTCCGAGGGCTGGGCACTGCCCGACGATGTCGAGGACTCGGACTGGAGCTCGATCAGCGCGGCGGTGACGCCGGCGCCGGCTCCGATGCCACCTCCGACGCCGCCCAGGCCCGCACCGGCTCCGCCCGCGCGCCCGGCCGCCAAGGTGGCGGCCGTGACCGCAACGCCGGTGGCCGAACCGTCTCCCGCGAAGCCAGCCGTGGTCGCGCCACGGCCCGTCGTCGACGCGCCAGCGCCAGCGCCCGTGCAAGTCGCTGCCGCGCCGGCCTCGGAGCCCGAGCCCGCGTTCGTCGCCCTCGCGTCGCCGATGTCGGTGGCGTCGTGGCCGCTCCCGGAGCTGTCGCCCGCACCGGTGAGCACGCCTGCGACGCCCGTGAGTGCCCCTGCGCCGGTCGTCGAGCCTGCGAAGGTCGCGGCTGCACCGCCGGTCGTCGAGGTTGCGAACGTCGTGGTTGCGCCGCCTGCGGTCGTCGATCACGAGGTCGCGCCGCCGTCGATGTTCCCGCCCGAGCCATCCGTGGTGATCGCGCAGGAGCTCGCGCCGATCCCGCCGACGCCGCAGCAGCGCCCACGCGCCCAGCCCGCCCCGGTGGTCGCGGCACCGCAACCAGCTCCCGCGATGCCCCCGATGCCGACGACGGCACCGGTGCCGCCGGCGCCAGCGGTCATCGCGCCTGCTCCGGTGCACGTGCCTGCTCCCGCGCCGTTCGCGGCTCCGCGCGACGAGCGCTGGAACCAGACCGACTCGTTGCCGATCGTTCGCCCACCGACCTCGCGGCGTACGGTCGCGATCATCGGCGGCGTGGTCGCGCTGTTCGCGGTGGTGATCATCGTGGTCGCCACCCGCGGTCCCAAGTCCGAGAAGCCCGAGCCGCCCGTGGTCGCGAAGCACGATCCAATCCCCACGCCGGGTTCGGCCGAGACTCCGCCGGGTGATGACACCTCCGCGGGCTCCAGTGCAGAGACGCCGCCCGAGGCCGCGGGTTCCGGATCGGCGACCGAGCCGACGGGCAACACGCCGACCGAGCCGACGGGCAAGACGCCGACCGAGCCGACCGGCAAGACACCGACCGGCAAGACGCCGACCGACACGAACCCGACCGGCACGACGCCGACGCAGACAGGCACCCAGACCGGCAGGAAGACCGGGACCCAGACGGGCACGAAGACCGGAACCCAGACGGGCACCCAGAGACGGGGCACGAAGACCGGAACCAAGACGATCGGCACCAAGACCGGCAACGAGACCGGGACCACCGTTGGAAAGGCCGCGGCTCCCACCGCGGAGAGCCTGGCCAAGGCGAAGGCCGCCTACGATGCGGGGAACGCGAAGCTGTTCGCGGGAAACTACGAGGCGGCGATCACGGCGTACAAGCAGGTGATCGGGTTCGGCTCGTCGGTGGGCTACCGCGGCCTCGGGCTCGCGTATGCGCAGCAGGGCAACCGCGCGAAGGCGGTCCAGGCGTTCCGCTCGTATCTGAGTGCAGCGCCGGGCGCCAAGGATGCCGATGCGATCCGCCGCCGCATCGCGGCGCTGTCGGCGCCTTAGACGCCCTTGGACCTCAGCGCACGCCGCGCCGCCGCACGAAGGCGAAGAAGCACAGCGTCTGTGCACCGCCGATCGTCGCGATCGTCGCCCACATCGCCGCGTGATGCGCGCCGATCGTATCGAGGAGGATGCCGCCGACGAGCGGGGCGAGCGCGATGCCGAACATCTGACAGAACCCGACCACGCCATAGGTCCGTCCTCGGCGCGCGGGATCTGCGACCTCGGCGATCGCGGTCTGGTGCGCGGGATCGAAGATCACCTCCGCGCCGGTCAGCGTGATCATCGCGAGCGCGCCGCCCGCGAACCCGGTGCCGGCGCCGATCAGCCCGAACCCGATCGCATCGAGCAGGGAGGCCCACGGCAACGTGGTGCGGACCCCGAGGCGGCGGATCAGCTGCAGCGCGGGGAACTGGAGCAGCAGCACGCCGAACCCGTTGATCGAATAGAGCAGCCCCACGTCGGACTTCGCGAGGCCGAGCTCGTCGGTCATGTAGATCGAGAACGTCGAGAACATCTGGGTCTCGAGCAGCGCGCACAGGAACGTCCCGGCGAGCAGCAGGCGGAGCACCGGATCTCGCAGCCCCTCGCGGAGCGCGGCGCCGACGGGCTCGGACACGGTCGCCGCGGCGGTGGAGCGCTTGACCGGATCCTCGATCCGCATGGTGACCAGCGCGGCGAGGATCATCCCGCCGGCGGCGATGTAGAACACCACCCCGTACGGCACCACGAGCGTGAGCAGCCCACCCAGCGACGGGCCGATGGCCCACCCGAGGTTGGTGCCCATGCGCTGCAGTCCGAACGCCGAGATCCGTTGATCTTCGGTGCACACGTCGGCGACCAACGCATACGCCACCGGCTCGAAGCAGCCGCGGAGCGCGGAGGTCACGACCATGTTGGCCGCAAGACTCCACAGCGGTGCATCGAGGGCGATCTGGGTACCGAGGAGCGCGATGAAGCCGCTGCGCACGAACAGCGCGGTGGTGATCAGCGGGCGGCGGCCGATCCGGTCCGAGAGGTTCCCCGCCCAGGCGCTGGTCGCCGACTGGCACAGGTTCGCGGTCAACGCGATCAGGCCGTATGACCACGCCGGATAGCCTCGGGTCTCGACGACATAGATGCCGAGGAACGTCATCACGAGGGACAGGCCCATCGTGTTGACGGCCCGCGCGAACGCCATCTGCCAGACCCGCTTGTCGAGGCCTGCCCAGCTACGGCGCACGGGGCTTTCCTAGCATGCACAGGTGGGCTACAACGCCGCGGCGATGCGTACGCGGCTGGAGCGGATCTACCGGTTCGAGGCGGCACACTTCCTTCCGAAGGTGCCGGCGGGCCACAAGTGCGCGCGCATGCACGGGCACAGCTACTCGGTCGAGGTCGTGATCGATGGCGAGATCGATCCCGAGCGAGGCTGGGTGATGGACTTCGCGGAGATCGACGAGCACGCCGGCCCGCTGGTCAAGCAGCTCGATCATCAGGTGCTGAACGAGATCGACGGCCTGGCCAATCCCACGAGCGAGCTGCTCGCCGTGTGGTGGTGGCACAAGCTCGCGGCGAGCCTCCCAGGGCTCGCCGAGGTGGTGGTCTCCGAGACCCCGACCTCGCGCTGCATCTACCGAGGCGGGTGAGCCTTGGATTACCTCGTCGCGATCGTCGCGGCAGGGCTCCTCGTCGTCGTCCGCGAGCTCGTCCGCCTGGGCGTCTGGAGGGCGACCAAGCAGGTGGTGTTCGCGCTGCTGGCGGCCAACGCCGCGAGCTACGTGGCCGCGGCCGGCGTCGCCTTCGGGTTCTACGCCTGGCATGGCCACACCGTGGGGCACCGCACGATCGTCACCGAGGCGCTGCCCGGATTCGATGCGGTCGGTAAGCTCGAGCCAGGTGACGTCATCCTCGCCGTGAACACCGAGGCGATCGACGGCGACCTCGTCGAGCGCGTCAACCTCGGGCAGGGCGCGCCCGTGATGCTGACCATCGAGCGTGGGGGCCAGACCCGCGAGGTGATCGTCGAGCCCAAGCGGGGCCCGGAGGGGAAGAGCTGGCTCCTCGGGATCCGTAAGTCGATCGTGCCGGTCGTCGAGCGAGACCTCGGGGAGGCGTTCCAGCGCGCCACCACGTTCCCGATCGACGACATCTCGGTGATGATCGGCCAGGTGCGGGGCTCGGTCGGCGGCTCCGATGACGCGGAGGTCGGAGGACCGACGCGGATCATCGACGAGTTCGTGGTGGCCCGGCCGAGCTTCCTCGCGCGCATGTGGCCCCTTTGGATGCGGTTCGGGGTGTTCGCGATGCTCGCGATGTTGATCGTCGACGTGATCCGCTTCGCGCGGCTGACGCGGCTCGCACGCACGCCGCCACCCCGGTGATACGCTGGCGGCGTGGGTGCCAACCTCCGCGTCGTCACGCTGAACTTCTGGGGCACCGAGGCGCCGCTCGAGCAGCGCCTCGCGCTCGCGATTCGCCAGCTCGTGTCCCTCGCTCCGGACGTGGTCTGCCTCCAGGAGGCGCGCCCGCTCGATGGCGTCTCCGGCGTCACCACCGCGGAGCGGATCGCGCAGGGGCTCGGGATGACCGCGCACTACGCGACGGCGGTGAGCTGGGCCGACGGCGCCCACGGCAAGCTGCCAGCCGGGCAGGAAGGGCTCGCCGTGATCGCGCGCTCGATCCTCGAGACCCGCACGTTGGCGCTCCCCGAGGCGCGGCCGGCGGACGCACGGCTGCTGCTCTCCGCGCAGGTCGCCACCGATGGTGGTCCGGTCTGGGTCCACACCACGCACCTCCACTATCGGCTCGATGACGGGCTCGCACGCGAACACCAGGTCCTCGCGATCGACGACGCGATCCGCGGGCTTCGCACCGACACCAGTCCGCCGCAGATCCTGTGCGGGGACTTCAACGCCACCCCGGACTCGGACGAGATTCGCTACCTCCGCGGCCTGACCACGCTCGCCGGGCGCCGGACGCACTTCCAGGACGCCTGGCTGCGCCTGCACCGCGAGCCCGGCCCCGGAGACGGCCCGTCCGAGGGCATCACGTGGTCGAGCGAGAACCGGCTGACCCGGCCCCTGCGCTCCCTCGATCTCGATCGGCGGATCGACTACGTGTTCGTGACCAGCCGCAAGAAGGATGGCCGCGGCACCATCCACAGCTGCCAGGTCGCGCTCACGGAGCGCGAAGGCGAGGGCGACGCGGCGATCTGCGCGAGCGATCACTACGCGGTGATGGCCGACGTCCAGGTCGTCCCGAACGCCTGATCCCGAGCAGGAGCTCCGCTGGCGATCGACCGGAGAGCGGGGCAGGTCAGTGCGGCAGCGCTTGCTCGATCGCCGCGATCACGGCCGGATCGTTCGGCGTGACCTCGGGATCGAAGCGCGTGATCTTCGTGCCATCGGCCGAGACCACGAACTTCTCGAAGTTCCACCGGATGTCTCCGGTGTGGCCGCCGGCATCGGCGAGCGGCGTGAGGGTCTTGTAGATCTCGTGACGGCCGGGTCCGTTGACCTCGACCTTCTCCATCATCGGGAACGTCACGCCGTACGTGGTGGAGCAGAACGTCTCGATCTCGTGGGCCGACCCGGGCTCTTGCTTGCCGAACTGGTTGCACGGGAACCCGATCACGGTGAAGCCCTTGGACGCGTACTTCTTCTGCAAGGCCTCGAGGGTCGAGTACTGCGGGGTGAGGCCGCACTTGCTCGCGACGTTGACGAGGAGCAGGGCCTTGCCCTTGTACGCGGCGAGGTTCGTGTCCTGACCCTGGAGGGTCTTGATGGCGGCGTTCCACATGGGGAGATCCTTGGCGACGGTGATCGGGGCGGGCGCGGTGCCCGCTGGTGGCAGGTTGGCGGGGTCGGCCGCGGCAGCGGTGGGGCCGGCAATGGGAGCGATGGGAGCGTTGGGCGCGATCGGCGCCAAGTCGTGCCCGGGCTCCTTCTTCGAGCACGCCCCGACGGTGGCGAGGGCGAGGGCAACGGCGACGAACCTGCGCATGGGTGGCACCGTACAATAATGAGCCGCACGAGCAAGGGGTTTGCTATACAGCGCGGTCCCGATGCGCCACCTCTACGCGGATTTCATCGATCGCGTCGCGAAGCCGATGCGCTACCTCGGCGGCGAGTACGGCAGCGTCGTCAAACATGGTCCGGACGTCCAGGCGCGCGTCTGCCTCGGCTTCCCCGACGTCTACGACATCGGCATGTCCCACCTCGGGACCAAGATCATCTACTCGCTGCTCAACAAGGATCCGCGGATCGCGTGCGAGCGCGCGTTCGCGCCGTGGACCGACATGGAGGCCGAGCTCCGCGAGCGCGGGCTGCCGCTGGTCTCCCTCGAGACCCAGCGCCCACTCCACGAGTTCGACGTCCTCGGCATCTCGCTCCAGTACGAGCTGACGTTCACCAATGTGCTGACGCTGCTCGATCTCGGCGGCATCCCGCTCCGCGCGGCGGATCGCGCGCCCGATGCCACGCTGGTCCTGGTCGGCGGCCCCACGGCTTCGCACCCGGAGCCGATGGCGCCGTTCATCGACGCCGCGTTCATCGGTGAGGCCGAGGAGCTGCTGCCGCCGGTCGTGCTCGCCTGGGCCGCGATGCGCCGCGAGATCACCGCCGGTGCGCGGACGCGCGCCGATGCGCTGGCCGAGCTCGCGAGCCGGTTCCCGCTGTACATCCCGTCGCTGTACGCGACCGAGACCGATGAGGCCACCGGCATGACCGTGGTCGGCGCGCCGCTTGATCCGCGCGTGCCCGCACGGGTGGGCCGCGCGATGGTCGAGGATCTCGACAAGTATCCGTTTCCGAGTGACACGCCGGTGCCGTACGCCGAGGCGGTGTTCGAGCGCGCGTCCGTCGAGATCGCGCGTGGTTGCACCGAGGGCTGCCGGTTCTGCCAGGCCGGCATGATCTACCGCCCGGTGCGAGAGCGCTCTCCGCAGTCGATCGCGGACTCGCTGATCGGTGGCGTGGAGAAGGCGGGTTACGAGGAGACCGGCCTGACCTGCCTGTCCACCGCGGACTTCTCGAGCATCACGCCGCTCGTCAAGTCACTCGCCGCGGAGCTGCGCAAGCGCGGCGTCTCGATGTCGGTCGCTTCGCTGCGTGCCTACGGCCTCAACGAGGATCTGCTGGACGAGCTCGCGCTCACGCGGATCAGTGGCCTGACGTTCGCACCCGAGGCCGGTACCCAGAAGATGCGCGACGTGGTGAACAAGAACGTCACCGAGGCGCACATCGAGGAGAGCTCGCGGCGCGTGTTCGCGCGCGGCTGGCACCGCCTCAAGCTGTACTTCATGATCGGCCTCCCCACCGAGGAGGACGATGACGTGCGCGGGATCGTGAACACCGGGATCCGGATGCTCAAGGTCGGTCGCGAGGTCGGCGGCGGGCGTGCCGAGGTCACGGTCTCGGTCAGCTCGCACGTGCCCAAGCCGCACACGCCGTTGCAGTGGGCAGGGCAGGACTCCGAGGCCGAGATCCAGCGCAAGCAATCGATCCTGCGTCACACAGCGCGGACCGAGAAGAACCTCCGGCTCAAGCACCACCACAGCGGCATCTCGTTCATCGAGGGCATCCTCGCGCGCGGCGATCGCCGGCTCGCGGGGGTGATCGAGGCGGTGTGGCGCGCTGGCGCCCGGTTCGATGGCTGGGATGAGGTGTTCGAGCTCGAGCGGTGGACCACGCAGCTCGCGGCCCATGGCGTGGATGTCGCGAGCTACCTCGGCACGCGGCCGGTGAGCGCGCGGTTGCCATGGGATCACATCGATGTCGGCCTCGAGGAGGGCTTCCTGCTCGGCGAGTACCGCAAGGCGCTCAAGGGCAGGGCGAGCCCCCCGTGCGGCAAGGTCGCCGGCATGCTGATCCACCACACGAACCTCGCCGAGGCGGAGCCGGACCGGCGCAAGCTCGTCTGCTACGACTGCGGCGTCGCCTGTGATCTGACGAAGATGCGCGACGATCGCCTGGTAGCGCTCCGCACGCTGAACGCCGCCACACCGCCGGCCAGCCGCGCGCTGCCGGTGCTCGCGGATGCCACCGACATGGTCGATGTCTCGGAGCGTGGCGGTGGGAGCCCCGCCGAGGTCGCCGAGGTCGGGGCCGCGATCAAGAACCGCGAGACCGATCGCGCCGAGCGCGTGCGCCTGGCCGGGCACGTGGGCTCCGGGCTCGCGTACTCGACGTACCGGATCCGGTTCGCGAAGGTCGGCCGCGCTGCGTTCCTCGGTCACCTCGATCTGGTGCGCCTGCTCTCGCGGAGCTTCCGGCGCGCGGATCTCCCGCTCGCGATGACGCGTGGGTTCTCCCCGAAGCCCCGGATCAGCTTCGGGCCGGCGCTCGGCCTCGGCGTGCCCTCGCTGGGCGAGCTGATGGACATCGATCTCGAGCACGGGGTCCCGGGTGTCAAGACCTGGGACGTCACCGACGACACCACGCGCATCGAGCTGTCCGCAGACGAGGTCCGCGATCGCCTGGCATCCGTCTGCCCTCCGGGGATCGAGGTCGAGAGCTGCACGATCGTGCGGCTCGCCGGTCATCCGAGCTTCGTGAAGATCCAGCCCACCACGATCGAGCGGCCAACGCCGGGCCTCGGCAAGCTGATCGACGCGGTGGACCTGGTGATCCGCCCGGCCGCCGATGGCATGGCGCATGACGCGCCGCGCCTCACCCGCATCGGTGCCGCCCTGATGGCGAAGGCCTCCGCCACGGTCGCGCGCGGCGATAAGCAGATCGATGTCCGCCACATGGTGCTCGATGTCTCGGTGATCGATGGAGACGCGGCCGAGCGGCTGTGCACGATCCTCGACTGGCCGAGCGGCGCGCTCCTCCGGGTGCGCGTGCGTGCCACCGCGGATGGTTCGGCGAAGCCGTCGGAGGTCGCCCGGGCGCTCGGCGTGTGGGGTGGCGACGATCCGCGCGCGGAGCACGCCCTGGTGGCGCGCCTCGGCGTCGTCGAGGCCGGGACGCCGATCACCACCCAGCCGCTCCCCGTGCGCACCGAGCACGTGGCCTCGGCCCCCTAGTCGTTCGGGCCGTTCCGCTGGGGTTGCACGACCTACAGGGATCCGCCAGGTTTGCGCGATCGTTGCCACTGATTTCTGGTCTGGTGAGGTGACGGGACGTGGCGATCCGCCGTCTCCTGTTGGGGTGGAAGCTTGGCGTCGGTTGATCTCGTGTATGGCGCTGACCGCGGTCGCGGGCTGCTCGTTCGCGCTGTCTGCTCCCGATCCGAACCGCCCCAAGGCCAGTGCGCCCGAGTGCGATACCGGCAAGGGGCTGGTCGGGCTCGACGGCCTGGTCGGCGGCTCGCTCGCGGTGGCGGGGCTCGCCCTGCTGGGCAATGACGAGGCGTCCGGTGCCGCGATCACCGGCCTGCTCGGCGTCGCGTTCATCGCCTCTGCGGTCCGTGGCAACACGGCGGTCAACGAGTGCCGCACCGCGATCGCCGCGTACCACATGCAGCCCTACGACCCGGGGCCAGAGGAGCCGCAGCTCGCCGACGAGCGACCGCGGGTCCGGCCGCGCACGCAGCCCGTGGTCAAGCCCCCGCCCCAGCCGGCGACGATCATGCAGCCGCCCGTCGATCCGTACGCGGACGCCGAGCCCGAGGTGTTTGCGAAGCCGTCGCCGACCAGGCCCGCGCCGATCCGGCCCACGCCGACCAAGCCCGCGCCGGCCAAGCCGGTCCCGACCGGACCGGCACCGGCCGCCGAGGTCGCGGACTGGAAAGACTTCTGGACGGAGGTGCCGTAGTGCGGACCCCGATCGCAGTCCTGCTCGCCATCGCGCTCGCAGCGAGCGCGCCGACGCGTGCGCTGGCCGACGACGAGATCGTCCGGGGCAGCGTGGTCAAGGTCGAGCAGCAGGAGATCTATGTCAGCCTGGGCGCCAAGCAGGGCGTGGGCGATGGCGCCGCGCTCCGGCTCAAGCGCACGGTCCGGCTCAAGCATCCGGTGACGCGTGCCACCGTCGAGGACTGGGTGCCGATCGGCTCCGCGACGGTCACCCAGGCCGGCCAGACGCTGTCCCGCGCGGTCGTCGGCGATCTCGTGGCGTCGATCAAGACCGGCGACGTCGTCGAGGTGCTGATCGATCGACCCGACCGCACGACCTCCACCCCGAACCCCACGCCGACGCCGACGCCGAATCCAACGCCGGTGGGACCACCGACGGATCCGGCGACCGTCGAGGTGCTCGGGGTGTTCGCGTCGCAGACCGGCCAGCCGCTCGAGGCCCGGATCGCGGGCTGGGAGCGCTATCTGTCGACGCGTGGCGGGTCACCGTACGCGGAGGCGATCCGCCACGACGTCGACACGCTCCGCGACCTGCGCGATCAGCTGCGCCCGGTGACGTCGAGCACGAGCACCGAGCTCGTGACGACGGTCCAGCATCATCCCGCTAGCTCGGCGAACCCGGGCGCAGATCTGCCGCTGGTGTTCGTCCTCGAGCAACCCGAGCGCGTCGCGAGTGCGTTCCTGCACTACCGGATCCGCGGCGCGCGCACGTACCACAGCCTGCTCCTGGTCCGCGAGCACGACATCTACCTGCGCGGCGTCATTCCGGCACAGTTCGTCGCGGCGCCGGGCCTCGATTACTTCGTCGAGGTCTCGACGCCCTCGGGCCGCTCGGGCCTCGCCCTCGGCTCGCCGGCCCAGCCGATCGCGCTGTCGGTGGCGCGCCCGCCGCTGACCGATCAGTTCGGCGCCGCGCCTGGCCTGTCCAGCGTGAAGATCGCCGCCGACTATCTCGACTTCGCGAGCCTCGACAAGCGCGCCGGTGATCGCACCGACAAGATGATCACCGCGAACGTCGACTTCATCTATCGGCTGCGCAGCATCGTGCAGGCCATCGGGGTCGGCTATGGCGTCTACTCGGGGACCGGCGGCTACGCCGATCGCGAGTGGTCGGCCGCCGATCCAGCGCCGCGCTCCGGCTTCCAGTACGGCTATGCCGACGTCGAGCTCGGAGGCAAGACCGAGCGCGTCCCGCTCTCGGTCGGGAGCAAGCTGATCGCGGGCGTCGGCCGTGACGGCTTCGGCCTCGGCATCGAGGGTCGGTTCCGGATCGGCAGCCGCGATGCGACCAACCTCATGTTCGTGGCTCGCTCGGTCGAGCAGGTCGGGTTTCTCACGGACATCCGGTTCGGGGCCCGGCCAGCGCGCAAGCTGCTCGTCGGGATCTCCGTCGGTGCCACCAATCAACCCAATCGTGGCGATGTCGGCGTCAAGCTCGGCACCGAGCTCGAGTGGATCGGCTTCTCGAACGTCTCCGTGATCCTCCGGGGCTCGTGGCAAGGCCGCGACATCGACCACGGCGGCCTCGGTGGCGGCGGTGGCCTGGGGTTCTACTGGTGAGGGCGATCATGAACACACGGTCGTTGATCCTGGCCGCGTTCGCGGTCCTCGGCATGCGCACGGCAGGTGCCGCACCGGTGCGGCACGTTCCCCCGGCGGACGTGATCGCAGGCTCGAACCTCGAGCTCGTCGCCGAGGCGCCGCCGGCCACCCCGAAGCTGGTCGCCCACTTCCGCAACATCGGGATGGGCCCGTTCGCCACCCTCGAGCTGGTGCGGCGCGACGACGCGCACTGGGTGGCGGTGGTTCCTGGCGCGCAGGTGATCGCGCCCGGCATCGAGTACTACATCGACGCGGGGGACACCCCGGTGTTCGCCACACCGCAGTGGCCGCACACCATCCCGGTCAATGCGAGCGAGAGCGCCGAGCGCCGCATGCGCGATCTTGGCCGGATCGCGAACCATCGCTCGCGGATCCACACCTCGGGTGAGTGGGTGGACTACGGCACGCGCACGATCTCGGGCCAGAAGCTCATCGATCGCTACTACCGGCTGGACGCGGACTTCTCGTACCGGCTGCTCGCGTATCCGCTCGAGGAGCTCCGCGTGGGGTTCACGCGGCTCCTCGGTGACACCGAGTCGACCGATCCGATGGTCTGCTCGCAGCCGTGCACCGCGCAGGCCGGCTATCGCGTGGGTGGCTGGTTCGAGCTCGGCCTCGCACCGATCGAGGGCGTGCGGCTCGATGGACGGATCCTGGTGATGGCCACGCAGACCGGCTTCAAGGTCGGTGGGCGGATCGAGGGGCGGCTCGGCGTGCTCGATGCCAGCCACGTCGCGATCGGCTTCGAATCGATGGCCGACGTCGGCGTCAACGGCTACTTCCGGCTCGGCTGGGGCACGGTGCCGGGCTTGCCGATGGCGGCCACCGTCGAGATCACGAACATGCCTGACAACGATCGGCCCACCGGGGTTCGGCTCTACTACGACATCGCACGCGCCATCGGCCACGACGTACGGATCGGACTCCGGGTCGGGTACGCGGCGCGCAACCAGGCCGTCGCCGGCTTCACGGGCGGCGCCAACGCCACGGTGGACTTCTGATGCGCACCCACCTCCTGGTCTCGTGCCTCGTCCTTCTGACGACACGCATCGCGGTGGCCGAGCCGATCGTGCTCGCGATCGACGGCACGGACATCTACGTCGATCTCGGCGCCCGCGATGGCGTGGGCGCCGGCACCGAGCTCGAGCTATTGCACGAGGTGATCGCCAAGGACCCGCGCACCGGCGCGACCTTGAAGGATCAGTTCGCGCTCGGCACCCTCGCCGTTGCTCGGAGCGGCGACAAGCTCAGCGTGGCGCATGCGGATCCCGAGCTCGCCAAGCGCGTACTCGCAGGGGATCACGTGCGGCTCGTCGGTGCGCCGCGGAAGTTCGTCGATCCGTGGGCGGCGCAGGTCGAGGCGAGCCGCGTGCTGTCCGGTACGCCCGTGGTGGGCCCTTCGCCCACGCCGGGTGCCCCGCAGGCGGATCATGTCGGGCTCGCGCAGAAGGCGTGGCTCGATACCCTCGGGAAGGCCCCGGAGGCGAGGATCCAGCGCTGGACGGAGCTCCTCGCGGCGGATCCGAAGACGCCGTACCGAAAGGTGATCGACAACGAGATCCTCTCGCTCCGCGAGCAGATCACGCAGCGCGATGACGCGCTCACGCGCGCGAAGAGCCAGCGCACCGACGATCGCAATCCGCGGATCGCCCGCCTCGCCGAGGAGCTCGCAGCGAGCGGAGGCACGAATCCACGCTCGATCCTGGCGATGGCGCCGCTCCACCGTGCAGTCCCCGGGCAGCCGATCCAGCTCGCGTTCCTCGTGCGGATGCCGTCGGCGATCGGGCAGGCGTGGCTGTTCGTGCGGCCTCCCGGCGAGCCCGGGTTTCGTCGCCTCGATCTGATCCCCGATGGTGACTCGTACCTCCGCGCGACCATCGATGCGGCGATGGTCCGCACACCCCGGCTCGAGTGGTACGTCGAGGCGTCGTCGCGAGGCGGGGCACGCGAGGTCTCTCCGGTCCTCGGTTCGCAGGAGGAGCCGATGAGCACCACGATCGATGCGGTGGTCACCGAGGCGCCGATCGAGCCGAATCGCTCGCACATCGATGCGCACGTCGACTACGTCGACTTCGACGGCAAGCTCGACAAGGGCTTCGACCAGTACTACCAGGCCGAGATCGACTTCATGTACCGGTTCCTCGATCCGGTGTACGCGGTGCGGCTCGGGTTCGGGACGATGTCGGGGACCGGCGGTCCCAAGGACATCATCGATGCGGACACCACCGACCAATGTCTCGACGCGACGGGCAGCTACCGCTGCCGCAAGGTCACGTTCTCGTACGTGTACACGGAGTTCGAGTATCGGCTCCGCCCCAATGTCGCGCTCATGGTGCGGCCACAGGCGGGCCTCCTCACCACCGATTCGATGCCCGGGATGGAGAACAATCGGTGCGCCAACGCGATGGACGTCGAGGGCTGTGGATTTCACACCCGGTTCGGTGGACGAGGGCGGATCCGGTTCGGCAACGAGGCGGGGACGAACCTCATCATCGGCGCGGGCTTCACCAAGGGCGTGGGGACGCTGCTCGAGGCGGCGTACAACTGGCTGCCGAGTCCGGTGGTCCCGATCCAGCTCACCGTGCAGGTCACCGACATGCCGGTCCCCGAGAATTTCGGCGTCCGCCTGATCGGCGACGTCGGCTGGCGCAAGCTGTCCTGGTTCTACCCGTCGTTGCGGCTGTCCTATCAGGCGCGCGACATCGATCACGCGGGGTTCTCGGGCGGCCTCGCGATGAACTTCGACTGGTGAGGATGACCATGAAGCTCACCACCACGATCCTCAGCTGCCTCGGCGTCGTGCTCCTCGTGGGCGCAGCGAACGCCCAGGCTCCCACGGCGCGTCCATCGGCTCCGCCACCACCGACTCCGCCGCCAGCAGCGGCTCCGCCCACAGCAGGACCGGAGACCGGGGCGCCGGCCGCACCGCACTCGCTCGTCATCCATGTCGCCCCACTGTCGAGCCGTGCGGGCGCCCCCGTCGAGCTCGAGGCGATGCTCGATGCCCCGTTCGCGGAGAAGCTCACCGCGCGCTGGCGGGCGGTCGGCGAGGGCGAGTGGCATGACGTCGCGTTCGAGCGCTCGAGCGCCGGAGGCTGGTACGCGAGCCTGCCCGCGGCCGTCTCGCCCGGCCTCGAGTACTACATCCGCGGGGTCGATGCGAACGGGGCCGAGGTAGCGCACTTCGCGTCCGCGACGGCGCCGCACATGGTCCGCGTCGATCCGGCACTCTACGACCGGCTCGAAGATCTCGATCGTCGGCGAGAGCTCGATCAACGCGATCAGATCGCGATCGAGGTCTCGGGGCACAACTTCGGCAACCGCTACGACCTGCCGGATCGGTTCGTCCGGGGTGAGGCCACGTACACGCATCGGCTGTGGCGCCAGCTCCACCACATCGCGTTCGGGTTCGGGACGATCTGGGGCAAGACGCCCGTGTCGTCGACCCCCGACGATCACATGTCCGGCTACCTCAACAACGGCATGCGCTACGGGTTCGGCGAGGTCCGCGTGCGCGTTCATCCCTCGGTGTTCCTCGACGGTCGCGTGGCGCTCGGGGTCAGCCAGGATGGCTTCGATGGCGGGGTCCGAGGTCAGATCATCTTCGGGAAGCCGTGGCGCTCGTCGCTGTTCATCGGGGGCGAGGCGATCGGAGACCTCAAGGCGACCGCATGGGTCCGCCTGCAGTGGGACACGGCAGCGCCGTTCCTGATGGGTGCGTCGATCGTTCGCACCAATCTCCCGGGCGTCGTGATCAGCTCGGCCGGGCTCTATATCGCGTACGACGTCGCCTATCGGGTCGCCAACCGATTCACGCTCAAGGCCCAGGTGTCGTACGGCGCGCGCGACGGCGCGTCGCACATCGGTGGCGGGCTGGCGACCGCCGTAGACTTCTGATCGGACCTCGCGCGCGTGGTATGACGCCGGCGTGGCGATCAGCCTGTCGGTCAACCTGAACAAGGTCGCGTTGCTCCGCAACTCGCGCGGCGGCGGCAACCCGTCGCCGAAGCTCGCGGGGCAGACCTGTCTCGATGCCGGCGCCTATGGCCTGACCTTGCACTGGCGACACGACAACCGGCACACCCGCGCCGACGACGTACGCGTGCTGCGCGCGCTGTGTGCCGAGCGCGGTGCCGAGTTCAACCTCGAGGGCGACGATCGCGAGGAGCTGATCGCGCTGGCGATCGAGCTCCAGGTCTCCCAGTTCACGCTCGTACCGGTCAAGCCTGGCGAGGTCACGAGCGATCACGGGTGGGACGTGCCGGCCCAGCACGGCTTGATCGCGCCGATCATCGCGCGCCTCAAGGCCGCCGGCATCCGCACCGCGATGTTCATGGACTGCGAGCCCCAGGCGATGGCCGCAGCCGCGGCGACCGGCGTCGATCGCGTGGAGCTCTACACGGAGCCGTATGCGGCCTCGTTCGGGAAGCCGCAGTTCAAGGAGGAGCTGGATCGCGTGCAGCGCACCGCCAAGGCCGCGGCCGCGGCCGGCCTCGCGGTCAACGCGGGCCACGATCTCAACCTGCGCAACACGCCGCTCCTCGCGCGCATGGTGCCGGAGATCGTCGAAGCCTCGATCGGGCACGCCTTGCTCGCGGATGCGCTCTACATCGGGCTCGCGGAGGCGGTGCGGCGGTACGTGCGCGCGTGCAAGGGCGACGCTGTCGATGCGCCTGTCACGCAGTAGCTTCGTGGTGGTGTTCGCGCTCGCGGGATGCCCCGGGACGCGCACCGCGGGGACGCCCGCGTGTCCGATGGATCGCACCGTCGTGATCTCCTCGCAGGAGGATGTCGGCCGGTTCGCGGCGTGCACCACGGCGAGCAGCCTGACGATCCGGACCGGCGCGACCATCGACCTGGCTCCGCTCCGCGGGCTCGAATCGATCACGGGCGATCTCGCGATCGGACCGACGGTGGGGATGGAGGAGGTGGCGTTCGCCGAGCTCCGCGAGATCCGCGGCACCGTCAAGATCGCCAGCAACGGCTCGCTGCGGGGCATCTTCCTGCCGCGGCTCGAGCGTGCCGGGCGGATCGAGATCGAGGCCAACGCGTCGCTGACCACGATCGCCTTGCCGCGTCTCGAGACCACGAGCGGCTCGATCTTGATCCTCGAGAACGGCGTGCTCGAGCTGATCGATCTCTCGGTGCTCGCCACGGTTGGCAAGGATCTGGTGATCGTCGACAACCCCGTGCTGACGCTGATCGAGGCGGGCAAGCTCGCGCAAGTCGTCGACCTGCGCGTCGAGGGAAACCGCAAGCTGCCACCTGACCAGGTGGACGGGATTCGCGCGAAGACACCACCGCCGTAGCGAGGTATCCTCCCCGCCATGTCGCGCGATGTACTCGAGCTCGCCACGTCCCTCGGCTTCCTCGACGAGCTCTACGAGAAGTTCCAGGACAGCCCCGGCGAGATCGATCCGAGCTGGCACGCGCTGCTCGCCGAGGCCCGCCCAGCCCAGGGCCAGAATGGGCATGGCGGCCACGGCACCAACGGCCACGGCACCAACGGCCATGGCGTCACGGGCGTGAGCGCCCATGTGCCCGTCGCCACGACCGCGACCCCCGTGACGCGCGCCAGCCTGCCGAGCCTCGGGCGCCCGAGTGCCATCACGATGTCTCCGCTGGTGACGCACGGCAGCCCGAGCGTGTGGCCGCTGGTCAACGCATATCGCAGCCGCGGTCACTTCGCGGCGCACCTCGATCCCCTCGGGCTGCTCGAGACCGCGCGGATCAGCGAGCTCGATCCGGTGACCTGGGGCTATGCCGAGGCGGATCGCGATCAGGTGATCGACCCCACCGGCGTGCATGGTCTGCCGCGGGCGACGATCGGGGAGCTGCTCGCGCACCTCCAGAAGATCTACGCCAGCTCGGTGGGCCTCGAGTTCATGCACATCTCCTCGCCGGGGCGCCGGTCGTGGCTCGCCGAGCGGATGGAGACCCAGCTCGCGAAGCCACTGACGGCGGACATCCGCATCGGCATGCTGCAGCGACTGATCAACGCCGAGCAGTTCGAGCGGTTCTGTCACACCAAGTATCCCGGCACCAAGCGGTTCAGCCTCGAGGGCTCGGAGAGCTTGATCCCGGCGCTCGATCTCCTGCTCACGCACGGTGCACGCCTCGGCGCGATCGAGGCGGTGCTCGGCATGGCGCACCGTGGCCGGCTCACCACCATCGAGCAGATCCTCGGCCGCCCGGGGCGCGATCTGTTCGGTCACTTCGAGGACGCCGAGCCCGAGAAGGCGATGGGCGGCGGCGACGTCAAGTACCACCTCGGCTTCTCGACCGATCGGACCGACGCCAACGGCAACCTCATGCACGTCTCGCTCGCGTTCAACCCGAGCCACCTCGAGGCGGTCGATCCGGTCGTCGTCGGCCGCGTGCGCGCAAAGCAGACCCGCCACCACGATGTGGAGCACCGCAGCGTGGTGGGCATCCTCGTCCACGGCGATGCAGCGTTCGCCGGGCAGGGGCTGGTCACCGAGACCCTCCAGCTCTCGAGCTTGCCGGGCTACCGCACCGGCGGCACGGTGCACCTGATCGTCAACAACCAGGTCGGGTTCACGGCCTCGCCTGCCGAGCAGCGCTCCACCCCATACTGCACCGACATCGCGAAGATGCTCGAGTGCCCGATCTGGCACGTCAACGGCGAGGATCTCGATGCGCTCGCGCGGGTGATCGAGATCGCGTGCGAGTTCCGGACGCAGTTTGCCTCCGACGTCGTGATCGACATGTACTGCTACCGCAAGTACGGCCACAACGAGAACGACGAGCCCAGCTTCACCCAGCCGCTGATGTACGAGGCGATCAAGCAGAAGGCCTCCCCGGTGGAGGTCTACAGCCGCCGGCTCGTCGACGAAGGGCTGCTGACCGCCGCCGATGTCACGGCGATGACCCAGCGCCGCGTGGCGGAACTCGAGATCGAGCTCGAGGCCGCGAAGGCCGCCAACAAGCGCCCCGAGGGGCCGTCGATGACCGCGATGTGGCGCGGCTATCGTGGCGGCATCTCCGATACGCCGTCCGATGCCGACACCAAGGTGCCGCGCGAGGTGCTGTCTCTGATCTCCGAGGCGATGGCCGAGGTTCCGGACGGCTTCACACCACACCCGAAGATCGAGCGCCTCCTCGAGCAGCGCTCGCAGATGGGCAAGGGCGAGCGCCCGCTGGATTGGGGCATGGCAGAGCTCCTCGCCTATGGATCGCTGCTCTATCAGGGCATCAACGTTCGGCTCAGCGGGCAGGATTGCTCGCGCGGCACGTTCAGCCACCGCCACGCGATCATCACCGACATCAAGACCGGCCGCGAGCACCTCGTGCTCGGTGGGATCCATCCCGACCAGGGCCAGTGTCGGATCTATGACTCGCTGCTGTCCGAGGCCGGCGTGCTCGGCTTCGAGTTCGGCTACTCCCTCGACTACCCCGACGCGCTGGTGATGTGGGAGGCGCAGTTCGGCGACTTCGCGAACGGCGCGCAGGTGATGATCGATCAGTTCATCACGTCGTCCGAGGACAAGTGGAAGCGCCTCTCGGGCCTCGTGCTGCTCCTGCCGCACGGCTACGAAGGGCAGGGGCCGGAGCACTCCAGCGCGCGGCTCGAGCGTTATCTCGAGGCCTGCGCCGAGCACAACATCCAGGTCGCGCAGCCCACCACGCCGGCGCAGATGTTCCACCTGCTCCGCGAGCAGCAGCTCCGCTCGATGCGCAAGCCGCTGATCGTGATGACGCCGAAGAGCCTGCTCCGCCTCCCAGCTGCCACCTCGCACGTCGACGAGCTCGCGAACGGTAAGTTCCATCGCGTGCTCCACGACGAGACGGCGGATCCGGCGAAGGTCCGCCGCGTGCTCGTGTGTACCGGCAAGATCTACTACGAGCTCGCGGACGAGCGCACGAAGCGCAAGGACGAGACCGTGGCGCTCGTCCGCATCGAGAAGCTGTACCCGTGGTGGCCGCACCTGGTGGCCGCCGCGACCATCGACAAGTACCCGAACCTCGCCGAGCTGATGTGGGTGCAAGACGAGCCTCACAACATGGGGGCCGGGAACTTCGTGACCCCGCGGATCAACAAGATCCTCGACGGCAAGGGTATCTCGTACGATTTCATCGGCCGCGCCGAGAGTGCGAGCCCAGCGACCGGCTCCCACAAGGCGCACGTGCTCGAGCAGCAGCAGATCCTCCGGCAAGCGTTCGACCCGCGCTGATCGGCGGGGTAGCATGCCCCCATGGCGGATCTGGTCGTACCTCAGCTTGGTGAATCGATCTCGGAAGCAGTCGTCGCACGCTGGCTCAAGCAGGTCGGTGATGCGGTGGGTGTGGACGAGCCGATCGCGGAGCTCGAGACCGACAAGATCACCGTCCAGCTGCCGTCGCCCGTCGCGGGGGCGCTCGCAGAGCAACGCGCGAAGGTCGGCGCCACGGTGAAGGTCGGCGAGGTGATCGGTGCGGTGACCGCGGGCGCGGCCGGCAAGGCCGTCCTCGTCACGCCGTCGACGCCCGCGGCTGCTCCGGCGCCGCACGTGGGCAAGCCGATCGAGCCCCCGAACCAGCCCACGGGGCGTCAGCCCGTCGTCGGTGGTGGGCACCTCGTCGCGGCGCCCGCGGCGGTGACTGCCGCGCCGCCCCCGGTGGTCGCCAAGCTCGACAAGGACGCACTGCTGAAGCTCACCCCGTCGCAGCGCGCGAGCGCCCGCGAGTCCGGATCGCTGCCCGCGCCTCCGAGCAGCATCTCGTCTGCCGCGCCACCGAGTGGTGCGAGCGAAGCGGCGCGGCTCGCCGCGGTGGATCCGCGCGACGAGATCGTGCCGATGTCGCCGCTGCGCAAGCGCGTGGCCGAGCGGCTGGTGCAGGCGCAGCACGAGAGTGCGTCGCTGACCACGTTCAACGAGGTCGACATGACCGCCGTCATGGACCTGCGCACGAAGTACAAGGAGACCTTCGAGAAGAGCCACGGCGTGAAGCTCGGGTTCATGTCGTTCTTCGCGAAGGCGTGCGTCGCCGCGGCCAAGCTGTACCCCGGGCTCAATGCCGAGGTGGTGGGCGGCAACATCGTCTACAAGAAGCACTACGACTTCGGGATCGCGGTCTCCACGCCGAAGGGCCTCGTGGTCCCCGTGCTCCGCGAGGTCGATACGCTGTCGTTCGCCGGGATCGAGAAGGGCATCCTCGCCCTCGCCGACAAGGCCAAGACCGGCAAGCTCGCGCTCGCGGATCTCTCCGGCGGCACGTTCAGCATCACGAACGGCGGGATCTACGGCTCGATGATGTCGACCCCGCTGCTCAACTACCCGCAGACCGGCATCCTCGGCATGCACAACATCGTCAAGCGCGCCCTCGTGATCGACGACGAGATCAAGGTGCGCCCGGTGATGTACCTGGCGTTGTCGTACGACCACCGCGTCGTCGACGGCAAGGAGGCGGTCTCGTTCCTCGTGGCCGTCAAGGATCGGCTCGAAGCTCCCGAGCGGATGCTCGTCGAAGTCTGAGCGTCAGCGGCAATGCCGCTCGATCTCTGCCTTGACGGGGGGGCGCGGGGGCGCTGCTCGGCCCGGTCCGGTTCCTTGCCTGGTCCTCGACGTGACAGACTTCCCAGGCTGCCTCTGAAGGAGGCGTTGCCGGACGGACCGGCGAGGTCGACGTCCAAGGTAGCGTTCATGTTCAGGTTCACGTCGACGTCCAAGTCGACGTTCCTTGTCTGAGCGTCATCGGCTCCTAGCGAACCGGGCGCACGACGATCGCCGCGCCGCCCATCGGATCCTTCGGCGCCGCGAGCTCGGTGCCCGCGATGGTCGTCGCCGCGGTGTGCGCGACGCCGGCGATCCACCCGCCGGGCACGCTGCCGAGCGCCGTGATCTCCTCGCGTCCAGGGCCGCCGACCTGCCAGCTGCCGACCACGCTGCCGTGAGCATCGAGCGCCGCCACGAACGCATCGTCGCCACCCCCCGCCGTGAGGCTGCGATCGCCGAGCGGGAGAGCTCCGGAGAAGAAGCCGGCGACCACCACGCGATCGCCCACCGCGGTGATCGCGCGGAGGCCATCGAAGTCCGCTCCGCCGATCAGCTGGGCGTGGCTCGCGGCGCCGTCCTTGGTCCACCACGCGACCAGGCCATCGGCCTCACCCTGCGCGACGAGATCGAGGCCCCCGACATGCACGGTGTCGCGCGCATTCGCCGCGACGACGATCCGCCCTCCTGCGTCGATCGCCACGCCTGCGACGGAGTCGTCGAGCTTGCCCCCGAACGAGGCGGCCCACTTGCGGGCGCCCGTGCGGTCGTCGAGTTCCGCCACGAAGCCATCCGCGTAGGGAGCGCGCTCGTCGAACGCGGGCAGGGGAATGCCGTGGAGCTCGCCGCCCGGTGCGAACGTCCCCGCGATCGCGACGCGTCCGTCGCGGGCATCCACGCCCTGGATGCTGTCGGCGCCGGGGCCACCGATCCGCACCACCCACCCGGGCTGCCCGCTGGCGCCGAGTCGCGCCACGAAGCCATCGGACTTGCCGGCGCTCGACACCACGGAGCTCCCGATGCGAAGCGTGCCGCTGAACGCGCCGCCGACGATCACGCCATCGGCGGTTCCCACCAGCGTCCCGATGGTGGCCCACTCGCTCGACTCGATCGCGGTCTGCCAGCGCGGGGCGCCGCTCGCTGCGTCGAGCACGAGGACCATCGCCCCGGGCTCGCCGCGGATCGGCCGATCGGCGACGGTGCCGCTGCCGCTCAGGGTGACGAACACGAGCGACCCGTGCTGGGCGAGCGGGCCTGCCGTTCCGGCGATCCGCGCTTGCCACTGGAGCTGCGTGCCGCGGCGCGCCTCGATCGTCGAGTTGCCCGCGGCGGCGAGCGCGACCACGGACAGCACGCCATCGCTCGCGATCCCGCGGAGCGACATCGCATCGCGCCCGATCTCGAGCGTCGAAGGATCGGCCGCCCGATCACGCGGCGAGCGCGGACCTGGGCAACCACCGAGCGTGGCTACAGCGCCGAGCGCGAGGACCGCGACGGCGCTGGGTTGGAGCATTGTTGGGAACGCTCGGGCTAGAGCTTCTCGCCGCGAGCACGCAGCTCGGCGAGCACCGTGGGCAGACCGAGCTTGTCGATCCGACGCATCCCACGCGCTGACACCTTGAGGGTGATCCAGCGCTTCTCATCCTCGAGCCAGAACCTCTTGTTCATGAGGTTCACCTCGAACCGCCGCTTGGTGTGGCGGTTCGAGTGACTGACGTTGGAGCCGACGAGCGGCCGCTTCCCGGTGACCTGACAAACACGCGACATCGCACGTCTCCTTAGATCTTCGACTCTTTGAATTCGACGTGCTTGCGAACAACGGGGTCGTACTTCTTGAGTACGAGCTTGTCCGGCGTACGCTTTCGGTTCTTCGACGTCGTGTAGAAGAAGCCGGTGTCGGCGGTCGACACGAGCCGAATCAGCTCGCGTCCAGATTTACCCTTTTTGGCCATGGCGAAACTCCGGGAGGGCCGGACTTATGCCATGCGGACCGCGAACATGGCAAGGGTCGCGTACACCCTAGACGTCATCGTCATCACCCTCGGGGTGACCCTCGGGGTGACCCTCGGGGGTTCCGCCCTCGGTGGCCAGCCGGGCTGAACCGCCGTCCGTCAGCGCAACCCCTGGCAATGTTGTGGTCTTTCGCTTGGCGCGACGACCCTCGATCGCCATCGCCACGATCGTCATGTCGTCGCCCTGGGCCTGCTCGGAGGTGTGGCTGTCGAGATCGGTGAGGATCGCCTTGATGATGTCCTCGGCCGAACCACGGGCGGTCCGGATGCGGCGGGACAGCCGGGACAGGCCGTACTCGTTGCCCCGGGCGTCGCGGGCCTCGAGGATCCCGTCCGAGACCATGATCAACATGTCGCCGGCCATCAGCTGCACGCGCGCCTCGCCGGCCTCGAGCTCGGGGGTCACGCCAAGCGGCGGTGTGTGGGCGCGCTCGGCCTGGAGCGGGAACACCCGATCGCCGCGACGCAACAGCGGCACGCAGTGGCCGGCGTTGGTGAACACGAGGCTCCGGTTCTCCAGATCGTAGATGCAGTAGACGAGAGTCGCGAACATCCCATCGTCGCCGAGCCCCGCGATCTCCTGGTTGACGCGGCGGAGCAGTCGCGCAGGCGTGCGCGCGATCGCGGCCCGAGACCGGAGCTCGGAGGTCAGGCGCGCCATGTACAGCGCGGCGCTGATCGCCTTGCCGGCGACATCGCCGACCGCCAGGCCGAGGTGCGAGGGGTCGTGCCAGATGAAGTCGTAGAAGTCGCCACCGATCTGATAGGCCGGTTCGTAGTGCACGGCGAAGTCGAGGCCGACGACCTCGGGCACGCTCGCGGGCAGGAGGCTGCGCTGGATCTGCCGCGCGACGCGGAGGTCGCGCTCGAGGTTCTGGCGCCGCACGAGCTGGGCGGCGACGCGCGTGGCGTGGATCGCGAGGCCGGCCTGGGTGGCCACGGCCTGCAGCAGATCGACGTCCTCCTGCCGGAACCCGATGTGCTTGCTCTCGACGTAGACCACCCCGTAGTGCGCACCGTGATAGATCAGCGGCGCGCCCATCCGCATGCCGATGCCGTCGTGCTCCTCGCCGCTGGGAGCTCCCGGACTGCTGGAATCGCCGAGCAGGACGCCGCGGCGATCGCTGATCACGTGCTGGATGATCGTGCCGGGCACCCGGAGGTTGCCGCCGAAGCTCTTGCGCGGAGCGGCGTCCGGGGTGGTGTCGCTGGCCTTCGGTGCGCTGGGCGGCGGCTCGCGGTGGCGCTGGCACTGCACCCGGAGCTCCCCGGTGCGTTCGTCCTCGACCAGGACGCCGACGTCCTCGGCCTGAGGAAACAGCTCGAGGAGGGCCTCGACGATCTTCTGGAGCAGGGTCTCGGCGTTGTCCGACGAGGCGGTGGCGTGGAGCACCTGCGTGAGGGCCTCGAGCTTGCGCTCGATCAAGCGGATGGCGCGCTGATCCGCGATGCTGATCATGCCCGAGCTGATGAGCGGCAGCCGGCTGGCGCCGGAGTCCTCACGGCTCTTGATCAGGGTGCCGGCGCCACCGACCTCGATCAGCGTGACGGCGTTGCCCGCAGGGAACCGCGGGTCGGGAGTGGCGTCGTTGGCCTCGACGCGGATCCGGTTGTTCGCGATCGTGATCTCGTCGTCGTGCTTGAGCTGGGTCCTGGGCTCGACCCGGACACCGTTGACGTACGTGCCGTTGTTCGAGCCGAGATCCTCGAGCGTCCAGCCATCGCCGTCGCTCCACAGCCGCGCGTGCTGCCGGGAGACGCGCATATCCGGGACGAAGATCTGGCAGTCCGATCGCCGCCCGATGACGTACTCGCCTTCGCCGAGCTTGTAGCGCCGTCCCGCGATCGGACCGGCGAGGAACACGAGCGAGGGCATCAGGCCCGCTTAGTAGCACAGCTTACGGCCGCCCAACACGCCGGGATCGCAAAGGTTTCCGTGAGGATCGGCGATGACTTGACCCTTTGATCCGCGGGGGTGTACTTCGCCCGTGCAGGCCCTCGGTAACTTCATTGGAGGCGCGTTCGTCGCTCCCTCCGGTAAGGCGCTCGTCTCCCGGAACCCCGCGGCGGATGGCGCCGTGGTGTTCGAGACCGGATACACGGTCAGTGCGGTCGCGGAGGCCACCGCGGCGGCGGGTGCGGCCCAGCCCGGGTGGGCAAGGCTCACGCAGGCCGCGCGGGCCGCGCACCTCGAGGCCTTCAAGCAGCAGCTGGCTGCACGTGCCGATCAGCTCGCCGATGCGATCGTGATCGAGACCGGAAAGCTGCGCACCGAGGCGAAGCTCGAGGTGCAGACGCTGCTCAACCGCTTCGACCTCGTGAAGACCGCGATGGCCGCGGATCTCAAGCCGGGGCAGGTGGCGCCCGGCGAGCACCTTCGCTACGCGGCGCTCGGCGTCGTCGGCGTGATCGGCCCGTTCAACTATCCGATCCACCTGTGTCACGCGCACGTGGTCCCCGCGCTGCTCGCGGGCAACACGGTGGTCATCAAGCCGAGCGACATCACGCCGCTGTGCGGGCAGCGCTATGCCGAGGCCGCGCATGCGGCGAAGCTGCCCGCGGGCGTGCTCAACGTGGTGGTCGGCGCGGGAGAGGTCGGCGCGGCGATGGTCGAGGCGCGCGAGCTCCGCGGGCTGGCTTTCACCGGGAGCTGGGCGGTGGGCCGCCGGATCCTCGAAGCAGCACTCGATCGTCCCGAGCTCCTCGTCGCCCTCGAGATGGGCGGCAAGAACATGTGCGTGGTGCTCGACGACTGTGCGCTCCGCCAGGCAGTGCACGAGGTCGCCGTCGGTGCGTGGCTGTCCGCCGGGCAGCGGTGTACCGGGACCGAGCGCGTGCTCGTTCACCGCAAGATCGCGGATCGCTTCCTGCCCGCGCTCGCGCAGGTCGCGCGCGGCCTCCGGTTCGGCAACCCCGAGGATGCGAGCATGTTCGCCGGCCCGCTGGCCACGCATGGCGCACTGACCAAGCTCGAGCTGGCGATCGAGACCGCGCGGAAGGCCGGCGCCGAGCCGCTCGTCCCCGGGCAGAAGCTCGCCGGCGGGTACTACCGGACCGCCTCGATCCACCAGCTCCCCGACGGCGTGCACCACGTCCCGGGCTACACGGACCACGAGGTGTTCGGCCCGGATCTGTGCGTCGAGATCGTGGACTCGGATGACGAGGCGATCAGCGTGATCGAGGCGAGCCGCTATGGCTTCGCGAATGCCGTGTTCACGGCGTCGCAGGCGCGGTTCGAGGAGTTCGCCGCGCGAACGCGCTCGGGTATCCTCAACCGGAATCGCTCCACCAACCTCGCGAGCCCGAAGCTGCCGTTCGGCGGCGTCGGTCGCAGCGGCAACTATCGCCCGGCCGGCGCGTGGGCGCACCGGAACCTCACGGTGCCGGTGGCGATCCTCGAGAACCCTCTCGGCGCGGTCACGCCCCACCCGCAGCTCGCCGCGCTGATCCCGTCGATCGATCTCGACCGGCTCGATCAGCAGCACGCGCAGGAGGAGGCGGTCGAGATGTCCCGCCGCCTCGTCGATCTTCCGCGGCCCATGCAGATCACGCGGCCCACGGGCGGCAAGCTCCCCACCAGCGAGGCGCTGCTCGCGCGGCTGTACGCCGGTGATCGCGTCCCGAAGGAGAAGAAGCCGCCGGTGTTCGATCACCTGCGATCGGCCGGGCCGTGGATGGTCTCCGTCGATGCGGAGCCGCTCGCGATCCTCGATGGCATGAGCCAGACCGCGACGGTGGTCGGTGGGTTCGCCGAGGACCCCGTCGTCCGCGCGTACACCGAGGGCGAGTTCGGCGACACGCTCGTCGAGAACGAGGACACCGCACTCGGCGAGACCTGGGCAGCAGCGGAGTATGCATCGACGTTGCGGCAGCTCGTGCCCGGCCTGCCGCACGTCACGTTCGTGGCGTCAGGCGCCGAGGCCAACGAGAAGGCGATGGCGCTGTGCCGGATCAACTGCGCGCGCAAGGACGCCACCAAGGTCCTCGCGTTCGACGGCAGCTTCCACGGCCGCTTGCTGCTCGCGCTCCACGCGACGCACTCGCCGAGCAAGCGGGCGCCGTTCGAGATCGCGGGCTATCAGACCCAGTTCGCACCGTTCCCGGTGTGGGGCGCGCCGGGGGACGAGCCGCTCGCGCCGAGCGGGTTCTACGCGGCGGCTGCGACCGGGCAGATCGAGGAGCTCCAGGAGCGGTTCGGCGATGCGAAGGATGATGCGCTGCTCGCGGCCGAGGTCGCATCGCTCGCGGCGGTGCACGCGGCGTTGCGAACCGGCGAGTACAACTGCTGCATCATCGAGCCGATGCAGTCCGAGGGTGGCGATCGCTATGCCACCGAGCGGTTCTTCCGCGCGCTGCGGCTGCTCACGCGGTTCCACAACACGTTCCTCGTGTTCGACGAGGTCCAGGTCGGGTTCGGCCTGGGCGGCCCGTTCGCGTGGCACTCCAAGTTCCGCCTGCTCAACCAGCGGGGGCAGCCGGACTATCCGGATGCGGTGACGTTCGCGAAGCGCGCGCAGGTGGGTGTGGTGATGTCGCGGTTCGCGGATACCGAGCACGCGAGCGCGCACAACGCCTCGCTCGTGCGCGGGCGGATCCATGCGGACATGGTCTCGACCAGCCACAACGCCGAGCGCATCGAGAAGCTCGTGCATCCTCGTTTGGCGCAGCTCGCGCGCGCGTATCCGCACCTGGTGCAGGCGCCGCGCGGCACCGGCTATGCCTTCGCATTCGAGCTCCCGACGGCGGCGCAGCTCGAGGCACTGATTGGCCAGCGGTTCTGGCGCGGCGGCATCGTGTTCGCGGCAGGGACGCGCACGGCGCGCTGGCGGTTGTCGGATAGCTTCCTCGCGCGCGAGATCGATCTGCTGTTCGAGACGATCCGTCGCTCGTTGTCGTGGATCGATGCGCACGAGGGGCGCAAGCCGCCGGAGTGGGAGGACCAGGTCGTGCCGGTGCCAGCTGCCGCGCCGGCCGCACCGGCGACCCCCGCGGTCAGTTATCGCCTGGTGCCGCACGTCGAGGCGATGAGTCACCTGCCGGCGATCCTCGACATCGAGTATCAGGTCTACGAGCCCGCGCGCCGAACGCCGCCGGCCGAGATCCGTGCCGCGATCGAGGATGCCGAGGGTTCGCTGATCGTCGCGGAGGCTCCGAGCCCGAGCGGGCAGGTGCAGCTGGTCGCGTTCGCGATCGGTGCGCCGCTCGAGCAGTGCAAGGACGTCGAGGGTCCGGACGATGACCCGATGCTCGGCAAGAACAACACGATGTACTCGGTCTCGATCACCGTGGCGCCGACGTTCCAGTCCTCCGGCATCGGCCGCAAGCTGAAGGAGCAGCAGCTCCGTGATGCTGCCGCGCGGACGCGTCCCGATGGGACGCTGCGCTACCGCTACGTGACCGGGCGCAACCGCGTGGGTAAGACGGCGCAGATGATGTACCTGAACCGCGTGTTCGGTGCGCACGTCGTCACGATCCTCACCGGGCAGTACGAGGATCCGGAAGGGCAGGCGATCTACTACCGGATCCCGCTCGGTCCGCTGACGCCGGATCCGGTGGTCAAGCAGGAGGTGCTGCGCCGTCGTGCCGCCGCCACGCACCACGAGGACGAGGTGACGTTCGATCTCGCGTCGGGGCT
This sequence comes from Myxococcales bacterium, assembly GCA_016720595.1. GTDB lineage: Bacteria > Myxococcota_A > Polyangia > Haliangiales > Haliangiaceae > JABFXX01. The sequence continues at coordinate 399,532 of JADKKI010000004.1, forward strand.
CACCAAGCCGTTCTCGGTTGCACCGGCGACGCTGACCAACCTCGAGGAGCAGGGGCTGCTCTACGGGCCCGCGGTCAACAAGCTGACGCTCATGAACTACGTCACGCCGGGTGTGGTCCGCGCGCTCGAGTGGATCGGCTCGCTGATGCCAGAGCTCCCGCACCTCTACCTGACGTCGTCGCGGGACGAATCCGTGGACAAAGCGATTCGCCTGATCCGGGTCACGCGCAAGACCGGGCAGGTGGCGATCGGACTCGCGGGTGGCTACTACGGCCACACCGCGGCGTCGTGTCGCTCGCTCTCGGACCCCGAGGTCCACAATGGCGGCCCCGGGCACTTCGCGTGGCCGCGGGTCCCGCACCCGGCGATCGCGGGCACGGCCGCGACGATCAGCGCGCTCCGTGCCGCCGTGGATGCGGCGGGCGGCAAGGACAAGATCCTCGGCTTCTTCTACGAGCTCGTGCAGGAGCGCACGGGTCACGTGCTCCCGCCGGACTTCCTCACCGCGCTCGCGGCCCTGCGCACCGAGCTCGAGATCCCGCTGATCGCGGTGGAGACGACGACGCACACCTACCGGAGCGGCAAGGGGCCGTTCCTGTCGACCGCGCTGGGTCTCATCCCCGACGTGCTCGTGTGGTGGGGCGGCGGCCAGACCGGCTATCTCCACTGCTCGACCAAGTGGTACGTGGGCACGCCCTTGACCCTGGTCTCGACCTGGGATGGTGACGAGCTGTCCTTGATCCGCCAGCACCACCACCTCCGCGCCGCGCGTCACCTCGACCTCGCGCCGGGCATCGCGGCGCTCGATGCCGCCCTCGCGAACGTCCCCTCTGCCGGCCTCGGCGCCTACCGCGTGATCTCGGCGGGGGACAAAGCACCGGCCCTCGCGGAACAGCTCGCCGACCGTGGCCTCGTCGTCCGCCGGTTCCCGGGCGGACGGCTCGGCATCATCCCGGCCCTCGATCAGGTCGAGGCCGCCGCCCGAGCAATGGGGACGCTTTCA
>JADKKI010000005.1 GCA_016720595.1 Myxococcales bacterium
GCCTGCGACGTCTGCGACGTCTGCGAGCACTCCGGTCCCCGGGTCCGGCGTAGTCCACGCTGGCTTCGTTCAACTCTTCGACTGTCAATGACCGGCTCCCCGTTCGCGCCGAGAGTGATCGTTCCTCAGTCCCCGCCGGGACTGATCCTCGTTCAGTCTCCGACGGAATCGAGGGGGAGCTCGAACACCAGATGGTCTGGCGCCGTGCCGCGGATCGCGATCACGCCTTCGTGAAGCAAGACGTGGTGGCCGTCGCACAACGATGTGAGTTGCCACAGCTCGTGACGGCCGCCTTCGGACCGCGGCTTGATGTGATGGACTTCCAAGAACCTGGTCGATCGACACCCTGGCACCGAGCACGCGTGCTTGTCGCGGACCAGCACCTTGCGGCGGGTCGCCTCGGGGATCGACTTCTGCAGCTTGCGCCCAGGCTCCTCCCGCTCGAGATCGCCGATGTCCTCCGCGTCGCACCGCACCCGCTCGAGCTCCTGCGCGGACACGGCGATCTCCATCCCGGCGCCCACGCGGTGCGCTTGCTTGCACACCCGGCACGTCGTCGTCGCGAGCTGGTGCCGCGGCTTGCTCGGCGAGCTCTGCGATGCCGGCTCGAGCATCGCGGCGGCCAGCGCCCGCACCAGCTCGTCATCCGTACAGGTCGCGCCCTTCGCATCCGACGCGGCAGTGCACGCCTGCTTGAACAGCATCATCGTCTCCTCGGACAGGTTCTCCAGCACGATCCGGTGCCTGACCTTGTTCGGGTCCACCGGGTCACTCGGGAGATCGCCCTTGGCCTTGCCCCGCACCAGCTGCTGAACACCGGTCGAGGTCTGGCCCTCCGCCGCATCGAGCCACGCGCTCTCGGTGCTCCTCGTCGCCACGCGTGTCAGCTCTCGAACGCTCGTCCACGGCAGGTCGCCCGCGCGGAACTGCACCGCGATCTGCGGCAGCTCGAGCAGCTCGTGCGCCACGCGCATGCGCTCGGTGGCCACGTGGTGCGTGCGATGCAGCACTGCCTCGATGTACGCATAGATCGTGGGGAACCCCATCCGCCGGTAGAGCTTGGTCTCTTCGGCCTCGAGCAGCAGATCCACCTCGCGCGCCTCGAGGCAAACGAGCTGCTTGCCGACGGACGTGATCTCCTCGTGCAGCGCGATCCAGTCCCGTTCGCGGCACGTAGCCGCGTAGGCGTCTGAGAGCTGCGATTGAAACGCTTCCGTTGCGGCGCTGTCGAACACGAGAGCCTCCTCCACGCGTGGGTGATCACGCGCACGATCAGTTCTACCACCGGGTTTCCGGAGGCTCTCCGCTTCGCGTGGTGCGCGCCTGAGCCCCTCGACCCGACGTAGATCGATCGCGCCGGCCCACGTCGCGCACAGCACGTTCCAGCGAATCCTCGACGAAGAAACCGCCCGTCTCGCAGGCTCGCGTCGCGTGCGATCCGCCGAGCCGTCAAGTGGAATCTTCGAAAATCGACACCACTCGAGATCTGACTGTCCGGCGGCCGGACAACCCGGGGTGGTCGAACGTCGAATCGCGTCGTGAACCTGCGTACTGGCATCGCGCGCGCTCCCCCGCCGCGTTCGGTGCCAATGCCAGCGCCGCGTTCTACGTCAGATCGATTGGGCGCGGCACCCGGGTGCGCGGGGGCAACGCTCGATTGCGTTCGTCCATCCGTACGCGCCGAATGTCGACAGTCGCACCGCGCGCCTGCGTTCGGAGCACCGCGCGCGAGGCCCCATCGTCCGGAGCTTCTCCCGGCGCCGCGCGTTCTATGTCAGGTCGATCGCGCGAGGCACCCGTGGGGGGGGAGTGCAACGTCCACGACTACGTCAAGCTCGACGACCACGACCACGTCACCTCTCCAAGCCCTGTTCGACCATCTCCTGAATGCTCGATCATTGCGGGACATCGCACGAGCTCAGGGCTTCTTGGCGTTCGGCTTCACGCCGCGCAGCTGCGCGACCTTGACCAGGCCATCGAACGTGTCCCGCAGCGCCCACGCCTTCTCCTTGTACGAGGTCAGCGTGCTCGCGCGCAGCAGGCCATCGCCGAACGCCTTGCCTACGCCCTTGCACGGCGGATCGCGCTCGAGCTTGCTCGAGGTGCCCTCGTAGATCCGGAAGCAGGCCTCGATGTCGCCGCGGTTGTAGAGCGGTGCGCCGATGTCGATCGCATCGCTGATCGATTCGACGACGTCGATCACCTGCGCATCGCTGCAGCCCGCGAGCAGCTCGACGGGATGGTTCGGCACCGCGCGAGAGATCGCCGGACCTGAGTCACGCGGAGCGTCCTCGGGCGAGCGCGTGTCCTCGGCGAACTTGTCCATCGCGATCGCGATCGGCTGCGCGACCAGCGCCTTGAGATAGTTGCCGGGGACCGCGAAGTTGATCGCCTGGCCCTGCGCGACGATCAAGGTGGTGATGCCCACGACCTCGCCGAACTGATTGAACAGCGGGCCACCCGACGAGCCCTGCGAGATCGGCGCGGAGATCTGGAGCAGCTTGAGGCCGCCCGGGGGGCAGCGATCCTCGGTGGAATCGCACACCGGGCGGACCTGGCTGATCAGGCCGCTCGAGACCGAGTAGTCGAACACGCCGAGCGGGTTGCCGATCGCGACGATCTGATCGCCCGCCGTCATCTGCTCGGAGTCCCCGAGGCGGACGGTCTGCAGCGGCTTGAGCGGCTTGATGCGGAGGACGGCGAGATCGCGGCCCGGATCGATGCCGGCGATCTGGAACACCTGGTACGGCGTGCCGTCGTGCAGCTTGATCTTGATGCTCGCCGAGCCGGCGACCACGTGGAGGTTGGTCGCGATCAGGCCGCTCTTGTCGAGGATGAAGCCGGTGCCGATCTTCTCGCCGTTCTTCTCGTCACCGGCCTCGATGCGGACGATCGCATCGGTCGATTGCTGCACGATGTCCTTCGCGGTCATCCGCATGCGCGGCCCGTTCGGCTTGGCCGAAGGACCACAGGACGACGCCAGGACCACAAGCAGCAGAGGCAGGCTGCGCATCCTCAAAGTGTACCTTGCGCCTCGACGGCGCGCACGGCTCGTCAGGGTGTGGGCGAAGGCGTCTGCGAGCTTCCACCAGAACCGTTGCCGACCGACGAGGTCTCCTTCTCGGTGGTCTTCAGGCGGATCGTCCGCAGCCCGGCCTCTCCGGCGGCCCGGAAGCCCTTCGGGTTGTGGTGCGGGTCGATGCCCGACTGCACACCCGCATCGAGGTGCTTCTGATAGAGGCTCATGCGGATCTCCTCCCACGAGGGACACGCGGCGGTCTGGGCGTGGCAGGCGGCGAGGGCGCGGTTGGCGTAGTCGAGCGCGGGGATCACGTCGATCTTGTCGACGTAGGCGACCGACGCGGCGAGCAGGGCACGCCAGCCCGAGGGCGAGGCCTTCGCGCGCTCGGCGCCGTGCACGGCGACCTCCACGGCCCAGTCCTTGAACGCGGCCTCGCCGAGGCGGCGCGCGAAGTCACTGGTGGCCCCGCCATCCTCGGGATGGGCGATGGTCCGGGCCTCGGCGAGCGCGAGCGCGAACTGTGCCGAGTCATCGCCCTTGGCGGCGGCCTGCGCGTACATCTGACGGGCGGGAAGCACCACGATGCCGATCACGACGGTGGCGATCGCGAGGTCGACCAGGCCCAGGAAGCGCGGCAGCTGCATGCGTCCTACGACACTACTAGCCCGCCTCCGGTTCCCGCCGCATCGCAGCAAACATTCGTCGTAGCATTTCGCCCCGCGACGTCCCGAGATGCCCCGGTGATCTCACCCTTACCTACTTGTGCAACCTGTGTAGTCTCGCGGGCTTCGGTCGTGGATCGGCCGTTGCACAGTCGGTCCCCACCTGGTCCTGCACCCCATTCGGAGGATGTTCTAGATGCTGACCGCTATTTCGACCGCGTTTCACAAGGGTGGATGGGGCATGTGGCCCATCCTTTTCGTCTCTGTGCTCACGATCGCCACGATCGTCGAGCGCGCGGTCTATCTGTTCCGCGCATCGGTCGACAAGGACAAGCTCCTCGCGCTCCTCAAGAGCCAGGTGATGTCCGGCAACGTCCAGGGCGCCATCAAGGTGTGCTCGGGCAACCCGACCCCGATGACCCGCATCGTCCAGGCGGGCCTGATGAAGTTCAACAAGAGCGACGACGAGGTCCAGGCCGCCATGGACGAGGCCGCGCTCCGCGAGCTGCCGAAGATCAACGCCCGCACGCCCTACCTGGCGATGCTCGCGAACTTCGCCGTTATGTCCGGTCTGCTCGGCACCATCGCCGGCATGATCAAGTCGTTCGGCTCGGTCGGTAGCGATGAGGGTGGCAACAAGGCCACCGAGCTCGCCAACGGCATCGCCGAGGCGCTCAACTGCACCGCGTTCGGTATCGGCACGTCGCTCGTCGGCCTGCTCGGGTTCTCGCTCCTCCAGGGCAAGACCACGCATGTCATCGACGACATCAATGAGGTGACCGTGCAGGTCGTCAACCTCGTGACGTCGCACCGCGCCCAGATGCAGCCCACTGGCTAGTTCGTTCTTCGCTCGTCAACGTCTAGCGAAGGAGGACCCCCATGGGTGCAGCAGTAGGAGCGGACGAAAAAGGAAGCGTCAACGTCGAGCTGAACATCATTCCGTTCATCGATCTGATGAGCTGCTTGACAGCCTTCCTTCTCGTCACCGCAGTCTGGGTCAACATTGCCCAGATCAATATTCAGCCGAAGGGCAAGACGCGCGACACCTCGAACGTCCAGAAGGACGACGAGACGGTCACGTTGTCGGTGCTCGTGCAGGCCGACCGCATCTGGGTCGGGCTGTCCCGCGTGAACGAGTTCCAGGAGATCCCGAAGAAGGGTGACGACCAGGACTGGGAGAAGTTCGAGACCACGCTCAAGGAGCACAAGGCCTCGGCATTCTTCGCGGACCGCTCGGACCTCGAGATCGCGGCAGAAAGCACGACCCAGTCCGCCGTCCTCTACAAGGACGTCATTCACGCGATGGATCTCGCCGTCAAGGTCGGGTTCATCGACGTCGGTCTCTCTGACCCGGCGGGCCTCGCGGCCCGGCCTTCACTCTAGGAGGCGACGATGCCGGTACATGCAGCAGGACCTCGTACTTACAAGTCAGTCAAGTTCAAGCACCTCGTCAAGAAGTCGGGTTCGTCGGCAGGTAAGCGAAACAGCAATATTTCGCTGAACCTGGTGCCGTTCGTCGACATGATGACGATGCTCGTCTGCTTCCTTCTGATGGTGTTCTCGTCGACGGGTCAGTTGCTTCAGGCTCAGAAGGGCCTGGATCTGCCGATCGCGGAGTCGCGCGAGACGCTCCAGCAGGCTCCCGTCATCATCGTCACGAAGTCCGAGATCACGTATCAAGGACAGCTCGTGGCGACGGTCGAGAGCGCTCTCCGCGATGACTCTCCGACGTTCAAGATCGATGCGCTGTTCGAGCGCCTCGATGCGGCGTCGAAGAAGATCAAGGAAGACGTCGGCATGGGCAAGCTGCCCAAGGACCTGGCGAAGGCGTGCGACGATGCGAAGAACAACATCCGTCCGCAGCCGGGCAAGATTTGCCCCGACGGACTGGCGATCCTTCAGGCCGACGAGTCCACCGACGCGCGGCTGATCAACAAGATCGTCAACACGGCTAAGGCAGCGGGCTTTGACAACCTCTTGTTCGCCGTCAAGAACAAGTAGATAGGAACGCTCATGCAGATGCGGTTCGCGCTCGTCTTGCTGGCGGGGCTCGTCGGCCTCGCCGGCTGTCCCGATAATCCTTACAACGCGAAGACGTGGACCAAGAAGCTCGGCGACCCTCGCGAAGCAGAGCGAGCGGTCACCGAGCTCGAGCAGCTGGGTGATCCGAGTGCCATCCAGGCGCTCGGTGATGCCTGGTCGGATCAGGGCAAGCCCGTCCGCCTGCTCCAGGTCATCATCTCGCTCGCGCGCCCGCTGACGCCTGAAGAGGCGAAGGCGAAGTTCGCCACCGACTACGAGAAGGAAGGTCGCAAGGCGAACTGGGACGCCGCGCTGCCATACCTGACCAAGGCGCTCACCGAGGTCGACGAGGCGAATCCGCGCTCGGTCGACAGCGCGAGCAAGGCCGCCGATGCGCTCGGCGAGGCGAAGCTCGATGCGGGCCTCGACGCCTTGATCGACATCGCCAGCAAGCCGGTCACCAAGAAGCTGATCCAGGCGCAGGTCGGCGCGATCCGCGCGATCGGCAAGTACGACAACGCGAAGGCCAAGGCCGCCGCGGCGCTGACCAAGATCGTCGATCGCGAGCCTCCGGCGCACCCGAAGACCGCGAAGGACAAGGAGCAGGGCCGCGCCCTCGAGGAGAAGTTCGGCTTGTTCCTCGGCGTCACCGGCGCCTCGATCAACGCGCTCGGCGATCTCCGCGTCGGCAGCGCCGCGAAGACCCTCGCGCTCTCGATGTACCGCACGCCCGAGCTGTTCGTGCAGATCCGGCGCGCGCTGGTGGCCACGGGCCCCACGGCGAAGGACGAGCTCCGCAAGATCCTCCGCGGCGAGAGCGCCGAGGTCAATCAGCTGTTCAAGGACAAGCGGCTCGACAAGTACTGCGGCGACAAGGGCGATGCCCCGCCGGATCAGTGCCAGCCCGTCTCCGCCAAGGACTTCTACCCGGCCGTCGTGCTCGGTGACTTCTACGATCCTGCCGCGACCCCGGATCTGCTCGCCGCGCTCAAGCGCCCGGCGCAGGCCGTCTACTTCATGGACGATCAGCCGAGCCCGAACACCCAGTACAACGCGATCTTCGACGCGCTCCGGAAGATCGGCGCCGCCGATGCTGCGGGCCCGGTCCGCGCGATCTGGATGGGTGGCGCGCCCAAGGGTCCGGCTCCGAAGAAGGGTCAGCCCGCTCCGGCGGCCGCTCCGTCCGAGGATCTCAACACCAAGATCCTCGCGATCAGCGCGTACCCGTTCCTGACCCGCGATGGCGCGGGCACCGACGAGCTCGCGAAGATCGCCGGCGACAACAAGGCCGACGACACGCTCCGCCAGGAAGCGGCCACCGCGTTCGCGCGCCTCTCGAGCGACCCCAAGGACCTGAACGTCCTCGAGGGCCTCGCGCAGAAGTACTTCGATGCCGCGGCCGCGAAGAAGAAGGAGGCCGAGGGCAAGCCGAAGGCCGACTCCGACGCCGCCGACAAGGTGTTCGAGGCGAAGAAGAAGGAGGTCGACAAGGCCAAGAGCGATCTCCTCCGGATCACGCACGACAACTCGAAGACCGCCGCCGACATCAAGCAGGCGACCGCCGACACCAAGAAGATCGAGGACGACTTCAAGGAAGCGAAGAAGGTCCACAAGGCCGCCACCGCTCCGTACAAGAACCTCGACAACGCGGTGAAGGCGTACAAGGGCTACGCCCGCATGTTCCAGACGCACATCGCGCGCGTCGAGGTCGGCATCCGCTGCAAGCAGGAGCTGACCTGCCTCGCGGCGACGCTGAAGATGAAGCCGGATGAGGCCGCGAAGAACAACGGCAAGTACATCAAGGACATCAAGGACTGGACCGACGACGAGAAGAAGGGCCTCGTCGAGGCTGGCGTCGAGCGCGCGATGCTCGACATCGGCAAGCAGGGCGCGAAGGCGGCCTCGTTGACCGACACGCTGCTCGACGCCGCGAAGAGCGACGTTCGCCTCGTGCGCCAGAGCGTGCTGCTCGCGCTGCCGAAGATCGCGAAGATCCCGTGCGCCAACTGCGAGGCCAAGCTCGACGCCGCCATCCGGGCCGGCGAGGGCAAGACCACGCTGGGTGATCTCAACCTCGAGACCACCATGCTGCGGAACTACTTCTCGTGGGCCGGCGGCAAGACGCCGACCGCCGAGAAGCCGGCCGAAGCGCCTGCGCCGTCCGAGTAGCGCCCCCGCGGTTCTCGAAACGACAACGCCTCCTCGGCCATGAGCCCAGGAGGCGTTTTCGTGTCCGCTGTCGTCGGGGCGACAGGATTCGAACCTGCGACCCTCTGGTCCCAAACCAGATGCGCTACCAGGCTGCGCTACACCCCGATGCCCGTAGGGCTACCACGGCGGCGGGCCGGTGGCGACACCTTCAGAGGTCGTAGCAACGATCAGCGCGCCGGGGGGCGCATCCGCGAGGTCGAGGCGCGGTGCTTCGGCGAGGACCAGGCCCCCTCGCGCTCGAGCTGCTGGCCGCGATCGCGGATCGGCTGGGGCAGGGTCTCGGCGAACGCGTGGAACAACGCATCGGAGAGCTCGATGGCGCTCGCGAACCTGCGCCCGGGCTGCTTCGCGAGGCCGATCGCGAGCACGAGATCCACGTCGGCGGGGAGCTCGACCAGCTCGCTCGGCCGGCGGGGCAGCGTGTGCACCACGCGGTACAAGGTCTCGGCGATCTCGCCGGCGGCGTACGGTGGATGGCCGGTGAGCGAGCGGTAGGCGATCGCCGCGAGCGCGTAGAGATCGGTGCAGTGATCCACGGTCGCGCCGCTCGCCTGCTCGGGGGCCATGTACGACGGCGTCCCCACCACGTGGCCGGCGGTCAGCGTGTCCCCCGAGTCGATCGCTCGGGCCACGCCGAAATCCAGGATCTTCCAGGTGCCGTGGTGGAGGAACACGTTCTGCGGCTTGAGATCGCGGTGGACGATGCCGGCCTGCGCGGCGCAGGTGATGCCGGTCCCGACCTGACGGATCAGCTCGAGCACCTCGCCGGCGGGGAGCGCGCGCTGGTTGCGCAGCATCTCGGCGAGCGTCTTGCCCTCGAGCTTCTCCATCACGAGGTACGGCACCGGCTGCTCGCCGACATCGATCACGCGCACCACGTTCGGCGAGTTGAGGCCGGCCGCCGTGCGGAGCTCGCGGAGGAACCGCAGCACGTGGTTGACGTTCCCGAGCGATGCCTGGGACAGGAGCTTCACCGCCACGGTGCGGCCGTTCGCATCCACGGCGGCATAGACCTCGCCCATCGCGCCGCGGCCGATCACCTCGCCCAGCTGATAGCCACCGATCGTCTGATCGCTGAACCGCCCGCGGCCCTGCCGCAGGGCGCGCTCGAGCTCCTCGCGTGCCTCGAGCAGCAAGGCCTCGCGATGCGCCGCGAGGCGGACGGCACGCTCGAGCTCGCCGACCGCCATCAGCGCTGTCTTGCGCGAGATCCGGGCGGTCACGTAGGTGCCGAGCAGGACGATCTGCACCAGCGCCTGCACCACCCATTGCTCGCGCACCGCGAGCGGCAGGATCTGGACGATGCCCGTGTCGGGCACGGTCTTCGTGATCACGAGCATCGCGATGATCGCCTGGGCGCCCGCGCAGGTCGTGTACACCGCGAGTGCGAGGCCGCTCGACTTGCCGAGCCCCGTGAAGTAGATGCCGAGCACCAGCACGAGCGGCGCGGGGGAGAACACCCCGAAGAACGGGATCGCGGTGCAGACGCAGACCGCCGGGATGTACCAGCCGAGGAGCGTGGAGGTCCGGCGGAACTTCACCGGATCACTGGTCCGCATGTAGAGGAACAGCACCGCGGTCAGCGCACACCCGATCGCCGATAGCAGGATCCCCGACGCCGTGGGATCGCCGGGCAGGAGGGGCACGGACAGCCCTCCGGTCAGCGCGATCACCGTGCCGATCAAGCAGAACCGCCGCGTCCGCATCAGCTCGTCGCGCTCGAGCGCCTCGAGTGGGGAGCCGATCGTCGTCGACCCGCCGGCGGCGGTGGGCGGATAGGGCGTGTTCGGGCGGGGGGGCCGAGCCGAGGGCACCCGTCCTGGCGGCGCGATCGTCGATGTGGCCGTGCCTTCGCTCCCCCCGGACCCGCTCGGCAGGATCGCCGTCGCCTCGTCGGAAGGCTTCACCACGTCGCTCACCCTCGATGAGGATACGCCGTCGCCCGCCAGGCGCGGAAGTCCTTCTCCCTTACCGGCGGGCCGGGACCGTCAGCCACGTCCCCGGCTGGACCAGCACCTGACGGTCAGGCCGCTCGACGCCATCCACCACCAGCTCGCCGTTGGCGGGCCCCAGCGGGTGGGCGGAGAGTGCGGCCTCCGCGCGCGCGACGTAGCCGTCGACATCGAGCAGCGGGATCGGCTGCGGCGCCGCGGAGCGTGGCTGGAAGAAGTCCTCCCAGTGACCGCTCAGCACGAACCGCGGCGAGAGGTTGTCGATGATCGCGGTCGGCTGGTTCTCGACAGCATCGTTACTCCCCACGCACAGCAGCGCGACATCGACGGGCGTGGTCCCGAGCACCGCAGGCGGCACCAGGCCGATGGGCGCGTCGGTCGGTGCGTCCTGGTAGAACACCCGGAACACCGGCGCACCGGCGTCGTCGAGGAAGTCGATCACGAAGGCGAGCGTCTGGCCCTCGAGCCAGCCCGAGGCGGCACGGGGGAGCGCGCACTGGTCGGCATCGATCGAGCCCTCGCCGAAGTGGAACGGCCCGACCTGCGCCGGGTGCATCGAGCACATCGCGAGCATCCGCACGTGACTCCCGGGGACCTGCACCCAGCTCCCTTCGAGCGGTGCGCCGGCGGGCCGCTGATCGGGGCAGTTCGTGTAGTCGACGTGGCTCGTGCTCGGGTCATCCATCGCGATCACCCGCGTGCGCGGGATCGAGGGCAGCGGTGCAGGGCCGGTGCAGCTGGGCGCGCGGTCCGGTGCGAGGGCCGCGAGCGTGTGCCGGCCGGTCAGGTTCGTATACGTGGTCGCCTTCGGCGCGAGCGCCATGACCTCGGGCACATCCAGGAAGTGATCGTAGTGCGCGTGGCCGCTGACGATCGCCACGAGCTCGTCGAGCTTGACGTGCGCGAGGCCGTCGGCGACCGCCGCAGCGTCGGACGTCAGCGGCAGGTTCAGCGTCACCTCGAGTGTGGATTGCCGCGTGAACATCGGCGCCGTCAGCACGGTCTCGCCGCCGTAGCGCAGCGCGAAGCCCTGGACCCCGAGCGCCTCGATCTCGAGCGGCGCCCGCACCCCGGGGCCGTCGGGCGCCACCGCCGCATCCGGCGTCGGTGGGGCGCCGCCGTCGAGGCTCGGACCACCACACGCACCGACGAGGACCAGACCGGCAAGAGCTCGCTTCACGCGGCGGACTATCGGTCAGGTGAATTGTTGAAAGTGCAACATTCAGCTTTGGTAACGTAGCTGTTACCGCCTGCTGCGCCACGAGAATCTCGTACCCAGCGATCCCGCCAGCGGTGATTCGCGTCGTGCGGCTTACCGTTGAGCCTTCCGACGAACGGTGTATTCGTCCCACGACGTGGTTTCAGGGGATTTCCAGGCCGTTCTTACAGTGCTGTTGGAGAATTCTCCGAGTACAGTGATGAATGGTTCAAGGTCCGGCGGAAGGCCGTGTCGTGCTGCGTGAGGGTGGCTTCAATGGGGTGAAGGTCTTCACCGCAACCATGTTCGCGGACCGCGGCGTCCTCGGGGAGAAGGTGACCAGCTGGATCGCCGAGCACCCCGAGAACCAGCTGACGGAGATCATCGTGACGCAGTCGAGCGATGCCTCGTTCCACTGCATCGCGATCTCGGTGTTCTACCGGGCCCGCAAGCCCGCCGCGAGCTGAGCCGCAGGCAGGGTCCGCCTGCGCATGGAGCCGTTGCTCCGGCCGTGTCACGCTCGGCGGATGAAGCCGCTGCTCGTCGTCGCAGTTGTCGGGGCACTCGGGACCGCCGCGCATGCCGATCCGCTGCGCGTGAAGATCAAGCCGGCGAAGCTCACCTGGAAGGCGACCACGCCGGTCGAGGTCGTGCTCGAGGTCGCCAATTCGGGCAAGACGAAGCAGACGTTCCAGGTGATGAGCTGCAGCTGGGAGGATCACTGGAAGTCCAATGATCCCGAGCTCGGCTGGACGCCGTGGGGCTGCGACAAGAACGCGCCGCAGGCGGTCGATCTCGCCCCGGGTGCAGCTCGCGAGTGGAAGCTCCCGATGTTCGCGATCGCGACGGCGAAGCTCGGCGCACACAAGCTGAAGCTGAGCTTCACATCCCAGGGAGGCTCGCCGGTGTGGAGTAACCAGGTCTCGATCACCGTCGTGAAGTGACCCGCGACGCTCGGGTATGATCTGACGATGTTCGGGTGGCTGCGCCGCAGATTCGGGTCGCGCCCGCGGACCGATTGGATCGAGGAGGGGGTGCCCAAGCGCTGCACCTGCAAGTGTCACGTCCATCCCGCGATCACGCACTTTGCCCCCTGCTGCCGCGCGTGCGAGCGGTGTGGCGTGATGTTCTGCGCAGGGCTCGCGGCCCATCGCGCGGAGTGTCCGGGTCGGTGAGCGTCCCGCCATGACCTCGCGGACAGCGGTCCTCGATCTCGACGCCGTGCGGGCGCCATCGATCAGTTGATTCCGGCGCCGATCGGATCGACCCCGACCCCCGCCCGGACCCCGCCGCCGCCCCCGGCGCCGCCGCCGGCGCCGCCCCCGCCGCCGGCGCGGGGCCGGGGGGCGCCACAAACCCGGGCGCCCCCCCCCCCGCGGGCGGAGGGGGGGAGCCCCCGCGGGGGGGGGGGGGGGACCGGCGGGGGCCCGGGGGGGGCGCGGCGGCCCCCCCGCGGGGGGGCCGGGGGAGACCGCCGGGGCGGGCCCGCCCGGGGGGGGGGGGGGGCGGGGGGGGCCCGCGGCGGGCGCGGGGCCGGCCGGGGGGGGGGGGCCCCCCCGGGGGGGGGGGGGGGCGACGGAAATGGTAGGTCCGGTCGCGGCCGAACCGGCCCGTGGCCTCGGCGATGTTGAGCGGGATGCTGGTGACGGCATCCTCGAGCTGGCGCGCGATGCGCGCGTTGTGGCGCTTGTACGCAGCGAGCGTGGGGCGAAGCGAGCGGACGAGTTCGAGGGCGAGGTCGAAGGCGATGAGGCGCATGGTCGGTGGCTCCTGTGAGGGGTTTCGCGCCCGTTCCGCGAGAGCGCCGTGACGCGCGCTGGGAACAGGCGCTCGCGGTCGGGCGCGCCCTCCGCGCGCGCGGCGCGGCGGTCTCGCGTCTGGGCTCGAACCCCTCGCGGAGCGCCGACCGTGCCCCCAGCGCCGAAGACCGCGCCGTCGACGAGGCCGCCGCTGCGCCCCACGCGAGCGTTCGCGCTCGCACGGCAGAGCGAGGCGGGCGTACGCCGATGCCGATGCCGATGCCGATGCCGACCCCGATGCCGACCCCGATGCCGACCCCGAAGCCGATGCGGATGCCGGTGCGGCGGGGCACTCGATGCCGCCCTAGATACCGCGCCGGTGCTCCGCCCCCCCCAACTTGATTCCGGCATAGATCGCCTCGATGGCGATGCGGTCACGATGCGTCTGCTCTCGGACGCTCGCTCGCCGCGCGTCCTGAGCTCACGCTCGCTCGGGGCCCGTTCGCACCGCCCGCTTCGTCGCTGTCGCGAGCGCTCACGGCTTCTCCGGTCACGGGGCCTCCTCGGTGGTCATCCGCCCCTTGCGCGAAACAACACGCGCCGCGCGCGCGATCTTCGTGGAGAGCGCGCACCTTGGTTCCCAGCGCGCGTCACGGTTGTTTCGCGGGAGGGGGCGTGACCACCAAGGAGACTCCCGTGACCTTCGAAGCCTACGATCGCTCTATCCAGCTCCTCCGCTCCCTCGTCCCCGTCCTCAAGGCGCTCGCCACGCAGGATCCCGAGCTCACCAAACAGCTCCGGCGCGCCGCGCAGAGCGTCGGCCAGAACCTCTCCGAGGGGAACCAGCGCGCCGGCAAGGACCGCCGCCACCTGTTCCGCATCGCCCTCGGCTCCGCCGCCGAGGTGACGACGGCGCTCCAGCAAGCGGTCGCTCTCGAGAGCCTCGCGCCGGCGCAGGTCGCCGAGGCGCTCGAGCTCGCGGATCGGATCCGCGCGATGACCTACCGGCTCGCCACCCGGTGAGCTCGGCGGGCCGGGCGGCCCGGACGTCCGCCCCTCCGGCTGTGCCGATGCCGATGCCGATGGCGATGGCGATGGCGATGGCGATGGCGATGGCGATGGCGATGGCGATGGCGATGGCGATGGCGATGGCGATGGCGATGGCGATGGCGATGGCGATGGCGATGGCGATGGCGATGGCGATGGCGATCGCGCTGCCGATTCCGATGCCCGATTCCGATTCCGATGCCGATGCCGATGCCGATCCGATCGATGCCCCGACCCCGATTCCGACTCCGATCGCGATGCCGACTCGGTCAGCTGCGGGTGACCTTGTGGACGCCGGTGCCCGAGGTGTTCGCGAGCCTGTCGAGGACATCGAGGTTCTGCGCGTAGAGCTCGGTGTACGCGCATGCGGCGCACACGTACGCCGAGATCCGAACGACGCTGCGGGCGGACTTCGCTCCGAACATGCCCGACTCGCCGGAGGGGCCGTAGTGTGCGGTGAGCGTCAGCGCGTCGACCCCGTTGGACGATTCGTAGTTCGGGATCCGAGCCTCCTCGATCTCGTAGATCTCGGTGCCCTCGCAGTGCGTGCACGTGCCGTCCTTCATCGGCGCAGCATACGCGCTCAGACCCCGAGGCTCGGTGCGCCGAGCTGCCAGGCCGCACCGAGTGCGGTGAATCCGGCGCGCGCCGCGGCGAGGTGATCGCTGGCATCGCCGCCAGAGAGGGCTGTGGCGAGGCCGGCGTGCGCGAGCGCCACATCGTGGGGTAGCTGCAGGCGCTGGGCCTCGGCGAGCCCGCGGCGGAGGGCCCGTGCCGCGCGCCGCGGCGAGCGATCGCGCAGGTACCACAGGCCGGTGCGATTGGCGGCCGCCGGGCCGGCGATCGGCAACAGGCGCGCGAGCTTCGCGAGCTCGCCGATCGCCTCGCGCGCGCGTGTGGCCAGCGCCGGATCGCGCCGCCACAGCTCGAGGTACGCGTCGCACAGGCCGACGAGGCCCTCGGTGATCGAGAACACGGGAGGCGTCTTGCCGCCGATCCGTTCCCACGTGGCATCGGCGATGGCCCGCGCCCGGGCGTCGCCTCGCCGCGCGAGCGCGGAGGCCAGCATGCCACCACACAGGATCTGCGACGCGCGATCGTGGAGCCCGGCCACGATCGGCATCGCGAGATCGAAGCGCTCGATCGCCGTGTCGAGCTCGCCGAGGTAGAGCGCCGAGCGGCCCTCGGTGTAGATGCCCCAGCTCTCGTGCTGGACGTTGGCCCGGCTGCCGGCGGATTCGCGCAACTCGGAAGCCAGAGCGCGCGCTCGCTCGTAGTTCCCGACGGCGAACTCGACATGGCCGAGGATCGTCAGTGCGTCCTCGGACTCCTGCGGATTGCGGATCGAGCGCGCGATCGCCAGGGCGTCCGTCGAGGCCGCGCGGGCATCGTCCCAGGCGCCGACGCCGATCGCGAACGCGGCCTCGGTGCAGCGGGTCTTGATGAGGCCGATCGTGTCGCGCGTGCTCGCGGCCGTGGCGTGGGCCTGTGCGAAGTAGGTGCGCGCCACGCCGCCGAGGCGCGCGAGCCCGGCCGCGTAGGCGAGCTGTGCATAGATCTCGGCGATCGGGAGGTTGTCGCCGCCGCGCTCGGCGAGGTTGACCGCGGTGAGCGCCGCGCCCACGAGGCCGAGCGAGTCGTCGTTGAAGAAGAAGTGCGTGGTCATCTGCGCGGAGGCGAGCGCGGCCTCGACCACGGCCGGCTCGGAGGCGAGGGCAGGGCTGCGCCGGCGCAGCGTGCGTGTCCACAGCTGCTGGCCGAGGCCGCGCGCGATCGAGGCGGTGAGGCGGAGCCGCGAGGTCGGGAGCGGACGGCCGAGCTCGTCGAGCGCACGGCGCGAGTGGGTGGCGAGGCCGGCGACATCTCCGAGCGCATAGCTCGCCTCGCCGAGCCGGCGCATCCAGCGACCTCGCCGAGCCTGGGGCGCCGTGGTCGCGAGCGCGAGGAGGTGGTGGAGCAGGGTGCGCGCCTCGCCGTACGCGGCGGTCTCGAGCGCGTGATCGGCCGCGCGCTCGAGATGCTCGATGGCGCGCGCGCGGTCACCGGCTTGTTCCCAGTGATGGGCCAGCTCGGCGAACCGCAGGCCATAGTCGGCGTCGTCGCGATGGTGCGCCTCCACGGCGAGGGCGGCGCGACGGTGCAGGTCGCGCCGGAGCTCGTCGGAGAGCTCGTCGTAGGCGAGCTCGCGCAGCGAGTCGTGCTCGAACCGGAGCTGGCCCTCGGTCTCGAGCACCACGTGGCGCACGATCAGCTCGGTGAGGCTGGTGCGCGCCGCGTCCACCGAGGTGCCGGCGGTGGCTGTGAGGACGGCGATGTCACACGCGCGCCCGAGCACGGCGGCGGCGAGCGCGAGGGAGCGCGCTTCGTGGGAGAGCTGGCGGAGGCGGCGGCGCGCGAGCTCCTGGATCGAGCCCGGCGTGGGGAGCCGATCGTACGAATCGTCCTCGCGCGGGACGATCTGCCAGCGGCCCGAGGCGTCGCGTTCGACCACGCCTTCCTCGACGGCGATCCGCAGGTACTCGGCCGCGAACAGCGGATTGCCCTCGGAGCGCTGGGCGACGTAGTCCGAGAGGGCCGGGACGTCGTGATCGAGCGCCAGCATGTCGCGCACCATCGCGCCGACAGCCTCGCGATCGAGGCGAGCCACCGGGAGCTGCTCGGCGTGGAGCGAGGCGAGCGTGGCTGCCAGCTCGGGGTTGATCTCGCCGGCGCGCACGGTGGCCAGCACGAACAGCGCGGTGCGCGAGAACCACGTGGGCGTGAGCGAGCGGAGGAAGGCGAGGGTGAGCTCGTCTGCCCATTGCAGATCGTCGAGGACGATCAGCAACGGCTCGGCGATCGTCATCGCGCCCACCACATCGCGCAGCACGGAGAGCACGCGATAGCGCGCGGCGGCGCCGGCCATCGCGTTGGGTCCGGGACGATCGATCGTGCGAGCGAACCCGAGGAGCGCGGGCTCGTACGCGGCGAGCAGCCCACCGTCGACACCGAGCAGACGTTCGGCCTCGATGCGTCCACCCTCGCGGCAGCGGTCCGCGATCGCGCGGAGCAGCGGACGCAGCGGGTGGAGCGGCGCGCCGCGGACATCGTCACCCACGGCCACCGGCTCGCACTCGCCGGTGATCACGCGGAGGTCCCACGTCGCGGCGGCGCGAGTCCCGATCTCGCCGGCGAGGCGCGTCTTGCCCGCGCCGCTCTCGCCGATCAGCGCGGCACACCCGCCGATCCCGCCGGAGACCTTCGCGATGTGCGCGTCGAACTGCGCGAGCGCCGCGGCGCGGCCCGCGAGCTGCGGGCGATACGTGTACGCGCGGGCCCGCGCAAGCCCCGGCGCGAGGCGCGCGGTGGCGCCCAGCGCTTCGAGCGCGGCGGCGATGTCCTCGACGTAGCCGAGCCGATCGCGCGGCGCCTTGGCGAGCATGCGCATCACCAGCTCGTCGAACCGCATCGCGAGCGGCGCGTACCGCGAGGGAGGGCGCGGCGCGTCCTCGATGTGCTGCATCAGCACGCTCTTGCCGCCCTCGTCGAGGAACGGCGGCCGCCCGGTCAGGGCCTCGAACAGGATGCACCCGAGCGCGTAGATGTCCGCGCGCGCATCCACCACCTCGCCGCGGGCCTGCTCGGGCGCCATGTAGTGCGCGGTGCCGCGCGCGTAGCCACCCACCTCGAGCACCTCGCGTGCGCCATCGGGGTGGAACTGCGAGGCGAGGCCGAAATCGAACAGCACGGGCTGTTCGGCGCCGACCATGAAGATGTTCCCCGGCGAGAGATCGCGGTGGATCACGCCCTGGCCGTGCACGTAGGCGAGCGGATCGCAGATGTTCCGGATCGTCGTGGCCACGTGCACGAGCGAGTACGGCGGCGTGGCCGCGACCTCCGCCCGTGGCCGCTCGTGGTCGTCAGGCCGCTCGGGGCGCTTCCGCCCGGGCGCCTTGAGATCCTTCGTGGAGTCATCCGGCCGCATCGGCTCGGGGAACCAGCTGCGGAGATCGTCGCGCAGCGTTCGCCCGCGCAGCAGCTCCATCGCGTACCAGGGCATGCCGTCACTGGCCACACCGTGATCGCGGATCCGGACCACGCCGGGATGGTCGAGCTCGCGCAGCATCACGATCTCGCGGCGGATCGATTCGAGGGTGGACTCGGTGGCCACCCGCACCGTCTTGACCGCCGCGGCTACGCCGCTCGTGTGGACGGCCTCGTAGACCACGCCCATGCCGCCGCGTCCGAGGACGTCGATGACCTGGTAGTCACTGATCTGACGAGGTTCCAGCATCAGCGCTCGGCGACGACGGTGCCGGCCTTCATCAGGAAGTTCATCCGGCACCAGAACCCGAGCTCGGCGCGCAGCGTGCCGCTCGCGAGCCCACACTCGCGGGCGATCGGGTGACTATCGACCGGGACGATCGTGACGTCGTGCGGGTGGGTGAACCAGCCGTCCTCGAACTTCACGAGGTGCGCCGGCGCCTCGATCACCGCCTGGTAGCAGGCCTTGGTGGGATCGGTGGCGTCGCGGAACTGCTTCAAGAACACCATCGGGATGTCGCCGGTGATCAGATCCTCGAGCGCGTTCTTCAGCAGCTCCCAGATCGAGATCGGCAACCCGCGCACGTCGCCGATCAGATCCTTGAGCCTCGGCCACACGTCCTCGAACGCGCGCTTCACATCGCCACCCCACGAGCCCGCGGGGGCAGGCGCCGCTGCGGTGGAGGTCAGCGTCAGGAGCCGCAGCACCTGGGCCTGCGACTCGGGCGAGTACTGCGCGATCACCAGCGCATCGACGGAGAACACGCCCGGGGCATCGGGCGCGGGCGGCATCATCAACGTGGCGGTCTGCTTGAAGAAGCCGAACACCTCACGGCCGGTCACCATCGCCGCGACGTTGTCGACGAACACGTACGGCAGGTACCAGCCGATCGATGCGCCCGGCGCGGCCTTCCACGTCCCGTCGGTCATCGTGCCGCGGACCACGGGGATCCACACGCCGAAGTCCCGCTCGCTCATCCACCCCTTCTCGGAGTCCGGCGGGACGGTGGAGTACGAATCGGTGATGTCGGCGCACACGATCGCCGCGAACGGCAGGAGTGGCTTGTAGATGATGTCGGGGCCGGTGACCGCGTTGAGCTGCGCATCGCAGATCGCCTGCAGCGCCGCGAGGTCCGCGCTCACGAGGAACGAGTACATGGTGGCGCCGTTCAGCTCGAGTGGCGGCGCCATCACGAGGTCGCCACCGCGGGTGATGTAATCAGGTCGCGTCACCGATGATCTCCGTCGGTCGCCCGCAGATCGCGCGCGATGCGTGCATGCCGCCCATGGTCGCTGCTTCGACACAGCCGACGTTCATCCCTGTCTTCAGATAGTCCCCCGCGAGGTAGAGGTTGGTGAACCCGGCACCCTGCGTGCCGAGGCGATAGTCGACGCTGCCGGGCACGGCGAGCACGTACCGATCGCTCGGGTTGAGCGTGGCGAGCCAGTACTGGGTGTCGAACCGCGCGCGTCCCTGGAGCGGAGAGCCGGGCGCGACCAGCAGCTGGTAGTCGAGGCCGTTGGGATTCCCCGGCGGCGTCTGCGCCGGCCACAGGCCACCCGCCCAGCCATCGAGCCACGACAGGGCGTTCGCCTTGACGCGTGCATCCTGCCGCTCGGCCCACCCGTGATCGGAGCGTGGGGGCATCGGGCTGTCGTCGGGGAGCGGACTGCACAGATACGCGATGTTCTTCGGGGTGGCGTCGTCGGGCCACGCCTCGCGGCCGACGAGGTGGGTCATGTCCGCCCAGGTGTCCATCGGCTCGGCATAGCCATCGAGCACCGGGCTCGGCAACGTCCAGCCGAGCCCGGCGAGATCGGTGGACATCCACAGCTGTGCGGCCTGCGTCTGCGTGGTGGCCACATGCTCGACCATCGCGGCCAGCGGCGGGCTCGCGGCGATCAGCTCCTTGGCGATGTACGGGAACACGCCGACGGAGCACCCGAGGATCACGAGATCGAAGTCGGTGCCGAGCTCGAGGATCTTCGGTGGGAGCGGATCCTGCCACGTCGTCCACCAGTCCTCGAGGTCCTCGCCGGAGGCCTGGAGTTGCTTGCCGTCGGCGAGCAGCTCGAACTTCGGCGTGCTCGGCCAGCACGGCAGATCCTTCACGGGGACCAGCGGATCGTAGTCCCCGAGGGTGATCGCCTGCTGCCCGATCACGATCCGCGCGATCTGGGTCTTGTCCTCCGACAGCTGCAGATCATCGACGCGCTGAAAGAACTCGAACTTCACGCCGCGTTGCTTCAGCACCAGGTAGAGCGGGGCGAAGATCGTGTCGCCCATGCCGGCCTGCATCTTCCACATCACCGCGCCCTTGTAGGTCCAGCACAGCCGCAGGATCCCGTTGATCGCGGTGCCGGCGCCGACCTGCCCGGGCATCGAGAAGCCGAGGTCGTACATGCCGCTGATGTACGCGCTGTTCACGGCCACCGGGTGCGCGCCGTACTTGGTCAGCCAGGCGCGGAAGTCGAGGCCGTCGAGCTTGAACCAGTCATACGGAGGGAGGATCACGCCGCTCTCGATCGTGCCCTTGATCGCCGCCACGCCGAGATCGACGGTGCAGAACAGCCGTCGCCAGTCGAGATCCGTGTCGAGGGTGTCGGCCCGGTCGTGGAGCCAGGCGTGCAGCTCGTGCAGCTCGCGATACACGGCGATCGCGTCGCGGGCCACCGCGCCGCTACGCGCCGCTTCGAGGTTGTCGTGGCGATCGGGGAGCTGGGCGGCGGTCACGAACAGCTGCTTCAGCCAGCCGAGGATCATCTCGATCAGCTCCCACGGTGTGGGCAGCACGCCGCCGTCACCTGGCAGGCCGCTGTTTGGCGGGAAGTCCATGGCCCACGGCACGTACTTGCTCCCGATCTGCTCCATCAGGACGACGTAGCTGTGCGGCTTGAACGCGTCCCAGGTGGTCGCCAGCGGCGTCCCAGGTGGGCGATTCAGCTCGTCGTACGCCGCGCGCAGCACCCGAAAGGCGTTCTCGTAGAACCCGAGCAGGATGTGGAGCCCGTGCTCCTCGATCCGCTGAAACCGCTCCGCGTTGCGCCCGGAGGCCCCTTTGCCGCCCAGCCGCCAGCCGAGCTGGTAGACGGTCAGGTCGTAGCTGTCCTGCCAGCCAGGGGCGTTCGTGATCTCGAACGCCGCTGTCAAGGCGCCCATCCCACCGCCCAGGATCGCGATCTGCTGCTTCGCCATGATGCTCGGCGCGCAGCATACCGTGGGGAGCCTGCCGCAGAGTGCTACCGGCGGCCTGGCGAACCGGTCTGCTGTGGTAGCGTGCGCGCCGTGAGCGGCTGGCACCAGGCGATGTTCTTGAAGTGCCGGGACACCGGAGTGATCCAGCGTGCGATCACCAAGGTGCTCGATGACGAGGGCTTCACCTCGCGCTCGCGCCGGCTCGATCTCGGCACCGTGACGGTGTCGAAGAAGGGCTTCGCGATGGTGGTGCCCGCGATCCCGAGCTTCTTCCTCGCCCGCGGCACGGCGAAGGCGGCGCGGCTGGCCCGGCTCGCGCGCACGCTGTGCGCCCCGATCTACGATGTCGAGGTCCGGGACTCCGTGGCCGTGACGCTGTTCGAGGCCGATGCCCTCGGCCGCCTCCGGATCTCCGGCTCCTCGATCTACGACCTCGATCCCGAGACCGGCGACGCCGGCCCCGAGAAGGTCGCGAGCAAGCAGGTGGGATTCGGCCTGTTGCCCGTCCCCAAGGCCGTCCATGCGCGGCTCGCGGAGTACGAGGACGATGCCGGCGTCCAGCTCGCGGAGTACCTCGGCAGCCTCGCGGGGTTCCCGAGCTGGATCCGCTCGCAGGACGGGCTGACCTCCGAGGATCTCGTGTTCGTGCGCGCCAGCACGCGCTGACGTCAGCGACGGCCGCGGCCGCGCGCGAGAGCTTGCTCGACGAGCGGGCGTAGCTCGTCGGCGAGCTCCGGCGCATAGACCAGGCGGATCGCCGCCATCGGTTGCCCGAGCGGCATGTCCTCGAGCAGCCGTGACAGCGTGACCGCGCCGTACTTGGGGTGATCGATCACGTGCAGCTCCTCGTGATCTGCCGCGAGGTAGCCGACCTGGCGCGCGGTGTCGAGGTGGAGATAGCTCGTGGCGTGCGCGCCGAACCGCTTGGTCGCCACCTCGAGGGCTGCGGGCCACAGGAAGTCGGCGGCGGTCTTGTCGTCACCGAGATCGAACGTCTTGAACAGACGGCGATCGGTGAGGCGGGCGGCGAGATCGGCGAGCACCGGATCGTCCGCCGCGGCGCCATCGCGACCGGCCCAGCGATCCATCGCCGTCGACAGCGAGATGTCGTGGAGGCGCAGGTAGTCGTCGACATCCACCGTCTTGCCGCGGGCCATCGCCCCGGCGATCGGGAGACCGGGCGGCTCTCGATCCTGGCGCGCGAGCTGCGCGAATCGCTCGAGGGTCTTGATGAACATCCACTCCGCCGCGCGAACGGTCTTGTGGTGATAGACCTGCGCGTACATGTACGAGCGAGCGAACAGGTACTGCTCGACGGCGTACATCCCGCGCCGGTAGTCGATCACGAGATCGGACGGGTCGTCGTCGCCGGTGTGCACGTTCGCGATCTGGATCGCGTGGATGATCCAGTCGAGATCGTAGGTCGCGTAGCCGGCGCCCGAGTAGTGGCCATCGCGGAGCAGATAGTCGAGGCGATCGACATCGAGCTGCGAGCTGACCAGCTTGCGCGCGAACGCCGGCTTGTAGCCCTTGCCCCAGAACGCACTCAGGGTCTCGGGTAGCCCGGGCTCGAGCGCCTCGAGCGCCGCGCGCAGCTCCGGGTTCTCGGCCACGATGCGGCCGCCCCAGCGCTCGTGATCGAACCCGGGAAACACGTGCTCCCATGCGTGCGAGAACGGGCCGTGGCCGATGTCGTGGAGCAGCGCCGCGACCTTGACGTGGCGGGCGAGGGCGGGCGCCAGCTCGAGGCGGCGGGTCACGCGCTGTGCGATGTGGAAGGCACCAAGCGCATGGCCGAACCGCGAGTGCTCCGCACCCGGATAGACCAGCCACGCGAAGCCCATCTGCTTGATCCGGCGAAGCCGCTGCACGGCGCGGGTGTCGAGCAGGTCCGCGATCGGGCGGTCCTCGCCCTTGAACTCGATCAGGCCATGGACCGGATCGCGGAACACGCGGTCCTTGACGGTGGGCACGGCGGGCAGGGCGGCGGACACGGCCGCGACTGTACCCCGGGGATTTCGAGATCCCGCGGCGTGACCTCTCAGAAATCCACGGCAGACCAGCGCGTAACCCGCATTGAATACGAGCCAATCACGCTGGCACCACGGCTGCAGAGGCCTGGGCCATGATCAGCCGCTCCCTCGCCGCCCTGCTCCTCGTCCTCCCCACCGCCGCTGCCTGCAATGATGGCGGCGTCACCACCAAGGACAGCGCCAGGCTGATCGCCGCGAGTGGCTCGCACGTCGTGGTCGCCGCTTCGAGCGAGACCGAGACCCCGGGCCTCGGCTGTGGTGGCGGTGGCGATCCGCGGCTGGGACCTTCGGTGCTGTTCGTCTCGGACGACAGCGGCGTGCACTTCGATCGCGTGATGCCCGAGGACGCGCGCCCGCTCACGCGGATCGGCGTCAAGGACGGCATCTTCTACGGCCTCGCGCAGGACGAGGGCTCGTTCGCGATCGTGACCTCGGCGGACGGCCGGAGCTGGACCCAGGTCGCCACCCACGAGGGCGAGTCTCACGATCTCTCGATCACCTCGACCGGCATCGCGGTGGCCCACGCCACGGGCGTCATGACGTCGGCCGATGGCATCACCTGGCTCGACCACGCGATCGGCCAGGGCCTGTACTCGCCGAGCGTGGCGCAGGTCGGCGACCAGGTCGTGGTGTCGATGGCGCTCAGCGGCACGCTCCACATCGGCAGCCACGGTGAGTGGGTCTCGCGCACGGTGCCGTCGATGACGTCGATCTGGGAGCTGATCCCGGTCGATGGGGCGGTGCTCGCCACCGGTACCGCGAGCTACGACGGCGGCCCCACGGTGTTCACGATCGCGCGCATCGATCTCGCGAACGACACCACGCCGACCTACGTCGAGGGCTACACCACGCGCTCCGTGGTCACGCCTGCGGGCCTCCTCGACTACACCGGCTACCTCGCCCCGATCAACGGCACGGTCGTCGGCGCCCTCGAGCAGTTCATCGAGCCGTTCCAGTCCGCGATGGTCGACGGCCAGCACGTGCAGCTGCTCCGCGATGGCAAGGTGGCCACCTCGCTCGATGGCGGCCACACGTTCGGCGCGCCCGTCGCGCTGCCGATCTCGTCCGTCGAAGAGTAGACTGCGCGGGTGAAGCCCACCCGAGCGGTGTCCATCGAGCGCCTCGATCTCGAAGGGGGTCTCGAAGGCGGTTCGGTGCGGATCGCGGATCGAGATCGGGTCGTGATCGAGGCACCGCTCCAGCTGCGCGCGCGCGGCACGCCCGTGGCGACGATCATGCGGACCCCCGGTCATGATCTCGAGCTGGTCGCGGGCCTCTGTCACGCCGAGTCGGTGCCCCCTGCGATCTGCGTGCAGGTCGACGAGGACGCGGTCGATCTCGACGTCGACCCGCAGGCGTTCGCCGGCCGTGGCCTGCTGTCCTCGGCCGCGTGCGGGGTGTGCGGTCGCGTCGCGATCGCGGATCTCGAGCTTCGCGCCCAGGCCGTCGCGGCGGACACCAAGGTCGGGCATCCCGTGATCGCGCGGCTCCCCGAGACCCTGCGTGCGGCGCAGCAGGTGTTCGAGGCGACCGGCGGGCTCCACGCGGCGGGCCTGTTCACGCTCGCCGGGGAGCTGGTCTGCGTCCGCGAGGATGTCGGTCGCCACAACGCGGTCGACAAGGTGGTGGGCTGGACGCGCTCCGAGCCGATCGATCCCTCGCGCCACCTCCTGTTCCTCTCGGGGCGCCTCGGCTACGAGCTCGTCCAGAAGGCGATCATGCTCGGCGTGCCGGTGCTCGCGGCGGTGTCCGCGCCCAGCTCGCTCGCGATCGAGCTGGCCGAGCGGTTCAACGTCGCCCTGGTCGGCTTCGTCCGCGGACCCCGCGCGAACGTCTACGCGCACGGCTGGCGGATCACGGGTTAGCGCGCTCCGGGGAGTTAGGAGATCGTCGCACTCGTGACGGTGCTTGACGGCGAGCCCGGATCGGAATACCGACGGTGGTTGACGCGTTCGCCCCCGCCCGGGACGGCGCTTTCTTGCCACCGATCCCTCCCACCCATAGGGTCTTCCGACGATGCTTCACCGCCTGTCTGCCGTCTCTCTCGCGCTCGCGCTGCTCGCGTGTGGCAAGAGCACCAAGGAACCCAGCACCACGGCCGAGGCGAAGGTCGCCGAGGGTGGCACCGCGACCGCGCCCGCCGCAGGTGGCGGACAAGGCGGAGGTGGTGGTGGCGGCGGCGGCACGCAGGTCGCGAAGGTCGATCCGCCGGCGACGCCGCCCGCGAAGGCCGCGGCTCGGGGCCCCGAGCGCGCCGTGTACTCGCTGGTCGACAATCGCCTGTCGGCTCACCTCACCCGCGGCGGTGGCCTGCTCGTGCCCGCCGGGTCGGCCGGGTTCGCCAAGTACATCCGGTTCGGAAATCTCATGAAGGGCGGCAAGAAGGGCTGGGAGCTCCGTCAGACCGAGGGGACCGTCAAGGTCGCGCGGATGACGGGCAAGAGCGCCAGCGTGTTCGTGCCGCTGTCGGCTGCCGAGGCAGGGCGGAACATGGTGCGGATGCGCGTGTTCTCGAAGGGCGACGGCGCGATCAGCCTCAAGGTCAACGAGAACAAGGACCTCAACGCCAAGCTGGTCACCGGCTGGTCCACCCTCGAGGTCGCGGTGCCCGCGGGCCAGCTCAAGGAGGGCGAGAACTCGATCTCGTTGTTCGCCAAGCCGTCCGAGGCCGCGGTGGCGTGGATCCAGATCGGCGGCAGCGTGGCGCCCGCCGAGGACGGCAGCGTCGCGTTCTACGATCCGGCGCAGAAGGCGCTCCAGCTGCCGAAGGACTCGACGCTCACGTACTACGTGGCGATCCCTGACAAGGCCAAGCTCACCGGTGATCTGAGCGACGGGAGCTGCCAGATCGGCGTGCTCGCGACCGCTGAAGATGGCTCCACCGCCGAGGGCAAGCTCGTCGGCACCGGGTCCGCGGTCGATCTGGGCGCGCTCGCGGGCAAGGCGGTCCGCCTCGACCTCGATGGCGTCGGCTGTGCGAAGTCCGCGCTCTCGAACGCGGCGCTGGTGGTCCCCGGGGCCGTGCCGGTGGCCAAGCGCGGCGCGCCGCCGAAGTACGTGGTCTACGTGGTGATGGATTCGCTGCGCGCGGATCGCGTTCGCCCGTTCAACCCCAAGGCGCGCCCGGAGGCGCCGAACTTCGAGAAGCTCGCCGAGAGCTCCACGCTGTTCATGCAGAACTACGTGCAGGGCAACGAGAGCCAGGTCTCGCACGCGGCGATGTGGACCTCGATGTATCTCGCCAAGCACAAGGCGATCGAGATGCGGGACATCCTCCCGGACAAGTTCGTCACCATCGACGAGGTCGCGAAGAAGTCCGGCAAGTTCACCGCCGGCGCCTCGGCCAACGGCTACATCCGGCCCAAGCGTGGCTATGGCTCGTCGTGGGACAAGTACGCGAACCACATCGAAGCGAGCCTCGGTCTCAAGGGCGCCGATGTGATGGAGAAGGGCCTCGGGTTCGTCACCCCGAAGAAGGACCAGCCGTGGTTCCTCTACCTCGGCCTGATCGACACCCACGTCACCTGGCGCGCCAAGCAGCCGTGGATGGACAAGTACGACGGCGGCTACAAGGGCCGGTTCACGAGCGAGTACGGCGACGACGGCCCGAACGGCTCGAACGGCAAGGACCTCACCGATCGCGAGAAGGAGCACGTCCGCGCGCTGTACGACTCGAACGTCAGCTACCAGGACGAGCTGCTCGGTCAGCTGGTCGCCAAGCTCGAGGCGTGGGGCATCTGGGATCAGACGATGCTGATCGTCACGGCCGATCACGGTGACGAGCAGTGGGAGGACGGCCGTGTGGGGCACGGCGGGAGCTCGCGCGAGACGCTCGTGCACGTGCCGCTCTTGATCCACTACCCGGCGATGTTCCCCTCCGCCAAGATCACCGAAGGCACCGAGGGCATCGACATCGTCCCGACCCTCGCCGACGCGCTCGGCGTGGCGACGGATCCCGAGTGGCAGGGCCAGTCGCTGATCGGGCTCGCGAACGGCGGCGGCGGCTACCCGCTGATGTCGTTCTCCTCGCGCTACGAGCTCGGTCACGCGGCTCGCGTCGGTCACTGGAAGGCGCACCTGATGGCGACGGGCTCGCCGAAGATCTTCGATCTCGCGAAGGACAAGGGCGAGAAGAGCGATCTGTGGGGCAAGTCCGCGATCGGCACGCGCCTCGTGCTCGATCCCGCCTGGATCCTCCGCACCTGGAACTTCGAGTGGAAGAAGTCCCAGTGGGGCAACGCCGCCGACGTCTCGAGCCGGTTCGCCGCAGACCTCGGTGAGTAGGAACCTCCACCCCACCGAGGGTGCGCGCTTCCTGCTCGAGCGCGCGGCCCTCTCGGACGATGGCGTGCGCGCGACCTACAAGGTCTCGATCTACACGCCCGATGCGGTGTTCTCGTCCACGGCGGCGCTCGCCGAGGATGGCACCGCGACGCTCGCGGGGCCGACCTCGGCGCCCGGCGATCTCGACGATCGGCTGACCAACCTGGCGAAGCTGGTCGCGCGCGATGCGCCCCGGCGCCGTGACGAGGGGCTCGTGGTGTGGCCGGCGCGGATCATGCGCTGGCGAAAGTAGCCGGCAGCGCGACGACGAGCTCGCTGCCTCCGCCGCGCCGCTCGGCGATCGACAGCTCACCACCGGCCCGCGCCACCAGCACCTCGACGGTGCGCAGATCGAACGGCAACGCATCGTGGTACGGCGGCAGATCCGCGCCGCGCAGGATCTCGACCCACGGCACATCAGCGATCGCTCGCTGGCGCACGTGGAGCTCGATCCGTGGGGCGCTCGCGGCCTCGAGGGCGAGCCCGAGGATCAGGTGCCCGAGCTCATCGTGCGACAGCGCGGTCGTGGTGTCGGGAGCGAGCGCGAGGTGCAGATCGATCGGGATCGCGCGCCTCAGCTCGTCGACGATCTGCGTGATCGCCGCGCCCACGGGATCACCCGTGCGGACCCGGCCCGTGACGGCGTGGGACGGGCGGGCGACGGCCATCACCTGCTTCAGCGACGCCTCGGCGTCGATCGCGGCGCGGGTCAGATCGTCGATGAACTCGAGCCCGGTGGGGTCGCAGCGCTTCGCGAGCTCGGCCGTGGCGAGCTTCACGATCTGGACGAGGTTCAACAGATCGTGGGTCTTGCCCGCGATCAGCCGTGCCGCGGCACGCGTCTGCTCGTCGCGCGCGAGGTCCCACTCGAACCTCCGCTGCCGCTCGATCAGGCCAATCAGCTCAGTCTTCGTCATCTTCGTAGTACTCGACGGGCTCGTAGCGGATGTCCTTGCTCGCGGGACACACGGTCCGGTAGCTGCAGCGATCACACCACGAGCCGGCATTCGGGCGGGGGCCATCATCCACGGCGAGCGCCGCCGCCTCGATGTTGTCGAGCAGGTCGGGGACCAGCTGGTCGTGGACCATCTCGGGCGCGACGGGGGTGCTCCACTCGACCGCGCGCTCGGCGATCCAGTGGATCCCGAGCCAGTACTTGCGCACATGACGGAACGCCGCCGCCGCGAGCACGGCGTAGCCCTCGAGCTGATCGGTGATCGAGGAGCCCGGGATCCGGACGCCGGTCTTGTGATCGACCAGCGCGAGCGAATCGTCCTCGAACAGGTACCCGAGGTCGAGCACGCCCCGGTAGTAGGCATCCCCGGCGTAGAACTGCGTGGTGGTCAGATCCTCGCGGACCGCGAGCGAGTACTCGACCAGCTGGCGGGCGACCCGGCGGCGCCGGCGGAACTGGCCGATCCGGCTGACGAAGGCGGGGATGCCGGGGACAAGGTTATCGAACCGCATCTGCTCGATCTCGCTCGGCAGCTCGGCGCGGATCGCCTGTGTGGACTCGGCCTGTGGGGTGCCCATCAGGATCTGCTCCAGCGCCTTGTGGATCGCCTTGCCGATCCGGGCCTCCGGCATGACCTCGGGCTCCTTCAGCTTGCGGATGTACTTGAAGTGAAACAGCTGCGGGCAGCGGAGGGCCGTCGACACCTTGCTGGCCGACCATGGAGCGTGGATGAGCGCGCGCGTCGACGGCACGAGGGGGCTACCGTAGCCGAAAACTTGTCCCCGGGAGGCCGCTGCCGTAGCACCGATGGGTGAGCCTCTTTGCATGCGACGTCTGCAAGGCCCGGGTCGGCGAGCTCCGACGTGGCCGCTGCTGGGGCTGCTACGCGCGCTGGGTGGACGCCCGGCCCGTGGGCAAGGGCGCCAAGTGCGTCACCTGCCCCGAGAAGCGCCACCGCGTGCTCCGCACGGTGGAGCTCTACGGCAGCTGGAAGCCGATGTGCTTCAACTGTGCGGGCCAGCTCCTGGCGCTGAACCCGATGCCTCCGACGATCGCCGAGCTCCGTCAGATCGTCTCGCGCGAGCGCCGGAACAACGAGCGCCGCTGGGGCAAGGCCGATAGCCGGGTGTTCCGCTACGAGCGCCGGGTCGGCCAGCGCCGCACCTCGCGCGACGACTTCCCGCCCGTGGACGACGACATGATCATCACGGTCGAGCCCGTGATGGAGAACGAGTGCGTGGAGTTCGAGGATCTGACGACGATCCGCGAGCTGGTCACGCACCTGCGGCCCGTCGGTCTGACCGTCACGGGCTGAGCGCCGGCGACGCACGGTCGCCCGTAGCGCCCGCCACGAACCGCTACTTCTTGCCGCCGCCGAGGGCCGGCTTCGGCTGCTGCGCCGGCATCGCATCCTGCTTCATGTCGGCGCTGCGGCCCACGAACAGGAAGAACGCGGCGCCGGGGAGGAGGAGCCCGGCCGGCATCACCTCGCTGAGGCTCTTGCCCGTGGCGCGGACGTCGAGACGGAGCTTGGCGGCATCCTTGTTGACGCTGGTCTTGAAGTTTCCGTCGCCCGAGTAGGTGTCGACGATCTTCAGGAGGTCGGCCTTGTGCGCGATCACCTGATCGATCTGCTTGTTGGTGCCCTTGTACGAATCGATGCCGCCGAGCATGACCTTGGCGAACGCGCGGGGCGCGATCTGGCCCGCCTTCATCAGCTCGAGCATGCCTTCCGACATCATCGCCATCGAATCGAGGCCGGCCTTGGAGTTGTCGATCCAGGTCCAGCCCACGCCATCCGGGTAGACCGAGAACGCGAGCAGCTTGTGGCGCGTGATCAGGTCGGTGAGGAAGTTCTTGCCGCCGATGCCCTGGATTGCCTGCTTGCGTGCGGTGGCCGACATCGTCAGCACGAGTGCATAGACCGGGTGTGCGCTGATCACGTCGGCGGCGTAGCCGAGGTTCGTACCCGCGCCGTGGCCGGGGGCCTTCCAGCTATCGGCGAGGCGGTCGCGCACCAGGTTCGCGTTGCCGGCGAGCATCACGCCGTCCTTGGTGACGCCGATCGCCGGATCCGTGGCACCGGTCTCGACCATCATGCCGGAGCCGACCTTGGACACGGTGCCCTTGGTCATCTTGCCGATCTTGTCGACGACGGCCGTGGAGAACTTGCCATGGACCGTGGCCACGAAGTTCGGGTCCTTCTGCGGCACGATCTGGACGAACAGCGTCGCATCATTGATGTCGGTCGAGAGATCGATGCCCGTGGCACTCTTGGCGAGGCCGCGCGCGCCCTCGAGCTGCCCCACCACCTGGCGGACCACCTGCGAGAGCTCGGGGGAGGCCTTGATCTCGGGCTTGTTCGGCAGCGCCGCGAGGAGCTTGTAGTTGTTCGGGATCACCGTGGCGGCGTCGAAGTGGATGACGACGTCGGCATCGGGCATCGCGTACTGCAGCGACTGATCGGCCGTGGGGGCCTTGGGGTTGGCCTGGATGCCGAAGCCCGACAGGCTGAGCAGCAACGTGATGACTTCGATGAATCCGAACATGGTAATCGTCTCCTCTGGTGGGCGAGCGCGCCCCGGCCGAGCATTCGCTCACTTGTGCGTGGGGTGCAACGCTCGCCGGCCTCTGACGGACCACACCGGCGAAAAATTTCAACCTGGATCCACCTCGTCCCGGCACCTTGCACGTCGACCGAAAAAAACTGATGTCAAGACTGGTTCCGGAAACGCACGGGGATAGGATGACCCTCGTCTCGACGGTCCCGAGTCGCAAAATTTCCTGAGGGAGGCACGACGGTCATGAGTACGCTTGCTGTGGTTGAGGAGATCCTCCGCGAGACCGCTGTGCCGATGTCGGTGCGCGAGATCGTGGAACGAGCGGGCGTGCGTTTGCCGAGCAAGTCGAAGACTCCTGACACTGTCGTCGCCCGCGACCTGTCGATGGACCTGAAGCGGAAGGGTGAGGGTTCGCTGTTCGTTCGAACCACCCCGGGCCGCTACACCCTGCGCTCGCTGGCCACCGGTACCGCGACCGAGACGGCGCGCGGCACGACGTCCATGAGCGCACTGCCCCAGCGCAAGCCCGCTGCCGCGGCACCCGCCACCACCCGCGCTCGCACCGACAGCGACGTGCAGGGCGGCGGCTTCGCCGGCTGAGCAGCGCGGCGCCCGCCTGCGCGGTACGCTCCGGTTGTCCGATGATCCGCCGTGCCGAGGTCACCGACCACCCGTGGATCGTCGCCACGGGCGCTGAGGCCTACCACGACCTCGGCGACTACACGCGCATCCTGCCATCCTGGCTCGAGCAGCCAGGCGTGCTGGCGTGGATCGATGCCGACATGCACGGACGCGGGCGTGGCTTCGCCATGCTCGGGTTCTACATGGAGGACCCGACCCAGAGCGGCAAGCCCGCGACCCAGGTCGTGGCCGACCTGCTGGCGCTGGCGGTGCTCCCCGCACAGCAAGGTCGCGGCATCGGCGGCAAGCTGCTCGCCCACGTGATCGAGGTCGCCGAGCGCGTCGCGCCGTCGAGCCAGATCCCCGCGCTCCGCCTGACCGTGGCCGAGACCAACACCTCTGCACAGCGGCTCTACGCGCGCACCGGCTTCCGCATCGTCGATGGCTCGGCGACCTACGATCGTGGCCAGCGCGCCCTGCGCATGGCGCGCCCGCTCGGCAAGTAGTCCGAAACGACAACGGCCCCGTGGGAGACGGGGCCGGAGGTCGCTGGGCTAGTCAGCTCAGAAGATGACGCTGCCGCACGGGAACGACGCGCTCACGGCCGGGTTGGTCGTGGTCTTGAGCATCGTGCATGCCGCGCCGGTCAAGCGGATGATGTTGCCGTTGACCAGCGTCCAGTCGGTGCCGTAGGTCAGGGTCTGACCGTTGAGGAGCACCGTGCCGTTCATCGCGGACACGTCGTCGATGCTGCTGGTCAGCTTGAGGTCACAGGAGATGACGCCGTTGATGATGGTCTGGAACGCGGTCGCGAGCGCCGCGGCGCTGGCGACCGGGTAGTACGTCACGTCGGGCTGACCGGCCACGTGGCCCTGGCCCGCGTTGGCGACATCCTGGAAGTGCTGGCTCGACTGGTTGATCGCGAGCACGTAGACCGGGAAGCCGGCCGCGTATGCAGCGGCAGCCGCGGCGACCGACTGAGCGTCCGCCTGCGCCTGGGTCAGGTTCTGGTTGCAGCTGTTCGGGAGCCCGTCGGTCGCGAGCACGATCACCGGTGGCGATCCAGCGGGCGGCGGCGTCGTTACGAACCCCGTGCGGGCTGCGTCGATCGCGGCGGCGGTCGGGGTGTTGTCACCCGGTCCCGTGCCGTCGAGGGACAGCCGGATGGCGTTGGCGTTGCTCAGCGCACGTGGAACGTTGATCAGGTCGAGGTTGTTGCCGTTGCAGGTGTAGAGCTCGGAGCCGAAATACGCCTTCGTCTCGAGCTGCGTGACAACCCCGGTTACGTTCTTGACGAGCGCATCACGCATCGCTGCGTAACGGCTCTGACCATTGCTGATGATCGAGGACATCGAACCGCTCCGATCCAGAACGAGCTGGATCGAAGGCGTCGTCGGCATCGGCGTGAAGTTGATCGCGGGGCAGCTCGCATCCGGGCCGTTGCCGCCCGAGCCCGAGCCGTCATCGACGCAGTAGCCGTCGGCGGTGCAGGTATAACCATCACCGCACTGACCGCCGCCGACGGTGCACTGCGCGTCGCACTTGCCATCGGCCGAGCAGTGGAACCCGGCGGGGCACGCGTTCGCGGCGCCCGGCGCTGGATCGCACGCGGTCATGCATGCCTCCGGTGCTGGCACCTCGGAGCACACGCTTCCGAACTCCTTCGGACCGCACGCGACGAGGGTTAGGCAGGTTGCGAAGGCGAGGTGGAGACGGTTCATGCGTAGAGCTCCCATTGCAGTAAATGTTACTGCAGCAAGCACCGCGCCTGAAGAGATCCTCGTCGAGGATCAACAGTTTCTGCGCCTTACATGTGGGGACAGCTGACCCTGCGGGGAGAACCCCCACCCAGGTGGTTGTGCAAAGATCGCACGATCTCAGCGCGATCCCGATCACCTGAACGGAGGGCAGACCCTACTGAACACGGGCTTCGGGGAAGTCCTTCGGGCCCTTGGTGGTCGACCCGGTGTGGCCGAACGACAGCTTGTACAGGAGCCACATCACGAGCCCGACGAACGCGAGCGCGGGCCACTTGAAGTTGGCGTACTCGCTGTCGAACAGGGCCAGGGCGGCGTCGTCGTGCTTGGCCGCCACGGGGATGGCCAGCGCGATCCCGATCAAGGCCTCGCCCGTGATGAAGCCGGCGGCGACCAGGAGGCCGTTGCGCTCGACCTCGGCCCGGCGCTCGTGCGAGGCCTTGGCCCGGTCGAGGACCCGGGCGACCAGCCACGCGACGATGCCGCCCAGGAAGATCGGGACGTTCAGGTCGAAGGGCAGGTAGACACCGACGGCGAACGCCATCACCGGGATCCGGAACTTGAACTGCTTCGCCTCGAGGAAGCGGTCGATGACGATCACCGCCGCCGCGATTCCGGCGCCGATGCCGATGATGGTCCAGGGCAGGCCGCCCGCGAACACGCCCTTGGCGACCGTGCCCATGAGGTTCGCCTGCGGCGCCGGCAGGCCCTTGCTGCCGATGCCGTACGCGTCGTTCAGGAGGTTCAGGATCGGCGCCATCGCGAGCGCGGCGACCACCACGCCGAGGATCTGCATGACCTGCTGCTTCCACGGTGTGGAGCCGACGAGCTGGCCACACTTGAGGTCCTGCAGGTTGTCGCCTCCGATCGCCGCCGCGCAGCACACCACGCCGCCGATCAGGATCGCGGCGACCGGGCCGGCCGGGCTCTTCATGCCGAGGCCGAGGAGGAGCAGCGCGGACACGAGGATCGTGGAGATCGTGATGCCGGAGACCGGGTTGTTCGACGAGCCGACGAGGCCGGCCATGTACGACGCGACGGCCGAGAACAGGAAGCCGGCGACGATCATCACCACCGCCATCACCGCGCTGATCCCCGGCGAGTCCGTGAAGTGCCAGAAGATGAAGAACAGCGGGACCACGCTGGCGACGATCAAGATCAGGATGATGTTCATCGGCATGTCGCGCTCGGTGCGCGGCACGCTGTCCTTGCCGCCCGCCTTGGCGCGCTTGTACGCATCGAGGCCCGCGGTGATGCCGCCGAGGAGCGACTTGCGGAGCTTCCACAGGGAATACAGGCCGCCGACGAGCATGCCGCCGACGCCCAGGTACCGCGTGACGAACTTGTGGGTCGCGCCCGCGGCGTCGATCGCGTTGGCGCCGACCAGGGCATCGGCGAGCGTGGTGCCCTTGTCGGGATCGATGATGATCGTCGTGGCATCGCCGAGCGCCGCGAACAGCGGCACCGCGATCCAGCGGTTGAGGGCCGCGCCCGCGAAGATCACGACGGCGACGTTGAAGCCGACGATGTAGCCGACCGCGAGCAGGGCTGGCGACGCGTTGATGCCGAAGTAGAACGGCACGCCGCTCTTGGTGGCGGCGACGGCCGCACCGCCGCCTGCCTTCGCGGCACCGGCGGCCGTCGCGGCGGTCGCGCCACCGCCGGTGATCCAGCCGCCGACCTCGACGATCTCGGCCCACAGCTTGAGGCCGGTCGAGCCGACCTTGACCACCGCACCGATCACGCCGGCGATCACCAGCGTGCTCACCCCGCCGCCACCCTCGGCGCCGGCCTTGAGGACCTCGGCGGTGGCGACGCCCTCGGGGAACTGCAGCGGCTGATCGATGATCAGCGCGCGTCGCAGCGGGATCGTGAACAGCACGCCGAGGATGCCGCCGAACCCGGCGATCAGCGTGGTCTCGAGGTAGCTGAACCGCGCCCACACGCCGAGGATGATCAAGGCAGGCAGCGTGAAGATCACGCCGGCCGCGAGGCCCTCACCCGAGGCTGCGGCGGTCTGCACGGCGTTGTTCTGGAGGATGTTGCCGGTGCGCAGCATGCGGAGCACGGCCATCGAGATCACGGCGGCCGGCACCGAGGCCGAGACCGTCATGCCCGCGAACATGCCGAGGTACGCGTTGGCACCGGCGAGGATCACGCTGAGCAGTGAGCCGAGGATCAGGACCCCGACCGTCAGCTCGGGCAAGGTCTTCTCCGCGGAGATGTAAGGCACGACCTTCGGCGGAGCAGCGGACGGCGCAGGCGCGTCGGACATGGCGGAAACATCGACGGGAACGCGCCCGCTGGTCAAGCCTTGCCCGGGCCTACCACCCACGCGGCGGCGGCCCGCTGGTAGACTGCGGCGGTGACGATGACCGCACCGCGCCGCCGGCTCCTCCTCCTCCTCGCGGCGCTGTCCGCGGTGACCGCGCTCGGTGCGTGCGGCTCCACCAGCACGCTACCGCCGGGCGCGGTGTGCGATCAGACCTCGGAGTGTGACCCCGACCTGACCTGCCTCGAGATCGCCCAGGTCACCGCGACCTCGTGCACGGTCGTCGGCAAGACCTGCAGTACCACCTGCATCAACGACGCCTCGTGCGCGCCGCTCGGCGCCGACTTCCGATGCTTCGCGACCTGCACGGCCGACAAGGTCTGCGGCGAGCTCGCCGCGCCGTGAGCGGCTGCTACTGCGTGCAGAACTCTTCGTTGCCGCGCGGGTAGCGAACCGCGATTCGGCTATCGGCCCGACCGCGGAGACCGCGGAGACCGCGGAGACCGCACGTGCGACCACGGAAGGTCCGCGACGGGGAGCGCGATCCCGCCGAGCTTGATCGGTCGCAGCACGTCGCCGATCGCAAGCGTCTTGCGCTGCCGGTAGCCAGAGAGCTCGGGCGCGCTCAGGACCTCGACCTCGCGTGCGACGACATCGACGATCCAGTACTCGGGGACACCCGCACGCGCATAGATCTCGGGCTTGATCATGCGGTCCTTGGCGAGCGAGGTCTCGGCGACCTCGACGAGCAGCAAGGCCTTGCGCGGGAGCCGCGCGCGCATCGCCAGCGGGAACACGGCGACATCCGGCTCGGGGACCGAGTCGTCAGTGGCGGCGAACGACGTGTGGCTGCGGACTTCGAAGCGCTCGTGGTGCAGCGCGCGGACGAGCCATGCATGGATCCACGCCGAGATCCGCGCATGAGGTTCGCCTTGCGGGCTCATCTCGACGAGCACTCCGCGCAACAGCTCGATGCGCTCCGCCTCGAACGCCCCGAGCTTGACGAGCTGCTCGTACTCGTCGCGACGGAGTGGACGAACGTGCTCGCTGCCGAGCAACGTTGGGTCGAACATGGACTCCAGCATAGCATCCGACGCCACGGCACTCGCATGCGGCATGCCGGGCTCAAGGTCGCGGAACTCCACGCGCGTCGTGTCCGTGTCCGGCCGGCTCTCGGACACCGCGGCCGGCGCTCGGACACCGCAGCTGGGAGATCCTTGGCCGTCGCAGTTCGCGGGCCCGCGGGCTAGCGCGAACCTCGACGTGGTGCGTTGATCACCCACGTGAAGCGCCATCGCTTGGTTCATCGCGTCGTCGCGCTGGCGACGCTACTGCCGTTCGTCGTCACCTCGTGTGGTGGGCGCCCCAAGAGCGGGACCACCGGCCAGCCGTCGCCGCTCTCGGACCAGGTCCTGGTGCAGTCCAAGGACCAGCCGCCCGGGCTCGACCTGCGCGTGTCCGAAGGCAAGCAGGGCGCTGCGGCGTTCGATCGCGCGAACCTCGCGCCGGCGAAGAAGCTGACCGAGGCCGAGGCGCAGGGGTTGCTGTCTCGGACCAAGCCGATCACGACGGATCCGGCAGACAAGCAGGCGTTCGCGCTGCGCGAGAAATCGCAGCCACCGCCGCGGACCGGGCAGACGGTCAAGGGCACGTTCCCGCCCCCCGCATCGTCGCTCCTGCCGCCCGCGGCGAGCGATGCCGGGAAGGACCTCACGGTGCTGCGCTACATGCCCGAGGGGCAGGTGCCGCTCGCGCCGGAGCTGTCGATCACGTTCAGCCAGCCGATGATCGCCGTCACCTCGCAGGACGATGCGGCGGCCAGCGTGCCGGCCACGTTGACCCCGACGCCCAAGGGACGCTGGCGGTGGATCGGCACGCGCACGCTGCTGTTCGATCCCGAGGTGCGGTTCCCGCAGGCGACCACCTATCAGGTCGCAGTTCCGGCCGGGACCCGGAGCGCGAACGGAGGCGTGCTGAAGGCCGGCACCAAGTTCACCTTCGAGACGCCGGCGCCGAAGCTGGTGTCGAGCTATCCGAGCGGGAACGCGCCGCAGCGGCTCGACGTGCCGATGTTCGTGGTGTTCGACCAGAAGGTCGACGCGCTCGCCGCGTTCAAGACGTTCGCGGTCACCGCCGATGGCAAGCCGGTGGCCATCGAGCTCCTCGATGCGGCGGCGATCGCGAAGGACAAGGAGCTGAAGCTGCTCGCCGAGGGAGCGACCAAGTCCGAGTGGGATGGCCGCTGGATCGCGTTCCGGCCGTCGCAGCCGCTGCCCAAGGATGCGCGGATCGAGGTCGCGATCGCCGCGGGGATGCCGTCCGCGGAGGGGCCCAATGTGACCAAGAGCGCGCAGCAGTACGCGTTCCGGACGTATCCGCCGCTGAAGGTCGACGAGGCGGAGTGTGGCTGGGGTGGCGAGTGCCGCCCCGGCATGCCGTTCCGCATCGAGTTCAACAACCCCCTCGACGCCGACAAGTTCGACGAGGTGCAGCTCACGGTGACGCCGCCGATCAGCGGCGCGAAGATCGTCCAGAGCGGCCAGCAGATCGTGGTGACGGGCCTGACCCGGGCGCGCACGACCTACAAGGTGATCGTCTCGGGCGGCCTGCTCGATGCGTTCGGGCAGACGCTCGGCAAGGACACGACCCTGACGTTCTCCGTCGGTGATGCGCAGCCGACGTTCTTCGGGCCGCAGGGCATGGTGGTGCTCGATCCGGCGGCGAAGCGACCCTCACTCGATTTCTTCACCACCAACTACGACCAGCTCAAGGTCCGCCTCTACCAGGTCACGCCGCTCGACTACGACGCGTTCGGCAACTACCTGCGCAACCAGTGGAACAAGGACAAGCCGCCCCGGATGCCGGGCAAGGTCGTGTTCGACCAGCTGGTGAAGACGGGGCTCGGGAAGAACGATCTGGTCGAGACGCACATCGATCTGCAGACCGCGCTGTCGAAGGCGAACCTCGGCCATGCGATCGCGATCGTCGAGCCCTCACCGTGGAAGGAGGACTGGGACCCGCCGCGGATGATCGCGTGGGTGCAGTCCACCCACCTCGCGATCGATGCGCACGTCGACGCGGGCAACCTGCTCGCGATGGCGACCGACCTCGCCACGGGCAAGCCCGCCGCCAACGTCGCGGTGGAGATCCGCCCGTTCGGCATCAAGGCCACCACGGACGAGCAGGGGCTCGCCACGCTGCCGCTCGCCACGACGACCCCGAAGGGCGCGCACTACCTGATCGCGCGCAAGGGCGACGACGTCGCGTTCGTCTCCGACGACGGTGGGTACTGGAGCGAGAGCGGGAGCTGGGTCAAGCAGGCGCGGCCCACGCAGCTCGCCTGGTACGTGATCGACGATCGCAAGATGTACAAGCCGGGCGAGGAGGTCACGCTGAAGGGTTGGCTCCGCACGCTGGATCCCGGCAAGAACGGCGATCTCGGCGGCCTCACGGGCGCGGTGAGCACCGTGACGTACACGGTCACCGATGCCACCGGGAACAAGCTCGCGACGGGCTCTGCTGGCGTCAACGCGGTCGGCGGCTTCGACACGAAGTTCACGCTGCCCAAGACCCCGAACCTCGGCGACGCGTACATCCGGTTTGAAGCGCAGGGTCGGATGGGCGGCAGCTACACGCACGGCTTCGAGATCCAGGAGTTCCGCCGCCCCGAGTTCGAGGTCAGCGCGCAGGCGAGCCAGGGCCCGTTCCTGGTCGGTGGCAGCGGCGACGTCACCGTGACCGCGAAGTACTTCTCGGGTGGGCCGCTCCCGGGCGCACCCGCGAGCTGGTTCGTCACCGCGAGCCAGACCAACTTCACGCCGCCGAACCGCGACGACTACAGCTTCGGCGCGTGGGAGCCGTGGTGGGGCTACCGCGGCTTCGAGGACGACGACGGCAACGGTGGCTACAAGCCGCCGAAGACCTGGAACCTCGAGGGCAAGACCGATGCGACCGGCGCGCACACGATGCACCTCGACTTCCTGTCGCTCAACCCGGCGTTGCCGATGAGCGTCACAGCGAATGCGACGGTGACCGACGTCAACCGCCAGGCCTGGACCTCCTCGGCCGCGCTGATCGTGCATCCGTCGTCGCTGTACGTCGGGCTCAAGACCAAGAAGTCGTTCGTCGACAAGGGCACCCCATTCGATGTCGACGTGATCGGCGTCGATCTCGATGGCAAGGCTGCGGTCGGCGCGAACATCGAGCTCAAGGCCGTGCGGCAGGACTGGGAGTACAAGAAGGGCAAGTACCAGGTGGTCGAGAAGGACCCGCAGACCTGCTCGGTGGTCGCCGCGGCGGGGCCACAGCCGTGCCGATTCCAGACCAAAGAAGGCGGGAGCTACCAGATCACCGCGGTGATCGCGGATGCGAAGGGCCGTCCGAACACCACCAAGCTGACGTTCTGGGTCAGCGGCGGAGACCAGCCACCCGCGCGTGAGGTCAAGCAGGAGCGGGTCAACCTGATCCCCGACAAGAAGGAGTACGCGGCGGGCGACACCGCCGAGCTGCTGGTCCAGGCGCCGTTCTCTCCGGCCGAGGCGCTGGTCACGTGGCGCCGCTCGGGCATCGTCAAGGTCGAGCGGATCACGCTGACCGGCCCGACGACGACGATCAAGGTCCCGATCGTCGATGCCATGGTGCCGAACCTCTATGTCCAGGTCGATCTCGTCGGCGCCTCCGTGCGCACCGACGACAAGGGCGATCCGGATCCGAACCTGCCGAAGCGGCCGGCGTATGCGGTGGGCGCGATCAACCTCCCGATCCCGCCGAAGCAACGCACGCTCCAGGTCGAGGTGGCGCCGAACGCGCCGAAGGTCGCGCCGGGTGAGGCCGCGCGGCTGTCGATCCTCGTCAAGGATGCGCAGGGCCGCCCCGTCGCCAACAGCGAGACGGCGGTGATCGTTGTCGACGAAGCGATCCTCGCGCTCACCGGGTACAAGTTCCCCAACCCGGTGGACGTGTTCTACGGCCAGCGCAGCACCGACACGCGCGATCACTACCTCCGCGCGAACGTGAAGCTCGCGCGGCCCGACGCCGGGAACCTGGCGCAGGGCAACCTCGGCACGCGGGGGAGGTTCGCCGCGACGAGCCCTGAATCGCCGGCCCCGATGGAGGCCTCCGGCGCGATGCCTCCTCCGCCGCCACCTCCGGCGCCTCCCAAGATGAGCAAGAAGAGCGAGGAGCAGGAGGTAGACAACGATCACGACGGCGTCCTCGATTCGCCCGACGCGAATCCGGCGATCGCGATCCGCTCGAACTTCAACCCGCTCGCGGCGTTCTCGCCGGTGGTCAAGACCGATGCAGCGGGCCGCGCGACCGTGGACATCAAGATCCCCGACAACCTCACTCGCTACCGGATCGTCGCGATCTCCACCGCGGGCGACAAGCAGTTCGGCAAGGGCGAGAGCGCGCTCACGGCGCGGCTGCCGCTGATGGTGCGGCCGAGTCCGCCGCGGTTCTTGAACTTCGGAGACACGTTCAAGCTGCCCGTGGTCGTGCAGAACCAGACGGATGCGCCGATGACCGTGAAGCTCGCGGTGCGTGCGAGCAACGCCGCGATCACCGATGGTGCGGGGCGCGAGGTCACCGTGCCGCCGAACGATCGCGTGGAGGTGCAGTTCCCGGCCGCGGCGCAGCTCGCGGGCACGGCGCGGTTCCAGATCGTGGGCTCGTCGGGGAGCGTCTCGGATGCCTCCGAGCTGGCGCTGCCGGTGTGGACCCCGGCGACCACCGAGGGGTTCGCGACCTACGGTGTGATCGACGATGGCGCCATCCGACAGCCGGTCGCGCTGCCGGGCAAGGTCGTCACGCAGTTCGGTGGCCTCGAGGTCACCACCGCGTCGACCAACCTCCAGGCGCTGACCGATGCGCTGCTCTACCTGGTGAAGTACCCGTACGAGTGCGCCGAGCAGCGCGCATCGCGGATCCTCGGGATCGCGGCGCTGCGCGATGTGCTGGTCTCGTTCAAGACCAAGGACATGCCGTCACCCGCGGCGCTCGCGGCGAGCATCGCCACGGACATCGAGCGGCTGTCGCAGATGCAGAACTACGACGGTGGCTTCGCGTACTGGGAGCGCGGCCGGCCGAGCGAGCCGTACCTCTCGGTGTACGTCTCGAACGCGCTCGTCCACGCGAAGGACAAGGGCTACGTGGTGCCCAAGGAGATCCTCGATCGCGCCAAGATCTACCTGAAGGACATCGAGAAGCACTACCCCTGGTACTACTCTCAGGAGGTCCGCTGGGCGATCTCGGCGTACGCGCTGTACACGCGCAAGCAGCTTGGTGATCTCGATCTCGCGAAGGGCCAAAAGCTGTACGCGGAGTACGGTGGCACCGCGAACGCGAAGGTCGGGATGGAGACCCACGGCTGGATGCTCGGGCTGTTCGCCGCGAACAAGGCCGTGGAGAAGGAGCGCAAGGAGCTCGTGCGCCACGCGATGAACAAGGTCAGCGAGACGGCGGGCGCCGCGAACTTCGTGACCTCGTATGGCGACGGCAACTACCTGCTGCTGTCGAGCGATCGCCGCGTCGATGGCGTGATGCTCGAGTCGCTGATCCAGGAGCAGCCGGGGCTCGATCTGATCCCGAAGGTCGTGACGGGGCTACTCGCACACCGCAAGGCGGGGCGGTGGCTCAACACGCAGGAGAACACGTTCGCGCTGCTCGCCCTCGACAGGTACTTCCAGACCTACGAGAAGACCACGCCGGACTTCGTGGCCCGCGTGTGGCTCGGTAACGACTACGCGGGCGACCTCGCGTTCAAGGGCCGCACCACGGACTACTTCCAGATCAACATCCCGATGAAGGATGTGGCGAGCCACGATCAGCAGCCGCTGACGATCCAGAAGGATGGCAAGGGCAGGCTGTACTACCGGATCGGCATGACCTACGCACCGGCCTCGCTCCAGCTCGCGGCCGCCGACTACGGCTTCGTCGTCGAGCGGAAGTACGAGGGTGCGGATGATCCCAAGGACGTCACGCGCGATGCGCAGGGCGTGTGGCACATCAAGGCGGGCTCGCGGGTGCGGGTCAAGCTGACGATGGTCAACGAGAACCGCCGCTATCACGTGGCGCTGGTGGATCCGCTACCGGCGGGGCTCGAAGCGATGAACCCCGCGCTCGCCGTGACCGGCCCGATCCCGCAGGATCCGAAGGAGCAGAAGGCCCGCGGTGCGTACTGGTGGTGGTACGGCCCCTGGTACGACCACCAGAACCTGCGGGACGAGCGCACCGAGGCGTTCTCGCCGCTGCTCTGGGAAGGCGTGCACAGCTACGACTACGTCGCGCGTGCGACGACGCCGGGGAACTTCGTGGTTCCACCGACCAAGGCCGAGGAGATGTACATGCCCGAGACGTTCGGGCGTGCGGCGAGCGATCGCGTCATCGTCGAGTAAGGAGACCACCGTGAAGTCACGATCGATTCTGACCCGGAGCATCGCGCTGGCGACGCTCGTCCCGTTTGTCCTCACCGCATGCGGCAGCCGCGGCGCCAAACAAGGCAGTGG
Source organism: Myxococcales bacterium (assembly GCA_016720595.1). Taxonomy (GTDB): domain Bacteria; phylum Myxococcota_A; class Polyangia; order Haliangiales; family Haliangiaceae; genus JABFXX01. Next base: position 43,100 of record JADKKI010000005.1, read on the forward strand.
AGAGGGGAGTGGCGATGGTGCCGGGAGTGCCGCGGCCAACGTCCCGATCAAGGTGGTGCCGTTGTCCGACGCGCCGCCGGGGCTCGACCTCCGGGTCTCCAATGGCAAGCAGGGGCCGCCGGCCTTCGATCGCGCGAAGCTCGCGCCGGCCACGAAGCTCACCGAGCCAGATGCGCAGGCACTGCTGTCCCGCGCGAAGCCGCTCGCGGCGGATCCCGTGGACAAGCAGGCGTTCGCGCTGCGTGCGAAGTCGCAACCGCCGCCGCGGACCGGCCAGACGATCACGGGCACGTTCCCGCCGCCGGCATCTTCGCTGCTGCCGCCCGCGAGCAACGATGCGGGCAAGGACCTGCAGGTGCTCCGCTGGATGCCCGAGGGCGCCGTGCCGCTCGCGCCCGAGCTCTCGGTCACGTTCAGCCAGCCGATGGTCGCCGTCACCTCGCAGGGCGATGCGGCGGGGACCACGCCGGTGAAGTTGACCCCGCAACCGAAGGGCGCGTGGCGCTGGATCGGCACGCGAACGATCCTGTTCGATCCGGAGATCCGGTTCCCGCAGGCCACGACCTATCAGATCGAGATCCCGGCGGGTGCCAAGAGTGCGAACGGCGGCGTGCTCAAGGGCACGAAGAAGTTCTCGTTCGAGACGCCCACGGCGACGGTGGTCTCCGAGTATCCCTCGACCGGGCCGACCAAGCTCGACGTGCCGATGTTCCTGCTGTTCGATCAGAAGATCGATCCGGCCAAGGTCCTCGCGAAGGTCCGGGTCTCGGCGGGCGCGCAGGTGTTTCCGCTGAAGCTGCTCGATGCGGCCGAGATCGAGAAGGACAAGACGATCAAGAGCTACGTCGATGCCGCGAAGCAGAACGACCAGGACGGTCGCTGGCTCGCGTTCCGCTCGACGACCAAGTTCGCACCGGCCACCGCGATCTCGCTCGACGTGCTCGCGGGCACGCCCTCGGCCGAGGGGCCGAACCTGACCAAGGGCGTGCAGAGCTATGCGTTCTCGACGTATCCCCCACTGTTGATCGACGAGGCCACCTGCGGCTGGGGCAGCGAGTGCCACCCCGGCATGCCGTTCGTGATCCGGTTCAACAACCCCCTCGACGCGGATGCATTCGACGAGAGCCAGCTCACGGTGACGCCCGCGATCCCGGGCGTCCACATCGTCCAGTCGGGCACGCAGGTGGTGATCCAGGGGATGACCGCGGCGCGCACGATGTACAAGGTCGAGGTCGCCGGCAAGGTGCGCGACGAGTTCGGGCAGACCCTCGGCAAGGCCGAGACGCGGACGTTCAAGGTCGGCGACGCACAGCCGACGTTCTTCGGCCCCGACGGGCTCGTGGTGCTCGATCCGGCGGCGAAGCAGCCCACGCTCGATTTCTTCAGCGTCAACTACGAGCAGCTCAAGGTCCGGCTCTATCAGGTGACCCCCGCCGACTTCGACGCCTACCAGCTGTACATGCGCAACCGGTGGAATCACGACAAGCCGCCACGCATGCCGGGCCGCCTCGTGTTCGACAAGCTGGTGAAGACGACGATCGGCAAGAACGATCTGGTCGAGACCCACGTCGATCTCTCCCCGGCGCTCAAGAACGGGCTCGGTCACGTGATCGCCCTCGTCGAGCCGCACCCGTGGAAGGAGAGCTACGAGCCGCCCGCGATGATCAGCTGGGTCCAGGCGACCAAGCTCGGGATCGATGCGTCCGTGGATGGTTCGGACCTCCATGCGTTCGCGACCGAGCTCGCCACCGGCAAGCCGAAGCGCGGCGTGGCGCTCGAGCTCGTGCCGTTCGGGCTCAAGGCCTCGAGCGATGACCAGGGCACGGCGACGATCGCGCTCGGCGCGGGCGGCGCGAAGGGCTCGCACATGTTGCTCGCCTCCGAGGGCGACGATGTCGCGTTCGTGGCCGAATACGCCAACTGGTACAACGAATCCGGCAGCTGGGTGAAGCACGCGGCCGGCACGCAGATCGCCTGGTACGTGATCGACGACCGCAAGATGTACAAGCCGAGCGAGGAGGTCACGCTCAAGGGTTGGCTGCGGACGATCGACTACGGCAAGGGCGGCGACGTCTCCGGGATCAAGGGCGCGGTGACCTCGGTGACGTACAAGGTCACCGATTCGCAGGGCAACCAGATCGGCACCGGCACGGCGGCGGTCAACAGCGTCGGCGGGTTCGACACCAAGTTCACGCTCCCCAAGACGCCGAACCTCGGCTACGCGACGGTCTCGTTCGAGACCCAGGGCACGACCAAGGCCTACTACGGGCACAACTTCCAGATCGAGGAGTTCCGCCGCCCCGAGTTCGAGGTCACGGCGCAGGCGAGCCAGGGCCCGTTCCTCGTCGGCGCGGGCGGCGACGTCACGGTCAACGCGAAGTACTACTCGGGCGGTCCGCTCGCGGGCGCTCCCGCTACCTGGTACGTCAGCGCGAGCCAGACCTCGTTCACGCCGCCGAACCGGGACGAGTACATCTTCGGCTCGTGGGAGCCGTGGTGGGGCTATCGCGAGATCGACTACGGCGACGAGGGTGGCGGCCGCTACGGTGGCGGGAGCTACAAGCCGCCGAAGACCTGGAGCCTCGAAGGCAAGACCGACGCCACGGGTGCGCACACGCTGCACTTCGATTTCCTGTCGGCGAACCCCGCGGTGCCGATGAGCGTCACGGCGAACGCCACGGTGACCGACGTCAATCGCCAGGCGTGGACCGCGTCGGCGGCGCTGATCGTCCACCCGTCGTCGTACTACGTCGGGCTCAAGACCAAGAAGTCGTTCGTCGAGAAGGGCACGCCGTTCGATCTCGACGTGATCGGTGTCGACCTCGACGGCAAGGCCGTGACCGGCGCGAAGATCGACGTCAAGGCCGTGCGCCTCGACTGGGAGTACAAGCAGGGCCGCTACCGGACCAAGGAGGTCGATCCGCAGACCTGCGACATCAAGGCGTGCTCGTTCGCGACCAAGGAGGGCGGCAGCTATCAGGTGACCGCGACGATCGTCGACCCGCAGGGCCGGCCGAACACCACCAAGCTGACGTTCTGGGTCACCGGTGGTGATCAGCCGCCGCAGCGCGAGGTGCAGCAGGAGCTCGTGCAGCTGATCCCCGACAAGAAGGAGTACTCGGCGGGCAACACGGCGGAGCTGCTCGTGCAGGCGCCGTTCTATCCGGCCGAGGGCATCGTCAGCTGGCGCCGCAGCGGCATCGTCAAGACCGAGCGGATCACGATGACCGGACCGACGACGGTCCTCAAGGTCCCGATCACCGACGCGATGACGCCAAACCTGTACGTGCAGGTCGATCTCGTCGGCGCGGCGGCACGCATGGACGACAAGGGCATGCCAGATCCGGCGCTGCCGAAGCGGCCGGCCTATGCGGTGGGGACGATCGATCTCCCGGTGCCGCCCAAGCAGCGCACGCTCGCGGTCGTCGTCCAGCCGAACGCGGCGAAGCTCGGGCCGGGGGAGAAGGCGACACTGGCGATCGAGGTCCGCGATGCCGCGGGCAAGCCGGTGGCCGATGCGGAGACCGCGGTGATCGTCGTCGACGAGGCGATCCTCGCGCTCACCGGCTACCAGTTCCCGAACCCGGTGGACGTGTTCTATGCGCAGCGCGGCGCCGACGTGCGCGATGTCTACTCGCGCGCGTACGTGAAGCTCGCGAAGCCCGATGCGAGCCGGCTGGCGCAGAACGGCGCACCGGGTGGTAGCGCGGCGATGGCGGATGCGACCACGGTCGCGGCGCCTTCTGCAGCGGCCCCGATGGCGAAGGAGGAGGCGGAGAAGAAGCCCGAGGCCACGCGGAGGGAGCGCTCGAAGAACAAGGCCGGAGAAGACCTGGAGCAAGGCGCTCAGGCCTCACAGGCGATCGCCGTGCGCTCGAACTTCAACCCGCTCGCGGCGTTCTCACCGGCCGTGCATACCGATGCCAGCGGCAAGGCCTCGGTCGAGATCAAGATGCCCGACAACCTGACGCGCTACCGCATCATCGCCGTGGCGACGGCCGGCGAGCGCCAGTTCGGCAAGGGCGAGAGCTCGGTGACGGCGCGGCTGCCGCTGATGGTGCGGCCGAGCCCGCCGCGGTTCCTGAACTTCGGCGATACGTTCGAGCTGCCCGTCGTCGTGCAGAACCAGACCGACGCGCCGATGACGGTCAAGCTCGCCGTGCGGACCACCAATGCGACGATCACCGACGGCGCCGGCCGCCAGGTCAGCGTGCCGGCCAACGATCGCATCGAGGTCCGGTTCCCGGCGGCCGCCGAGATGGCGGGCACCGCACGGTTCCAGATCGTCGGCTCCGCGGGCACGGCGAACGATGCCGCCGAGATCGCGCTGCCCGTGTGGACCCCGGCGACCACCGAGGGCTTCGCGACGTATGGCGTGATCGATGACGGCGCCATGAAGCAGCCGATCGCGCTGCCCGGGAAGGTCGTCACGCAGTTCGGTGGCCTCGAGGTCACCACCGCGTCGACCAACCTCCAGGCGCTGACCGACGCGATGCTCTACCTCGTCCACTATCCGTTCGAGTGCGCGGAGCAGCGCTCGTCGCGGATCCTCGCGATCGCGGCGCTGAAGGACGTGCTCGCAGCGTTCAAGACCAAGGACATGCCGTCGGCGACCTCGATGCAGGCCAGCGTGCAGGCCGACATCGAGCACCTCTCGCAGATGCAGAACTACGATGGCGGCTTCGCGTACTGGGATCGCGGCCACCCGAGCGAGCCGTACCTCACGGTCTACGTGGCGAGTGCGCTCGGGCACGCGCGCGACAAGGGCTTCAGCGTCCCCGCGAACATCATCGAGCAGGCCAAGCAGTACCTGCGCGTGATCGAGACGCACTACCCCTGGTACTACGGCCCCGAGATCCGGCACACGATCTCGGCGTACGCGCTGTACACGCGCAAGCAGCTCGGCGATCTCGACGTGGCGAAGGGCCAGAAGCTGGTCTCCGAGGCCGGTGGCGTCGAGAAGCTCTCGATGGAGGCGAATGGCTGGCTGCTCGGGATGTTCGCCGGGCAGGCGTCCGCGAAGACTCAGCGCGACGCGATCGTGCGCCACGCGATGAACAAGGTCAGCGAGACGGCGGGCGCGGCGAACTTCACCACGGCGTACGGCGATGGGGCGTATCTGCTGCTCGCGAGCGATCGTCGCGTGGATGCGGTGATGCTCGAGTCGCTGATCCAGGAGCAGCCCGCGCTCGATCTGATCCCGAAGATCGTCACGGGGCTGCTCGCGCACCGGAAGGCGGGGCGGTGGCTGAACACGCAGGAGAACACGTTCGCGCTGCTCGCTCTCGACAAGTACTTCCAGACCTACGAGAAGACCACGCCGGACTTCGTGGCACGGGTGTGGCTCGGCAACGACTACGCAGGTGACCTCGCGTTCAAGGGCCGCACCACGGACTACTTCCAGATCAACATCCCGATGAAGGATGTGGCGAGCCACGATCAGCAGGCGCTGACGATCCAGAAGGATGGGGCGGGGCGGCTGTACTACCGGATCGGCATGACCTATGCGCCGGCCTCGCTCCAGCTCGATCCCGCCGACTATGGCTTCGTCGTCGAGAGGAAGTACGAGGGCGCGGACGATCTCCAGGACGTCACCCGCGACGCCAAGGGCGTGTGGCACATCAAGGCGGGCTCGCGCGTGCGGGTCAAGCTGACGATGATCAACGAGAACCGCCGCTATCACGTGGCGCTGGTGGATCCGCTGCCGGCGGGGCTCGAGGCGATGAACGCCGCGCTCGCCGTGACCGGCCCGATCCCCCAGGATCCGAACGAGCAGAAGTCCCGCGGTGCGTACTGGTGGTGGTACGGCCCCTGGTACGAGCACCAGAACCTGCGCGACGAGCGCACCGAGGCGTTCGCCGCCCTGCTGTGGGAGGGCGTGCACCAGTACGACTACGTGGCGCGGGCGACCACCCCGGGGAACTTCGTGGTGCCGCCGACCAAGGCCGAGGAGATGTACATGCCCGAGACGTTCGGGCGCTCGGCGAGCGATCGCGTGATCGTGGAGTAGCTACTGCCGCTGCGGCAGCAGCTGCTTGAAGTGCCAGGCCGTGATCGCGGCCTGGCGCTGCGCGTTGCGTCGCGAGGTGGCGAGCGCGCTCGCGAACAGGCCGATCACGATGATCGTCACCAGGTTCGAGCCGATCAGGATCGCCATCGTGTGCGTGCCTTCGATCGACATCACATGCGAGGTCAACTCGACGATGTGGTCGCGCAGCCCGAAGGTGCCGGCGAGCACGCCCGTCAGCTCGAGGACGACGGGGATGAGCCAGCTCGCGGCGAGCAACGAGATCACGATCCCGCGGCGATCGATCAGGAGCGGATACGCGGTGAGCGACACGGCCATGATGCAGGTGACCGCCGGGACGATGATCATCGAGCCGTAGGTCCGAGACAGGAGTGCGGCGAGCGTGCAGTTGGCGGTGGCGATCACGAGCATCTGCCAGCGCTGTGCAGGGCGCTGGGTGACGCGCCACACGTAGGTCGCGAGCAGGACGGTATACGCCGCGATGCCGATCACGAGCGGCGGGTTGGAGACGCCGTTCACGCACGCGATCGCGAGGTACGCGAGGATCACGACGAACGACAGCATCGCCGCCTTGCCCTGGCGCTGCTGCACCTCGACCTCGGCGGCGCCGAGCTCCTCGACCAGCTCCGCCGGATAGGTCCTGGTCGGTTCGAACATCAGGGTCTGCACGATCGCTGCTGCGGCGGTGGATTCGGGATCGAGGGACAGGGCACGCCCGGCGGCCTGGATGGCCTCCGCCCGCCTTTTGATGTCTCCGGATCTGACCGCCTCCTCCGCGCGCGCGACGAACGTCTTCGCGAGCTCGCGGCGTTGCTCCAGATCGCGGTCACCGTCGAGGTAGCGCTGGAGACGTTCGGCGAGCGCCTTCGCGCTCGGGCGTTCGGTCGCGCGGGTCGACAGGGCTTCGATGCACAGCCGATCGAGCTCCGGCGCGATCGGCCGCTCGGGCCGACGTCGTGCGGGGCCTCCGTCGATGCCCTGTAGCGTGCTCGTCAGCGCGCCTACACCCTTGGGATGGAGCGCCTCGCCGGAGAGGATCTCGAACAGGATCGCACCGAGGGCGTAGATGTCGGCGCAGGGCCCCACGTGCGCGGCGCCCTCGATCTGCTCCGGGGCCATGTACCCGGGCGTGCCGAGCAGCGCTCCGGCCTGGGTGTGGCCGTCGAGGCTCATGACGCCATCCCCCATCGATCCCCCGTCCTCGCTCTCTGTGACGATCCGCGCGAGGCCCCAGTCGAGGACATAGACCTCGCCGAAATCTCCGACCATGATGTTCGCCGGCTTCAGATCACGGTGGACGACGGCGCGGGAGTGCGCGAACTCGACCGCGAGGCAGACGTCCGCGAACATGCGGAGCACGCGCTGCTGGGATGGGGGCGACGGTGCGACGAGGAGCTCGCCGAGCGTGGTGCCGGTCAGCCGCTTCATCGTGAAGTAGGGAAGCTCGGCTTCGTCACGACCCAGCGAGTGGACCGGGACGATCGAGGGGTGCTCGAGCCGAGCCTGGATCTTCGCCTCGCGAAGGAACCGTGCGACCGCGTCCTTGCTCGGCTTGTGCCCGCGCATCTGCTTGATGGCGACGTCCCGGCCGATCGTCTGGTCCCGACACAGCAGCACGTCTCCCATCCCACCGTGCCCGAGCAGCGGCCCGACCTCGTAGTTCGCGATCGACAGGCGGGCCGAGGAGCCGGCTGTGGTGTTCGGCTGGCTGGGGACGGTCGACGGGCGGGGGCGAGGCGGCACGACGGCGTCGGTCGCAGACGTGGTTAGGGGTGCCTGTGTCGCGCCCAGGGCCGGATCGCTCGAGTCGGGAGCCATGACCGCATGGTACGTCGAGATTTCGGCGCGCGCGCATAGTAGGTTGCTGCGCGTGGCGGTCATCTTCATCGACGGTAACGACCTGCGCGCGGCGGAGATCGGTCAGATCGTTCCGAACCTGACGTTGACCGTCGAAGCGCTGCAATCGGGGTTCTCCACCAGTGCGCCGGAGCCCGGTCAGCGCGCGCGTGACAAGGTGCTCGCGCATCCGGTGACCACCGGCTGCTTCGCGGAGGCCGTGGATCTCACGACGATGGCGGGCAAGAGCCTGCGGCTCGAGCTCGATTCGGAGAACGAGAACCGGTTCTGCAAGTGGTGGCGCGAGACGCCGGCGAAGATGCAGCTGGTGATCGCCCTGCGCCGCGCGCCCGATGCGGAGATCGAGATCTTCACCGCCGTGTGCGAGGGACGGATCGCCGACAAGCCGGCCGGTCCGCACTTGCTCGGCTGGGATCGGTTGTTCGTGCCGGCGGGTGAGGACTTCACGCTCGCGCAGCTCACCGAGGCCCGAGAGGTCACGGAGTTCCGGCGCGCGGCGTACACCCAGGTCGCGGCGGCGTTCGGCGTGTCGTGAGCGGCCGGTTCGACGAGCGGGCCACGCAGCCCACCCGCGGCGCGAGTGACATCTTCAAGTGGAAGCTCGGCAAGCGCGAGCCGCGCCGCGACGACCATGCGGTGATCGATGCGATCCGTCCCGGTCTGCGCGAGGGCGGTGCCGCAGCGCTCGTGGGTGGTGATCCGGTGGCGGTGTGGATCGGCCATGCCACCTGGGCGTTCCGCCTCGGTGGACAGCTGGTCGTCACCGATCCGATCTGGTCGAAGTCGATCGGCGGCGCGGTGCCGCGCCTGGTGGCGCCGGGCGTGCCGCTCGCGGATCTGCCAGCGCCGGACCTGGTGCTGGTCACGCACGATCACCGCGATCACATGGATCTGCCGACGCTCGGCAAGCTCCCGTCGTCGTCGACGTACGTCGTGCCACTCGGCAACGGCCCGCGGATCGCCAAGCTCGGCCACGGCAACGTCGTCGAGCTCGATTGGTGGCAGACCCACGTGCACGGCGCTCTCGAGATCACGCTGGTGCCGGCGCGCCACTGGTCGATGCGGATGCCGTGGAACAAGAACGACACGCTGTGGGGCGGCTACGTGGTGCGCGGTCCGGAGGGCACCGCGTATCACTCGGGCGACACCGCGTTCGGCGAGCACTTCGCCGAGATCGGATCGCGGATCGGGACGATCGACTGGGCGATGCTGCCGATCGGCGGCTATTCGCCGCGCTGGTTCATGGAGCCGCAGCACGTGGATCCGATCGAGGCCGCGCGCGGCTTCGAGGCGCTCGGCGCGCGGAACTTCCTGGCGATGCACTGGGGCACGTTCCGGCTGACCGACGAGGCGGTGGGCGAGCCGCCGGAGCGGCTGCGTGCGTACTGGGCCGAGCGCGGGCTCGATCCGGGGCGGCTGTGGATCCTCGACGCGGGCGAAGCGCGCGCGCTGGTCCGTGGGCGGTGATCGGGCGGTGATCCGCCGGTGATCGGGCGGTGATCCGGCCGGGCCACGGAGGCAGAGATCAAACCCAGGAAGCCAGGAACCAAGGTCGGAGACTTTTTCAAGTCCGCTGCCTTGCGGGGATCCGGTGCTGATCGGGCCGTGCCACGGAGTTGGACCCGATCTCGCCGCAACGGAAGCCAGGCCCCAGCTTTCAAAGCCTCCGCGCTCTGGCTTGCCGACCTCCGGCCCGGGTTTGATCTCCGATCCACCACGGGTGGCCAGGTTTCAGCCGGCTCCGGATTCGTGGCTTCCGGGCCCGGGCGACGGTGCTGGCCCGAATGCGCGCGCTTACTTCGCTAACGTACGCGAGTCCGGATGATCCGCAGCGCGGCGCCGCTGGCCGGTGACGGATCGGCGGCGAGGCAGCGCGCGATCTCCTTGAGCGCGACCTTCGGCGCATCGTCGATCGCCACGGCGGTGCGCAGGCGCGCGAGGCCCGGCTCGCCGAGCGCCGCGAGGATCGGCGCGGCCGGATCGGCGACCAGATCGGCGCACAGCACCTGCCCGGCGGTCAGGGCGACCCGCGGATCGGGGTCCGACGCGATGGTCTTGACCAGGCGCGCGCGCAGCGCGGCGGGGACAGGGACCGCGACATCCGCGATCGCGGTCTGGCGCAGCGCTGGGTCCGGATCGTCGAGCGCGGTGTCGAGCGGCAGGCCGACGCCGTCCGGGGCGAGCGCGGAGGCGGCGTCGAGGGCGAGGATCCGGAGCTCGATCCACCGCGTGCGATCGGCGGCGAGTGCGGCCCAGCTGGCCCGCCAGATCGTGATCTCCTCGGGAGCGAGATCATCCGCGGGCGGGTGCGAGGCGAGCTCGCGTGCGATCGTCCGCGCCGCGCGCGCGGCGGGCACGGCGGTCCGGCGATCGGGTCCGGCGGCGATGCGCGCGAGCGGCTCGAGCAGCTCCGCGCGATCCTCCACCACGGGGGCGGCGGCGATCCCGGCGAGCTGGGTCGTGCGGTCCAAGGAGGCGAGGGCCTGCTCGACGATCACCGGACCGGCCAGCGCACCCTGGCGGCTGGCCTCATCGAGATCACCGCGCTCGAGCGCAGCCTTCATCGACGCGATCCCGGCCGCGGCGAACACCAGGTGACCCCACAGCACGCCCCGATCGTGCGCGGTTACCCCGTCGATGACCCGGAATCGATGGAGAATTTGAGCGAAAAAATTGACAGGGTGATAGGGCGTTCAGTACGGTGAGTCCGTTCAGTACCTCATCAGCGAAGCAGGTGGCCATGGCCGACGCGCTCACGTTGCGACAGCGGGAAATCCTCGATTTCATTTCAGCTTCCATCGTGGAGCGTGGCTTTCCGCCCACCCTGCGAGAGATCGGTGAGCACTTCCAGATCCGGTCCACGAACGGCGTGAACGACCATCTGAAGGCGCTCGAGAAGAAGGGTCACCTTCGCCGGGAGGACCTGAAGTCCCGCGCGATGCGCCCGATCCTCCCGGACGGGAGTGGCGAGGTCGTCCCGCTGCGGCGTGGTGCAGCGATGGGCACCGGCAACGTCGAGGTGATCGCCGCTGCCAACGACGATGACGACATGGCCGAGATCCCGATCCTCGGGCGCGTGGCGGCGGGTGTGCCGATCCTCGCGGTCGAGAACGCCACCGATACGGTGCGCGTCGACCGGGTGCTGATCGGTGGTCACCGCGAGGTGTTCGGCCTGCGGATCGTCGGCGAGTCGATGATCGAGGACGGGATCTTCGACGGAGACTACGTGTTCGTGAAGAAGACCCCGAGTGCCGCGACCGGGGACATCGTGGTCGCGATGATCGAGGGTGAGGCCACCGTGAAGCGGTACTACCCGGAGGGTGACCGAATCCGGTTCCAGCCGGCGAACTCCAACATGACGCCGATCATCGTGCGTCGGTCGGACTTCAAGTCGGTCGACATCATCGGGATCGTCGTCGGCGTGTACCGCAAGCTGTAGCTCATTTTGCCGCCGCGCCCGACGCCGGCGACGCCCGCGGGGGCTGTCCCGGCTGAGGCTCGGACGCCGCGTGTGACCGGACATTTCCGCAGGTCGTGCCAGCCAAAACGAGCCAACCAATCGGTGGTTCGTATGTCAAACTGAACACCCGGTGGCTCGTCGGAAACGCGCATATCGCAGCCGCTGGTTGCTCGCTCCGGCACTGCTCGCCTCCGCGACGGCGCAAGGCACCGCTTTCATTACGTATGAGGCGACCAGGCCACCGCCGGTCCCCTCCCTGACCATCCGCTTGGTCGGTGAGGGCCAGGGGCAGGTGCTGGTCACCCGGGTCGGCGACACCACGCCGATGCTGCGGTGCGCTCCCAGGGAGGACGAGCTGGCGGGGCTCGAGGACGCGAGCGTCTCGACCCGGCTCACCACGGTCGCGAGCTACGTCCACAACCTGGTCGGACGCCTGCACGAGCCGCCGTCTGCGACCCGGCTAGCCGAGGGGCCACGGTGCAGCATCGAGGTGCCGGCGGGGACCCAGGTGCGGCTGACCGCGGTCCTCGGGGACCTCGCGACGTTTGGCGGCTACGCGCAGTATCCGATGCGGACCCCCAAGGAGCTGCAGCGCTACCTCGGCGATCCGCTCGCGGCCTGCCTGCACGACAACCAGGACGTGGTGACCGCCGCTGCGGCCGGCGATGCGAATGACTGCGCGTTGACGATCGCCGCGGACACCGAGGTGGCGGCGGAGTTCGGCGCGCAGCCGAAGGTCATCGACGTCGCGTTCGCCGACGACAAGCAGATCGAGGCGCTGATCAAGCCGATCGCGCCCACGCCGCCACCGCCGCCGATCGATCCGGAGAAGCTCGAGGACAAGGCGCTCGAGGTCGCGATCGCACCGCCTCCAAAGCCGGTACCGCCGCCGATGCTGCCGCCGCCACCGCCACCGCCGCCTCCACCGCCCCAGGCGAAGCAGACGCCGCCGCCGACCCCGCCGCCGAACATGGTGATGGTCGAGGTCAAGGACGACAAGAACGTCAAGGACAAGGCGCCCGACGACGCGAAGCAGCTGTCCGACAAGAACCGCGACGTCGCCGAGGAGACGCGCGCGACCCAGACCAACCTCGACAAGGAGTCCGAGGGCAAGGCGGTGGCGTCGCGCGAGAACGACGACACCAAGTCGATGGAGGTCGGTGGCCCCGAGGACAAGACCCGTCAGCTCGAGGAGACCCAGGCCACCACCGACGAGCGCATCAAGGACACCGATCACTCCGGCAAGGAGCTCGCGGCCAAGGGCGTGATCGTCGGCGAGGGCGGAGACAAGGGCGATGAAGGCACGGGCGACAAGGAGCCGGGCCTGCTCTCGATGCGCGGCATCGGTGGCCGCGGCGCGATCCAGGATCAGCGCGATGGCCGGAAGATCGGCAAGAAGGGCGCCCCCGGGATCAACTCGCCGCTGTCGTTCCAGGACTACGAGCGGATCATGGGCAAGGAGAAGATCGACGACGAGCGCCAGGTCGCGGCGCGCAAGATGTCGAGCAAGAAGGGGCGGTGGGAGCGCAAGCTCGATGCGGTCAAGAGCTCGCTCGAGAACTTCGTCCCCGACGTGCGGCCGGGCAACCAGACCGCGCTCAAGACGCGCGCACATCCCTATGCGCTCTACGTCGCGCGGATGCACCGCCGGATCCACGAGCTGTGGGGCTTCGGGTTCCTCGAGCAGCTCGACGACAAGAGCGCGGACTATCCGCTCAACAACCCCGACCTGTGGACCAACCTCGAGATCTCGGTCAACCCGGACGGCACGCTGCACAAGGTCACGATCGTGAAGACCTCGGGCAAGACCGAGTTCGATGTGGCCGCGGTGGACACGGTGCTGTCGTCGGCGCCGTATGACGCCACGCCCGAGGCGATCCGCTCCGTCGATGGCCGGATCTACCTGCGCTGGGGCTTCTACCGGAACTGGCGGCAGTGCGGCACGTTCAACGTCGAGCCGTACATCCTCACCGAGGTGCCCGATGACGGCGGCGCCGGCGTGCTCGATGACGGCGCGATGGTGCGGAACACCGCGAAGCTCCCGGGCAAGAAGACGCGCGCCGTGGAGGGCAAGGCGGTGACGCCCGACGACGGCCACGCCAACGATCGCGTGAACCCGGTCTCGACCGTGACCGACAAGGAGGCGCTGTTTGCCGCCAACCTCTGGGTCTCGGCGTTCGCGACCGCCTCGGTCGACAAGCTCGTGAAGTACTCCACCGTGCCGTTCTACGCGGGCGGGAAGGTCGCGGCCGAGACGACCGCTGATCTCAAGGACATGTACAGCGGGCTGGTCGTCGAGTCCGGCCCGATGAAGGACTGGAAGCTCCTGACGCCCGCCGAATATTCGAATGGGAGCGGCGCCCTGCCCGAAGGCAACCTGGTGCTCCAGGTCCGGACGGCGAAAGAAGCCTTCGCGGTGGTGCTGACGCGAACCAAGTCCGGTGACTACCGGGCGACCCAGCTCGCTCGCTGACGTGCACGGTCGCTCGGGCGCACAGCCAGAGCGGCTCGCTCAGGTCGCTCAGGTCGCTTTCAGGACCTTCGCGGCGAACAGGCCTTTGGGCCCGTTGGACTCCTCGTACTCGACGGTCTGACCCTGGTTGAGGGTACGGAACCCCTCACCGGTGATCGACGAGTAGTGGACGAACACGTCCTTGCCATCATCGGCCCGGCTGATGAAGCCGTAGCCCTTGGCATCGTTGAACCACTTCACCGTACCGACCTGCGCCATCTTTACTACCTCCCCGCGGCCACACATCCCGTGCCGCGCGCCTCCCGTTTGACCATTCGGAGCGAGGACGCTCAACAACAATCTCGGACAAAGCGATCACGCTATTTAAAAGTTCATTTGGAGCGAAACGTTTGGAACGACTCGGGTAACGGGGATCACTAGAACATCGGCGGGGGATCATGCGTTGGTAACCATGTGCGCCTGCCGTCGTGCCTGCCCTGGTACCTGCATTGCCTGCTGGTTGCCGCGTGTGGCAGCGGCACGGCCAAGGACCAGGACGCACCGGCCAAGGTCGCCGCTCCGGCTGCGACCAGACCGCGCACCCTCCGGCCGGTGACGGCGACGCACGGATCGACCATCACCCGGGTCGCGATCACCGCGGACGGCCAGGCCGCGGTCAGCGCGGATCAGCACGGTGCGCTCCGGCTGTGGCCCCGTCTCGATGGGACGCGCGAGCCGATCGTCCTCCAGGGCGCACAGCCCAACGCGCTCTCGATCGCACGCGACGGCGATGGGTTCCTGATCGCCGATCACGATGGCGCCAACGGGGTGGAGCTGATCCGGGTGGCCAGCGGCGGCGAGCCTCGCGGCCGGGTGATGCTCGAGACCGAGCCGGCGATCACGCAGGTGGAGCTGACGGGCGCCGGCGCGCTCGTGCTTCGGGTCGATCAATCGATCGAGCTCCACGATCCGGCGGGCACGTCGCGTGCGCGCTTGGTCCCCGACCCGGGCACGCGGATCCGCTCGCTCGTCCAGCGCGCAGGGCGCGTGCTCGCGATCATCGATGAAGGCACCACCGTGCGTGGCCGTTGGGTCTCGCTCGAAGGCGGGCGCGCGAGCTGGGGCGAGCTGACGCCGGTGCTCCCGCTCGATCCGGCGCGCGCGATCGTCCTGTCGCCGGATCACCTGCGGGTGATCGGTGCGCGGCCGGGCGGCGCGCACACGCCCGTGCTCGTCGATCTCGCGACCGGCAAGGCGAACAAGCGGCCGATGTGCACTCAGCCATCGCAGCAGGCCCTCGACGCGCAGGAGCAGCAGTTCAACCCGGGCGACGATCGCGACGAGCTGATCCCGACCGCGCTCGGCTTCCTCGATGCGAAGACCGTCGCGTGCACCGCGGCCGCGCAGCTCGTGTGGTGGAGCACCGCGGGTGATCAGATCACGCCGCCGCGCGCCGACCTGGTGACCACCGCCGGCGTGGAGTTCGCGTTCGGCGATCACCTGATGATCGGCGGCCTCGGCCACCAGCTCGGGCTCTACACGCCCGGCGGCCCGCGCTACCTCGGCTACGGGTTCCGTGAGCTGACCCACGTGCGCGTGGCGCCGACGGGCGTGATGATCGGCAAGGGAGATCAGCAGCCGCTCCTGCTCGATTCGCGCCTGCACGAGCAAGCGCGGTACGCCCTCCCGAAGCAGAACTCGGACTGGACCGATCTGCTGCCTCTCGACGATCGCTATCTGCTGACCGTGGCGACCAGGCCGATGGCCGCGGATTCGTGGGGCAATGCGTACCAGGTCTCGGTCTACGATGCGGTGAAGCACACCGTGCACCAGCTGCTGCCGAACCGCGCGGCGGGCAGCGAGCTGCAGTTCGAGCCGGCGACTCAGCTCCTGGTCTCGAGTGATGGTGGCACCGGCCTGTTGCTGCGGTTCGATCCCGTCACCCACTCGTTCGCCGAGCGCATCGAGATCCAGGAGCGCGCGATCGTGAAGCACGTGTACCTCCTCGATCCGAAGCTCGCGGACGGGCTCGTCGCGCTCGCCGTACACGATGACGATGGAGGGCTCATCGTCGACGAGCTTCACGGTGCGGATGTCCACGGCGGCCTGCTCGCCCCGCGGGCCTCGCACCGGATGGCCGGCCAGCTCCGCGCGGTGGATCGTGCGGGCCGGCTGTACGTTCATGGGGTGATGGACAAGCAGGACATCGCCGTCTACCGCCATGGCGAGGTCATCAGCAAGCTGGTCGGCGTCGCGGACGATGCGCTGCGCCCGAGCGATGATGGTTCGCGCGTGGCGGCGTTCGGGACCGCGCGGATCTCGCTGTACGCGGTGGTGCCCGGCGTGGCCACCCGGTTGTGGCAGGCGGCGGCATGGGGTGCGAGCGATATCGGGTGGACGCCGAGCGGTGAGCTGTTCGCGCGGTTCGCCGGCGCGCTCGCGAAGCTCGATCCGATCACCGGAGACCTCACCGACAGGCAGTGCGGCTGGGCGTTCGGCATCTCGGAGACGCCATTCGAGACCTCCGCGAACGCGCCGATCGTCTGTGATGTGGCACCGTAACGTGATGAGGAAGTTCCAGCTCGCGTGGCTCGGCCTGGTGGTCGCATGCGGCACGCATGCCGGGCCAGCGACCCAGGGTGGGGATCGGGCGACGCCGCCGACGGTCCCCGCGGTCACACCTCCGACGGTGCCCACCTCGACCACCCCCACGGGCCAGGCGCCTGCGGTGGTCAAGACCGGCGGTCGCGCGGCGAAGATCGAGGCACCTCATGGCGGCGCGATCACCACGCTCGCGGTCACGCCCGATGGCGCCGCGGCGGTCAGCGTCGACGAGCTCGGAGGCGTGCGCCTGTGGCCCACGCTCGATGGCTCGGTGGAGCCGCGGATCGTGGATCTCCCGGTGCCGCGCCAGCTCGCGGTGATGCCGGAGCCGCGGGGCTTCGTGATCGCGATGCTCGACGAGGTCGGCTCGCTGGTGATCGAGGTGGTCGACAAGGACGGCCTCGGCGTGCAGCGCGCGAACCCGCCCTCGGATCCCGCGTTCAAGGGGGTGGAGGCCACCGCCGGTGGGCCGCTCGCGTGGCGCGCGGATCAGATCGTCATGCGGTTCGCGGCCGACGGTCACGTGATCGAACAGCTCGGCACCGAGCCCGGGCAACGCCTGGTCACGATCGCGGTCGGCGGCGACAAGGCCGTGGCCGTGATCGAGTCCGGAACCGACAAGCTGACCCGGCGCGCGCGCTGGCTGACGCTCGAGCCGAAGCTCGCGTGGGGTGGCTGGATCGACGCGGGCGATGACGTCGGTCGGGTGATCGCGCTGTCGCCGAGCGGGAAGCGGCTCGCGATGCTGAGCGGCACCTCGGGGCAGATCGCCCAGCTCACCGTGATCGAGACCGCGAAGGGGACCCTGGTCGGGACCCAGAACGATCAGGCGGCGCTCGGCGTGGTGTTCGTCGATGACGAGCACCTCGCGCTCGCCTCCAACGGCACGGTGGCGTGGGCGAAGCTCGATGCGAAGACCAAGCCCAAGGCGCCGGTCGAGGGGCAGGTCAACAACCTCGGTGACTCCGGCCTGCTCGCAGCGGGTGGTGGGCACGCGGTGGGCGCGATGAACGGCGAGCTGATGATCGCCACGCCGACCAAGATCGAGTACCTCGGCTACGACCTCGAGTCACCGGCGGTCGCCGCCGTGGCACCGAAGGGCCAGCTGATGATCGGCGTGGGCGATACGTTCGCGCTCCTCGATGCGAACCTGCGCGCGGTGGCGAGCCCGGAGCTCGGCGTGCTGCCGACCTCGGCGGTCTCGGAGCTGAAGTGGGTGGGCGGGGACGACTGGCTCGTCGAATCGTCGCGGATCTCCGATGGCATGACCACGCTCGCGCTGGTCGATGCGTCGACGAAGAAGACGCAGGTGCTGCGCACCGATCTCGCGATGGTCCAGCTGATCCTCCACGAGCCGGCGACCGGCCTCGTCACGCTCTCCCTCGGTGATGCGCCCGAGGTCTCGAAGTTCGATCCGGCAAAGCACAAGCTCGAGAAGCTCGCGACCTTGCCCAAGCCCAAGGGCTACGAGCAGTCCGAGCTGGTGCCGGTGGTGCCGGCGCTCGCCGGCGGCAACACCCTGGTGGTCGTCAACATGCGCGATCGCATGACCCTGCGCTGGGTGAAGGATCCCAAGGTTCTCGACAAGGGCCCGAGCATCACCGTCGATGGCTCGCTCGCCGGTGTCGATGCGGCGGGGCACGCCTTCGTGTGGCAGAACACGCCGACCGGCCCGCTCGAGCTCGTGATCTATGTCGAGGGCAAGCGGATCGGCACGCTGCCCACGGATGGGCCGGTGACGCTGTGGCCCGATGCCAAGGGCACGCGGGTGGTTCAGGTCGGGCAGCGCAGCGTGGGGCTCGTGACCGTGCTCGGGAAGCAGACGTGGCTGCAGTCGCTGCAGTTCGTGACCGAGGCGCTGTGGCTCGACGACGGCTCGATCGTGGTGGTCAGCGCGGGTGGCCTCGCGCGCCTCGACGCGAACACCGGCAGCGTGATCGCGGCGCGGTGCGGCTGGCGGTTCGGCCTCTCCGCGAAGCAGCATCCGCCGACCTCGCGGGTCGAGCCGGTGTGCGCGCAGCTCCGCTGAGCGGTCAGAGCTCGGCGCGGACTCACCAGCGAGCAGCGACCGACAGCGCGGTCTGGAGCTGCAGTCGCGTCCCGTCCACGCCATCGACGACGAGCAGCGCGCCGCTGTCGAGGACCAGTGCGGTCGGGCCCACGACCATCAGCGTGGCGCGGATCCCGCCACCGAGCACGGGGCGGGTGTGGTCGAGATCGACGCCGAGGTCCGCGTGGAGATCGAGCACGAGGCGCGGGCGGGCGGCGGCGCCCTCGTAGGCGAGGCCGGCGGTGACGAGGCCGCGGTGGTCGGCGTCGAAGGCGCGCCAGGCGGCGAGGAGGCCATAGCGCGAGCGCAGCTTGAGATCGAAGCTGGCGTCGAGCCGGAGCCGGTCGCCCTCCGCACCGGTGGTGAGCAGCGCCCCGCCGAAGCCGACGCTGCCGTGGAGCGGGCGCTCGGCGCGCGCGGAGCCCATCGCTCCCGCGGAGACCACGACGCCGATGACGAGGCCGACGACGCGGCCAGCGAAGGGGACGACCGGCACGAGCGCGCGCACGATCAGACTTCGATGCGGCCCGCGGTCTGGACCTGCGTGCCAGGCGCGAGCTCGTGGGCCGCGAGGATCGCGATCTGCGGCAGCTCGGGCTCGAGCAGCGTGCGCAGGTGCCGCCGCAGATCGCCGCTGGTCAGGATCACGCCGGGCCCGGTGCCGAGCTTGCCCTTCACGGCGGCGATGATGTCGGCCGCGATCGCGGGCTCGAGCGCGAGGATCTGCGCACCGTCGCGCCGATCCACCGCGCCGCGCACGGCGTCCTCGATCATGCCGTCCACGGTGTAGACGGCGAGCTGGCCACGGGGTGCCCAGCGCGCGCTGATCTGACGGCGGAGCTGACCGCGGAGCTGCTCGACGAGCGCGGGGACATCGCGCGGGGTGAAGCCGCCGGCCGGCGCGGGTGCGAGCGCGATCGCCTCGAGCACGCCGGCCAGGTCGTCGATCGGCACCTCCTCGCGGACCAGGGCGCGCACGACCTCGGTGAGCACGGGCAGGCCGATCAGACGCGGGACCACCTCGCGCACGAGGATCGGCGCGCTGATCGCCGTGCGCTCGACGAGGGCGTGCACGCGATCCACGCCGATCAGCTCGGGCACGAGCAGCGCGAGCGCGGCCGGGAGCTGCTCGACGAGCGAGCCGAGCTCGGCGGCGGCGAGCCACGCGACCGGGGTGCCATCGATCGCGAGCGCGGCCTCGCCCTCGGGAAGCTCGGCATCGCGCGTGATCGCGAGCGGCGGCACGGGCACGCCGGTGCGGGCGGCGAGCGCGGCGCGGACCTCGGCGAGCCGTGCGTGCAGCTCGGGCAGCCGTGCGAGCAGGCCCTGGTGCAGGGCAGGGGACAGGCGCAGGGCGAGGCGAGGACCGCGGACCGCGGCGGCGCCTGCCTCGTCGAGCGTGGGCGCGAGGCGCGGGCGGGCGCGGGCCGCGAGCAGGGCGAGCGCGGCGGCGACGAGCCCGAGGAGCAGGAACGGTGCGCGCGGCAGGCCCGGGATCAGGCCGAGCCCGACGAGCAGGATCGCGGCGCCGCCGAGGGCGCGGGGCTGACCGCCGAGCTGCATGCCGAGGTCCTCGCCGATCGGCCGATCGCCCGTGCTCGCCACCCGCGTGACCAGGAGGCCCGAGGCCACGGCGACGAGCAGCGACGGGATCTGGGCGACCAGACCCTCACCGATCGAGAGCAGCGAGTACGTGTTGACCGCGTGCGCGGCGGTGTAGCCCTTGGTCCCGATCCCGATCACCAGGCCGCCGATCAGGTTGATCACGACGATCACGATCGCGGCGATCGCATCACCCTTGACGAACCGCATCGCGCCGTCCATCGCGCCGTAGAGCTGCGATTCGCGCTCGAGCTCGGTGCGGCGCGCGCGGGCGGTGTCCGCATCGATCGCACCGGAGCGCTGCTCGGCATCGATCGCCATCTGCTTGCCTGGCATCGCATCGAGGGCGAACCGCGCCGCGACCTCGGCCACGCGCTCGGCGCCTCGCGCCACCACGATCAGCTGGACCACGGTGATCACGGCGAACACCACGATGCCCACCACCAGGTTGCTGGCGACGACCGAGGAGCCGAAAGCGTGCACGACCTCGCCCGCGTCCTCGTCGGCGAGGATCAGGCGCGTGGCGGAGACCTCGAGGCCCACGCGGAACAGCGTGGTGACCACGAGCAGCGTCGGGAACGAGGCGAACGACAGCGGGCGCGGCGTGAACACCGCCGCCATCAGCAGCGCGACCGCGATCCCGATGTTGAGCGTGAGCAGCGCATCGAGGAGCGGCCGCGGCAGCGGCACGATCAGCATCGCGACCACCGCGATCACGAGCGCCGCGATCGCGAGCTCGCCCCAGCGGCGGCTCGGCTTCTCGATCACGTGCTCTCGACCTCTTCGAGCTCGCTCGGATCGAGCTCCAGCGCATCGTCATCGACCTTGTCGGTGGGCCCGCCCAGCTGGCGGACGATCGACAGGTGGATCTGGCTGCGGATCATCCGCAGCACGCTCTCGAGCTCCGATGCGGGCAGCTTGAGGCGCGCGCGCAAGGTGTCGAGGGTGACGCGCACCAGGGTCTCCTTGGCCTTCTCGAGCCAGCGGAACGCGGTGACCCGGTGGACGCGATAGATCGCGCCGATCTCGTCGATGTTGAGGCCGTCGACGTGGTGGTAGCGGAGCAGGGTCTGCTCGCGCGGTCCGAGCTGGGCGAGGGATTCGGAGAACGCGGTCTTGAACTCGTGCGAGTACGTCTTCTTCATGTACTCGACCTCGGGATCGTCCTGCGAGACCGCGTGCTGCGCGATCAGGTGGTCGTCGTCCACGAGGATCTCTCGCTTGCCCTTCCGCAGATCGTTCAAGCAGGTGCGGACCGCCACCGAGCGCACCCAGCGCCGGAGGTCACCGCGGCCGCCGTACTCCGCGATCTTGCCGACACTCGTCGGCGCGCCGGCGGTGCCGCCGCCGACGAACAGGCGCTGGCGCACCAGCTGCTTGATGTCGGAGAGGCGCGGCGGGCCGATCCGCATCCGCGCGAGCGCGATGTCGACCTCCTTCATGTAGTCCCGGTCGAACGCGTTGATCGCGGCGGTCACGCCCTTCGCGCAGGCGCACGCGAGGTAGAGGTCCGCTGGGCGCAGGCCCTCGAGCGGATCGGGGCCGAGCTCCGCCGTGACCTGGCGGCCGATGAAGGCCACCACGTCCTTGGCATCGATCGGGAAGTCCGGCCACACGGCGCGGCCCTCCGCGACCAGCGACCACAGACGACGATCGAGGTCGGGGACCGCTTCGAGTGCAGGCCGAACCGCCGCGGGTGCGGCATCGAGAAACGGACGCACCAGGCTCGGCGTGCTCACCGTCACCGATTAGGCCACCCGGGAGGCCAATTGGTCAAACGGAACCCCATCAGCTACGATTACCCCTCGGGGATGGAGCCTAACCGCAAGGTCCGCAAGCAGGGGCTCGAGCACTTCATCAAGTTCGTGCGCGAGCTGCCCAGCCCATCGCCCCAGGCGATGTTCCAGGCGCTGCACGAGCACGGCTACCGCGGCCAGGACCACGCCCGCCGGGCCCTGTGCCTGATGGCGTACCGCCACGTGAAGCGGGTCAAGCGGATCTACGTCGACGGCGTCGACCGGGCCGATCTCCCCCGCAAGTCGAACTTCCTGTGCGTGGGCCCCACCGGCTCGGGCAAGACGTTCCTGGTCGAGACCCTGTTCGGGAAGATCCTGAAGCTCCCCACGGCGCTGGTCGACATCACGACCTACTCGGAGACCGGCTACGTCGGCCAGGATCCGTCGACGATCCTGACGCGGCTGCTCCACACCGCCGACGAGAACCCGATGCTCGCCTCGATCGGCATCGTCTGCCTCGACGAGTTCGACAAGATCGCCTCGGGGCAGAACAACGCGATCTTCGCGGGTGCCGGGACCACCAAGGACGTCACCGGCATGGGCGTCCAGCGCGAGCTGCTGAAGATGCTCGAGTCCTCGGAGGTCGTGGTCCCGCTCGACCTCACGCACTCGAGCTATGCGGACCACGTGGTGATGTCGACCGCCGACATCGCGTTCATCGCCGCCGGTGCGTTCTCGGGGTTCCAGCAGATCGCCCATCGCCGGGCGATGCGCGACCAGATCGGCTTTGGCCGGGACCAGGAAGCGAGCGGCGCCGATCCCGATACGATCGCCGTCGATTTCTCCGCCGAGCAGGTCGAGAACATCGCCAACTTCCAGGCCTATGGCTTTCTCCCCGAGCTGGTGGCCCGGTTCACGCGCGTGGTCCCGTTCCGCTCCCTCGACGCCGGCACGCTCAAGGACATCCTGCGCTCCGACGTCGTGCTGCGGATGACCAAGGAGTTCAAGCTCGAGGGCTTCGAGCTGGTGATCGAGGAGGCCGTGCTCGATCACATCGTCGACGATTCGATCAAGCGGGAGATCGGGGCGCGCGGCCTGGCCTCGACGCTGACCCGCCACCTCGAAGACGTGGCGTTCGGGGCGTTCGGCGTGGAGCAGGGCGGGGTGGTGCGCGTGGCGCTCAAGGACGGCGACATCGCCGTCGACGTGGGCTAAGGCGGGCTAGGCCGCTGGGTGATGGCGCGGGCCAGCAGGACAGCTGAACCGACGCGCTCCGTGGTGTCTCGGCTCATCGACCAGCTTCCTCCCTGCAGCGGTCCACGGGCTGAAGCCGAGGCGTCGCTTGGGGCGTCGCAGGCCTCGCCGAAAGGTCAGTCCCACACGCCGACGTCCAGCCACGGGGCGGGCCGGGCCGCGGCGCGGTGTGCACACCGCCCGGCGCGCGATCGCCGACCACGCGGACCAGCCCGGTCTCGAACACCAGCGTGCTGCGGAACGTGAACAGCGCCTTGCCGTGGGTGATCACGTCGCACTGCGTGGTGGCATCCGGGCAGCCGTAGCTGGTGCCGGCGCAGAACAGCACGCGCCGGGTGCGCAGGAGGATCGGCACCGAGGTCGCGCCGTCGAGCGAGCTGGTGGTGCGGGTGATCTGCCCGATCTCGAGCCGGTACCCGGTGTGGCGCTCGATGGTCTCGGGGGCCAGCTCCAGCACGGTGTATGACGAGCCTCCGGACATCCCGCCCGTGAACATCCCGCCGAGCGACCACGAGCCATCCGGGCGCTGGAGATAGAGGTAGATGCCCGCGTCGTAGGTGGTCTGGTCCTCGTGCATGACCACCCGCACGAGCTTCGCTTTCGGCAGCGAGCGCTCGAGCTGGACCGCACCCTGGGCCGCCAGGCAGCGCTCGACCAGCGGCCAGGTCTTCGCTCCGGGGCAGGCGCGCACCATCGGGGGCTCGCTGATCACGATGCGTGCGGACGCCTCGCGCGCCCCGACCGCGGTCGCGATGGCGACGACACCGAGCAAGATCCAGGCAGCACGCCAGGGCACGCCACAACGATAGCGCCCCTCCGCACCCTGATCGCCCACCATCGCAATAACCGCGCGATCCCGCGGCGTTCTACTGGTGGACGTTCCGTGATACGTCCGTCGGTGCCGTATGGACAAGATCGTCGTCGAGGGTGGCGCTCGGCTGGTCGGGCGCATCCCGATCAGTGGAGCCAAGAATGCAGCGCTCCCGCTGCTCGCCGCAGCCCTGCTGCCTACCGGAGCCTCCACGTACAAGAACGTCCCGCAGCTCGCGGACGTGCGCACGATGGCGAAGCTCCTCCGCATGCTCGGCTGGGACGTCGAGTTCGGTTCGAAGACCGAGATCACGATCGCGCCACCGTCGGGCAAGAAGAAGCCCAAGCTCGAGGCGCCGTATGACCTCGTGAAGACGATGCGCGCGAGCGTGCTCGTCCTCGGCCCGCTGGTCGCCCGCTATGGCCGCGCTCGGGTCTCGCTGCCAGGCGGCTGTGCGATCGGTGCGCGTCCGATCGATCAGCACCTGAAGGGCCTGCAGGCGCTCGGCGCCAAGGTCACGCTCGATCACGGCTACGTCGAGGTCGAGGCCAAGCGCTTGAAGGGCGCGACGATCGTGCTCGACATGCCCACGGTCACCGGCTGCGAGAACTTGCTGATGGCCGCCGCGCTCGCCAAGGGCCGCACGGTGATCGAGAACGCCGCGCGCGAGCCCGAGGTCGAGGAGCTCGCCACCGTGCTCAACAAGATGGGCGCACGGATCTCGGGTGCGGGCTCGGCGTTGATCACGATCGAGGGCGTCGACGAGCTGCTCCCGATCGAGCACGCGATCATGCCGGACCGGATCGAGGCCGGGACGTTCGCGGTGGCGGCGGCGATGACCCACGGCGACGTGCTGCTCGAGGGCGCGCGCCCGGAGCACCTCGACGCCGTGATCGCCAAGCTCCGCGCCTCGGGCGTCACCGTGGCCGCCGAGGCGGGCGGGATCCGCGTGCGCGGCACAGGCGAGCTCACCGCGGTGGACATCATCACGCAGCCGCACCCCGGCTTCCCCACGGATATGCAGGCGCAGTTCATGGTGATGGCCTGCATCGCCAAGGGCCAGAGCGTGATCAAGGAGATGATCTTCGAGAACCGCTACATGCACGTGCCCGAGCTCGGGCGCATGGGCGCGGACATCCACATCGACGGGCGCGTGGCCGTGGTCCGCGGCGGGGCCAAGCTGACCGGCGCGAGCGTGATGGCGACCGATCTGCGGGCCTCGGCGAGCCTGATCCTCGCGGGCCTGGTGGCCTCGGGCAAGACCGAGGTGCTCCGCGTCTATCACCTCGATCGCGGATACGAGGCGATCGAGAAGAAGCTCCGCGCCGTGGGTGCGAAGATCAAGCGCGCCAAGCAGTGAGCGACGACCAATGACCACGCCGAACCGTCCGATGATCCTCGCGATGCCGAAGGGCCGCATCCTCGAGGAGGGTGCCGCGGTGTTCGCGCGCGCCGGCTATGACCTGTCCCCCGTGCTCGGGGACTCGCGGCGCCTGGTCCACGAGTGCGGGCCGCTGCGCGTGCTCGTGCTCCGCAGCTCCGACATCGCGACCTACGTGGCGCTCGGGGCCGCGGACCTCGGGATCGCCGGCAGCGACGTGCTCGACGAGGAGGGCCGCGATCTGTTCGAGCCGCTCGATCTCGGGATCGGGCGGTGCCGGATGATCGTGGCCGAGCGCGCCGAGGCCCGGATCGACGATCGCGCCCAGGCCCACCTCCGGGTCGCCACCAAGTATCCGCGGACCACCCGGGCCTATCTCCAGCGCAAGGGCATCACCGCCGAGGTGATCAAGCTCTCGGGGGCGATCGAGCTCGGGCCGCTGACCGGCCTGTGCGACCGGATCGTCGATATCACCCAGACCGGGGAGACGCTCCGGCAGAACGGCCTGGTCGAGATCGACCGCGTGGCGGACGTCTCCACCCGCCTGGTCGTCAATCCAGCCCGCCTCAAGCTCGACGGAGACCGCCTCGGGGCGCTGATCGAGGCCCTGGAGCGCGCGGTCGACAATCAGCCCGTGTAATATCGGCGCAGGGTTTTTCGACGTGTCGTCCGACCTCCGTCCGTTCGTCGCCGAGGAGATCCGGCTCCATCCTCGCGTCGCGTATCAAGGCCTGCTCTCGGAAGAGGGCGCGGCCACGCGGGTCGCGGCGGCGTTGCCGCCCCTGCAGCGGTTCCGGCACGACTATGCGGGCGCGATCTCGATCGTCGACTGGGACCACCGGTTGCCGTCGCAGAACCTCGTGCTCCGCGTCTACGGCTACTACAGCGAGGACACCCTCGAGGCCGGCTTCGAGGCGTTCGACGATCGCGTGGAGCAGATCGCCGAGAAGGACAAGTACCCCGAGTTCGACGTCCCCGACTTCGACGGCCTCGCCGCCGACGAGGCGTACGAGATCGAGCTGTCACCGCTGGGCACGATCGGCCGCTGCCGGCTGACCTCGGCGTGGCGGCGCACCGTGGCCTCGCGCGATGCCGCGACCGCCGTGGGCCTGGTCCAGACCTGCGACGAGTACCAGAAGCTGGTGGCCTCCTCGCCCTCTCGCCCGACCTACCTCGGGGACCTCGAGGCCGTGTCGTGGACGCCGCCCTGCGAGAGCGACCACACCCGCTGGACCCTCGACGTCTGGTACCTGCTCGCGTTCGACGGCCGGATCGGGTCGGGGCGCAGCTTCCTCGCCGACCTCGACACCAAGCAGATCGTCTCCGTGCGCGACTTCTCGGTTCGCACCGGCTGACAGACGGTGTCATGGCCGCGGCCTGCCCGTGCACGCGGGCCGGGCGGATGCTCCGCGCGGAGGGACGCCCATGCTGTACCGCTTGACCTTCGTGTTCGCGCTCGCTGTCTCCGCGTCGCTCGTCGGCTGCGGCCCTTCCGTACGCGACAACGGCAGCGACGACGATCCCAACGCACCCTGCACGCCCGGCAAGGTCGGCGAGTGCTACTCGGGGCAGGACGGCACCGAAGGCGTCGGCCCTTGTCACGGCGGCACGCGCAAGTGCGAGCCCGGCGGGACGTGGAGCCAGTGCATGAACGAGGTCCCGCCCAGCCAGGAGCTGTGCGGCGATGGCGTGGACAACAACTGCAACGGCAAGATCGACGAGGACGAGGACGCGGACGGCGACGGCATCACCACGTGCGGCGGTGACTGCTGCGACTCCACCGAGTGCTCGAACCCGGCGCTGGTCAACGCGGGTGCGTTCGATGCGTCCGGTAACGGCGTGGACGACGACTGCAACGGCGTGGTGGATGACTCGGTCACCGTCTGCGATCAGAACCTGGCCTCGGGCACGCTCAACGCGAACGACTACGCGAAGGCGATCGACCTGTGCCAGACCTCGACGATGACGGAGAAGAAGTGGGGCGTGATCAGCGCGACGCTCACGCTCGCCGACGGCTCCGGTGTGCCGGCGAACGTCGCGCAGTCGATCCGCGATCACTTCGGCACCGGCGTGATCCCCAAGGGCGGGACCAAGATGGCGCTGTTCTCGACGGGCGCGGCCGCCGGCAAGGGCGACACCAACCCCGCGTATCAGGACTTCGAGAACACCCCGACGCCCACGGGCAACAACAAGCAGTCCGCGTTCCCGCAGGACTTCTTCACCGCGAACGGCAACAAGCTACCGAACGTGATGGGCTGCCCGCCGCCGAGCGGCAACATGGCGATGGATCCGGTGATGCTGACGCTCACGGTCCGCGTGCCGACCAACGCGAAGTCGTTCAAGCTCGCGACCAACTTCTTCAGCTCGGAGTTCCCCGAGTTCACCTGCTCGGCCTACAACGACTTCTTCGTCGTCCTCCTCGACTCGGCGTACAACGGCACGCCCGCGAACCCGATGGACAAGAACCTCGCGTTCTATCAACCCAGTGGGTCGATGATGAAGTACCCGGTGGGCGTGAATCTCGCCTCGGGCAACACGGGGTTGTTCACCCAGTGCGTCAATGGCACCACCGGCTGCGCCGGCACCGCGGGCTCGATCAGCACCTGCACGAGCACGACGCAGCTCACCGGCACCGGCCTCGACACCCCCAACGGCGGATCGTGCGACGCGAACGCTCTTCAAGGCGGCGGCACGGGCTGGCTCGAGACCAGCGGCAACGTCAACCCGGGGGAGATCATGAAGCTGCGGATCGCGATCTGGGACACCAGCGATCACGTGCTCGATTCGCTCGCGATCGTCGATGGCTTCCAGTGGTCCGTCGATGCGTCGCAGCCCGGCACGGTCATCTTCCGAAAGTAACCGTCCATCGTCGCCAGCGTCCGGTGGTCGATTGGGCTTGCGATCGAGGGGCCCAAGCGGGATGTTTCGCGCCGCTATGTCCCTTCGCTCCCTCGCGTTCCTGGCTGCCCTGATCCCGGTCGGGCTGGTGGCTTCCTGTGGTGGTGGCAGCGAGCGCAGCTGCGGCGGCCTGAACACGGACACCGAGTCCGATCCGATGAACTGCGGCAAGTGCGGCAACGCGTGCGCCACGGACTTCGCGTGCATCAAGGGCCGCTGCCTGGCGGGCGACTGTCAGCCCGGCGACGTCGAGGATTGCTACAACGGCGTGGACGGCACCCAGGACGTGGGCCCGTGCGTCGGCGGCACGCGCACCTGCGAGGAAGGTGGCACGTGGACCAAGTGCGAGGGCGAGGTCATCCCCGTCGGCGAGAACGGCCCCAACTGCCACGACGGCATCGACAACAACTGCAACGGCACGGTCGACGAGGACGTCGACGCCGACATGGACGGCTACACCACGTGCGGCGGTGACTGCTGCGACTCCACCGAGTGCACCAAGCCCGGCAACGTCAACCCGGGCGCGTTCGATGCCGCGGGCAACAACTTCGATGACGACTGCAACGGCACCGTCGACGACACGATCCTGCTGTGCGACCAGAACATCGCGTCGAACACGCAGAACGGCCTCGACTACGCGCGCGCGATCGACATCTGCCAGACCGCGACGGACACTGACAAGAAGTGGGGCGTGATCAGCGGGACGCTCACCCTCGCCGACGGCACCGGGGTGCCCGATCCCGAGTCTCACGCGGTGCGCCCGCGGTTCGGACCGGGCCTGCTCCCGCAGGGCGGCGTCAACCTCGCGATCATCTCGAGCGGCGGCGCCGCGGCGAAGACCGACACGATGCCCGCGTTCCACGACTTCGTGAGCTACACGCACGTGGGCACGCAGACCTCGCCGTTCCCGCAGGACTTCTTCGTGGCCAACGGCATGTCCCTGCCGAACGCGCCGGGCTGCCCCGATCCGTTCGGCGCCGTCGCGAACGATCCGGTGATGCTGACGTTCCGCATCCGTGTCCCCTCGAACGCGCACTCGTTCAAGCTGTCCACGAACTTCTACTCCGCGGAGTTCCCGGAGTGGACCTGCAGCTCGTTCAACGACTTCTTCGTCGTGCTGCTCGACTCGACGTACAACGGGATGCCCGCCAACCCGATGGACAAGAACCTCGCGTTCTATCAGCCGATGGGCACGATGATGAAGGTGCCGGTCGGCGTGAACCTCGGCCACGGCAACACCGGCCTGTTCACCCAGTGTGTGAACGGCGAGACCGGCTGCTCCGGCATGGCCGGCTCGATCTCGACCTGCCTCTCGACCTCGCAGCTGACCGGCACGGGCTTCGACGATCCCGAGTCCGGATCGTGCGACGCGAACTCCGTGAAGGGCGGCGCCACCGGCTGGCTCGTGACCTCCGGCAACGTGACGCCCGGCGAGGTGATCACGCTGCGGATCGCGGTGTGGGACACGTCCGATCACGCATTCGATTCGCTCGCGGTGATCGATGGCTTCCAGTGGTCCGTCGATACGGCGCAGCCCGGCACGGTGATCTTCAAGGAGAAGCCGCCCATGGCTGACGTCGATGACGTGCCGTCTGAGGCTCAGGTCACGCGCGGGATCCAGTAGCCGTCCGGTCCAGCACCGCGCCGAGCTCCTCGGCGAGCGCGGCCTTCACCGCTCCGAGATCGATCGCGCCGAGCTGCTCGGCCATCGAGGTCATGATCGACGACTCGAAGCCGCACGGGTTGATCCGCCGGAAGTACGCGAGGTCGGTCGTCACATTCAGCGCGAGGCCGTGGAACGTGACCCACTTGCGGCACGCGATGCCCATCGAGCACAGCTTCTTGCGCCCGAGCTCGGTGGTGGTCCACACGCCGGTCTTGCCGGGCTCGCGATCGGCGGCGAGCCCGAACCGCGCACAGGTGGCGATCACGGCCTCCTCGAGGTTCCGGAGGTACTTGTGCAGATCGCGCTCGACGCCCTCGCGGAGCAGGATGATCGGGTATGCCACGAGTTGCCCTGGCCCGTGGTAGGTGACGTCGCCGCCGCGCTCGATGCCGATCACCTCGACATCGCCGGCATCGAGCACGTTGCCCTCGGCCTCGCGCCGCCGCCCCAGCGTGAACACGTGATCGTGCTCGACCAGGAGCAGGGTGTCAGGAGCTGTGGCGTGCTGCCGCGCCTCCACGAGGGCGAGCTGCTTGGCCCAGGCCTCGCGATACGAGACCGTCCCGAGATCGACGACGCTCCACGCGGTCATCTCGCATCGGATACCACGCGGCCGGCGGCTCGGCTATCGGGCGCGGCGAAACCGCTGCGTGGTGCGCTGCTCGTCGTCGTCCGTGTCCTCGCTTTGCGGGCTCGCGCACTCGGCGGCGAGATCCCAGAACGCCTCGCGAAGCGCGCGATAGCAGCGGATCGCGCGCTGCTTGGTGGTGCTGGCCACCGCGTCGAAGTGCCGCGGGTGACACCGATCGGCGAGCGTCGCGTACGCCTCGCACAGCGCCTCGACCGTGGCATCCGCGGGGATCCCGAACCGTGCGTGCGCCGTACGCGCGAGCTGGCGCTCGATCTCCGCCAGCACGGCGCACGCGGAGGCGTCATCGAGAGGACGTGCCCGTACAGCTGGCTCGCGCATGTCGGTTGGGTCGTCCGAAGGCGACAACCGGAAAGGCCCTGGCCCGGTCTGGATCGTGATCAGGGTGCGGGCGAGACCACGCCAGCACCCGTGATCTGGACCGAGGTCTTGATCACGCCCGCTCCACCGCCCCCGCCGGCACCGCCGCCGCCACTGTCGGTAGCGTTGCCGACCACGGCGCCACCCGCGCCCCCGAGCGATCCCGGGCCGCCATCGCCGCCGAGCGTGGTGTTGCCCGATCCACCTGCCGCCGCCGCGGTCGCCGACAGCGCTTCGCTGCCCGGCTTGCCGACGTTCCCGCCGTTGCCCTCAGCCCCGCCGCCGCCGTTCGCGAAGATCGCGCCGGTGTTCACGATGGTCGCCCCATCGAGCACGATCATCCCGCCCGAGCCACCGCCGCCGGAGCCCTGATCCTGGAACTGACCGGGCTTGCCACCTTCGCCCGACGCGTTGATCACGCCGGGGACGATGATCTGCCCCCAGGCGATCAGCGCGACCGCGCCACCGCCACGGCCGCCCACCGCGGTCGACGTGCTGAGCGTCGAGCTCCCACCGCGGCAGCCGCCGCGCAGCGCGGTGATCGATGCGGGCGAGGCCGCCGCCGGCGCCACACCACCGACACCGCCATCGTTCGATTCGCCGTCGGCGCCCTTGCCGCCGAAGCTGCCACCATAGCCGCCACCGCCGCTGCCGCCGTTGGTGGCCGCGCTCCCCGGCGGGCACGCGGTGAGGTCGGGATCCGAGTTCGGGCCGGGCGCGCTGGGCCGGCTCGACGCATCGAGGGTCCCGCTCACGTCGATCTTGGTCGTCGAGATCAGGACCAGCGGTCGCGTCCCGCGCGCGCGCAACGTACGGCTGCTCGCGATCTCGATCCCTGCACCGGACAGCACGCACAGGTCGGCGGCCTCGGGGTTGGTGGTCGCCTCGCACAGCGGGCTGGTGCCGGTGTCGATCAGCAGATCGGCGGCGAACAGGCGCGGCGCGGTGGGGACGGTGGCGAGGCAGACGTGCACGAGCCCCGTGCCGAAGCAGTTCGGGGCGTCCGGGGTGCCGATCGTCGCGTCGATCTGCGGGGCGCCGTCGGTCGCGTTGGCCGCGTCGCCGCGGGCATCGCCCGTGGCACCGCCCGATGGCTGGACCTCGAAGCCGCATCCCACGAGGACGGGCGTCAGAACGACGAACCTCCGGAGCACGACGACATTCTACATGCCCACGAGCGGGATCGGCGGCCGTGCGGCGCTCTCCCGCGATCGTGATCGGCACACGCTCGGGCGTTGGCGCTCGGGTCAATCGTCCCAGGGAACAACTGACCCGGGGACGCGGTAGGTGTGCGTGGTTCCCGAGCGAACTCGCAGGCCTGCGGGCACGAACTGGAGACCACCGTTGGCGTGGCGCATGCTGCTGCGTAACCCATGCGCCGCCTTGTCTTCGTCGTGTTCCTGACCTGTGTCGTGGCGTGTGGGCGAACCCACGGCGGCGATGACCAGATGACCGATGCCGGCGGCAGCCTCGAGGGGCTCGCCAGCATCACCGTGAAGCCGGCGGATCAGACGCTGGTGATCGACAACGGTGCCGCGGTGACCAGCACCTACACGGCGCTCGGGCAGTTCGACGATGGACGCATCGAGGACATCAGCGCGCTCGTCACCTGGGCGCTCGGCGAGCCCACGCTCGGTGGCTTCACCGGGCCGGATCTGACCACCAACACGGTGAAGGGCGGCCTGTCCACGGTGATCGCGAACGGTGCGGGCGTGGAAGGCTCGACGAACGTCACCCTGGTGCTCCGCCGGCAGTGGAACGATCCGAACTCGACCACGCTGCCGGCGAACCCGGGTGGCGTGTTCATGGGCGCTCCGGACAACGCCGCGCGCGCGCCGGTGCTGGTCTATCCGAACGACGGCATCATCGTGCCGCCGAACCTCGGCAAGCTCGAGCTGCACTTCCGCCCAGGGACGAGCAACACGCTGTTCGAGCTGGCGTTCAAGAGCAGCGTGCTCGATCTGACGATCTATCTGCGGTGCACCACGCCGCTCAACGGCGGCTGCGTGTACTTGCCCGATCCGATGGCGTGGGCGTGGATCGCCGAGAGCCAGCGCGGCGGCGAGCCGGTGACCTGGACGATCCGCGGCACCGATGACGCGGGCACCGGGGTCGGGACCTCGAGCTCGATGAAGCTGCGGTTCGCGGCGCAGGATCTGACCGGCGGCATCTACTACTGGACCACGTCGACCGGCTCGATCATGCGGTTCGACTTCGCGTCGACGACGCAGACCATGGCGCAGCCGTTCGTGACCACGGCGATGACCGGCGGGACGTGCGTCGGGTGTCACGCGCTGTCGCGCGATGGCAAGAAGCTGGTGGCGGAGGCCGGCGGCCAGCACGATGGACGCATCCTCCTCCTCGACGTGGCCACGGCGACGCCGATGGTGCCGTTCGCCTCCACGCCGAAGAGCAACTTCGAGAGCTGGAACCCGGATGGCAGCCAGTTCGCGGGCGTGTGGGCCGATAGCGGCACCGAGTTCAACCTGATGCTCCTCAACGGGACCACGGGGCAGATCGACGAGATCGTCGATGCCGGCGGCACGTCGACGAACCCCACGAATCATCCGGACTGGTCGCCGCTCGGTGACCGCATCGCGTTCGCGAACGTCGGCGTCAAGAACACGCTGCAGATGATGTACAACTGCGAGATCCGCTCCGTGGCGAAGGTCGGAGGCGCGTGGCAGCCGTACCAGGTGCTGGTGCCGCGCGCGGCAGGGATCAACCGCTACTACCCGTCCTATGCACCGGACGGCAAGATGCTCGCGTTCAACGAATCGCACTGCAACTCCGGCAACACCGGTGGCGAGTGCGATGCGGACACCAACCCGAGCGCGAAGCTGTGGGCGGTGGATGGGATCAACGGCGGCGCGACCACCGAGATGGTGCGCGCGAACTCGCCGGGCATCGCCGATGCCGGCCAGACCAACCTGACCAACACGTACCCGAAGTGGAACCCGTTCGTGTTCACGCGGGACAAGGCAGGCGGCAGGCTCGCGTGGATCACGTTCGCCTCGACGCGCAAGTATGGCCTGCGGAACCCGCCGGGCTCGGGCACCTTGCTGTGGATGGCCGCGGTGGATCTCGATGCACCGGCGGGCACCGATCCGAGCTACGCGGCGTTCGCGCTGCCGTTCCAGGACATCACGACCTCGAATCACATCGCGCAGTGGACCACGCAGGTCGTCGGGCCGATCCAGTAACCCTGCGTGCGGTATCCGGCGACGGTCGGGCGGGCTACACTGGTGCGTGGTGGTGGGGAGCGTCCGAGAGGCCTGGTTCACGTCGAGGAGCGCCGCCGCAATCGGCGACTTCTTCGACACCTGCGAGCAGCACTTCGAGGCCAACGAGGCCAGCGCACGGACCCTCGAGCGGATGGCCGGAGCGACCTCGGGCCTCAGTGTCGAGCAGCAGGGGCGTGATGCTCGTGACCGCTTGCGCGCCGCGCGCGGCGGTGACTGGTCGCCGTTCGAGGACCACCTCCGCGCCCTCGGCGCTCGGTTCGCGCGCTCGGGGCTCGAGTTCGCGGCGTGGTACTCGGTCGCGAACAGCTTCTTCGATGCGATCGTCCCTTGGATGACCGAACGGCTGGGGGGCGAGCCTCGCCGGCTCACCGACGCGCTGCTCGTGCTCGGCGAGTACATGGAGCGATCGATGGCGCTGATCGCCACGGCGTACCTGGCGAGCAAGGACGCCCTGCGGGCCGAGGCGGAGGCGCGACACCTCACCGAGCGCAGCCAACTGGAGCGCGTGCGCGCCGAAGCCCACGAAGCGCTCGCGCAGAGTGTGGCAAGGCTCGAGATCTTGTCGCGCACGGCTCACGAGTTCGCGGAGGTGACCGGCGATCAAGGCGCGCTGCTCGCGCTGGTCGCCGAGCGGCTGTCCGACCACATCGGTGAGGGCTGCACCGTGCGGCTGCTGAGCGAAGATGGGGAGTGGACGGAGCCGGGGGCGCAGTTTCACCATCAAGATCGCGAGACGTGCGAGGCCGGGCGCGCCTTGCTCAGCCCACAGCGCCAGCCGCTGGGCGATGGGATCGCCCGGCAAGTCGCTTCGACCGGGGTCCCGGTGCTGCTGGCACAGGTCGATCCGGCGGCCGTCATCGCCCAGGCGCCCCCGGCGTTCCATCCGATGCTCACCAGGATCGTTCCGACCAGCGTGCTCGCGCTTCCACTGAAGGCGCGGGGGCGCACGATCGGGGTCGTCAGCTTGCTCCGGGGACGCTCCACGTCCGCGTACACCGTCGACGATCAACGGTTCGCGATGGATCTCGCCGATCGGGCCGGGCTCGCGATCGACAACGCTCGCCTGATCGCCACGCTCGAGCAGCGCGTGGCGGAGCGGACCGCTTCCCTCGAAGCCGCCAACCGCGAGCTCGACGCGTTCAGCTACTCCGTGTCGCACGATCTCCGCGCGCCGTTGCGCGCGATCGACGGGTTCAGCGGCGCTCTCCTCGCAGACTACGGGACCCAGCTCGACAGCCAGGCGCAGCAGTACCTGGACCGCATCCGGGACAGCACGAAGCGGATGTCGACACTGATCGACGACCTCTTGAACCTCGCGAGGGTCACGGGGTTGCCCCTGGAGCGCGTGCGGGTGGATCTCTCGGCGATCGCGACCGAGGTGATCGCCGAGCTGCGCCGGCTCGACCCGGCGCGTCGTGTGGAGACCCACGTGGTCCCCGAGCTGACCGTCCTGGCGGACCCTCGCCTGGTCCGGATCGTGCTCGAGAACCTGCTAGGCAACGCGTGGAAGTTCACCGCCAAGCGCGACCACACCGAGATCTGGGTCGGGCGCGAAGGCTCCAGCCTGTTCGTCCGCGACAACGGCGCGGGCTTCGATCTCCGGTACGCCGACAAGGTGTTTCGCCCGTTCCAGCGCTTCCATCGCAGCGACGAGTTCGAGGGCACCGGGATCGGCCTCGCGACCGTGCACCGGATCATCGAGCGCCACGGCGGCACGATCACGGTGGAGACCGAGCCCGGGCGAGGGGCGTTGTTCCGGTTCAGCTTCGGCGAGCGGGCGTAGCGAGCGGGCTCGCCGCCTATCGATTGATGACGTGGATCGCCTCGCCGAGCGCGACGGCGGCGGCCTCCATCAGCGCCTCGGACAGCGTCGGGTGCGCGTGGATCGTCAGGCGGAGGTCATCGGCCACGGCGCCCATCTCGATCGCGAGGGTGGCCTCGGCGATCAGGTCACTCGCGCCGTTGCCCACGATGTGGACCC
Organism: Myxococcales bacterium; assembly: GCA_016720595.1. Lineage (GTDB taxonomy): Bacteria > Myxococcota_A > Polyangia > Haliangiales > Haliangiaceae > JABFXX01. The sequence goes on from JADKKI010000005.1 coordinate 79,134, forward strand.
CGAGCAGCTCGCCGGTGACACCGTCGGCGATGACCTTGACGAAGCCGTCGGTGTCGTTGACCGAGAGGGCGCGGCCGAGCGCGGCGAACGGGAACTTGCCGACCTTGAGCTTGTCGTGGCCCTTGGCCTTGGCCTCGTCCTCGGTGAGGCCGGTCGCCGCGATCTCCGGATCCGTGAACACGACCGCGGGGATCGTGCGGACATCGAACGCCGCCTTGTGGCCCGCGATGATCTCGGCGACGACCTCGCCCTCCTTGGTCGCCTTGTGCGCGAGCATCATGCCGCCGATCAGATCGCCGATCGCGTAGATGCCGCCGACGTTGGTCCGCAGGTGGTCATCGGAGACCACGAAGCCGCGCTTGTCCGTGGTGACGCCGGCCTGATCGAGGCCCAGCCCCTCGCTGTTCGGCCGGCGGCCGATCGACATCAGGATCACGTCGGTGTCGACCACGGCAGACTTTCCGCCCTCGAGCTCGACGGTGAGGACGGCGCGATCGCCCTTGTCCTCCCAGCTCTTGGCCTTGGTGTTCAGCATGACCTCGACGCCGAGCTTCTTGAGCTTGCGCTCGACCACGGCGACGCAGTCCTTGTCCATCGTGCCGAGCAGGCGGGGCATCGCCTCGACGACGGTGACCTTGGTGCCGAACTTCGCGTAGACCATGCCGAGCTCGAGCCCGATGTAGCCGCCGCCGATCACCACCATCCGGGCGGGGACGGCCTCGAGCGCGAGGGCGCCGGTGGAGTCGATCACGCGCTTCTGATCGATCTTGAAGCCGGGGATCTCGATCGGCCGGCTGCCGGTGGCGAGGACGACGTTCTTGGCGATGATCGTCTCCTCGCCGCCCGCCTTGGTCTTCACCGTGATCCGGTGACCGTCGGGGCCGGGCTTGCCGAGTGTGGCCGAGCCCTCGACGATCGTGACGCCGTTGCCCTTGAGCAGGCCGCGCACCCCGGTGGTGAGCTTGGTGACCACGCCGTTCTTCCACTGCTGCAGCTTCTTCATGTCCAGGGACGGCTTGCCCGGGATCGTGATGCCGATGTCCTCGGTGTGGCCGAGCTTCTCGTACATCTTCGCCGCATGGATCACGGCCTTGGACGGGATGCAGCCAACGTTGAGGCAGACCCCTCCCATGTACTCGCGCTCGATCACACAGGTCTTGACCTTGAGCTGACCGAGCCGGATCGCGGCGGGGTACCCACCAGGACCTGCTCCGATCACGACGGCATCGAAACGTTGCTCGGACATGCGCCCTTCCTACCGCGAGACGCACGGCCTGCCAACGGTCGCGGGCTGCGGAGCTGCGTGCCCAGCACGACCTGGGCGCTCAGGCTGCAGCGGTGGCGGTGGCGGTGGAGCGGCGGACGGCGCCGGCGATGGGGAGCCTGACGTGGAACGTGGTGCCGACCCCGAGTGCCGACTCGAGCGTCAGCGAGCCGCCGTGACGCTCGACGATCGCGCGCACGATCGCGAGTCCCTGGCCGGTGCCGCGCCCGACCTCCTTGGTCGTGAAGAACGGATCGAAGATCCGGTCGCGGATCGCTTCGGGGATCCCGGCGCCGCTGTCGGCGATCGAGAACACGACATCGGTGCCCTCGACCTTCGAGGTGATGGCGAGCCGGCCGCGAACATGCTCGGGGTTCTCCATCGCGTGCGCGGCGTTGACGATCAGGTTGAGGAACACCTGGCCGAGCTCGTGGGCGTGGCAGACCACCGGCGGGAGCGGGCCGAGATCGCTGACCACGTCCGCGACGTACCGATACGAGCTCGCGCTGACCTCCAGGGCCTTCTCGAGCGTGCGGTTGAGGTCGGTGGGCTGGGGATCCTTGCCGCCCGGGTGAGACAGCTCCTTGAGTGCGCCGACGATCCGCGCGATCCGCAGGGTGCCGTGCTGCGCGGACTCACACGCGCGCTGCACTTCGTCGCGGAGGTAGCCGAGATCGACGCGGGCCGCGAGTTCCTCGAACAGGGCGAGCAGCGTTGGCGACGCGCTGGTCGCGATCGCAGCACCGAGGGTGTCGATCACCTCGAACATATCGCGCGTGGCCTCGCCCAGGAACTGCACGTTGTCCCCGACGTACTGGATCGGGGTGTTGATCTCGTGGGCGACGCCCGAGGCGAGGTGACCGACGGCCTCGAGCCGGTGCGCGAGCCGCAGCTCGGTCTCGATTCGATCGCGGCGCGCCATCTCCTTCGCGAGCTCGTCGTTGACGGTTCGCAGCTCACGGGTGCGCGCCTCGACCGTTCGCTCGAGCTCGTGCATGTTCGCGCGGACGCGCTGTGTCATCTGATATTTCGTGGTCAGCGCGCGCACGGCCTGGAGCAGCTCGATCGCCTGGAATGGCTTCTTGATGATGAGCAGCGCATCGGAGGTGTGGAACTCGTCGATCTGGCAGTCGCTCCCGGTGCACACGACGATCTGGAGATCGGGATCGATTTCCAGGGCCGCCTCGATCGTGGTGGTACCGCTGATGCCGGACATCTGGAGGTCGACGACCATCAAGACGAACGGCCGTCGTTCTGCGCGGGCCGCCGCGAGGAGCGCCCTCGCGGCCTCGCCGGAGGAAGCGTCGTGGATCTCGTACCCGTCGCGGGCGATCGCACGACGCTGTGCGCGGCGGATCGGCTCGTCGTCATCGACGAGGAGGACGCGCAGCGGTGGCGCCGGCTCCGTCACGCGACCACCCGCACCGTCGCGGCGACGGTGCCCTTGGGGAAGTTCTCCACGCGATCGAGGAACTGCGCTGTGATCTCGTAGCCGCGGGCGACCAGGAGCGCCCCGGTCGCCAGGCGGACGTCCTCGGCGAGCGTCATCCCCACGCGCAGCTGTGCGAGAGGGAGCTCCTTGACGTTGACCACGGCGGTCACGTCCCTCAGGCGCTCGTAGGCGCCGAACACCTCGGCGTCGGCGTGCGGGATCCGCTGGCGCACGATGCGGGTCTCGAGCGGCTGGCCGCCCGGGCCCTCGAGATCGTCGAGATCGATCGCGAACCGCAGGAGGTGTGCGCCGAGCTCGGAGCTCGATCTCCACGTGGTGCCAACACGGTGGGGTGGCCTGGCGTGGGTGGCCAGGACCTCGCGTACGGCATCGAGGCGCGGGATGTTCGCGAGGAGCCGCACGGCCGTGTCCGGAGTGCGCGCCACGAGCTGGCGCTCCTCCTCCGTCAGCACGTCGCCGCGCGACAGCTTGGCGAGCAGGGTGTCAGGCAGGGAGATGTAGCCGAGCTGCGAGGCAAGCGAGGCGACCTCGAGGTGCCACGTCTCGGTCACGCCGAGGGCCTTCGCCAGATCGAGGACGCGCGTCTTGATCCGATTGCCGCGGCCGAAGGCGGCGGGGCTCGCGAGCGCGAGCACATCGAACAGCATCTTGACGCTGCCGCGGACCGTCTGCTCGAGCAGCTCGCGCTCGACGGTCTGCAGCCGGTGCTGCTCGACCGCGCCATCGATCGAGCTCTTGAGCAGCTCGCGCGGGCATGGCTTGGTCAGGAACCGGAAGATCTGGCCGTTGTTGACCGCGTCGATCGCCGAGGCCATGTCGGCCTGCCCCGTGAGCAGCATGCGCACAGCCGACGGCGCGACCTCGCGGGCGCGCGACAGGAACACCGCGCCCGTCATCGTTGGCATCCTCATGTCGGAGACCACCACGCAGATCGAGTGATCGGCCTCGAGCAGCTTGAGCCCGGCCGGGCCGCTCGGCGCTGTGAGCACGTCGAAGCTGCGGCGCAGGTTCACGGCGATCGCTTCGAGCACGGCGGGCTCGTCGTCGACGAACAGCACGCGTGGACGCTCGGGATGTGTGACCGCGGCCGTCATCGTGACCCCGCCGCGAGCTGGCGCCAGCCCTCGAGCAGGTGGGTACACCGCGCCTTGTCGACCGAGGCGAGATCGATGAGGCCACAGGAGCCCTCGGACAGCGCCTCGGCGACGTGGACGGCGCTCGCCAGAGCCCAGCTGGCCTCCGGCGCATCACCGGGGCGATCGTGGTAGCGCACGACGTCCAGGATCGCCGCGGGCAGGCCCCACAGGCCGAGCAGGCAGGCGCCGACCTCGGCGTGCGTGGCGCCGAACGCCGCCAGCTCGAGCGCGCCGAGGTCCGCTTCGGTCGTCGTCATCGAGCGGATGATCTCCCGGTACTCGGCCGGGAAGCCGACGGCGAGGACGACCCGCCCCACGTCGTGGAGCAGGCCACCAGCGAACGCCTCCTGGGCGAGCCCACCCGCCATCAACCTCCGGGCGAGCGTGCCGGTACACACTGCGTGCTTCTGCAGCTCGTGTAGCGGGAGCTCGGGGAACGGGTCCTCGGTCAGCGAGCTGAACACCGACGCGGTGACGCCGATGTAGCGTAGCTGCTCGGTGCCGAGGAGGGTCACCGCGTCCGCGATCGAGGACGTCCGCTGGCCCGAGCCGAAGTAGGCGGAGTTGACGAGCTGGAGCACCTTCGCCGACAGGCTCGGATCGTTGGCGACCACCGCGGCGATCTCCTCGATCGTGCTGTCGGTGGAGCTCATGACTGCGGACAGGCGCTCGAACACCTGCGGCGGCGAGGGGAGCTTGTCGATCTTTCCGATCACGGCGCGCACGCGCGCGTCGTGCATCGTGGCCTCGCCCTCGAGGCTGCGCTCGATCGTGGCGCGCAGGGTCGCGGCATCACACGGCTTGGCGAGCAGCTGGTGGAGTGCGGGGAGGGCGCGCACGATCGCCTCGCGCTCCGCGTGACCCGAGAGCATGATGCGCGCCGTCGAGGGCGACGCCTCCTTGATCCGATTGAGCAGCGTTGCGCCGTCCATCCCGGGCATGCGCATGTCCGAGACCACGACGTCGAAAGCCTGGGTGGAGAGCTTCTCGAGCGCGATCTCTCCGCTCAGGGCGAACGTCATCTCCCAGCGGCGGCGGTCCTTGTACAGCAGGTTCTGCAGGCCGGCGAGGATGGCGGGCTCGTCATCGACGAACAGGATGCGCTTCTTGGGGGCGGGGGTCGCGATGGTCATGCGGCACTCTCGGCGGCGATCGGTTGCTGGACGGGAATGCAGAGGTGAAACGTGGAGCCCTCGCCGAGGGCGGTGTCGAACGTGAGCGAGCCGTGGTGCTTGTCGACGACGATGGCGCGAGCGAGCGCGAGGCCCTGCCCGGAGCCCTCGCCGACGGGCTTGGTGGTGAAGAACGGCTCGAACAGGTGCTCGCGGACGGCGTCCGGGATGCCGGTGCCGGAGTCGGTGATCGAGATCGTGACGCGATCATCCTCGCAGCGCGTGGAGACCTTGATCACGCCGAGCACACCGCTGTCGCCGTGCTTGTGCTTGATCGCGTGCGCCGCGTTGACCACGAGGTTGAGCACCACCTGGTTGATCTCGCCGATCCAGCAGGTCACCGGCGGGATCGGGTGGCAATCGAGCTCGAGCTCCGCGATGTACTTGTACTCCCCGCGCGCCACCGTCAGCGTGCTGAGCACGGCCTCGTTGAGATCGATCCGCTCTGCCGCGGCGCGGTCGCGATGCGCGAAGCTCTTCATCGAGCGGACGATCGTGGCGACGCGGCTCGTGCCCTCGAGTGCGCGGTCGAGCGCCTTCGGGATCTGCTCCACGATGTACGCGAGGTCGCCGTCGCTGGCGGCGGTCGCGGCCGCGGTGGCGCGGGCGGAGCTGCCGGCCGTACCGTCGAGGATGCCATCCGAGGCGGCGCGGTACTTGTCGGTGATCGCCACCAGATCGACGATGGCGTCGCGCGCGAACTGCACGCTGTCGCTGACGAACTGGATCGGTGTGTTGATCTCGTGAGCCACGCCAGCGGCGAGGCGGCCCACCGATTCGAGCTTCTGGGCCTGGCGTAGCTCGTCTTCGAGCAGCCGCTGCCTGGTGACATCGAGGATGATGCCGCGCACCCGCGGGCCTGCGAGGCGATCGCTGAGCAGCATGCGGACATGGCGCACCCGGCCCGTGGTGGTGACCATGCGGGAGTCGATCGGTTCACCGGGTAGCGCGGTCCCGCGGGCGAAGGCGCGGATGGTCTCGCGGACGCGTGTGCGGTCGTCGGGGTGGAGGGCGGTGGCGAACAGCCGATCGTCGAGTGCGCTGGGATCCGCTTCGAGCAGACGTGCGATCTGCGGCGCGATGTAGACGATGCGATAGGCCTCGCTGTCGTACTCGAACGGGATCGCGTCGCTGTTCTCCACCAGCGCGCGGAAGCGCTCCATGCTCTCGGCGAGCTCGGTGGTGCGCTCCTCGACCCGGTGCTCGATCAGCGCATTGGTCTCCTCGAGGAGCGCCTCGTGCGTGGCGACGACGCGCAGCTCGTGGATCGTTCGGTAGCATCCGAACACGAGGACGAGGTCCTCGAACGCGACCCAGGTGGCGTGTTCGACGAACCGCCACCACTCGGGGTTGGCGAGGCCATACACACTGTCGGGCCAGAACAAGCCCCGGAACAGGTGATCTCCGGCGACGGTGACGGTGGCAGTCACCAGGATCCGCCAGTCGGCATAGAACGCGAGGAACGCGAGCGATCCGAAGATGTGGAAGTGCGTCTCGATCCGGCCGCCGGTGATCATGATCAGCAGCGCCGACCACATCATCTGGCTGAACGCGATCACGTGCCGCGTGCCCCACCAGCCCGGGCGGAGGTAGATCAGCGCCACGGGCAGCGAATTGAGCAGGGCGCCAAAGCCGATCGCCGCCTTGACGTGGAAGTGGATCGACCGCACGGGGCCCGCGTACGACCACGGCGTGAGGGCGAGCGCGAGGACGATCGCCACGATCCACTGGACGAGCAGGAGCCAGAGGAACATCCGATCGGTCTGGCGATGCAGCCGATCCCGCTTGGCGGTGAACAGCGCGCGTGCTGAGGGGCTCATGGCGTCTCCTCGGCGAGTGCGCAGCCAAACACCGGGTGCTCGCCACTCGGGGTTCCATCGAGCGCGGCCCGGAGCTCCACGCTGCCGATGTTCGTGCCCACGTGGCCGCGAGATCCGGTGATCCCGCCGTGGAACACGAGGTGCGCGCTCGCGTCGTAGACCACCGCGAACCCGGAGGTCTGCGCGCCGAACCGGGCGCCCTCGCCGGCCTCGTCGAGCACGCGCTCGAGCCGGGGTGTGCGACCCGCGTCCTGCCACAGGTCGCCGTCGCCACGGCCCTCGAACACGACGAGCACCCTGGCGGCGGCTGGGCGCAGATCGCGGGTCACCTCGACGAGCTCGTGGAGCGTGGCGCGGCTGCACGGGCACTCCGGATGGACGAACACCACGGCCGTCGTGCCGTGCGGCGGGGGCGTGAGGGAGGACGAGCTCGGCCAGATCTCGGGCGTGGCGCCGGAGCTGCCGGGTTCAGTCGCGTAGTGGTAGACGGCGCGCGCGCCGATCGCGAGGCCGATCACCCAGGCGCCTGCGACCACGGGCACGAGCCAGGTGAGGCGCTCAGCTCGCAAGGGCCAGCTCCTGTCGCGGTTCGAGCGTGAGGGGGAGCCAGATCCGAAACGTCGTGCCGCGGCCGACCACGCTGTCGACCGTCAGCTTGCCGTGGTGCTTGTCGACGATCACGGAGCGGGCGATCGCGAGGCCCTGGCCGGTCCCTTTGCCGACCTCCTTCGTGGTGAAGAACGGATCGAAGATCCGATCGAGGATCGCGGTCGGGATCCCGCAGCCGTCATCGGCGATCTCGATCACCACGTGGCCGTCTCTGGCGGTGGTGCGGATCGCGATCTTGCCGCGCCGGTCGGTGCCACGGGTCACCGACTCGATCGCATGTGCGGCATTGATCACGAGGTTCAACACCACCTGGTTGAGCTCCCCGAGGTGGCAGCTCACCATCGGCAGGTCTCCGAGATCGGTCTCGAGATCGGCGAGGTACTTGTACTCGTTGCGGGCCACGGTGATCGTGCTCGTGATCGCCCGGTTGACGTCGGCGGGCGCGGCCTCGGCATGATCGGGGTGCGCGAACTCCTTCATCGATCTCACGATCGTGCTGACGCGCTCCATGCCCTGGAGCGCGCGCTCGACGGCGAGCGGGATCTGCTCGAGGAGGTAGTCGACATCCGCCTCGGTCTCGACCTCGGAGGTCCACGCGAGTGCCTCCTCGACGGTCATCGCCTTCGCGGTCACGGCCTCGCGGGTCTCGCGGTTGGTGGCGATCACGCTCATCAGATCGCGCGTCGCGGTCTCGAGGAAGCTGACGCTGTCGCTGACGAACTGGACCGGCGTGTTGATCTCGTGGGCGATCCCGGAGGCCAGGCGCCCCACGGACTCGAGCTTCTGCGCCTGGCGCAGCTCGAGCTCGATCTTGGTGCGGTGCTCCATCTCCTTGCGGAGCTGCAAGTTGATGTGCTTGAGGGATTCGGTGCGGCGCTCGACTCGCTGCTCGAGCCGCTTCTCTGCGAGCGTGAGCTCCGCGACGGCCTCGCGGAGCCGCGTCTGCTCCGCGCGGAGCTGGGTCACCATGTGGTTGAAGGCCTTGCCGAGCGATCCGAGCTCGTCCTTGGAGTCGACCTCGACCGCCAGCTCCTCGGGGAGCACGGTGTTGCCCTCGGCGTCCAGGCCCACGGAGCCGGCGACCTCGGCCATCCTGCGGAGGCGACGCAGCATGGGGCGCGTGATCAGCCACACGACGATGCAACCCACGAGCAGCGCGATCGCACCAGCGGCGATCGCGGTGCGGGTGATCGCGCGGTCGTGCGCGGTGATCCGATCCATGGAGACCTCGATCACCAGCGTGCCGCGCGGGCCCTCGAGGCTGACCACGGGCGTCACCACCGCGTGGCGGTCCGCGAACGAGACCATGCGCACCGCGGTCACGCCCGCGGCGGCCTGGGCGACCCAGGCGCTGGGCGTGCCGTACTCGTAGAGCCGCTCCCCGGTCCCGGAGAACAGCACGATCGCCGCGATCTCCGGATCGACGTTCAAGGAATCGAGCACCTCGCGCGCTGTGGCCTGATCGGCGAAGGCGACCGCGCTGCGGACCTGGAGCGAGAGCATGCCGCTGTAGGCCAGCAGCCGCTCATCTTGCGCGGCCTTCAGCTCCGCGACCTGCCGGTGGCGCGAGTGGAGCGTCGTGACGGCGATGATCACGGCGAGCACGGCGACCGTGCTGGCGATCAACTTCGTCCGGATCGAGCCCGAGATACGCACATCGGGTGACTCGGTCGATCTGCCGAAAAAGAGAGGGCTCGATCGCCTCCGAGTGCGGTCGATTGGCCCAGCATGCGATCGATCCTTACCTACATCGTTCTCCTCGGGGGCTGTCACTCCGCCGAGCGGACGCAAGTGGTGGATCTCGGGCCGGCGCCAGTCAGTCAGGTGGCGAACAAGGAGGTCGCCTCGATCAATCCCCGCCTGCTGCGCCGGTTCAAGCCCCTCCAGGTAGTACCGCGGGACACGGCCCCCTCCGCGGTCGCGAGGGTCGCGCTGGGGACCCAGCTGTTCTTCGATCCGCGGCTGTCGAGTGCAGGTGATACCTCCTGCCACACCTGCCATTCGTTCGAGCGGGGTGGCGCCGATCCGCGCCCGACGTCACCCGGGCCCCAGGGCGGAGGGACCCGCAACGCGCCGACCGTCTACAACGCGGCCTGGCACGTCGCGCAGTTCTGGGACGGTCGCGAGCCGGATGTCGAGCATCAAGCCGGTGCCCCGATCCTCAATTCGAAGGAGATGGGGATGCGAGATGCCGCCGAGGTCACCCAGGTCCTGCGCTCGATCCCCGGATACCGCGCGGAGTTCCTCGCCGCGTTCGGGCCCGACTCCGTGGACTTCGCACACGCCACGCAGGCGATCGCGGCGTTCGAGCGCACGCTCCACACGCCCTCGCGCTGGGACACCTACCTCCGCGGAGACCACCACGCGCTGACCCCGCCCGAGCTCGAGGGCTTGAAGGTGTTCTCCGATGTCGGCTGCATCGATTGTCACACGGGGGAGCTCGTCGGCGGCTCGATGTTCCAGCGCGCCGGCGTGGTGGAGCCGTGGCCGAACCAGGCGGATCAGGGCCGGTTCGCGATCACGCACGTCGAGACCGATCGCATGGTGTTCAAGGTCCCGAGCCTGCGCAACGTGACCCTGACGGCGCCGTACTTTCACGACGGCTCGGTGCCGCGGCTGCCCGACGCCATCCGGATGATGGGCAAGTACGAGCTCGGGATCGAGCTCTCCGACAAGGAGGTGACCGCCGTCGTCGCGTGGCTCGGCGCGCTGGCGGGGCAGGAGCCGCAGATCCGGACGCCGACGTTGCCGCCGGACGGGCCAGCGACCGCGAGCCTGCTCGGGCCCGATCGCTCAGCGTCCGCTGATCCGGGTGGTGTCCTCGACCCGTAGCTCGGCGAGCTGATTTCCAAACTTCACGCGTGCGAGGAGGAGCTGCTCCTGCGTGTCCACCAGGGAGATCGTCAGCTTCTGGATCTGGTCGGAGGTCTCGTTCAGCTTGGCGCGCAGCTGGGTCATGAGGTCTCCGCCGGTGCGGACGGCCTTGAGCGTGACGAGCTGGGCGTGCAGCTCCCCGGCGCGCGAGCGGTACTCCCCGAGCTGATCGCGCACCGTGGCGATCTTGTCGACCAGGTCGGCGGCGCTGCGATGGGTGGCCAGGAGCGCGGTGATCTGCGCCTTGAGCTGGGGCGAGGCCTCGGGCTCGTCGATGAACACGCGCATCATGCCGAGGGCGTCTTCGCTCGAGAGCTCGAACGTACGCGTCACCGGCGTGGCCTCGGAGATCGAGACATAGGCGGTCTCGTGCGCGGGCAGATCCACCTCGAACAACTGCGAGTCCCCGACCTTGGTGAACCTCGACGGTGCCTCCGTCAGGGTCCAGCCCTCCGCGAGCCGGTGGCGGAGGTAGACCTTGGCGGGGATCGCGAGGCGGCTCGTGATCGTGAACTTGGTGTGGCGACGATGCTGGACCTCCGCGGTGAGGATCCCGCGCTGCAAGGTCACGAGCTTCGCGATCCGGTCCTCCTCGTTGCCATGGGTCGAGACCACCACCTGCTTGTCGAGCGCGAACGGCACCACGACCGAGGCCTTCGGAGGCACGGGCTCGGTGATCCCCTCGCCGATGAACCTGCCGTCGCCGTACACCGTCACAGGTCCGGGCTCGAGCGTGTCGGAGGTCGGGTTGTCGAGCCGGACGGACTTGAAGGCGAACCGCTGATCTCCGCGGTCCGAGATCGGATCGTAGAGATAGACCACGCCACCCGTGGTCTCGCCGTGGACCATCGCGACCATCGCGCTCGAACCGGCGCGCACCGTCATCGGGCGATCCGCCATGAAGTGGCTCTCTCCGACCGGCGTGTCACCGCCCAGGTCTCGGGTCTGACCGGTGGGAGGAGCGCCCGCGTGGTCCGCGCGCTGCGCCGGGGCCACGGCGAGGACCTTGATCCCGGCGGCCTCGCTCGGGCCCACCTTGGGCACGATGTGGATCCGCGTGGCGGGCACGCCGTCATCGACCAGCTTGTTCTTGACCGCCTGGCCGCGCGCGGCCGCATCCTTCTCCGTGCCGGTCGGGCCGTGGGTCTCGATCACCACGTCCTTCTTGTCCTTCATGACCTTGGCCACGATCGCCGCGAGCTTGTCGTCACCTTGCTTGATCGGCGGCGGCGGCTTGTAGGCGCTCCCGCCGGAGCTATCTCCGGAGCTGCCGGCGGCGGCCCCGAGCGTGCCCTCGAAGGTGCGGCCGGGTCGGGGAATGCCGTTCCCGTAGACGCGATCGATGGTGATCCCCTGCGACGTGCTGCTCGTGTTGATCATCGGCGCCGAGTCCGTGATCTTGATGACCTCACCCGCGGAGGCGCGCTGGTCGAGCTTCTGGTCCACCACCGCGACGCGCTCGCCGGCGACGGTGACGTTCTTGCGCTCGATCGTGACCTCGCCGTAGAAGAACGACAGCGTGTAGGTCCCGGCCGGGAGCGCGATCGAGTACGCGCCGGTGTCGTCGGTGATCGCGGCCTGCGATTCCTTGTTGCGACCCGTGGCCACCACGGTCACGCCGGCGAGGTTCTCGCCGGTCTTGGTGTCGCGCACCACCCCGCGCACCCCGACCGAGGGCGTGCCGACCGTCCCCGTGCTCAGGCCCGTGGTGTTGACGCCATCGATCACGTAGCGACCCTCGACCGAGCTGCTGCCGGCGAACGACACGCCCATCCCATCGCCCTCGGAGCCGGCCTGCGCGCCGGTGCGGACCTCCGAGGCATCGAGGTTCGCGAGCTCCTCGGTGGCGGCGCCCTCGGCGTACGGCGAGATGCCGGTGGGCGGGGCGATCGCGAACTTCTCCTCGCCGGCGAGCAGATCTCGATCGATCGCGCGCACGCTCCACAGGTCGTAGCGGAACGCGAGCGCCGAGCTCGCGCCGACGCCGACCAGCACGCCTTTCCAGTCCTCGGTCGTGGTGTTGTCGACGATCGCCCAGCCTTCGAGCATGACCTTGTTGTCACCGCCGACCACGACGCGATAGCTCGGCTTCCACGCAGGGGCCTCCGTGACATAGGTGAGCAGGACGTCCGCGTGTGCGAGGCCCGCGGTCTCGAGCGTCATCGTCAGGTAGCTCCCATCGTCCGCCTCCTTTCGAGGGATGGTGACCGACAGGGGCTTGCGCGTGGCCGGATCGACGACGGTCAGCGACTTGAGGAAGTCATCGACGCGATCGCGCGGCACGTGGACGGTGAGCTTGCCGTTCTCGACGCGCGCGTGGCGCTCGTAGAACGCGACCCCGTTGCGGTAGACGACGACGCGCCCGAGGACGCCTCCGTCGACGTGGCCCGCCTTGGGGTGCGCGCAGGCCGCGAACACGAGAGCAGCGATGGTGATCCGTAGGGTGCGCATGGTCTCTAGCTAACGCCGTGAGACGCAAGCGATCCACGAGACGCTGCTGACGCCGTGTGAGCGTCAGCCGGCACGCTGCGGTGTCGCAGGGGGGCGTCGTGTCGCACCCCGAAGCAAGGCAGCGGACTTTGGAAAGATCCTCTGGGCCTGGTTTCCTCGCTTCCTTGGTTTAAACCTCTGTGGGCTGCGCTCACAGCCCTCGTACGCTACCCGTGGTGGTGCGGGTTCTTGGCGCGCGGCAGATCCGCGATCGCCGCGAGCTGCTCGCGCAGGAGCCAGGTCGGCTCCTCGAACACGTCGTCGATCAACGTCTCGAGCGCGGGTGCACCGACCTGCTCTTGCCGCGCGATCGCCTCGCGGACCTCGATCTCGATCTGCTGTGCGAGCGCCTCGCGCTCCCCGGGGGCGATGAAGCCGCGCGCGAGCAGCAGCGCCTCGAACCGGCGGATCGGATCGCGCTGACCCTTCCACACCTCGGTCACGCCCTCGTCGCGATAGCGCGAAGGATCATCCGAGGACGAGTGCGCGCTGACGCGATAGGTGAGGAGCTCGAGGAACGTGGGGCCCCCGCGCCGCCGCGCCTTGTCCGCCGCGTAGGTGACGGCGTGGTAGACGGCGAGCACGTCGTTGCCGTCGACGCGCAGCGCCTCGACGCCGTAGCCGATGCCCTTGAGCGCGATCGTCGGCGCGGCGGTCTGCACCGTGCCGGGGGTCGAGATCGCCCACTGGTTGTTCTGGCAGATCAGCACGCACGGCGCCTTGCGTACACCGGCGAAGTTGAGCGCGACGTGGAAGTCACCCTCGCTGGTCCCGCCGTCGCCCATGTAGCCAAAGCACACGCCCGGATCGCCCTTGATCTGCATCGCCATCGCGATCCCCACCGCGTGCGGGATCTGGGTCGAGACGCACGAGGACATCACCACGTAGTGGTGCTCGCGATCGCACGGGTGACACGGCATCTGCCGGCCCTTCGTGGGATCGCCGGCGTTGCCGAAGATCTGGGCGATGTAGCTGTCGAGCGTGAGCCCGCGGTAGAGGCCGACGCCCGCCTCGCGCAGCGCGGGGACGATCCAGTCCTCCGGGCGGGTCACCGCTGCCGAGCCGACGATCGCCGCCTCCTGACCCACGGCCTCACCGTAGAAGCCGATCCGGCCCTGCCGCTGGAGCGCCATCATGCGCGCATCGGTCACGCGGATCCGCACCATGCCCTCGAACAGGCGGCGGGCGAGGTCGCGATCGAGGCCGGCGATCGCCGCGTCATCGACCGGCGTGCCGTCCTCCCGGATCAGCTGGAACAAGCCACGCGCCTTCGCGTCGTCATCACCTTCGAAGTACGAGAACGGGCCCGACATGGGCGCAGTCTACAGGCAGGTCGCGCCGTTCGACATCTCGGCGACCGGAACCTGGCGCCACATCTGCGCGGTAGAGCTCGTGTCACCGGCGGGGCGCGCGGCGAGCGAGCCGTCGCTCGAGAACACGCCGTCGAACGCGAACGAGAACGACGGGCGCAGGTAGAGCGTGCCGAAGTGGGTGCTGTACGTGCCGGTGTCGAAGGTCTGGCCCTCGCTCAGCTTCATGCGGCCATCGGGGCACGCGAGCAGCTCGTCCTCGCACAGCGCGGCCTCCGGGTACTCGCCGCGGGCCTGCGCCTCGAAGCATGCATCGGCGGTGGCGAAGCCGGCCGCGGGCTTCTTCCACGCGGTCGCCTTCGGGAGGCCGGCGAGCGTGCCGGTGGTGCCCCACCACGCCCGGGTCTCGAGATCGGCGCACTGCACGTGGGCGTGGTCGAGCTCGACCTGGTCGAGCGTGGCCTGCGTCCAGCCGGCGCCGAGCTCGGGCGAGGAGGTCGCGCCGTTGACGTCGGTCTTCATCGAGAACACGCGCGCGCCGGTCTCCGGGCTCGAAGCGGTGATCTCGTCGCTCCACTCGAACACGCCCTCGACGTTGCCGGTCGACAGGGTCGCGGCGAAGCCACCGTTCGCGCACAGCATCACGGCCTCGCCACCTTCGCTGCGGAACATCGTGTCACCGCGGCCCTCCCAGCCGCCGCAGCCGAGGGGGCAGCCCGGGAGGAGGGTCAGGGCGGCGGGGACCAGGGCAGCGACGGCGAGGAGGGTACGCATGATGACCCTCTGTATCGCAACGTCGGGGCCACCCGGAGTCGAGCGTTTTCAGGTGCTTGACGGCCACGAGTTGGCGCACGCCCCGGATCCCATGACATCCGCGTCATGGGGGCTTTGGGGGAGCACCGGCAGTCAGGGGCAGTCGTAGACGATCGGCTCGACCAGCTCCCAGCGCCGTCCTGGGAGCTGGCTCGAGGTCGCGGACTCGAGATCGAAGCGTACGGTCATCGCAGGGAACGCCGCCACGGCGATGTCACCCTCGAGGGTGTACTTGCCCTGCTGCCGGGTGGGATCGAGCTCCATGCGGACCGCGCCGCTCGAGCACAAGGTCAGCGTCTGGTAGCAGCCCGCGAACCCGGCCGCCGCGCAGGCCTCGTAGGAGTCGTAGCCGTCGACCAGCCGCCGGTAGGCGGTGTCGTCGCCGAGGGTGTCGGAGGCGCAACCGGTGAACAGGATCGCGGCGAGGGCGGCCGGAACAAGGGATGCGCGCATGCACGGATCCAGAGCAAGCGACGCGCCGCGGTGCCGACAGCTCAGGTCCGCGGATTCACACGCGCGTCGTGACCGGGTCAGGTTGCAGTGGGGAGCGGCCGTGGGTGACCGCTCTCCATGTGCGGACAGCGCACGCTCAGGTGCCGATCCCACCGATCGCCGAGCCCTCGTCGGCACCGCGACCGAACCCGGAGGCGACGGCGGCGGCGAGCATCCGGCCGGCGAGACGCGAGAACGGCAGCGACTGGAGCCACACACGCCCGGGCCCGGTGAGCGTGGCGAAGAACAGGCCCTCGCCACCGAACAGCGCGGTCTTGAAGCCACCGATCCACTGGATGTCGTAGGTCACGCGCGGCTCGAACGCGACGAGGCAGCCGGTGTCGAGGCGCAGGGTCTCGCCGGGCTTGAGATCGCGCGAGACGATCGTGCCGCCCGCGTGGATGAATGCCAGGCCCTGGCCCTCGAGCTTCTGGAGGATGAAGCCCTCACCGCCGAACAGCCCGGCGCCGAGCTTCTTGTTCCACGCGATGCCGACCGAGATGCCCTTCGCGGCGCACAGGAACGCATCCTTCTGGCACAGCAGCGTGCCGCCGTGCTGGCGCAGATCCACCGGGATGATCTTGCCGGGGTAGGGCGCCGCGAACGCGACCTTCTGCCGCTCCTGCGCGCCATTGCCGAACATCGTCATGAACAGCGACTCGCCGGTCAGCACGCGCTTCGCGCCCGCGGCGAGCTTGCCGAAGAAGCCCTGCTGCTGCGCGGAGGCCGAGCCATCTCCGAAGATGGTCTCCATCTTGATCCCGGGATCCATGTAGAAGAACGCGCCGGCCTCGGCCACCGCGGCCTCGCCGGGATCGAGGACGATCTCGACGAACTGCATCTCGTTTCCGATCACCTCGAAGTCGATCTGATCGGCGACCACCGGCGCGGGCCCGGGTGGCGGCGGCGGCGGAGGCGGCTGCGCGCTCGCGAACATCGGCGCGAACGCCGCGACCTGCGCGATCGGGGTCCACTGCGGCTGGGCCTGGCCATAGACGTAGGCCGTCTGGTTGAGCTGACCCATGCGGATCATGTCGATGATCTGCTGCGTGCCGAGCGGACCCTGCTGCTGACCGTTGATGCCGACGTACCAGATCGACGCTTCGTTCATGCGCGGACCCTAACGCAGGTCGTGCTTGTCCATCATCCGGATCAACGCGAACCGGCTGATGCCGAGCTTCTTGGCGGCGCGGGTCTGGTTGCCGTTGGTCGCCTCGAGCGCATCGATCACGGCCTCGCGCTCGACCTCGGCGACGCGCGCGCGGACATCGATCTGCGGGCGCGCGCCGGCATCGCCGCCGTACCTCTCGAGCATGCGATCAGGGAGGTGTTGCGGATCGATGCGCCCGCCCGCCGAGAGCAGGAGACCACGCTCGATCGCGTTGCGCAGCTCGCGCACGTTGCCGGGCCAGCCATACGCCCGCAACACCTCCAGCGCCTCGGGACCCACGCTGCCGCTGGGTGACAGCTCCTTCGTGAACTGGAGCGCGAGCGGCTCGATCTCGGAGCGGCGATCGCGCAGGGGAGGCACCGGGATCGAGAACCCGCGGATCCGTGTGTACAGCGCCTCGCGGAACCGGCCGCGCGAGACCTCTGCCGGGAGATCGCGGTGGCTCGCGCACACCAGGCGCACGTCGTAGTGATCGAGCGAGCGGTGCAGCTTGTCCTGGGCGCCGAGCGGCAGCTCGCCGATCTCTTCGAGGAACAGCGTGCCGCCGATCGCTCCCTCGAGCCAGCCCACATGCTCGGCCTTCCCGAACAGCTCGGCGTCGAGCTGGGTCTCGGAGACCGCGGCGCAGCTCCGACGCACGAACGGTCCGTCCCGCCGTGGCCCGAGCTGATGGATCGCCGTGGCGATCACCTCCTTGCCCACGCCGGTCTCGCCGACGATGAGCACGGGGATCATCGACGACGCGACCTGCCGCGCGAGCGCCATCACCTGCATCATCAGCGGATCGGCGATCACGGGCTGCGGTGGGGCGCCCCTCGCTCCGCCGCGCAGCCGGTCGCGCGCCACACCGATCAGCTCGCCCACGTGCGAGCCGTCCTCGGGAAACGTCGCACTGCCGGAGCTCGCGGTGAGCCCGACGGGGACGCTGTTCGCCCGGCGCGCGACCGCGGCGGTGGCCTCGCGATCCGTCTCGGGGAGCACGAGGGCGAGCTCGTCAGCGCCGTACTCCGCCAGCAGATCCATGCGGCGGAGCTGGCGCAGCATCTGCTCCACGTGCTCGGTCATGACCTCGACGGGGCCCTCGAGCCGCAGCATCACGAGCCCGAGCGGGCGGTGGTAGCGCACGGCGCGATCGACCTCGGCGGCGAGCCGATCCTCGAGCTCGGTGACCGTGGCCACGGCGCGACCGTGCCGGACCGGGCTCGAGCTCGCGATGATCGCCTGCGCCGGACCGACGCGGATCACGTCACCGGCCGCGAGGCGCCGGGGCGTGGTGATCGGCGTGCCGTTGACCAGCGTGCCGTTGCGGCTCCCGAGATCCTCGATCGTGATCTGGTCGCCGCGCCGCTTGATGCGCGCATGCCGGCGCGAGACCGAGTCGTGATCGATCGGCAGCTCCACGGATGCGTCGCGGCCGAGGACGAGCTCGGCGTCAGGGGCGATCGGCACCACGCGCGAGCTTGGCGCGGAGCCATCTCCGGACACGATCAGGTACCAGCTCGCGAGGGCGGGGCGGGGATCGTAGGCCTGCGCGCTCGTCGTCGGCCGATCGTGGCTCCGGGTCGTCACCTCACGGATCAGGGTAAACCAACCTTGGATGCCGGACGGGATCCAGGCGTTCAAGCGAGAGAACTTCCGGTGTGAAGGCTGCGCAGCTGTACGAGGCGTGACCAGCGATCGGTCCGCAACCCTTTGATTTGTCGGCGGTCGCAGCTGGTATGGCGCTCGCAACTCCAGTCGTCCATGAAGTCACTCCGTAACCTCGCCCTGCTCCTCGCCACCTCGCTTCCCTTCGCGCTCGCCACTGGTTGCGCCGCGGACAACACGTCCAGCACCGCACAGATGATCGAGTGCACCGCAGGCGCGAGCGGCCCCACCGGCTGCCACGCGGTCACCGCGGATGACAACGCCGCGGGGAGCTGCATCGATCGCGACGAGGACGGCGATGGCGAGGCTCACGATGTCGACGACAGCGGCGACGACTCGGCGGCCAACGGCGGGACGAGCACCGACGATGATGGGGATGGCACTGCCGACAGCCAGGACTCTGACGACGACAACGACGGGATCGACGACGATCGCGACTGCGACGAGCTGCCGGGTCAGGACGACGACGACAGCACCGACGCCTGAGCTGCGTCGCGTGCGCGGGCGATCAGACCATCGTCACGGCGCCGGGATGCGCGCGGGCCGTTCAGCGAGTGCGCCGGCGGCGGCCCGCGAGGGTCGCGCCCACCACGAGGACCACCATCCAACCGGTCGCACCACCACCCGCGGTGCAGCCGCCACTCGTCATCTCGTCCTCGGGCGCGCTGGGATCGGGCGTGTTCGGATCGGAGGGCGTCGCCGGATCATCTCCGGCAACGTGCTCGGTGAGCGCGGTGTACATCACGTTGTAGATCTCCGGATTCCAGAAGAACTCGAAGTGACCGACGAAGCCGTTGCCACCCAGGTCGATGTTGTGCGCGCCGGGGATGATCGACGTCTCGTAGGGCTGGATGTACTCGTCGGTGCTCGTGTAGATCGACGTCACAGGTACGTTCGCGGGAAGCGGCGCATCGTTGACGGCGTGGAGGAAGTCGCTGCCGGGCGTCAGATCCGTGAGCGCGGGCCAGCCGGCCACATCGAACGCGAGAGCCGCCTTCGGTAGACCGTGCTGCGGAGAGATGAACGTGACGAGCCGCGAGACGTGCTCGTCGCCGCCCAGCGACTGGATGTAGTGGCGGGCGATCAGGCCGCCGGTGCACTCCGCGAGGATGTCGATCTTGTCCTCGCCGGTCTGCGCGCGGATGTTGTCGACGACGGTGGCGAGCGCCTCCGAGTTCACGAACAGATCGCCACTCAGCAGCGCGGGCGGCTCGTAGACCACCGGGCGAAAGCCATCGCGCACCAGGCGCGCCTTGATCGGGTCGAACCACACGGCGGGGATCGTCACGCCCGTGATGAGGAGGACCGTCCGCGGGTGCGCGAGCGGGGCCGGGCCGGGCTCGAGGTGCGCCGGGACCTGGCGCTCGGCTTCGTACTTGTCGAGCATGTAGTCGCCCCAGTAGTGCGGGTCCTTCATGTTGCCGGCGGGGAGGCCAGCACAGGTTCCGAGGGCGGCGAGGGAGGCGAGGGCGGTCTGAGCAAGCATGGTCGGGCTCCTGATGTATTCACGAATGAACGTTCATTCGATTAATATGCAGAGCAAGTAACAGGGCGGGAATTGCCCTGTCAATCCCGAAAATCAGCCCTGTTGACAACCA
This sequence comes from Myxococcales bacterium, assembly GCA_016720595.1. Lineage (GTDB taxonomy): Bacteria > Myxococcota_A > Polyangia > Haliangiales > Haliangiaceae > JABFXX01. The sequence goes on from JADKKI010000005.1 coordinate 98,983, forward strand.
GCGATTATTTTACGAATATTCATTCAACAAATGGTGACCCGAGCCAAGCGCGGCCGTCCGCCCGATCGACCGGATCGCCGGGAGTCCATCCTGGACGCCGCCCTCCAGTGCTTCGTGGAGCGCGGCTTTCACGGCACCGCGATCCCGCAGATCGCGGAGAAGGCCGACATCGCGGCCGGCACCATCTACCACTACTTCGATAGCAAGGAGGCGCTGGTCAACGCGCTGTACCGCACGTGGAAGGCCGCGATCGCGCAGCGCGTGTTCACGGCGTTCCCGCAGGCCGCGCCGGTGCGCACGCAGTTCCAGGTGATGTGGAACGAGATGGTCTCGTTCGCGCTCGGCGCGCCGATGGCGTTCGCGTTCATCGAGCTCCACAACCACGCCTCGTACCTCGACGCCGAGAGCATCGCGATCGATCGCAACGTGAAGGACTTCACGCTGCAGGTCATCCGCCGCGCGCAGACCGAAGGCCTGGTCAAGCCGCTCGATGCCTACGTGCTGATGGAGCTCGTGTTCGGTGCGTTCATCGGCATCATGCGCGCGCACTGGGAGAGCCGGATCTCGCTGACGCCGGAGGTGATGGCAGGCGCAGAACAGGCGTGCTGGGACACGATCGCACTCCACCGCTGACGCTCGGCGGGCACGTGGGCTACCGTCCGGGGATGAGCATCCTCGACTCCCTCACGGACAACCTCGACGCAGAACACCTCGGCAAGGTCGCAGGACCGCTGCAGGACATGCTGAGCAACGGTGGCGTCCATGCTGTCCTCGACAAGTTTCACGCCGGTGGGCTCGGCGACAAGGTGCAGTCGTGGGTCGGCATGGCGAAGAACCTCCCGATCTCGGCCGACCAGATCAACAGCGTCCTGGGGAACGACACCGTCAAGTCGATCGCCGCGAAGGCCGGCATCCCCGCCGACAAGGTCGCGAGTGCGCTCGCGCAGCTCCTCCCCCACGCCGTCGACAAGATGACCCCCGACGGCAAGCTCCCCGCGAAGGATGCCAAGGCGCCCGACGTGGCGGACTTGATCAAGAACATGCAGGCCGCGACCGCGCTCCTGCCGAAGTGACGGCTGGAACAGCGGCACGGACGCCAGCTACGTCGTGAGGCTCTGGACGACGCTCCGGCTCACCACACCGCGAGACCGAAATCCGTCCCGGCCGACGATCAGACCATCTCCATGAACATGGTCGTCGGATCCTCGAGGAGGCCCTTCACCTCCTGGAGGAACATCGCGCCATCCCAGCCATCGGCGAGCCGGTGATCCACGCTGATCGACAGGTTCATGAGCTGGCGGATCACGATCTGTCCGCCGCGCACCGCGGGCTTCTCCTCGATCTTGTGGACGCCGACGATGGCGACCTCGGGGAAGTTGATGATCGGCGTGGCGAGCACGCCGCCGAGCTTGCCGAGCGAGCTCACCGTGAACGTCGATCCGGTGAGATCGTCGCGCGTGGCGGTGTTGGTGCGCACGGCCTCACCGAGCCGATCGATCTCGCGTGACAGATCGAAGATCGAGCGGAGGTCGGCATCGCGCACCGTGGACACCACGAGGCCGTTCGGACCCTGCGCCGCGATGCCGATGTTGTAGTACTTCTTGAGGACGATCTCCTGTGTGGCCTCGTCGAGGCTCGCGTTGAGCGCCGGGAACTTCTTCAGCCCCGAGACGATCGCCTTCACGATGAACGGCAGGTAGTTGAGCTTCACGCCGCGCTCGGCCGCGCGTGCCTTGGCGCGCTCGCGCACGGCGACCAGCTCGGTCATGTCGATCTCTTCGACGTAGGTGAAGTGGGCGGCGGTGTGGACCGAGCGCGCCATCGCTTCGGCGATCTTCTTGCGCATGCCACGCAGGGGGACTCGCTCTTCCGCGTAGCCGAGCGCGCTCTTGGCGCTGGCCACGGGAGCCTGATGCTTGACGATCGCCGTCCCGCCGTTGCCGTCGAACCGCTTGACGTCGTCGGTGGTGACCCGACCGTGCTTGCCGGTGGCGGGGACGCGGCCGAGCTCGACGCCGAGCTGGCGCGCGAGCTTGCGGGTGGCCGGCGTGGCGAGCACGCGCTCGCGGGACTGGGTGGCGTCGACGACCTGGATGCCCTGACCAGTGGCGGCGGCCGGGCGGGCGGCGATCGGCGCATGCGTGTGCGACGACGCGTGCGACAAGGCAGAGGACGACGGCGCGGGCGCGTGGGCGTGCGGCGGCGGCGGCGGTGGAGCAGACGCCTGTGCGCCGCCGGCCTCCTCGATCACGACGAGCACCTTGCCCACCGGGCAGATCGCGCCGTCCTTGAAGTTGATCTTCTTGATCACGCCGGCGCGTGGTGAGGGGAGCTCGACCGTGGCCTTGTCGGTCATCACTTCGACGAGCACCTGGTCCAGCTTGACCGTCTCGCCCTCCTTGACCTTCCAGCCCACGATCTCGCCCTCGACGACACCTTCGCCGATATCGGGCATGTAGAAGTCGAACGCCATGGCTACCACTCCAGCGTCTGGCGGATCGCGTTCACCACGCGGTCCGCGTTGGGCATGTACTCGTGCTCGAGACTGTACGGAAACGGGGTGTCGAGGCCGGTGACCCGGAGGATCGGCGCCTCGAGGTGAGCGATCGCGCGCTCCTGGATCGAGGCGATCAGCTCCGCACCAAAGCCACAGGTGCGCGGTGCCTCGTGCACGATCACACACCGGCCGGTCTTCTTGACCGAGGTGAGGATCGCGTCGAGATCGAACGGCATCAGCGTCCGGAGGTCTAGCACCTCGACCGAGATCCCGGCATCCGCCGCCTTGGTGGCCGCTTCCTCGGCGATCGAGACCATCCCGCTCCAGGCGATCAGCGTGACGGCCGAGCCCTCTCGGGTGATCGCGGCCTGGCCGAGCGGCAGCTCGTAATCGCCCTCGGGGACCTCGCCGCGGCTGGCGCGATAGATCCGCTTGGGCTCCATGAACAGCACCGGATCGTTCTGCCGCATCGACGCGAGCAGGAGGCCCTTGGCGTCGTACGGGTTCGAGGGCGCGACGACCTTGAGCCCGGGCGTGTGGATGAACAGCGCCTCGGGGGATTGGGAGTGATAGTGACCGCCGCGGATGCCGCCGCCCACCGGGGTGCGGATCACCATGGGGCAGGTGTACTGCCCGCCGGACCGATACCGGAACTTCGCCAGCTCGTTCACGATCTGATCGAACGCCGGGAAGATGAAGTCGCCGAACTGGATCTCGGGGACCGGGCGCAGGCCGTAGAGCGCCATCCCGATCGCGGTGCCGATGATGCCTGCCTCGGCGAGCGGCGTGTCGATCACGCGATCGCCACCGAACTCGTCGTAGAGGCCGGAGGTCGCGCGGAACACGCCGCCGAACTTGCCGATGTCCTCGCCGAGCACGACGACGCGAGCATCGGCGCGCATCTGTGTCTGCAGCGCACTGCGGACGGCCTCGATGATGTTCATGACGGGCATGGCGTCGGAGGGAGAATTCGTTTATCACGAATCGTGATCTGGATCCTCCTCGTGCTGCTCACGGTCATCGGTGCCGCCGCGGCGGTCGGGATCGCGGCGAACGAGCGGCGCAAACAGATCGGCGGGGGGGGGAGCCCGAAGGCCTTGCCCGCCGGCAGGGGCGACAACTTGCTCGAGCGCACGGTACGCGATCTTCGCGTCGACGATGTGCTCACGATGGATGGGAAGGACTTCCTGTGCGAAGGCCTGATCGCCTACGACGAGGACGGGCATCGCTGGTCGGCCGCGCGCGTGGTCGACGGGAGCGACGTGAAGTGGCTCCTGGTCGGCATCGAGCGCGCCGGTGGCGGTGCGATGCGGTTGCTCGTGCAGGACGACACCCAGTCGATCGCGGGCTATCCACCGGAGGCGCTGGTGATCGGCGAGGTTCGCTACGTTCTCGACAAGCGCGGTGCAGCCACCTGCCAGCTGCATGGCGACGTCGGCGCGCTGGGTGACCTCAAGAAGAATCGGCCCTCGGGTCACGTCGAGCGCTGCCGGTGGTGGCTGTACGGCGCACCCGGCGAGGACACGCTGATGGTCGAGCAGTGGGGCGCGGACTATCGTGTGCTGCGCGGCAAGAAGATCGGCGAGGGCACCATGGAGCTGATCCCGGGCTCGTAGGCACGTTCGGTTCGGTCGCCGCGTTCAGGGCGCGTCGCGCGCGGCGGTGAAGTCGGCCTCGCGGCCCTCGCGCACGTTCCACAGCTGGTTGCCGCGCAGGCCGCTCGCGATCATCTTCTCGCCCTCGCAGTACAGCTCGATCTCGAACTCGTCGAGGAACTTGATCGTGCGCTTCACCAGCTTGCCGGCGGGCGCCACGGCGGTGACGACGATCTTGCCCTTGAAGCCTGACTCGAAGTCCGAGAGCGTGGTCAGCGTGGTCGGCTTGTCGACCCGACACACCGCGGTCATCGCGACGAGGCCTGGGCCTTCGACGAACACGTCGATCGGCGCGGTCGCGACGATGTGCTCGGGCTTGCCGCCATCATCGCGCGTGCGATCGAGCGCGAGCGGCGTGCCGCCCAGCGTGTAGCGAAAACCATCCTTCGCCGCCGCATAGTGATAGGTCAGGCGCAGGGGGCGGTACTGCAGATCGGTCTCGAGCTCGCCGTCCTGGTGGATCGCGATGGCCGCGCCCTCGACGGTGGAGCTCGCAGCGGTGATCAGGAGGTGATCCTCGACCTTGCGGATCGCGAAGGTCTCCCTGGCCGTGACCTTGTCCTTCTGCGTGGTGACGAACGTGCCCTCGTCGATCAGGGTCCCGGCGGGCTTGGCGGCTTGACGCTCGCACGCGCCCAGGGGGCCGAGGCTCGCGATCAGGATCGACACGACGAACGGCGCAGACCTCATGGGCACGAAGCTTAGCGCGGGAGGTCGAACGTGAACGTGGTGCCCGTGCCGAGCTTGCTCGCCACCTGCAGGTTGCCGCCGTAGCTCTGTACGATCTCGCGGGCCACCGGCAGGCCCAGGCCCGTGCCGCGATCTTCGGGCTTGGTCGTGAAGAACGGCTGGAAGATCTTGTCGAGCTGATCCTCCGGGATCCCCGAACCGGTGTCGGCGACGCTGCACACCACGCGCTTGGCATCGGGTGTGGGCTGGATCTCGATCGTGATCGTCCCGGGCTGATCGCCGATCGCGTCGACGGCGTTGACGATCAGGTTCACGAGGATCTGCTCGATCCGCGTGCGGTTCACGGTGACCTGCAGCCCATCGCCGATCGAGGTCAGGATCTCGAGCCGACGGAGCTTGCCGGCGCCACGGAGCATCGCGACGACATCCCGCACGATCGCGTGCAGGTCGATCGGCGCGACGTGATCCGGGCCGGGCCGCGCGAGCTGCATCAGCCGCTGGCCGTGCGCGCTGATGTGCTCGCCCACCCGTTCGAGGTCCCCGATCACGGTCTTGATCAGGGCGGTGACGTCCTCGCCTTCCGCGAGCGCGCCGTTGATCTCGTCGACGGCCGCCACCTGGATCTGCGCGATGTTGCGGAGCTCGTGGCCAACGCCGCCGGCGAGTGTGCCAAGGGTGGCCCGGCGCTCGGCGAGCAGCAGCGACGCCCGGGTCTGATCGAGCTGCTCCTCGATCGAGTTCTTGGCCGTGCGCAGCGCCTCCTCGGCGAGCGTGCGGCGCTTGATCTCCGCCTCCTTGTCAGCGAGCAGCTGCCGGAGCTCGCGGACGTCACGCGCGACCAGCACGATGCCCTCGAGACCGCCATCGACCTTGAGCACGGGAGAACCCGTCACCGAGACGGGCACGCGCTCGCCGGACTTGGTGACCAGCCAGGACTCCTCGCGCCGCAGCACGTCGCCCTCTTCGATCCGGCGGCGGACCACGGTCCGGAGGCCGGAGCTGTCGTCGATCAGGAGCTTCGAGACGACGATCGACTGGAGCTCGTCGAGCGAATAGCCCGTGATCCGCGTCGCGGCGGTGTTGGCGAGGGTGATCCGACCCTCCACGTCCACGACCAGGACCGCATCGACCATGGCCTCGATGACGTTCTCGAACACCTGCGCAATCAACCTATCACGGTTGATTCGAGGCCTCGACGGCGCGACCTCCGCGACATCGTTGATGTCGCAACGAGAATTGCGGATCTCATTCAGTGGTCGCGAGAACAAGACCTCGCCGCGCCCTACACGCCACGTCGAAGGGGCCGATGTAGGGCCGCGAAGGCAAAGGTGCCTTCGATCACCCACACCACGATGTGCATCTATAACTGCGACGAGGACTGCGCGAGCCATTGCACCGTCAGCGGGGATGGCTACGCGAGCTGCAACGATCTCGGTGCGAACACCTGGGTCGAGGTGGTCAAGGTCAACCTGAACGGGGTCTGAGGAGGGTGCCGCAAAATGCGGCAGGGGATTGGAAACAGGCGCCGGCGATTGTCAGGTGATAATCAACGCAGGTGGACGCGCCGATCGTTCCTGGCTATCAGCTCGATCGTTTGATCGGGGAGGGTGGCTTCGGTCAGGTGTGGCGGGCCATTCGGCCCTCGCTCGAGGTGGTCGCCATCAAGGTGCTCCACCTCGAGCTTGTTCGTTCGATCGATGCGCTGACGCGGTTTCAGCGCGAGCTCGAGGCGATCGAGCGGTTGCATCATCGGAACGTGGTCCGCGCGATGGGCCACGGTGCGCTCGACGACGGTCGGCCATTCCTGGTGCTCGAGTACCTCGAAGGTCCAAGCCTGCGCGAGGTGCTCCACGAGCGCGGCGCGTTGCCGCCGGCCGAGATGCTCGAGATGTTCTTGCCGTTGTGTGACGCGCTGATGGTGGCGCACGCGGCCGGCCTCGTGCACCGGGACGTCAAGGCGTCGAACGTGATCCTCGCGCGCGATGCGGCCGGCCTGCGGCCGGTGCTGCTCGACTTCGGGCTCGTGAAGCTGATCGATCAGGTGGGGCCGGGGCTGACCTCGTCGCGGTCCATGCTGGGCACACCGGCGGCGATGGCGCCCGAGCAGATGCGAGGACAGCCCGTCGATGCGCGGACCGATGTGTATGCGCTCGGGCTGCTCGCGTTCCACATGCTGACCGGGCAGCCGGCGTTCGGTGGTGCGCCCGGCGTGGTGCAGAGCTACATGCAGATCCATGGGGCCAGGCCACGGCCCTCCACCAAGGCGGAGATCGATCCGGCGATCGATGCGCCGATCGGACGCGCGCTCGCCCCCGAGCAGCGCGATCGGTTCGCCACGCCGCGCGAGCTCTACGATGCGCTGCACCAGGTGATTCACCCGACCAGCAGTGCCGAGGTCGCGGTGGTGGCGCTGTACGCCGAAGGCCTCCCGGAGCAGATCGCGAAGATCGCCGAGCTCGCGCGCGGGCTCGGCATGGCGATCGCGGTGGCTGCCCCCGACAGCGTGCTCGCCGTGATCCCGATGGCCGAGGTGGACGTCGGTGGGCTGCGCGGGCTCCTCGCACCGCTCGCGGCCGGCACGCGGATCGCAGTCGGCGCCAGCCACGCCACGATCCAGGGCTCGATCGTCGATGGACCGGCGCTCGATGCCGAGGCCTGGGCGCCATATCCGCTCCCCACCGGGTTGTGGGTCGCGGACACGCTACAATAACTGCGTGGCGAGGTGCTCCACCTGTCACCGGCGACTGGCCTCTGGGCGCCCCTGCCCGGAGCACGGTGGAACGCCGGCACCGGCCGAGGCGGCCGAGCCCGGGGCGCCGTTCGTCTGGGATGCACCGCTCGGCGCGCTCCTCGGTAGCGGCGGCTTCGCTTCGGTGTGGGAGGTGCCCAGCGGCGTGCTCAAGGTCGCGCACGCCGATCACGAGCTGGCGCGCGCGCGGATGGCGCGTGAAGCCGAGGCGCTTGCCGCGATCGGTGCGCCCGCGGTGCCGCGGTTTGATGGGACCGGCGTCCTCGCGGGCGGTCGCGCGTGGATCGCGATGGAGAAGGTCAGCGGGCAGGGGCTGACGTCACTGACGTTTGGAGGCGCGCTCGGTGCCGAGCGTGCGGTCTCGATCGTGCTCGCCACCCTCGAGGCGTTGCGCCACGTCCACGCCGCCGGGTTCATCCATCGCGATCTCAAGCCCGACAACCTGGTGCGCCGCGCCGATGGCAGCGTGGTGATCCTCGACCTCGGCCTCGCGCGCAAGCTGCCCACCGATCCCGACGATCCCACGCGCGCGAACGTCGCCGTCGGCTCGCTCGAGTACATGCCGCCCGAGCAGCTGGTCGATGCGGCCTCGGTGGGAGTGGCGTCGGATCTCTACGCGATCGGCTGCATCCTGTTCGAGCTGTGCGCGGGGCGCCCACCGTTCGTGGGCGACGCGGCGGCGCTCGAGCGCGCGCATGCGGCCCTGCGCCCGGCGCGGCTCGGCGCGATGGCGGCCGTCCCGGCGGCACTCGAAGGGATCTGCGCCGATTGCCTCGCGAAGGATCCCGCGCGGCGCCCCCAGGACGTCGCCGCGTTGATCGCCGCGTTGCGCGCCACCCGGGACACCCCGACCCAGATGCGGACCTCGCCGGCGGTCTCGCAGATCTCCGAGAGCCGGCAGCCCGTGGTGCTCCTGTGGATCGAGCTCGCCAAGGTCGATCGCGCGGTGCTCTCGACGCTGACGGCGCGGCACGTGCTCGTGATCTCGCAGCGTGGGCGCAAGGTGCTCGCCGCGCTCCTCGGCTCCGCGCACGCCGATCCGGCGACCACGGCGCTCGCGCTCGCCAAGGATCTGGCCGCGGGCGGGGCGCGTGTGGCCCTGCACCTCGATGCGCTGCAGATCGACAGCACGGGCGCCGCACCGATCCTCCAGGGCGAGGCCGTCGCGAACCCCGAGACGTGGCTCCCGGCGGCGGCGTGGACCGGCGTGATCCTGACCCGCGCGATCGCGGCGGTCGCGCAGGTCCCCACGCGGGCCGCAGATGCCGCGGGGCCCGGGTTCCGGTTCCTTGGCGAGGATGCCGATCTCGTGGAGCTCGTCGGTCGCGACGGGCTGCTCACCGATCTCGCCGCCGACGCGGCGGCCGCCGTGCACGGCATCCCGCCGCAGGATCATCGCAGCGGGTCGGGCACCTGGGGACCGGCGGGACCTGCGCTCGCGGTGTTGATCGGCGACGCCGGGACGGGCAAGACCGCGTTCGCGGCGGAGCTGGCGCGCCGGATTGGCGAGTTTGGTGGGCGCGGCGTGCGCGTGGTCAGCGGAGCCGTGCCCGCACCGGGGAGCGGCAAGCCCCCGCCGCTCGCGGCACTGATCGGGACGCCCACCGGGCCCGCCGTGCGCGCGATCGGTGACGCGTTGCGCGCGGCCGCGCGGTCGAGACCGACGGTGGTGATCCTCGATGACCTCCACCTCGCCGAGCACGACTTCCTCGACGCGCTCGAGTACGCCACGCTCGGTGGCGAGGCCTTGCCACTGTGGGTGCTCGGGATCGCCGGGCCACGGCTCGACGTGCGGCGCCCGAAGTTCGGAGCGAACGCCGAGCGGCACCGGAGGTTCGTGCTGCCCGTCCTCGACGAGGATGCCGCCGTCCAGCTCACCGCGAAGCTCCTCGAGCCGGCCGAGTATCCGCCGCTGCGTGCGCTCCGCCAGCTGGTGGGTCTGGCGCGCGGTAGCCCACTCCACCTGACCATGCTGGCGCGTGAGATCCACGAGCGTGGGGCGATCCGGAAGCGACCCAACGGCGAGGCGTTCCTCGATACCAGCGCGCTCGACGAGCTCGAGCCGATCGCGCTCGGCCCGTGGCTCGCCGCACGCGAGCTCGCGCCGCTCGGACCGGAGCTCGCCGCGCTTGCGCGCGTGGCCGCGGTGGTGGGGGGCGAGCCCACGCGCGACGAGCTCGCCGCGGTGATCGACACCGTGGAGCAGCACGGCGGGGCGACCTCGACGATCGATCTCGACGTCGGCCTCCGCGAGCTCCGCACGGCGGGGCTGATCGTGACCACGCCGCGGGGCATGGTGTTCCGCCAGGCGCTGGTGGAAGAAGGGATCTACGCCACGACGGATTCGGCGATGCGGCGCGCGATCCACGACGCGGCGCTCGCGTATGCGCTCGGCTTGCCGGGCCCAACGGCGGGCGAGCCAGGCGAGCGAGGGGAGGGGGCCCGGGCGAAGCGGGTCGCGCGGCATGCCGAGGCCGTGGGCGCCGCCGATCACGCCGCCGCCGCGTACACGAGCCTTGGCGAGCGCGCCGAACACGAGCATCGCGCGCTCGATGCGGATCACGCCTGGGCCGGTGCGCTGCGCCACGTCGACGTCGCGGACGCTCGGCGCGCGCGGGCGCTGCTCGGGCAGGCACGTGCCCGCACGCACCTGCAGCGCCTCCGGGAGGCGGTCGCGGCGCTCGACGAGGCGATCGCGATCGCGCGTACCCTCGGCGATCTCGATCTCGAGGTCGAGGCGCTGCTCGAACAAGCGATCGTGCTCGATTTCTCGGAGGACTGGGAGCGCTCGCGCGCGGTGGCCGCCGAGGCGCGCGCCCGGCTCTCCACCGGCACGCCGAACGAACCGGGGCTGGTGATCGACAGCGACCTCGCGGCCGTGCGCGCGCTGTATCGCGAGCAGCGGTACGCGGAGGCCGCGCCCATCCTCCGCGAGGTGTTCCTTCGGGCGAAGGCGGCGCGGCGCACGCAGTCTGCGACGATCGCGGCGCTCATGCTTGGCTGTGCGCTGTCCGATCTCGGCGAGCTCGACGAGGCGGAGCGCGTGTTCGACGAGATGATCGCGGGCTGCGTCGCCCACGACGATCGGTTTCACCTGGCGGCGGCCTATGGCAACCGAGCATGGCTGTGGTCGGCGCGCGGCGAGCTCGACAGGACGTCGGCAGATCTCCGGCTCGCCACGCAGCTCGCACGCGAGACGGGCATGGCGCACTTCGAGCGCGTCTCCGCGCACAACCTCGCCGAGCAGCTGCTGTGGCGCGGTCAGCTCGACGAGGCGCTGCCGCTCGCGCGACGTGGTCTCGCCCTGCAGTCCAAGACCGGCGAAGGATCCACGGGGCCCGATCGCATGTTGCTCGCGAGGATCCTCGCGGCCCGTGGTGATCGCGCCGAGCTCGCGTTGGTGCTCGCGACGTTCGCCAACGAGGAGACCTCCGGGGACGAGGGCGCCGTGCTCGGTGTCCTCCGGATCATCGCCGGAGATCGGGCGGCGCCGATGTGGGACATCGCGCTCGCCGCGACGGATCTGGTGTTCGTCCAGCTCCGGCTCGAGGTCTGGCAGCTCGCGGCAAGCCACCACGCTCTCGACGAGGACCGCCGCACCCAGGCGCGGGCCCTCGCCGCCGCGGATCCGGTGTGGCGACACCGTACCTTTGACCCGTGACCCGTGATCGTGTGGGCAAGACCCACCTTCGCCCTACAGCGGGTCCAACATAGCGATCTTGCAAGCGGGTTTGGTGGACCGCATCATGGTGGTGATGCGGTTGGTCTCTCCTCTCGTTGGAGGTTGTATGCGCTCGTTCTCGCTGATCGCGATCGCGCTGAGCTCGTTCGCGGCGTGTACGGACGCACCCCCGAACGAAGGAGATGTCTCGCAATCGGTCGTGGTCAACAACCGGCTGTCGTCGAACCGGTTGTCCTCGAACCGGCTGTCGTCGAACCGGCTGTCGTCGAACCGGCTGTCGTCGAACCGGCTGTCGTCGAATCATCTCCAGGCCGATCTCGCGGGCGTCGGCGAGTTACTTCAGACCGCAGAGGGCCAGGAGCTCCTCAGCTACATCGTGAGCTGCGCGCTGCCGGAGGGGCAGGTCCTCGTCGCGCCGAACCCCGCGCACGCCACCAATCCAGCCGAGCCCGAGAACCTCGAGTTCTTCGGCGAGGTGGGCCTCGCGGCGCGCTGGATCGATCGCCCGCTCGACAAGGTGGGCAAGCGCTGGGTCAGCGCGTGCCTGTACGCGCGCGTCAACGCGAACAACGTGACCGTCCCGATCTCGCTTCGAGGTCCGCACGCGGGGCTCGCCACCGATGCCGCCGAGGTCGCGAACTGGCCGCTCGAGGAGGGTGCGTTCTACGGCGACTACTTCCGCCCGGTCAACGAGCCGATCATCTGGGTCGCGTGCCGAGGCAAGGATCAGGCGGCGGGTGAGACCGGTGGCCTCGCAGATCGCGACTGCGCGGAGCCGGATCCCGCGCACCCCGGCCTCACCTACTGCGGCTTCACCTATGCCGGTGATTGCGGCGACTACGCGCCACCGAAGAGCCCGCATGCGTGCGGCCACTTCTCGAGCAACGGCTACTGGGTGAGCTGCAAGACCACCGATGCGTTCCCGCGCTCACACCACGATCACTTCAGCAACGCCGATGATGACGGCGACCACGATCACGACGATGACGACGACGATCACGACGGGCACGATGGCCATGGCCACGGCAAGAAGGTGTTCCACCAGGTGATCACGACGTTCACGCACGGCTAGCGATGCGTGGCGCGGGGCCGTTGCTCGTGGCGTTGCTGGCTGTCGGCTGCGGGACCCCGCATCCCGGCGTCGGGACCGACGCTTCGACCGATGCCGTGGCTGGTGGTGACGATGGCGGCGGCGATGGGATGACGGGCAGCGATGCCGATCTCGACGCGATGGTGATCGATGCGCCGCCCACACCCGCGTGTCCGAACTGGTGCACCGAGACCGCGCCCGGGGGCACCGGCCTGCTCTATGCCGTGCACGCGGTGAACACGGGCGACGTGTTCGCGGTGGGTGATGGCGGCACCATCCTGCGCCGGCAGAACAATGCGTGGACCAAGATGACGAGCGGCACCACCACCAACCTGCGTGGCGTGTGGGGCGCGAGCGGCAGTGACATGTGGGCGGTGGGCGAGGCGGGCACGGTGCTCCACTGGAACGGCACGACGTGGGCGTCAGTCACCGGCGTGACCACGATCGATCTCAACGCGATCTGGGGCTCGAGCGCCACCGATCTGTGGGCGGTCGGGCCGAGCCGGGTGTTCCACTACTCGAATGGAACGTGGGGATCGATCACGATCGTCGGCGCGTTGCTCTCGGTCTCGGGCACCGGGCCGAACGACGTCTGGGTCGCGGGCGAGAACACGTACACGCACCACTACACCGGCACCTGGGCCACGGTGATGCCGGGCACGGGCAGCACGGACTTCTACGCGATCGCCGCGGTGTCCGCGACCAACGTGTGGGCGACGGGGATCGTGCCCGGGAAGGAGACCGTCAACTTCACCGGCGGCACCCCGTGGACGCCGCACGGGACAGGGAGCGCGGTGTTCCAGGGGCTGTACGCGGCGAGCGCGAACGATCTGTGGGGCGTGGGCGGCACGCAGGCCGGCCACTGGAACGGGACGACCTGGACGGTGACCACGCCGCCCGGGGTCACGATGTCGCTGTGGGGCGTGCACGGCGCCGGCGCCGACCTCTGGGTCGTGGGCTCGGGGGCGACGATCCTCCACCGGAACTGATGCTACGCTTGACCGCGTGAGCATCACGAAGCGCATCCTCGAGAGCGCCCAGTCGGGCATCTCGCGGCTGACCTCGCTGGTGATCGTCGACGACGAGCCGCTCACCCACGTCGAGAGCGCGGCGCTTCAGGCCGAGCTGGTCGCCCGCAAGGCGGCGCGCGAGAAGTCCGCCCGCACGTCCGCGGACAATCCGCTGGCGCGGCTCGCCACCTCGGATCCTGCCGCCCGCGCACAGCGCGACAAGGCGGCCCGCGAGCGCGCGGCCCGGGTACACAAGGACCGGGACGAGCGCGAGGCGAAGCAGAAGGCCGCCGCAGACGAGCAGTTCCGGCGCATGAAGGAGCAGGCCGCCGCGGGCGGGGCTGCGTGGACCCAGTCGTCGTCGTCGTCGTCGTCGTCGTCCTCTTCGTCCAGCGGCAGCAGCGGCTCGGCGAGGCCGCCGCGCGCGGGCAGTACCGAGGCCAAGGTCGCGGAGTGGTATCGGGTGCTGGATCTCCAGCCCGGCGCCGACAGCGCGCAGATCAAGAGCTCGTACCGGCAGCTGATGCGCAAGTACCACCCGGATATGCACGCCGGGAATCCGCAGAAGCAGAAGGCGGCGACCGAGCTGTCGATGCGGGTGACCACGGCCTACAACAGCCTGGTCGACTACCTCGACAAGAAGTAACGCAGGCGTCGCATCCGGCTGGTGGGGTTCCTTGATACACCCCAGCCGTGGATCTCCATACCGCCGCGTCGAAGACCGCCCTCATGGTGTGTGCGTACCGGGCTCGCGCCAGCCGCTGGCCGACCCCGCTGTTCGTCGATCCCTGGGCCGAGACGATCGCGGGCCCCGACGGGCACGAGATCGCGCGGCGGCTGGATGCCCGGTTCGCGCCGATGGAGCTGTGGCTCGCGCTGCGCGTGGCCTACCTCGATCGGCTGGTCGGGATGGCCGTGGACCGGCTGTCGATCCGCCAGGTCGTGATCCTCGGCGCTGGCTACGACACCCGGGCCGCGCGGCTGCCTCGCGCCGGGGTGCGGTTCTTCGAGGTCGATCATCCCGCCACCCAGGCCGCGAAGCGCGAGCAGCTCGGCAAGCTCGCGGGCTATCCCGTCGATGCCGCGACCTACGTGACCTGCAACTTCGAGCGTGAGGATCCGATCGAGCGGCTGGCCGCGAGCGGCTTTGCGGCCACCGAGCCCGCGCTCGTGATCTGGGAGGGCGTGGTGCCGTACCTGACCGAGGCCGCGGTGCGCGCGACCGCGACGCGGCTGGCCACCGGCCTCGACCCACGCTCGCTCGTGGCGTTCGACTTCGTCGGGAAGAAGCTGGCCGCCGGGCAGAACCTGTCGGCCTCCGACGAGCAGACGCGCGCGTACGTCGGTGAGCTCGGCGAGCCGATCCAGTACGGCTCGGATGACATGCTGCCGCTGCTCTACGAGTGTGGTTTCCGCTGGGTGCGCTCGTTGGACTTCAACGAGCTCGCGCTCGAGCTGCTCGGCGACTACAAGCGCGATCGCCAGTTCCGGTTCCAGCACATCGCGCTGGCCTCGGTCCGCACGCCTGTGGCCAACTGGCCCTAGGTTGTTGCAGAGACTCCGCCCGTACCTCCCGTACGTCCTGATCGCGCTCGTCGCGATCGCGATCGCCTGGGCGTTCGCGGCGACCACGCTCCAGCACACGCGGCCGATGGGCCTGCCGATCGACGACGGCTACATCTACCTGACCTACGCGAAGCAGTTCGGCCGGCTCCAGCCGTTCAGCTACTACCCCGGCGGCGGCTACTCCGCGGGCTCGACCTCGGTGCTGTGGCCGATGCTGCTGGCGCCGTTCTGGGCGCTCGGCGCGCGCGGACACGCCCTGGTCTGGGTCTCGTTCGGCATGTGCACCGCGCTGTACGCCGCGACGGGGATCGGCATCTACCAGGTGGTCAAGAAGATCGCGGGTGCCGCGGCAGCGGTGATCGCGCCGGTGATCCTGTTCGGGATCGCACCGTTCGCGTGGGGCGCGCTGTCGGGGATGGAGGTCGCGTTCGCGAGCGCCCTGCTGGCGACCCTGATCTTGCTGTTGTTGGAGCAGGCACCCACCGGGCCGCCGAGCAAGAAGCTGATCGCGGTGCTCGCGTGCACGTCGCTGTCGCGGCCCGAGGCGATGCTCCTCGTGTTCGGGATCGTGGGCATCGCCGTGATCCAGCGGCTGCGGCAGCGCGATCGCCGCAGCGCCGCCTGGTGGCTCGCCCCGCTGGCGGCGCCGGCGCTGTGGTTGTGCGCGAACAAGCTGTTCGCCGGGCAGCTGTTCCCGAACACGGGCGTGGCGAAGAGCCACTTCTATCTGCCGGGGTTCGACTGGACCTACTGGTTCGGCGCGGTCGGAGAGCAGATCGGCAAGCTCGCGAAGGGGCTGTTCTGGGACCCGAAGAGCCCGCTGGTGTGGCCGCGCGTCGTGCTGCTGCTGTGGGTGATCGGTGCGGTGCGCATCGCGCTGTGGTCGCGGCGCGAGCGGCGCCTCCTGGCGGGCGCGGTGATCATCGCCGCGCCGTTCGCGTTGATGCTGACCGTGATCGCCTCGTCGGGCATGACGTCCTCTCCGTGGTCGTTCCAGAACTACCGGTACATCGCGCCTGCGTTCCCGCTGCTCGCGATCACCTGCGCCGCGGCGTTCGTGTTGCCGATCGCCAGCGAGAGGCGCGCGGTCATCGCGGGCCACATCGCGGCGATCGCCGTGGTGGCGGCGCTGTTCACGCGGGCCGCATTCCCGGGCCTGCGGGCCGACATGCGGCTGTTCGCGCAGGGTGCGATGGACAGCAACACGCAGGTGGTGGCGATCGGCGAGTACCTCCACAGAAAGCTCCCCGATGCGAGCGTGATGTTCCACGACGCCGGCGCGATCGCGTACTTCGGTGATGGTCGCGTCTACGACATGCTGGGCCTCGTCACGAACTACCAGGCCGGGATCGCGAACAACGGCCCGGGCGCGCGGTTCGAGTTCCTCGAGAGCCTGCCGGCGGAGCAGCGCCCCACACACTTCGCCTACTACCCGTCCTGGCTCGGCACCAACGAGTTCTACGGCGAGGTGCTGTTCAACACCCCGCTACGGCCCGGCTTCGAGCCGCGGCGCGTGGTCGGCGACGGCAACATGCAGGTCATCGTCGCGGACTTCGATCACGTGGGCACCGGTGAGCGGCCGATCGGGGCGCACCCGGGATGGGCGGTCGTCGATCGTCTCGACATCGCGGATCTCGCGAGCGAGCGCGCGCACGGGTGGCGCGGAGCACAGGGGCGACGCAAGCTCGGCGATCCCACAGCCAGGTGGTCGCTGGTGGCGCGCGAGGTGGGGCCTGGTGGCCTGGTGATCGATGGCGGCCGCACGATCCGCGGCGGGACCGAGCGGTTCACCGTGACCCTCGATCCGGCCAAGCCCACGCGGCTGGTGCTGCGCTGCGGCGGGCCGGCGGGCGTGCCGTTCCAGGAGACGATCAGCGCGCCGGTGCCCGTCGAGATCCTCGACGACGACGACCGGGTGGTCGCCACCCAGACGATCCCCGCGCCCGATGGCAGGTTCGAGGAGGTGACGTTCGAGCTCCCGGCAGGCACCTCGACCACGCTGCACACGCGGGCCGCCTCGCCGTATCGCGCGTTCCACTGGTTCGCGCTGCAGCCAGAGTGAGGGCTTAGCTGATCTCGCGGCGCACGATCGCGGCACCCTCGGCGAGCGCGCGCAGCTTCTCGATCGCCACGGTGCGGGGGAGCTGCTTGAGGCCGCAGTCGGTGGTCAGCGTGACGCGCTCCGGCTCGATGTGGGCGAGGATCTTGCGCACGCGGGCCGCGACCTGCTCGGGGTGCTCGATCTCGAGCGTGCGGACGTCGATCACGCCGACATGCGCCTTCTTGTCCGCCGGCAGCTTCCGCAAGAGGTCGGCGTCCTCCATCTCGCGGCAGGCGAAGTCGAGCACGTACGCATCGATCTTGACGTTGTGATAGTGCGGCATGATCTCGCGGTAGCCGCCGGCGGTCATGCCCTCGAGCTTGTTGCCCCAGGCGTTGCCCATGCAGAAGTGCCACGACCGATCCACGCCGGCGGGGATCTCGGACATCGTGCGATCGACGATGTCGGTGACCCAGTCGTAGTCCTTCTCGCCCGACAGGTGCGGCATCCATGCGCCGAGATCCTCGAGCTGGATGTGCTTGCACCCCGCGCCGACGACCTCTCCGATCTCGGCGCGGAACACCTCGGCGAGCGCCCGCGACAGGTCGTAGCGGTTCTTCACCGGCCCGCTCTGGAAGTGCGCGAAGGTCGACAGCTGCACGGGCCCGGCGCCGATGCACGCCTTGATCGGCCGCTGGGTGTGGCGCTGTGCCCACCGATAGAACAGCTCCATGCGGACCGGGCCGCGCTTGATCTCCCCGGTCACCGCCACACCGCCGGCCTCGTCGAGGGCCCAGACGTCCCGGCCCTTGGCCTTCGCGCGCGCCGGGTGCGGCAGCTTCTCGTTGCCGAAGCCCTGCGTGCGCTCGAGCCAGTACCAGAGGAACGACCCGATGCCCATGTGGTAGTCGTCGAACCACATCTGGCCGTCGGTCAGGATGTCGAGGCCGGCATCCTCCTGATCCTTGATCACGACGCGCGTCGCATCGTGGAACGCCTCGGCATGCGCCGCGAGCTTGAACGCCTCGAGGACGTCCTTGCCGGCGAGCTGATGCGTGAACCAGGCCGGGCGCGGATACGAGCCGACCATCGTCGTCGGGAGCAGGGTGGTCATGGCCCCGCAATACTACGCCTGGGCCTCCAGGCGCCGTTACACCTCGTTGACAGTGTTACGGGCAGGTCGCGGTGGTCCCGCTGCGGCTCGCCACGCCACCGAGGCCGCACGACACCACGCAGTCCGCGCCGACACAACCGGTGACGGTGCAGCCGGTCGGGGGGCAGGTCACGTGGCACTCGGCGCTGCCGCCGCAATCGACGTTGCAGCCGGCCGCCGAGCCGCACTCGACGTGGCACTCGGCGTTGTTCGAGCACGTGACATCGACGGGCCCGGTCGAGCCCTGGATGTGGCACGAGGCGGCGCCATTCGCGCACGTGTGATCGCAGCTGTCTGCGGTCGTGCACACGCAGTGATCGCCCTGACAGTCGGCGCTTCCATCGGTGGCACAGGCGGTGAACCCAAGCGCGACGCAACAGGTGACCAGCAGGCTAACCAGGATCTTCATAAGGCAACTCCCTCTCGGCGGACGGCCGGATTGATTGTTCCTTCCGTGATACGCGCTGGCCGGCCCAAGGCCGACATCACGTCGACATCAGCACCGGCAGATCGACGGGAAACCCGACGGAGTCCGGGTCAGCAGGAGACCCGGCACTCGCGGAACGGGGTGTCGGAGGCGCAGCAGTTGGGCTCGGTGGTCGGACAGTCATCGCTGTCGACGCAGACGGTGGTCTCGCAGTCCACGCCACAGGCCGTGGTGCTGCCCGCGCAGCAGGCGTCGCCGGCCTGACAGTCCTCGAGGCCATCGCACAAGGCGCCGATCCCGTTGCAGTCCTTCCCGGCGTCGATGCAGTGGGGAGCGTTGATGCCGTCGGCGCAGCACATCTCGATGTTGGTGCAGGTCTCCACGCCGCAGTCGACCTCACCGGAGGCCCCCCCGCGGCGGCAGCGCCCCGCGAGACAGCTCTGCCCGGTGGGGCAGGCATGACTGGCGTCACACTTGAACGCGGTGTTCGTGGTGTCGGGCGAACACCCGGCGATCCCGATCAGCAGCGACAGCAGCACACCACGCACGGTGGAGACGCTAGCACGATGCCTCCAAGACCGACTAGGATCGCCGGGTGGAGCCTCCGCGCCTGCGCTGCGTGCTCGTGCTGCCCGACGGACCGTCGCGCCGCGTGGGGCCGAACGGCGTGATCATCGGCCGCCAGAAGGACTGCGACATCGTCACGCTCGAGCCGAGCGTCAGCCGTCGCCACGCGCTGGTGCGGATCACCGCGGAGGGCGTCGAGGTGGTCCCGCTGGGCCGCGCGCCGATCGAGATCAACGGCAAGCCGAGCGACAAGCCGCACGGCCTGGCCGATGGCGACACGCTGGGGATCCCCGGGCTCACGCTGACCGTGAAGGTCGAGGCGGCGCGTCCCGACCCAGATGCCCCGGGCGGCTTCGTGCTCCAGCGCGAGCGCGGAGGGAGCTTCGGCGTCGCGCACACGCCGTTCATGATCGGCGGCGGCGAGGCCGATGACCTGATCATCAAGAAGTGGCCCGAGGCACTGCTGGCGCTCCACGTGGCGCAGGGCGAGCTGTTCGTCGAGCTGCGTACGGGCAAGGCCGAGCATGGTGGCGAGGCGCTCGAGCCCGGCGTTCTCGAGCCGGTGGCGATCGGCGACACGCTCACGTGCCGCGGGGAGACCTTCACGATCGCGTATGCCGGCGCCGCGGTGACCACCGCGGTGGCGATCCGGAACGAGCTGCCACTCGGCGTGGAGATCGAGATGCTGCCGCGCGGCGGGCGCGTGATCTTCACCCTCGCGATCGGCGAGCGCGCGGTCTACCTCGCGGATCGCCGCTTCGATCTGATGATGGCCCTGCTGCGTCCGCCGGAGGGCCACCAGGCTGGCGAGTTCATCTCGGACGACACCGTTCGCGCCGTGGTGTGGCCGCGCAATCCCTCGGTGAGCCGGCCCGAGATCAACATGCTGATCTCACGCTGCCGCCGGGACCTGCTCGACGCCGGGCTGCCGGGACCGCGCCTGATCGAGCGCGCGCCGGGTGGCGGTGGCACCCGGCTGGCGCTGGCGCCGAACGCCACCGTCGTCGTGAAGAGCTAAGTGGTATCGTAAGGGCACGTGGGGACGCTGGCCGTGGAACACGTTGGACGCTACGAGCTCCTGATCGAGCTCGCCAAGGGCGGCATGGCCGAGCTGTACCTCGGCCGCCTCCACGGCGTGGGCGGGTTCACTCGCCTGGTCGCGATCAAGCGGATCCTGCCGCACCTCGCCGAGGACAAGGTGTTCGTCGAGATGTTCCTCAACGAGGGACGGATCGCGGCGCACCTCTCGCACCCGAACATCTGCCAGGTCCACGAGCTCGGCGAATCCGAGGGCGAGCTGTTCCTCGCGATGGAGTACCTCGATGGCGTGTCGTGGGACGCGCTGATCAAGCTGATGCCGCGCACGCCCGAGACGCTGCGGCTGGTGGCCGGCGTGTTCGCTCAGGCCTGCGAGGGCCTGCACTACGCGCACGAGCTCAAGGACGTCGACGGCACGCCGACGCCGGTGATCCATCGTGATGTCTCGCCGCAGAACCTGTTCGTCACGATCGATGGCGTGGCGAAGATCCTCGATTTCGGCGTGTCCAAGATGCAGAAGGACGGGCCGCGCACGCGGACCGGCGTGCTGAAGGGGAAGCTGCCGTACATGTCGCCCGAGCAGATCCAGGGCGAGCCGCTCGATGCGCGGAGCGATGTGTTCGCGCTCGGCGTCTGCGTGTGGGAAGCGCTGACCGGCAACTCGCTGTTCGATCGCGACACCGACTTCCTGATCTGGAAGGCGATCACCGAGGCGCCGATCCCTCCGCTCGTCCCCTACGGGTTCCCCGCGGGCATCGATGCCGTGATCGGCTGCGCACTCGATCGCGATCGCACGCACCGGTTCGTGTCGGCGCGCGCCCTCGGCGAGGCCCTGCGCAACGCCGCCGAGGCCGTGGGCGGTGCGTACTCCCAGGCCGAGATCGCGGAGGTCGTGAAGTCACGGTGCGCCACGCAGCTCGCGGAGCGTGCGCGGAGTGTCGCGAGCGTGGTGACCGGGCGCCGGTCGCAGCCCAAGCTCGAGCCGAGCGCGGCCGATACGATCGAGGACAGCGCAGGCTCCACGGTCAGCCTCCGCCCGGACTCCGTCAAGATCTCTCGCCCGGCACCGGCGGCCCGCGCGCGCTGGCCCCTGATCGTCGGGCTGGTCGGGCTGGTCGGGGCGATCGTCGCGATCGTCGTGGTGACCCGCGGTGGTCAGGAGACCCCGACGACGAAGACGACGACGACGCCGCCCGGCCCGCAGCCGACGCCCGGGCCGCAGCCGAAGGACGTGCTGACCCTGAGCGCCGAGGCGAGCACGCCGACCGTGTGCCCGAAAGGGAAGACCTGCCAGATCACGTGTCCGGCCGGCTCGTGCGCGATCGCGTGCGAGGGCAACTGCAAGGCGGTCTGCATCGGCGGGCACTGCGCCCAGCGCTGCGCCGTCGGAGCGACCTGCGCGTTCGATTGCATCGGCGGCACCTGCGTCAACGATTGCCCGGCGGGAGCGACGTGCACCACGTCGTGCACTGGCGGCGGCTGCACCACCGCGGGCGCGAACGCATCACCCGACGGCAGCGCCCAGCTCCGCGAAGCGCTCGCGAGCGATCCGATCGTCTCCGAGTGGAAGGGCAGCTCTCCGCCGGTCCCGGCTCCCAAGAAGCCGGGCGCGCCCAAGCGGCCTGCGGCGCCTGTGGCGGCCGGATCGCCTCGCGCGGACGGGGACGGGATGATCGACCCATACGCCAAGCGCGCGCCGGTCGACGTGCCCGCCGAGCCCGGCTCGTACAGCATCGACTCGTCGCCGTACGCGACGATCTACCTCGATGGCAAGAAGCTCGGAGACACCCCGCTGTTCGGCGTCAAGGTCCCCGCCGGCAAGCATTCGATCCGCGCCGTGCTCCAGGACGGGCGGGCGCGGACGCTGTCGGTGACCATCGGGGCGGGGCAGGCCACCAACTCGGGCAAGCTCGCATGGTGATCCGCAAGCTTCGGGCGCTCGGCGCCCTCGGGTTGGTCGCCGCGCTGGCGTGTGCCGCGCACGCGGACAGCGGCAAGCTCGAGCAGGCGCGGCAGGCGCTCGAGGCGGTGCGCTACGACGACGCGCAGCACCTGCTGGTGGCGGCGATCGCAGAGGGCACGAGTACGCCGGCGATGCTGCGCGAGATCTACAAGCTGTCGGCGAGCACTGCTGTGGTGCTCGGGCAGGCCGACGCGGGCGAGCAGTACTATCGACGCTGGCTCGCGCTCGATCCCACGGCCGCGCTCGGGGCCGATGTCTCCCCGAAGCTGCGCGCGCCATTCGATGCTGCGAAGGCGTACATCGCGGCCCATGGCCGGTTCGAGGTGACGGCGTCGCGGATCTCGGTGCGCGAGCTCGAGCTCGCGGTGCTCTCCGATCCGCTCGCGATGGCGCGTGGCGTGAAGCTCGAGGGTGGCGGCACGGTGCCGTTCTCCGCCGAACGCCGCGTGCGGCTGACCACCGAGAATGCCGGCACCGTCCACGCGATCGTCGTCGACGAGTACGGCAACGGGCTCACCGAGCTCGACGTGGCCGCGCCCGTGATCACGGTGGTCCCGCCGGTCCCCGATCCACTGCCACCCGCCGCGAACCACCCGCCACCCGATCCGGGCCGTCCCGCGCACCTCCACACCGCCGCGCTCTACGGCTGGGGCCTCCCGTGCCTGCTGTTCCTGGGCACCGGGACCGCGTTCACGGTGGCGGCGTTCTACGAGCACGCCCAGGTCGGCGACATCCTCGACGACAGCAAGAACCACACCTACGCGGACCTCAACGACCGCCGACATCTGCGCAACACGTTCACGGCGCTCGGCGCCACGTTCGTCGGCGTCGGCGCGTTGCTGTTGATCCCCACCGGCATCTATCTCTCGAAGCGCACCCACGGCCGGGCAGCGGAGCGCACCGTGACGCCGTTCGTCGGCGGTGGCGCCGCGGGGCTCACGCTGTCCGGCGGCTTCTGATCAGTACAGCCGGTGGAGGTGCGTGCCGCGGTAGTAGTGGCCGAGGATCTTGTCGTGGCTCTTGCCCGCGTCGGCCATCCCGATCGCGCCGAGCTGGCACATGCCCACGCCGTGGCCGAAGCCCGCGCCGCGGAACACGAACTCGTCACCCTCTCGCTTGACCTCGAACAGCGTGGACTTGAGGCCGCCGAGCAACCGGCGGATGTGGAGGTCGCCGGTGACCTCGACGCTCGCCTTGTCGCCCTTGATCACGAGCACGCCGATCCGGCCCGAGACGCCGCGCTGCTTCGCGCTGATCGCCTTGATCCGCCCGATCTCCGGGTATTCCACCGAGACGCGCGCGGTCAGATCCTCGGCGCGGAACTTCTCGGTCCAGCGGAACCGGCCCTTGCCGATCTTGCCGTGGTTGCACCAGGCATCCTTGCCACCGTCGAGGAATGCATCGAGGTTGTCGTCGGTGACGCGGGACATCCCGGCCTTCGGATCATCCGCACGGCCGCGCAGCGAGGGATCGGCGGGGCCGCCCCAGATCGCCTCGTTGTCCTCGGTGTGGCCACCGCACGAGGCGCTGTAACGCACGTCGATCATCCCACCGCCGTCGCGCAGCATGACGATGCCGCGGGTGGCCTCGACGGCCTTGGTGGTGCGCGGATCCTCCTTGCCAGCACCGGCATAGACCTGGCACTGCTGCGTGGAGCACAGGAGGAACGGATCGGTCAGGTTACGGCGCCCGATCTTCTGCAGCAGCTCGGTGCGCGCCGCGATCGCCTGCGCCTCGAGCGCCGCCTGCGGTGCATCGGGGTACATCTCGGCGGGGACCAGGCCGGCGAGCAGCTTGTCCTCGGGCACCGCGTTCGCGGCGAGCAGCGAGCCATCGTGATCGAGCGTGACGTAGACCGCGCCCCAGTACCGGCGATCCTCGCTGCCGGTCTCGAGCTGCGAGCCGCCCGTGTTGGTCGGCACGTCGGTGACGGTCAAGGTCTCGGAGCCCTTCTTGGGGGTGAACCACAGCACGGACGGGTTCCGGATCGTGGTGCCGCCGCTGCGCGCCACGATCGTCCCCGAGGGACGGCGCACGAGCTCCTGATGGATCGCGGTCTGGATGCCGAACCGCTTGGCGTGCTCGGCGGAGCGGGCGGTGCCCTTGCCGGCGGGGACCGGATCGATCGCGATCCGGACCTCGCGGGTATCGATCACCTCGCCATCGACGCCGAACACCGTGCCGATCTCGAACGATCGCGGATCGAACCCGCGCTCCTTCCACCGGGTCATCGCCGCGGCGACGCCCGTCGCGTCGTCGGGCTGCAGCGTCTCGACGATCGTCCAGTCCTGGATCACGGCGGGCTTGGTGTTCTCGGCGGTGATCGTCCACGCTTCGCCGCCGTCGGTCTCGATCGCCGAGCCCCCCTGGCCATCGGGCCGCACCAGCACGCCGCCCCTGGCGCGCAGCTTGACGTCCTTGCGGTTGCCCATGATCTCCACGGTCACCAGCGGCACGCCGTCATCGGTGAACGTGAACCGGGTCGAGTACAGGATGCGCAGCTTGTCGGTGGCGGACGTCTCGTCCGCGTGCGCGACCCCGCTCATGATCGCGAACCCCACCACGAAGGCGAGGAGGAACGACACCGCGGCGACCAGGCTGGTGCGAAGCATCCACGAGGCTAGGCACCCCCCTCCGAGGGAGGCAACTAATCGGCGGACAGCCGCTCGGCCCGGGCCGTGGTCCCGAGCGGGCCCTCGCGCGAGCTGCCGAGCGGATCCCCGAGCGGGCCCACGATGAACCGGAGGTTCAGGAAGTTGATCATGAAGTGGGCCGCGATCGGCCCGCCCAGGTTCCCGGTACGGATCGCCAGCTCGCCGAACGCCGCCCCGAGCACGAACGCCGACGCCGTCCACGGCAGGAACCGCTTCTTGGGCCCGACGTGGAGCAGCGCGAACACCAGCGCCTGCCACCACACCCCGAGCCAGGGGAGCAGGGCGCCCCGGAACAGCAGCTCCTCGCCGATCGAGCTCGCCAGGGCGAGGATCAGGATCTCGCGGCCGGTCAGCGGCCCCAGGAGCTGGCGGAAGCTCGTGTTGAGGTCGCGGGCCCACTCGAAGTGGCGGGCCGCGAGCCGGGTCAGCACCACCACGGCGAGCCCGACGGCGGCCCCGATCGCGGGTCCCCCGAGGAGGAGCCAGTGCGGCAGGTCTCCGAGCCGATACAGGTCCGGGTTCCCGCGGCCGGCGGCGATCAAGAGGGCGACGATCGCCATCGCGCTGTACAGGCCGATCACCAGGCTCGCCCGGGAGAGCGGCGCCGCCGGGCCAGGCTGACTGTGCGGGAACGGCACCTCAACTACTATGCACCACCGCGCAGGCCGCTTGACAGCGACGGCGCGGGGGGCTACCAACAGCTTCCGTTTTTTCAAAACCGAATGCGCGGATGGCGGAATTGGTAGACGCGCTAGCTTGAGGTGCTAGTGGGTAACACCGTGGGGGTTCGAGTCCCCCTTCGCGCACGACTTACGTGGCCGAGAAGGCTTCGCTCTCCTCCAGCGATGCCCTCGGCCTTTGCTTCGGCCTTGCCGCGAGCGCCCAGCATCTTGAGGAGGCGGGCGTCCGGGTTGGCTTCACCGACTGCGGCCTCTTGGACGCACCTGGGAACCTCACGCGCACGAGAGCAGGACCTCGCCCGAGCGCAGGACGCCCGGTAGACCCGAGATCCAAGGTCACGCTGCGACGAACGCCGCGCACGCGACCGTGCAGGCATCGCACGACTCCATGCACTCCTTGCACTCCAGGTGCATGCCGTGAGCGAAGTGATCCTTGTGCTCGGCACACGCCGCCGAGCATTCCTTGCAGATCGCAGCGCACGCATCAGCGAGCTTCTTCGCCGATACCGACCTGCGGGAGACCAGACTGTAAAGCGCCCACCCCACGGCGAGCGTGTCCGCGACAGCGGTCTGGCAGTGCGCGAACTCCGTGTGTCCACCGGCGAGCTGGTCCTGGCAATGGGCCGCGCAGGCCTCGGCCTTCATCAGGCAAGTCTGCAGCGCCGCCAGGAGCGCTGTTCGCGGATCACCCGAGGGGGCAGGGGCGGGCTGCTTCGGCGATGGCTTGGGATCGGCGCATGCGATCTGGGATGCGGCAGCGAGGCCGACGCCGATGCTTGCGGACAGGAGGTCTCGACGATTCATGGCGGAAGGTCCTTTCGGTCAGAACGTGTGTGGGCGGGTTCGCTCGCAGGCGATCCACAGCGCGAGGTGCTTGCGCTCGTCCTCGGTCGGTACCTTACACGAAACGTTCAGCGCACCGCCGGGTTCGCTCGGGCAGCGATCGGGCGGCATGAGCATGTTGTCCGCATCCGGGCCGGAGCCGGCCTGCTCGTCGATGTGATCGGGCGTCTCCAGCACACCGCGCAGCGAATCATAGTCGTGATAGATCGGCGCGCCGTGACGCTGCGATCGCGGCAACGTGCTGAGGTGGCACATCGTGCAGTAGTTCTCCATGAAGGGCTTCCCGAAGTTCTCGTACGTCAGGTCCCCGGGATCGGGATCCGGACACACGGTCCCCGTCGGCGTCGGGATCGGATTGCTGCACGCAGCCAACAAGAAGCAAGCAGTGAGCAAACGCATGTGCCTCCTTAGAAGTGGACCATGGACTCGAGGAGCCCACGGAAGCTGAAGGGATCACCCACGAGACCTGCCTGGAGCTCGAAGCGCGTCTCGACCCGACCTTCGGTCCAGCTCGTGCGAAGCCCGCCGATCACACGATCGTGCCCAACGTCGTCGAGCGGTACGCCGCCGTTCATGCGCGCACTGACACGGATGGCTCTACCCAACGGTAGCTCCGCCGTGGCGGTCCACGTGACCTCCTGCATGTTCATGGGATCGACGAGCGGCCAGACTCCGTGATCGTGAGGCGCGCCGGTGTCTCCGAGCGCCCGTCCATACCCGACGGAAGCGCCGAGATCGAGGTCTCCGAGGGTCGCGCTCCCCCACACAGCGGGCATGAACATCACGTGCCCCATGCCCAGTCCAGTGACGTCATCGCCGGTGGGGAGCGAGATCGGCATTGCGAGCCCGAGCATCGTGCTCGAGCGCTGGAGCAGCGTGATCTGTCCCGTGACCACGAGATCGCCAATGCCGTAGACCACCCGACCGTTCTCGGTGAGGCGGTAGAGGCCGGTGTTGGCGGAGGCGGCGAGACGGCCCTTGGACCACGCCACCGACGGCGCGAGGCCCTGATAGTCTCCGATATACGTTCGCGTGTTGAACCTGGCTGTGACGAGCTGCACGCCCGCCGCGAATGACGAAGCGGTGACCTCGTCGACGTGGTCGTGGTGCGAGTCGTGGTCGGGGTCGTGGTGATGCGCGGGCATGCCTCCGTGGTTGTGTTCGGCACGTCCAACCCTGGTGGCGGTGAGCCCCAGGGTGAACGCGATGATCATCCGGGTGGGCGTGCGCACGAGACGAGCTACATGCCGAGCTGCGAGATGTAGTCTGCACACGCCGGCGTGATGTCGGCGGTCGTGACGGTCGTATCGAGATTCGCGTCGACGAACGCAGCGCACGCCGTCGCGGTGGTGCCGCACGCCGGCTTGACCCCCGCGATCGGGTGCTCGAGGCAGCAGATGACGATCGATTCCTGGACGGCCAGTGCTTCCACGTTGTGGTGATCGTCGAAGCAAGCCTGAAGGGTGTCGTAGGGTTCGGCGTCGC
Source organism: Myxococcales bacterium (assembly GCA_016720595.1). Lineage (GTDB taxonomy): Bacteria > Myxococcota_A > Polyangia > Haliangiales > Haliangiaceae > JABFXX01. The sequence continues at coordinate 126,773 of JADKKI010000005.1, forward strand.
TGCCGCTGCTGCCGCATGCAGCGATCAGGGGAGCAGCGCAGAGTGCAGAGATCGCGAGGATGGTGAAGGGACGCATGACTGGATCCTTGTTGCGAGCGGAAACGAAGTGAGCCAACCCGAAACTGGGAGGCTGCCGAATCGACGACCCGAGACGTGACCGCGCTAGGAAGGCGCGTCAGGTCGTTCTGCGACGGGAGCGGGATGTGGCGTCGCGATCGTGTGACTGGACTCGGCCAGGACCTGCGGAATGGTCAGCGGGATTCCATACAGCGTGTGCGCGAAGCCAGTGGAGCTGCGAGGGACCATCGCGTGCTGGGCGTTGTGGCACGGGTGGAACCATGCCTGGAGCTTGTCCAGGTCGTGAACGGGGCACTCGTCCGACGAGGGCTGCGAACAGGAGCAGTCGTCAGCGGAAGCTGAGAAGCGTTGTGCCGCGGGCGAAGCGAGCACGCAGGCCAGCGCGATCACCACCATCGCAGCGGTCTTCGCGACCAACGTGTGCCTCGGGCTCCAGCGTCGGCTCACTGCCATCCGCTCCACGTGATCGCGCCGTAGAGCTCGATCTTCACCTCGACCGTCATCGGCGCGGTGTCCTTGTTGCGGAGGAGCAAGAACCACTCGGCCTGGGCGGTCGGCGTGAACGCATAGGTCGCGCTCATCACGCCAAGCTCCTCCTTGACGGTCTGGGTGCTTCCTCCGGCGTGTCCGTGGATGTTCCAGTCGAGCTTCGCGACCGGCGCCGTCAGCGTGATCATCGCCATGTCCTGGGCTCCGCCCGTGAAGATGCTCTCGGCGAGCTCGCCCACCAGTAGCGTCTTGGGCCCCATCACGACTTGCCGAGGTGCCGCATCCGGGGTCCCCTCCGGCGCATCCGGAGGGCTCGTCCCCCCGTCACTACACGCCGAGACGGCAAGAACCAGGGTCGCGGCGAGGGCAAGCTTCATCGAGCGACGGATGGTGGCGAGCCACCCGGCCCCTGGGAATGCGAAGAATTTTCGCACCCCTTCAGGAGCTGACGCAGAACAGGAACGCGGCGTGATCGAGCTCGGCGTTTCCGGCGGCCGGGTCGAGGACATTGATCCGGACCGACCACAGGCCCGTCATGAACAGGTTGACCGGCGACAGGTTGTAGGTCCCGTTCGTGGTCGGTGTGACGACCGCCACGACCGCGGTGCCGTGACCGTGGTCCGGCATGAACGGGACGACGCTGAGCGTCGCGCCGTCGACCGGGCCGGGGTGCGAGATCTGCACGACCCAGGCGTTGTTGCCCTTCTGCGGGGGGGCAGGCGTGCTCGAGATCAACTTGAACTCGTAGCCGTTGGCGCCGATCTTGACCATCCCAGGCGTGTACGTGTCGTCGCGCGTCTCGTTGTCGCAGAACTTCGGCGCATCGACGGGCACGGCGTCGATGGCGGCGTCGGCCGCCACCGCATCGATGTCGAGGGCATCGGATGCGGCGGGTGGGGCGTCCTTGCACGCGGCAGTGCTCGCGATCATCGCGAGCACGCAGGAGCGAAACCAAGCAGCCATGCCGCACGCTACCAATCGATGCGGCAAGGACAGGTGTGAAAAGATTTCGCAGGCGACGTCGAGATCGGGCGTGGTAGCCGTGACCTCCGATCGGCCGCTGGAGGTCGACCGGGATCCCCGTGCTGGACGCCCCCGCGAGAACCGAGCTACCCCGCGACGCCATCGGCGTCGGGCTGAGGCCTGTGCACTACCCGTACATCGAGGCGCACTGGCCCGAGGTCGGGTTCTTCGAGATCATCAGTGAGAACTTTCTCGATGCGCCACCGGTCGCGGCGCGGCACCTCGCACAGATCTGCACGCGGTATCCAGTCGTGCTTCATGGTGTGTCGCTCAACCTGCTCGGGCATGCCGAGCTCGACGAGGGCTACCTCGACCAGGTGTGTCGGCTCGCTGATGTCGTCGATGCGCCGTTCGTGACCGACCACCTGTGCTGGACCGGCGCGCACGGGCTCTCGCACCACGATCTGCTCCCCACGCCCTACACCGACGATCTGGTGGACCTGGCCGCGGAGCGCGCGAGCTACGTCCAGCGCCGGCTCGGGCGCCCGTTCGGGCTCGAGAACCTGTCGAGCTACGTCGAGTTCCGCGAGTCGACGATGACCGAGTGGGAGTTCTATACGCGCGTGGTCGAACAGGCCGGCTGCTCGTTCATGCTCGACCTCAACAACATCTACGTCTCCAGCGTGAACCACGGGTTCGACGCGAGCGCCTATGTCGCCTCGATCGACTTCACGCGCGTCCTGCAAGCGCACCTCGCCGGTCACACCCGCCAGCCGGATGGCGTGATCGTCGACACCCATGATCGTCCGATCTGCGACGAGGTCTGGACGCTCTACGCGGACGCGTGGACGAGGGGAGGCCCGTTTCCGACCCTGATCGAATGGGACGCGGCGATTCCACCGATGCCCGAGCTGTTGAGCGAGGTGGCCAAGGCCGCGCGAACCCGCGAGGCGCGCCCATGAGCGCGGCAGCCGTGGCCCGGCTCGCCGAGCTCCAGCGCTGCTTCGGTGAGGCGCTGCGCACACCGCTCGACCGCAGCGCGGGCTCGCTCCGCGCGAGGCCCGATCTCTACCCGTCCACACTTCGCGGGGCGGTGGTCGGCGATGCGGGTGAGCGCCTCGCGATCTACAACCGCCAGTACTGGTTTCGCCTGTTCGGTGTGCTCCAGCAGGCGTACCGGGTTGCCACTGCGCTCGTCGGCCCGTGGGCGTTCAACGAGATCGCTTCGCGGTTCCTGCTCGCCCAGCCTCCGCGCGGGCACGATCTCGGCCACGCGATCGATGGGTTCGAGCGGTTCGTCAGCGCCGAGGTACCCGCTGAAGGCGTCTTGCTCGGAAGTGCGGGTCGCTTGCCTCGCGAGGCGTTGATCGAAGCGTTGCGGATCGACGATGCCTTCCGGACCGTGTTCGCGGCGCCAGATCACCCCGCACTCGAGCTGACGCCGGCGGACGCCGAGCGGCTGCCACGGATGCATCTCCAAGCCGCGGCGGCCTTCGCGATGATCGAGGAGACCTGGCCGCTGATGGCCTTGCGGCAGGAGCTCCCGGCCCAGCTCTCCGAACGCCCGGTGCCGTTGCCACGGCCGCACGTCGAGGGGCGCCGGACCTGGGCGATCTGTCGCGGTTCGGACGGCCAGCGCGTGCTCCCGATGACGCCTCCACACGCGGCGCTGATCCGGCTGCTACGCACGCATCCGCTCGGGGAGGCGCTGTCGATCCTCGAGACCCGCGGACCGGCGGGTGCGGTCGCGGCAGACGTGCAGCGCTGGCTTGCCGACGGACTTCGATTCGGGTTCTGGACAGCACTCACACCGTCCACCCCCACCTCTACCCCGACCACATCGTCTTGACGCAACCGAACACCGACAACCTACGAGGCACCATGACGTCCGATCAGCGCGACACCGACACCGTCTCCCCCACCACCCCGGCCCAGCCTTCGAGCGCGCTGTGGGCTGCGGCTCTCACCGGGCTCCTCGGCCTCGGCGGCGTGGCCTGCTCCGATGGCAAGTCCCCGGTCGTCCCGGATCCCACGCCGGATGCCGCCGTCGACGCAAAGCCAATCGATGCCCCTCCTGACGCGTTCGAGACCCCTTCCAAGGTGATCAGCGAGACCGAGGGCAACCGGACGTTCGCCGACATCAAGGCCGAGTGCGATACCCGTCATGGCTACGTGCAGATCACGGCAGCGTGCTCCGGCAGCAACTCGTGCGCCGGGTTCTCCTATGGTGACTGGGATCCAGGGGTGACCACCGAGCATTCGTGTGCGGCGGTGAACGGATGCAACGGCATCTCCTGTGTGGTCCTCCCTCCGGATACCGGAAAGACGGCGCTGCAGGTCCTCTCAGGGGAAGGCGTGACGTTCGATACCTACGGCCCACAGACCTGCATGAACTGCCATGCTGACTGGTCGGGCGCCCAACCTGATCCCACGAAGTTCCACGTGTGGGTGTTGCCCGGGTCGGGTCGCACCGCGGCGAACTGGCTCGACAACCCTGCCGAGGCGCAAGCTCGCACGATCGCGTTCGGCAAGCACGGGTTGCTCGCCGATGGCACGGCATACACCTCCATGCAGGGCTACTGGAAATTCTACTCGCGCGCGGAGATCGAGCGGACGGTGCAGTACATCCGCACGACCGCTGCGAGCAACATCGCGATCAAGAACATCAAGATCTCCGATCCGCCGCCGGCGTTCCAGGCAGGACCAGGGTTCGTTGGTGGTCACCGCCGCCGCCACGCACCGTGAGCACCATGAGACGCTCTCCCGTGCGTGCGCACTAGCCCGATGGCTGTCGATCTCGAGCCTGCCGTCACGCTACCGTGGCTGATCCGGTTGCGATGGATGTTGCTCGTCGGGCAGCTGGTCGTACTGCCCGTCGCGCGCTGGATCTTCGGCGTGACGTTGACGTGGTGGCTGTTCGGGCTCGCGCTCGGGCTGGCGGCGATCTCGAACGTCGCCCTCACGGCGATGGTGCATCGCACGCGCTGGACGCCCGCTCAGCTGATGGGAGGGACCCTCATCTTCGACACCGGCCTCCTCACCGTACAGCTCGCAGCGCTCGGCGGTGCGACCAATCCGTTCACCGTGTTCTACCTCGTGTACATCACGCTCTCGGCGGTAGTCCTCAGTGCGCGATGGACGACGGTGATCGCGAGCCTCGCGATCACCGGTTTCGGGCTGTTGTTCCTGATCCCGGGTGAGATGCACGTGCATTCGACGGGGCCCGCGTTCCTCAACCCACACCTCCAGGGAATGTGGGCGGCCTTCGTGCTCGCCGCGCTGCTGATCGCGGTCTTCATTCGCCGGATCTCGCGTGCGATTGGCGCACAGCGTGAGGAGATCGCGACGCTGCGCGAGAACGGCGCACGTAACGCACGGCTGGCTTCGCTCGCGACGCTGGCGGCCGGTGCGGCGCACGAGCTCAACAGCCCGTTATCGACGATCGCCGTCGCGGCGCACGAGGCGATCCTGCGCGCGCGTCAGCCCGGGCACGATAGTGACGCCGTGGCGCGCGACCTGGATCTCATCCTCCAGGAGGTCGACCGGTGCCAGGAGATCCTGCACCAGATGGCGGCGCGGTCTACCGATGCCGACGTCGTCGAGCCGACGTCTCTCGACGAGCTCGTGTCGAGAGTTCGCGCACAGCTCGGGAACGACCGCGAGCATCGGATCGATGTCCGGATCTCTGGGGACGCGACGACGCGCCTGCTCATTCCGTCGACACAGCTGGTCCAGTCGGTGTTCGCGCTGATCAAGAACGCTCTCGAGGCGAGCGCGCCCGACCAGCGTGTCGAGATCGAGGTTCAGCGTGATCCGCGTCTGCTCTCGATCAGGGTCGAGGATCATGGCGAGGGCATCTCGGCCGACACGCTCGCCAGCGTCGGCGAGCCGTTCTTCACCACGAAGCCACCAGGCGCGGGACTGGGGCTGGGCGTGTTCCTCGCGCGAGCGTTCTTCGAGAGTCGCGGGGGCGCGCTCGCGATCACATCGACGCCGGGTGTCGGAACGTGCGCGATTGCACGCTGGCCTCTCGACGAGGCGGCGGCGTGATCAGCGTGCTGCTCGTGGACGACGACGAACGTCTGCGCGAACGTCTCGCTCTGGCGTTCAGGGACCGCGGTCTGGAGGCGATCGTCGCTCCTGATCACGCGACCGCCCTCGACCTGGCACGTAGCCGGCCGATCGATCGTGCGGTGGTGGACCTCCGGATGCCGGGGCCGAACGGACTCGTCGTCGTTCAAGATCTCCTCGCGATCCAGCCGGCGATGCAGATCGTCGTGGTCACCGGTTATGGCAGCATCGCGACCGCCGTCGAGGCCATGCGGCTCGGAGCGCGCGACTACCTCACGAAGCCGGCCAACGCGGATCAGATCCTGTCGTCGTTCGAGGTCGAGCCCGACGCTCCCGAAGAGATCGACTTCGCGGTCCCGTCGCTCGCGAAGGTCGAACGCGAGCACATCGAGCGGGTGCTCCAGGAGTGCAACGGCAACGTGTCGAAGGCCGCGCGCGTGCTCGGGATGCACCGCCGTTCGCTCCAGTACAAGCTCGCCAAGTTCCCAGTGAAGAAGTGAATCCGCGGGTGCGGTAAATTTGCGCACCGAGCTGCGATCATTGAAGCCTGCGGTGAAATCCGTTACCGATGAGCGATGATTCGTACCCCTGCGTTTGCTTTCGCGGTTGGTGTGCTGGCCCTCACTGGCTGTGGTGACAACGACAACCACGACCACCCGGATGCGGCTGTCCAGCCGGACGCACCGGACACCAGCCCGCGCGCGGTCACCATCAACTTCAAGCCGATGGTCGGCACGCAAGCGTTCGCGTGCGGCACGAACTACCCGAGCATGGGCTCGGTGCCGACGACGATCACGCCGCGGGACTTTCGCTTCTACGCCTACGACTTCAAGCTGCTCGCAGCGAACGGCGAGACGTCCGCACTCACGCTCGATCAGAACGAATGGCAGAACCAGAACGTCGCGATGCTCGACTTCGAGAACTTCACCGGCGGCTGCATGGACGGCACGCCGGCCACGAACCTCAAGGTCACCGGCATGGTGGCCAACGGCACGTATCGGGGCATCAGCTTCCGCGTCGGCATTCCCGACACGATGAACCACAAGGATCTCACGACGGCGCCCGCACCGCTCAACGCGTCCAGCTTGTTCTGGGACTGGAACTTCGGCCACATCTTCCTCGCCGTCGTCACGCACGCAGACATCCCGGCGAGCGGCACGAATCCGGCGGGCACGAACGATCACTACTTCCACGTCGGCAGCACGGGTTGCACGGGTGACGCGACGATGGGACAGGCGGTCACATGTACGAACGTCAACTCCCCGCTCGTCGAGGTCATTGGCTTTGACCCGCTCACCATGCCCGTGATCGCGGACTTCGCTGCCCCGCTGACCAACGTGGATCTGAAGACGGCGGCAGGGTGTCACTCGTTCCCCAGCTCGACGGCCTTCCCGTCCGATTGTGACTTCCCCTTCGACTCGGTCGGTCTGAACTTCGTCACAGGCTCGATGACCCCGACGACGCAGAAGATGTTCAAGCCCGGCACCTGATGCCGCCGATCACGACCAGCCTCTTGGTCGTCGCGCTTGCACCCCTGATTGCGTGCGGCGACAACATCAAACGTTTCGACGACCCCGACGCGGGGATCGATGGCCCGGTGGATGCCGAGGTGGATCCGTACCCGTGGCAGATCCCGCCGGGACTGCCGACGCCGCTCGTCCCCGCCGACAATCCGATGAACGTCGACAAGGTCGAGCTCGGCCGCCGCTTGTTCTACGACACGCGAATGTCCGGGAATCAGACGTTCTCGTGCGCGTCGTGCCACCACCAGGAGCTCGCGTTCACCGACGGAATGGCGACGCCGATCGGCTCGACCGGACAGGCGCATCCGCGCAACTCGATGTCGCTGACGAACGTCGCCTACCTCGGGCGGTACACCTGGGGCAATCCGCTGCTCGCAGAGCTCGAGACGCAAGCCGTGGGGCCGATGTTCGGCACGGAGCCCGTGGAGCTGGGCCTGCGTAACCTGGACGCGGTGTTTCTCGCGCGCGTCGAGGCGGAGCCGATCTATCCACCGCTGTTCGCGTCCGCGTTCCCCGGCGATCCGTCGCCGATCAGCATCATGAACGTCGTGAGGGCACTCTCCGCCTTCCAGCGGACGCTGCTGTCGGGCAACTCGCCGTACGACAAGTACCTGCAGGGCGACGTGACTGCGGTCAGCGCGTCCGCCCTGCGAGGCAGGGATCTGTTCAACTCCGAGAAGTGCGAGTGCTTCCACTGCCACGGCGGCTTCAACTTCCAGGACGTGAATCACTACGTCGGTAAGCCTTTCGTCGAAGCGCGCTTCCACAACACGGGGCTCTACAACCTGAACGGCACCGGCGACTACCCGGCTCCCAACCGCGGCATCTACGAGCTGACGCTGATGCCCGCCGACATGGGCAAGTTCCGGGCGCCGACCTTGCGCAACATCGCGGTCACCGCGCCGTACTTCCACGACGGAAGCGCCGCTACGCTCGACGACGTGCTCGATCACTATGCCGCCGCGGGACGGACGATCTCGAGCGGCCCGAACGCAGGCGTCGGCTCCGCGAACCCCTACAAGGACACGCTGATCATCGGGTTCACGCTCAGCGCCCAGGAGCGAGCCGACTTGCTCGCGTTCTTCGACAGCCTGACAGACGATGTGTTCCTCACGGATCCTCGCTTCTCGGATCCGTGGCACTGAGTCAGTCGAGCGCTGCGAGCTCATCGTCGAGGCGGTCCTCCAGATCGTCGTCCGGTGCTGCGATCTGTCCGCAACATGCCCAGCTTGGACGAGCCCGGCCGTATGCGATGAATTTGCGCAGCGCTCGAGGTACCCCGACCCGCCCCTGGCTCACTTCGATCCGATGGCCTCCATCGCTCGTAGAGATCGTCGCGTGATATGAAGTCGGACGTGTCGAGGGCACACCGGCAGCGGCGGCGAGCACGGCTCGCAGTGCTCGCGTGCATGCTGTGGCTCCTCGGCGTCGAAGTCCTGCCTGCGATCCACGAGGGTACGCACGCCAGTACCTCGCCGCACCGCCACGACAACGGCGGCATGGTCGTCACGGTCTCGTTCGACGAGCCAACGCACCGTCACGCGGATGGCTCCGTACACAGTCACACCACGCCGGCCAAAGCGAAGCGCCAGCGCCCCGACGGGTTGACCCGGATCTCCGGAGAGCTACCGCACAGTGCCGATGGCCTGGCGCACCACGCGACGGCATTACAGCAGGCGGCACCGCCGATCACCGAGCCCGTCCCAGTCGATCTCCAGCCCGTGCTCGAGGCGATTCGCGCCACGGCCGAGCCTGTCTCGTTCGATCCACTCGCTCCGAATGCCCGCGGGCCGCCGACTCTCGCATAGCGAGAGTTGAAAGCCCCCCTGGAACGCGCGTGCGCATCACCGATGCGCGCGCGCGCTCGCATTCATTTCGATTGGACTTCTCATGTCGACCTCCAAAGTCTTCGTCGGCGTCGTCGCTGGCGCGACGCTCGCCTATGCATTCCTTCACACAGTACGAGCACAACCAAACCCGAGTGCGGGTAGCGGCAGTGACAACGGCAGCGGCAACGGTGTCCCCGATGTCGGCAGCGGTAGTGGCAGCGCCACGCCCGACTCCGCCAGCGGCAGCGACAGCGCGAGCGCGGGCAGTGGGAGTGCTGTCGTCGCGCCTCCGGTCACGCCACCCGTCGCGCCACCCGTCGAGCCCGCGGCCAACAGCGGCGGCGGCGAGGTCATCGAGATCTCCGATTCGGCGCCCGCCGAGTCCGCATCGTCGGTGCACCTCACCCTCAAGGATCTGCAGTACCGCTCGCGCACACAGGTCTCGGATGTCCTCCGCAACGTGCCGGGACTCGTGGTCTCGCAGCACGCAGGCGGCGGCAAGAGCGACCAGTACTTCATCCGCGGCTTCGACGCGGATCACGGCACCGACATCGCGATCTTCGTCGATGGCGTTCCAGCAAACCTGACGTCGCATGGTCACGGGCAGGGCTATGCCGACACGCACTGGTTGATCCCCGAGATCGTCGACAGCGTCGAGGTCCACAAGGGGCCGTACTCGGCGCGGTTCGGCGACTTCTACACGGCCGGCGCGATGGAGATGAAGACGCTCGATCACGTCGATGGCCCGACGATCTGGATCTCCGGCGGCACGCCGCTCGCGGGGCCGAAGAAGTTCGACAACTACAATCGCCGCCTCGTCGGCATGGCGAGCCCTTCGCTGCGCGACAACCCCGAGGACAAGGCGCTGATCGCGATGCAGATCTCGGACAGCGACGGTCCGTTCATCAATCCGCAGGGCTTCCGCCAGGGCAACATCTTCGCGAAGTGGTCGGGTGAGGTCGGCAAGGGCCGGCTGTTCCTCGAGACCACCTGGTACGAGGCCGCGTGGCACGCATCGGGTCAGGTGCCCGAATCGGAGTCGAGCGGCGACAGGCGCTGGGGCTCGCTCGCTCCGACGGAGGGCGGCGACACCGCGCGCGAGAGTCTCGTGCTCGGCTATCAGGTCGACGACGACAACCACGCAACGTGGCGCGCGAAGGCGTACGCGGTGGGGAACCGGCTGCGCCTCTACTCGAACTTCACGCTGTTCGCGCGCGACCCCGTCGATGGTGACGAGATCGAGCAGACCGACGGTCGTCTGCTGATGGGCCTCGATGCCGCGTACGAGCGCCCGTACCAGTTCGGCGACGTCACGGCGCTCGTCACCGCTGGAACGCAGATCCGCGCCGACAACGTCGAGACGTCGCTGTGGCACGACAAGGAGCGCGTCCGACTCACCGAGTGCTTCGACCTCGGACCGAACCCCTGCAACAACACCTACAACCGCATCCGCGATCTCGGCGCATACGTCGAGGCGACGATCCGCCCGGTGCCCGAGCTGCGGATCATCCCGGGCCTGCGGTTCGATCAGTACGTCTGGGACGTCGAGGATCTCGATCCGGACACCAAGCTCGACGGCGAGCTGACCACCGGCGGCAGCGCGCAGTCCGCGATCCTCCTGCCCAAGCTCTCGGTGCTGTACTCACCGGTGAAGCAGCTCGATATCTTCGCGAACGCGGGCGCCGGCTATCACTCGAACGACTCGCGGGCCGCGGTTGCCAGTCATGGCGACGGTGCGCTCGCCCGCGCGCTTGGCTACGAAGTCGGCCTACGTGCCCGGCCGATCGAGCACCTCAGCCTCGCGGCGGACTTCTGGTACCTGCACCTCAACTCGGAACAGGTGTGGAGCGGCGACGCCGGTGGCACCGAGGCCTCGGACCCGACCCGCCGCCTCGGTGGTGACTTCGAGGTCGCCTACAACCCGAAGCCGTGGTTGCAGCTCGATGCGAACGCCACGGTCGCGCGCGCCACGCTCGTCGCGAACGCCGGTAACGGCAACGCGCTCGCGCTCGCGCCGAAGTTGATGGGCTCCGGTGGCGCGACGCTGATCCGCGGTCCTGGATGGCTTTCCGTGCGCGGTCGCGGCATCGGCGACCGCCCGGGCAACGACGACGGGAGCCTCACTGCCGAGGGCTACTTCATCGTCGACGTGCTCGCAGGTGTGAAGGTCCAGAAGCTCGACCTGACGCTGACCATCAACAACGCGCTGAACGCGAGGTGGCGCGAGGCGCAGTTCGCGGATGAATCGGCGATCGTGCCCGGTGGGGACACGGTCGAGCAGATGCACTTCACCCCAGGTATTCCCCTCACTGCGACGATCACGGCCGCGTACACCTTCTGATGTCACTGGTGGTGGAAACGCCGATGCCCGACGTCGAGCTCGTCGGGGAAGAGGGCAGCGTGCGCCTGCGCGAACGCGCCGGCTATCGGCTATCGCGGCGACTCGGCTTCGTCGTGACAGCTCGACCGGCCAGCGAGAGGCGAACCTGCTCGACGTGCTCGGCCAACACCTTCTCGGCGGGGAGCGCGGTCCGATACTCCGCGGCAAGCACCTTGCTCTGGATGCCTGCGAGCGCGTACTTCACGATCGCCTCGTCCTTCGCCGAGCACAGGATGAGGCCGACCGGCGGATTCTCGCCCGCGACCGTCCAGTGTTCCTTGGCGTAGTTCAAGTAGAGGTTCATCTGGCCCGCGTCGGCGTGGCCGAACTCGCCGAGCTTGAGATCGATGACGACGAGGCAGCGCAGACCGCGGTGAAAGAACAGCAGATCGATCTTGAACCAGTGGTCCCCGATCCTCAGCCGTCGCTGGCGACCGACGAATGCGAAGTCGCTCCCCAGCTCGAGAAGAAACGTCTCGAGGTCGTGAATCAGCGCATCCTCGAGATCGCTCTCGGAATACTCGTCCTTGAGCCCGAGGAATTCGAGCACGAACGGATCCTTGATCTCGTCCTCGGCGGTCAGGCCATCCTCGGCTTTTGGAGCCTGTCCTTTGATCAGCATGGCGCGCTTGTTCCGGGACAGCATCGTCCGCTCGTAGAACTGGGTGTTGATCTGCCGATCGAGCTGCCGCACGGTCCAGCCGCCGCGAAGGGCTTCGGCCTCGTAGAACCGGCGCGCCAGCTCGTTCTTGAGCCCGATGAGCTTCACGTAGTGCGACCACGGAAGCGGCAGACCCGCAGCGATGGATCCCAGGGCGTCGAATTCGTCAGACACTGTCTGACGAATCTGCCCCTCCGCCCCAGCACCCAATTGGTCAGACGCCGTCTGACGAATCGTGCTGTACGCGAGATAGAACGTTCGCATCTGCTTGAGGTTGGTCGTTCCGAACCCACGCCCGAATTGCTTGGTCAGGCGGCGAGCCAGGTGCTCGATCAACTCGTCGCCGTACCCAGCCCGTCGAGCACCTTGCTGCTCTTCGAGCACGATCCGTCGCCCGATCGACCAGTAGGCCGCGGTCATCACCGCGTTGACCGAGCGTGCTGCCCGCCGCCGGGCCGCCTCGACCAGCTCGACGATCTCGATGACTACGGCGTCTCGACCGCCCTTCGGCGCCCGCCTGGATCGCTTCACGGCACGGCCCATCGCGGGAGAGTCCAGCGCCCCAGATGGCGTGGCAAATGTTTTCCACGACCCACCAGATCCAGCCGGCGAGCTGACCACCGGCGGCAGCGCGCAGTCCGCGATCCTCCTGCCCAAGCTCTCGGTGCTGTACTCACCGGTGAACGAAGCTCGATATCTTCGCGAACGCGGGCGCGGCTATCACTCGAACGACTCGCGGGCCGCGGTTGCCAGTCATGGCGACGGTGCGCTTGCCCGCGCGCTTGGCTACGAAGTCGGCCTACGTGCCCGGCCGATCGAGCACCCTCAGCCTCGCGGCGGACTTCTGGTACCTGCACCTCAACTCGAACAGGTGTGGAGCGGCGACGCCGGTGGCACCGGAGGCCTCGGACCCGACCCGCCGCCTCGGTGGTGACTCCGAGGTCGCCTACAACCCCGAAGCCGTGGTTGCAGCTCGATGCGAACGCCACGGTCGCGCGCGCCACGCTCGTCGCGAACGCCGGTAACGGCAACGCGCTCGCGCTCGCGCCGAAGTTGATGGGCTCCGGTGGCGCGACGCTGATCCGCGGTCCTGGATGGCTTTCCGTGCGCGGTCGCGGCATCGGCGACCGCCCGGGCAACGACGACGGGAGCCTCACTGCCGAGGGCTACTTCATCGTCGACGTGCTCGCAGGTGTGAAGGTCCAGAAGCCTGACCTGACGCTGACCATCAACAACGCGCTGAACGCGAGGTGGCGCGAGGCGCAGTTCGCGGATGAATCGCGATCGTGCCCGGTGGGGACACGGTCGAGCAGATGCACTTCACCCCGGGTATCCCTCTCACCGCGACGATCACGGCCGCCTACACGTTCTGATGTCACTGGCGGTGGGAACACCACTGCCCGACGTCGAGCTCGTCGGGGAGGACAGCCGCGTGCGTCCTCGGCGGTCGTCCGACGTTCGTGTTCGATGCCGCCGGGATCCTGCGCTGCCGGTTCGATTCGCTGCTCCGGTTCACGCGTCACGTCGACCAAGCGCTACGAATCGTGCGGGGGCTTGACCGTCGTTACGACGCTGCGTCGCTAGTGATCCGTGCGTGTGCTTAACGCCACCAGGATGCATCTGAGAGCTGTACTGGCGCCTGCCAGTATCGCTTGACCACCCGCGAGGACGCGCTGAAGCTCGGTGCGCGTGGTGAAGCGAAGGCGTCGACCGGCGAACGCCTCCTCGCGGCAGGTCACGCCTCGTTCGAGCAAGGCCACCGGCGCGCCACCGAAGGGGGCGTGGCGCTACGTCGTTTCAGCCGGAGTGCTCGTCGCGGGTGGGATTGCGATCGCGATCCACCTGGGGAGCCGCCGATCCGGCATCACCGTGGCCGCCGACGCGCCGCCCGGCGTGAGCACCGGAGACGCACGGCCACCCGTCGACGCGACACCAACGCCCCCACTTGCGACGTACATAGGTAGCGAGCGATGCGCTGACTGCCACGAGAAGCAACACGCGGCGTGGAAGACGAGCTGGCACGCACGCGCCCTTGCATTGGCCACGCCGAAATCGATCGTGGGCAACTTCGCGAACGGACACTACGCCGGCTCGTCGAGCGAGGCCTGGATGACCCGCAAGGGCAACGTCTCGACGATGCGGACGCACGGCCCCGATGGCGAGCTGGCACCATTTCACGTCGACTACGTGATCGGCGGAAAGCGGATGCAGGACGCCGTGACGGTGTTCCCGGATGGTCGGTGGCAGGTGTTGCCCGTCTACTTTCACGTCGCCGACCGCACCTGGGTCGACTACACCGAGGCGAAGCAGGGCCCCCTATCGCCGGAGCACCCGTTCTACTGGACGAACGCACGTCGCATGGCGAACCACGAGTGCCTCGACTGTCACACGACGGCACTGCACGTCGACTACAGCGAAGCGACCCGTGCGTGGACGACATCGTTCGTCGACGGCAACGTCGCTTGCGAGGACTGCCACGGCCCGGGCAGCCGCCACGCCGAGACGTCCGAGCCGGCCGACATCGTGCACCCCGTGCACTCGGGCGCGGTCGGCATGTCCGCATGCGCTCGCTGCCATGGGCCTCGCCGACCGTTGTTCTCGCTGCTCGACTCCGAGCACCAGTTCCGGCTCGGCGATGCGTACGACGAGCTCTACGATCCGATCGTCGTGACGATGCCGGATGGCGGCGCCTCGCCGGACTACTTCGTCGACGGCAAGCCGAAGACCTCGAGCTTCGAGTATCAGGCGATGCTGCAATCCGCCTGTTACCGCAAGGGCAAGGCCGATTGCCTGACCTGCCACACCGCGCCCCATGATCCGAAGCACAACGCTACCGAGCTTCGCGATACGCCAGCGGCGTTGTGCGGAAGCTGCCACGCCGAGATTCGTGCGGCAGGTGCAGCACACACGCATCACTGAAGTCTGCATCGTGCATCGCGTGTCACATGGCTCCGATCGTGAGCGGTGTGCTCGATCACTTCGCCGATCACTCGATCGATGTGCCGGTCCCTCAAAACACGAGCAAGCACGGCGTTCCCAACGCATGCGGGGTGTGCCATCCGGCGAAGTCGTCGGAGGCGATCGCAGCCTCTCTCGACGCGTGGTGGCCGAACGCCCGAGTGGCACAGGCACGTCGCGCGCGGCTCGCCGACGCGTTCGATCCGGCGACGGCGAAGGACAGCCTGCAGTCGCTTCTCGCGGTGATCGGGGATGCCGCGGAAGCACCGACGCTACGCGGTGCCGCCGCCGTCACGCTCGGGCGCCGTGGCGGCCCGCGCGCCGCGGGCGTTCTGATGCGACTTCTCGACGATCCTAGCGTGGTGCTCCGCGCGAAGGCGGCCGAGGCACTCGCCGACGCGAAGGCGACCGCAACGGGCGATGCTCTGGAGCGCCACCTCGTAGACCCGTCGCTGCGCGTACGGCTTGCGGCCTCGCTGGCGCTCTACGATCTGCACGACCCCCGCGGCGAGGCCGCGCTCCGTCACCTGGCCGAGGACCCCGCGAGCTCGAACCTCGTCCTCCCGCATCTCGAGCTCGGGCAAGCGGCGGGTGCCCGCAAGGACTGGAGGGCAGCGGAGCGCGAGCTTCAATGGGTCGTGCGACTGTGGCCGTTCTACGCCGACGCGATCGTTCAGCTCGGCGCCGTGGAGCACGAGCTCGGGAACGACGCCGGCGCCCGCGCGCGCGTGGACCAGGCGCTGCAGCTCGAACCGAAGCACGGCGGCGCCTCTGCGTTGCGCGCCCTGCTGCCCCCGTGACGGTCACTCGATCGTCAGCGAGACGGCGTTCGAGACCCTCCCGGCCACGCTGATCCGCAGTGCGATCGGACCCGGCGGTAGGTCGGGGATCACCGCTGTCACCGCCGTATCGGTGTACTGGACCGGTGAGACCGACGACGCTCCGAACTGGACGGTGCCCACGTGGTCGCACGCGAGCGGATCCTGCTCGCCGCCCTCGTCGCCGGGCGGTTGCTGACAGAACGCGCTACCGCTGATCGAGATCGAGGTACCGATCATCGCGCGTGCAGGGGACACGCTCGCGATCGCAGGCGCAGGAACATCGTCATTCGCGCTGCAAGCGCAGAGCGCGAGGGCAACTAACAAACTCATGCGCAGGCATCGCATACGCCACGGACCAGCACGTCCACTGTACGCCGGCTGATGGCACGCGGCACGCTCGCGCCGGTTGCCCGCAACTCGAGTCCGGCGAGCTCCGTCACCCGGTCGCACTTGGTGCATACGAAGCTCGCCGTCAAACCGCGGGGGTCGGCACTCGCGAGGAACTGGTAGCGCCACACGCGATCTCCCGCATCTACCCGACGAAGGATGCGCACCCGTACCAAGGCGGATAGAACGCGGAAGATCGTCGTTCGGTCGTGCCGTGCCGGCAGGTGCTCCAGCAGATCCGCTTGCGAGAGCGCATGTGTCGAGGCCGCAAGTATCTCGAGCACGGCGACTCGCGCCGGGGTCGCCCGGAGACCGCACGCGCGGAGCTGACGGCTCGCCGCGACCACGGCTACGGCACGGTCACGGTGAAGGTGACCTGGGCGTCGGTACTTCCCCCGATCGAGTCAACGCCGCCCGCCTTGACCTTGCTCAGGGTGTCCGCGGCCTTCTGCGGTGGCTCCTCCGGAGGCATGTGGCGCAGCGTCACGATCAGCTGACCACTGCCCGCCTTCGCCATGATGGTGTCGGAAAGGCCGATCGGGAGACCATTGATGTCCGTGTCGGCGTACGCCTGAGTCAGCGGTCCGGTGGCGTTGCTCGTTGCCGGGCCTACGACTGCGCTACCCGTGAAGATCAGCAAGTGGATGTCGGACTCCTGCGTCACCTCTTCGGTGATCTCTTCCGCGGGAGTCGCGAGTCGGTTCTGGAATCGCACCGTCATCGCGTAGCTTGTGTTGGCGACGAGGTTCACGGGCTGGACGGTCGGAGCCTGTCCACCGTCGCCATCTGGGTCGTTGAACTCGGCGAGCACCGGGGTGCCCGTAGGCGGCGAGAAGCTGAGCATCACGCTCGTGATCACCTCGTTCTCATTCGCAGCGCCGCCGTCGTCGCCGCATGCAGTGAGAGCCGCGGAGGACAGCGCCAACATCGTCAGCAAGTTCGTCGTGTGCATCGTCAGAGTCCTTTCTTGGTGGAATCGAAGACGAGGCTCATACGCAGCCAGACCTGCCATCCAGGTTCGTCGGCGAAGTAGCGCATCAGGCTCGTGTAGTCGCGGTAGCGCGCGTTGGTCAGATTTGTGCCCTGCAGGGCGATGCGCACCTTCTGGTCCGCCACGCAGGTCTCGGTGCCGAGCTCGGCACCGAGGAGGAAATACGCAGGAGGCGGCGCGATGAAGTCCGCCGCGATGTCGTAGCGACGTTGTCGCGCGACATAGCTGCCGGAGATCGTCGCGTAGAGCTTCTTGGCCCCCCCGAGGTCGGGCGGGTGATACGTGATCGAGCCGCGATAGTGATCCGCGGGGACGAACACCAGGTACGAACCATCGGCGCGGTTCTTCGCACGCACGAGGGAAGCCTGTGCGGCGAGCTCCAGCTGTGGGATCGGCGTGACAGCTACGCCGCCATCGGCGCCGTAGAACAGCGCGCCGATCGGTCGCGTGATGAAGCGCGGGAACGTGCCACGGATCAACGTGTCGAAGATCGGCATCCCGTCCTCGCCGATCGCCGGCGCGAAGTAGATGTAGTCGTGGATCACGTTTGCGAACGCGGAGGCCTCGCCTGTCACCCGCGCGCCAGCGAAGGCGAGCGTCAGCGACGACGAGTAGGTGGTCTCCGGACCGATGTCAGGTTTGCCAAGCCCGAGCACCGGAAATGTCGGCGCCGAGCCATTGAGATATTGTTCGTCGGGGTTCGGCGCGCGTGATGCCGCCGATAAATCGCCCTTGATCGACCACGGATCCGCGAACCGCCACATCCCGCCGGCCGATGCCGTGAACGTGTGATAGCGCGATGCACAGTCGATGGGGCCAGAGCCGTCGTCCATGCCGCACGACTTGGCTCCGAGCTGACCGCTGCGCACCAGACGCTGGAAATCGAGGCGTTCCAGCGATGCCGTCCGCGCGAGGAGGTCGTACCGCGCGCCGAGCTCTACCTCGACGGTGTGGCCGACGAGGCGCTCGGTCGCGAACGCTCCGGCGGCGAGCGACGTGTAGTCCGGCACGAGGTGGAGGCCGCCGTAGTTGTGGATCTGGCCTACGCCCACGACGCCCGCCGCCCCGCGCAGGTGCCAGTGCTCCGAGAGATGGATCGGGTTGTGCTCGAACACCGCACCGAGCTCGTGCGTGAACAACCGGAAGTTGAACTGCGCCCCCGCCGTGTCGGCGTTGCGCACCACGTCGTATTCGCGCCGGCGATCCTGCTGGAACGAGTACGTCGCGGTGAGCGTGCCGAGGTGGTCTCGCTCCCAGCTTCCCCGTGCGAGCACGAGGTCGTGGGATACGGCCTGGTACGGTCGATCGATCCCGAACTCCGATCGAAACTCGTCGGCGCCAGTCGGCTCGCCGGCCTTTGCCTGCGCGAGGAAGTCGTCCACGTTGTGAACGCGCAGGCACGAGCACACACCGAGATTCGCGTCGTAGTGGCGGTACGAGAGCTTGTACTCGGAGCCCTGTCGCCGGGCGCCGATCGTTGCGCCCGCGCTCCATTCGAAGAGTCCCGCGTTGTCGAGCGCGTAGCGTGGCGTCTCGGGTGCAGCGAGCCGCTTGACGCTGCCCTCGAGCTGCCCGCTGATGCTCGGGAGGCTAGCGAGCACGCCCTGCAGACGCCCGGTGACCGTCCCTCCGCGTCCGTTCGACGTTCCGATCAGGTGGACCTCGCCGTTGTACCCGGGCTCACGTCGTAGCTCCGGCGGATCGATCAACACCACCCCGCCGATGGCATCGGCTCCGTAGCGGACGCCTCCAGGTCCGCGGACGACACGGATCCGATCGGCGACCGAAGGATCGATCTCGGGTGCGTGCTCGAGGCCCCACTCCTGCGCGCGATGCCGAACGTCGTCGACGAGGATGAGCAGTCGCCTGCCGAACTGTCCGCGAATGATCGGTTTGGCAACGCCGGTCGCGGCGCGCAGCTCCGAGACGCCGGGGACCCCGGCGATCGCCTCGGTGAAGCCGCGGCCTCGTGTCTTCTCGAGGGCCGCGCCGGTGATCGTCGCGGTGGATCGCATCTCCGGTGGAGGCGGCGCCTTCTCGTGGACCTCGATGACTTCTCCCGCGAGCGTCATACGGATTTCAAGAGACGCGTGTTCGGCGACCGCCACCACCTGCTGCGCCGTCGTGTAGTCACCGCGCTCGACGATCACGGTGACCTCCCCCGAGCACAGGCCGCTCAGCGTGAACCGCCCCGCATCGTCGGTGGTAGCAAGCAATTCGTCACCGATGCGGACCGTGGCGGCGACGATCGGCTCGTGCGAGGCGGCGTCGACGGCGTGGGAGCCGCGTGCGTCACGACAGGGAGTAGCGCGCTGACCGTCGCGAGAAGCGCCACGTGCGGGGCGACACTGCTCTGGCGGAGCGCGTGAACGATCGCGCAGTCCTCGTGCTCGCCGCCCGCGCCTTCCACCTCGACCCAGTGCGCGTTCTCGCAGTGGTCGTCGGCGCCGACGAGCGTGATCGCCTCGATCTCCTCGCCGTGATCCGGGCAGATCATGTGGCGGATTGCCGCCTCGTGCGCGAGCGCAGCGAGCTGGCCGACCACGAGCACCACGACCGCGAACGCGGCTGTGCTGACGGACCGGCGACTCATGAACGCGACGTTGCCATAGATACAAAGAGATTGCACCTGTGGGTTACCTGTGTTGACACGGCCGCGTCACATGCCACTGCGTTGCAGGTGCAACACCTGTCGACTACAGTTGCCCCGATGTCATCGCGCGTGAACCTCGACGAGCTGCGGCAGGCGCTCCGTGCGCGAGGGTTGCGGGCAACGTCCTCGCGTATGGCCGTCCTCGAAGTGCTCCGCACGATCGAGCAACCGATCTCGCATGGAGAGATGGCCGCGCGCCTCGACCAGCGAGGGTGGGAGCCCGCGACCCTCTATCGCAACTTGATGGACTTCGCCGAGGCCGGGCTCGTACGACGCAGCGACCTTGGAGATCACGTGTGGCGCTTCGAGCTTGTGCGAGGCGCGCACGATGCCAGCGCACACCCTCACTTCGTGTGCACGGCATGCGGGGGCATGGAGTGCCTCCCGGTCATCGAGCTCGTGATGCCCCGGGGCAAGGCACCACGTGCTGTGCGACAGCGGCGGGTCGAGGTTCACCTCCGCGGGCTATGCGACGCCTGTGGGTGACAAGAGGCGGCGAACGAGGCGCTAGGTAGACTCCGCGCGTTAGGTGCGTTCGCGGCGAGCTCGTTTCGCCGTGAGAGCTCGACCGGCGAGCGAGAGACGAACCTGCTCGACGTGCTCGGCCAAGACCCTTCGTCAGACCCTGTCTGACGAATCTGCCCGGCCGCCCCAGCGCCCAATTCGTCAGACGCCATCTGACGAATCGTGCTGTACGCGAGATAGAACGTTCGCATCTGTTTGAGATTGGTCGTTCCGAACCCACGCCCGAATTGCTTGGTCAGGCGGCGAGCCAGGTGCTCGATCAACTCGTCGCCGTACTCCGCCCGTCGAGCACCCTGCTGCTCTTCGAGCACGATCCGCCGCCCGATCGACCAGTAGGCCGCGGTCATCACCGCGTTGACCGAGCGTGCCGCCCGCCGCCGGGCCGCCTCTACCAGCTCGACGATCTCGGTGAGGGCGGCGTCCGGCCCGCCCTTCGGCGCCGGCTTGGATCGCTTCACGGCACGGCCCCATCGCGGGAGAGCGCCCCGGATGGCGTGGCAAATTTTTTCCACGACCCACCAGATCCACCCGGATCAGGGCAGACGAGGCGGGAAGAGAGCTCGGGCTAACCCGTCGAGATGTCTGCAAGGCCACGCGACTCTTGGTCGTTTGGTTTCATCTCGGCGGGGTTCGAGTCCCCCTTCGCGCACGACTTACGTGGCCGAGAAGGCTTCGCTCTCCTCCAGCGATGCCCTCGGCCTTTGCTACGACGTGGGGTCGTGGCCTGACTGCGATACACTGGGGCATGTTCCGTGCGGCGGTGCTGTTCGCGCTGTCGGCGTGTGGGCGCTTCCAGTTCGCCGACGTGCCCGATGCGTCGGTGGCGACCGGCGATGGGCGGGTCTGCCAGGCCGCCGGGACCAACGACGACGACGCCGATGGGATCGTCGACGGCTGCGACGTCTGTCCAGCGATGGCCGACCCGGCGCAGCTCGACACCGACCGCGACGGCGTGGGGGACGCCTGCGATCCGACGCCGGGTGTCGATCGGATGACGGTGTTCGATCCGTTCAGCGGGACGAGCTTGGCGGCGCGGTGGGGCACGACGGGCATGCCGACGGTCGCCAACAGCCAGCTCGTGATCCCGCTCGCTGGCACCAACTCGATCGGATATCCAGGGAACACCACGCTCACCGAGCTGACGATCCGCGGCAGCGTGGTCGACGTCGGATCGAGCGGTGGCAGTCAGCTCTCGCTCCAGTACGGCACCACGGATACGTTGGATGACGGCGAGTACTGCGAGCTCTACGGCAGTGTCACGCCGTCGTTCCGGATCACGCAGTTCATCAACCCCAGCTACACGCTGCTCAGCCCCTCGCTCCCCGTGCCCACCGTGACGCCGGGACCGTTCACCCTGCGCTTCGGCAACACCGCACAGGGGATGTACTGCGAGCTGGAGATCGGCGGCGGCTCCTACCGCGTGACCACGACGAGTACGTTCGCGGCGCCGCGGGGGTTCACGTATGTGCAGCTGATCGACACCGCGGCGGTCGTCGACAGCTTCGTCGAGATCACCCACACCCTGAGCCTCGGCCAGGACGCCATGCGTCGATCGTGCGAACTTTGCACAGCGGTCCGGCGGCGGAATGGTCGTACGATGGAGCGGATGCGGTCTTCGATCAGCTCGCTGCTATTCGGGCTGCTGCTCGGGGCCTGCGGCTTCAAGGTCAGCTCGTCGTCGTCTGCCGACGGCTCCGTCATCGATGCGCGGATCGACGCACCGCCGCTCGCCGACGCACCGCTCGATAGCCCCGGCACGATGCTGTGTCCGTGGCCGTACCTCCCGGCGTACATCGATCCGTGCAACATGATGCCAGCCACGCCGCTCGGCGATCTCGACCTGTCGATGGCCGGCACCTACGCGTTCGACAGCGGGACGGTGATCCTGCAACCGCCGAGCGGCGCGCTGATCCCGCTGACCACGACGATCGTCAACGGCGCCAAGGTCATCTGGGTCCACCAGCTCCGGGTCCAGGCGGGCGTCAGGCTGCGGCTGACGGGCACGGCGCCCGTCTATGTCGTCGCGACCAGCGCGATCACGATCGACGGCACCGTCGATGCGAGCAGCCGCGGCGCGCCGTCGCTCGTGAACGATGGCGCTGGAGCGGGCCCCGCGGCGATCTGCCTCTCCACGATCGCGGGCAACGGTGCGCCGTGCTCGAACGGTGGCTCGGGCGGTGGTGGTGGCGGGTTCGGGACCTTCGGCGGGAACGGCGGGTACGGTGGCGTCGGCTCCAACTGCGTCGCCGGCCAGGATGGCAACGGCATCTCCGGCGGCGCGGGTGGCTCGGTCAGCCCGGTGACCACCATCCGGGGTGGCTGCAATGGCGGCGCGGGCGCGATCGGCAACAATCCCGGTCCGGGGACCGGCGGTCGCGGCGGCGGCGCGGTGTACCTCGTCGCACGCGATCAGGTGACGGTCAGCGCGACCGGCAAGGTCCTCGCGGGTGGCGCGGGTGGACGAGGTGCGAGCGGTGGTCGATCGGCAGGCGGCGGTGGCGGCAGCGGCGGCATGATCCGGATCGCCGGCAACCTCGTGACGGTGGCGGGCGTGCTCGCCGCGAATGGCGGTGGTGGCGGTGGTGGGTGCAACGGCAATGCCGCGATGCCAGGAGACGACGGCCACCCCGATCAGAGCGTCGCGCTCGGTGGTGTGAAGGAGAACTCCGGTGCGGATGGCGGAGAGGGCGGGTTCTTGACGACGAACGCGGTCGGCGGTGGTGACGCGAGTCGTGGCGGCGGTGGTGGCGGTGGTGGTGTGGGCGTGATCCAGCTGCAGGCGGGTTCCGCGCCCGTCACGAGCGGTGCGATCATCTCGCCGCCGCCGATCTAAGCCGAGCGCGCGCTCAGTGCAGCGCGACGTGCCAGCGGAGCGCGCCCGTCGCCATCGATCGGATCTCGAGGCTGCCCTCGGCGCCCTCGGTGGCATAGGTGTCGCCGTCGCTCGCGAACGCGAGCCTGGCCGCGACGTTCGTCATCCCGGCCTGGACACGGCGGACCTCGCCGGTCTCGGGCGTCCACGCGCACAGCTCGTGACCGTTCGCGCACGGAGCGAACGCGCGCGACCCATCGGGCACCCACGTGAGACGCCCCTCGAGCTCCGGCGCGATCTGGCTGCGATGCAGCTCGGTCAACGACTCGAGGTTGACGACCAGGAGGCCGTGCTCCTGCACCGGCTCGCGGCACTCGACGTGCTCGCCGACGGTCGATCCCGTGGGCGTGCACGGCGTCTCGAACGCCATCGCGATCTGACCGCGGCCCGGGATCAGGCTGAAGCCCTCGCGCACCCGGACGGGGAGGGTCTTCGCGCTGCGCTCGTCGAGTGTCACCGGATCGCGCAGGCGGATCGTGTCGTTCGCGAAGCTCGTCGTCACGAGGAGGTTCGTGTGCGGGTCATAGCTCATCGCATCGATCCGCGGGACCGAGCGCGTGGCATCGGGTCGCAAGGCCTTGGCCTCCCAGCGCTCGAGCGCGTTGACCTTGCGGCCGTTGTCCTGGCCGCGGCTGACCACGAAGCTGTCGGTGCCTGGATCGATCGCCACCACGCCCTCGGCGAACGGATCGGACGAGCGCAGGCAGCCGCTCGCGAGATCGACGACCCCAACCTGATTGCGCCAGCCGTGATCGGTGTAGTTGCCGTCGAGGACGAGCAGCTCGGTCTGCGAGCCTCGCCGCGGCTGAGCATCGATGAAGCTGGCGCCGCGGAACACGCGCTGGATCTTCTGCTGGACGACATCGATCACGAACATGCCGCTCGAGTGGGGATCCACGTCGAGCACCTGGTGGTGGCTGCCGTCGGGCGAGGTCTCGTCGATCACGCGACCGGCGACGCCGACGATCAGGGTCGACGGATCGAGCCACAACAGGCCGGTGATGAACGGGGACCGCGGCGTGGGGGCCTGCGAGTCGAGCACCGTGCCCGGGCAGCCGCCGGCGCCCCGCACCGGAGCTCCGGAATGGCCACCACACGCGACCAGGAACACGAGACCTGCGACCAAGGATCGGCTCACCCCGGCAGCCTACAGCGGAAGCGGGCGCGGATCCGACGTGAACCACGCCCCCGACGCAAGGAGTGCGCGAATCGAGGCCCGGCGCCGAGCCTCGCTCGAACGGTGACGGATACGCAGGAACTTCACCTGCCAACGCGGAGGCGCAGGATCCGCGCGTTTGCCGCAGAGGCTCAGTGCCGCATGGGACGCTTGTCGAGGAGCTCCTCCAAGGCTTCACACAGATCGACGGTGGTGACGATGCCGATCACCTTGTGGTGATCGACGACGATCGCAGACCCGAGCTTGCGGCCGGCCATCTCCCGGGCCACCTCCGCAAGCGACGTATCGGGGGCGACCTGATAGACGTCGGAGGTCATGACGTCGTCGACCGTGAGCCGGTCGGCGTTGACGTCGAGCCGATCGATCAGTGCGAGATCACGGTCGGAGAGCACGCCCTCCAGGCTGCCTCCCCGGAGCACCGGAAGGTGGCGGATCCCGTGGGCCCGGAACAGCTCCTTCGCGTGTGCCACGAGTTGCTCCGCGCCGATCGTGTACGGGCTGGGCGTCATGTACGACTTGACCTTGGCGATGGTGCTCATGCACCAGAGGTCAGCAACGGCCGTGCCGAACCGCGCCTCTCGACAAGTTCACGCGCGGGCGTGGGGCAGGTTGACGTCGATGCCGGCAAGGGCTCGGCGCGCAAGCTCCACGAAGTCCGTGGTCGTCACGATCCCGACCAGGGTGCCGTCGGCATCGACCACGGGCAGGGCGCTGTGCTTGGACTCGAGCATGTGAGCGGCCGCCTCCATCGCGTGGGAGTTGACCGAGATCAGCCGGACGTCCCGGCTCATCACCTGGGTGACCGACAGCGACTCGCCGGGATGCATGGCGGCCGCGCGGAGCACGTCACGGTCCGAGACGATACCGACGACCCGGCGGGCATGGTCGACCACGGGCATGTGGCGAAACTCGGAGACCGCCATGTCCCAGCCCGCGAGGGTGATGGAGTCGTCCTCGTGGAGCGTCTTGACGTTGGGGACCATCATGTCGCGGATCGTGAGATTGGACATGCCCCGGTGGCATTCACGTCGTGTGCCGACGGGTAGGGCCCAGAACCAGAAGCGAGCGCCGGCCGCCAGGCCGCGGCCAGTCCTCCTACTGGATGATGATCGGGTTCGGCGGCACGAGGATCAGCACCTCGCGCTGGTCGAGCGCGGTGCAACCCCCGGCGAGGACGCGGATCGTGGCGCGGAAGATCTGCGCATCGGCGGTCTGCGGCAGAAAGTCGTTGAGCGCACGCACGTCGAACTGGACGCGCGTCCCGGGCGTGACGCCGAAGAACGTCGTCATGTCGAACGTCGGGCTCGGCACCACGGGAGGCGCTGCCGGCAGCGTGAAGCCCGCCGGGATCACGGCCTTGATGAAGTCCGCGGTGGTGTGCGGCGCCGGCAGGGTCACGCCGTCGATGCTGGTCGTGCCGCCCTGGCGCTGGCTCGTGACGTCGAACTGCGCGAACCGCGTCAGCATCTGGATGCCGGTGACGATGTTGGTGCTGAGGCCGGCGCCCGAGCTGTCGGTGCGGAACACGAGCGGGCACAGCCCGTTCGCATCGGGCGTGCGGCCGACGCCGCCGTTGCCGGTGCAACACTGGTTCGCCGCGCAGCCCGCGGGCCGCGTGCCCACGTCCCACGCGCCCGGCGGCACGCGCGCGCCGGTCGCCGTGGCGAAGTCCTCGAGGTCGGCCTCGCCAGAGCAGTTGCCGATGTTCGCGATCACCGGCGCGATGCCGACCGAGCGGGCACAGATCCCGGCGAGCGCGGCCTTGGTCTGCACGCGGGTGTGTGCCGTGCTGATGCTCGAACCGTAGCCGGCGTTGACGGTGCCGCCCAGCGCCGAGCTGCTGCACGTGCGGTTCTCGCCGGCGGCGTGCGCGAGCGCATCGGTGACGGTGACGATCACGGGCATGGTGCCCGTGCGGAAGCCCACGCTCGTGGCGGGCACGCTGGTGGGCGCCGGGCCGGTCAGGCCCGCGCCGGTGGCGACCTGATACATCGCCTCGATCGAGCCCTCTGGCCAGTCATTGCCGCAGCCCTTGGGCTGCCCGCCGACCGCGTACTTGCCGACGGCGGTCTGGACCAGCGAGGTGACGTTGGTGATCGTCTGGAGCAGGGTCAGCGGCTGATCGTTCGTGGTGCCGGGGAAGCCGCACAGGTTGCGGGGGCCACCGAACGGGCTGATCGGGAAGTCCTCGAGCGCGCCGACGCCGAACTGGGTGTTCGGCACCGCCGCCTGGATGCCAGGCACCACCGTGCCGGTGAGCGCGTTCTGGAGGTTCGTGATCTCGCCGATCATCGAGCCCGTGGTGTCCATCAGGAAGAACACGTCGAGCGCGGGGATCGCCGTCCCGAAATCGAGCGGCTTGGCGACCTCGCCAGTGGGCGGCTGATACGGGAGCACGAAGAAGAAGTCCTGCGAGGTCCCCGAGCGGCGGTACGCGACCACGGTGATCTGCGCCTCGCCGACCACGCCATCGAGCTCGGCGCGGATGCGCGAGACCTCGACCGAGACGGCGGGGAAGCCGGGGATCGTGAGGGTCGCGGCGGTCATCGTCCCGACGGCGGGGTTGACCACGGACCAGTTCACGCGGTCGGAGATGTCGCCGTCGTTGCCGTCCTGGAACCGGCCTACCGCGGCGAACGTCTGCGTTCCGCCCATGTTGAGATCGAGCTCGATGATCGGATTGGTCGGCGAGACCTCGATCGCGGTCAACGTGTGGGGCCCACCGTTACCCCCATCGTCGGCACCGCCATCGCCACCGTTCTTCGCGCTGGGACCACATGCGCCGAGAACCGCACATGACAGGATGATGATCGCGAGCTTGGCCACGAGTCCCTCCGGCCCCATCGTACTGCGATCGGTCCCGGGCAGCGAGGGTTCTCGACGGTCACGGCACGGCACCGCGCGCCGCGTCACGGGTTCGGGTATCGTCCCGGGATGCCGTCGTGCTGGGTGTGGGTGTGGGTCCCATGCATCCCGAGTTGATCCGCGTCACCAACACGATCGCCTGCGTGCGCAGGCCATCGTACGTGACCTGCTCGTACATCGTGCAGACCGCACGGGGCGTGGTGCTGGTCGACGCGGGGATGAAGTCCGATGGCTCCGACGTGTTCTGGGGCCTCGACCAGCTCGGGCTCGATCACGGCTCGGTCACGACGATCCTGATCACGCACTGGCACAACGATCACGCGGCCGGGGCGGCGGCGATCGTCGAGGCCACCGGCGCGCGCGTGATCTGCACCGAGGCCGAGGCGCCCTACCTTCGGCGCGAGACCGCAGCGACCGGCCTCGCGGGGTGGATCGCAGACGCGGTCCCCGAGGTCGGGCCGTTCGTGCTGGTCAAGGGGCTGCTCGGGAACGCACCGATGCGCGCGGCTCCGCCCGACGCGTGTGTGGGCGATGGCGATGTGGTGGAAGGCTTCGAGGTGATCACCACGCCTGGGCACACCGAGGGCCATGCGGCATATCTCTACGAGCCCGAGGGCGTGCTGTTCGCCGGTGATGCGCTCGCGGTGATCGACGGCGAGCTGCGGTTCATGGCCAAGCCGGTGACGCCCGATCTGGTGGCCGCGCGCGCTTCGATGCAGAAGCTGATGCGGCGCGCGTTCACGCGCGTGTGCGCCGGGCATCGCGCGCCGGCGCTGATCGATGCCAGCCATCGTCAAGCGTTCGCGGCGCGGCTCGACGACGACGACTGGCCCGAGCTCGGCTGACGCCGGGCTAGACGCGGGGCGGCCGCCGGGCCAAGCTCGTGGGATGCAGCGGATCGGAGCGCTCGCGACAGGCTTGGTGGGAGTCGTCGGTCTGGTGGGTGTTGTTGGTTGCGGTTCGCCATCGGCGGCACCAGGTCTCCTCGGCGAGCCACCCTCGGAGTGGATCGAGCCGATCCACACCACGGTGCGCCACGTGGGTGCGTGGGACCTCGAGCTCGATCCCGTGCTCGGCACCGTCCGCACGATGACCGGTGCGGGGATCGCGTTCGGCGCGGGTGATCCCGAGCTCGCGTCGCTCGCGTTCGTGCAGTCGCACGCGGATCTGCTGGGCACGACCGAGCTGGTGGTCGACGGTACGATGGTCGACCACGGCGGCCCCGGGCTGACCTCGATCGCGCTGGCGCAGCGCCATCACGGGCTGCCCGTGATCGGCGGCCACCTCGGGCTCACGATCTCGCACGGTCGGCTCGTCCTCGTGCAGGGCGTGACCTATCCCGTCGGCGATCTCGAGACCACGCCGGCGATCACCGAGCTCGAGGCGATCTCCATCGGTGGGGCAGTGCTCGCCGCCGCACAACCGGGCGATCACGACACGGCGCGGCTCGTGGTGCTGCCCGAGCGCGGTGTCGGTGCGGTGACCTATCACCTCGCCTGGGAGGTCACCGCGTGGCGCGGCGACGATCACGCCGTGGTCAACGTCGATGCAACCTCGGGTGGCCTGCTCGGCGGGTACGATGCCAACCGCTACGACTACGCGGGACGCGCGACCAACCTCGTCGATGCGCGCACGGTCGGCGACGAGATCGTGCAGATGCCGGCGGCGTACCTCCGCCTCCACGCGAACCGCGGCGCGGTGACCACGGACGGCGAGGGCGCGTTCGCGATCCGCGGTGCGGCGGGGCCGCTGATGGTGACTGCCAACCTGCAGGGCGCGTACATCAGCGTGCACAACGCCGGAGGGCCGGAGGCGCACTTCATCGGGATGATGCGGCCGGAGTCGCCGTACGCCCTCGAGTGGACGGAAGCGCGCTCCACGCCCGAAGAGCGAGATGTGTTCCGCGCGGCCAACACCACCAACCGGTTCGTCGCGACGGTGTTCCCGGACCTGCCGTGGATCGCCGGGCCGTTGCCGGCCAACGTCAACCTCCCGCGCACCTGCAATGCGTTCTGGAACGGCACGTCGATCAACTTCTTTGTCGAGGGCAACGGCTGCAACAACTCCGGCCGCATCTTCGATGTCGTCGCCCACGAGTGGGGGCACGGCCTCGACCAGAACGCTCCGGGCGCGGCGATCGATGGCGCGCTCGGTGAGTTCATCGGCGACCTCGTCAGCTTCGTGCAGACCGACAGCCCGCTGATCGGCCCGAACTTCCTGACCAACGGCGGCGCCGTGCGGGATCTCGAGGATCCGGCGTTCGAGTGCTTCGATCCAAGCAAGCGCGGCGTGCACGCCAAGGGGCAGCTCCTGGGCGCGGTGGTCTGGGACATCCGCGCGGATCTCCTCCGCGCCGGCTTCAGCGGCGAGCCGCTCAAGCGCCTCCTGCTGCGACCGATCGCGATCGCGCAGACCCGCGCGGAGTGGTACCGGGCGATGCTCGCGGTCGACGACGACGACGGCAACCTCGCGAACGGCACGCCGCACGAGTGCCTGATCTACGCCCAGTTCGACGCCCACAGCTGTGGCGAGACCCGATGGCCCGGGATCCCCGATCAGGCGCCCCCGCAGTGCGCCAACCCCCCGAGTCTCAAGTAATATACCAGGTAATATAATTGTTCCTGGCGGATTATGCTGGTTGGTATAATCATCCGGGCATGACGATCCTTGGCTCGGCGCTCTCCCTTCCCAACGGCACGACGCTCCCGAACCGCCTCGCGAAGGCCGCGATGTCGGAGGTCCTGGGTGACCCGGGAACCGGCGCACCGACGGCGGAGCTGATGCGGTTGTACGAGCGGTGGGGAGCGAGCGGCGCAGGGCTCCTGATCAGCGGCCACGTGATCGTCGATCCGGCAGGGCGCGCCGAGCCCGGCAACGTGGTGATCACCGATCGTCGAGATCTCGCCGCGCTGACCGAGTGGGCGACGGTCGCGCAGCAGCACGGCGCGAAGCTGTGGCTCCAGCTCAACCACGCGGGTCGGCAGGCGCCGCGCCGCATGACGAAGCAACCGGTCGCGCCGAGCGCCGTCGCCATGAAGGGTTTCGCGGGTGCGTTCGCCGCACCGCG
The DNA here is from genome assembly GCA_016720595.1 of Myxococcales bacterium. Classification (GTDB taxonomy): domain Bacteria; phylum Myxococcota_A; class Polyangia; order Haliangiales; family Haliangiaceae; genus JABFXX01. The sequence goes on from JADKKI010000005.1 coordinate 157,083, forward strand.
CGCGATGACCGAGCACGAGATCCACGAGGTGATCGCGCGGTTCGCCACCGCCGCACAGATCGCGCAGGAGGCCGGGGTCGCGGGCGTGCAGCTGCACGCCGCCCACGGCTATCTGATCTCGCAGTTCCTGTCCGCGCGGACCAACCTGCGCGACGACGCGTGGGGCGGCAGCGTGGCGCGCCGCAGCCGGTTCCTGCTCGAGATCGTGCGTGCGGTGCGCGCGGCCGTTGGCCCCGCGTTCCCGATCGGCGTGAAGCTCAACTCTGCGGACTTCCAGCGCGGCGGGTTCACCATCGAGGAGTCGATGGAGGTGGCGCGATCGCTCGAGGCCGCGGGCATCGATCTGCTCGAGGTCTCCGGCGGCAACTACGAGAGCCCCGCGATGGCCGGTGGTGGTGAGGTGCCGGGCGAGCAGCGCCAGAGCACGCGCGATCGCGAGGCGTACTTCCTGCACTACGCGGAGCGGCTCCGCACGGTGGTCTCGCTGCCGATCATGCTGACCGGTGGGATGCGCAGCCGCAACGTCATGGAGGCCGCGCTGCAGTCCGGCGCCGTGGATCTGATCGGCCTCGCACGCCCGATGACCCATGCACCCGAGTTGCCGCGACAGCTCCTCGACGGCACTGCACTCGTCGCACCGGCGGTGAACATCCGCAGCCGGTTCCGGCGGATCGACGACGCGCTGCAGGTGATGTGGTTCCAGGCGCAGCTCCACGAGATGGGGCAGGGGCGCGATCCCGATCTGGGCCTCGGCGCATGGACGGCGATCTGGCGCGGGCTGCGTGCGATGCTGTGGCCGAAGCGGACGGCGCCGCGACGCCTCGCGCCCCGGCCGATCGGAGCGGCGGCATGACCGAACGAAGCGACGGACGAAGCGACCCGAGCGAGACGCCCGACCCGGGCCCGCCGAAGCCGCTGAGCAAGGGCGAGCGCACGAAGCAGAAGCTGGTGGCCGCGACCGGTGAGCTGCTCCGCCGCCAGGGCTTCCACGCCACCGGGCTCGCCGACATCGTCGACGAGAGCGGTGCCCCGCGTGGCTCCTTGTACTTCTACTTCCCGGGCGGCAAGGACGAGCTCGCGATCGCCGCGCTGCGCGCCGAGAGCGCACGATGGCGGGCGCGGATCGAGGCCGTGGTCGCCCGCGCGCCCGATCTGGGCGGCGCGATCACCGGGATCATCGAGGTCCTCGCCGAGGATCTCCGCGCGTCGAAGTTCCAGCATGGCTGCCCGGTGGCGGCGGTCGCGCTGGAGACGACCTCGGAGCCCGTGCGCAAGACGATCGCCGCCCACTACGCCGCCTGGGAGGCAGGCATCGCGCTCCACCTCGAGCACCATGGGATCGCGGCGGGCCCGGCGAAGCAGCTCGCCGTGGTCGCGCTGTCGACGATCGAGGGCGCGCTGCTCCTGGCGCGCGTCCAGCGTTCGACGGCGCCGCTGACCACGGTCGGCGTGGCGCTTCGCGCGATGGTGGCGGCAGTCGCACCTCGCGCGAGGTGAACGCGCTACCGTCAGGCGTGTTCGCCGCCTTCGAGCGTGATGGCTACGCGGTGATCCGCGGGGTCGTCCCGCCGGCCGAGCTGGCCGAGTTCACCGCGACGTTCATGACGGTGATTCCCGAGCTGCCGTATCCACCCGGTCCCGACGGGGTGGTGCGAGAGGTCACCGGGCTCGCACGCGGGTACGAGCCGTTGACGCGGATCGCGTGCGATCCGAGGTTCGGCGCGCTGGTCGGTCAGGCGCTCGGCGCCGCGCGCGTGCAGCTGCTGCAGGATTCGCTGCTCTACAAGCCGGCGCTCGAAGGGGCCTCGATCGAGTGGCACCAGGACCGCACGTACATCGGGTACCTGTCCCCGGCGCGCGTCGCGACGATCCGAATCGCGTTGTTGCCCGAGGACGAGGCCAACGGGTGCATGCGCGTGGTCGAAGGCAGTCATCACTGGGGAGAGATCGGCGCCAATCAATCGCTCACCGCACAGAGCGTGGCGTCGCTGTTGCCGAGCCTGACCGCGGAGCAGCAGGCCCGAGTCGAAGGTGCGCGTTCGCTCGAGCTCGCCCCCGGCGACGTCTCGATCCACCACTGCCTGACGTTGCACGGCAGCCCACCGAACCCGAGCGCGCGGCCGAGGCGGACGATCCTCCTGCGCATGTTCGACGCCGCGTGCCAGCTCGATCCGGCGCGGTTGCCGCCCGGCGCCGAGGCCTACTTCCCGGTCGACGCAGATGGGCACCTCGCCACGACCGCGTTTCCGCTCGTCCACGGCGGCTGACCTCTCGCGTGCCGTCCTCGAACGTGGCTAGATCGACGGATGTCGACTGATCCCGCCCCCGCCACGTTCCCGATCGGTGCCGCCGAAGCCCACGACTTCCTCGTCGGGATGTTCGCCGCGCTCGTGCATGAGGTCTACCAGCGGGTCGCCGCCGAGTCCGGCCTGTCGATGCCGTTCGACGCCAACACCAAGCGCCGGGTGATGACGCAGGCGATCCTCGAGACCACGCGATCGTTTCCGATCTCGATCCGCGGCCGATTCGAGCAGGCCGCCGAGGGCCTGGCCACCGAGCTCGCATCTGGCCGGCCGCTTCGCCCGTAGTCTCACTCCGGGAGCTTGATCTCCGCCGCCTCGCGATCCATCCACGCCTTCATCCACGCCGTGGACTTGTACCGGTCCCACTGATCGCAGGCGACCGTGACCACCGGCCCGCCGAGCCCGCCGCGCGCGGCGACCCGGAGTGCGGCGACGACGTTCACGCCCGTGGAGCCACCGACGGTGAGGCCCTCTTCCTTGACGAGGCGCTCGGTCATCGCGAACGCCTCGGCATCGGTCACGCTCTCCGCCGAGTCGAGGACGTCGCGGTGCAGATTCCCGGGCACCGAGCCCGAGCCGATGCCCTCCACCGCGAACGGGCCATCGGGGCCGAGCGTGCCGGTGTTGACCCAGCTCGCGATCGAGCTGCCGACGGGATCGGCGAGCACCACCTGGATGCCGCGGTCGTGCTCCTTGAGGCGGCGGCCCGAGCCGCTGATCGTGCCACCGGTGCCCGACGACATCACGAACGCACCCAGCGTGGAGAAGCCGGCGGCCTGGACCTGCGCGAGGATCTCCTCGCCGGTGCCCTTGTAGCGCGGCGTACCGTAGTGCGCGCCGAGGTTGGCCGGGTTGAAGAACTGGTTGGTCAGAAACCAGCCATTCTCCTCGGCGAGCCGCTTGGCGACGTTGCGAAAGTTGTGCGGCGCGGTGAGCGGGCCGTTCCTGGTGATGATCACGTCGGAGCCGAGCTGCCGCAGCGCGATCCGCTTGTCGAGCGCCATCTTCTCGGGGAGCACGCAGACCAGGCGATAGCCGCGCGCGCTGGCGAGGAGCGCGAGGCCGACGCCGGTATTGCCGGCGGTGCCCTCCACCATCGTCGCGCCGGGCGTGAGGAGGCCGCGCTCCTCGGCATCGAGCACGATGGCGCGCGCGGTGCGATCCTTGATGCTGCCTCCCGGGTTCAGGTGCTCGCACTTGATGAACACGGGGACCGGCAGACCGGCGGCGACCTTGGAGAGGCGGATCAGCGGGGTGTTGCCGATCGCGTCGATCACATCCATGTGGCCACCATACCCTACGGGTCAGTCCTCGTCCCTGCGCGGGGCGAGGCGCTGCTCGGGTGCGAGCGCGAGCAGATGCTTCGGTGTGAGGCCAGCGGCGCGGGCGGCGGCGTTGACATCCCCGCGGAACCGCGCCAGCAGGTCCACCACGTAGCGGTGCTCGAACTCGCGCAGCACGGCCACGCGCGCCTGGTCGTAGGGGAGGTCGGAGTGGACGCCGATGCCATCCTTGCTCGGCCGTGCGTCGAGGGGCTCGGGATCGGGCTCGACGCGCAGCGTGGTCCGGGCGACGCGCACGCTGTCACCGATGCCGAGCGTGCGCTCGCTGATCCGCACGTTGTCGTAGAACGTGCCATTGCGCGAGCCGAGATCGCGGACGACCACGCGCTCGCCCTCGACGCGCACGGCCGCGTGCCTGCCGGAGACCGCGTCATCCGCGAGCACGATGACGCAATCGATATGCGAGCCCACGATCGCCTCGTCGTCACCTTCGCCGAGATCCCAGGTGCGACCGCGGTCGGGACCATCGGTGGCGAGCAGCCGGAGGTGCCGGGTCATCCGAACACCGTGCGCGCGACCTTGTGGTGGAACCAGTGTGGGCCGTGCTCGTCGTCGGGCGCGAACCGGCCGCGCGGGGCGAACCCGGAGCGCAGACCGCGGCTGACCTGCGCGAGCGCATCGACGTCCTCCGCGTCGACCTGCGAGCTGAGCCAGCGCTTGTCGCGCTGCGCATGCTTCTCGCGATCGATCGCCCACTGGTACCAGAGGAAGCGCGTGGCATCGGGCCGGCCGGGGATCGGCTGGTAGACGTTGACCGAGAGGCCCCACGGATAGAAGTTGAGCGTGAGGTTCGGCCACACGAACCACCACAGCGCGAACACGCGCCGGCCCTTGTGCGGATCGTGGAAGCGCTCGGGGAGCCACGCCGGATCGAAGCCATCCTCGGGCCGCGCCGCGTAGACCCACTGCAGCACCGAATCCGCGTAGCGCTCGGTGGTGTAGCTGCCGAGATCGATCGCATCGGCGAGGCCGCCCGGCGGGCGGTGGATGTAGCCGATGTGGAACCGATCGAGGTAGTTCCACGCGTGCTGCTTCCAGTTGCCGGCGATCTCCCGCACCTCTTCGGAGGGCAATCGATCGGTCGGCGCGGGCATCTGCGCGAGCGAGGCCTCGATCTCGGACCACGTGTCGGTGAACGACCGCGCGGCGGGATCGAGGTTGACGAACATCATCCGCCGCCACGCGGCGACCTGCAGCGAGGTCAGGTGATCGCAATCGCGGGGAAAGCCTTCGAGGCCCGCGAACCCGGGCTGGCTGACGAACCGGCCCGTGCAATCGAACCGTCGCCCATGCTGGCCGCACACCAGCGTGGGGCCGCGGCTCGCGCCGAGGACGAGAGGGAACCAGGCGTGCGTACACGTGTTGGGGAACGCGCGCAGCGTGTCGTCGTCCCAGCCGCGCTGCAGGAACAGCGGGCGACCGAGCAGCGAGACGGGGACGCGGGTGCCACGGGAGGCGGTCTGCTCCTCGAGTGGGCGCGGATCGTCGCCGCGTGCGCCGGACTCCGGCAGCAGCTGCCAGCTCGTGCGGAACACGGTCTCGAGCTCGCGGTCGAGGAACTCGGGATCGATGAACGCGCGGGCGGGGAGCGTCTCCGCGCGACGGATGTCGTCATCGACGTGGCACTGCGCGGCGGTCAACGGCATGGCCCCGAGCCTACAGGCTGACGAACGCAACCGGACCGTCGGGCGAGGCACTTGACTTGTGTCACGACGTGATACATCGTGTATCACAACGTGACACGAAAGCCGACGCCGCCCGAACCCACCGACGAGCCCGAGGCCAAGGACCGCGTGATCCACACCCGCGTTCCGGAGAGCCTCGAGGCCGAACTGCGCGAGCGCGCGCAGGAGCTCGGCATGAGCGTCTCGAACCTCGTGCGCAACGTCCTCGGGCACGCCTTCGGTCTGGTCGGGGATGTGGTGGCCGATGGTCACGCGATCGCCCGCGCCGCTCGGGGTGACAAGAAGCCCGCCGCACAGGCCCAACCCGCGTCATCTCCCGTGGCTCCGCCCGCGACGGCGATCGACGACGTCCTCGGCTGGCAGCCGATCGTGCTCGGAAAGAATGCGCTGTGCGCTCGCTGCAACGCCCTGCTGCCACGCGGTCAGGACGCAGCGGTGGGCGTCGGTACGCAGCTGGTCGTGTGTCCCTCATGCCTGAAGGAGCTACGAGGATGATGAGCTTCGATCCCCCCAAGCCGCCGCCGCCCCCGTCGATCCCCGATGTGCCCGCACCACCGCCGCCGCCATCGTTGCCGCCGCTGCCGAAGCGCGAGGCCACGCTCGACCAGCTGCTCCAGCCGTTGCGCGAGACCGCGAGCGAGACGGTCCGCCTGCTCAAGCATCTCGGCAGCCGGATCGATGCGTTCTCCCTCGATCTCGCGCGCGACGTGGGTGCGGTCACCCGGGATGCCCAGGCGTTCGCCACGGCGGCGCGGGACAAGACGACGACGTTCTATCGCGCGACTCCACGCGCGGCGAAGCTCGCCCAGGCGGGGGCCGCCTTGCTGGCGCGCCATCGCTGGCTGCGGCTCGCGGCGGCGGCGCGCGGCGAGGCCGGGCTCCGCGAGGAGGACCATCGCGACCTCGCACGGCGCACCGCGACGATGGCGGCGCAGCTGCGCGGCGGGATCGCCAAGCTCGGGCAGCTCGCCTCGTGCCGGCCGGATCTGATCGGGCCGATCTGGGCCCGCGAGCTCGCCGCGCTCCAGGATGACGTGCCGCCGATCGATGCCGCGGAGATCCGCGCGCGGATCGAGGCCGAGCTCGGCGCGCCGATCTCCGAGCTGTTCGCGGCGTTCGACGATGTCCCTCTCGCCGCGGCCTCGCTCGCCCAGGTCCACGCCGCGTTCCTGCCCGACGGGACGGCGGTCGTCGTCAAGGTCCAGGTCCCCGGCATCGAGGACATCATCGACGCCGACATCGCCGCGCTGCGCGCGATCGCGGGTGCGTTCGCCGAGCTGCCGGGCGTGGATCTGCCGACCCTGGCCGACGAGCTGTCGCGCGCACTCGCGGCCGAGCTCGACTACGTGGCCGAGGCCGCGGCGCTGCGCGCGTTCGGTATCAGTGGCGTGCGGGTGCCGCTCCCCTTCGAGGCGGTCTCGTCGCGGCGCGTGCTCACGATGACGCGGATCGACGGCGAGCGCTTGATCCCGAGTCTCGATCGGATGGCGCCGGCCGAGCGCGATCAGCTGCTCGCGGATCTGGTGTCCGAGGTCGCGGCGCAGATCCTGGTGCGCGGCCACGTCCACGCCGATCCGCACCCCGGGAACTTCCTGGTCACGCCCGAGGGCAAGCTGGCGATGCTCGATTTCGGCTGCACGCTCGAGCTGGGGCCCGCCGAACGCGCCGCGTACGCCCGGCTCGTGCTCGCGATCGCCGGCGCCAATCACACCGCCGCCGCGGCCGAGCTGGCGATCCTCGGCTTTGACGCCGATGCTCCCGAGCAGCTGGTGGAGCTGACCGCCGCGTTGATCGGCGCGATGCGCCCGGGCACCGAGGTCAGCGAGCTCGACTGGGAGACCGCGTTCGCGACCCAGATCGCCCAGGCCAAGCAGCTCCGCGGTCTGACGATCCCGCGCTCGTTCGTGTTGCTCGGGCGCGTGCTCGCGACGATCGCGGGCCTGCTCGCGACCTACAAGCCGAAGATCCAGATCCACCCGCTGATCGTTCGGCACCTCGCCGCCGCGATCGCCTAGATCCCTCTACGATGGCGGCGTGAAGCTGTCCCGCGGCGTCTCGTACATGGCGGCGAGCGCGCTCGGGTTCTCGGTGATGAGCGTGCTCGTGAAGCTCGCGAGCCAGCGCCTCCCGACCGCGGAGATCGTGCTCGCGCGCGCGGTCGTGACGCTGGTCGTCTCGTACGCGATGGTGGTGCGCGCCGATCTTCACCCGTGGGGCACCAACAAGCGCGGCCTGGTGTTCCGCGGCCTGCTCGGGTTCGGCGGGCTCACGTTCTACTACCTCGCGCTCGCGCACCTGCCGCTCGCTGACGCGACGACGATCCAGAACACCACGCCGCTGCTGACCGCGGTACTCGCCTGGTGGATCCTTCGCGAGCCGATCGGCTGGTCGACCGCGTTCGCGCTCGTGTGTGGGATCGGCGGCGTGCTGTTGATCGTCCACCCGAGCGGCGCGGGCCTCGATCCTGTGGGCGTGGGCGTGGCGCTCGCCGCCGCCACCACCTCGGCCTTCGCGTACGTGACCGTCCGGCAGCTCGTGCGCACCGAGAAGCCGCTGGTGATCGTGTTCTACTTCCCGCTGATCGCGACGCCGCTCGCGATCCCGTGGGCCGTGGCCACCTGGGTCACGCCACAGCCGATCGATTGGCTGCTGCTGATCGCGATCGGCCTCGCGACCCAGGTCGGGCAGGTGTTCCTGACCATGGGGCTCGCCCTCGAGCGCGCGGGGAAGGCGACGTCGGTCGGCTATCTCCAGGTCGCGTTCGCGATGGCCTGGCAGTGGGCGGTGTTCGGCGATGCGCCGACCGTGTGGACGATCGGCGGGGCGTCGTTGATCGTTGCGGGCACGATCGCGGTGGCGCGATCTCGCGATAGGGTCGCGGCATGAAGCATGTCGCCGCGGTTCGAGTACGACGAGGGCACCGTCGGCATCCTCGACTCCGAGAAGGCGCAGGCGAAGTGGCCGGCGTGCATCAAGGACTTCGCCAAGCAGGCCGGTGACGCGTGGCTCGGCTGGTACAAGCTGCTGCAGCCGATCGATCCGACGATCGATATCCGTAACGAGTACAAGGTCACGGTCTCGATCGCGAAGTAGCCGACGAGGTCAGTTCCCGACGGTGGCCTGCAACGCGGCTAGCGCCTGGACGCCCCAGCGGGCATCGGCGACAGCGCTCGTCATCGGCGCGATCGGCGCCGCGTAGAACGATCTCGCGACCGCGAGCTGCAGCGTGGCGTCGACGTGAGGCACCAGGCGGTGCGCGAGGGTGAGCGCGCCACCGCCGGTCACCCCGCGGGCGGCGTGCGTGCCGGGCACGTAGACTCTCGTGCGCGCGGCAGTGGCGTCGAGGCCGATGCGGAGCTCGGGGAGCTCGAGCTTGAGACCCGAGGCGAGACGCGTATCGAGCAGCGCGTATCCGTCGGGCGTGATCGCGGTGTCGCGCGTGCCGCGCAGGTAGCCGTGCACGCGGCGACCGCCGGTCTCGATCCCGAGCTCGAGGCGAGGCGTGGTGATCGAGATCTCGCGCTGCATGGCCGCCTCGTTGAACGTCCCAGCGCTCGCGGACGCGATGCCGGCACCACCCGTGACCAGCAGTGGGCCGAGCTCGAGGTTCTCGAGCCGCGCGAGCCAGACTCGGATCGCCGCGCCGTCGTCGGTGAACTCGGCGCTCGCCCGCCCGACGTCGACCGCGAAGTCGCGACGCTCGTCCCACGGGGTCGTGTGTGCACGGACGTAACGAAACGGCATCGCCTCGGTGGTCCCGTGCGTGGCGAGCCCACCATGCGCCGACCACAGGAACGTGAGCTGGACGTTGACCTCGAACACCACGAGCGCGCCGGTCGGCATGCTCCGGCCATCTGCCGGCGGTGCGATCCACGCCAGCGGGGCGAGCAACGGCTGCCAGCGAAACGAGGCGGTCTCCCGCCGGTTGTCGCCGCGCCGCAGGCCGAGGGGGGCGAGCAACGCGGGCCGGACGTCCCACTCGAGGTGATGTCCGAGCTCGAGCGTCATCGGCGCGAGGTGGAAGCACACGCTCGCCCAGTTCTCCGCGCTGGCGTGACCACCCTCGAGCGAGGTGATCCGGCCCTGGCCGCCGAGGCGCACCGCATCGCACTCGGGCGCGACCACGCGGAGCTCGGCGCCGGCGGCCACACCGCCCTCCGACGTGTCGGTGGTCGTGCCACCCGAGAGCTGTGCGAAGCCTTGCCAGGTCAGGCCGCCGTGAGTCAGCGCATAGCGCCGGGCGAGGCCGAGGTCGCGGGGACCGCTCTCGAGCGTGTCATCGGCGTGCGCGAGCGGCGTACTCAACAGGATCGCGATCGGGAGGACACGGCGGAGCATCGGTGCGCGGACACGCAAGCCGCTGGCCAACGGCAAGCCTCGGGAATCTCGACGACCGCCGTGCGGATTCTGTCGGTCTCGGTCGTTCTCCGTCGGTTGTCGTCGCTGGCTGTCGAGGATCAGGCGGCGCGGCGTGACAGCGGACGGATCGCCTGCCCGCACACCCACGTCACGAGCGCGACCAAGGTCAGCGCGCCGATCACGTCGGAGACATAGTGTGCGCTGGCGGCGAGCCGCGCGAGCATCGCGAACGCCACGATGCCGAGGAGCGGCCAGGTGCGCGGCACGAGGACCACCAGCGGGAGGATCACGCTCGCGAACAGCACCACGTGCCCAGAAGGAAACGAGATCCCACCCTCCCAGAGGAACGTGTCGCTGCCGCCGCGCTTCAGCCACTCGAGCGGGCGCAGGCGTCCGGTCAGGTCCTTGAGCTGGACCATCGCGATGCGCGAGAGGATGTGCGTCGCCGCGAGGAACATCCATGCGGGGGCGTGAGGCCGCCAGCGTGGCACCGCCGAGGCGACGATCATCGCGACCACGAGGGCGATCCCGCTGGTCCACGGGATCAGCGGCAGGCCGAGCCCCCACTCGAGGACGCTCAGGATGCGATCCCAGATCGAGAGGGGCTGGTACCCCGCGAGCCAGCGTGCGAGGGGCTGATCGATCGTCACGATCGCCAGGACCGTCAACACCGCCGTGACCGCCGCGACGGTCAGCAGCCAGCGCGGTGCGGCTGCGCGCTCGCGGTACGGGACCTCCACCCAGGGGGAATGCCATTGCCGACCGCTGGGTGCAAACCGCAACGCGGACGAACTGTCTCGACGGGCTCGACGGGCTCGACTGGCGTCGGCGGCTCAGCGACGACGACCGCCGCCGCCACCGCGGGACGAGCCGCTCGACGAGCTGGACGATCCAGACGAGCGCGACGATCCCGACGATGATCCGGACGCGCGCGAGCTCCCCGACGATCCCGACGAGCGCGAGGGGCTGAACGATCCGGCCGACGATCCCGACGAGCCCGACGAGCGTGACGGGCTGAACGAACCGGCCGACGATCCACTTCCGCGTGGCGCCTGATACGAGCCGCCGCGGCTACCACCCCACGACATGCTGGGCCGCGATGGCGGCGTGTAGCTGCCGCGCGATGGCGGCGCGTAGCTGCCGCGCGATGGCGGCGTGTAGATGCCACGCGATGGCGCGCGATCGGCCGGCGGCGTGTAGCTGCCACGCGACGGCGGCTGCTGCCAGGTTCCGCGCGGGCCGCCACCCACGCTCGCGGCGGGCGGTTGTCTCCACGCACGCGATCCGTCACTGCGCGGCGGCGTCTGCCAGGTCCGCGTGTTGCCGTACGATGGCGGCGCCTGCCAGGTCTGTGCGCCCTGCACACCGCGGCGCGGGTTCTCCCACGCTGCGGGCGGCTTCATCCACGGGCGACCGCCGCCGGTGGACTGGCCGAGCTCGCCCGGGCCTTGCCATGGACGGCCCGGACGCGCGCCGGTGGCGCCGGTGCTGCGATCGACATTCGGGCGCACGATCGTCGGGTGGGTCTGCGTCCAGGCCTGGCCTCGGAGCCGACTGCCCATCAGTGTCGCGGCGCGGCCGCTGAGCGTGCCGGCGGGTGGGCGCGCGACCGGAGCCGTGACCCGGAGGCCGTCACCGATCGCGAACGCGGTCGGGCGATGGCGGAGGCCGAACTCGGTCTGTGCGGCGAACCGCCAGGTGGTGTCAGGGGTCCGGCTGCCACGGCCGCGGCCATTGGCGGGACCCTGCGTCGAAGCGGTCCAGCCGCCAGCACCGCCGCCGCGGTGATCGCGGATCGAGGGCGCCATCGGACGCCAGCCCACGGTGCCCTCGCCATGGCGCCACTCGCACCACGACGGACCCCAGGTGTGATCGGGGACCCAACCCCAGCGATCGTCGCCGAACAGCGCCCAGCGTCCGAAGTGGAACGCGAGCCAGCCCCAGTCCCAGTCCGAGGCGAACGACCAGCCGTAGTCCGTGTAGATCCAGTCTCCGGACGAGTCGTAGGGTGTGAAATCCGCGCCCACCACCGTGGTGTAGGGGAGCCACACGCGGCCGTAGTCCGGATCCTCGATCCACTCCCCGGCGCTCTGGAGGGTCACGTCGATCTCGGTGTCCGTCACGTCTCCCAGCGCGTAGCCGGGGTCCGCGGGATCTGCCGATGGCTCGACCTCGGCGCTCGGCTGGTCCGCGTCGGGAGGATAGCTACCCTCGTAAGATCCGTCGCCTTCCGCGGGGAGCTGGTAGCCATAGCCTTCGTCGATCGCGCCGCCGGGCGGACCGGTCCACGCCATCTGCTGCGGGTACGCCGGGGGCGACGTCGTGCCCACCGAGCAGCCACTCGCGGCGAGGACGGCGATCAGCGACACGATGCGAAGCCCGGTCATGTGCGGTGAGTGTGCAGCGCGCATGCCGGTCTGTCCCGGCAGTTTGCAGAACGAAACAAATTCGCGCGGCGCGGGAAGATCCTGGATGGAATCACCGGTTTGTGAGGCCGCGGCGGTTGACAGGCCGCGTGGCACGTTCTACGAAAGCCCAGCGATTCCGCGCCCATGGCGCCTACGCGAGGTCGAATGATTCGAGCATCGAATCTCTCCAAGTTCTACGGTGGCAAACGCGCTCTCGGTCCCGTGTCGTTCGAGATCAACGACGGCGAGACCGTGGGGTTCCTCGGACTCAACGGTGCCGGCAAGACGACGGCGCTGCGGATCCTTGCCTGTGACCTCCGGCCCAGCGGCGGGACGGTCGAGGTCGGTGGCGTGGACGCGATCGCCGATCCGCACGAGGTCCGCAAGCGGATCGGGTTCTTGCCCGAGCACCCACCGCTCTACATGGACATGACGGTCGGGGACTACCTGCGGTTCTCCGGCGAGCTACGCGGGATGAGCCGCGCCCAGGTCAAGCGGCGGATGCCCGACGTCATCGAGATCACCGATCTCGGCGAGGTCGCGGAGGATCCGATCGGGACCTTGTCGCACGGCTTCCGCCAGCGCGTCGGCGTGGCGCAGGCGATCATCCATCAGCCGAAGTTCCTGATCCTGGACGAGCCCACGCGCGGGCTCGACCCGGTGCAGATCGTCGAGATGCGGAACCTGATCCACGATCTCAAGCAGAACCACACGGTCATGATCTCGAGTCACATCCTGACCGAGATCAGCCAGACCTGTGATCGGCTGCTCGTGCTCGGCAAGGGCAAGCTGCTCGGGTCCGGCAGCGAGAACGAGCTCGCCGCCAGCGAGAGCGAGATCCGCCAGGTCACCGTGACCGTGCGAGCGCCCTCGGGCGAGGATCCCAAGGGCCGGATCCGCAAGGTCCTCGAAGGCGTCAAGGGCGTGCGCAGCGTCGCCGATCCGTACGAGCAGGGTGGTGGCCTGCTGTTCGCACTGTCGACCACCCTGGATTGCCGCGCCGACGTCAGCCGCGCCGTCGTCGACGCCAAGCTGGATCTGATCAAGCTCGACTACGCGCAGAGCGAGCTCGAGAACACGTTCATCCGCCTGATCGGAGGAGCCGATGCGAGCAATTAGCATCATCTATCGTCGCGAGCTCAGCGCGTACCTGCGGTCGCCCTTCGCGTGGGTGATCGCGGCCGTGCTGCTGCTCCTGAACGGCGTCATGTTGTGGGCGTTCGCGATGCAGGGCGAGCAGCTCTCCGCGATCGTCCTCGAGAGGTTCTTCTATTACTCGAGCGGGATCTCGATGGCCGCCGGCCTCCTGCTCTCGTTCCGGCTGATCTCGGAGGAGCGGCAGACCCACTCGCTGGTGCTGCTCAACACCTCGCCAGTGCGGGACTCCGAGATCATCCTCGGCAAGTTCCTCGCCGCGCTGACGTTCCTCCTGATCCTCCTCCTGCTCTCGTTCTACATGCCGCTCCTCATCAAGGTGAACGGCAAGATCTCGGGGATGCAGGTCGTGGTCGGCTACCTCGGTCTCCTCTTGATCGGCGCTGCGGCGCTCGCGATCGGCATCTTCGGGAGCGCGCTCGCCAAGAACCAGCTGGTCGCGGGCGTCGTCGCCACCGCGATGCTGATCTTGATGGTCCTGCTCTACATGTTCGCGAAGAAGCTCGACTCGCCGGTGCGTGACGTGCTCCAGGAGCTCGACCTGTGGTGGGTGCACTTCCAGAACGGGTTCATGCGCGGCGTGCTGAACCTCAAGGACGTCATCTACTACCTCGCGGTGATCTACTTCTTCTTGCTCCTCGCGGTGAAGACGATGGAGGCGAAGCGATGGCAATGAGAACTGCGTCCCCCTGGTGGCTGTCGCTCGTCCTGGGCGTCGGCCTTGCATTCGTGTTCCTCGGCGAGCGGCTGTTCGCGCACGAGAGCGGCGCCCGCGGCATCCTGACGATGCTCGGCATCGTGATCGTGATCGGCGTGACCGGTGTGCGCGCGTGGACGACGTTTGGCTCCGTCGGTGCGCGTCGCAAGGTCGAGCGGACCTTGCTGGCGTGTCACCTCGGCACGCTGCTCGGCCTGTTCCTCTATGCGCTGACCACCACGTTCGCCACGCAGAAGCTCGCGATGAGCGAGACCGGCACGGCCCACTGGCTCGGCGCCGTGACGGTGCTCTACGCGGTCGTGCTGTTCGCGTCGATCGTGCCCGTGCTGATGATCGAGCTCTCGCTCGGCCAGGCGCTGCGCACGAACTTCCAGATCGGTGCGCTCGCCGGCGATGACGCCGGGGTCGAGTACTACCGCGTGCGCGAGATCGGCTGGTCCGGGCTCACGGTTGCGCTGGCCTCCGCGTTCCTGATGGTGACCTGCCAGGTCGCGTCCAAGCGCAACATCCAGCGCGACGTCAGCTACTTCAAGACCGCCACGCCCGGGGACTCGACCCAGAAGATCGCGGCGGCGAGCGCCGATCCGATCAAGGTCCTGCTGTTCTTCCCCGATCCGAACGAGGTCCGCGATCAGGTCCGTGACTACTTCGAGGCGCTCGCGAAGGCGTCCGGCGGCAAGCTCGCGATCGAGACCCACGATCGGTTCTTCGATGCGGAGCTGGCCGGCAAGTACAAGGTCACGAAGGACGGCGTGATCGTCCTCGTGAAGAACATGGGCGACAAGGACAAGGAGAAGTCGCAGACCATCGAGATCGACACGGAGATCGAGAAGGCGCGCAAGGGCGCCGGCAAGCTCCGCAACTTCGACCGCGAGGTCAACTCGCAGCTGATGAAGCTCGTGCGCGAGAAGCGCAAGGCGTACGTGATGACGGGCCACGGCGAGATCAACGATCCCGAGTCCGTCCCCGTGGATCTCAAGGGCCGCACGCCCGAGCGCCGCACCACGGTGTTCAAGAAGCGGCTCGGCGAGCTCAACTACGAGGTCAAGGATCTCGGCCTGATCGATCTCGCGAAGGACGTGCCCGACGACGCGACCGTCGTCATCCTGCTCGCACCGACGCTCGCCCTGCAGCCCGCGGAGTGGGACGCGCTCGATCGCTACCTCACCCGCGGCGGCCGCCTGATGGTCGCGCTCGATCCCAAGGGCGAGCCTTCGATGGGCTCGCTCGAGGGCAAGCTCGGGTTGAAGTTCAACCCGGGTGACCTGACCGATGATCAGGCGTTCCTGCCGCAGCGCGGGACGCCGGCGGATCGTCGGTTCGCGATCACCACGCAGTTCTCCGCCCACGCCTCGACCACGGCGCTGTCGCGCTCGGTCGACAAGGGGCTGGTCCTGATCGATGCGGGTGCGCTCGAGGACGTGCCGTTCGCGAACCCGGCCGCCGCGCCGACCAAGACGATCACGATCCGCTCGATGGAATCGAGCTTCCTCGACTACAACAACAACTTCACGTTCGATGCCGGCATCGAGAAGCGGCAGCGTTGGAACGTGGGCGCGGCGGTCGAGGGCCCCAAGCTCAAGGACAAGGACGGCAAGGACAAGGACGGGTTCCGTGCCCTCGTGTTCTCGGACGTCGATCTGTTCGCCGATGCGCTGGTCTCGAGCGGCATGGGCCGGGCTTCGGTCGTGCTGGTCTCCGGGCCGCTGCTCGATGACTCGATCCGGTGGCTCGGTGGCGAAGAGGTGTTCTCGGGCGAGGTGGTGTCGGAGGACGACAAGCCGATCACGCACACGAAGACGCAGGATGCGAAGTGGTTCACGCTGACGATCGTCGGCGGGCCGCTCCTCGTTCTCGTCCTTGGCCTCGTCGGGACTTGGGCCCGACGACGGCGCACGAAGCCCAGCGAGGTGAAGCCATGAAGGGAGCGATCATCCACGGCATCCTGCTCGCAGTGATGCTGGTGTACGGATACCGAACCTGGACCCGCGAGAACACCGCGGGCCCCGACATCGGCACCGTCGTGCTGTGGGACAAGACCGACGCCGACCTGGTGTCGATCGAGTTCAAGAGCGACACCAAGCAGGTGAAGCTCGAGCGGCGCACCGGTGGCGAGACCTACTGGTGGGGCCTCGACACGACGATCACCAAGACGCCCAAGCCCGTGCCACCGACGCCGCCCACCAACGCCGGCAGCGGGGCAGGGTCAGGGAGCGCGGGCAGCGCGGCAGGTTCGGGCGCAGGCTCGGGCTCGGCGGGCAGCGCGGCAGGTTCGGGCTCGGGCTCGGGCTCGACGGGTTCGGGCGCAGGCTCGGGATCGGCAGGTTCGGGCGCAGGCTCGGGCTCGGCGGCGCCACCTCCGCCGGAGATGGTGGAGACCAAGAAGACCCGCGAGTTCCCGCTCGGCGACTCCGGGGACAAGCTCGTGAAGAGCTTCACCGCGGCGCGTGCGCTGCGCGATCTCGGCAAGCCCACCGACGAGGCGAAGAAGGACTACAAGCTGACCGACGCGAAGTCGACGCTCACCGTCACGTTCAAGGACGGGGCGCGGACGTTCCTGATCGGTGGCTCGGTGTATGGCGGCAGTGATCGCTATGCGCTCGAGCAGAGCTCGGGCAAGGCCTACGTGCTGTCGAAGGATCTGGTCGCGGGCCTCGAGGTCGGTGAATCGAGCCTTCACCTCACCGATCCGCGCGGCTTCGATGTCGCGAAGATCGAGAGCGTGACGATCGACGCGGGCGGTCAATCGAAGACCGCGATCCGCGTGCAGGCGGGCGCCGAGGGCCAGCAGGTGAAGACCTGGGGCGACGAGGCGACCAAGAAGCCGAACCAGACGCTCGCGAACTTCATCGACAACGCGAACAACCTGCGGCCCACGGAGTACGCGCCGGACCTCAAGACCGCCGGGCTCACGCCCGTCGTGACCTTGACCTACAAGGACGAGCGCGGCGCGGTGCTCGGCACGCTCTCGCTGTACAAGCACATCAAGGTGCCGGCCGCGGGCGCCGAGGCGCCAGCGAACCCAGCGCCGGGCGAGACCGAGTACTTCATCATGACGCCGCGCACGCGCGTGGCCGCCGTGGTTCGCAAGGACACCGCCGAGCGCGCGGAGCAGGACGTGCCGACCGTGTTCAGCGACAAGCCGATCGACTCGGTGGATCCGAAGGGCAACCCGTTCGGCAAGGTGCCGCCTGGTGCGCTCAACCCGCACGGGGCGTTGCCGCCGGGTGGTCCCGGCTCGGGCGCCGCGCCGGTTCCAGGTCCGGGCTCGGGCGCCGCGCCGGTTCCAGGTCCGGGCTCGGGCGCCGCGCTGCCGAAGCCGCCGGTCCCGGGTGGTGCTGCTGCTCCGGCTCCCGCTGCGCCGAAACCCGCCGCAACACCGCCGGCTCCGGCTCCGAAGCCAGCTGCGCCTGCGCCGGCTCCGGTGCCGAAGCCAGCTGCGCCTGCGCCTGCGCCTGCGCCCGCCTGCGCCTGCGCCCGCTGCGCCTGCGCCCGCCGCGCCTGCGCCCGGTCCTTGAGCGCTCGTAGCTAAGACGTGCGCTCGCCCGTCATCTCGCGACGGGTGAGGTAGCCGTGCGAGGTCATGCCGAGGCCCGCGCAGGCGGCGATCATGCCGAACAGGCCGCTGACGGTGAGGAATACGAGGAGGCCGGTTGCCGCCACCAGGCCGCCGACCACCATCTCGGTGCCCGCGCTGGCGGCGCGCTGCTTGCGCTCGTCCACCGTGAGGTGGTCGGTGACGTCGTTGCGCCCGCCATCGGCGGCCATGCTGGCCTTCATCGAGCAGGCGTTACAGCGGTAGCCGCGGCCGGTGACGTCGGCCCTGGCGACGTCGATCATGAGGTTGCAGCCGATGCAGGCGACCTGTGACACGGGTGTGAACCTACTACGGTTTGCCAGGCCTGACCGTTCGGGTTGGCCCGAGCGGGCCCGCGCGGTCAAGAACCGCGGAATACAGGCAACCCGTTGACCGGTCCAAGGTTCGTACACAGGACCTGTCACGGACACCCAAGGAGAGATCGATGTTCTCGTCCCGGAACTTTGTTGCTGCGGCCGTCGTCGTCGGCCTGGTCGGTACGGGCGCTGCGCTGCGCTCGGGTTCGTCCCCCGCGTTCGCCGGCCCCGGTGCCAGTACGCTGACCGATGGCACGATCCCCGATGTCGCCGAGCGCGTGGTCGACTCGGTGGTCAACATCTCCTCGACCAGCATGTCGGCGAGCCCCGCCTCGTTCGATCCGTTCTTTGCCGATCCGGACTCGCCCCAGTTCGGGATGCCCTCGCAGCGCCAGCAGATGAGCAAGGGCTCGGGCGTGGTGGTCAACGCCAGCGGCCGGATCCTGACCAACGCGCACGTCGTCAAAGGTGCGACGGAGATCACGGTGACGTTGCACGACGGCACCGATCTGAAGGCCCGTGTCATCGGGACCGATCCCAAGGCCGATCTCGCCGTGATCCAGCTCGAGGGCAAGGTCCCAACGCTCAAGCCCCTCCCGTTCGGCGATTCCTCGGCGCTCCGGCTCGGCGACGTGGTCCTCGCCGTGGGTGATCCGTTCGGCGTGGGCAAGAGCGTGACGATGGGCATCGTGTCTGCGAAGGGCCGCGGCGGGATGGGCATCGAAGAGTACGAGGACTTCATCCAGACCGATGCCGCGATCAACCCGGGTAACTCGGGCGGCGCGCTGGTCAACCTCAAGGGCGAGCTCGTGGGCATCAACACCGCGATCGCTTCTCCGAACGGTGGCTATGCCGGGATCGGGTTCGCGATCCCGACCACGATGGCGCGCCCGATCATGGACATGCTGGTCAAGGACGGAAAGGTCTCGCGCGGCTTCCTCGGCGTGAACATCGCCACCGTGACGCCGGAGCTCGCGCAGCAGCAGGGGCTCCCCGCGAGCCGCGGCGCTCTGATCGCCGGTGTGCAGGACGGCAGCCCCGCGGAGCGCGCCGGGATCCAGGACGGCGACGTCGTCACCGCGATCAACGGCACCGAGGTTCGGACCGGCGAGGTCCTCCACAAGATGATCGCCACGTTCAAGCCCGGCACCACCGTCGAGCTCGAGGTGGCCCGCAAGGCCGCCGGACGCACGCTGGTCAAGGCCAAGCTGGGCGAGGCGCCCGCCGATACGACGACCATGAACCCGATGAAGCGGCAACTTCGTCGCAGGTAACACCTCGCGTCACTCCCCTGACGCCGTACGACGCCACCGGCCCCTCTCTCTCCGGTGGCGTCGGCCGTTTCGGGTGGAGTACAGTGGGGGCATGGTGGTTCGCGTCACAGCTCTCGCCGCGTGCCTCGCGCTCGGCGCTGCGTGCGCGGAGCCCGTCGAGAGCACGGCGGAGCAGGGGCTCACCGCGGCGGTGCGTCGCGAGCGCGCGACGCTGATCCGCGACTCGGCCGCCGAGATGGGCATGTACAACGCGGCGCTGCTCGGTGGGATCGCGATCAGCGAGACCAACCTCGCGCATTGCTTCTCGGAGGCCTCGTTCGGCTGCCCCGGACCTGACTCGCCGTCGTGCAACGGGCCGATCCTCGCGGGGGGCGCGGATGGCCCGTGCCCCGACATGCAGGGCGGGCTGGGCATGTTCCAGTTCGATGCGGGGACCTACGCACAGACCGTGGCCACCTATGGCGCGTCGGTGCTGACCGTCGAGGGGAACACGGCGCAAGCTGTGAACTTCGTCGAGACCCGCCTGGTCCAGGACATCACCGGCGTCGATAGCTGGGCCACCGCGATGGACTACTTGAATCAGGTGCCGCTGATCCCCGGCAACCCGAAGACCGAGGAGTGGTCGCACTTCCTCGCGTGCCGGTACAACGGCTGTTGCACGACGAGCGCCCTGTGCACGTCACGGGCGAACGGCTACCGCGACAACGCCCTCGCGATCTACAACGAGTTCGGCGGCGCGTTCTGGAAGACCTCCGATCGCTGCAGCGCGCTTCCTGCGGACGGCGTGATCGATCAGCGGAGCGCGTGCTACCTCGCCGCAGGCGATCCGCGCTACTGGCGCGCCGAGGCCACCGGGTATGCAGATAGCTCCGAATGGACGAACACCACCGCGAGCGCGGCGGCGAAGAACTACGGGCAGTGGAAGATCGTCGCGCCTGCACCTGGGCGCTATCGGATCGAGGCCTATGTCAGCGGCGGTGAGGCCACGGCCGCCGCGTATCGCGTGCTCCATGCGGGCGCCACCGAGACCGTGACGATCGATCAATCGACGGTCGACGGCTGGGTGATGCTGGGCGAGGTCGATCTCGCGGCAGAGGGCGACGAGCACGTCGAGCTCGGTGACAACACCGGCACCGCGATGCAGCGCCTCGCGTTCGACGCCGTGCGCGTGACCTCCCTCGATGGTCCAGCTGGAGGAGGTGGCGGCGGTGGCAGCGACGGCGGATGTGCGGCAGGCGGCGGAGGCGGGGGCGGGCTGCTCGTGATCGGCTTGCTCGCGTTCCGTCGACGGCGCCGTCGAGCGATCTGTTCCTGACCACACGGAGCGGCCTGTGACGTCAGACGGATCCGCGATGATCCGCAGATGACGCGCGACCCTCTCGTGCTCGCACTCGCGGTGCTCGCGGGGGCGCTCGTCGCGCTCGTGGTCGCGCGCTGGATCCGCGGGTGGCGTGGCACGTGGCGCGCGAAGGCCCGCGCGGCGCGGGCGGGTGCGGGGGAGGATGCCGCGGCGCATCTGCTGCGCGCGGCCGGGTACCAGATCGTCGCGACCCAGGCGCGGACCTGGTGGTCACCGATCGTCGATGGCGTGCCGCAGGAGCTCGAGCTGCGGGCCGACTATCTCGTCGAGATCGACGGCGAGCTCCTGGTCGCCGAGGTCAAGACCGGGGACGAGGCGCCTCGCCTGACCACAGCCGCGACGCGCCGGCAGCTCCTCGAATATCTCGTGGCGTTCTCGGTCGGATACGGCGCGGAGGGTGTGCTGCTGGTGTGTCCCGAGCTCGGCACTATTCATCGCGTCGAGTTTCCGCTGCCTCAGCACCTGACTCGTCGGCCGGGCGCGCGAGCGGAGCACGATCTGCGCACTTGATCGGGTCGCCAGCGCGGACCATGCGCTGGGGGTCGTCGAGCAGGACACCACGGCATGCATCCTGCGAGGCGATCGTGCCGCTCCGCTGCGCGTGCGCGATCGCGATCCGCGCCGGCTCGGAGGTCGCGATCTCGGTGGGTGTGGCGACGCGGAAGTTGAGCTCGGGCGAGCGACGACCGCCGAGCTCGAGGATCAGCGCGCCTCGGCGGCGCTCGAGGATCGCGACGCGCGCACCGACCGCGGGCTGAGGCAGCCCGCTGCGGATCGCACGCTGGAGCTTGCCGAGTGGGCTGTCATCGCGTGCGGTGCGTCGCGCGACGGTCCCCGCCGTCACGAGCCCGAGGGTGGTGCGATGCGCGTCGCGGTCCTCGAGGGTCCCGACGAGCTCGCGCGCCCACGGCGCCCCGAGTACGTAGCCGGTCAAGGTGGCGGTGCCGCGTCGGACCACGAGCAGGTCATCGGCGGCGCGCACCAAGTCGTCCGGAGCGAGCTCGAATGCGATCCCGAGCGCGGCGATCACCCACGCGTCGCCGATCCGGATCCCGGCGCGGGGATCGCGACCCACCACCATCCCGGCGAGGTGTGCGTAGAGCTCGTCTCTCCCCTCGAAGCCACCGCGGCCGACGGCGAGCGATTCGACGCGCGCGATCCGGAGGTCCTTCGCCGGATGCTCCTCATCCTCGACGGTGAGCACGTTGCGCAACGCGCGGCCCATCGCCACCGGAGCATAGCCCGCGGTCTCGAGCAGCAGGATCGCGCGCTCGTCGGCGATCGCCTCGGCATCGCGGCGCATGACCAGCCAGTCCTCGTCGGGGTGAGGTCCGAACAGGGACGCGACGGTGTGCTTGCCTTCGATGTGGGCCATCTCGTGCGCCAGGATCCCGGCCAGCTCTGCCTCGGAGCCCAGCTTCTCGAGCGTGGGCCGCGCCACGACGATGCGACCTCCGACCGTCGCGTAGGTGCCATCACGGTCCGCCAGCAGGACGCGCGGTGTGCGGGTCAAGGACGAGCCGCGCGCGAGCCGATCGACCACGGCCTGCACATAGCCGCGCAGTTCGGCATCCTCGTAGGCGCCCAGCTCGGCGGCGGCGAGATCGCGCTCGACCATCCAGCCGAGGCAGGCATCGATGTCGCGTGCGCGGCACGGTTCGGGGACCGCGGCGCCGAGGTAGTGCGGCCGTGCGCACGCGGCGAGACCGAGCAGCGCACATACGGCCCAGCGGATCACGGCGCCTCGACGATCGCGTCGACGTCGATCTCGGTGCGATCGGTGGCGATCTGGACCCGCAGCTGGATCCGCCGATCGAGGACACGCTGCGCGCGATCGACGCCTGCGCGGACGGTGGTGCGATCGTAGTACGCGCCTTCGCGCAGCCCGAGCGCATCGAGCACCGTGGCGCGTGCGCTGGCCCCGGCACCGATCGCGCGGATCGTGCCGATCGTGAAGCGCGGCCCCGACCGCACGGGGATCGTGATCTCGACGTGACCGCGACCGTCATACTCGGCGCGCGGTGGATCGATCTTCGCGGCCACCCAGCCAGCATCGGCATAGCGGCGTGTGAGCTCCTTGAGCGCGCGCTCGAGCCGATAGGCGATGTACGTGCCACCGACCGTGTTGACCGTGCCGAGGCCATCCTCGATCACGGCGAGACGGGTGCGCTCGGCGAACTCGTCGTCGGGGTCGGTCTCGAACGCGATCCGAGCGATGGTGTACTTCGGGCCGAGCACCACCGTGGCGAGGAGCTCGGTGCCGCACCCGAGGGTGCGGGTGACCTCGAGGGTTGCCTCGGCGTGGCCGGCGCTGCGCAAGCCCTCGGTCGCGAGCTGGACGATCCGCTCGGTTCGCGCGGGCTCGTCGAGCGTGCCTTCGAGGACGGTCAGAGGGGCCGAGGCTCGCACGTGGCGCACCTTCGACGATCACCTTGCCGATCCGTCCGGGGGCGCACCGCATGGCGGTGGGCAGCTGCCCGCTCCTGCCGGCGTGGCAGGCGGCGAGGGCGACAACGCCCACGACTGCGACGACCAGAGATGAGACGGCGGCGCGCACGCAAAGGTCAGGAGCAAGCCGCGCTCCAGCGCCAAGTCCGCGAACCCTGGTGCGCTGGCTGGGGATCGGCGTCACCTGGACTAGACGGGGTGCAACCACGCGTTAGCGGCAAGAAAACTTGCCCGGGGAGCGTAGGGCCCCGAGGCTGCGTGGAAGGCCATGAGCTATCTCCACTGCCCGACCTGCCAGTGCGCGTACAACGTCGCGAAACAGGCCGCGTGCCCGACCTGCGGGGTGCGGGCCGGCGCCCCCTCCGATCCCACCGAGGCCGTCGTCGCGGCCGCCGAGCAGCTCGCGCGGGCGGTGGCCCGGGCGACCCCGATCCAGCTCGCGCAGGCCCAGGCCGAGCTCGCCATGCGGGATGCTTCGCGTGCGCTCCCCGCGCCCGCCGCGCTCCCGACCACGGCACCCTCGATCCTCCGCGCGATCCGCGCGGCGCTCACGCCCACGCCGGCCGAGTCACCGCACGTCGTCACCGGTCATGCACAGCAGGCGCTCCTGACCACCGTGGTGCTCGCACTCCTGACCCGGATCCCGCGTCCTCGCCCGGCCGTCCGTGCGTGGGCCGCGGCGCGCTCGCTGCTCGCCGGCAATTGAAAGCCCCACGAACGTGGGGCGCGCAGCAACGCGGAACGCGTTGCGAAGGTCAATTACCTCGCGTCGAAGATCTCGAGCGGTGTGCCATCGACCGTCGAGATCTCGGCCTCGATGTACGGGGCCTGAGTGCCTCGCGCTGCGCGCCAGCGCGGGACACACACCGCCTCCAGCTCCGGATCGACCAGGACCGTCGGTCCGTCCTCCTCGTTGTCAGAGGTCCACGCTCGCCCTTCGCAACGCTCGGTCTCGTGGCGCATGAAGAGACATGCTGCAACGCGCGTTCCTTTCAGGAGCCACGCGAAGCTATCGAGATCATGGGCCGTCGAGAATCTGGCCCGTACCAGCGCCGGGCGGAGGCAGCGCACGAACGGTACAGGCGCCGATCGTCCTACATCTCAGCCGTGCGCCATCACCCGCTGATACGCGGGGCGTGCAGCGCAGCGCGCTGCCCAGGCGTTGACGTTCGCGAATGCGGCGAAGTCGACCTTCGAGTGGCGGAGCCAATCGCAGAACGAGTTGACGTGGGCGTCCGCGAGCGTGAACTCGCCGAGAAGGAACTGCTTGCCGGCGAGGGCCTGATCGAGGATGCCGAGCAGCTGCGCGATGTCACGGTTGGCGGTCTCGAGCGCGCGCGGGTTCTTGTCCTCCGGCGCCGCCCACTCACCGTTGTGACCGCGGCGGTAGACCGCCTCGCCAAGCGAGACATTGGTCCAGGTGATCCACTTCATCGCCTCACCTCGCCGCGGGCCGGGCGCCGGATAGAGGCCCTTGTCCACACCGAAGGTCTCGCCGAGGTACATCGTGATCGCGGCGGACTCCCAGATCGCCACGCCGTCATGGACGATCGTCGGCACCTTGGCGTTCGGGTTGATCTTCACGAACTCGGGCTTCTTGGCGTCGCCCGCCTTGAGATCGAGCTGCTTGCGATCACACGGGACGCCCAGCTCCTCGATGACGATCTGGGTCAGGGTGGCGGTCGACATCGGGGCGAAGTAGAAGATGAGGCTCATCGGTGGCTCCTGGTGAGATGTGAAGCCTCGGTGCTATCACGAGGGCCGGCGCCTCCAGTCGTGCTCGCGTCGAAACGCTGACAGTGGTTTGTCAGGTATCGCGGTATCGATCGGCAGGGGCCGCGAGCTACCGCTGGACGAGCTGGCGCAGCTGCCACGCCTGGAGGTGCAGGCGGCGCTTCGCGGTGCGCTCGCGGGTGTGCATCCGGCTCGCCATCCCGGCGGCGGCGGCGATCAGGCCGAGCACGTAGAGCGCGGCGACCGTGAGCGTGCTGGTCTCGTCGCCGGCGATCGCGACGGCGTTCATCAGGATCCCGCGATGGTCCACGGTGGTGGTGATCGAGAGGAGGTCGAACCTCTCGAGGAGCCACGGCCCGAGCACCGCGACCGCGGGGAGGCCGACCATGCCGGCGATCGACGTCAGCTTCGATCGCGTGGGCGTGAACATGATGGCCATCGCTGACATCGCGGCCAGGCCAGGCGCGATCAGGAACGGCGTGTACATGCGAGCCACGATCGCGAGGAGGATCGCGTTGGTGACCGCGATGATCCCCTCCTTGCCGATCGGATTGACCCTGGAGCCCCAGTAGCAGATGCCGAGGTTCAGCAAGATCAGGAGCGAGATCGCGAGCACCCAGGGCGAGCCCTGCGGCGCGATCCACCACACCATGGGCATGAACGCGAAGAACGCGACGTACGCGTAGATGCCGACCCTGGCGTTGCCCTGCATCGTCTTGACGTCGTCGGCGAGGATCGCTGCCTCGACCTCGGGTGGTGTGGTCTGCGGTGGCTCGAGCATCAAGCGGCCGACGAGCTCGGCGGCCGCGGTGAGCGTCGGATCGAGGGCAAGGGCCATACCTGCCTCTCGCATCGCGAGGCTGCGCTGTGCGTCGCCCGCCACGTCGAAGGCAGCCTGCGCGGTGGTGAGGTGATCCCGGGCGAGCAGCTGACGCGCGGCGAGATCTCGATCCCCGTCGAGGTAGCGCTGCACGCGATCGCCGAGCTCGCGCGCGGTCTGCAGGCGACGTTCACGGTCGAGGTGCGTGCTGGCGACGCACAGCTCGTCGAGCTCGGGCGGAATGCCGCGACCCGGGGCGCGCTCGGAGGCCTTGGCGTCCACACCCGAGAGAGCGCTCGCGAGGCCGAGCTTGCCCGTGGGGTGGAGCATCGTGCGGGTCAGGATCTCGAACAGGATGCAGCCGAGGGCGTAGATGTCAGCGCGCGCATCGAGATCGACATCGCCACGCACCTGCTCGGGAGCCATGTAACCAGGGGTGCCGACCTGCATGCCGGGCAGGGTTGCGAGGGCCTCGTTGTCCTCACTCGAGCCGCTCGCGACATCCGCGAACTCGTCGGCCTCGCCGATCACCTTCGCGACTCCCCAGTCGAGCACGTAGACCTCGCCGAAATCGCCGAGCACGATGTTGTCGGGCTTGAGATCGCGGTGGACGATCCCGCGGACGTGGGCAAACTCGACGGCGAGGCAGACCTCGGCGAACGCGCGGAGCAGGCGCTGCTGGGTGACCTCCGGCCGATCGCTGCCGAGGAGCTTGGACAGCGTGGTCCCGGTCAGCTTCTTCATCGTGAAGAATGGCTGGCCGCTCGGGTCACGCCCGAGATCGTAGAGCGGCACGATCGCGGGATGCTCGAGTCGGCCCTGGATCGAGGCCTCGCGCATGAACCGATCGATCACGCGCTCGCTCGGATCGGCCTTGCGGATCCGCTTCAGCGCGACCTCACGGCCGATGTTCGCATCGCGGACCGCCATCACCTCGCCCATGCCGCCCTTGCCGAGGCGGTTGATGACCTTGTAGCGCTCGGTCGAGACCCGGCGCACGGATTCACGCGCACTCGGGCCTTCGCCTTCCGCGGCGGTCGGGCGGCCGTCGATGGTCGCCTGCTCGGTTCCGTCGGGGCCGTCGTCCATCTCCTCACGATACGCCATCACGGCGGGGGTGCGCGGAGGAGACCCATGCCGCCGCGGGCGCCCGGCGCGGGGCCGGGCAGCGGAGGCGGACGAGCTACGCGAGGTTCTTGTTCGCGAACTCCCAGTTCACGAGCGTCCAGAACGCGTCGACGAACTTAGCGCGCGCGTTGCGGTGATCGATGTAGTACGCGTGCTCCCAGACATCGAGCGTGAGCACGCACGTCTTGCCGGGCTGACCGAACGGAGTCTCCGCGTTCGAGGTGGTCTCGATGGAGAGCGAGCCATCCGCGTTCTTGACGAGCCATGCCCAGCCGGAGCCGAACTGGCCGAGGGCCGCCTCGGCGAACTTCGTCTTGAAGGCATCGAAGCTGCCGAACGCCTTGTCGATGGCGGCGGCGACGGCGCCCGTCGGGGCTCCGCCGGCCTTCGGTGCGAGGCAGTGCCAGAAGAACGTGTGGTTCCAGATCTGCGCCGAGTTGTTGAAGATCTTCTTGTCGCCATCGGCGCGCGACTGCTTGATCACGTCGTCGAGAGAGAGCGCCTCGTACTTGGTTCCGGGCGCGAACTTGTTCAGGTTGTCGACATACGTCTTGTGATGCTTGCCGTGGTGAAACTCGATCGTCTCCTTCGACATCGTGGGGGAGAGCGCATCGGGTGCCCAGGGGAGCTCGGGAAGGGAAAAGGCCATGCGGCTTTGTAGCGCCGCTGGGTGGCGTGGGGGAGCCGGGAGCGGAGTAAAGTGACGCCGTGCTTGGCCCTCTCGGTCACATCGGCTCGGGTCTCGCGTACCTGGCAACTGCGCGCCGCCAACATACGAGCGATCAGCTAACAGCTCGGCAGCTCGCCTGGGACCCGGCGCGGTCGCCGCTGCCGCCGGGGTTGACCCTGACCTGGTTCGGGACCGCAGGGTTTCGGCTGTCGTATCAGGGCACGGTGATCTGGATCGACCCGTACGTCACACGGCTCACGCTCGGCGAGCTGGTGCGGCGCAAGGTCGTGCCGCCCTCGGCGACCGCCGTGGAGCGCTGGATCGATGCGGCCGATGCGGTGCTCGTGGGGCACACGCACTTCGATCACGCGCTCGACGTGCCTGCGATCGCGCGGCAGTTCGGTTGCCGGGTCTACGGATCGACGTCGCTCCACCACCTCATGGGGTTGCACGGGCTGGCGGAGCAAGCCGTCGTCGTCACGCCGCACGCCGATCATCACGTGGGGCCGTTCCGGTTCCACTTCGTCCCGAGCCTGCACTCGAAGCTGCAGCTCGGGATGGGCATCCCGTACTCGGGAGAGCTGACGTGTGACCACGTCGATCACCTGACCCCGCAGGCCTACAAGTGCGGGCAGGTCTGGGGGCTGTTCATCGAGGTGGCGGGCATCCGGATCTATCACCAGGGCTCGTGCGACCTGCTCGAGGACGAGATCACCGACAAGAACATCGACGTGCTGCTCGCGGGCATCTCGGGGCGCCGGTTCACCAAGGGCTACTTCCAGCGCATCATCGGCGCCGTCCGGCCCAAGCTGATCGTTCCCACCCACTACGACGACTTCTTCGTTCCGCTCGGTCAGCCCAGCAAGTTCTCGTTCAACGTGAACCTGACCGGGTTCGCCGACGAGGTCCGGGCGGCCACCACCGAGGTGCCGATCCAGACGCTGACGGTGGGAGTGCCCGTGGGAGCTGCTTCATGAAGTACTGGTTGATGAAGACCGAGCCGGAGACGTTCTCGATCGCGGATCTCGAGCGCGTGAAGGTCGAGCCGTGGAGCGGCGTGCGGAGCAACTTCGCGCGGTTCCACATGCGGGCGATGAGCGTCGGGGATTCGGTGCTGTTCTATCACTCGAGCGTCAATCCGCCGGGCGCCGTCGGGCTCGCGAAGGTCGTGCGCACGAAGGTCATCGACCAGACCCAGTTCGATCCGGACAGCCAGTACTTCGAGCCGAAGGCGACGCGGGAGAACCCGATCTGGGACTGCGTCGACGTCGAATACGTCTCGACCTTCCCGCACCTGGTCTCCCTCGAGCGCATGCGCTCCGATCCTATGCTCGCCGACATGCCCGTGCTGCGGATCCAGCGCCTGAGCGTACAGCCCTGCGCCGAGCACGAGTACCTGCGCGTGGTGGAGCTCGGCCAGATCGCACCACCCGCTCCGGCCCCGAAGGCGAAGCGTGCGGCCCCGCCGAAGAAGAAGAAGTTGAAACTCAAGTCTCGGAAGCGCTAACCGCACCGAGGGTCGTGTTGCACACCGCGCGACGAAGTCGGGTCAGCTCCGTCCGCATCTCGCTCGTCGGGCTCGCTCGACGCGACCCTTGTCCACGCCGCGACGCGCACGACCATCTTGGCCATGCACGGGCGCGAACTTGTAGGCTCAATTTGAAACGCAAGCGACGGGAACGCCGACGAAGCGGCGTAGCCAGTAGGTACCGGGTGGAAAGGGAATCGGGGTGCCGGCCAGCCAGGCCAGTCGTGCAGCTCGGTAGTCACGCAGGAAGACTTGGCGGCGTACGATCAACTCGATCCGTCGCTCCTCGTCACGAGTCGCAAAGCGTGGCTTGATCTTGTCGCATGAGCGCGGACGGTGCTCGCGCGTCGCACTGGCCGGATAGCTTCGCCACGATTCCCGTAGGATCCTGGTGCGGCCCATCACGCTTCGGCCGGTTTGTCGCCTGCTGTCCTCGTGCGCCTTCTCGACTTGTGCCACCCGCTCTCGAATGGTGTTCCGAAACGCGTCGGGGTCTCCGAGCTCCTCTGGGATGATGAGCTCAAGCGTTACGGTCTCGGGCATCGGACCATCTGCGCGGAAGTAGCTCGGCCGGCGCGCGACGATGGTTCGCTGCTCGAGGAGGGCCGACAGCCCGTTCACCCCCGGCCATTCATCCACCCGCTCGACGAGGCCGTCTTTGACAGGATTGGTTGCCGCATAGACGACGCTGCTGATCACAGCGGATGGATCAGCCAGGACCACCAGCGACGTCTCCTCGCTCGACCAGAAGTTCTCGATTCGCCCGCGCAAGTGGTTCATGCAGTGGGCGAACATTCCATGGAATCGTTCGAGGAACATGGAGACGTTCCTCTGGCGATCGATGATGTCGGTGTGATGGTGGTTCGACATCGCCGCGGTTATCAGGACGCCGATGTCGAAGCGTTGGGCCGCCTCTGCGAGGCAGTAGAGAAAGGCATTGTTCGTCTCGTCGTCCGGTCGCATCAGCAGCTGCTGCTGCGAACAGCGGCGAGTCACCTGATAGATCGTGTTCGGGAGGATCTCTCGCGGTTCCGACATGGTCTGGCTCGAAACCCAGATCGGCAGCAGCTTTCTTGCCAACCGCAAACTTGCGAGTTCATTGGATCGGCCGTCCGGTTCTGGCCGACGACCGGACAACACGTCCGCCTACCGGCCATCGCCCGGACAGACGAAGGCCAGTCGTTGTGTGAGCGTGCCTGCGTGTGTGGCGTGATCACCGAGATGTTCGGACAAATCTCGGACGGGACGAATCCCAGCCATCAGGACCCTCGGCGGGGTTAGGCGGCAGACAGCCAGCGCAGGAGCGCGTTGCTCCGGTCCGCAGGCAGGTCCACGCCGGGCTGAGCCTGTGCCTCCTCGGGGCCGTGCCAGTCCGAGCCGCCCGTGCAGACGAGGCCGAGGGTATCGGCGAGCGTCACCCAGCGGGTGCGCTCGCGCGGATCGTACGCGCCATGAAAGGCCTCGATGCCGCCGAGGCCGTCGTCGCGGTGCTTCCTGACCAGGTGCCCGGAGAGCTCGTCATACAGGTGTGGATGCGCGAGGGACATCGCGGCGCCGGCTTCGCGTCCGAGTGCGAGCGCTTCGGAGATCGGGAGGGCGTGATGGGGGACGTCGACCGGACCACCGTCGTAGAGATGGCGCGAGAACGCATCGCGCATCGACGAGGCCGCCCCGACCTCCACCATGGCGCGGGCGAGGTCCGGTCGGCCGACGGCGCGGCTACCGGCCGCGGTGATCAGGGTATCGATCGCGATCTTGATGCCGCGCTGCTCGAGACGGGCCGCCATCACACGGAGGCGATTGACGCGAGCGGTGCGGACGTTGGCGAGGCGCGCCTCGAGCGCCGTCCAGCCCGGCTGGCCGCGGTCGTAGGCGAGTACGTGGATCGTGCGCCCTTCGTGATCGCACGACATCTCGACGCCGCGAATGACCCGCGCGCCGGCGACCACGACCTGCGAGCCCGCACAGGTGTCGTGATCGGTGAGCGCGAACACCTCGACCGCCCGAGCGGCGGCACGCGCTGCGACCTGTGCGGGTGGCTCGGTGCCGTCGGAGCACGTCGAATGGCAGTGGAGCTCGAACCGCATCCGGGCTGTATACCGCGGGATCGTCGGATAGTAGTCAGATGTAGGCGCGTACGAGCCCACCTGGACCTGCTAGAATTTCGATCGGATGGGCATTCCGGGGGTCCAAGCGCCTACCCGTCTTGGTCGTTACGAGCTGCTCGCGCGGCTTGCGACCGGCGGTATGGGCGAGATCTTTCTCGCTCGGCTCGAAGGCGCCGCGGGGTTCGAGAAGCTGTTCGTCGTGAAGCGGATCCTGCCGCACCTCGCCGACGATGCGCGGTTCCGCCAGATGCTGATCGCGGAGGCTCGGCTCGCATCCAAGCTCTCCCACGCGAACATCTGCCAGGTCTACGAGCTCGGCGAGACCGACGGTCAGCTCTACATCGTGATGGAGTACCTCGAAGGCGTCACGCTCCTGCCGCTGCTGCGCAAGCAGTCCAAGGAGATGGGGCAGCTCGACTTCGGCTTCATCGGCGGCGTGATCCAGCAGACCTGCGATGCCCTCCACTACGCTCACGAGCTGCGCGATCGTGGCGGTGAGGAGATCGGGATCGTCCACCGTGACGTCACGCCATCGAACATCTTCCTCACCGAAGCCGGCGTCGCCAAGGTGCTCGACTTCGGCATCGCGAAGGTCAAGGACGCGTCCGCGAACACGCAGACCGGGACGGTCAAAGGCAAGTACGCCTACATGGCTCCGGAGCAGCTCCGCGGCGCTCAGCTCGATCGCCGCGTGGATGTGTTCGCGCTCGGCGTGTGTGTCTACGAGATGATCGCGCTCCGCCGGCTGTTCCAGCGCAAGACCGACTACCTGACGTTCCGCGCGGTGATGGAGCAGCCGATTCCGGATGTTCGGCGGTATCGCCCGGACGTACCCGACGGCCTCGCGCTGGCGCTCGCGCATGCGCTCGACCGCGATCCCGCGAACCGGTTCGAGACCGCCCGACAGTTCGGCACCGCCGTGCTCGACGCGTTGACCGGCATCAAGCGCCCGTGGACGCAGGGCGAGATCAGCGACTTCATCCGTCTCGAGTTCTCGGACGAGCTTCGCAAGCGCACCGATCAGGTGATGCTCGCCGTCCACAAGACCAGCGCCGGCACGCGCTCGACGATGCCGCTGATCGCCCAGGACGATGCGACCCAGCCCGGGATGCAGGAGGATGACGACGACGACGAGTTTCCGTCGGTCGAGTCCACGATCAGCGAGACGCCGATCGAGATTCGCGCGATGGGGCCGCCGCGCGATCCCAAGGACTTCACCGGGCAACACACCCCGCCGCCGTTCGGCAACGAGACCAGCACGAGCGGCGTGAGCCTGCAGGCGATCAACTCGGGGCCGGGGGCATCGATGCCCCAGGCGCAGCAGGTTGCGCCCAAGGGTCGGAGCGTCGTTTGGCCACTGCTGGCCCTCGCCATGGTCGGGATCGCCGGCGGGGCGCTGTTCCTGGTGTGGAAGCAGATGCAGCAGCAACAGCAGCCACCGGCGGTCGTCAACATCACGTCCTCGCCGGACAACAGTCGCGATCCAGTCG
Organism: Myxococcales bacterium; assembly: GCA_016720595.1. Lineage (GTDB taxonomy): Bacteria > Myxococcota_A > Polyangia > Haliangiales > Haliangiaceae > JABFXX01. Next base: position 189,508 of record JADKKI010000005.1, read on the forward strand.
GCAGCGGGGGCAACGTGACGCCCGACGCGGGCTCGAACAAGCCTCCGATCGGGGACAACACGAAGGTACCCGATCGGATTCCTGACAAGCCGCCGATCAAGCCCAAGGGCGATCCTTACAAGGCCGCGATCCAGGCGCACCGGCCGGGGATCAACAAGTGCGCGCAGGATCACGGCGCACCACCTCCGGGGGTGAAGGTCGTGATCACGGTCTCGACCGATGGACACGCCAAGGGCGTCTCGCTCGAACCGGCGGCCCTCAACAGCACGCCGCTCGGGATGTGCATCAGGAACGTGTTGTCGGCCGCGGCGTTCCCGAGCGCGAAGGACGAGAAGCAGGTCGCCGTGACGTTGACCGCGTCGTGATCGGGCTTCGGACGCGGCGGTTCGATCTCGCCCCGGTGGCGTGATCTCGGGTGAGGACGACGGTGGGCTTGTCCGGCGCTATGAGGGACGCGCGTGGTTTCGCGCGCTTGCCGATCGCAAGTTGCTCAAGTTGAAACCGTCCCCTGGTCTTCGCGGGGTTGCGCGTCGCAAGTTGCTCAAGTTGAAACCGTCCCCACCAGCTGCGGCCAGTCGGCGACCGGTGCCGCGAGCCGGCCCTCCGCGCGATCCGCCTTGCCGCCGCCACGGCCGCCGAGCTGAGCCGCGAGCTGCTTCCAGAGGCGGCCGCAGTCGAGCGTCGAGCCTGCGGCGCGGAACAGGACCACCGTGGTGCCCGACTCGTCGGGGGAGCACAGCAGGGCGTCGCGGCCAGCGCCGACGAGCTTCGCGCCCACGCTGCGCAGGAGCTCGGCGTCGCCGGGGATCACCGCGATCACGGGGCCCGTGCCGGGCAGGGATGCGATCACCGCGTTCGCGAGCTGTCCGCGGAGCGCCGTGAGCTCGGTGCGCAGCGCGTCGCTGTCGCGCCGAAGCTTGTCGATCGCGGCGGGGACGTCGGCGGGCGCGCACGAGAACTGGGTGCCGAGGGCGCGCAGCACGTGGTCGTGGCCGAACAGGCTCGCGCGGCCTCGGCGCGCCGCGGTGAACGTCACGCGGGTCATGCCCTTGTAGCGCTCGGCACCGATGATCCGGATCGCGCCGAGCTGCGAGGTCCGCGCGCAGTGGGTGCCGCCACACGGCGAGTAGTCGAACTCGCCGATCGCGACGACCCGGATGTCGGCGGTGACCTTCGGATCGCGCCGGAGCTTGAGCCCAGCGAGCTCCCCTGGGTCGGGAAACCAGGCCCGGACCGCGAGATCGTCGTCGACGAGATCGTTCGCGAGGCCCTCGGCGGCGGCGAGCTCGGCCTCCGGGATCCGATCGCGCGCGACATCGATCGTCAGCCCGGATTCGCCGAGGCGCGCGGACACCGTCGCCGCGCCCGCGCGATCGAGCAGCGCGCCCGAGAGCAGGTGCTGCCCCGTGTGCTGCGCCATGTGCTGGCGGCGACGGTCCCAGTCGAGCGCACCGGTGATCCGGGCACCGGGCTCGGGGCCCGATGCCGCGAGCACGTGGACGATGTCACCACTCTCCGTCTCCTGCGTATCGACGACCTCGATCCCACCGAGCGTGCCCCGATCGCCGAGCTGTCCGCCCGCCTCGGGATAGAACGCGGTCTCGTCGAGCACCACCGCCGGCTTGCCCTCGTGCGTGGTCAGCGCGACGATGGTGGCCTCGAACTGCCGCTGCGTGGCGTCGTGGTGATAGAGGCGGCGGGTCGGCATCCTCGTTGTCTATCACGGCCGGATCGTGATGACCCACGAGTCACAGCCGCCGGGCCCATCATCACCACCGATCCTCCCGGTGGTCGGGCAGGCACCATCATGCTCGTCGGTGCGGAGGATGGTCGCGCCCTGCGCCGCGAGCTCCTCGAGCACCTCGTGATCCGGCAGCGTGGTCTTGCCGTAGCGCTTCGGCCCACTCGAGACCAGCGCGAGCTGCGCGTGCACCGCGGCCAGGAAGTCGCGCCGGCTCGACGTCTTCGACCCGTGGTGGCCGACCTGGAGGATGTCGGCGCGGATGTCCTGCTTGTGGTGATCGATCAGGAACTCCTCGACGTCCCCCACGCCATAGCTCGGATCGCGGCGCTCGCCGGACTCGGCATCGCCGACCAGCAACATGCGCGTGGTCCCGAGCTGCACCGCGAGCACGACCGAGTTCTGGTTCGGATCCTTCAGCGGCTTGCCCTCCGCGTGGAGGATCGTGAACTTGGCACCCTCGCCGAGCTGCACCTCGTCACCCTCGTGGAACGTCTCCCACACCGGGATGTGGATCGTCATGCCCTTGACCGCGACCTCGTGACTCGCCGGGACATCGACGGCGGTGTGATAGGTCAGCTGCGTGGCCTTGCCGATCGCCGCCAGGAGCTCCCGGTAGAACACGGTCTCGTTGACCCGGCCCGAGTCCCAGAACTGGTGGACCTCGTAGCAGTGGAGCACCAGATCGAGGGCCGACGCGTGATCGAAGTGCGGATGCGAGAGCACCACGTTCTCGATCGTGCGCCGCGTGCCGGGCGCTGCCTCGCCGCACAGCTCGTCTCCCGAAGGTCCGAGTGCCGCCGCGAGGTACGCCGTGACGCGCGACGGCCGCTCGTCCTTGTCGTTGGTCCCCGCGTCGTAGAGCATCGCGAAGTCCGCGCCCTGGATCAGGACCGCGAGGCCCGTGCCCACATCGATCAGATGCACGCGAAACGTCCCCGGTGTGGGCGGGGTGCTCGGCACCTCGGCCGCCGTCGAGGCGTGGGCCCACGTGATCTTGCCGTCCCCGCCGCTCGGCGGCAGCGGCTTGACCGGCGGCGGTCGCGGCGCAGGGCAGGCGGTGAGCGCGAGGATCAGGGCCAGCGGCAGGCTACGAAGCACCACCCCTGTATCGTTTCACACTCGGAGCGCGACGGCCCCAACGCGCGGCGGGTTCGTCCGCTCGGCCTGCTACGGCGCGACGCGTTCGACCGCGCCGCCCGGCACCCAGCCCGCGGTGCCGTTCGCCACGCGGATCCGCGTCCAGGCATCTCGCCGCTCGAGTACCGTGACCTCGGTGCCACGGGGCAGCGGCTGCGAGAGCGCCGCCGGTGCGCCGGCGCTATCTGCGGCGCGCATCACGACGTCATCCATCACCACGCCGTCGTCGGCCTGACGATCTTCGAGCACGAAGGAGGCGCTCATCGCCACCCACACCGCGAACGGGATCGTCGACAGCCCGACCAGGCCGCGACGACGCCGGCCGGCCCACGGGACGAGCAGCAGGATCGCCACCGCGAACGCGATCGCGCCCACGATCAGCTTCCGTGCCCGCGGCCAGTGATGGAAGAACAGCAGGGTGTCAGTGGCGCCGCCTTGGTGCGCGGGGCGGAACGTCTCGGTCTGCCGGCTGCGCAGCCACGCGAGGTTGTGACGTGCGCGGGTGTTCCCGCCGTCGAGCGTGAGGGCGCGCCGATACGCGAGCACTGCGGTGGCGACATCGCCGGCCCCGAGCGCAGCGTTGCCCCAGTCTGCGAGGAGCTCGGGCCGCTCGGGGTTCGCGCGCACCGCCTCGCCGAGGGAGATCTCCGCGCGAGCGAACGCGGCCTTGCGCGCCGTCGGATTGGTCGTCAGCTCCATCGCCTCCTGATAGGCGGCGCGCCCGTCGTCGAGGCTCGCGGCGTGCACGACGTGCGCACCGAGTGCGACGAGCACGATCGCGGCGGCTCCTGCGGCTCGTGGGCTCCGGCGCGATGGGGCCTTGCGCGCCTCCGCGAGCCAGCGCCGCAGCAGGCCCGCGGCATCCGAGCGGACGTCCGCCGACAACGGCTTGCCGGAGCTCGCGGGTGAGAACGCCTCGGTCTCGAGCTTCGCGATCAGCCCGTGGTCGTCGACCTCGCGCCCGAGCACGCGCGCCAGATCGCGCAGCGCACCGCCGAGCGGCCCCGCGAGCTCGCGTGCATCCGCCGTGGCGGCCTGATCGAGCAGCTGCTCGACCTTCCTCCGCGCGGTGCGGACCTCGGCGGCCTCCTCGCGCTGCCCCCGCGTGCGGAGCTGCCACGTTCGCGCGCCGAGCAGCGCCAGCGGCACCGCATAGAGCAGGCCGATCAGCACCCACAGCAACGTGCCACCCAGCGGGCGCTCGTCGACCGCACCCGCCGTCGACAGCGCCAGCTCCGCGTTGACCAGCGCCGAATCGTCCGTGACGGTCGTGGCCGGGCCCTTCTTGGTCGGGCTCGCCGACACCACGTCGCCGGCACCGACGAACGTGCCGCCCTTGACCGAGAGTGCGATCGGCTCGGAGCGGATCGTGCGGTACTGCTCCTTGGTTGGATCGAAGTACGAGAACGCGAGGGCAGGGACCTCGGTCGCCGGCCCGGTGACCTGGGCGGTGACCTTGAACGTCTTGGTCTTGCTCTCGTCGGTGAGCTCGCCCGTCGGCGGCTCCGCGGGCACGGTGAACTTGTCCTTGGGAAGGCGCCCCTCTCCATCGAGCTTGCCGAGCGAGAGCGTGTCGAGGGGCTGGTTGCTCTTGATCGTGACGTCGAGCTCCACGGGCTCGCCGAGCGAGACCACCGAGCGGCTCGCCTTCACCGCGATCGAGAACTGATCTCCGACCGCGCCAGCGAACGTCGGTGGGCGGTCCGTCTCGGGCAGCGGCTTGACCGTCAGGGTGTGCGCCACATCGGCGGCGCGGAACATCTGGGTCGGTGCGTTGCCGAAGAAGTCCGCGCGCCCCACCGGCAGGGCGGCGACCACCGACGCCGGTGCGATCTCGACCTTCCCTCCGGGCGGGATCGAGCGCGGCGCGATGAACAGGTTGATCGTGAGCCGGTTGAACTCGGTGCCGTTCACCGTGGTCTGATCGATCGTGTAGGGCAGCTGGAGGTCCTTGGCGCCCGCGGACAGCGTGAGCGCTCGGCGCGGGTTCGCCACCGGAGGTGCGCTCACGGTGAACGCATCGCTCGACAGCAACGGGACGGCGAACGTCTGATCCTGCGGCTGGTTCTGGAACAGCCAGATCATGGTCACCGGGACGGTCTCGCCGACGAACACCGCCCGGTTAGGCAGCTCGAGCGAGATCTTCATCGTATCGGTCGTCGGCACGGTCTCGACCGGCACGTCGCCAGCCTGAGCGGTCGCGCGCTTTCCACCCTGGGTCACGGTGGTACTCGGCACGCGCAGCTGACCCGGCTTGGTGACCTCGACGCGCCAGCGCAAGGACCACGTCACCCGCACGGAGTCCGTGCGGCGGCCATTGATGATCTGGATGCTTCGCGAGGTGTTCGGCGTCGCGCCGAGCGGGGTCACCGTGGCGTCCGGGATCGCCAGCTTCGGCAGGTCGGGCGCCGGGCTCTCGTCGAAGCCCTCGATCACCAGCTCGAGCTGGAACGGCACCCCGACGTGCGGCCGCCCGCTCCCGAGCCGGAACTGCGCCTGAGGCTCATCCGCGAAGGCGGTCCCGGGGATCAGGGTGACGATGGCGAGCGTGGCCAGCGCGAGGACAAACCTCGTCATGACGGCGCGCATCACCAGTCCTTCTCGACGGGATCGTTGGCGCCGTCTTGCTTGTGGCGTTCCTTCTGCCGGCGGGCATCTTCATCTCGCGCCCGCTGGCTCGCGCCGCCCTTCTGCTGCTGCTGGTCCTGCTTCTGCTGGTCCTGCTTCTGCTGATCCTGCTTCTGCTGGTCCTGCTTCTGCTGATCCTGCTTCTTGTCGTTCTGCTGGGGCGGCTGCAGCAGCTTGAGCGCTGCCTCGAGGTGCTCGATCGCCTTGCCCTGACTCTTCACCGAGGGGAGCAGGCTCTCGCTGGATTGCTTCGCGTCGCGGGCTTTCACGAGGATCCTGGAAGCATCGCTCATCTCGGTCTGCGCCTGGCGGACCTCGTCCGCCGCAGCGGCGAGCGTCTTCGGATCGGGCGCGCCGGGCTTCGAGGGGCCCTGCTGCTTGCCGGCGGCGTCGGCCTGAGCGGCGAGCGCGTCGGTGATCGCCTTGGCGAGCTGGCCATGACCATCCTCGCGGCTGATCAGCGTCGGGTACCGCGGCTCGCGCGTGAACTGATCCTCGCCGTTCGCTGTGGACGTCTGATCGCGGGTCTCGCCTTGATCACGGATCAGCTGCTGCAGGTGCTCGATCACCGAGAAGAACAGCTTCCGCAGCTCCTCGAGCTTCGCCTCGGTCTCCTTCGCCGGTGGCAACGGATCCTTCGCGAGCGTGATCGCCTTGTCGAGCTCGTCGAGCTTGGCCTGCGCCTGGCCACGCAGCTCCTCGGCGTGGGTCAGCTGCTCCTTCATCTGGACGAGCTGCTGCTTGGCGGCCTCGGCCTGCTTCGGGTCCTTCTGCTGCGCGGCCTCCTGCTCCTTGGCGGCGAGCCCGCTGACCTCGTCCGCGATCAGGTCCTTGAGCCGCGCCAGCCGCGCCACGTTGCGCGCCAGGCCATCGCGGGTCTCCTTCGAGCGCTCGGCCGCGGGGAGCTTCTCGCTCTCGGGTGACAGCAGGCCCGATAGCCGCTTCTGCTCGCCGTACGCGAGCTCGATGGTCTGCTTCAGGTCCGCGAACTGCTCGATCGCGCGGGACAGCGCGATCAGCGCCGCACGCTCCTGCGCGAGCGCATCGGGGAGCTTGGCCGCGGTCAGGGCCTCGCGCGCGTGGTCCATCGCGCCGCTCGCCTCGACCACCGAGGGCAGGGCCGCCCTCACACGCTCGAGCAGCTTGGCCTGTTCGGGAGGCGCCGGCTTGGCCGGATCGGGTGGGTGCTCCGTGGCCGCGGCGAGCCGTGCGCGCACCTCCTCGAGCCGATCGCGGAGGCCACCCTGGCGCTCGCCGATCATCGGTGGTGCGAGCCACGCGGGCAGCGGGCCCTGCGGTGCGCTGACATTGGGCCCGAGCTCGAGCGTGCCGGCCGCGGCGCTCGCGCGCGCGGTGTCCTGGAGCACCTCGAGCTCGTCCTGCGCCACGCCTCGCAGCACGGTGATCGGATCGAGGAGCTGCTCGCGGGCGCGCTTGAGCGAGATCAGCGCGGCCTCGGCCTTCGCGACGCCCTCCTCGGCGGCGAGCTCCTGGAACTTGCGGCGCGCGTCCGCGATCCGGGTGCGGCCATCGAGCAGGTAGAGATCCACGTTCTTCAGCTGGACCACGCGCACGCGCTCCTGATCATCTCGTTTGTCCTCGGGCTTCTTGCCGATCGTGTCGATCTCGTCGGCCGCGAGATCGGTGATCACGCCGGCCTCGGCCACCACGCCGCGCTCGCGGTCCGCGAGGTGGGTCAACGTGCCTTGCTGGGCCAGCGGATCGGTCCCTCCGGCGCTCTTGATCGCGATCCACGCGCCGCGCGCGTCATCGAGGATGCTGCGCTGCTCGCCGATCAGCGCGTCGAGCCGCGCCTCCAGCTTGCCCGCGCCCTTGTTGAGCTCGTCGCTGATCGCCTGGACGCGCGCGCGGATGATCGCGAGGTTGGCCTGGGTGTCGGCGTCGTCCTTGCGCAGGCGCGCCGCATCGCCGAACCACGAGGCCGCCTGCTGCGCGAGCTCGAGGGCCTTGGCGAGGTCCGCGTCCTTGCCGGTGCGGACCTTGTCGGCGTGCAGCGCGTACGCGATTCCGAGATCGTACGCGGCGCGGAACCGCAGCTCGGGATCCACGCCGGCGGCGCTCCGCGCCTGGAGGAGCTTGGTCTCCGCGGCTTCGAGATCTCCCGAGGTGAGGGCGGTGATCCCTTCATTGTACGTATCGCGCGCGTCGCGGTGCTCGCCGCCGCAGGCTACGAGCGCGAGGGCGCACAGCACGCTGACGATCCGGATCATCGCGCCCTCCGATCGCCGGCGCCGGCGCCCACCCACAGCGCGCCGATCAGGGCGGCGAGCGAGATCAGCACCAGCCACTGGAACTGCTCGGAGGGGATCTGGCGGACCGCTGCATCGGCCGCGGCGCGCACGATCGGCTGCACGTGGCTCTCCATGATCGAATCGAGATCGATCGCCGAGGTCCCGGCCGGGACGTAGGCTCCTTCGGTGACCAGCGCGATCTTGCGCAGCTGCTCGCCATTGAGCTTGCTGATCACCGGCGCGCCGTCGTGCATCAACGTGGTCTTCGCGCCGGTCTGCGGATCGGTCAGCGTGATCTGGCTGCCCGCTTCGCTGCCGAGCCCCACCGCGATGATCTTCACGCCCGCGTTGCGCGCGGCCTTTGCGGCCTCCTCCGAGTACGGATCCTGATCATCGCCATCGGTGATCAGCACGATCAGCTTCGCGCCATCACTCGCCGGGAACCCACGGAGGGCGACCTTGATCGCCTCGCCGATCTTGGTGCCTCCGCGGCCGGCGCTGGTGGTGTCGATCGTCGAGAGCACCGTGGTGAAGAACGAGTGATCGGGCGTCAGCGGGCACACCTGGACGGCGCGGCCGGCGAACGCGACCAGCCCGACCCGGTGGCCCTCGAGGCGCTGCACGACCTGGCCGATCTCGGCCTTCGCGCGCGCGAGCCGGTTCGGCGCGGTGTCCTCGGCGAGCATCGAGCGCGACGTGTCGATCGCGAACACCACATCCGCCGACGCGGTGGACGCGGTGACGGTCTCGGTGGCTCCGCGCAGCTGGGGGCGCATCAGCGCACCGACGGCGGCGATCATCGCGACGAACAACAGCGCGAGGCGCAACACGATCCGCTCCGTGCTCGCCTGCGCCGTCAGCCGGCGCTGCATCACCGGCGAGAGGAACGTGCCCATCGCGCCGCGCGCACGTAGCTCGAGCAGCGCGAGCCCCGCGGTGATCGCGAGGGCGACCCACATCAGGTGGATCCGCTCGAGCTCGACCCAGTTCCAATCGAAGATCACGGCAACCTCCGGAGCACGCTGCCGCGGAGCCCGAACGCGAGGATCACGAGGCCCATCGCGATCACCACGAACCACGCATAGTACTGGTGGTACTCGGTGAACTGCTCCTGCTCGATCGTGGTGCGTTCGAGCGCATCGATCTGCTTGTAGATCTTCGCGAGGCTGGCGTGATCGGTGGCGCGGAAGTACTGCCCGCCGGTCTTGTCGGCGATCCGGCGCAGCGTGCTCTCGTCGATCGAGACCTGCATCTGCATCAGGTCACTCGATCCGTCCGACCGCGTGACACGGATCGGCGCGATCCCGTTGGTGCCGGCGCCGATCGTGTAGACCTTGACGCCAGCCTTCACTGCATCGTCGATCGCGGTGTCCTCGTCGATGTCGTGGACGTTGGATTCGCCATCGGTCAGGAGGATCACGATCCGGCCGACCTTTTCTTTGGGCTTGAACTCGGCGAGCCGGGTCACCGCGAGCTCGAGGCCCGCGCCGATCGCGGTGCCATCCTCGCCCTCGACGGCGAACTCGAGCTGCCGCGCGGCGGTGGCGAGGTTGCCGTGATCGAGGGTCAACGGGCTGCGGGTGTCGGCATAGCGTGCGAACGCCACCAGGCCGATCGCGTCGTCGGGGCGGCCGTCGAGGCCCGCGCCACCGAGCGCGAACTGCTCGAACACCTGCTTGACCGCATCGAGCCGGGTCAGCTCCTTGGTGCGCTCCGAGAGATCGAGCGCCTTCATCGAGCCGGAGACGTCGACGGCCATCATGATCGCGATGCCATCGCGCCGGACGCGTGCGGTCTTGTCGCCGGCGCGAGGCCCCGCGAGCGCGATCGCGAGCGCCACGATCGACAGGCCGATCAGCGCATCGGGGAGCCAGGCGATCCGGGTGCGCCAGGTCTCGCCGCCGGCGGGCAGCGCCCGCAGGGACGAGAACACCACGCGCCCCGAGCTCCGCACCGACCACCACACGGCGGGTGCGGCGAGCAGCGCGCCGAGCAGGAACCACGGCTCGGCGAGGTCCACCCCGAACACCCTCATGCGGCCTCCCGGAGGCGCGTGTCCTCGACGAACCCTCGCGCGGCCGACAGGGTGGCGAGAGACTCCTCGGTGTCGGGCCGATAGCCGGCGAACTTCACGCGATCACACCTCTCGAGGAACTGGGTCAAGAGCCCGCGATGCTCCTCGGTGAGCTCCGGCCGCGCCGTGGCGACCAGGAGGAACTCCTCGGTGGTCAGCTCCGGCGCGCGGATCTCGTAGCGATGCTCGAGGTACGTGCGGACGATCCCCGACAGCCGCACGAACCAGCCATCGGCGGTGTCGGCATCGGGGGCACCCTTGTCGTGGAGTGCGCGCAGCTCGGCCACCGCCTCCTCGTAGGCGGAGCGCTGCTGCTCGATCCGCCGGCGAGCACGGTACGCGCGGAACGCGAGGATCGAACCCGACCCGAGCATCAGGACCGCACCGGCGATCCCGGCCACCAGGGTCCAGCTCGTGCCGCCGACATCGGCGGGCAGCTCGCCCATCGCGGGCTTGAGCTCGGCGGTCGCGCGCTCCGCGGGCACGGGGGCGATCTCGAGTGGCACCTCGTCGGTGAGGAGCTCCTGCGGCTTCCGGGTGTCGGCCGAGCCGGCGGCGCCCTGGGCGCGCGCGTCGATCATCTCGAGCCGCAGGGGCGGGATCCGCTGCCTGCCACTCGACGGTGCTTCGAGGGTGTAGGTCTGCTGCTGCAGCTGGCCGCCGCTGGGCTGCCGCTCGGTGTCGCGGGTGAAGCCGACCACGCGGAACCGTCCGAGGCGCTGGTCGCCGGCTTCCTGGAAGGGAGCGTCGATGCTGATCCCGGCCGGCGCCTCGATCTCGAGCCGCACGTAGATCGATTCGCCCAGGGTCGGCTTCGCCGGCCACACGCGCACGGTGGCCTTGACCGGGCCGTTCTCGGTGGTCTTCGCGATCGCGTCCTTCGCGGGCTCGATCGGTGCGGGCTCCGAGGTCGATTGGGTCTCCTCGCCGCCGCAGCCTCCGAACAGGCCGACGCCCAGACCCAGCACCACCAGCGCGCGCGTGGTCACGGTCCTCATCGGCGCAACCTCCGCTCGCGCTCGCGGAAGAACCGCAGCAGCGGATCGACCATCGACTCCGAGGCATCGAACACGATCAGATCCATGCCCGTTGCGCGCAGCTGATCGCGCAGGTCTGCGGTGCGCTTTTGGGCCCGCGTCTTCAGCTCTGCGCGAAACGCGGGGCTGCGCGTGTCCACGAGGCGGGTCTTGCCGGACTCGGCGTCCTCGAGCGTGACGAGGCCGGTGGGCGGCATCTCGGCCTCGCGCGGATCGGTGATCAGCGCCGCCACCACGTCGTGCTTGCGGTTCGCGTGGCGCAGCACCTGGAGGTAACCCTCGTCGAGGAAGTCCGAGACCAGGAACAGCACCGCGCGGCGCGGCAGCACGCGCCGGCAGAACTCGAGCGCCGCCGAGATGCTGGTGGCGCGTCGCGGCTCGCGCTGGGTCTTGGCCTGCAGCTTCGCCCACCACTGTCGGACCCGCTGCGGGATCTCCATCAACGTGCTGCGGGTGGTGAGGCCGGTCGGCGTCTCCTGACCGCGCGCGAGCACCTCGCGCACCACGCGGAGCGCGTGCTTGCCGCCCTTGCGCGGCGGGATGTACTGGTCTGCGCCGCCGTGGAACAACAGCAGGCCGACCTTGTCGCCATTCTCGACGGCGCTCATCGCGAGCAACGCGGAGAGCTCGACGGCGGCCTCGAGCTTGCTGCGCCGACCCGAGCCGAAGTCCTGGGACGCACTGACGTCGACCAGCAACATCACGGTGAGCTCGCGCTCCTCGACGAACCGCTTGACGTGCGGCTCACCGGTGCGCGCGGTGACGTTCCAGTCGATCGTACGTACGTCATCACCGGGCACGTACGGCCGGACCTCGTCGAACTCCATCCCCCGTCCCTTGAACACGGACAGGTACGCACCGGCCATGACGTCAGAGACCTGACGACCGGTGACGAACTGGATGCGCTTGACGGCTTGCGCGATCTCTTGAGGCAGCATGCGACGGCTCGGCTAGGTCACGGAACCGGGACGTTCTCCAGGATCTGACCGATCACGTGATCGGTGGTCTTGCCCTGGGCCTCGGCCTCGTAGCTGACGAGGACGCGGTGACGGAGCACGTCGTGCGCGATCGTCTTCACGTCGTGCGGGGAGATGTAGCTGCGGCCGCTGAGCAGCGCCTGCGCCTTCGCGACCTTGATCAGGGCGATCGACGCGCGCGGCGAGGCGCCGTTGTCGATCAACGTCGCCAGCTGGGGGAGGCCGGCGGCCTTGGGATCGCGGGTGGCGGCGACCAGGTCCACGACGTAGCGCTTGACCTTGTCGTCGACGAACACCTGGCGCACCACGTCGCGGGCCGCGAGGATCTCGTCGGTGGTCATCATCTTGCTCGCCGTGGGCTCGCTGCCCGCGCCGGCCATGCGATCGAGGATCTTCACCTCGTCGTCCTTGGTCGGATAGCCGACCTTGACCTTCAGCATGAAGCGATCGAGCTGCGCCTCGGGCAGCGGATACGTGCCCTCCTGCTCGATCGGGTTCTGCGTGGCGAGCACGAGGAACGGATCGGCGAGCTTGAACGTCTGATCTCCGAGCGTGACCTGCCGCTCCTGCATCGCCTCGAGCAGCGCGGACTGGACCTTGGCCGGAGCGCGGTTGATCTCGTCGGCGAGGACGAAGTTGCCGAACACCGGTCCCTTCTTGACCGTGTACGTGCCCTCACGCGGGTTGTAGATCTGCGTGCCGACCACGTCGCCGGGCAACATGTCGGGCGTGAACTGGATGCGCGAGAACGTGCCGTCGATCGCCTCCGCCAGGGTCTTGATCACCAGGGTCTTGGCGAGGCCCGGCACGCCCTCGAGGAGGACGTGGCCGCTCGCGAGGAGGCCCAGCATCAGCCGGTGGAGCATCTCGTCCTGACCGACCAGCACTTTGCCGACCTCGGACTTGAGGGAGTTGAAGCGACCTTGGAACTTGGTGACGTCTTCGGTGAGGCGGTCAGACATGGCGGTGTTCTGGGGGTGGAGGAAACGCCGTCGGCGGGCGGCCTGTCAACTGGTGCCCCCCGATCGAAATTCCCGTCCAGGCAGGTCGCGGGACACCCCTGCGACCTGACGCATGTGTCCTGATCTCCACAGAGATCGCGGGCTTGCCGCTGCGACGGTCTGGCACGTCGCGTGTACGCGTGTCCGTTCGCGAAGGGGAGGTTCCTGCCAGGAGCCACCACATCATGAAGTCCGTCCTGATCTCGACCATCGTTCATCGCCTCGGCCTTGGCCTCGGCCTGGCACTGGCCCTCGGCGCCTGCGCCACCACCGGAGCCTCGACCCTCGACCGCGAGCCGCACGCGGGTTCCCGGGTCCAGCTCGACCTGGTTCCCCATGCCGACGCGACCCGGGTGTTCCCGGCCGCGATCGATCCCCGCCTGCCGAGCGCCGATCGGATGTCCCACCAGATCCTGGCCGAGCTCGGCGATGCGGCCTCGATCGAGGTCAAGCTGTGCGTGGTTCCAGACGGTTCGGTCAGCTCGGTCGAGGTCCTGAGCTCTTCGAGGCTCGCGGCGTTCGACGACTCCGTCATGGCGGACGCCATGCACTGGCGGTTCGCGCCGCAACCCGGCCCGGCCACCGTGCGGACCTGCGAGCGCGCCACGATCACGTACCGGCCCGCCGCCTGATCACGATCGCCGTCATCCTCATCCTGATCCACATCCACATCCGGATCCCGGAGGTCTAACCAGGAAGCAGGGAACCAAGGTCAGAGGATCTTCTCTAAAGTCCGCTGCCTTGCTTCCTGGCTTCCTGGGTTTGATCTCCGAGCACATGTCATGGGTGGTGCGGAGCTGTGTCCAGCACCGCGCCTACCGCTCCTCATCCACGATCGCGTTCGATCGCACTTCTTTGTCAGCGCGCGAATACGATCCTTGCGTTCCGCGAACGCGCGCGCGTAGAGTGGATTTCACGGAGATCATTTCAATGAGCATCGCCATCCGCCTCATGTGTCAGTCGTCGACGACGAAGTTCGTCGATGACTGCACAGCCCGCGGTGCGCGAGGCTCGGAACGCTGATCCGAGATCACTCCCTCCCCGCCGCGGGCTCCAGCAATCCTGGAGCCCTTCGAGTTTTCGGCACCCGACGGGCTCCTCCAGAGCATCTGTCCTCCTGTTGCAGCGACGCCGCGTGCGTCGCGAGGGCCGTCGTATGTCTGCTGCGATCGAATCAAGCGCCTCTCCTGCCTCTTCCACATCCTTGACCTGGACCGAGCGTCCCGGCCGCGAGCTCGTGCGCCTCGCCTGGCCGATCACGGTCTCGATGATCTCGTTCGCCACCATGACGCTGGCGTCGACCGCGTTCGTCGCCCAGATCGGCTCCGACGAGCTCGCCGGGGTGGGCCTCGCGGGCGTGGTCGGCTTCGGCCTGGTGTGCTTCGGCATCGGCCTCCTGCGCGGTGCCAAGACGCTGGTCTCGCAGGCCGTCGGGGCGCAGCGTCGCGACCGGATCCCCGAGCTGCTCGGCGCGGCGCTCGGCCTCGCCGTGGTCCTCGGCGCACTGGCCACGCTCGCCGGCCACGTGATCGCGCCCTGGTTGTCGTCACTCTCCGCGTCTCCGCGCGCGGGCGTGTTCGCGGCGCAGTACCTCGCGATCCGCTCCCTCGGCGCCCCGCTGGTGCTGGTCTATGCGGCGCTGCGCGAGGCGAGCTACGGGGTCGGGGACAGTCGTGCCCCGATGCGCGCGGCGCTCGCAGGGAATGCGGTCAACATCGGGCTCGATTGCGTGCTGATCCTCGGCCTCGGCTGGGGCGTGCAGGGCGCCGCAGTCGCCACGATCGCCGGCAACCTCACCGAGACCTGTGTGCTCGCGTGGCCGATGCGGAGACAGCTGCGCGGCCTGCGCTGGCGTCCGGACGCGGTCCGTGCCGTGTGGGCGCAGGGCGTGCCGAACGGGCTCCAGTTCGTGATGGAGGTCGGCTCGTTCCTGATCCTCACCGTGCTGGTCGCGCGGATGTCGGCGATCGATGGAGCGGCGCACCAGATGGTCCTGCATCTGGTCAACGTCTCGTTCCTGCCTGCGCACGCGCTCGCCGAGGGCGCGGCCGTGCTGGTCGGACAGGCGGTCGGCGCCGGCAAGGATAGCCTCGTGCCGAAGGTCGCGAGGCGAGCGCTCGCGATCGGCGCCGGCTATGCGGCGGTGTGCTGCGTCGGCTATGCGGTGCTCGGCGGTGCGATCGCACAGGCGATGGCGGCCGGCGATCCCGCACTCGCGAGCCGCGCGACCATGCTGATCCACGTCAGCCTCGCGTTCCTCGTGGCCGATGCAGCCAACGTGATCGCGCGGGGTGTCCTGCGTGGAGCGAGCGACGTGCGCTACGCCGCCATCGTCGGGATCGCCACCTCGTGGTTCACCACACCTCCGCTCGCCTATCTGTTCGGGGTGGTGTGCGGCCTCGGCGCGGTGGGCGGCTGGATCGGCCTGGCGGTCGAGATCATCGTCGGGGCGGGGCTGTTCTGGCTCCGGGTCTGGCGAGGCGGCTGGCGGCCAGCAGCGGCGGCGGCTCGGCGCGAGATCGCCGGCAACGCGGTGTAACTGCGCCGTGCGCCTGGGCTTGTGGGGCCCCCAGATCTCCATTGATCTCGGGGGCCTCCCGGCTCGATATTGCGCCGCATGAAGTCGCGTCTGGTCGTCCTCGTCGTGCTCGCCGGTTGTGCCTCCGGCACGAGCGCGCTCACCCAGATCGACGCCGACACGACCCAGACCGACGGCAAGCTACCGGACGCCGCAGCCTCGGCCGATGCGTTGGCCGACGCGATGCCGGATGCGATGGTCGATGCGATGCCGGATGCCATGCCGGACGCGATGCCGGATGCGATGGTCGATGCGATGCCGGATGCGATGGCCGATGCGATGGTCGACGCGCAGACCACGCCAGATGCGTGCGTCCCGGTGGTCACCCAGCTGCTCGCGAACCCCGTGTTCGATCTCACGCCGCAGGGGACCGGCTGGCAGGCGACCCCGATCGATCCCGGGTTCCCCCTGATCACGGATCAGGATGGCGCGACCGAGCTGAGCGCGCCGTTCAAGGCGTGGCTTGGTGGCTTCGTGGCCCCGAACATCGGGCAGAGCGTGACCGATGTCCTCTACCAGGACGTCACGATCCCCGCAGGGACCACGCAGCTGACGTTCACCGGCTACTACGCCGTGGGCACGCAAGAGACGACGACCACCGCCACGTATGACACGGGGTCGATCGGGTTCACGCAGACCAGTGGGACGCCGATCGTCACCATGAATTCATTCTCGAACCTCACGCCGACGACACAGTGGGTCCTGATCACCTACACGTTCCCTCAGAATATGTCGGGGCAGACGATCCGGCTGCGGATGACGTCGAGCAACGACTTCTCGAACGTGACGAACTTCTTCTTCGATTCGTTCGCGCTCGACGCCACGCATTGCCCGTGATTGCTGGGTAGCGCCTGCTACTCTTTCACGCATGGGATCTACTCGCTCGCTCGCCCTCGCGGCGCTCGTCTGCCTCGCCCCCCTCACCGCCGAGGCGGGCGCCTCCGCCGCGTGGACGGCCGCCAAGAACAACCTCCCGAAGGCCACCACGGTGGTGGTCGGGCTCGATCTCGCGCAGCTCACCAAGTCGTCGCTGTTCAGCCTCGCGTTCCCGCTGATCCTGGCGCAGCAGCCCGACGTCAAGGCGGGCCTCGAGCTGATCAAGTCCACGTGCCAGCTCGATCCGCTGAAGGTCGTCAACGGCCTCGTCGTCGGCACCGATGACGAGCAGAAGCACGGCGCGATCTACATCGCCGTCGAGGGCGTCGATCAGGCGAAGATCGTCAGCTGCTTCGAGGCGGTCGGAAAGGCCAAGGGCAAGGAGGGCAAGGTCGGCGTGAAGACCGAAGGCAAGATCACCGAGCTGTCGTTCGGCGACAAGCAGATCTACCTGAGCTGGATCGGTACGAACGTGATCGTCCTGCCGCTCGAGTTCACCAACAAGGCCGACCTCGCCGCCTGGAGCGGTGCGAAGGGCCTCGCGAAGTCCAAGGTCGCGAAGGCGTCGACCAAGGTCAACACCGGCGGCGCGGTGTGGGCCGTGTCGGCGGTCGCCAAGGAGCTCGACGACAAGACCAAGATGAAGCTCGGCTATGGCTCGGTGACGATGGCGGCCTCGAACATCGCGGCGGATCTCCACGTCCAGCTCGGTACCGCTGCGGACGCGAAGGCCGCCGCCGACAAGGCGCAGAAGGAGCTGAGCACGCTGGCGTCGAGCCCGGGCCTCGCGCCGAACTTGAAGAGCGTCCTCACGAGCGTCACCGTGACGTCGGCTGCGGACGAGCTGCAGGTCAAGGGCACGATGCCCGAGTCCGACGTGCTGTCGCTCGTCGGCGCCCTCATGAAGTAGCTGCGGTCGTCTTCGCCGTTCGCGCGGCGCTACTCGCAGGCCGTGGGGGCGCACGTCGCGACCAGCGAATCGAGACCGGCGCCTGCGTTGGCGTTGAGCCCGACGAGCTGCTCGCCGGTGGCACATTGGACGCTCGAGGGGTTCATCCCCTGGCCCTGGAGGCCGTCGACGATCGCGATCGCGTAGCTACCGATCTGCTCGCCGCCGCGGTCGAGCTGCGTACAGGTCACCGCCGTATCGAGGAGCAGGTTGGTCACGTTCGACGTGATGCCGCCGTGGGCGGAGAGACCGGACACCACGCCCCCCGCCGTGCACAGCGCCGGGAACGTGAACGTCGACGGCGACCAGCTGGCCCCGCCGTTCCCCTCGGCCTCGCGGGTCGTCGCGATCGTCGAGGTGGGGCCGCCGGAATCGATCGTCACGATCGCGCACGCGATCCGGATCCCGCGAGCCGAGCGCGCGTTCTGGCCGTTGACCGGTTGATCGCTCATGTCGAACGCCACGCCGACGATCACGGTGCCCGGATCGCAGCGCAGATCGGTGTGGACACCTCCACCCGTGCTGAGCCCGACGGTGCCGGCCACCCGGCTGGGGCTCGCGCCCACGACGTGGCACGACGTACGCGCCGAGGTGTCGGTGGGGGCATCGGCCCCGCCCGTCATCGCGTCCGGGGCGGTGAACGAACACCCCACGAGACCGACGAGCAGCCACACCCGACCCATGACTGATTGTCCGACGGGGCGGGCCACGGCGCAACTACGGCAAGTTCGGCAACCAGGCAACTATGGCGACTTCGGTGGCTGGGCCGGATCGCCGGTCTCGAGCGAGCTCGGCAGCGGCGGCAGCTCGTTGATCGCGGGGAGCAGCGCGATCTCGATGCGCCGGTTCTTCGCGCGATCACGACCGAGCGGATCGTGCTCGCCCGCACCCGCGGGGATCAGGTTCTTGGGATCCATGCCGGCCTTGACCAGGGTGCGCGTGACGTTCAAGGCCCGCGCGGTGGACAGCTCCCAGTTGTCCTTGAACACGCTGTTCTTCAGCGGCTGATCGTCGGTGTGGCCGACCACGAGGAACCGGCGATCCGCGAGCTTCTTGAGGGTCACGCCGATCTCGATGATCGCGATCTGTCCTTTCTCCGAGACATCCGCGCTGCCCGAAGGGAACAGGACCTCCGAGGGGAGCGAGATCACGAGGCTGCCTCGGCGCGCGGTGACCTTGAGCTGCCCGGTGTCGATCATCTTCGCGAACTGCTTCTGGATGTCTTCGATCGAGGCGATCCGCTTCTCGGTCTCCGCGCGCTGGGCGCGGAGCGTGGCGAGCTCTTCCTTGGAGGCGTTGAGGTTCGTGGAGAGCTGGGCGAGCTGCGTCTCGAGCTGCTTTTCCTTCGCGGTGTCCTTCACCCGCTCGGCCTCGCACGCCGTGGCGCGCTTGCCGAGATCGTCCGACACCTTCTGCTTGTCCGCGACGAGGCCGGTGGTCTTCGACAGGTTCGCCACGCAGTCGTCGTGGCCTTCCACCGCGGCCTTGGTCTGCGAACGGTACTGCCAGGTGAAGTAGCCGCCGGCGACGGCGCCCGCCGTCATCACGATGGCGAACAGCCACAGCCGCCATGGAAACCCGCGCGGGGGCTTTCCGGGCTTCTTGACCACCTCACCTGTGTCTTCACGCTTCGCCGCCATGTGCAGACCATACCCCGCGGAACGGGAGCCGGGCAGGGCGAGGCTGCACCGACGATGGCTCAGCCGAACAGGGCGCGTGCGGCGGCGATCGCCTCGTCGGAGCCCGCCAGCGCGAGGACGTCGCCGGCGAGGAGGGGCTCGGTGGGAGACGGCGTGGCCATTCCGGCGTCGGCGCCGCGCGCGATCGCGAGCACGGTCGCGCCGGTCTTCGCGCGGAGATCGAGCTCGGCGAGCGAGCGACCGATCGTCAGCGAGCTCGCGGCGATCGTGACCGACTCGACGCCGCCGAACCCGGGGAGCACGGTCTCGACCTGGTCGAGGGCAGCCTCCTCCTGCGGTTGACGCATCAGCTGGAGGATCATCGCGCTCCCCGCGCGGACGTGCCCATCGAAGTCACGGAGCGAGCGCTTGGCGATCACGAACAGGCCGACCACGATCACCACGATCAGGAGCGGGCTGCCGGGGACGAAGGGCTGCGTCGCCGCGACCAGTGGCACGGCGACGAGCAGCCCGAGGCCGACCTGGAACGTCACCATCAGCGAGCCGCGGGGAGCGCGGCCGAGATCCAGAGACGCCGTCGACGCGACCGCACCGAGCTCCACCGGCGGCTCGTCGCGCGCCGGGATCACCTCGGCCGCCAGGATCCGCGCGATCACCACGACCCGGCGCACGAGGCTCACCACGAACGGGGTGGCGACCGCCGCGGCGACGGCGACGATCGCGACCTGCGCCGGCGTGCCCGTGAGCCCGAGCCTGGTGGCGCCGAGCGGAGCCGCCGTCGCCGCCGCGATCACGATCGCGATCAGGATCGCTGTGTCGAGCGCGAGCACGAAGGCGGGGCCGCGCAGGCGCTGCCACGGTGTGATGGGGCGGGTGCGCAGGCGCTGGAGCCACGCCTCGTAGAAGCTCTCGAACATCGCCACCCGGCCGGGGAGGCGATGCGCGACCGCACCCGCCGCCGCGTCCGAGCGAGCGATCATGAAGCCCGACGTCAGGGTGGTGAGACACGAGACGCCGACGGCGATCGCGAGCAGCGAGGGGCGCGCGACGCCGCTGCTCGCACCGATGCCCGCGATCACGAACGAGAGCTCGCCGATCTGCGACAGGCTGATCCCGGCCCGCACGGCGGGGCGCACCCCGTGGCCTCCAAAGAACACGCCGATCGCGACGCCGACCGGCTTGACCAGCAGCACCACGGTCGTCAGCACGAGGATCGCCGGCATCTCGGAGTACAGCTCCGCCGGCTGGATCGTCATCCCGACCGAGACGAAGAACACCATCGCGAACACGTCGCGGAACGGCTTCACCAGCGCGAACACCTCGTGCCCGTGACCGGACTCGGCGATCAGGACGCCCGCGATGAACGCGCCGAGCGCGACGGAGTAGCCCGCGTAGTCGGCGACCGCCGAGGCGCCGAAGCACACCGCGAGGGAGACGATCAGCACCGTCTCGCCGCGCGCCCGCTTCGCGATCAAGCGCACCGCGCGCGGGATCGTGATCAGGCCGCCGACCAGGAGCAGCACGAGGAAGCCGCCGAGGCGCCCGATCATGCGCAGGACCTCGGGGGCATCGAGGCCCGAGCCCGAGGCGACGCCGGTCAGGATCGCGAGGAGCACGATCGCGATCAGGTCCTCGAACACGAGGATCGCGAACACGATCTCGGTGAACCCGCCCTTCCAGCCGTGCTCCTCGAACGCCTTCGCGACCAGCATCGTGCTCGAGATGCCGAGGCAGGCGCCCGCGAACAACGCCTCGATCGGCGCGAACCCGAGGGCGCGTGCGAGGAGGGTCCCGACCAGGATCACGAGCGCCACCTCGAACAGCGCGGTCATCGCGGCGGGGATCCCCACGCGCGCGATGGTCGAGAGCCGGAGCTCGGTCCCGACCGTGAACATCAGGAGGATCACGCCGAGCTCGCTCAGCACGTGCACGAGGCCCGGGCTGGCGACCAGCGGCACGGGCACGTGCGGACCGATCAGGAGACCGGCGAGCACGTAACCCAGCACCACGGGCAGCCGCAGCGCCTGGAACACCACGGTGATCACCGCGGCCGTCCCGAGCACGACGACGAGCTCGACGAGGACCCTCGAGAACGTCACGCGTTACCTCCGGCGCTTCGTCAATGGATCCGGGAACTGCTTCTTGCAGCGCGGACACACGCGAAACGCCGCCGGCTTGCGCGCGACGGTCTTCTCGAACTTGCAGTACGGGCAGGTCAACCTGACCTTCTGCGCCCGTGCGAGCGCGGCGGCGAGCGCGAACGGGTTGGCCATCAACACCCGACCTGGGCGAAGATCACGAGGCCGAGGAGGGCGAAACACACGGCACCGATGATGCTACCCGCATTGCGGCCCGCCCAGGTCTGGGGCGGACGCATCTCTGGATCATTGGACATGAGGAGCTCCTCGCCCGCACGCGGCGGGCGACTTGGGGTTCAGGGTTCCCGGGCGTTCCCGGGTTCTCGCTCGCGAACCGAAGTTCTTACGAGCGGAGGTCGAACGAGGATGGACGCGTGAGCGCACCGCTCGGAGGACCACGCGCGGCGTGAACGCGCAGTGACTGACGGACGTACTGCGCGACCTGGGCGCGAGCGGCGGGGAGCGCCACCTGTGCTGGCGCGACGATCGCGGGAGCGACCGGCGTGATGACGAACAGCGCCTGGCCGCGGTGGCCGAGCTCGGGGAGCGAATCCGCGCGGCGCGCGGACACCAGCGGGACCACACCCTCGGCGGCGGCGAGCTGCTGGGTCGCGTGCGGCTCACGGACCTCGGCGCGCGGACGCACGCCGCTCCCTGCCACGAGGCAGAGCACGACGAGGGACGCGAACCAGCGCATGGGATCTTTGGTTAGCACACTCACAGCGTGAGCGGCCAGGACAGTGTGTTCAGCTCGGGCGCGATGGCGGCGAACCCCGCACGCAGGCGGGTGATCGACGGCCGCTTCTTCGCATCGCGTGCCACGGCGGCACGTAGCAGCTGCGCGAGCCCGGCCTGGTGCGGCTGGCGCTGCAGCCGGGTCAAGACGGCCGAGCCGGGGTGATCGGCGAAGTGCTCGGCGATCACGCCCTTCAGCGAGTCACCCCGGATCAGCACCGTATCGGTGAGGATCTCGAACGCCACGCACGCGGCGGCATACACGTCGGCGCCGAACGGCTGCTCGCGCTCGGCGCCGCCCTCGGCCCACACCTCGTTGGAGCCGTAGTGCACGCTGCCGCAGCCCGTCCGGATCTTGCGGCCCGCGAGGCCGAAATCGACGAGCACGGCCTCGCCGGTCTTCTCTCGGAGGACGATGTTCGCGGGCTTGACGTCGAGGTGCGCGATCTGGACCTGGTGCATCGCCTCGAGGCCGGCGAGCAGATCATCGATGATCCGCAGCGCGCGCGGCATCTCCAGGTGCTCGAGCTCGAGAGTGCGCTCGAGGTTCGTGCCGCGAACGTACTCCATCACGAGCACCGGCTTGGGCTGCGAGGCGGCATCGAACGTGATGAAGCGCGCGAGGTTTGGATGGGTGGGGAGCGCGAGCAGCGCGCCGGCCTCCTCGCGAAACAGCGCCTCGAACTGCGCCTCCGAAAGGTTGCGGGCCGACCCGCCCGAATAGTCCGGCGCCTTGAGCGCGACGAGCTCTCGATCCGCCAGGTGCTTGTCGGTCGCGCGCACCGCGAGCAGGACCGAGCCGCCGGCCCCGCGCCCGATCGGTCGCACCACGTAGAACCCACCGATCAGCCGCGAGAGCGGGACCCAGCTCGGTAGCATCACCTCGAGTGGCGCCGTCGTCGTCGCATCTTCGGTGCGCGGACGGTGGGCGAGCCACAGCAGCATGCGCTCGAGGGCGGCGGCGAGGGCGGGAGGCAACGCCGTGCGCCCGAGATCGATGGTCACGGCGATCGCCTCCTCGAGATCGGCGACCTCACGGGGAAGCGCGGCGTCGATCGCGCGCGCCGCGGCCTCGAGATCACTGGCGTGGTCCTCGCGGGGAAGCCCGAGCCGCTGGTGGGCGCCGAAGTCACGGCGCGCGAGGACCGCGAGCTCGGTGGCGAGCGAGTCGAACGTCCCTGGCGCCAGCGACGACAGGCTCGAGGTGATCGTGATCCGCGACATCATGTTGCCGAGGCGCGCGAGGGCGAGCCGCACCGACTCGACGCGGGGCGACTGCTCGGGCGGCAAGGCATCGGCGAGATCGGCGAGGCGCTCGACCATCGCGCGGACCGCGTCGCTGTCATTCGGATCGGCGGCCGCCCAGGCGGCCTGCTGCAGCCGTGCATAGGCGGCGAACGCCGCGCCGACCTCCGGGATCATCGACGCCTCGCAGACGATCGCGAAGTCGTCATCGGGGAACGCGTGGGTCCAGGCGAGGAGCAGATCGGTGATCTCCGCCTGGTCATCGCGCAGCAGCGCATCGCCCGCGCGGGTCAGCGCCGCCCACACGGCGCGGCGCAGCGACGAGTGGTCGGCGCCTGCACGCGCCATGAGCAGACGGACCGCGGCGAGCCGGGGGCCGAGATCGAGATCACCGGTCTTGCGGACACCGTCGAGGAGCCGGACCAGCACGCGCAGCCGCGCGATCCGGAGGCCCTCGTGGGCGACCTGGCCGGTCTCGGGGCGGGCCTCCTGGGCGAGGAGGGACGTCTCGATCCGGCCGAGGGCCTCGGCGAGCGTCGTGCGGGCGGGATCGTTGTCGGGGGCGAGGGCGAGCACGGCTGTCAACGTGTTGTCGGCGAGCAGCTCGCGATCGAGATCGCGGAGGAGCCGCATCGAGTGGCGGCGATCGAGTGGCTCGTCGTCGGTCACCTCGCCGAGCCAGTCCGCGGCTGCCGCGACCTCCGCCACCGCCTCGCGCGCGTGGCGCAGTGCGCCCGGGATGTCGCCGGCGTCGAGGGAGATCCTTGCTTCACGGAGCGGTACGCCGAGCCCATCGCTGCGTGCGCGTCCGCCGAGCTCGAACTCGAGAGCCTCCATCAAGGCAAAGCGGCCATCGTCGCCGGTCGCCGCCTGGGCCTTCATCTGATCCTTGGTCCAGGCGATCGCGCTGGCGGCGGCGCTGCGCAAGAGCGGAGCTCGCTCCTCGCGGCGCAGCTCCGCGAGCGCCTCGGCGCCATCGAGCGGCGCGCGGAGGATCAACCGATGCGCGAGCGAGTCTGCGTCCTGCGGTGCGGACAGCGCGAGGCCGGCGAGCCCGAGCAGCGCGCCGCGCGCCACGCCGGCATCCTTGCTCGCGCGCTCGATCAGCACGGGCTCCCAGCGCGCTGCGGCGCCGCCCCACTCGAGGGCCGCGGCCGCCGAGGCGGCACCGCGCCGCAGCTCGGTCGACGACGCGGTGGGCCGGAGCTCGCGATCGATCTCGGCCGCGAGGTTGGAATCGACGTGCGCGAGGAGCCCGCGCGCGATGCAGGCGAACCGCCAGACCAGCGCCTCGCGATCACCAAGCAGACGCTCGAGGGCAGCGCGGATCCCGCGGCGCGCGAACACGGCGACACCGCCCCGATCGCCGACGTCGTGGCGGCGGACCGCCTCGCGAGCGCCGTGCGCCAGGATGCGCGCCGCGAGCCGACGACCGGGCAGGGCGCCCATCGCCGGCACCTCGATCCAGCTCTGCGCCAGGCTCGGCTGCGCGAGGAGGCCGAGGGCGAGCTCGCCGATCGCGCCGGGTGCGGTGAGCGGCGCCGAGAGCACGACCTCGGTGCGTGCGCGGAGGGCCTCGCTCGCCAGGAGCTTCGGCGACGAGCGCGCGAGCGCGATCACGAGGCGGACGAAGGTCTCGCGATCAGCGGCGCGCAGCCGCGTGAGGACGCGGCGTCCGAGCTCGCGGCGCTCGGGACCGGCCGGCAACGCCTGAGCGAGCTCGAACATCGCGATCGCACCCGCGGCCGGAGACAGCCACTCGAGCTCGGCGAGCATCCCGTCCTCGAGCGTGGCGCGGACCGCCAGCAGGAGTTGATCGGCCGAGATGCCCTCGAGCGGCGCGGGTTCACGCTCCGCGATCTGGGCGAGCATCGCCAGCCCCTGGCGAGCGGTGCGCTTGCGCTCCTCGGGATCCGCGAGCTCGTGCAGTGACGCGAACGCCGTGAGGTAGGTCCGGCCAGAGGCATTGCGGGGGCCATCCGTGAATCCACTGCCGAACGATCGAGGCCGCGTCACGCCGCGATGGTACAGCGTCAGACGGGCGTCAAGTCGGCGACGGTCAAGGTCTCGCGGTAGAACGCGTCGCCCTCGGCGCCCAGCCCGGTGACCTCGATCCGGTCGGCGTAGATCTCGAACAGCCCGGCGTTGTAGCCGGCGTGGCGAAACAGCACCCCCGGGCCGACGGGTCCGAACGGACCGAGCCCGCGCGCGAGCGGCCCGGTCTGGAACTCCCGCACGCCGTGCGCGTGGCGATACGCCGCGAAGTAGTGTTGATCTGCGGACACGAACAGTACGCCGGGGATCCCCACCAGCGCATCGAGGAGCAGGGCGCGCTCGGTGGTGAACGCGATCCACGAGTCGTTGTTGTTGCCGAAATCGAGCGGCACGGTCGTGAACACGAGCTTGAACGTGGCGGTCGAGCGTGCGAGCCCCTCGACGAGCCACGCGCGCTGGGTGGCGCCGAGCATCTGCTTGCCGGCGTCGTCCGGCGCGTCGTTGCGGCTGCGGAACCGGCGGCAATCGAGGAGGAAGCACTCGACGTTCGCTCCCCAGCGCCAGCTCCGGTACCGGATCTCGCCGACCGGATCGCGCACCGGGAACATCTCGTCCCACACCTGCATCGCCGCGGCGTAGCGCGCGGGCTCGCCTTCCACGAACGCGGGATTCCAGTCGTTGTGGAACTCGTGGTCGTCGTAGATCGCGCGGATCCCCACGCCCTCGAGCAGCAGTCGCCCGGCCCACGCGGTGCGCAGATCGAGGTGGCGACGCCGGTACTCGTCGACGGTCTTTGCCACCGGGCCGTTGTCGGTATACGGGAAGTCTCCGAGTGAGACGAACAGCTCGGGAGCGGCGGCGAGCAGGTTCGAGACCAGGGCGCTATCGAACTCGGGGTTGGGGTCGAAGTCCGCGGAGACCGCGATCCGGACGGGGCGAGGATCCTCGTCCGCGGGGGCGGTGCGCACCCGGTTGGGCCCGATCGGGCCGACCGAGGACACGGTGGTCACCTCGTAAGCGTGGTCGGGATCGAGGCCGTCGATGTCGATCGCACCGAGCCCGTCGACGAGCGCGACGTCGTGGACCGCGACGATCGCTCCAGCTGCGGTGCGGACCACCACGCTCGCGTGAGTGCCGCGAGCTGCCCAGATCGCGACCATGAAGCCCTCCGCCCACGGCTCGAGCACCGCGACGCCACCGTCCTGCGCTGGTGTCAGGTCATCGCCGCAGCCACCGACGGCCAGGAGCGCGCTGCTCGCACCGACGAGGCGGACCCAGGCTCGCCGCGTCAGCTCGGCTTCGCGAGGCCGCCGTGTCATGCGACCAGGGTAACGCAAGATCCGCGGCCGGTTCGGCGCGGCGTGGCCGGGGCGCGCACCTCCCGGGCGACGAGCGCCCGCACCACGCTCGGGTGGACGCACGTGTGCACCGGTGTCACGTGGACCGCGCGTGGCGCTCGGCACAGCGCGTGCTCCTGGTCAGGGGATGCAGGCCAACCTCCCGAGCCCCGATCTCCGCGACCCCGTTCAGCGCCTCGATCCGAGCATCGAGCCGAACGTGGAGGTGCCGTTGGACCTCCCCCTCCCACCCGACGTGCCGCTCGATGACGATGCGGCGCAGGCACGCGGTCAGAACTGGGTCGAGGCGCTGGAGACCGCGACGATCGAGAACGGCAGCGACCAGCCGATCGATCAGCTGATCCACGAGGAGCTCGATGACGGGCTCGCGGTCGAGGAGGACGTGGAGAACGATGGCGAGGGGTACGACGCGACGGATTGATCCGGCACCCCGCACGCCCGACCTGGCGTAGGCTCCGCTCGTGCCATCGCAAACGCTCGACCTCGCCGGCCTGACGACGCGGATCGTCGGACCCGCCGACGCGAAGACCACCGTCGTCCTCCTCCACGGCTTCGGCGCCCCGGGCGACGATCTCGTCGCTCTCGCGCAGTACCTCGGCCCGCGCGCGCCCGGCACGCGGTTCGTGTTCCCGGCCGCGCCCCTCGAGCTCGGCGGCCTCTATGGAGAGTCCCGGGCATGGTGGCTGCTCGACCTCGCGCGCCTCGAGGCCGAGCTCCGCGGTGGGGGCCGTGTCGATCGCTCGAACGAGCTCCCCGAGGGGCTCCCGGCGGCGCGCGAGCATGTCTCGCGGCTGCTCGATCAACTGCAGGCGCGGTTCTCGATCACCAACGATCAGCTCGTGCTCGGTGGGTTCTCGCAGGGCGCGATGCTGTCCCTCGACGTCGCGCTCCAGCGCGCGGTCCCGCCGTCGGCGTTGATCTTGATGTCGGGCACGCTGATCGCGGAGCCGGTGTGGGGCCCGCGGATGACGCAGCTCGAGGGCGTCCCGATCGTGATGTCCCACGGCCGGCACGATGCGCTGCTGCCATTCGGGGTCGCGGAGGTCCTGCGCGACAAGCTCACCGCGGCGGGCGCCAAGGTCGAGTGGCATCCGTTCCTCGGCGGGCACGAGATCCCGGCCGCCGTGCTCGCGGCGGTCGGTGACCTGCTGCGCGCACGCGCTTAGTCGTTCAGAACTGGTTCTGGATCAGGCTGCACAGGCTGTCGCCGGGGCAGCACAGGTTCAGGCCGTTGACGCCGCCGTACTGCTGGGTGTGGAAGCACACCTTGCTGCCCTGGGACGGATAGTAATAGGCCCAGAAGAAGCACATCTCATCCGTCGCGGACTCGCCGAACTTCACGGCCGCGTTGGTGGTGTTCGTGTACTTGCACTCGAAGTCGAACCCGCCGCCGACCGGCACCGAGAACGGCGGGGTGTGGTTCGTGGTCTCGGGCTCGCTCCACGAGAACGGCGTCGGCTTGTACACCGAGGTCATCGGGCCGGTCTTGCTCGGCGCCACGCGGACCTGCATGTCCGTGCCGAGGTGATGCGTGTGCCCGGTGATCGCGAAGACGTGCGACGCGCTGAGATCGAGCGACGACGGCAGCGTGAAGAACTGGTGGACCGTCGCGGTGGCGCCGGCGGGCAGCGGCGTGCAGTTCGTGCAGGTCCCGATGTCCGGCGAGCCGGCAAACAGGATGCTCGCCTCGTGCATGATCGTGGAGGGATCGACCGCGTAGAACTCGACCTTCGCGGTGGCGTCCGAGGGCTGATCACCCGAGTTGATGTAGTGCATCTCGATCTTGATCATCTGATGCGGGGCGAGCGTGTACGCGACCTTGTCGGGCAGGGTCAGCGCATCGTCCATCTTCTGCGTGATCATCATCGGTGCGATCGCGCCGGTGGTGTTGAGCGCGCCGGTGAACGGCTGGCAGTCGATGGGCGTTGTCTGCTCCACCGTGTCCATGTCGTCCTTGTAGACGATCAGGTGGTGCGACGAGGACGACAGCACGTTGTGGAGCTGGTGGACCTTGATCGGCGCGTCGTTCGAGAGGCGGAGCCAGATGCACTTGGTCCCCTCTTGACCTGGCGCCACGGTGACCGGACCCCAGTCGAGGGAGTACTGCTGGCCCGAGAGCGGGGGCGCATCCGCCGTCACCTGCGCATCACCACCACCGCCGCCGCCTCCGCCCGTGTCGTTTCCACCGCACGCGAACAACAAGCACAGCGAACCAACGAGGACAGGACGGCGCATACGAAACCCCCTTCGTGGCCGCACTCTACCCAGCTCTGCCCAAGCTGAACAGGTCTTCATTTTCGAGCGTACATCGTACGCGGATGTCCTACCTCAGGGGACGACGCGCGTGACCTTGTAGCCCTTGGCGGCCAGCAGCTCGAGGACGCTCTTGGGTCCCATCAGGTGCATCGCGCCGACGGCGAGGAAGCCGCCGCCGCTCGCGTGCAGCTTCTCGATCGCCGGGATCCAGCTCGCGTTTCGACCGTAGAGGAGGTCCTGCATCGAGCTGTCGAACTCGGCGGCGGTGTACCCGTGCTTGAGCGCCTCGGTCTTCTCGTCGTCCGAGAGCTTCATCATCTTCTTCTCGTCGCCGGCGAGGTACGCGTCGAGCATGTCCTTGGTGTGCCGGTCGCTACCCTCGATGTCGTCGAGCATCGCCTTCAGCGCCTTCACGTTCATCCACTTCTCGAGGATCGCGGCCTCGACGGAGGCGGCCTCGAGGAACACGATCTGCTTCTTCGCGCTCTGCGCCCGCGCGAGGAGCAGCGTGTCCATCTGGGTCGTCATCGGCAGGCCGCGCATCGACATCATCGTCGCTGCGACCATCGGCTTCATGCCTTCGATTCTCGCCGCGACCTCGGGGGTGACGATGGTCTCGAGCTTCTTCCAGTACGCGTCGCCGAGATCCTTCTTCAGCGAGCAACTCGAGCACTCGAGGATCTTGGCCAGCGCCGGGTCGGAGAGATCGGTCTCCATCGCGAACGCCTTCCCGCCATCGAGCTTGTCCCACACGAGCTGCGGGAGCCGGGTCTCGGCATCCACCCCGAGGTGGATGGTGCCGAGCGCGTAGGTCGTCTTGCCGTCCTTCTCGATCGACCAGAACAGTGGGTGAGGGAGCGGATCCTTCTTCGGCGCGGCCTTGGTCCAGGGATCTGCCGCCGGTGCTCCGACCTTGGGGGACGGGGTAGGGGCGGGTGCGGCCTTGCCGGGAGTTGCCGGCGCCGCCGCTGGGTCGGTCGCGGTCGTGGTCGACGGGGCGGATTGCTTGCAGGCGACGAGGCCGAGGATCGCGGTCAACGTCACGAACAGGGCGCGCTTCATGCGCGTTGCTTTAGCACGTGGTTGGTACGCGTGCTCACAGAACCCGGATGCGGACCCATGGAGGATAGTGCTGTGCGACACGGAGGGTCTGCGCTGGTGGTCGGGCTCGTGGTGACGATGTCGATGACATCGGTCGCGCGCGCCGATGACATCGCGCTGTACGAGCGGATGTGGCCGAGCATCCCGACCACGCGTCAGCTCACGCTCTCGCAGCAGCTCACCGATTCGTTGACCGAGCTCGGCAACACGCTCGGCTATCACCTCGATCTGCTCTCGAACGACATGCTCGCGTTGCGGTTCGATGGGCGGCACAAGCGCGCACGCGTGAAGTTCGGCGTGATCGATTCGGACTACGTCACGTTCAAGTTCGACAGCGTGGTGCACTTCACCGCGGGCATGGCGCGGATCCAGGCGCGCCTCGATGTCGGGATCGCCGGCCACGTGATGCACGTCGATCTCCCCGACATGGAGATGCTGCCGGCCGAGTATCACGGCGAGCGCGGCGTGGAGCTGCGCGTGCCGCTCTACCAGCACTACTTCTGATCGCCGAAACGTCGAAACGCCGCGCGGTGAGGCGCGGCGTCTGACGTTCGTGATCGCCGACTAGCGGTGATCGCGGACGGTCGGGCCCGATGGCGGCGGCGGGGCGACGTTCACCCAGTTGCCGTCGAACCACTGCCAGCGCCCATCGCGCTGCTCCCAGCGGCCATCATCCCAGCGCGAGTTCGCGCGCTCGCGCTCCCAGTGACCGGCCTCCCAGGCCCACTGCCCGTTGGTCCAGTTCCACCGGCCGCGGATCCACAGGAACCCGCTGCGCGGCTGGATCTGCTCGGCCTGCGGCGCCGGCGGCGCACCGGTCGGATACGGCGACGGCGGCGGCGGCGGGGCGACGTTCGCCCAGCCACCCTCGACCCACTCCCAGCGGCCGTTGCGCTGCTCCCAGCGGCCATCGTTCCACCGCGCGTTCGCGCGCTCGCGCTCCCAGTGTCCGGCCTCCCAGGCCCACTGTCCGTTGGTCCAGTTCCAGCGGCCGCGGATCCACAGGAAGCCGCTGCGCGGCTGGTTCTGCTCGTTCTGCGGCGCGGGCGGCGCGCCCGTCGGGTACGGCGAAGGCGGCGGCGGCGGAGCGACATTGCCCCAGCTGCCATCGATCCATTGCCAGCGTCCATCGCGCTGCTCCCAACGACCTTCCTGCCAGCGCGCGTTCGCGCGCTCGCGCTCCCAGTGACCGGCCTCCCAGGCCCACTGTCCGTTGGTCCAGTTCCAGCGGCCGCGGATCCACACGAATCCGCTGCGCGGCTGGATCTGCTCGGCCTGCGGCGCCGGCGGCGCACCGGTCGGATACTGCGCGACCGGCGGCGGAGGCGGTGCCGTGCCCCAGCTGCCATCGACCCACTGCCAGCGTCCATCGCGCTGCTCCCAGCGGCCATCATTCCAGCGCGAGTTCGCGCGCTCGCGCTCCCAGTGCCCGGCCTCCCAGGCCCACTGTCCGTTGGTCCAGTTCCAGCGGCCGCGGATCCACAGGAAGCCGCTGCGCGGCTGGATCTGCTCGGCCTGCGGTGCCGGCGGTGCGGCGGTCGGGTAGAGCACCTCGGCCTCCCAGCCACCATCGATCTTCACCCACACACCACCCTGGTTCTCCCAGCGCGTCTCGCGCCAGCGCTGGCCCTGCCGCGCATTCTCGTAGTGCGAGGGGACCCAGACCCAGTTGTTGTTCTGCCAGTCCCAGTGACCGCGCACCCAGATGAAGCCCTTGCGGAACGACATCTTCTCGTTGCGCAGCGACGGCGGAGCGGCGTTCGGTCCGCCTCCACCCTGCATCCACTCGCCATCGATCAGGACCCAGCCGCCGTCCTTGTTCTCCCAGCGCGCATCGCGCCACTTGCGACCCGCGCGCTCGCGCTCCCAGTGGCCGGCCTGCCACTCCCACTTCCGACCGCGCCAGTCCCAGCGGCCGCTGACCCAGATGAAGCCGGCGCGCGGGGCGCCGCGGTCCTCGTTGCGGGCAGCGGGCGGAGCCTCGCGCGGACGATCATCATCACGGCGGTCGCGACGGTCTTGCCGATCGTCTCGCCGGTCATCGCGGCGATCATCGCGGCGGTCATCGCGGCGATCATCACGCCGATCTCGGCGCTCTTCGCGGCGGTCTCGATTGTCGGGCTGAGCCGACGCGGGGTTCACCGCACCAACGAGCGTCGCCGTCGCGAGCCCACCGGTCAGCAGCAAACGATAAAGCGTTGCGCGCATCATTCCTCCTAGGTGCGTAGAGGACGGAATCTACCGCGGTTTATTCAGCCATCACGGTCGGGTGACCCCAGAAGATCTGTCGGCCCGGCGCCATGTTACGAACGCAGCTCGTGCGCGTTTGGGCCGTGATCCTAGGTGGGGCAATCTGCCTCGCAGCGTGTGGACGGTCGTCCTCGGCGCCACCGCCAACGCCCGTCGAGCTGGCGATCTCCCACGGCCTCCTCGAGCGCTTCGGTGTGGCGGTCGGGACGACCTGCACCGGCCTCTACCCGGCCTGTGTCGCACAGCTCCCCGATGGGACGGAGCTGCCGATCGACCTCCGCTGGACCGGGGCCGCCTGGGACTGGCGCGTACGCGGGCGCGTGATCAGCACCGACGCGATCGAGCGCTACCTGCGGGAGGAGCTCACCGATCTCGGCGCGTCTCAGGGCGTGCGCTGCGCGCCGCACGTTCGCGCGCTGGTCGCCGGTGAGCGCATCGCGTGCTGGCTCGAACGCGGCGGCACAGCGTTTGTCACGGTCCGCGCGGATGGCGCGACCTCGATGGAGATCGTCCTCGATCCCGCGGCGGCGGCCGCGCGCTCCGAGCTGGTGCCCCCCGAGCGCGAGCGCGAGCTCGAACAGACCTCACGCGCGCTCGCCCACATGGCCGATGACGAGGAGGACGACGAGGGACTCGCGACCACCGACGCCGGCGCCCCCGGCGATCCGAGGTAGAGTGCGCGCCATGAGACCGCTGCCGAGCCTGGTGAGCCTGGTGAGCCTGGTGAGCGTCGTGAGCGTCGCGAGCCTTGGGTGCTCGTCGCCGCCGGCGAAGCCCGATCGAGGCCCTCGGCCGCCGCCGCAGCGCAAGGCCGGCACCGTCACGCTCTCGATCATCGGGACCAACGATCTGCACGGCGCGCTCGAGCGCCTGCCGCTGCTGGCCGGGTTCGTCACCAACCTCCGCGCGGCGCGGGCCGCGGATGGCGGCGGCGTGCTGCTCGTCGATGCCGGCGACATGTTCCAGGGCACGCTCGAATCGAACATCAACGAGGGTGCCGAGGTCGTCCGCGCGTACAACGCGATGGGGTACTCGGCGTCGGCGGTCGGCAACCACGAGTTCGACTTCGGCCCCGAGGGGCCGGCGACCACGCCGCAGTCGATCGAGGACGATGCACGCGGTGCGCTCAAGGCACGTGCGCGCGAGGCGAAGTTCCCGATGCTGGTCTCGAACATCTCCGACGCGCAGAGCGGCGTGCGGATCAAGTGGCCGAACATGCCGGCCTCGGCGCTGATCGATGTCGCGGGGATCAAGGTCGGGATCATCGGGGCCTCCACGGAGTCCACCCCGTTCACCACGATGCCCGCGAACTTCGTCGGCCTCGTGATGAAGCCGCCCCCGGCCGTGGCGATCGGGGACGAGTCGGCGCGGCTGCGGACGGCCGGTGCGCAGCTGATCGTGGTGACCGCGCACATCGGGAGCAAGTGCACGGATCTCGACCACCCGAACGATGCGTCGTCGTGCGATCAGCACGAGGAGCTGTTCAAGCTGATCGGCGATCTGCCCAAGGGCGCGGTCGACGTGATCGTCGCGGGCCACACGCACGCGGGCATCGCGCACAGGATCAACGACATCGCCGTGATCGAATCGTTCTCGTCGGGACGCGCGTTCGGACGCATCGACGTGCGGATCGCCGCCGATGGCCGGGTCACCGCGATCTCGATCCAGAAGCCGCACCCGGTGTGCGCGGGGGAGACCGCGGACGCGCCGGTCGCGATCGCCGCGTGCAAGCCCGGAGACTACGAGGGCAAGCCGGTCACCGCCGAGCCCGCGGTCCAGACCATCGTCGACGAGGCGCTCGCCAAGGCCGAGGTCCGCCGCAAGGAGAAGCTCGGCGTCACCCTGACCGCGAAGGTCGAGAAGTCGTACGGATCGGAGTCGGCCGAGGGCAACTGGTTCACGGACCTGATGCTCGCGGCGCGCCCCGATGCGCAGGTCGCGGTGACCAACGGTGGCGGTCTTCGCGCCGACATGCCGGCGGGCGATCTGACGTACGGCCAGCTGTTCGAGGCGATGCCGTTCGACAACCGGTTCGCGATCGTCGAGGTCAAGGGCTCACACCTGCGGAGCCTGGTGTCCACGAACATGCAGCGCGGTGGCGGGATCCTGTCGTGGGGTGGGTTGACCGCAAAGGGACGCTGCAAGGCGGGCAAGCTCGACCTGTCCGTGGCGGTGGGTGGCAAGCCGCTCGACGACAAGCAGACCTACAAGCTGGTCACCAGCGACTTCCTCGCCTCCGGTGGAGACGGCCTGGTCGGACGCCTCAAGCTGCCAGAGGGCGCGATCCAGGCGACCGATGTGATCATCCGCGATGCGATCGCGGCGCTCCTGCGTAAGCAGAAGGGCGGCCGGATCGATCCCGCGAAGCTGTTCTCGACGACGAACAAGCGGCTCGACTTCGAGGGCAAGCGCCCGGTCGAGTGCGCGGTCAAGACGCAGAAGGGTCCGACGGACCAGGAGCCGCCCGAATGACGTGGTCACCGACGAGCTGGCAGCAGAAGCCGGCGACACAACAGGTCGGGTACGGGGATCCCGAGGTGCTCGCCCGGGTGCTCGCGGAGATGGGGCGTCTGCCACCGCTCGTGACCTCGTGGGAGATCGAGAACCTGCGCGGCGAGCTCGCACGCGCGGCGCGCGGCGAGGCGTTCGTGCTCCAGGGCGGCGATTGCGCGGAGAGCTTCGACGACTGCCGCTCCGAGCCGATCGCCGCGAAGTTGAAGATCCTGCTGCAGATGAGCCTCGTGCTCGTGCATGGCACCCGCAAGCCGATCGTCCGGATCGGCAGGATCGCGGGGCAGTACGCGAAGCCGCGCTCCGCCGATAACGAGACCCGCGGGGACGTGACGCTGCCCGCCTACCGCGGCGACATCATCAACCGCGATGCCTTCACCGCGGCCGATCGCGAGCCGGATCCCACCCTCATGCTCCGCGCCTACGAGCGTGCCGGCCTGACCCTCAACTTCATCCGCGCGCTCACCGACGGTGGGTTCGCGGACCTCCACCACCCGGAGTACTGGGACGTCTCGTTCGCACAGGGCGCGGCCCGCGCGCAGTACGAGCAGATCGTGCAGACGATCCGCGAGTCGCTCGATTTCGTCTCGGCGATCACCGGCGTCGAGTCCGAGGTGCTGCGGCGGGTCGACGTCTACACCAGCCACGAGGCGCTCGCGCTGCCGTACGAGCAGGCGCAGACCCGGCAGGTCCCGCGTCGCCTTGGCTGGTACAACCTGTCCACGCACTTCCCGTGGATCGGGATGCGCACCGCACAGCTCGACGGTGCGCACGTCGAGTTCCACCGCGGGATCAATAATCCGCTCGGCATCAAGGTCGGCCCGGCGATGACCAACGACTGGCTGGTCGGCCTCCTCGACGCGCTCGATCCGGATCGCCTGCCCGGCAAGATCACGCTGATCCACCGGATGGGCGCCGCCAACGTCCAGACCAAGCTGCCTCCGCTGCTCGAGGCCGTGCAACGCACGGGGCGCACCGTGCTGTGGGTCTGCGATCCGATGCACGGCAACACCGAGACCACGCCGCAGGGCATCAAGACGCGGCGGTTCGACAACATCGTGAGCGAGCTCGAGCAGAGCTTCGAGCTGCACACGAAGCTCGGCTCGCGTCTGGGCGGCGTGCATGTCGAGCTGACGGGCGAGGACGTCACCGAGTGCATCGGTGGCGCGCGCGGGCTCGCGGAGATCGATCTCGAGCGCGCCTACAAGAGCCGCGTCGATCCCCGTCTCAACTACGAACAGGCGCTGGAGATGGCGATGCGGATCGCACGCCACCTGCGCGGCTCGCCCGCATGATCGATCCGCCGGCACCCCGGCCCAGCTGGCTCGACGCGGCGTGGCGCGTGCTCCAGGTGTGGGGCGTGCCCGTGGGGATGAGCGGCGCGTACATCGTGCTGATGTGGTCCTCCGACACCGACGTCGCCGGCAAGGCATGGATGGCGATCGGCCTCGGCTTCGTGTTCGTGATCTGGTTCGTGTTCCGGATGCTCACGCAGGACGCCGCCCTCGCGCGTGCGATCGCGCTGGGCGATGCCCCGCGGATCCTCGACGTCTCGGGCCGCTACCTCGAGACCCACCGCGCGGCCAAGGCACGCGCTCCATACCTGGTCGCCCGCGCCTTCGCGCACGAGCTGCGCGGCGAGTGGCCGCCCGCGTTCGCCGCGCTCGACGAGGCGAAGCTCGACGCGCTGCCGCCCGCCAAGCGCGCCCGGTGGCAGCTCCGCGCGGCGTCGACGCGGATCGCCGCCTTGCTCGCGACCGGCGAGCTCGCCCGTGCCCGCGAGGTGCTCGAGCGCGAGCTCGCACCCGACGCACCCCACCCCCTGCACTCCGATGCGTACCTGGTGGCGAACCTCGCCGCCGGACGCGTGCTCGCCGCCGAGGGCAAACGGGCGGAGGCGGCGGCGCGGCTCGCGCTGGTGCGCGACGACATCCGCGCGACCACGGCGATGCGCGCGGCCGTGCAGACCGTGCTCGCCTGAGCCTTAGAACGAGCCCGAGACCGCGAAGCCCGCACCGTCGTTCGAGAACGTCGGCGCGAAGGCGGTGCCGTCGGAGATCTGCTCCTTGCCCGGCGCGGTGAAGTACAGGATGCCGCCCGCGACCAGCGCGCCAGCGCCGACGATGAACGCGCCGGTGCCGGCGTAGCGGACGCGCGACTTGATCTTGTCCTGCTCGGCGGGCATGTCCTTCTTGTCGTTCCACACGCTCTTCTCGTACGCGCTGAAGATGCCGCTGAACGCCATCGCGCCGAGGCCAGCCACGCCCAGGATGATCGCGCCCTTGCGGCGGCCCTTGCCGCGATCGACGTAGACCGGCACCGCGGCCTCGTTGAACGCGAGCGCGACGGTCTGGTTCTCGCCCTCCTTGAGGTCGACCTTCTGGACGACCTTCTTCTTGCCAGGGGCGCTGCCGACGATCTCGTGCGGACCCGGATCGACCTCGGCCTTGCCGTACTCGGTGGGCGCGATGCGCTGGCCGTCGATCCGGATCTCGGCCTCGGGGATCGAGGGCTCGAGCTTCACCGACGGCACCTTGGAGGCGATCGCCTGGGTGTGCTGCTTCGCGGCCTCCTCGTACTCGCCGAGCCTCGGCTGTGCCTCGGCGGCGGCGGTCTGCGCCTTGCGGAACCAGCCGATCGACTTGGCGTACTTGCCGAGCATCTCGTAGCAGAGGCCGAGGTTCAGCATCGTGCCGGTCGCGGTCGCGTCCAGCTGGATCGCGGCCTCGAACTTCTCGCACGCGCCCTTCGCATCCTTCTTGACCGTCAACAGGTCGCGGCCTTCCGCGAACAGCTTGTCGGCTTGCTGCTGCGGTGTCTCGGCGCTCGCGACCCCAGCGAGCGCGCACACGATCAGGAGGGCTCCCCGGATGCTCATGCCCTGATGATAACCCGAGCCCGGGACGGATCAGAAGTGACCGACGGCCACGACGCCCGCCGAACCGGGATCCAGCTGGGGGAGCAGGGTGACGCGGGCAGGGTGCGACTCCTTGGGCGACCGGATCCACAGGTAGAGCCCGACGGCCGCCGCGGCGACCCCCATCCCGCCGATCACGCTGCCGACGGTGCCCAGGGTCCGGGCGTTCTCGGTCGCGGTCTGTCCATCGGGGCTACACTTGCCATCCGAGTCGCAGGGCGGAGGCTGGCCGTTCATGCTCTCGAACTGGGCGTTGTAGCGCTTGCGCGCGACGAGACCCATCACGATCCCCGTGACCACGGCCGCACCTCCCGAGATCGTGAGGATCTTGCCGGCGAACCGGCGCGAGCCGCCGATCGTGATCGCACGAGCGAGCTCGGGGACGTCGACCTGGCGGCGCTCGCCCTCGGCGATCCGCACCATGGTCTGGTACGCGACGCGGTTCGGGGCGCTGACCACGAGGGGGTGCTCGCCCGGATCGAGCGCGATATCGCCGATGGCGTCGAGCGCGACGGTGTTCTTGTCGATCACGATCTGCGTGCCGGGCGCCGGAGGCACCAGGAACTTGATCGAGACGTGGGGCACCTTCGGGATCAGCTCGGCGAGGCGCTCCTCGGCGGCCTTCAGGTGACCGTCGAGGCCGCCTTCGCGAGCGCGGTCCCGCGCCTCGGTGAACTTCTTCACCGCCGAGGCCGTGCGCCCGAGCTTCTCGTCGCACAGCGCGACGTTCATCAGGGTACCGATCGCCTGCGAGTTGAACTGCAGCGACTGTTCGAACTTCTCGCACGCGGCGTGAAGGTCGGACTTCATCAAGGCCCGGCCTTCCTCGAACAGCTGGTCGGCCTTGGCGATGTTGTCGTCGGCGTGCACGGGGCGCGCTGCGACGACGAGCATGACCGCGATCGCGATCCCCCGCGTGAGCATGACCCGATCCTACTTCGGACAGCCGTGCGGATGCGAGTACACGTCGCAGTTCGAATCGCCCTTGGGCGGCTCCTTGGGAACCTCCTTGGGAGGCTCCTTGCCGACGGTCTTCAAGCTCCCGGGACTCCCAGCGGTCCCGCCGTTTTGGGTGGTCTGCGAGCCCTGGCCAGCGCCGGTGCTCTTCGCACCCGCGCCCGATCGCTTGCCGCCCTTGGGACCCTTGCCGCTCTTGGTGCCGGTGCTCGAGATCGCCGGCACGGTCTCGCCCTTCGTCGGGGTGCTCTCGCCCGTCGGCGTCTCGCCTTTGACCACGGTCGTCTCGCCCTTCGCCGGGGGCGTCTCGCCTAGGATCTCGCCCTTCGTCGGGGGCGCCTCGCCCTTCGTCGGGGGCGTCTCGCCCAGCGTCGGGGGCGTCTCGATCGTCGCGGGCGTGGTGACGCCGGCCGAATTCTTGGTGCCGTCGGTGCTCGTCGGCTGGCGCTGCTGGGTCGCCTGCGACGGCTTCGCGTCTTCGCTGCCGCCCATCGTGAGCGCGATCGCCACGCCCGCGCCGCCGGCGACCGCCGCGAACAGGAGCGCGATCCCGAGATAGCGCCGGGTTCGCTTCGGCGCCGGGAACATCTGACTCGGAGCGAGCGCCGGTGCCGACGGCTCGACCATGGTCGGGCGCGGCACCGCCGACATCGGCAGGGGCGTGCGCAGCGCGGCGCCCGCGGGCTCCGAACCGCCGTGCCACGCGGAGCGCACCGGCGCGCTGCCGACGTCGCGGATGTGATTCGGAACGCTGCCGCGCTGACCGCCGTTGGTCCCGCCGCTCTCCCAGCCCGACTCGCTTCGCCGCAGCATCCGCTGCATGCGCTCGACGAGGAGCGAGGCCTGGTGCGCATCCTGGACGAACGGCACCAGATCGCGCGCGAACTCGGCCATCGTCTGGTAGCGCTGCTCGGGCGCCTTCGCGAGGCAGCGCAGCACCACCGCCTGGACGTCCGGCGGCGTCAACGTCATCGGTGCGGGCGCATCGACCGCGACCTTCACGCACATCTCGGAGAAGCTCTCCGCCTCGAACGGCTGCCGGCCCTCGAGCAGCTCGTACATCACACTGCCGAGCGACCAGATGTCCGTGCGTGCATCGACCAGGCGCGCCGAGCGCATCTGCTCGGGGCTCATGTATGCCGGCGTCCCGAGCAGCGACTGCGTCTGCGTCAGGTGCATGTCGGTGCCGAGCGTCGTCTTCGAGATCCCGAAATCGAGGACCTTGATGAGGGCGGTGCCGTCGGGCCGCCAGGTCACGAACAGGTTGGTCGGCTTGATGTCGCGGTGGACGATGCCCGCGGAGTGCGCCTCGGCGAGGGCCTCCGCCGTCTGCAGCATCAGATCGCAGGTCCACGACACCGGCAGCGTGGTGCGCTCGTCGAGCAGCGCCCCGAGGTCGTGACCCTCGAGGTACTCCATCACCATGTACGGCGTGCCGTCCTCGAGCTCTCCGACGTCCGAGACCTTCGCGACGTACTCGCTCTTCAGCCGCGCCGCGGCCTGCGCCTCGCGCTTGAACCGCTCGACCGCGTCCTGATCGAGGAGCACGTCCTGCCGGAGCATCTTGATCGCGAGGCGCTGGTTCAGCTGGAGGTGCGTGACCTCCGCGACCACGCCCATGCCACCCTGGCCGATGATCGACTCGACCCGGTACTTGCCCAGGAACACCTGACCGATGCGGACGGAGTCCGCTAGCTGAGGAGTCTGGGCCACCGCGTCAAAAGGGTAGCGCGCCTGTGCCGATGCCTCAACCTCTTGCAAGGTGTAGGTTTTCACCTACCGCGTGGTGAGCCGCACGGGATCAGTGCTGGATCTGGTGGATCTTCAGGACGTTGGTCTGGACGCCCGATCCCACCGGCACCGCCATCGTGATCAACACGTTCTCGCCAGGCAGCGCGAGGTTGCGCTCGATCAAGGTCGCCTCGACGCGATCGACCAGCTCCTCGGTGCTCGCGGTCGGGCTGATGAGGATCGGCGTCACGCCCCACACCAGGGCCATCCGGCGATAGGCGACCTCGTCGGTGGTCAGCGCGATGATGCTCGCCTCCGGCCGATACTCGCTGATCAGTCGCGACGCCCCGCCCGACTCCGAGACCGAGACGATGGTCCGCAGCTTCATGACCTTGGCGGCGGTGTAGGCGGCGAACGCGATCGCGTTGGTCGAGTGGGCGAGGTGGATGTCCGGGATCTCGATGTTCGCCTTGTAGTAGGCGCTCTTCTCGATCTCCTCGATGATCCGCGCCATGGTGCGCACCGCCTCGACGGGGTGGACGCCGGAGGCGGTCTCGCCCGAGAGCATCAGCGCATCGGTGGCATCGAGCACGGCGTTCGCGACGTCGGACGCCTCGGCGCGCGTCGGCCGC
This sequence comes from Myxococcales bacterium, assembly GCA_016720595.1. Taxonomy (GTDB): domain Bacteria; phylum Myxococcota_A; class Polyangia; order Haliangiales; family Haliangiaceae; genus JABFXX01. Next base: position 230,227 of record JADKKI010000005.1, read on the forward strand.
GGGTGGGTGATCATCGACTCGAGCATCTGCGTGGCGGTGATCACGATCTTGCCGCGCTTGTTGGTCTCTTCGATGATCCGCTTCTGCCACAGCGGGACCTTCTCGGGCCCGAGCTCCACGCCGAGATCGCCACGCGCCACCATGATGCCGTCCGCGACGTCGATGATCTCGGCGAGCCGCTCGAGCGCCTGCGGCTTCTCGATCTTGGCGATCACGGGGATCGAGACGTTGTCGACCGTGAGCAGGCGCTTGGCCTCGATCACGTCCTCGGCGCGGCGCACGAACGACAGCGCCACATAGTCGACCCCGTGGCGGAGCGCGAACCCGATGTCCGTGCGGTCCTTCTCGCTGAGCGCGGGTGCCGAGACGTCGACGCCGGGCAGGTTGATGCCCTTGTTGTTCTTCAGGAGGCCGCCGGAGACCACGACGGTCTTGACCTCGCGGCCGTCGACGCCGGTCACCGCGAGCGCGAGGTAGCCGTCATCGAGAAGGATCTGGTCGCCGACCTTCACGTCGTTCGGCAGCATCGTGTACGAGGTCGACACGCGGCGCTCGTCCCCGAGGATCTGCTCCGTGGTGATCGTCAGCTCGGCGCCCGGCTTGAGCTCGATCTGCCCGTTGGCGATCTTGCCCACCCGGATCTTGGGGCCCTGGAGATCGAGCAGCGCCGCGATCGCCCGGCCGCGCTTGTCCGCCTCGCTGCGGACGATCTGCAACATCTTCGCGTGATCTTCGTGACTGCCGTGCGAGAAATTGAGACGCGCGACACTCATCCCGGCGTCGATCAGCTCGCCGATCTTCTCGGCCGTCGACGAGGCAGGCCCCAACGTACAGACGATCTTCGCGCGCGGCATGTGGCGCGGAGTAGAGCACAACTTCACGATCCCCCTCGCCATACGCCTTGCTGAAAAACACGGCGTTGGTTATGACCCCGCTGCCATGCATCGTCTGTTCGTCGCCGCGCTGGCGTCGTTGCTCGTCGTCGGCGCGTGCACGGTCGATCGGCCGCAGCCGAACCTCGTCGGCCAGGACATCCGGCTGACGCTGATCCACACGTCGGACATCCACTCGCGGCTGTTCCCGTACAACTTCAAGCCGAACACGTTCGACCAGGGCTACGGGCTCCTGCCGGCCAACGCGCCGTTCGGCGGCATCGCCCGGATCGCGACGATCGCGAAGAACATCCGGGCCACCTCGAACCGCTCGCTCTGGCTCGACTCCGGCGACTGCTTCCAGGGCGCGCCCGTGTTCAACGAGTTCAAGGGCGAGGCCGAGATGCGGTCGCTGTCCCTCGCCGGCATGGACGGCGCGGTGATCGGCAACCACGAGTTCGATCTCGGCGCGCGCAACCTGTTCGACAAGGTCGACAACTACGCCACGTTCCCGCTGCTCGCGGCGAACTACGCGTGGGATGACCCGCCGCCCGGCGCCGTGGATCCGAACGGCCGCTCGCTCCGCGACATCATCCCGCCGTTCCAGATGTACAACGTCGAGGGCCTCAAGGTGACGGTGATCGGGATGGGTAACACCAGCACGATCACGTCGATCTACGAAGGCGGCAACTCGCTGGGGTTCCGGCCGATCGACGACGCCACCGCCCTCGAGGGCTGGGTCCGGATCCTGCGGCCGGTCTCGGACGTGATCATCGTGGTGTCCCACCTCGGTCTCGACGAGGACGAGAACCTCACCGCCTCGCAGGTCGACGATCCGAACGCGGCACTGCCGCTCCAGGGCGTGGACCTCATCCTCGGTGGCCACCTCCACATCGTCACCAATCCGCCGAAGATCATCCCCAACGATGACAAGGGCCACTCCACCGTCCTCGTCCACTCCGGCGCGTTCGCGAAGTTCGTCGGCCGGCTCGACCTCGTGGTCCACGTCGGGGACTCCAATGGCGATCCGGAGCGCCGGAGCCGCATCACCTCCTTCACCTACGTGAACCTGCCGGTCGATTCCACCACCAACGACGATCCGGCGGTCGCGAACTTGATGTGGCCGTACTCGGTCAAGATCAACCAGAACATCGATCTCAACGGCGTGTTCTCGTACGTCAACCCGCAGCCGGCCGCGAGCAAGATCCTGCGCAACGATCTGTCGGGCGGCGATTCGCAGCTCGGTAACCTGGTCGCGCGCTCGATGCAGCTGCAGGAGGGCGTGGAGGCCGAGTTCGCGATCACCAACTCGCTCGGCATCCGCGCGGACTTCGAGCGCGGCCCGTTGACGATCGAGCAGATGTACAACGTGTTCCCGTTCGAGAACTCGATCACGGTGATGTACCTCTCGGGTCAGGAGGTCCAGGACACGCTGGACTTCGTGGCGCGCAAGAGCTCGAGCCGTGGCTGCCGCACGCAGGCGCAGGTCTCGGGCATCACGTTCGACATGGTGTGCAGCGGCGACTGCGGCACGTTCCAGGGCGAGCCGGTCACGGCGTGCGCGAAGAACATCTATGTCGGGGACAACTGCCGGATGGGCGGCAACCCCGATGGGCCCGTGGATCCGGCGAAGTGCGCGCGGCTCGATCCTTCGAGCCTCTACCGTGTGGCGGTCAACGACTACATCGCCGCCGGCGGCTCGGGCTTCGAGGTGCTCAAGCGGAACAGCTCCAAGCAGGACACCGGCATCTCGCTGCGGGATGCGCTGCGCGTGTTCCTGAACCGGCAGAACAAGTGCGTCGATCAGGTCGACGAGACCGACACCACCGTCCCCCAGCGCAAGGTCACCGAGCGGTACGGCAACATCTCGTGCCTGACCGAGCTCAACGAGAAGCACGACGGACGGATCCGACCGGTGTTCGAATGAAGCCTACCTCCACAGCCTTGGTGTCCAGATCCACGGTCGGCGCGCTTGGCGCGCTCGCCCTCGTCTCGCTCGCAGCCTGCACCGAGATGAAGGCACCGATCGAGGGCACGCAGTCGATCAAGGTCGAGCTGGTGACACCGGCCTCGGGTGGCTCGTCGACCCAGCGGCTGCCCGACACGCAGCGGACGATCACGGTCAACCTGACCGCGCTCGATGCCGATGGCGCCGTCGACACCACGTTCGATCGCGAGGTCCAGGTCTACGCCCAGTTCCTCGGCACCTTGACGCCCAAGCTCACCGAGGCGCCGCTCGGCACGTTCCGGATCACCGGCGGCAAGGCGATGGGACAGACGGTGACGGTGCCGATCGCGTTCGGGCCGACCACGCTGTGGATCGACGACGGCAAGGATGCCGACCCGACCTACGCCACCGGCACCTCGCCGATCCTGTGGTACCGCGACCCGTTCATCAGCGATCTGCAGACGCCCAAGAGTGAGACCGCGCTCGATGCGCTGTCCGCGATCCCGCTCGAGTCCAAGCAGGTCAGCGTCGGGACCTCGCGCTACGGCGCCCGCGGGCGGTTCGTGGTGACCAGCGTGTTCTCCCAGGGCTACACCGTGTCCGATGTCCAGTGCGCCGATGCCACGGGCGCGCCGCCGTGCACCGCGCAGGCGTACGACCACGCGATGATCTTCTCGTTCTCCGCGCCGCGCGGCGCCAATGGCGCGCCGATCCTCGAAGGGCAGCTGATCGACGGCTTCGCCGGCGGCGTCGACGAGTTCAACGGGCTGACCGAGATCGGCTTCCCGCAGACGTTCGGCGACGGTGGGGTCAACGTCAACAAGGCGCGCGAGCCGGTGCCCGCGATCGCCGACACCGAGACCACGCTGACCCCGGAGACCTGGTTCGATGCGCTGACCGCCACCGGCGGTGGCGTGATCAACTTCGAGCGCAACGAGGCGGCGCCGATCCAGATCAACGGCGGCAAGGTCTGCGACGCGGATGCCGACTACACGACGTACAAGCAGTGGAAGCTCGACCCGTTCGGCGTGGGCGGTAACTGCATGGGCAACAAGAAGATCATCAACGTGATCACCGCCGGTACCGTCTCGGACTTCGATCCGTTCACACCGCCCGGGCGCACGCTGCCCAAGGTGATCGGTGTCCTCCGGCCCGTGAACATCGGGACGTTCAACGTGTGGATCATCTACCCGCGCTCGGCGGCTGACCTGACCTTGCAATGAGAGAGCTCATGTCGACTATTCGTAGGATCGCGATCGTCTCTACCCTTGGCGGCCTTGCCCTGTGGCCGGCCATCGCGCTGGCGCAGCCAGGCGAGCCCGGTGCTGGCTCCGGCTCCGCCGTCGCGCAGGACGACGACGCGAAGATCAAGGAGATCGTCGACAAGGAGGTCACGCGCATCCTCACCGAGCGTGCGGCCAAGGACGCGGCCGACAAGGCCGCCAAGGAGCAGGTCGAGAAGGAGACCGCGGCCCCCGAGAAGGTCAGCGGCGACCTCACCGGCCAATCCGGGTTCATGGACACCCGGCTCGCGTTTACGCTGACCAACGAGAACATGCTCGTGAAGCCGGGCGAGACCATCCCGAGCGTCCCGGGCTGGCGGTTCGGCACGCCGAACTCGCTCGGCGTCCTGTTCTTCGACAACTACGACTCGAAGTACTCCGGGTTCGAGACCCTGACCCACGGCACGATGTACCGCAGCTACTCGCGCGGGCACCTGCAGGCCGAGGCGGCCGTCGTGGTCCGGTTCAACGAGCTGACCGAGAACTCGATCCCGCTGTCCGACGCCGGCACGTACATCGTGCTGTCGAACTGGAAGGATCCCACGCACAAGGATCCCACGCGCATCAGCCTCACGGCCTTCCCGGTGTCGGCCGACAGGTTCCGCCTGGGATACAGCTACCGGCTGTCGTACGGCGGCAACCCCGAGTACAAGCGCGCGCGGTCTTCGACGCCGGGCATGAAGCTCCAGTACGACTTCGAGAAGGGCTATGCCTTTCTCGGCGCCAAGAGCGGCGTGATCGTCGATCCGAAGGACGGCGAGCAGAAGACCGCCCTGGCGGGGCTCGCCGGCGCCGGCTTCGATCCGAACGACATGGTGCGGGTCGAGGTCAACGGCGGCGTGTTCGATCGCGGCTACAACGAGCTGCAGGACGTTCAGAACGAGAAGGTGATGTTGGTCGGCGGCTCCGGCCAGGTCTCGCTCCACAAGGGCATGCCCCTCAAGTCCTCGGTCGACTACAAGCTCTACAAGTTCAACGGCGAGCAGGTCAGCCAGCTGTTCTCGCCCGAGAAGTATCCGGGCGGGCTGGCGTGGCTCGCGCAGGCCGAGTTCTCGGTCCTGGGGCAGACGCTCAAGGACTCCGACAAGGTCGGCGCGACCAAGTTCCAGATCGGCAAGGCCGGCGACCTCAACGTCCGCGTCAAGCTCGACCGGATCCGGCTGCGGATGGACCTCAGCTACCGCGATCTCGCGTTCATCCTGCACAGCCAGCCGAGCCTGCCGCCGTACGCGGACTTCCCCTCGGCCTACAAGGTCAGCCCGAACCTGTTCGCCGCCGCCGGCATCGACAAGAACTGGGGCGACTGGCTGACCCTCGGCGTGATCGCCGGCGTCGACAAGCCGGCGACCCTGAAGTCGCCCAAGGGCATCCCGGGTGGTGGGACCGACGCGATGGGCTCGTCCACCGCGGTCATCCGCAACAACAACATCGACACCCTCATCACGATCTTGCCGGAGGGGAAGGCCGCCGTCCCGCAGGTCGCCGTGAAGGGGACGGTGAAGGTCGACTTCGCGAAGATCTTCTCCGCGGTGCTAGAAGTCTTCTTCAGCTACGACGGCAACCAGACCCGGTTCACCCGCACCTGCGGCGATCCCGACACCTGCCCGTTCAAGTACGAGTTCGGCGAGTTCAACCAGCTCGGCGTGAACGCGACGCTGCAAGCACGGTTCTGATCGCGCCTTCGGGCATGCGGTGAGCTGGCACTGAACTGGATTCTCCGGATTGGGCTTCCCGACGGTTTTTGCCCGTCGAGCGCCCTGGCGGCCAGAGGATCAGGGCTAGACTTGTCGGGCCCGACCACCAGCTGTCGGCCGGGCGGCTATGACCAGCTCGATCGACCGCGGACCCACGATTCTCTCCACCATCGGCGGTGCGATCAGAGACGGGGTCAGCTACCTCGCCGATCTGATCGCGAGAATCGTCAATGGAATCGCTCGCGTAGCTCCAATGGCTGTCGGTTTGGGGCTCGGCGTGGCGAGCTGCCAGTCGGGGCAGGTCGATGCGCCACTGCCGCCGCCACCGATGCCGCGCGAGATGGCGTCGCCGGCGGAAGCTCCGAGCGATGCCGGCCCGCAGCCGCTCGGCGAGTTCAACATCACCTTCTACTATGTGATCGGCGAAGAGGAGGTGGCGGCGAAGTCCGCCGCCAAGGCCGCGAAGGCAGCCAAGCTCGCCCGCGTGGCCAACGACAACATCTCCGCGACCGGCGCCAACGCCGGCTCGAACAGTGGTCCGGACAACGGTTCTACCGAGGTCGAGCTCACGGCAACCACGCCGCCGGACCTGGTCACCCTGTACTCGTCCGCCAGCGGATCCTGCGAGGCGATCAGCGAGGTCACCAAGGAGTTCGCCAGCCAGCTCGAGCTCCAGGGCACCGGCAAGCTGAAGGACGGTCGGGTCCTGAACATCTGGGGCCACTGCCGCTGCGAGCACTCGCCGTGCTTCAAGGTGACCGAGTCTCAGTGGGGAACCGCGGGGACCGGCAAGCCGCTCCAGCCGTTCCGGACCGTGGCGGTCGATCCCAAGGTCGTGAAGCTCGGGACCCTGCTCTATGTCCCGCTGCTCGAAGGCCGGACCATGCCCGGGCGGGCGCCCTGGGGCGGGTTCGTGCACGACGGCTGCGTGGTCGCCGATGACACCGGCGGCGGGATCGACGGCAACCAGCTCGACCTGTTCGTGGGCCGCAAGGGGTACTACCTGGGCATCTCCGGGAGCGCCGGGAGCCACTCGTGGGCCCGCCACGTCCCGGTGTTCGACGGCGAGAAGATGTGCGAGCGCAAGGGTCGCCAGGTCGCTCGCAAGTCCGGCGCGATCTGAGCCCGCCTCGGGTCGGTAGTCGGCCACCCCAGCACGCCACCCGAGTACGATGGCGCCGATGCGCCTCCCGACCCTGCTCCTGTCCCTGATGGTCCCGCTGGCCGCGTGCGGCAGCGACGACGCGGTCCACCATCTCCCGGACGGACCGCCGGTGCCCGAGGCGGCCAAGGGCATCTACCTGACCAGCGCGGCGGGGAACCAGATCAGCGTGTTCCCGCTGGGGGCGACCGGCAACACGGCGCCGATGCGGACGATCGTCGGGGCTGCGACCGGCCTGTCGTTGCCGATCGGCATCGAGATCGACGACCTCACGGGCGACCTCTACGTGGGGAACCGGTCGGGCGGCAACGTCCTGGTGTTCTCCGACATGGCCGATGGCAACGTTGCACCGCTCCGCACGCTGACCGCACCGGGGCTCGGCGCCGCGCAGGACGTGGTGGTCCTGCCCGGCGGCGACGTGCTCGTCTCGTGCTGCCCGACGTGTGGTCAGGGCGCGGGGGGCCAGCCGGGCGTGTTCCACTTTGCCAAGGGGGCGAGCACCAGCGACGCGGTTCTCGGTGGACCGTCCAACGCCAACACGGGCCTCACCGTCCCGAGCTCGCTCGCATATGACAGTGAGAGCTCGGAGCTCTACGTGGGGAACTCGTTCGGCGGTGCGATCGAGACGTTCGCGATCACGGACGTGGGAGACGTCGCTCCGAAGCGGACGTTCCAGCCCGGCGGGATCGGCAACCTCCAGTCTCTGGCCTACGCCGCGGGCACCTTGTTCGCGACGACGCCGGGCGGCGTGATCCTCCAGTTCGCGGCGAGCTCCACCGGCAACGCGACGGCGGCATCCGCGATCATGAACGGCGGGCCGCTCAACGTCGGCTACCCGGCGGGGATCTCGATCGACCTGAGCGAGTCGCCGCCAGTGATCTACCTCGTGGACTACGCCGCGAACGCGCTGCACGTGATCCACACCGCGGGCACGGCGCCGAACCTGACGGTGGCGAGCGTCGACACCCTGGTCGGTGCGGCGACCGGGCTCTCGCAGCCGATCGCGGTTCGCGTCGTGAAGTAGCGTAGCGACGCGGTCCGCCGTGATCAGGGCGTCGCGGAGCCGGCGCCCGCAGGGGACGGCGCCGGCGTGGGATCCGCGGGGGGCGGCGTGGGCGTCGGGGGCGGGGTCGGCGTCGGCGTGGGCGTCGGCGTCGGCGTGCCGGTCTTGGGCGCGTCGGTCTTGGGGACGATCACCGGCGGGGGTGGCTTGTCTTCCTCGGAGGTCGAGACCGTGGCGATGAAGCCAACGAGGCCGAGCAGGATGAGGCCGAGCCCGAGGTCACCGAGGACGGTCGCCTTGGTCTTGCAGCTGTCATCGGGCTGGCCGCCCGGAGCGCTCGACATGTCGCAATCGGCGCCGCTGTTGACCGCGTAGAGCAGCGCGATGCCGCCGGCGAGCGCGCCGCCCTCGGCGAGCTTCGCGTACATCCGGTGCTGCGCGTTGTTCGGAAAGCACGCCCCAGCGAGGAGCGACAGCGAGAGGGCGGAGGCAACGACGGCGCGCATGCCGGCGGTTGTATCAGATGCCGACCGGGCCCGGTATCGGCGACCCTGCGACACCCTGGGGCATCAGCGCGGGAGTAGCGCGGAGGCGGTGATCACCTGGTCGGCGCGCTGTGCGAACGCGACGGCGCCGCCGATCCGCCAGCTCGGCTCGAGCTTGATCGTCATCGTGCCGCGCGCACCCGCGGCGGCGACCCGCACGAGGCGACGGACCACGCGGTCGCTCCCGAGCGTCTCGCCGGCGTTCTCGCCGCGCGGCACCCTGGTCTTGGTGCCGTCCTCCCACAACGCCACCAGCACCTCGGCGTCGGCAGGTGCGGTGACCGCGATCTCGAGCGACGCTGCGGTCCAGGTCGCCGTGGTCGCGAGCAGTGCAGGGCGAGGGGCCTTCGCGATCGCGGCCTGGATCGACACCAGGTTGGAGCCGACCATCCCCACGTGGCCGCCGACCACGAGCTCGGGCGTGTAGATCCGATCATCGCCGAGTGCGTGCGCGTACCTGCGCTGTCGCTCGGTCCACGCCGGGGACGCGAACGGGTCCGGCCAGCCGAGCTCGTCCCAGTAATCGACATGGAACGACAGCGGGGCGAGCGACGATCCGGTGGCCGCGAGCTTGGTGAGGATCCGGTCCGCGGGCGGGCAGGAGCTGCAGCCCTGCGAGGTGAACAGCTCGAGCACGAGCGGGCCACCGGGAGAATCCGGTCCACGCGGCGTGCCCTCCGCTGCCGAGCAGCCGAGGGAGAGCACCGGGACGGCGAGCAGACCGACGAGGCAAACGAGGCTCAGAGATCGGTGTCCGCGCATGGTGGGCCTACGCAGGGCCGCACCGAAGGTTACCGGCGACGTTCCCGACGACGTCCCCGACCTTGTGGAGGTCACTTGCGCAGGGCGCGGACGATCTCCTCGCGCACCACGGTGGCGAGATCGTGCGACTGACCGTGCGCCTGACCGTGCGACTGACGGTGCGCCTGACCATCGGGGGACATGGTGGCGACGTTGGCGTGCGGTGCCGGGGCGCAGGCGACCACGGGCTTGCCAACGGCCGTGCCCAGGAGCTGCGGGCCGGTCTCGACCGCGCGATCGGCGGCGCGGCCGATGTTGGCCTTCGCGCGCGCGGCGAGCAGCGGCGCGATCGCGGCCTCGGGGAGCGGCTCGATCCCGCCGAGCGCGGCGGCGGTGACCGCGATCTTCGCGAGGTGCTCGACCAGCTCGAGCCGCAGCAGTGCCTGCTCGGGATCCGCGCCCCAGGCGAGCACGCCGTGATTGCCGAGCAGCACGGCATCGACGAGCTCGCACCACGGGGCGAGGGCCTGCTTGGCGGCCTCGCCGGGCTGCGCGTATGGCAGCTTCGGGATCCGCGGGCCGAGGGACACCAGCGCCTCGGCGATGAACGGGCGCTCGATCGGGTTATTGCGCGACGACGCGATCGCCGTGGCGTTCGGCGGGTGCGCGTGGATCACGCAGCCCACATCGGGCCGGCGCTCGAACACCGTCAGGTGCAGGCCGATCTCGCCGAACACCCGACCGGCGCCGACGACCTGACCCTTCGCATCGACCTCGATCAGATCGCGCTCGGCGATCAGCCGCTTCGAGGTCGCCGTCGGCGTGGCGAGGAACTTCTGGCCATCTCGCGCGGTGACGTTGCCGTCGTGGTTCGCGACCCAGCCGCGGGTGTGCAGGTGTCGCGAGACCTCGGCCACCTCGTGACGCAGCGGATGGCCAGCCTTCATCGCCGGGATCCAGTGTCGCCTGTGGCGCCTGTGTCGCCCGTATCGACCGCGTCGACGATGCCGACGATGATCGAGCGGATCGGGGTCTGATCACCTTGCTGCAGGATCTGGCGGACGCCGTTGCCCTCGGTGAGCACCAGCACCTTGTCGCCAACCCCGGCCTGGACGTGATCGATCGCGACGAAGCTCGGACCTGCGTCCGCGCCGCGCTCGTCGAGAGGCTGCACCACGAACAGGGGGTGCCCGGCGAAGGCCGGGTGCTTGACGGTGGCCCACATCGGGCCGACGACGCGGCAGGCCTTCACGGGCGGGCCTTCACGGGAGCCGGGACATCGACGCCGTCGACGATGCCGACGATGGCCGCATCGACCGGGACGAACCACGGATCGCAGGCGAGGGCGGCCTCGCGCGAGCCGACGAGGTAGACCAGATCTCCGACCCCGGCCTGCACGCGATCGACCGCCGCCTGGACGTCGCCCACCGCGGTGCCGTGCTCGTCCACCGGCTGGACCAGGAGCAGCTTGGTCCCCGCGAGGCCTTCGGCCTTGCGCTCGGCGACGACGGTGCCCTTGACGATCCCGAGGTACATCGGACCGGCACCTTACCATAGGGCCGCGGCGCGCTGGCTCAATCGCCGTCGGAGAACGCGACGCAGCGACGGCCGAGCAGCGGGATCACCGCAGCGATCGAGGTGACGCGAACGACCTCGAGCTGGCACTGATCGCAGTGCCGTGTGCTCGCGTCGGCGGTCGGCGCGAGGTCCTCCCAGCGGCGGGCGCAGCGATTGCCGACGACGCCGATCGACTCGCGGGGAGCGAGCTGGGGCCGCGGGCGTCCCGCGACGATCCGGGCAGTGGCCGACCGGAGGTCGCCAGGCAGCGTGCAGGCAGCGAGGGCGTGGGCGAACGCGGCGGGATCGGGGAACCGGTCGGCCGGCGTACGCGCGACGCCACGCACGAGCGCGGCCGCGAGGCGAGGATCGGTGGTCACGGGGGGCGGCGCGAGGCGGCCCTCGCGGATCGCGGTGAGCAGCGCGAAGTCGGAGTCGGCGGTCACGGGGTGGCGCCCGGTCAGCGCGGCATGGAGCGTCACCGCGAGCTGATAGACGTCGGTCGCCGGCGAGACCTCGTGCCCGAGCACCTGCTCGGGGGCGAGCCAGCGCAGGCCGGTGACCACGTGTCCACGCCCGACGTAGTTGCGGAGCCGACTGGTGTTCACGAATGCGATCGGCGCCACCAGTCGGGCGCGACCATCGGGCCCGATGATCAAGCTCTCGTCGTTCGCGCGGCGATGCACGAAGCCCGGGGCGTGGGCAGCCATCGCCGTGAGCGCGCGCGCGATCTCGATGATCTCGGAGACTACCCAGGTCTCGCGGTCGGCCGGCACATCCGCGAGCGCCTGCGCGGCACGCACCAGGTGAGGTCCGCGCTCGTCCCCGGTGGTGATCCGCACCGGACGGGCGGCATCGAGCGCGTGGATCGGGATCACACGGTCGTGCGACCAGCCGACCCAGCGCTGCGTCTGGGCGACCAGCTCGTCGAGCCATTCGGGATCATCGTCCTCGTGGTGGAGGACGACGTTGCGGAGCTCGTCGCCGTCACGCGCGAGCCAGCGCTCGCCGCGGGTCTCGAGGCCGAGCCTCTCGAGGTACTCGAGGCTCACCGCACGCCGACGCCGAGCTTCGTGCGCAGAGCGAGCCAGCCCGGCGTACCGAGCGCGGAGATCAGGTGCTGCGTGGTGGCGCCGCGCGCGGTCGCGAGCGCGACGATCGTCTTCGGATCCCCGCCCACGAGCAGCGCGGCGCGATCGGCCGTGCGCTCCGACGCCGCCAGGTGGTGACGGACATCGAGCACGAACAACGACGTGGTGGCGAGCGTCTGCTCGAGCCGGGTCCGGAGCTTGACCGACAGCGCCGCCTTGACCATCTCGTCGTGGCCGCGCTGCACGTCCTGATCGACGACCAGGGCATTCGCGGCCTCGCGCAAGGCAGGCGGGCCGAACAGCCGCGCCACGGAGGCGAGGAGGCGCGTGGCATCGGCGAGGGGCATGCCGGCGAACACGACGTGCTCGGGCCGCGTGAGCTCGACGGCGCGCGCGAGCTCGGCGCGCACGACCTCGGCGGGGACTCCCGACTCCGCGGTCAGGCGCGGCCCGAGGACGATCACCGGGGTGGCGGCGCTGACCACGGTGACGTCGGGGCCGTCATCGCGCTGGTACAGCATCACGGCGCCGGTGCCGAGCGCGGTGGTCAGGCGCGAGAACATCGCGGTGGCGGGCGTGTGCAACGTCGCCGGGATCCGCTTCGCGCCCGCACAGCCCTGACGCGCGAGCGCCTCCTCGAGATCGGGCCACAGCAGCGCCGCGGCCTCGGCGAGCGCCGTGGCCACCGGCCCGAGCAGGGCCTCGTCCGGATCGACGAGCAGCGCCCGCTCGGCGGCGTCGAGGTTCGCCTTGTACGATTCGTCGTCGCGCATCGCGTACGGCTTGTGGATCGAGAGGAAGGCGCTCTGGTGGACCTCGGGCGTGTGGCCCGCGGCGATCGCGAGATCCAGCGTGGCGCGACCGGCATCCGCGCGATCGAGGCGGCGCAGCTCCTCCGCCCACGCGACGAGATCGGGCAACGCGCCGGTGGCGCCCGTGATCGCTGCGAGGTGGCCGGCGACGGCCTCCTTGCGCGCAGGTTCATCACCGCTGCGCGCGAGCTCCACGAGCCCACGCCGCGCGGAGGTCGCGCCCTCGGACTCGGGCGCGAGCTGGACCGCGCGGTCGTACGCCGACAGCGCCTGCCGTGCATCGCCGCGCTGGTGGCGCGCATGACCGAGGCGGAACGAGAGCAAGGCGCGGCGCGCCTGGGTCTCCGGGGTCGCCATCCGATCGTCCTTCGCGGTCAGGAGGCGCGTCAGCATCGCCGCGGCGGCCTCGACATCGCTCTGATCGATCGCCATCCCCGACGCCAGATCCACGGCATCGACATCGTACGGATCGGCCTCGACGGCGCGGTCGGCGGCGCCACGGGCGCGCACGCGATCGCCCTCGGCGAGGTAGTCACGCGCAGCGCGGAGGTAGCGGCTCGCGCGATCCGCGGGGGTGGCGCCGAACGCCGCCATCAGCTCGGCGGTGCGCGCGGCCCCGCCGTGATCGTTCGCGAGATCCTGGCGCTCGAGGAGCTTCTCGAGGAGTGGCATGTGCTTCGCCTCGATCGGCTGCGCCGCGGCGACGGCGGCCGAGAAGCAGGTGCGCGCGCGCTCTTCATCCTGGAGCATGAGCAGCGCCATGTCGCCGAGCGCCTCGAACAGGCGCATCCGCTCGACCGGCTCCTCGGTGGCGGTGGCCTGGCGCGTGAGGAGATCGGCGGCCTTGCGGTGATCGCCTTGCTCCATCGCGATCTCCGCGAGCGCCTGGAGCGCGGGTGCGTAGTTCGGCTTGAGCTCGAGTGCGCGGACATAGAGCGGCTGGGCCTTCTCGGGGCGCAGGCTCCGGATCTCCGCGAGCGCGGCGTGATAGAGGCCCTGCGCCACCTCGGTGGGATAGCGCGCGGCATCCTCGTGGGCCGCGAGCGGCGAGAGGTGGAGCGCGGCCTCGCGCCAGCGCCTCGCCTTGTACCGGTTCTCGCCGAGCGCGAGCTTGATCAGCAGGTGGCCGCGATGCAGGCGATCGGCGGCGACCAGCGTCTGGTATGCGTCCTCGTCCCGCCCGAGCTTCTCGTGCGCGTTCGCCATCCGGCGATGGAGGTCGGCGATCAGCGCCGCGGGGGCGGCCGCGAGCGTGCTGCTCTCGAGGATCTGACGGAGGAACGCTTCGAGATCGGTCCAGCGCTCGGCGTCGGCGTAGAAGTCGGCGAGGGCGACCACCGCCGGGAGGTGGTCCGGCATGCAGCCGAGCGCCTCGAGCAGGTGGCGCTCTGCCGCGGGCTCGACACCTGCCGCGCGCGACAGGCCCGCCAGCTGCGTCATGATCCTGGCCTTCTCGGGCGGGGTCAGCGATTCGTCCTCGAGCCGCTTCTCGAGAACGCGTGCAGCGGTCTCCGGATCGCCACCCTTCTCGACGAGGCCCGCGAGCGCCCAGGTGGCGTCGCTGTGATACGGGCGCAGCGCGAGCACGCGCTCGTAGGTGGTGCGGGCCGCGGCCGTGTCGCCCACGCGGGACTGGAGGACGTCGCCCGCGGCCATCAGCGCTGCGATCTTGAGATCGTCATCCGTGGCGCGCTCCGCCTCACGGAGCTTGGCATCCGCGAACGCGCGCGGATCGTCATCGGGTGACGCGACGTTCGCGAGCACGGCGAGCGCGGTCGGGTGCTCGGGGACGAGCGCGAGCGCGGCGTCGAGCGCCTCCTTGGCGCCGGCCTTGTCGTCGAGCCGCTCGAGGCGAAGCTGGGCCAGGCGGATGTGGAGCGCCGCCAGCTCGCCGCGCGGGACGTTGGCGCCGGCGCTCGGCGCGGACAGCGTGTCGATCCGATCCTCGAGGATCGCCGCGGCCTCGCGGTGCCGATCGGCCTTGACCAGCGCGGCCACCAGCTGGTCGGCGAGCCCGGCATCCTCGGGCGCGATCGTGCGCGCGTGGCGCAGGGCGGCGGCGGCCTCCTCGGGCGCATCGAGCCACTCGGTCAGCACCTGGGCACGGCGCGACAGCAGCGCGGCGCGTGCGGCCGGGTCTCGCTCGAGAGCGGCGCGGCGGCGGAGCACATCGGAGAGCTCGGTCCAGCGCGCGTTGGTCTGGTACAGCGTGTCGAGCTCGGCCCACGCATCGGCGTCATCGGGCCAGGTGGCGACGAGCTGGTTGTACGCGTCGAGCGCGCGCTCGGGGAGCTCGAGCTCCTTCACGTAGATCCGGGCGATCGAGTGCAGGGCCTCGCGGGCCTCGGTCGAGCCCTCGGAGACCTCGCCGACGCGCGCGAGGGTCTCGATGACCTTGGACCACCGCCCGACCGAGCCGTAGAGGTTCGCGAGCTGGAACAAGATCGCGGTGTCTGCGGGGTTTGTCTGGCGCAGGCGCTCGAACGCATCGATCGCGTCGTGCGGGCGCTGCAGCTTCTCGGTGTACATCGTGGCGAGCTCGCGCAGGAGCTGCGGCCGCTCGGCCTCGGGCGCGGCGGTGCCGAGCCGCGGATCCGTGCGCTCCTCGAGCGAGGCCGCGAGCTCGACCCAGCGGCCCTCGCCCCGGTACAGCTCCTCGATCCGCGCGCGGGCGACGGGCTCGTTGGGGAGCATGCCGAGGATCCGGCGCAGCTGCGCCTCGGCCTCGCGCGGCTTCTTCTGCTCGGCGCGGATCGTGGCGACCTCCATGAGGAGATCGGTCGCGGCGGCGGCGGTCTCGGCCTCTTCGGCCATGCCCTCGTAGAGATCCGCGAGGCGATCCCACGCACGGTGCTCCTGCGCGATCCGGTGCAAGCGCGCGCGGACCTCGGCGTCGCCATCGGGAGAGCGCCTGGCCTGCGCGAACGCGCGCGCGAGGGCATCGAACGCGCGGACGATGTCCTTGCCGCCGGTCTCCCAGACCTCGGCGGCGCGATACAGCCAGCGCAGGCGCGAGGCGTTGTCGGTCACCGGCAGGCTCTCGTACGCGACCGCGAGCTCCTCCCACGGCGACTCGAACGAGCGGTTCGGCAACGTCGGTAGTGGAGCGCGGCGAACCGAGGCCTGCGCCTTGCGCGGCGCCGGCGGCGGGCCCGAGGTCGGCGTGCGCGCGCGGCCCGGGCCCATCCCAGGCAGGGGCGGCTTGATCGAAGGCGGGCGCGGCGGCGGCTTCGGCGGACCCTTGGCGCCGGGCGGCAAGCGCGGCGGAACGATCATGTTGCGCAGCTCGTGCTGCGACAGCGTCATCGTGGCGTTCTCGCCGCCGAACTCGCCGGTGGGGACCTTCTTCTGCGCGCCCGCGGCCATCTCGATCTCGGTGAGATCGAGGGGCTGTGTCGAATCGCCGACGGACAGGTTCTGCTCGGTGATGTCGCCGACGCCGAGGTCGGCGTCCGCGAGCGGCTCGGTGCTCAGGCGTCGTGGGATCAGGGCGCGGCCGGCGAGGGCGCGCCCGGACACGGCGACCGCCTCGGCGATCGCGGGCTCGGCCTGGATCGTGGCCGACGGCGGCTCGGCGTGTGGCGTCCGATCGGTCTCGCGGTACTTGCCGATCACACGGGCGAGACGCCACAGGTGCGAGGTCGTGTCGGCATCGTCGGGTTGCAGCAGCAACGCGATCAGGTGGGTGCGGAAGGCGCGAGGGGCGTCCTTCAGCTGCTCCTCGATCACCTGGGCCTTGCGGCGGAGCAGCTCGACGCGTCGCGCGGCCGTGGGCGCGCGCTCGACGAGGGCGGAGTCGACGGCGACCACGTCGTTCCACGCACGGGCCTTGGCGGCGAGCGCGACGAGCGTGGTGCGCGTGTCATCGCGCTCCGGCGCCCACGAGAACGCGGCGAGGACGTCGGCGACGGCGGCCTTCGGATCGTTGACGCGCTCGTCGAGGATCCGGGCGCGGCGGAGGTACAGCTCGACCCGGTCGGGCGGCGGAGCGGCGGCGAGCGCCACGTCGAACACGTCGAGCAGCGCCTTCCAGGCCTGGCGCTGATCGAGCTCGGCGGCCAGGCGCTCGAGCTCCGCGAGCAGGCTGCCATCACGCGGCGCCACGGCGAGCGCCTCGGCGTAAACGGTCATCGCACGCGGCTTGTCGCCGAGACGGCGCTCGAGCAGGCCCGCGAGCTCGCGCGAGAGCGAGACGAACCGCTCGGGCTCCGCGGGCACACCCGAGGTGCCGACGGCGATCAGGCGCTTGCGCTCGTCGGTGAGCACCTCGCCGAGCTCGCGCCAGAGCCCGTACGCTTCGCCGGCGCGGCGGACGTCGGCGAGCGTCTGCTCGTCGGGCGCCTCGTCATGTGCCCGGCGCCACCAGCGGAAGGCGGCCTTCGGATCGGCGAGCTTGTCGGCGGTGGCGGCCGCGATCCGCTGGACCAGCGCGCGGCGATCCTCGGCGTAGGCGGCCGCCTCCGGCGTGTCGCGACCGGGCAGCAGCGCGAGCATCCGCTCGAGCATCACGACGTAGTCTTTCCACTTGCCGAGCCGAGCGAGCAGGTCCGCCGATGCGGCGAGCGCCTCGTCCTGATCGGCATCGAGCTCGAGGACGCGCTTGAATGCCTGCAGCGCGCGCGTGGGGTTGTTGAGGCGATCGCGGCAGATCATGCCGATCTCGAGACCGCGGGCGATCTTCCGGATCGGCTCCGGGGACAGGTACATCTCGCGCTCGGCGACCCGGACCGCGGCGTCGAAGTCGCCGCGCGCCTCGTGCAGCCGGCGCAGCGCGGTGTGCGCCTCGAGGTGGTTCGGGTTGAGATCGCGGATCAACAGATCGAGGACCTTGATCGCCTCGGCCGGCGCCCCGAGGGTCTCCTCGAGGAGCTCCGCGCGCTCCATCGCGACCTGGCAGGCATGCTCGCGATCGTCGGGCGCGACCAGCTGCGAGAACGAGGTGATCTGCGCGCCGAGCACGTCGGCGAGCTCGCGCCACTTCGACGCACCCCGGTAGAGCCGGGCGAGTGCGGCGAGGGCCGTCCGGTTCTTCGGCGTCAGCTCGAGCACCCGATGCCACGCCTTGATCGAGCGAGGCGCGTCCTGGAGCTGGGTGTCCACGATCGTGGCGTAGCGCTCGAGATCCATCGCGCGCACCGCCGCATCGGGGGTGCCCGGGGCGGGCAGGGGACGGCCCCCATCGAGGCGCTCGAGGATCTGCGCGAGCTCCGGCCAGCGACCGACTCGCTCGTAGAGCTCCGCAAGCGCCGCGAGCGCATCGGGATCCGACGGCGAGGTCTTGAGCGTCTGCTCCCAGCGATCGAGCGCGGTGACATCGTCCTGCCGCTCGGTGGCGAGCTTCGCGAGGCGCTTGAGCAGCTTGGCTCGCTCCGCGGGGGAGGTGGAGGCGGCCGCGTGGTACTCCAGCGTCTTCTCGAGCCGCGGATCGTTGGCCTTCTCGAGCACGCGCTCCATCCGATCGAGCGCGTCGCGATCGCCGGTGAGCAGCTCGAGCACCGCGCTCGACGCATAGACCACCCCGTCGACATCGGCGAGGCGGGTCTCGTAGATCAGCGCGAGCCGGCGCAGCATGGTCAGGCGCTCGGCGCGCTTGGCGACCGGCCACTCCTTCGGCGCACCCTCGGCCTTGCCGGCGCGTCGCATCGTCTCGAGCACGCGCTGCTCGTCGAGATCGAGGATCCGGCGCAGCGTCTGCGCGAGGCCCGCATCGTCGCCCTCGCGCTCGTACATCTCGGCGAGCGCCTTCTGGGTGGCGTCGTCGCCCGGGTTCTCCTGAAGGATCTGCTCGTAGAGCTCGATGGCGCGGCGCGGATCGATCTGCCGCTCGCGATACGTCTGCGCCATCTTCTTCAGGATCGAGATCCGCTGGATCGGATCGTTGGCGTTCGCGAGCTCCATCTCGAGGCTCGCCACCAGCTGCTGCCACATCTTCGAGCGTGCGGTCAGGCGGCGCAGCGCTTCGGTGACCTTCGCGCTCGCCGGCTCGATCTCGGCGATCCGCTGCCAGGTCTCGACCGCGCGGTCGATATCGCCGAGCCGCAGCTCGGCGAGCTGGGCGATCTCCTCGAGCCGGTGGATCAGGTCGTCGGGCTCGGCGTTGGCCTCGCGGGCGTTGTCGAGCGCGAACTCGTACAGATCGATCAGGCCCCGCCAGTCCCTGCGCTCGCGGAAGTGATCGACGTACCGCGCGAGCGCCTCCTCGTGCATCGGATCGACGCCGAGCGCCTGGTGCAGGAGCTCGGCGGCGCGATCGCGATCGCCCATGTGCTCGCGCGCCACGGTCGCGAGCTCGAGGATCTCGGCGATGATCGTGTCGGTGGAGGTCTCGGGGTTCTGCGCGAGGGCGTTGATCTCCGCCTCCATCAGGCGCGACATGCCCTCCCAGTCCTGATCGTCACGCAGCAGCTCGCGGAGCTCGCGCGCCGGCTTGGAGCCCGGTTGCTCGTATGCGACGAGCTCGGTGAGCACCTCGATCAGGCCCGCGCGATCGGGCAGCTGGTGGCGATACAGCGCGGCGCGCCGCCGCAGCACGCCGGCGCGCTCGTCCGGATCCTGGACCACCTGGCTGCGGTGGCGGAGGATCCGATCGAGCTCGGACCACTGCGACGTATCCGTCAGCGCCTCCTGCAGCGCATCGCTCGAGCCCTTCGAGTACGGATCCACGCCGACCGCGCGACGCAGGTAGTTGATCCCGGTCTGATCGTCGCGCGTGTGCATCCGCTTGCGACCGAGCTCGACGAACAGCTCGCCGGCCTTGTGCGCGGTCTGGCCCTCGCGGAACCCCGGGGTCGCGTAGACCTCGGCGAGCTTCTCGGAGATCTCGAGCGACTGCGGATCGAGCTTGGCCGCTTCTTCGAGGTGGCTCGCGGCGCTCTCGTGGTCCTTGTTGCGGAGCGCGAGCTTGCCGAGCTCGAGCCGGATGTACGCCTTGCGGCCCGCGGCCGTGGGTGCGTTCCCGAGCACCTCGAGCTCGGCCGCGAACAACTTGCCCACCATCGCCTCGTCGCCGAGCGAGCTGTACAGCTGGCGCGCCGCATCGAGGGATTCGGTGCGCTGCGGCTCGAGCTTCCACGCCTGCTGGTAGTGCCACAGCGCGCGATCCACGCGCCCCAGGTGATCGTTCCACAGCTCGGCGGCCTTGCGGTGGTGCTGCGCGCGCCGCGCCGTGACCTCGGCCTTGGCCTTGGCACCGCCGCCGCCCGCGCGCCGCGCCAGCTCGGCGAGCTCGTGCTCGATGATCTCGACGGCCGCGGCCGGATCGGTGGGCTCGACGATCTCGAGCAGGCGATCTGCCGCGCGATCGTTGGTGGGATCGAGATCGAGCGCGGTCCTCAGGTACTCGATCGCGGTGGCGGTCTCGCCGAGCACGACCATCGCCTCGCCGGCCTCCGACCACGCATCGGCGGCGCGCACCGGATCGCGTTCGTGCGGCGCCCAGGTGGCGCACACCTCGGCGAGCAGCTCGCCGCGGCCCGCATCGCGGAGCACCTGCCGCAGCTCCGCGAAGCCCTTGGCCTCGGGTTGCTGACGGAACGACACCACCCGAGCTTCGAGTGGATCGATCCGATGGGTAGGCAGCGTGTCGTCCGACATCCCCGCTCGCGCGGCACGATACCACGACCGGGAGCGCAAGCTGGCGTCCGGCCTGGGAATCCTCCGCGTCGCGCTACTCGGGCACCAGCACGAACCCGAGGACGACGTGGGCGGCGATCGCCGCGCGGGTGTTCGGATCCTTGGGCGCCGGGAACCGCCACGTCGCGGCGACGGTCTGCGCGCAGGTGCCCACGCTGTCGTGAAACGCGGTGCTGTTCGCGCCTGTCACCCGCCCGAGCGCCGTCACCACGAACGACAGCGCGAGCGGACCGCGCGCCGTCGGATCGTTCGCGAGCCGTTGCCGGTAGCAGCGCTCGAGCCCCGGCAGGTACGCCGCCTTGATCTTGGCCGCCACGGCCTCCGCGGTGAGTGAGGTGACGTCGGGGAGCTGGGTGCGCGCGAGGGCGATCCGACCGCGCGGGGCTACCGCCGGTGGAGTGATGCCGCCGGCGCGCTGGAGCTCGCCGCCGTATGCGACGTCGCGCTCCGAGGGCGCTTGCTGCGCGCCGAGAGCCTGCGTGTCCTCGATCCGCGTCGGCGATGCGGGCGCGGTGGTGATCGCGGGTTTGTCGGCGGTGACCACGGGTGGCGCTTGCCCGATCGGCTGCAGCGCGCCTTGATCGGTGCGGGCGATCGCGGTGTTGACGGCGGGGGCGGTGGGGTCTCCCGTTCGAGGCGAGCCCGAGCCCGAGCCTGTGGCGTGACCATGGGCTGGGTCGGAGCCGGTGATCGCGCCAGGGGGAGAGCCATCCGATCCCGAGCCTGCGGCGGTGCCGATCTGCGTCGGCCTCCCCGAGCTGACCTCGCTGCTCCTAGCGTCCTCGCTCTTCGACTTGCACGCCGCGAGCGCGAGCACCACGGCCAGGGCGATCCGAGCTCGCATCCAGAGACGATAGCGCGTCGCGCGCGGGAGTGCCGGTTCGAGACCCGGGCGCTTGCCGTGCCGCGCGGGCGCGCGGAACATCGACGGCCGGGGAGTTCCGACGATGGCCAGCACCACCAAGAAGTCGGCGAAGCCGGCGCCCAAGAAGTCGGCGAAGCCGGCGCCCAAGAAGTCGGCGAAGCCGGCACCCAAGAAGTCGGCGAAGCCGGCGCCCAAGAAGTCGGCGAAGCCGGCGCCCAAGCCTGCCGCGAAACAAGCCGCGCCGGTCGCGAAGGCCGCGCCGGTCGCGAAGGCCGCGCCGGTCGCGAAGGCCGCGCCTGTGGTCGCGGCGATCGACGATGCAGGCCTCGGCTGGACCGACGCGGGCAAGGGCTACCAGCTCTCGCTCGACGGCGGGAAGCTGGTCGCCAAGAACCCGGCGGGCAAGCGGCTGACCAGCGTGCCGAAGGAGATCAAGGACGGCGAGGTCGCCGATCAGCTGGAGGCCCTGCGCGACTGGTTGGCCGAGCACGAGCGCGAGTGCGCGGCGACCGTCGATCAATGGATGCTGCGCTCGCTCGCGGTGCCGCGCAGCGTGCTCGAGGCGGTGTGGGACGATCCGGCGTGGCGCAAGCCGCTCGAGAACGCGGTGGTCGTCGCGGTCAAGGCCGACGGTGGGCACGACCACGCGAAGGCCGGGTTGTTCCGCGGCGCCGTGCGCAAGCAGGGCGTCGGCATCGTCGACCTCGACGGTGAGACCGCCTGGCTCGACACCGAGCGCGTCGCGATCCCGCATCCGATCCTGATCCCGGAGCTCGACGGATGGCGCGAGCTGGTCACCCAGCTCGGCGTCGCGCAGGGCATCTCGCAGCTGCACCGCGAGACTCATCCCAAGCCCGCCGGGCTCACGGCGACGTCGATCGACGAGTTCGAGGACGGCAAGTTCGCGATGCTGATGCACGCGATCGGCAAGGCGCGCACGCTCGGGTTCAAGGTCCGCGGAGGGTTCGCGACCTGCAAGGTCTGGGATGGTGGCGGCGTCGCGGAGGCGCGGTACTGGATCGGCGCCGATAGCCCGGACAGCGAGACCTTCACGGGGCAGCTGTCGTGGGTCGATCAGCGCGAGCGCGGGCTCAAGCTCGCCGAGGTCGGTCCGGTGGCGTTCAGTGAAGGGATGCGGATGGCGTCGTCGATCTATGCGGCCCGCGTCGTCGAGAAGAAGGAGGAGGCGTCGTGACGGCCGATCAAGCTCAGCTCAAGGCCGGCGGC
Organism: Myxococcales bacterium; assembly: GCA_016720595.1. Classification (GTDB taxonomy): domain Bacteria; phylum Myxococcota_A; class Polyangia; order Haliangiales; family Haliangiaceae; genus JABFXX01. The sequence continues at coordinate 252,659 of JADKKI010000005.1, forward strand.
CTGGTGCCGGCGAACGCGAAGCTCGGCAAGGACGATGTCGTCGATGCCGTGGTCGCGCGCGCGTACCAGCACGCGGTGCTGCCGGGCCGCACGGTGATCCGGCTGACCGCCGAGAACGTCAGCGCGGGCGATGACCTCGAGATGGCGACGCTCGGCTTCGGCGCCGGCGAGGATCGCGGCATCGTGGCCAAGGAGCGCAAGCGGCCGCTCGGGTTCCCCGGCTGGGCGCTCGTCCACGATCCCAAGAACGCGCGCTACGCGCTCGACGTGGTGAAGGAGTTCAAGAAGCACGCGCGCAAGGCCAAGAGCAAGCCCGGGCACGCGAAGGACGGCCTCGATGCGATCGCCGACAAGCTCGGCAAGACCGTGCCGCACTTCCTGCCCTCGTTCTTCGAGGAGGCCGGGCGCGTGTTCATCGAGCACGGGGCGCAGACCTTCGCGGCCGCGATGTTCGGCAAGGCCCGCGAGGCCGAGGCGGTGCACGCGCTCGAGGTCGACGAGCAGCATCGCGTGGATGGCTTCCTCGAGTTCGCGCTCGCGGGCGCGGTGACCACCAAGGCGCTGACCCAGTACGCCAAGGAGCTCGGCGAGCACCACGAGCCCAAGGTCGCGTACGCGCACTTCCGGCAGCTCTGCCTGCAGCGCACGCTCGGTGGGATGCCGCCATGGTCGGGCATGGCCAAGGAGCTGCGGCGGCTCGCGAAGGCCGCGAAGCTCGACATCGCCGCGGAGGACCGTGGCTTCGTCGTCGAGATCATCGAGTCCCCCGCGCTCGGCAAGGCCGCGGGCGAGTTCTGGCGGGCGTACGCCGAGTCGATCACCGAGCTCGGCAAGCACAGCGCCGCCGCGCGCGGAGCGCTCCTGAACCTGTTCCCGACCGGCACGGCGTACAGTAAGGATCTCGATGACGCCTGGCTCGATCTCCTCGAGGCCACGGGCGCCGTGGAGGCGCTGCTCGGCGACACGGCACCGCCGGAGGCGCGCCCGAGCGCGGGCCGCGCGGGCTGGTTCGACAAGCTGACCGTGCACCTCGCGCGCGACTATCGCAACGCGGAGGTCGGAGATCGGGCGTTCGCGCTGCTCCGGCGGATGGCCCCGGCGCTGATCGCGGATGGCGCGCCGATCCACTGCACCGGCCGCTACAACCAGGTCGATCTCGATCTGTGCGAGCTGGCGCTCGAGCTCGGCGTCGCGGTGACGCCGCCGCCGATGCACGCGCGCATCAACCTCGACAGCTGGGCCAAGCGGGCCACACAGCCGGGGCATGGCTGCGATCCCGTGCGCACCGCAGCGCATCCGACGATGGGGCCGCTGCTGCAAGCTGCCGTCGGGGGCGAGATCGGCGACGAGCCGTTCGATACCGTGTCGCGCGGCAAGCCCGGCTTCCTCGCCGCCAAGCGATCCGTCGTCGAGGGCGTGATCTCTCGCGCCGAGCAGGGCGCGCTGGTCGGGCTCGGCGACGCGATCGATCTCGTGAGCACCAAGTTCAAGGCCGAGACGTTCGCGGATCTCCCCGATCTGCACGCGCGGTTCGCCGCGCTCGATCCCGCGCCGGCGCTGGCGCGCAGCATCCGGATCGGCCTGATCGACGAGCTCGGGTGGCCCGCGCTCGAAGATGCGGGGCTCGAGCTCAACCCCGACGGCAAGACCACGATGACCTTGCATGGCGGGCCGCCTGCCGTGGTGCTCGCCACCGCGACACGCGCGATCGCGATCGGCGCCGCCGGCCGGCTCGGGACGCACGATCTCGTGATCCCACCCAAGCACGAGCTCGTGACGATCCGGTTCATCGGAGGGCAGTTCCTCGTGGTGATCAAGGAGGGCTACAAGGCGCGCGGCTACTGGAGCACCGCGCCCCACGACGTGTTCGACACCGAGGTCAACGGCTGGGCCGTCGGCGCGGTGGCGACGCGCGCCGCCGTGCTCGGTGACGGCGCATGGATCGAAGGCGCCACCCCGATCCGCCTCGGCGAGCGCAAGGTCCCCGAGGGCCAGACCCTGCTCGCCTGCGATGGCACCACCTCGTGGATCGGCGAGTGGAAGGATGGACAGCACCGGTGGCGCGAGGTCTCCGCGAGCGGTGAGGCCGGTCGCTACAGCTGGCCGACGTTCATCGAGGGCGCGATCGATCCGGACTGGAAGATCGACGCCGCGGCGTCGGTCCTCCTGCCGATGCCCGGCATCACGAGCTCGCCGCTCGGGATCCGCGATGGCTTCGTGGGCGTGCGCGTCCGCTACCAGGGCACGAACCAGCACACGCAGACCAAGCGCGAGCTCGAGACCATCGACGGCACGCGCTGGACGGGCGACGGGTATCAGCCGAGCTGCCTGCTCACCCTTCCGGGTGGTGGGCCGGCGCGGCCGATCGTCGAGGAATCGGCGTGGCGCGAGGGTGTGACCTCGACGCTGATGGATCCCGTCGCCAACGTGCGCGGCTCGAAGGTCGGCCCCAAGGATCGGCGCTACTGCCGCGGGCAGGTGGCATCGCTCGCGCCGACGTTCTGGCATCACCTCACGCCGCGCGATCCTTCCGGCTCGCAGCGGCTGCGCGCGTTCACCGACGCGGATGCACGCGCGCTGATCGCTGCGATCCCCACGGAGGGCACCCCGAAGGCCGTCCCCGATCAGGTCGCCGGCGACGTCTTGACCGCCGTGCTGCCCGAGGTCACCCACCCACGTCTGCGCGCGGGCGTGGTCGGGTTCGGGATGATCGCGGCCAAGCAGCTCTTGGACCGCGATCGGCTCGTCGAGGAGCGCGCGCCGGGGAAGCTCGCCGCCCGGCCGGTGGGCCCGAGCGGACCCGACGACGCGACGCTGCTCGCGGGACTCGCCGGCTGGGTCGATCGCCAGTGGTTACAGGAGGGCAGGGCGTGGTCCCAGATCACCCGCACCGCGGCGATGTTCGGCAGCGAGGATCGGAGCGATCGCTACGTCCACGATGTGGCCGAGTCAGCGCTCGACTGGCTCGGCTTCGCGGTCTCGCGATCGGCGCTCGCGTTCATCGCGACTGCGATCGGTACGCCGGCCGACAAGCGCAAGGCCGTCGCGGAGCTGTTCGCGGAGATCGTGCGCACGTTGCCGCCCGCCGAGCAGCTCCGCGTCTACACCGCGCACGGCAAGCTCGAGCTCCCGGGCGAGGGTGGCGGGGTCCGGATCCGATGGTGGGGCGGCAACGCGTACCTCACCCGCAAGGTCGGCTGGAGCGGGGAGCAGTTCCGCGTGCTCGAGTACGCACCGGCTGGCGCGTTCAAGCCGCTGCCGGGCATGAGCTGCTCGCACGAGCTGTGCGGGGCGCCGGGGCTCGGCGCCGATGCGGCGACCGCAGTGCTCGCCGCGGTCAGCGAGGGCAAGACCTCGTGGTCCGAGGCCGCGGCGGGTGCACTGGCGACGGCCACCGGCCTCACGCCCTCGGAGGCGACGTTCCTGTGGGCCGGCGCGCCGAACGCGAGTAATCGCGGCAGCAACTTCCTTCCCAAGGAGCTGCGCGAGGAGCTCGGCCTCAAGGCGACGCAGGCCGCGGTCGCGCGCGATGGACTCGGTACGATCCCGCTCGACAAGAAGCTCGCGGCGATCGATCTCGCCGCGCGGGCGGGCGTGGCGGCACTGCTCGACGGCACGGCGGTGGAAGCGCTGGCCGCGGCGTGGACGCGGATCATCGGCAAGAAGATCGCGATCCCCGAGGAGCTGATCACCGATGCCGATCGCGAGCTCCAGGCTCCGATGGAGCCGAGCCCCGCGCTTGCGATGATCGGCGCGGCCCGCGACGTCCCCGAGCTCACCGTGGATGGCACCTACGGCCTCGATCCCAACGGCGCGGTGATCCGGGTCGGTGGCATCGCTCCGCTCGTCGGGCAGGCCAAGCTCGAATCGGACGCGCCCGTGTTCACCGATCGGGCGATGCACACGCTGCTGGTCTACCTGCCGTTCCTCTACGCGGAGCTCCCGGTCGGGCATCCGCTGCGTGGGCAGGCGGTGGTCGCTCACGAGCTGCTCCTCCAGCGGCTCACCAACCCGGCGCTGTGGTTCGAGGCGGGCTACCTCTATCTCGACGAGGCGGCTCGCGCCACGATCGATCGGGTGATCGACGGGCTGGGCGGGGAGGTCGTGACCGGCCTCAACACCGGGATCACCGGACGACGGATCCCCGGGGCCGTGGTGATCCGCCAGACCCATCGCGTGGAGCTCAAGCTCCAGCCGGCGACCCTCGACGCCAAGGCACGGACCCTCGTCGCTCCGCTCGCGGCGCAGATCACCCAGTGGGGCAACTCGGCCTGGAAGTCTCTCGAGTACCTGCGGTCCCCCGGTCTCGCGCAGATGATCGCGCGGATCCGTGAGACGCCGGTGGCGGCCGGCGGCTGGGAGCAGAACCCGCTCGCGAGCGTGGGCAAGCTCGTCGAGAAGGCCGCGAAGCGGCTCGGCACGAGCAAGGACGCCGCGGCGCTCTACCTCCAGTACCTCACGCTGCTGTGGCCGACGCCGAAAAACGTGCAGCAATGGATGGGCTGGAAGGCCAAGCAGTTCGAGGCCGCGAACGGCGAGCTCGTCGACAAGGAGCTCGTGCTCGAGGCCAAGCGCGAGCGCGCGCAGCGTGCGCACTTCCTCCCCGGCGGCTGGGAGGCGCTGAAGTCCCCGCACCCGGCGATGGAGAGCTGGAAGCTCGCGCTCTACGGGACCCGCACGGCGGCGGGAGACCCGGTGCCGCCCCTCGGCCGGTTCCTCGCGCTCGCGCCGTTCCACGAGATGTTCGCGGCCGCGTGGCAGCGGATCGAAGACGGCGACGTTCCCCGCTACGACGAGGTCAAGCGATGAGCACGAAGAAGAAGGCCGAGGCCGGAAAGCTCGCGGCGCCCGCCGCGCCGGCCGCAGGCATCCAGGCGCCGCCGCCCGAGGAGATCTTCGCCGACGAGCTCGCGTTCCTCGCGGCCTGGGATCCTGGCCAGCGGCCGCCGAGCTGGCGCCTGACGCCCAGGGCCGTAGTCACGTTCATCATCGGGAGCAAGGGCGAGGCGCTGCGGCACGGCGGGACGTCCCTGGTGATCAGCGAGAAGTTCGTCGGTGATCGCGCGATCGTCGAGCGCTGCGTGGTCACGCTCGCGGGTGAGCGCGGCCTCCTCCTCGTCGGCGAGCCCGGCACCGCGAAGTCGATGCTCTCGGAGCTGCTCGCCGCCGCGATCAGCAGTGATTCATCGCTCACCGTCCAGGGCACCGCCGGCACGGCCGAGGAGCAGTTTCGCTATGGCTGGAACTACTCGCTCCTGATCGCCAAGGGGCCCCACCCCGAGGCGCTGGTGCCCTCGCCGGTGTTGACCGCGATGCGCCGGGGCGCGATCGCCCGGGTCGAGGAGATCACGCGCTGCCTCCCCGAGGTGCAGGACGCGCTGGTCTCGATCATGAGCGATCGTCGACTGGGTGTGCCGGAGCTCGGCGCGGTGGAGCCGGCGCAGCGCGGCTTCAACGTGATCGCCACCGCGAACCTCCGCGACAAGGGCGTGTCGGAGATGTCGGCCGCGCTCAAGCGCCGGTTCAACTTCGAGACGATCGCGCCGATCGGTGATCTCGCCCGCGAGACCGAGCTGGTCCGTCGGCGCGCTCGGCAGATCGTGGCGGAGGCGGGCGTGGCGCTGGCGGTCGATGATGCCGTGCTCGAGGCGCTGGTCACCGTGTTCCGCGATCTGCGGCTCGGACGCACCGTCGAGGGCTGGACCGTCGAGCGGCCCTCGTCGGTGATGTCGACCGCCGAGGCCGTGGCGGTGGCCTCGTCGATCGGCCTCGCGGCCACGTACTTCCCCGGCGATCGCGACCTCGCGCGCCTCGTACCCGAGTACCTGCTCGGCGTGGTGATGAAGGACGAGCCCAAGGACCGCGGCAAGCTGCTCGCGTACTGGGACGCCACGGTCAAGCGGCGCGCCGAAGGCGAGGCCCGGCTGTGGAAGGCGTTGCTCGATGCGCGGCGGGTCCTCGAGGGGTGACCTCCGCGTGACGCGCTCGCTCGATCTTCACGACGATCCGGTCGCCGCGATCGCGGAGCTCTCGGCCGCGCGCACCCCGTGGCTGTACGGCGTGCGCCATCACTCGCCCGCGTGCGCGGTGGCGCTGCCGCCGCTGCTCGACGCGTTCGCGCCGACGGTGATCGCGCTCGAGCTGCCGGCGGATCTCGGCAGGTGGATCGAGTGGCTCGGGCACCCCGAGGCGGAGGCGCCGCTCGCGGTGGCCGCGGTGTCGCAGCGCGGCGACGATCTCGGGTTCTATCCGTTCGCCGACTTCTCGCCGGAGCTCGTGGCGATCCGCTGGGCCCGCGCTGCTGGGGTCCCGGTGGTGGCGATCGATCTCCCTTCGTCACGGCGGCCTCCGCGCGAGCGGGGTGGCGAGGTGCTCGGGATCGCGGAGCGCCTCGCGCCTGAGGGCGACGATTCGTGGGAGCACCTCGTGGAGGCCCCCGGGACGCTCGCCGATCCCGAGCGCGTTCGACGCGGCGCGCTGCTCTACGGCTGGGCGCTCCGGCTCGATGCGGCGCGCGGCGACGGCGTGTCGCAGCTCGACCGCGCGCGCGAGGCTCACATGCGCGAGGCGATCGCAGAGCTGGCGCGCGTGCGCGGCGCGCGCATCGCCGCCGTGATCGGTGCGTTCCACGCCGCGGCGCTGCTCCCGAAGCCAGCGCTGTGGGAGCCACCGTCGGATCCGTCGCCACCCGGTGCGGAGCTGGTGTCGTCGCTGATCCCGTACGCATTCGAGCTGCTCGACGCGCGCAGCGGGTATCCAGCAGGCATCCGCGATCCGCAATGGCAGCAGCGGCTGTGGGCCACGCAGCGCGATCGCGGCGATGTCGGCACGCTGGTGGCCGCGTGCCTGGTCGAGATCACGCGCGCGGTGCGAGCGATGGGCCTGCCGGCGAGCGTGCCCGATGCACACGCCGCGGCGGAGGTCGCGAGCTCGCTGGCGCGGCTGCGTGGCCTCTCGGCGCCCGGACGGCGCGAGCTCGTCGAGGGCGTGCAGACCGCGCTCACGCACGGCGAGCTCCTCGGCCGCGGGCGCATCGTCGCGCGCGCCATGGAGGCCGTGCTGGTCGGCCGCCACCGTGGCCACACCGCGCCGGGGACGCCGCGCTCCGGGCTCGCGCCTCACGTGGCCGAGCTGTTCGCCGAGCTCGCGCTGCCGTTCACGCACGACGTGCCCGCGCCCGCGCGGCATGATCGCCGAGATCCCGATCTCGATCTCCGGCTCGATCCGCTGCGCAGCAAGCTCGACCGGCGGCGCCACGTCGCGCTGTGCCGGCTCCGCGCGTGCGGGATCCCGTATGCGACCCAGACCACGAGCACGGCACAGGCCGGGCTGCCCGCGCTGACGGTCGGCTGGCGCGTCGAGCTGACGCCCGCGACGTTCGCGATGATCGAGCTCGCCGGCCTGCGCGGGGTCACGCTCCGCCAGGCCTCCGCCGGTGCGCTACGCGCGGAGCGCACGCGGCTCGAGGCCGACGACAAGCTCACGGCGATGGCGATGGTCGGGCTCGCGGAGGCAGCTGCCGAGGCCGGGGCCGGGGCGCTGGTGTGCGATCTCCTCGCCGAGCTGACCGGGCCACGGCTCGCCGAGGCGACGCTCGCCGAGCTGATCTCGCTGCTCGGGTTGGTCGATCGCATCGTCGCAGGTCACCTCGTGGCGCTGCCGACGTCCGAGGACGACGCGGTCCCGGGCGAGCTCGATCTGTTCGTGATGCCCGCACTCGATCGGGACCTCGTGCTGTCGACCGCCGTGGCGTCGATCCTCGGCCTCGCCGGCTCCGACTCTCTCGATGATGCGAAGGCGCTCGCCGAGCTGGTGCGCGTCCTCGATCGCCCCGAGCACGTGACGCTCGGCGATGGGCGGCTGCGCTGGTCGATCGCGCAGCTGATCGCGACCGGGACGCCGGTGATCACCGGCGCGGCGTGGGTGGTCCAGGTGATGATCGGTGCCGAGCCCGCCGAGGCGCTGTCGGCCGCCCTCGGCGGCTGGCTCGATGGCGCGGTCGACGCCGACACGCGCCGCCTGCTCGCCCGCCGACTGCGCGGTGCCCTCGCGATCGCCGCGCCGCTCCTCGAATCCGCGCCCGTGTTCCTCGCCGGGCTCCTCGAGCGCGTCGAGCAGCTCGCGGATGGGGAGTTCCTGTCCCGGGTCGCCGCACTGCGCGAGGGCTTCGAGGTGATGTCGAACGCGGCGCGCCGGCGTCTGCTGCGCGTGCTCGGCGAACGCCTGGACCAGGGCGATGCGCGCGGGCTCGGCCTCGACGTGGTCACGTCGATCGCGCCGGAGCTGCTCGCCGTGGCGGCGTCGGCGGATCGCGCGGGCCGCGAGGCGATGGCGAGGATCCCGCGTCCCGCCCTGGTCGCGCCGCCGCCGGCGCCGGTGGCGGTCGCGGTCACGCGGCCGGAGTCTCCGCACGAGGTCCCAGTGCGCGATCGCTGGCGGATGATCCTGGGGCACGAGCGCGAGCGCCTGCGACCGCGATCGGCACGGGCGGCGCGCGCGCTCGACGAGCTGTACGGGCACGGCCATGGCGAGGGCTCACGCGACGACGCGGGCGGCGGCGGGCAGGAGGCCGGCTTCCCCACGGTCCGCGAGTGGCGTGAAGAGATCGAGGCGCTGTTCGGGACCGCCGTGTTCGAGGAGGTCGCGGGGCAGGCCGCCGTCCACGGCCGGCTCGGCGCGCTGCTCGAGCTCGATCCTGCGCAGGTCACGCCGTCGATCGAGCTGCTCGAGCAGGTGCTCTCGCTCAAGGGCGGGCTCGGTGAGGCGCAGCTCGGCCGGCTGCGCGCGATCATCCGGCACGTGGTCGACGAGCTGGTCAAGGAGCTCGCCGTCCGCGTGCGCCCGGCGCTGATCGGGACGAGCAGCCCGCGTGCGACCCGGCGCCCCAGCTCGGTGCTGCACCTTGCGCGCACGGTGGCCGCGAACCTCGCGAAGGTGCGCCGCGACGAGACAGGCGAGCTTCGGCTGATCCCCGAGCGCCTGTACTTCAAGCAGAAGCACCGTCGCCACCTCGACTGGAACATCGTGCTGGTCGTCGACGTGTCGGGGTCGATGGAGCCGAGCGTGATCTACACCGCGCTGATGGCCGCGATCCTGTCGGCGGTGCCGTGGGTCTCGGTCAGGTTCCTCGCGTTCTCGACGGAGGTCGTCGATCTCTCGGACCACGTCGGCGATCCGCTCGCGCTGCTGCTCGAGGTCGCGGTCGGTGGTGGCACGCACATCGCGAAGGGTTTGCGCTATGCGCGCTCGCTCGTCACCGTCCCGCAGCGGACGATCGTGATCTGCGTCAGTGACTTCGAGGAAGGGTTCTCGATCGATGGTCTGCTCGGAGAGGTCCGCGCGCTGGTCGAGGCGGGGGTCACCTGCCTGGGGCTCGCGGCTCTCGACGATCGCGGGGCGCCTCGGTATGCCGTGCCGATCGCCGAGCAGGTGGCGGCTGCCGGGATGCCGATCGCCGCGCTGACACCGCTCGAGCTCGCGCGCTGGATCGGGGACAAGCTGCGATGACCACCCGCCCGCAGATCGCCGCCGACCTCGCGGCCGCGCTGACCTCGCAGCTCCCGGCGCGCCTGGTCAAGAAGCTCGATGCCGATCCGGATCTCGCCACGCGCTGGACCTGGACCCACACCACAGTGACCACCGACAAGGGCGAGGTGGTCACGCTGACCGTCGAGGCCGGCGTGGCGACCGCGGTCACCTGTTCGTGCCTGCTCGCGCCCAGGTGTCTGCACGTCGCCGCGGTGGTGGCCGTGCTCGCTCCAGCGGAGCTCGTCATGGCCGATGGCTCGCCCTCCAAGGTTCCCTCGACGGTCGCGCCGGCCGCAGGTGGTGAGCCCGCCGGGGGCGATGTGACCCTCGGCGCCGAGGCGCGCGCGGTGGCGACCACGGCGTCGAGGATCCTGGGCGATGTGCTCGCGACCGGCGCAGAGACCACGGGCGCGTTCGCGCAGGCGGAGCTCCTGCGCTCGATCCACGCGTGCCGCACGTACGGCCTGCACCGGCTCGCGTCCACGCAGACCCGGATCGTGCGATCGATCCGCGAGCTCCGCGCCGATCGACCCGAGTTCGATCTCGACGTGCTGACCGCGGATCTCCGAGACGCACTCGAGGTCGCGCACGCGCTCGCGGCAGGCGAGGCCACGACACAGCTCGTCGGCACCGCGCGTCGCGAGTACGAGACGATCGGCAGCCTGCGCCTGCGCGGCGTGCTGACGGAGGCCGTCGTCGCGCGCAGCGGTTACGCCGGTGCGATCACGTACCTCGTCGACGACCGCGGGCGAATGTACACGCGTGCGGACATCGCACCGGGGGACGCCGGCCGCGCGGCCGGGGCCTACGATGCCTCCGCGAACCTCGGCGATGCCGTGCTGCCGCACCGCGAGCTGTGCCGCGCGGGGCTGTTCGTCTCGGAGGCGACCGCGTCGGTGGATGGCAGGCTCGGCGCCGGGCAACAGGTTCGCGCCGTGCGGGCGAGCGAGCCCTCGCGCTGGGATCACGAGGCGCTCGCCGCGCGCTGGGTGGTGCCGCTCGCCGATCAGCTCGCCACGGTCGCCGCGCACGACGCCGTCGCGGAGGCGCTGCGGCCGGCGGGCTGGGATCTCGTGTTCGTCGACGGGATCGTCCTTGGAGGTGGCCCCGCGGGCGTCGGGCTCGACGTCGGTGGGCTCGCGATCCGGCTGACCACGCAGCACGATCAGCGCGTGCTGCCCGCGCGCGACAACCTCGCCGTGCTCGCGCGGTCGCCGGGCCTCGCGGTCCGCGTGATCGGCCGCGTGCGCCTGGGCGTGGCCCGGCAGCTCGAGGTCCTCGCGCTCGCCGCGGGCGCCGGGGAGCTCCGGCTACCGATGATCGAGGCGTGGCACGGCCGCGCGAACCTCCACTACGATCGCCTCGCGATCCCTTCGATGGGGGCGCACGCGGCTTCGCGTAGCGACCTCGCGCCGGCCGCGCGACCCGAGGATCTCCTGGCACCGCTGCGTCGGCGGATCGAGCGCGTGGTCCAGGGGGGCGTCGGCACGCTGCCCACCCATGCGATCGCCGAGCTCGAGCGCGAGGCGCAGGTGTTGACCGAGCGGACCCTGCGGGGGGGCGCCGAGGTGATCCGCGATCTCGCGGCGATCGCCCACGACGCGGGACGCGCGATGACGGGTGCGCGTCGCACGATCGATCGCTCGAGCTTCGCCCGGGCGTGGCTGCGGGCCACGCTCTACGAGGAGGCGGCGCGGCGGAGACTCAGCGTCGCCAGCTGGTAGCCAGCGCGCGCGGCGAGACGCGCTCGATCACGGGCTGGGTCACCAGCGGACGCTTGACCGCACCCGAGCCATCAGCGGCCTCGCGCGCCGGCTCGACCACCCCCGACGCGGGGACCGTGAGGTCACGCGTGTGGGGGCGAAGGCGGCGGCGGGTTCGGACGCTGTACTGCATGGTGGTCGCTCGGTACGCAACTACCTTCATACGCTCTGCAGATCGTCCGCGCAACGGCAACCGGAGTTGCCACCCGGGTCAGGCGCCGTGATCGCCGCCGTCCACGAGCGCGTAAGGCCATGATTCGATGCTGGCCTTGAGCACGTCCGGCGTGGCGGGGACGGGCGGGATCGTCTGGGCCCGGGACCGCGGCTTGGTGTCCGCCAGGTCGAGCCCACAGCGTGCAAGCACGAACTCCACGGCGCGAACCCGCTCCTGCATCGAGACGCTCTCGAGCGGCAAGTAGCTGATCCGGTGCTGCTCGAGCATCAGCTTGACCATGCCGTCGATCCGGAGCACGGAATCCCACGAGACGCCGGCCCGCACGCCGTCGTCCTTGAGCAGCGACTGGTGGGGCCGGAGGAAGAACACGACACCCTCGCTGACCCACTTCATATAGTCGCGGAACCGCTGGTCGTTCATCATCGAGGCGGCGTTCGTGGTGTGCTCGGCGACGTACGCGAGGTTATCGAACGCGCGATCCGAGACGAACTTCCCGGCGTGGAGCTTCTCGACCGCGACCTGGCGCGCGAACACGCGCTCCTGGTACTCGGCCACCAGGTCCATGTCGGTCCGGAGCGCATCGAGGCCGGTCTCCATCTCCGCGAGGACCGCACGTGCGACCTCGGAGATCATCGGCAGCCCGTAGCGCCGGCTCACGTAGCGGCACAGGGTGGTCTTTCCGGTCGCGTGACTTCCGACGAAGTAGATCCGCACGACCCCTGTGTACGGGATCCGTCTGACACCTGGGTGGCACCGGGCTGCCAGCGTCCGGAGTGGTCCGGATCAGGGCGGTGGGGTGGTGTTGACGTTGTCGAGGATCGCGGCCTTGGGCTGGGCCGTGTTCTCCTGGACCTGGATGCCGAGGCTCGTGCGATCGAGCCCCGGGATGCTCGGCATGGTGCCGAGCGGCGCATAGGTCCGGCCGTCCGCCGACACCTCCCAGGACACCAGGCCCGCATCCTCGCGGATCTGCCACCAGCGATGCGCGACCGGGTCGTACGGGATGCTGCCGACCTGGACATCGCCGGTCTTGGTCCAGCGCAACGTCCCGTTCTCCTGCGAGAGCGTCACGGTCTTGTTGTCGAGCGTCGCGACGAACATCGACAGCCGCTGCGCGGTGCTCTGGGTGTCGACCATCTGCGGGATCTCGACCGAGAACCGCCCACCGCGGACGTCCTGGAGGGCGCTGGCGAGCAACGTGATCGACGCGACCTGGCTCACCTCCGGCGTCAACGTCACGACGCCGCCGGCCTGGACCAGCGTCCCCGAGTAGGGCGTGCTCCGGATCCACGGCACCCCGAGCATCGAGCCCTCGAAGTCGTCCTGGAGGTACTGCACGTGGCACGGCGCGCCCATTGGTGTTCCGCCGTTGACGTTGTCGACCGCGACGCCAAACGTCGAGCCCGCATTCCGCGCGACCTGGACGCTCGCCCGCACGTAGGTCACCCAGGCAGGGCTCGGGCCTGATGCGATCAGCGTGAACGGACCGCCGGGTGGCGCCACCGAGAACTCGAGGGTTGCCCCCACGCGTGCGACGCGTAGCCTGGCGTGCTGGGCGGGATCGTAGGTGACCCGGACGAGCTCGTCGGCCGGGTTGTTGTCGTTGTAGATCCGCGCGACGAGGTCGGTGCCGTCGACGCCGAGCATGAGCAGCTGACCGTAGCGACCGGTCAGCTCGAGCGCGACATAGTCGTTGGTGACCATCGTGCCGGTGATCGCGATGTCGACGGCGATCGCGCTGTCCTCGAGATCGTAGAAGTACTCCGAGCCCAGGCCCTGGTACTGGCGCGAGGTATCGAACACGGCGCGCCCGCCGATCGCCGCGATCGTGTCGTGGCCCGGCCACAGGAGGAAGTCGCCGGCCGTGAAGTCATCGGCGAGCATCGACATCGGCGAGCAATGGGGTGGCGGCGGCGGGGCATCGGGCGGCGCATCGATCGCCGCATCGGGCACGCGATCGAAGTCGAACACGGTGTCGCATCCACCGACGAGCGCCACCGCGACGAGACAGCCAGACCAGCGCACACCCCAGGGTACCGCAGGTCAGGATGGCAGGGCGACGGGCTCGACCACGCCCTCGAACAGCGCCCCACCGATCGTCAGGTAGAGCGTGCCGCCGGTCACCGACAGATCCCAGGTGTTGTTGCGATCGAGGGTGGCCGCCACGCGATCGAGCAGCTCGGCGGGCAGGGCGCGGATCACCAGGTGATCCGCGCGATGGATCTTGAACTCCGCGATGTCCGCGGCGAGCTGCGCGACGTTCTTCCAGGCATAGACCACGACGCGGGACGCCGCCTTGCTCGCCTTGTGGAGGCGCTCCGGGGTGGGCGCTCCGACCTCGATCCATGCCTGCAGCTCGCCGCGCAGGTTCCTCTGCACGATCGCGGGCTCGACATCATCCGAGACGCCGCCCTTGGAGTACTCGACGCCCTCCGCGTGCTCGAGAAGCCGCGCGAGGAGGCGCGCGATCAGGTAGCGCTCGCTCTCGGACGGATGCTGCGGCACGCGCCAATCGAGCTGCTCGTAGACCTCGCGGTCCGAATCGGCGAGCGTGATCGTGAAGCGGCGGAGCGTCGCGGGGAGGGCCATCGCGGCCGCATAGTAGAGGGATCACTTGCAGTGCGCGAGGGTCCCGGACTTGGGCTCGCCGGTGCGCCAGTAGAATCCACCGCAGGGCTCGCCCTCGCGGCCCGGGAACCGGTCGAGGGGGACCCCTGGGCACACATCGCACTCGAGGTGACCGGTGACCCGGTTGGGATTCGGCTCGCCCCAGCGCGGGACGGCGAAGCCACTGCACGGCTCGTCGGCGCGGCCGGGCAGGTGGTACTTCGCGTACTCCTTGTCGGTGCAGACGACGCCATTGGGCGCGCAGTCGATGGGCTCGCTGCCGGAGCACACCTTCTTGATCACGAGCTTCGTCGGGCACAGCGAGGCGCCGTCATTGGTGTCACAGCGGCACAACGACGTGCCCTTCTGCGGGCACAGCGGAAACTGATCCGCGGCGTTGGTCGGCAGGCAGTGACACAGCAAGTCGGATCCACCGCCGACGGGGGGAGGTCGCTTGTCGGGCGGCTTCCCACCGTCCTGCGGATCGATCGGGGTGTCGGGGCCAGCGCTGGTCGTCGTGGCGTCGGGCGCGGCGTCGACGGGAGGCACGCCCGGCGTGACCACCGCGGTGACGGCGGCATCGACCTGCGCTGGGCGAACGATCGGCGGCGCCGCACTGCCGATGGGCGTGGGCGGTGCGTCCGCGGTGGGCCGCTGCACGTACCAGATCACGCCCGCGGTCGCGGCGGCCACCGCGAGGCCTCCCAACAAGAGCAGCCGCCGAGCAGGTGCCCGGGCCGGTGGCCGGCTCGACACGGTCGCGACCTCCCGCGAATCGACCGCCGCAGGTGCGGAGGCGGGGGCTGCCGCGGGCGCGACCATGGCCTCGGGCTCGAGCGCCTTCGCGAACGCGAGTGCATCCGCGAACCGGTCGGCCGGCGCCTTCGCGAGCGCGCGCTCCACCGCGGCGATCAGCGCGGGCGGCGTCTCGGGCCGGAGCTTCGCCAGGGACGGTGGCGGCTGGAACACGTGCTGTCCGGCGAGCATCGCGGTGTTGCCCTCGAACGGGAGCTTGCCGGCGATCATCGCGAACATCGTGACGCCGACGGCGTACAGATCGGTGCGGTGATCGACCTCCTGGCCGCGGAGCTGCTCGGGGGACATGAAGTTCGGCGTGCCGACCACGTGCCCCGTCGCGGTCAGGCTCACGTCATCGATCGCTCGCGCGATCCCGAAGTCCATCAGCTTCACGTAGTCGCGATCGCCCGAGCGCGCCGTCAGCATCACGTTCGTCGGCTTGATGTCGCGGTGGATGACGCCGCCCTCGTGGATCGCGTGGAGACCCTGGAGGAGCTGGCGCGCGATCGCGATCGTTCGCGCGATCGACAATCGCCCGCCGTCGAGCTCCTTGCCGAGATCACGACCCTCGACGTACTCCATGACAATGAACTCGGAGCTCGATTCGAGATCGGTGCCGACGTCGTAGATGTGGACCAGGTGCTCGTGCGTGATCCGGCTCGCGAGCTTGGCCTCGCGGCGGAACCGGGTCAGGTAGGCCTCGGGCGCCTCCTTGGCGGCGATCACCTTGATCGCGACACGTCGATCGAGTGCGGCGTGCTCGGCCTCGTAGACCACCCCCATCCCGCCGCGGCCGATCCGGCGACGGATGACGTAGCGTCCCTCGATCGTCTTGCCGATCCACGGGTCGGCTTCGGGCGGCACCATCGCGCTCACGGTACCTCCCGCACGTAGATGCTGCGGATCCCGCCGCAGCGGGCGCAGGTGAACTGCAGGACGCTCAGCTCGGCTCCCTCGTGGGTGACCGTCTGGTTCGCGGCAGAATCGAGAGGGATGTCGCAGCGCGGGCACCGCTGCTTGCGGCGGATCCGCTCGATCTCGCCGATCGAGGCGGTGATCGCGGTGGCCGGGGCCTCGCCCTCGACCTGGCCGGGGAGCTGCGAGCGGATCCCACTGGCGAGGAGCAGGTCCTCCTTGCGCGGGAGGAGCGTCCAGCGCCGGTCGGCGAACATCCCGACGATGATCGTCGCGACGACGATGCCGAAGGTGCCGATCACGGTCCAGATCATACGCAAGGTCACGGAGTAACGAGGTCGCGCGTGATCGCGCCGAGGTCGGCACAGCCGCACAGCGCCATCGCGAGATCGAGCTCGCGCCGCAGCACCCCCAGGGCCGCGGCCACGCCTTCGCGGCCACCCGCGGTCAGCCCCCACAGCACCGGGCGACCGACCAGGACCGCGCGCGCGCCGAGAGCGAGGGCCTTCACCACGTCGGTCCCGCGCCGCACGCCGCCGTCGAGCAGGATCTCGCCTCGTCCCGCGACGGCGTCGACGATCCGCGGCAGCACGTCGATCGTCGCGGGCGAGGCATCGAGCTGTCGGCCGCCATGGTTCGAGACCACGATGCCGGCGGCGCCATGGGTCACCGCGCGGACGGCATCGTCGGCGCGAACGATCCCCTTCACGACGATCGGGAGCTTCGTGATCGAGCGCAGCCACGGCAGCACGTCCCAGGTCAGTGCGGGATCGAGCAGCGTCGCGAAGTACGCCGCGAGCCCCGATTCGCCACCCGCGGCGGGCACGGGCGCATAGCCCGCGGCGTGCAGGTTCGAGACGCCGAGCTCCGGGGGCAGGCCGAACCGGTTCCGGACGTCTCGCTCGCGGCGCCCGAGCAGCGGTGCATCGACCGTGAGCACCAGCGCGCGGCAGCCCGCGGCCTCGACGCGTTGGACCAGGGCCGCGGTCGCGGCGCGATCACGATAGACGTAGAGCTGGAACCACACCGGCCCGCTCGCGGCGGCGACGACGTCCTCCACCGGGGTGTTCGACAGCGTGGACAGGATGAACAACGTCCCCGCGTCGCCGGCGCCGCGGACGCTCGCCAGCTCTCCGTCGGGGTGTGCGAGCCGGTGGAACGCGGTCGGGGCCACCGCGATCGGCATCGCGATCCGCTCGCCGAGCACCGTGGTCGCGAGCTCGCGCCGCGCGACATCGACGAGCACGTGATAGTGCAGGAGGATCGCCTCGTAGGCCTCGAGGTTGCGGCGCAGGCAGCGCTCGTCGTCGGCTCCGGAGGCGTAGTAGTCCCACGCCATCTGCGGGAGCTTGGCCTTCGCCAGCGCCTCCAGCTCGTGCAGGTTCAGGACGTCCATCGTAGCGCTCAGCCTCCGGGCGAATCCTGATGCGGCTCGACCTTGACGTCCACCGACAGCGTCTCGCCGCCACCGCCGACGAAGATCGTGCCGCTCGTCGGCGTGGCGTCGATGTAGTTGCGGCCCACCGCGACGCGTACGTGATCGGTCTGCGTGAGGATCCCGTTGGTAGGATCGAAGCCCTTCCAGCCGACCTGCGGCAAGTACAGCTGCACCCATGCGTGCGAGGCCTCGGACTGCGCCGTGTTCGCGGCCTTGGGGCCCGTGTAGATGTACCCGCACACGTAGCGCGCGGGGACCCCGAGGAGGCGCGCGAGGCAGATCATCACGTTCGTGAAGTCCTGGCACACGCCACGGCGGTTCGAGTAGACGTCGAACGCGGTGGTCGCGAGCGTGGTCACGCCCTGCTGGTACGCGTACTCGCGGAAGATCGTGTGGTTCATGTCGAGCAGCGTGTCGAGCAGGTCGTAGTCGTTGCGCTTGACGAAGCTCATCGCGTACTCGGCGAGCTCGGCGAGCTGCGTCTCGGGGAGCTCGGGCGGCAACAGATAGGGGTCGAGCACCTGGCGTTGCCACGGCATCCACACCAGGGGGATGGTCGAGCTGACGCGGAGCGGCCCGAACCCCAGCGGATCGACATCGAGCACGTCGACCACGCTCTTGGCCTCGATCACCATCTCGTCGAACTCGGTCTCGATCACGAGCCTGCGGACCCGATTGCCAAACACGTCCTCGTAGTCCCGGCTGTGCGACGGCACCGAGACGGTGAGCTCGCTCGAGATGCAGTTCTGCAGGCGATCGTGATACGGCGTGAGCCGCAGCACGTGCTGCGATCGCTCGATCGGCTTGTCGTACTTGTAGACAGTACGGTGCGTGACGTCGAACCGCCGCGGCTCGGCCTTGCGCGGCCTGCGGAGCTGCCGGGCGCTCGGCGTGGGGGCATCGGTGGCGCGCTCGGTGATCACCGCGCCCTCGCGGATCACCATCAACGTGCCCGGCGTGAGCTGACGCCACACGATCGACTTGTCGGCATCACCCTCGCGCGCCGAGAGCTGCTCGGAGCACACGATCACGCCCTTGCGGCTCTTCGCGCCGCGGCGCGTGAGATCGACGTCGAGATCGTCGTCTCCGAACGCGATCTTCTCGTACGGCGGAACCAGGAGGCCGACCCACAGCGGGACGCCGCGGTGATCAGCGTGGACGAGGAGGTCTCGACCATCGGTGAGGCAAAGGGTCAGCTCGCCGATCTTGTTGAGCTCGGTGAGCCAGCCGTGCATCTGATCGAGATCGACGTCCATCAGGGTGCGCCAGCCCTTCTCGCAGAACCGGTTGAGCAGCATGCAGAACATCTGCTCGGTATCCGTGGAGCCGACCGGCTCGAACGGGCCCACGGTCTCGGGCTTGTGGTCGAGGCTGCCGGCGTGGGCGATCATCCAATCGCGGCGGCCCCACGTGCGGCAGAACGGCTGCGTGTTGGCATCCGAGAGCGCACCCCACGTGGCGTGGCGGATGTGCAGGACGAACACGTTGGACTCGACCTGCTCCCAGGCGAGCGCGAGCTGGCTGCGGATCGATGCCTGCGGCGGTGCGGGCTCCTTGAGCACGGCCGCCGAGGGCTCGCCGGCAGGGTAGTAGCCGAGCCCCCAGCCGTCGGGCAGGGTGCGCCCGGCATTGAGGCAGTGCAGCGTGAACGATGGCGCGAGCTCACCCTCGAAGGACATCGCGAGGAGGTTCGGCACGCGGCGACGCTATCACGCTCCTCGACCAGCGCCGAGGAGCTCGGTTCCGAGTGTTCCGCAGATCTCGTGCACCTCGTCGACGACGTGCGTCAGGAGATCGTGGACGGCTGCACCCGACAGCGACTCCTTCTCCCGCGCGGTGACCCACGCATCGAGGATCCGCAGCCGCTCGAGCGAGGCGCCGCCGGGGAGCGTGTGGTGCTCGGGCGGGCGGATGTTGCACAGCCGATCGTAGGCGGACTTCACGCAGTAGGCGATCGAGCGCGGGAACGCCGGCTCGGACACCAGGAACCGGGCCACGCCCTCGGAGCTGATCCGCCCGGCCGCGCGCTTGAGGTACGCCTCGCTCCCCGACAGCGCGCGGAGCAGGGACAGCCAGAGCGCGGTCTCCACCACCTCGTCGGCATCGCTCGAGCGACGGCGCGGCAGGTTGGTGAACGCGTGGTGGTGGACGTCGAGCATGCGCGCGGTCTGGTTGACTCGCTCGAGCAGGACGCCGAGCCACATGAAGTCGAGCGGCTCGTCGTGCAGCATGGTCGAGCGCAACAGGCCGAGCGTGAGCTGCGTCGACCGGCGCACGTGCTGGTAGAACGCCTCGCGGTGGTGGGTGAACGACGTGGTCGCACCATCCTGCATCCACAGGTGGAGCTCGTTGACGGTCTCCCAGGCCTCGAGCGAGAGCACCTCGCGGATCGAGCGAGCATTCCAGCGCGCACCGTCGATCGAGCGTGCGAGCGAGACGCCGTTGTCCTCGTCCCACACCATGAACCGCTGCACGATCTCGCTGTCGCCCCAGGCGTGGTGCTCGTCGTCGCCCTCGGCGAGCCGCTCGCGAAACTCCACTTCTTCACCCGAGACCACCAGCACGGGGCGCCACACGCCCGCCGCGGGGAGCTCGGCGTCGAGGGCGAGCGACACGCTCGCGGCGAGCATGCGCGCGGTGGCCTCGGCGCGCTCGACGTAGCGCCCGAACCAGAAGCAGTGATCCGCGACGCGCGAGATCATCTAGCCGGTCTCCTTCATCACCCAGGTGTCCTTGCTGCCGCCGCCCTGCGACGAGTTGACGACGTAGCTGCCGGCCTTGAGTGCGACGCGCGTCAACCCACCGGGGAGCACCCACGGGCCCTCTCGCGAGGTCAGGATGTACGGTCGCAGATCCACGCGGCGCGGCTCGACGGTGGCGCGCTCGGCGATCCACGTGGGACAGCACGACAGCTCGATCCGGTGCTGTGCGATGTAGCGGCGGGGCTCGGCGAGGATCCGGCCGCGGAACTCGTCGAGCTCGGCGCGGCTCGCCTGCGGCCCCATCAACATCCCGTAGCCACCGGCCTCGTCCACGGCCTTGACCACCATCTGATCGAGGTGCTCGAGAACGTAGGCGCGATCCTCGTCGAACAGGCACACGTAGGTCTGCACCTGCTCGAGCAGCGGCTGCTCGCCCAGGTAGAACTCGATCATGTCGGGGACGAACGGATAGACCGCCTTGTCGTCGGCGATCCCGTTGCCGGGCGCG
The DNA here is from genome assembly GCA_016720595.1 of Myxococcales bacterium. GTDB lineage: Bacteria > Myxococcota_A > Polyangia > Haliangiales > Haliangiaceae > JABFXX01. The sequence goes on from JADKKI010000005.1 coordinate 273,093, forward strand.
TTCGCGAGCGCGACGTTGCCTGCGGCGTACGCGCGCATCAGGCCGGGCACCCCGAGCATGCTGTCGGGGCGGAACACCTCGGGATCGAGGAACGCTTCGTCGGTGCGGCGATAGATCACGTGCACGCGCTTGGGGCCGCGGGTGGTGCGGCAGTAGACCTTCTCGCCATCGACGAACAGATCCGGCGCCTCCACCAGCTCGAGGCCCATGGTGCGCGCGAGGAAGCTGTGCTCGAAGTAGGCCGAGTTGTACGTGCCGGGCGTCAGCACCACGGCGTTGCAGTCGTGCTCGAGCGGAGACACCGAGCGCAAGGTCTCGGCGAGCCGCGTGGGATAGTGATCGACGCGGTGGACGCGCGCCGCGTCGAAGATCCGCGGAAACAGCCGCTTGCTGATCAACCGGTTCTCGACCACGTACGACACGCCGGAGGGCGTGCGGAGGTTGTCCTCGAGGACCCGCCAGGTGCCGTCTCCATCGCGGATCAGATCGACGCCGGAGATGTGGATCCGTACGCCGCCGGGCGGCTTGATCCCGCGCAGCATGGGGCGGTAGCCCGCCGCACCGAGGACCATCTCGGCAGGCACCACACCCGCGGCGAGGATCTTCTGATCTCCGTAGATGTCATCGAGGAACGCGCCGAGCGCGCGCAGCCGCTGCTGGAGGCCGCGCTCGAGGCGGGCGTAGTCGGTTGCGGCGATCAAGCGGGGGAGCAGGCAGAACGGGAAGATCTTCTCCGTCCCGCGCGCATCCCCGTAGACCGAGAACGTCACGCCCTGCTGGAGCAGCGCGGTCTCGGCGAGTTGCTGAGCGCGCGCCAGCTCGTCGGGCGACATCTTCGCGAGCAGCTGCGCGACGCGCGCGAACGGAGGACGTGCCAGCGCGCCGTCGAACATCTCGTCGTAGGTCCCGGGCAGCGCCGCCTGCGGGTACCGATCGAACAAGCCGGCGAGCGGTCCCTGTGACTGGGACTGGCTCTGCATCATGACCTCATCGTAACGCGGATCAGGGCAGGCCGAGGACCACGAGGGCAGACTCGCGATGATCCACGGTGATGGCGTTTCCCGAGCCGAACCCCAGCGAGACGTGTCGCGGGCGCCCGGTGACCAGCTGGACCAAGCCGTAGGTGGCCTCGTAGGCGCAGTTCGGCGTGGCGTGGGCAAATCCCGAGGTCGCCCCGTCGATCGTGAACGTCACTTCGCGCTCCGCCGGGGGCGCGCCCGCGCAGGCCTCCTCGAGTCGGGCGGAGGCGAGATAGAGCGAGGTCGGCGTGGCCGCCGGAGGTAACGTCAGCTCGGCCGTCACCGTCTGCTGGGCCGCCGCGGAGCTGCGTGGGGTGTCGTCGAATGCGGTGTCGAACGAGCTCAGCCCGGCCGTGCGAATCGCGAGGACGCGCGCGTTGCGGAGGCTGCCGATGCCCTGGCCGCCGTGGGCCTGGAGCGTGATCGTCGATGGGCCGGCTGGCAGCGCGACGCGGCGCACGACCAGCACCGACTGCCACGGGGTGCGCGGCATCTGCAGATCTTCGAACCAGATCGCGCCCGCGGGATCGAGCCACTGGATGAACGCGTCGCTCTCGCCCGGCCGGTCACTCACATTGACCAGGAGCAAGACGAGGTAGTCGCCGGCCGTGCGCGGCGTCAGGGTGAAGGTGTGCGCGGTGACGTAGCCGCCCGGAGGCAGTTCGAGCACCGGATCCGCGCTCGCGTACAGTGGCTCCGTGGCCGCAGGGAGGGCCACGGCCACGAGATGGAGCTGCGCGATCGTCGCCGTGGCGCCGGTGCCCTCGCGGAGCTGGACCGCGATCTGGCGTGAAGTGATGGCGCCATCGACGACGGTGAAGTGCTGCCAAGGACCGGGTCGATCGAACGTGCTGTTCTGGACGCCACCGATGCCGTCTTCGATGCCATCGACCGTGTAGCGCGCCTCGGCGCCGATCTCGGCGAACGTGCTGGCCTGCAGCGTCGCGCTGACGAGCACGAGCCAGCGCTGGCCGTCCGATGGTGGCAGCTCCAGCGTCGCGCCGGGCACATCGACGAACGTGTCGCTCGTGGTGCTGAAGCTGTCGATCACGACCTCGCTCGGTGGTGGGGCAGGGAGCTCGTCGAACCCGAGGCGCCCGCAGCCCCCGACTCCGACGACGCCGACGAGGAGCCCGACGAGGTACCACCGCACCGGTCAGCCCCGGAGATCGATGGTGAACGGACGCGCCTCGGGCCAGTGACCGGCCGCGTCGATGAAGTTCGCGTGCGCCGTGACCTTGATCCGCTCCTGGCGGCGCGCGAGTGCGGCGGCCTCGTCGTGGACCAGGCCCGGATACGGACCTCCATCGGGGCGCCACGCCCACAGCTCGATGGTCTGCGCGCGGCCACCGTGCGCCCACTCGATCACGAGTGGATCGCGGGTCGGCAGCCCGGGGTGGAGGCCGGGGGAGGGTACGTAGATCCGGCGGCGCACGCCGACGGCGCGGGTGCCATCGCCGATCGGGCGGAGGTGCGCCCACCGGCCGGCGACCGCGATCCGATCGGGGCCGGGCCCCTCGATCGAGAGCTCCCAGCGCTGCGTCGAGGCGTCGACGATCCGCGCGCCCGCCCGCTCCTGCGAGGCGACATCTCCGACCAGCGGCCAGAACTCGAGCGCCGGGCGCAGCACGAGCGTCGCGTCCCCCAGGTGGCACGAGATGCCGGGCGTCCGCCACGCCTCGAGCTCGCCGCGCAGCGGGGCGGGGACGCCGAGGTTGTGCTGATCGAGATCGCCGAGCACCAGCCGTAGATCGTGGGACAGCGCGGCGGGGAGCGCAAACCGATCGTGGAGCTCGTCATGCCAGTCGATCAGTCGCTCGCGATAGTCGGAGACCACGAGGCGGGCGACAATCGAGCGCATCAGCACCGCGAGGGCGCCGAGCATCGTGGGGCGCTCCGGCATCCTCACCGCACGCAGCTCGATGATCCCCATGCGCCCGTGGCGCACGCCGTGCACCGGGATGTGCGGGTTCCACAGCTTCTCGACGTTGACCTCCGCGCGATGCGAGTTCCCGGCGCTGTCGACGAGCAGCGGGCCGAGCGCCTGCCACAGCTGCTCGGGCGGGAGCTCGCCGCGATCGGCGAGCTTCTCGAGCCACGCCAGCGTGACGCCGAGCTCGTCCCAGCGCTCGCGCGTGCCCTCGTCGGGGCGTGGCCCCTGCGATGCGGATCCCACACACTCGTTGGCGAACCAGTACGACAGCGACGGGTGGTTGTTGAAGTAGCGGATCAGCGCAGGGAGCACGTGCGGGTAGCGGATGAACGGGCTGGCCTCGGGACGTGCGCCACCGAGCGAGAGCTGCCCACCGCCCCCGGAATCGACGAGGTCGCCGTTGAACCGGTGGCGGACCGGCGACAGGCCCGCAGCGCGCGCAGCGGACCACACATGGCGCGCTTGCGCGACGAACGCCATCGCGCCGGGGGCCGGAGCCATGTTGACCTCGACGACCCCGGGATCCGGCGTGACGCTGAGCCAGTGATCCCCGTGGATCTCCGTCGGTGGTGGCTCGGGCGCGGCATCGTGGGTGGTGCGCGTGCCGGAGCCGGTCTCACCATCGCCCCAGCGCACGCCGAACGCGAAGCGCGGGGCTGCCTCGTCGGGGTAGTGCCGTCCGATCACGCGCGACACGCTCGCGCCGGGGAGCGCGTCGGCGAGCCGCGTGGCGAGTGCGTGTGCGCGCTCCTGCTTGTCATCCCCCATCGCCGCGCGGATCCACGCCGGCTCGAGCGAGTCCGCGCGCGTGAACGTGGGCTCCGCCCCGACCCAGACCTCCACCCCACGGCGAGCGAGCAGCTCGTCGTGCAGCGCGAACGTCGCGTCGAGATGGTCGTCGCTCACGGCGGCCAGTCTTCCTCGCGCGGCATCGGCACGCCGACATCGAGCTGGCGAAGGTCGAGCGTGTACGGCTGCTCGGGGTGTGGCCGGGCCGGGCGGGGCACGAGCGGTGCCGGCGTGGGACCACCGAGCGTGAACCGCTGGGCGCGGCGTGCGGCGGCCTCGACGCGGGTCAAGGGCGGCGCATCGTAGCCGCGCCCTTCGGGGTGCCACACGTGATAGGCGCCGGCGGCGACCCCGCGTGCGGCCCAGGTATCGACGACGTCGATCTGGAGCGGGTGATGGATCCCGAGGTGGGGATGCAGCGCATGCGGCGGGCACCACGCGCGGAACCGCACGCCACCGACCCGCACGTCGCGGCCCTGCGTGTGGCGCAGCGGTGCGACGAGGCCATTGACCGTGACCACATAGCGCTCGGGATCGAGGCCGTGGGTGCGGAGCTCGATCCGCTCCATCGACGAGTCCACGAACCGCGAGGTGCCGCCCGCCGTCTGCTCCTCACCGAGCACGTGCCAGGGCTCGATCGCGTTGCGGACCTCGACGCGGGCATCGGCGACCTCGAGCGTGCCGACCAGCGGACAGCGCAGCTCGATGAACGGGAGAAAGGCCTCGGTGGGGAGCGCGACGCCGGCGCGCGCGAGGTGCGCGAGCACGTCCTCGAGATCTCGCCACATCCAGTACGGGAGGAGGAACTTGTCGTGGAGCTCCTGGCCCCAGCGGACCAGCGGGTGCTGATACGGCGTGGTCGCGAACGAGGCGACCAGGGCGCGGACCAGGATCGCCTGGGCGGTGAGCATGCGCGGGTGCGGCGGCATCTCGAACGCGCGGAGCTCCACCAGGCCCTGCCGGCCGAACGGGGTCTGCGGATCGAACAGCTTGTCGATCGAGATCTCGGCGCGGTGCGTGGAGCCGCCGACATCGACGAGCAAGTGCCGGAGCAGCGCATCGAGCTGCCACGCGGGCGGCGGCGGATGCTTCTCGAACAGGCGGGGGAGTGCGAGCTCGAGCTCGACGAGCGCATCGTGACGCGCCTCGTCCACCCGCGGAGCCTGCGAGGTCGGCCCCACGAACATCCCGGTCATCGCATACGACAGCGAGGGGTGATGCTGGACGAACGTCAACAGGCTCGCGAGGAGCGATGGATCGCGCAGCCACGGCGAGGTCTCGGGTGTCGCGCCGCCGATCGTGATGTGGTTACCGCCGCCCGAGCCGGCCGGCCGACCGTCGAGCAGGTAGCGCTCTGCGGTCAGGCCGCTGCCGAGGGCGGTCTCGAACACCACGGCGTGCAGCGCGGCGGCCTCGCGCGAGCTGGTCACGGGCGGGAGGTTGACCTCGAGCACGCCCGGATCTGGGGTCACCGCGAACCGCGAGCGCTGGGGCGAGGGTGGTGGCGGATAGCCCTCGAGGTGGACCGCGTGGCCAGTGCGCTCGCGCGCAGAATCGATCGCCGCGAGCAGCGCGCAGAAGTCATCGAACCGCGGCAGCGGCGGCACGAACACCCACAGCTGCCCATCGCGCGGCTCGATCGTCAGCGCCATCCGCACCGCGAGCGCGGGCGGCGCTGCGGCCGGCGGGGCAGGGCGCTCGCCGGGAGGCTTGGCCTTGGCGTCGGTCTTGTCTCGCGCCAGCTGCGCGGTCTCTGGATCCTCACGGCGCGGATCGGGGAGATCAGGCGCGTCAGCCCACAGCGGCGCGGGTGCGCCGGGTGGCAACGAGCCGAGAGGAAGGCGGTAGCCGATCGGGCTGTCACCGGGGAGCAGGAACAGGTGTCCGCGGCGGAACGTCCAGCGATCGGTGCGCCAGCCCGCGGCGTCCCGCTGGAGGGGCAGCACGTAGCCGACGATGCTGGTGACGCCGCGATCGAGGATCCCCGCAAGCCGCCGGCGCTCCTCGGGATCGTCGAGGCCCGCGGTGCGTGGATCGAGGTCGATCGGGAGCCGCGCCTCGGTCCGCAGCACCTCCCACGGATCCTCGAACGCAGGATGCAGCGACGCCGTGATCCCGAGGGCCGCGGCGATCTGTGCGCCGACCTCGTGTGCGGCGGCTGCGGTCCCCGCCTCTGCGAGCGTGCGCTGCGGCCAGATCGTCTGCCCATCGCGACGGCCGATCACGTCCAACGCCCAGCGCGGGAGGCTCTCGCCGGGATACGCCTTGCCGAGCCGGTGGAGCACGACCCCGCCGGGTGCGAGGCGATCGCGAAGTGCGTCGGCGAGCGCGCGGCCGCGCTGCCACTTATCAGGACCGAGTGCGCCACCCTGCCACTCCTCGCGGGCCTGGTGCTCGCGCGCGGTGAACGTGGGCTCGCCGCCGCTCCACACGTCGAGACCCGCGAGCGAGAGCGCGGCGTCGGCGCGATCTCCGCTGGCGAGCAGCTCGAGCCAGATCTCGTCCGGGTACGGCGCCGTCGGGCGGGCCTCGTGACCGAGGCGCTGGATCGAGGTGGAGAAGCTGACGTCGCTCGCGGGCAATTCGCTCGTGCCATCGAGGGGTGCCGCGGAGGCGGGCGTGGCGGTCGCCGCGAGCGGGATGTGGCCCTCGCCGCACAGCAGGCCACTGGTCGCGTCGAACCCGATCCAGCCGGCGCCGGGGATGAACGCCTCGGCCCACGCATGGAGATCCACCACGTCGGTGGCCACGCCCTTGGGCTCGCCGGGGATCATGCCCTCGTCGGTGAGCTGGACCAGGTAGCCCGAGACGAACCGCGCCGCGATCCCGCGTGCACGCATCAAGGCGACGAGCAGCACCGCACTGTCACGACAGCTGCCGCGGCCGTGGGTCAAGGTCTCCTCCGGCGTCCACACGCCGGGCTCGTTGCGGATCACGTACGCGACGCTCTGCTGGATCGCGCTGTTCAGCGCGATCAGCTGGGCCATCGTCTCGCCACGCCAGGGCAGGCCCTTCAAGAGGTCGGTCGCGTGACGCCCGAGCCGGTACGCCGGATCTCCCATGTCGAGGTAGGGCGCGAGCTCGGCATCGAGGCGGTCCGGATAGACGAACGGGACCTGCTTGACGCGATCGTCGATGAAGAAGTCGAACGGGTTGACCGGGCGGATGTCCACCGCGAGCTCGACGGTGAGATCGAGCGCGGTGACGCGTTGTCCCGCCTTGAACGTCACGCGGGCGACGTGGTTGCCGTGCGGATCTCGCTGCCAGTGCACGCGGTGCTCGGGCGCGATCGCGAGCGTGTAGCTCTCGATGTTCGCCGCGGTGTGATCCGCCGGGCGGAGCCGGATGACCTGGGGCCCGAGCAGCGCGGGGCGCTCGTAGACATACCGGCTCCGGTGCTGGATCAGGACTCGCACACGAAATTTTACCCTCGCCCGTCGTCGACTAGCTTGTTTGTGGCGGAGGGATTTGGCGAACCGCGCTCAGCGGGGTCTCAGGCGGTGGCGCTCGCCACCGCGCACGGTGCGCCGGGCCGATCAACCGACACGGTGATCGGCGAGCGTGCAGCGATTCTGGATCACGAGGATCCCCGCGGCCGTGAGGATGCTCGCCGCATCGTCGTCATGGATCCCCAGCTGGAGCCACACGCACCGGGGATGCGGCTTCATCGCGAGGATGTCCTCGACGTGGCCGCCCACGGCCTCGGAGCGGCGGAACACGTCCACCAGATCGACGGGCTCGGTCAGCTCGGCGAGGGTCGCGCGTACGGGCTCCCCGAACAGCTCCGTGCCGACGTACGCCGGGTTGACGCCGAGGATCCGGTAGCCCTCGTCGTGCAGGTACTCGGGGACGTAGAACGCGGCCTTCTCGGGCTCGCGGTGGACGCCGAGAACGGCGATCGTCGGCGAGGTGGTCAGGAGCTCGCGGAGCTGGGCGTCAGTGATCGCGGCCATGCCTGACCTTAGCGTGCGCGGCGCGCGAAGGTTCTGCTACAGCTTCGGAGATGTCGCCCCGGGCCGTGTGCGTCCTCGTGCTCGCGGCGAGCGCCGCGTGTCACGGCCGCACACCTCCGCCGCGCGAGCGCGTCCTCGCGCGGATCCCCGGGGCATCGCAGGTGGTGTTCGCCGCCGACGGGCCGGCGCTCGCGGGGCCACGGATGCGCGCCGTTGTCGACGTGCTGCGCCCGCGCTGGCCCGCGCGGTTCGGTTGCGTGATCGACACGGCCCTCGCGGGCGACCATGCCGCCGTGGGGATCTCGGCGACGCGGGACATGATCGTCGTGATCGCCACACGCGCCGCGGTCACCTGCCCCGGGCTCAGCAAGATCGGAGACGGGCTGTGGGCCGCCACGCTCGGCGCTGGCGCGCCGACGCCGGCCGGCACGGTGGGGGCTTCGTCGTCGACAGGCTCCGTGCTCGACGTCGCGACCCACGCGCGTGCGCGGTCGTACCTGACCACCGCGCCGCTCGCGGCGAGCATCGTGTTGCCGGGCGTCACGCTCCTGGCGACCGCGAGCGCCGAGCCGCTCGAGGGCTGGCTCGCGATCGAGACGGAGGAGATCGCGTCGGCGCTCGCCGAGCAGAGGGTCCGCGGGATCGTGGATCGGCTCGCACGCACGGAGACGACCGCGGCCTTCGCGGCGGCGATCGCGATCTCGCACGATGGGCCCCAGGTGATCGCGCGGCTCACCGGGCCGGTCGATGCCGATCTCGCGGCTGCCGTTCGCACGATCGCCGAGTGGTACACGGCCCCGGCGGTGCGCACCGCGGTCGGGTTCGTGTGCCCACCGCTCGCACCGCCGATCATCGGCTGCACCAACGGGACCTCTCTCACCGTCACGTCACTGGCCTCGGCCGTCGCTCCGCTCGTCGCCGCAAACGTGACCGTCGTCATCGAGAATCAACGGGTGGCCTGGCTGCGGCTCGACGGCGCCGTACCTTCGCTCGGCCTGCGCCGGGGCGATCTGCTGCTCGCTGTCGACGGCCGCCACCTTACCAGCCTGGCGCAGCTCGGAGAGCAGCTCCGGCTCGCAGGGCACACGACGACCGTCACGATCCAGCGAGATGCCGTGACGGCGACACTGGAGATCGCGGAGCGTTGACGGCAATAGCCAGGCCCCGGGAATTCGTTGCATAGTCTGGTCGTCATGCGACAGCTCGCCCTCCTCGCCGCCGTGATGCTCGCCGCTTGTAGCTCCGGGGAGGACACCGCGAAGGCGAGCCCGGGCCCCGTGGTCGCCGAGACCAAGCCGGTGCCGCCGAAGCCGGCCCCGCCCGCGGGATCGGGCGCACCCGAGGCCCAGAAGCCGGCCTCGCCGTCGCCATCGCGCCTTCGCCGTCGCCGGCTCCGTCCCCATCGCCGGCGCCCAAGGCCCCGTCACCCCCCGTGGTCGCCGACGAGCCGGCCCCGGGCGGACACGACTTCACGGAGACCGGCAAGATCCTGCTCGCCGTCGGCGCGTGTGGTGGCGATGGCACGCTCCCCGCGGGCTTCAAGAAGGATCTGATCGCTCAGCACTGCGAGGTGATCGCGCGGACGCAGGCGCAGTACAAGAAGTCGTGGCTCGACATCGCGACGCCGTTCTTCGCGTCGCACGTCCCGGCCACCGTGCCGAAGAAGGTCGTGTACCCGTTCGCGGGTGGTGATCTCTCGACTGCGCTGACCGTCTATCCCGACGCCGACGAGATCACGACGATGTCGCTCGAGCCCGCGGGCGATCCACGCACGCTCGAGGCGCTCGCGAAGCAGAAGCTGGTGCCGAGCTCGCCGAGCAAGCCCGCGGGCGTGTCCAAGGCGACGTCGACGCCGACGCCTCCGACGTCGAAGCCGACGAAGAAGCGCAAGTCCCCCGCGGTCGGCAAGTCCGACGCGCCGGCGCGCTCCGACGACGGTGGCACCGATGCGGAGCCGGTGGTGGAGGAGAAAGGCCCGCCCACTCTCGAGAAGGCGCTGCGGACGGTCGAGTACGAGCTGCGGTTCCTCTACCGCGTGAACTTCAGCAACACGATCAACATGATCGATGCGATGCGCGGCGGCCTGTTGCCGACCAACCTGATCTTCAGCCTGTCGGCGCTCAAGGTTCACGGCTACGAGGTGGTCTCGCTGCGCTACTTCCGGCTCGATACCGAGGGCGGCATCAAGTACCTCACCGATGACGACGTCGCCGGTGCCCCAAACCCGACGACCGGCGCGCCCGACTATCGCAACCGGATCTTCGCGAACGCCGAGGTCCGGTTCAAGAAGCCCGGCGGTCGGGTCCAGATCTATCGCCACATCCAGGTCAACCTCGACAACGATCACCTGAAGAAGGACATGCGGGTGATCCGCCACCTCGAGGCGAAGGGCGACGTCGCCGGGATGACCAAGGCCGCGAGCTACCTGCTGTCGTGGGACTCGTTCTCGATCATGCGCGACTACCTCACCGGCCACGTGCAGTGGATGGTCTCCGATGCCACCGGCGTCGCCCCGCGGTGGGGCAAGGCGAAGGGCTTCGAGTACGAGACCTACGGTGCGTTCCAGATCCCGCACATCGGCGCGGGCAACAGCATCGCGAAGGACTGGCGCGCCGAGTTCGCCGCCGAGCCCACACGAAAGCTGGCTTTCCGGTTCGGTTACTACGACGGCACGCCGCAGCACACGAACCACCTGATCATCATGCGGAAGAAGTCCTGACAGGGTGATCGCACGCCCCGTGATGTAGGACGTGCAGCGACATCGAAACGCGCTAGGCTCGCCGAGATGGTTGCCGGTGGCTGTCCACGCTGTCCACGCTGCAATAGCGTGGTCGCGCTCCACGAAGGCCACCCGCTCGTCACGGCGACGGGCGCGGTCGAGCTGTGGCATCGCGGCTGCTTCGAGCATCGAGCCGCGCCGAAGGTGAGCAGCATCGCGCCGGTGGTCACCGTCGTCGCGCCACCACCGCGGCGCCACCGGCTCGCGATCGCGGTCGCGATCGGGTCGGTGGCCAGCGGGCTCGCGTTCGCGTGCGGCACGCTCGGTGGCCCGGATCTCCCCGCGAGCGCACTCGCCAACGTCGACCTCGGTTCGAGCGAGCCCGAGCGCGCGCCGATCACCGCGCGGACGTACGAGGTGGTGCCGCCTCGGCCCCTTCATGTCGAGACCTCGCTCGAGGCGCGCTATCCGATGCCCACCCTCGATGGGGACGATCTCGATACGGTGTACCCGTCGCTGCGGGGCTGGATCCATCCGGTCACCGCGAGCGCGGAGCTGATGCCGGAGCTCGCGAGCCGCCACTTCGGCGCCGAGCGCATTGGGGTCGAGCGCCCCGAGTGCGGCGCGGGTCACTGCGGGATCGATCTCGATGCGCCGCGGGGCCGTCCGCTGGTCGCGGTCGCGGACGGCGTGGTGGTCCGGGTCGAGCGCGCGGAGCTCGGCGCGGATGGCAAGAGTGGCCGCTACGTCCGCATCCAGCACGATGACGGCACGCTCACCGCGTACATGCACATGGACGACGTGGCGGATGATCTCGACGTCGGGAATCATGTCCTCGCCGGGCAGTACGTCGGTACGCTCGGCGCGACGGCGGTCGGCTCGTCGCCGCCGCACTGCCACTTCAGCCTCGAGCTGCCGAACCACCCCGAGGCGGTACACGGCGACGTGCGCGACACGCACTACATCGATCCGGCGCCGTTCCTCGTGCGCTCCACGATCGTCCCCACGCCCGAGCGCCGCCACGCCGTGAAGCCCGCGTTCTGAGCGCGCCCGGGGCTGTGTCCGTTTCCTGCACAACCATCGTTCGTGGGAGACGAGTATCCTGGAGGTGATGCTGCGTTTCGCGATCGTGTTCAGCGTGATGGCGACCTCGGGCTGCGGGCGCACGGGCTTCGACGCGACCGACAACAACCTCGGCGGCGTCGACAGCGGCGCGGATCCCGACGCGAGCTCCGCCGATGCCGCGAGCGGTCCGTGCGGAGCCGAGCTGGCGATCGGGACGCAGTGCTGGCTCGCCCACAACCTCGACGTCGGCACCCAGATCCCGGGTGCGGTGGCGCCGGTCGCGAACACCGTGGTGGAGAAGACCTGCTACGACGACCTCGCGTCCAATTGCGTCTCCGGGGGCGGGCTCTACGAGTGGGACGAGGCCATGGCAGGGTCGACCACCGAGCGCGCGCAGGGCATCTGCCCCGGCGGCTGGCACATCCCGAGCGATGGCGATTGGAAGGTGCTCGAGCAGTTTCTCGGCATGGACGTGGCCACGGTCGAGCTCTACGACTTCCGTGGCGTGCAGGCGCCCGCACTCCGCGTGGGTGGCAGCACCGCGTTCGACGCGCCCTCGCCGGGATCCGGCCCGACACCGGTGGCTGGTTCGGGATCTCGACCAGCACGTTCTTCTGGTCCTCGACGCAGGTCCTGTCCGGGGCGAACGGGATCAGCCGACGGCTCGAGACAGGGTTCGATGGGATCCAGCGCTACGGGTACGACAAGAACAACGCGTTCTCGGTTCGTTGCGTGAAAGATTGAGCTCCGCCGTGCGGCGATCGAGCGCCGCTTAGAACGACATCTCGCCGCAGTACGCGCCTTCGAACAGGCCGTCGATCACCACGTCCTGATCCTTGTAGGTCCCAGCGATCGGCTTGAACGCGGCGTGGTCGACGCACAGCGTGACCTGGTCTCCGATCGCCTTGGGCTCGGCGCCGACGACCTCGACCTCGACGCCGCCTTGCGTGTGCACGTCGATGCCAACGCCTTGCCCCATCATCCCTTCGCCACCCGCGAAGGCGCGCACGCTGACCTCGCCTGGCAGGACGGTGCGGCCGCGCTTGTTGTTGTACTTCTCGCAGGTGACCTTGTCGTGATTCCAGACGTCGACCTGCCAGCTCTGGGTGTGGCCGGTCTTGTTGAGACGCGCGAGCCCGTGGCCGAGGGCTCCGATCGCGACGCCACCCGCGGTGACCGACATCGGCTTGCACGCGCCGCGATCCCGCTTCTTCGAGCAGCCACCGATCAACGCGACTGCGAGCAGACCGTGCACGAGCAGGGTCACGACGACGCGCGAGCGGGGCATCCGGGCACGATAGCCGAGCACCGTCCCACCCGGGACCGTCTGGAACACCAAGCTTGGGCGGTGCCTGGATGCGGCCTGCGCATCACGTGCAAGGGCCTGCGCGTCGTCGGAGGTAGGGCCGACGCACACACGACGCGAAGCGCGATCCTCGGGTCTGCCCATGCGATAATTAACGCGCATGTTTCCGATGCCGGCACAGCTAGGTGTCCGGTTCGCACCAGGGACGATGCTGGGGAGATACGAGCTCCTGGCAACCATCGGTGTGGGCGGGATGGCCAGCGTGATCTTGGCGCGGCAACGCGGACCTGCGGGCTTCGAGAAGGCCGTGGTGGTCAAGCTGATCCACCCGCACATGGCGCAGGACCACGTCGCGGTGAACATGCTGCTGGACGAGGCCAAGGTCGCCGCCCAGCTCGATCATCAGAACATCGTCCACACCTACGAGCTGGGTGAGGCGGAGGGCACGTACTACATCGTCATGGAGTACCTGGCGGGCGAATCGCTGGGGCAGGTGCTCAAGCAAGGGCAGAAGCAACAGAGCCCGCTCTCGCCCTACGCTGCCGCGAAGATCGTCGCGGAGGCCGCGGAGGGCCTGCACTACGCGCACGAGCTGTGCGACTTCAACGGTCAGCCGATCGGCATCGTCCATCGCGACGTCTCGCCGGGGAACATCGTCGTCCAGTACAACGGCGCGGTGAAGGTCGTGGATTTCGGGATCGCGAAGGCGCAGGGCCGCGTGACCTCGACCCAGGACGGCGAGCTCAAGGGCAAGTACGGCTACATGTCGCCCGAGCAGATCAAGAACGAGGCGATGGATCGGCGGAGTGATGTGTTCTCGCTGGGCGTGGTGCTGTGGGAGTCGCTGACGCGGCGTCGTCTGTTCCAGGCCGACAACGTCGCCGCGACGCTGATGCAGATCCTGACGGGTGATCGGACCCCGCCTTCGGCCTACGACGCCGAGATCCCGCACGCGCTCGACGCCGTGGCGCTGCGGGCGCTGGCGCCTGATCCGAACGATCGGTTCCAGACGATGGCCGAGATGAAGCAGGCGATCGACGATGCGATCTGGCGCGCCCGGATCGGAGCCAGCGAGCTCCAGCAGCACATGACGAAGCTGTTCTCGGATCGGATCGAGACCCGCAAGGCGCTGCTCGCGCGCGCCACCCGCGACCTGCTGTCGGTCGGCGACCTCGAGGTGCTGAGCACGGCCTTCCGCGATCCGAGCAGCGCGGTCAATCGGCCCGGATCGATGTCCGAGAGTGCCGGGGCGCCGCTCGCGCCGATCCCCCAGACTCCGCTGCCACCGAGCTGGGCACCGCCTGCGGCCGCCGGCCGGCCTCTCAACCTGCCGCAGATCTCCGGTGCGCCGAACCTGCCGCCGCCGACGATCCAGCGCTCGACGTGGGCTGGCCCCAGCGAGCACTCGCGGCCCGCGATGCCGGCGCATCCGCGTGCGCGGCCCGAGAGCGACAAGCCGGTGCGCACCCGGCGCGTTCTCGTGATCCTCGTCGCCGGGGCGATCGTCGGCATCGTGCTCGGCGTGTTCGTCGGCGTGGGGGGTGGCAAGGAGGAGAAGCGCGCGCTCGTGGTGAGCGCCGATCCTCCTCCGGCCCAGGCCGTCGCAGCGGGCAGCAGCGCCCAGAGCCTGTCCGAGGCGATGGCGGCGCCGACCGTGACTCCGATCCCGACCGTGCCCCCGACGGTGCCGACCGTGCCCCCGACCAAGACGCCGACCGAGACCGTGACGCCGACCGAGACGGTGACGCCGACCGAGACGGTGACGCCGACCTCGGGCTCGGCGACGCCGCCCAGGCCAGTTCCGCCGACGCCGAAGCCGACGTCCAAGCCGATGATCGAGACTTCTCCCCGCCCAACGAACGTGGACAAGCCGCCGAGACCGCCTGGTCCCGATCGCGATCCCGCCGAGGATCCGAAGAAGCCCAAGGGCGGAACCGAGGCCGAGTTCTACAAGAAGGGCACCGATGCCTACCTCGCGGGTGACTTCGCGGCCGCCGAGGCGGCGTACAAGCAGGCGCTCGCGCAGAACCGCGGGTACGCTGCGGCGCACCGCGGGCTGGGGTTCCTGTATCAGCGCATGGGTGAGAGCGCGAAGGCGCTGCAGTCGCTGCGCACCTACCTGAAGCTCACGCCCAACGCCAAGGATGGCGCGGCGATCCGCAAGCGCATCCAGCAGCTCGGGGGCGAGTAGGCGTGCGGCAGCTGCTCTCGTCCGCAGCGATCGTGGTCGCGATGACCGCGACCGCGAGCGCCGGCCCGGCCGTGATGGTGTTCCCGCTGTCCGCGGGCAAGCTGCCGACGGCGATGGCCAAGGCGCCGGCGAAGCTGACCGAGGCGCTCGCGAGGTCGATCGACGCCGAGGTCGCGAACGTGCCGATCGAGGACGCCGCCGGTCTCCTCGACTGCGATCCCGAGGCGACGCCATGTCTCGAGGCGGTGTCGCGTTCGGTCAAGGCCAAGCGGATCGTGTTCGGTGCGATCACCGCCGACGACGACGGCGCGGTGAAGGTCACGCTGACCCGCTTCGATCCCGGGCCGGATCGCCAGCAGCGCACGTTCGAGCTGGTGAGCACCACCACCGACTCGATGGCCGAGGAGCTCGCGCGCGTTGCGGCACCGCTGTTCGGCAAGACCGCGCAGCCCATGGTCGGCGACAAGCCGCCGCCCAACCCGACGGATCCAGACGGGCCGACGGGCCCGACAGGTCCGCGAGGTCCGGACGATGGCACGCACACGGATCCCGCCCACGGCAGCATCCGCGGCTCGACGTGGGGCATCGTCGGAGGTGGCGCGGCGATCACCGGCATCGGCATCGCGCTTCTGGTCTCCGCGCGGGGCATCGCCGACGAGGTCGACAAGGCACCGCGCAACACGCCGCAGGACTTCAAGGAGCTGACCGCGCTCGAGAGCAAGGGCGAGACCCGCCAGCGGCTCGGGCTGGTGCTGACGGCGGTCGGCGCCGTCGGGCTGGGCTACGGGATCTACCGCGCGCTCGGCGATCGCCGCGCGCCTCCTTCGGAGGCAAGCGCGATGCACCTCACGCCGGTCCCGCTGCCGGGTGGCGCCGCACTCGTACTCACGATGGGGATGCCATGAAGATCGCGCTGACGACTCTCGTTCTCGCCGCGTGCTCGTTCCCCACGCCCTCGGAGCAGTACAGCTGTCGCACCACCGACGACTGCGATGACGGTCGCGTGTGCACGCAGGGCTACTGCGTGATCGGGAACGTGATCGACATCGACGCGCCGATGACGGACACGCCGCCGATGATCGATTGCACCACGTTCCCATCGCGGCACTTCGACGCGTGCATGATCCCGGCGCCGACCGGCGCTCTCGAGCTCACCACGGCGGGCACGTACACGTTCGACACCACCGCTGGCAGCCTGCTCGCGCCGGGCGGCGGCGCGTCGCTGCCCCCGAGCGGCGTGATCGCGAATGGCCGCGTGGTCTCCGTGTCGTCGCTGACGATCGGCGCGGGGGTCACGCTGCGTGTGATCGGCGCGAACCCGCTGATCATCGCGTCGTGGGGGACGGTCGACGTCGCCGGTACGATCGACGCGTCGAGCCTCGGCACGGCGGGGAGCGTCGGTGCGGGCGCGAACCCGACCGGCTGCGCGACACACGTGGCGAGTGTCGGACAGAACGGCGCGGGCGCGGGCGGCGGCGGTGGTGGCGGTGCGACGAGCGTGGGTGGGCGCGGCGGCGGCGGGAACAACGGCGCCAACAACGGTGGCAATGGCGGAGCCCTGATCGCGGCGCCGCTGCTGCTCGGCGGTTGCCCCGGAGCACGCGGTGGCCTCGGGAACTCGACACCGGGCGACGGTGGCGACGGTGGCGGCGCGGTCCAGCTCACCGCGCGGCTCTCGGTCACCGTCGCGGCCACCGGCAGCGTGCTCGCGGGCGGTGCCGGCGGCAAGCCCGGAGCGGCGAGTGGAAGCGGTGGTGGCGGCGGTGGTGGTGGCGCGGGAGGCATGGTCGGCATCGAAGCGCCGATGCTCACGCTCGCGGCCGGCGCGGTGATCGCGGCCAACGGTGGTGGCGGCGGTCAAGGCGCCGGCAACAACGTCGGGAACGCCGGGCAGAATGGTCAGCCCAGCGCCGCCCGCGCGACCGGCGGCAACACCGGCTCGGGTGGCGTGGGTGGCCTCGGCGGCGGCGGCCTCATCACGGCCGGCGGCAATGGCGCGACGGATGGCTCGGGCGGTGGCGGTGCAGGCGGCGCGTCCGGGTTCATCAGCTTCAAGGCCGCGATGCGCAGCGTGGCCGGTGCGATCGTCTCGCCGACGGCGACCATCGTTCCGTAGCCGTTCGCCGCGGTTCGTCGCAGCGCCGGCTACGGCTGCTGTGCGTGCACGGCGAGCACGTCGGCCACGCACAGCGTGAGGCGGCGCGCGGTGGGCACGTGCAGGAACTCGTTCGGACCGTGGGCGTTCGAGCCAGGCCCGAGCACGCCGGTGATGCAGAACTGCGCCTTCGGGAACTTCTCGCCGAGCATGTACATGAACGGGATCGTGCCGCCTTCGCCCATGTACATCGCCGGCTTGCCGAAGTGCCGTTGCGAGGCATCGTCGAGCGCCTTGTCGAGCCACGGCGCCATCTCCGGCGCATCCCACCCGGCGCTCGCCGTGCCGCCGACGAACCGGACCTTCGCGCCGTACGGCGGATCCTTCTCGAGCGCTGCCTTGACCGCGGCCTGTGCCTTGGCCGGATCGACGCGCGGCGGGATGCGGATCGAGAGCTTCAGCGTGGTGGTCGGTCGCAGCACGTTGCCGGCATTGCCGATCGGCGGCCAGCCATCGGCGCCGGTGATCGCGAGGCCGGGGCGCCACGTGCGGTTCAGGATCAGCTCGGTGTTGTTGCCCTGGACGACCGGGGACACGCCGGGCTGCAGCGGGAACTTGTTCCACACCTCGTCGCCGATCACGGTCGCGGTACGCTCGGCCTGGAGCACGCGCGCGCGCGGGATCTGGACGGCGAGCTCGGCGAGCTTGACCACGCCGGTGTGCGAGTCATCGATCCGATCGAGCAGCTGGCGGATCACGCGCTCGCTGGCCGCGACCACGCCGGTGCCGTCGCCGGAGTGCACGCCTTCGGTCAGCAGCGAGACCTCGAGGTTGCCGATCACGAGGCCGCGCAGCGATGTCGTGGACCACAACTGGTCGTAGTTCGCACAGCCGGAGTCGAGACAGACCACCAGCGAGAGGTCGCCGATCCGCGGCGCCAGGTGATCGATGTACGCGGGCAGGTCGTAGCTGCCAGACTCCTCGCAGGCCTCGATCAGCACCACGCAGCGCGCGTGCGGGATCTTGTCCTTGCGGAGTGCGTTGATCGCGGTCAGCGACGCGAAGATCGCGTAGCCGTCGTCGGCGCCGCCGCGACCGTAGAGCTTGTCGCCATCGATCACCGGGGTCCACGGACCGAGGCCCTCGCGCCACCCGGTCATCTCGGGCTGCTTGTCGAGGTGGCCGTACAGCATCACGGTGTCACCCGCCTTGCCGCCCGTCCCCGGGATGTCGATGAAGATCACCGGGGTCCGCGGCTTGTCTCCGTCGTTCAAGCGCACGATCTCGAGCTTGGCGCCCTCGGGGAGCTGCTGCTTCGCCCAGCCGGCGAGCAGGTCGACGGCCTTCTCCATGTGGCCGGACTTGACCCACTCGGGATCGAACATCGGCGACTTGTTCGGAATCTTGATGTAGTCGACGAGCGTCGGGACGATCGACGACGCGAACTTCTCCGTCACCCACTGCGTGGTGCTGTCTGCGAGCGGCATGAGCGCACTCTACACCCGAGGGCGTTCAGGGTTGGGCGGGAGGCAGGCATCCCACCAGCTTGTCCCGGGCGGCGGATCGTCGCGCCGGCGCCGGGAGCACGCCGCCGCGGCCGATCTTGTTGGCGCGGTTGGTCCAGCCGGCGTAGCCATTCGCGGTCCAGGGGGTCGCACCCCAGCCGAGCCAGAACCAGCCCAGGCGCACGTCGCCATGGACGACCGCGCGCACCGCGAGCTTCGCGCACCGCGTGATCCGGTAGGCCAGCGCGACGCGCCCGGTGTGCGAGGCGGCGAGGGTCTCCTCGGGAGCGAAGTGGGTGTTGACCCCGAACAGCAGGAAGTCCTGCACGAAGCCGACGATCGTGGACAGGATGTTGAACACCAGGTGGAACACGCCCGAGAGCGGGAGCGCCAGGAACTTGTGGGCGTGGCCGCGGACGTCGTGGTCCTGGAGCATCGCCAGGAGCGTCGCGACGCCACGGATCACCACCTCGGTGAGGTAGCCGAGGGCCACGAGGGCGAGCCACGCCGCGGGGCGCTTCGCGAACGGCCAGCCGACGAGGGCGATCAGGATCACGGTGTGGATCCAGATCAGGAGCAGGAGATCGGCGACCACCCAGAACCCGAGATCCCACGAGAACGCCGGCATCCGGCCGAATCGGGCGAGCAAGAACGTGCGCGAGGTGTTCCAGCGCACGCGCTGCTTGAACAGCGCGCGGACGGTGGTGGGAGTGGCGGTGTAGACGCGCGCGAGCGGGTCGTACGCGATCGGCCGCACGAGGCCCGATCGGAGCAGCCGCCACAGCGCGTGGAGCGGGGAGCGCGGCAGCTCGAGATCGATCTTCCCGCGCTTCCACCGCGCGGCCATCGCGATCCAGGCGACCCAGGTGTCGTCGCCGGGGCCCGCCGTCGCCTCCACGTTCGGAGCGCCGGTGAACGCGGCGAAGCTCGGGGGAGCCGCGCCGAGCCACCACTTCGCGAGATCGCGATAGCGGAGCGAGTGCATGAACGCGGCGTGGCGTGCCTGCTGGGCGTGCAGGTCGGTCCACGTGCAGTACAGCGCGCCCGACACGCCGGTGACCGGGAGCAGGCCACGGTTGTTGCGGGCGATGCTGATCGACGTCATGTACTCGCGCGCGACCTGGAGCGCGAGCTGGTAGCGCATCGTGCAGTAGGCACGCACGCCGGCCCAGTAGTGTTCGCGGCGCACGAGCACGTTGGAGGCGACGATCATCGGCCGCTGGCGCGTGAGCCAGCCCGGGCGCACGAGCTTCGCCACCATGCGCTCGAGCGCGCGCGGTGCCAGCACGCCATCGGCGTCCATGTTGAAGAACACGGGTGGCACGCTCGCGAGCTCACCGGCCGCCACGGCGAGCTCGGCGCGCGCGAGCCCCGCGGCTACGGCCACGCCCTTGCCCGCGCGGCGGGGGACGCGGGCGACGAACACCGTCATCCGGTCCCGGATCGCGAGCGCCCAGCGTTCGAGCTCACCGACCACCGCCGGTTGGTCGTCCGCGCCGTCGATCGACATCACCAGCACGACCTTCCCGGGATAGCCGTTGCTGACCACGGTCGCGGCGGCGTCACGCAGATCGTCGAGATCACTCGCCGAGCGGACGAGCGTCGGGATCACGACCAGCACGTCGACCGCCTCGGTCGGCGTGAGACCACGGAACGCTGGCCGGATCCGCGCCACCCGGGCCAGGGTCTGGAACCACACGGCGAAGTAGCCCGAGAAGTAGAGCACCATCGAGATCAGGAACGGGCGCCACAGCCGGCCGAGGACCTCGACGGCGTCTGCGTTCCCGATGCTCCAGAGGATCGTGTCCATGGCGGCTCAGGGACGGACGCGGAGGATGCGCTCGCGGACGGCGTCCTTGTCGTCGAGGACGAGGACGGCATACTGGCCACGGGCCATCTCGCCCCACGGATCCTGGGTCACCACCTCGCCCGAGAGGATCTCGCCGACGCGGCCGACGGTGTGACACGAGAACACGCCCCACGTGCAGTCGAGGACGCGCGCCCCGGCGTGGACGGAGGCCAGCTGGGTGTACGGGATGAACGCGACATCGGTCGCCGCCTTCATCGCGCGATGAAGCGGGCGAGACTCCACCTCGGCGAGGAGCGTGCGCTGGGTCGCGAGGCTGGCGACCGCCGCGGAGCGGAGGGCGCGGTGGCCGCGGGCCTCGGCGCGGAGACGCTCGATCTCGACCTCGATGCGGGCATCGCGCTCGTCCCCGGCCGCGACCTCGGGCATGCGACCGATCGTGGGTGCGTTGCCGTCCCCGGTCCCCGCGCGGAGTGCGCGTAGCGCCGAGGAGGTCTGCCGTCGCTTGATCGAGGCCTCGCCGATCTGGCGCTCGAGATCGGTCATCTCGAGAGCGAGCTGATCGCGCGCCTGCTCCTCGCGGTCGACCGCGGTCCGATCGACCAGCCCGGCGGCGAGGTCGGCCCGCGCACGGGTGACCAGCTCGATCTGCCGGGCGTGTAGCCCCTGGAGCAGCCCGTACTGCCGCTTCATGATCCCCGAGGCCGCCGCGAGCCCGCCGGCCTCGACCCGGCTGGTCTCCGCCTGCCACTTCATCATCTCGCTGGAGTTGCCACGCAGCGCCGACAGTCGCGCGATCGCGCTGTCGATCGCGCCGATCTCGCCGTCGAGCCGCGCGACCTCCGCATCGATCCTCGACAGCTCGTCGAGGTGGCGCTGATGAGCCATCCGGAGGGACTGGATCTGATCGCTGTCGGGGGACAGGTGGAGTGGGGCCACCCAGCCATCCGTGATCACGTAGTAGACCTGCACGCCGACCCAGGTCAGGCCTGCCAGCGTGGCAGTGATGAGTGAGAGCGCGAACAGGCGCCCGACGAGCGACTTGCCGGGCTGGGTATCCGCCGTCGGGACGCCGCTGGTCGCCGGGAGGACCGCGGCCGCGACCAAGGCGAGCGGCGCTGCGGTGACCTGGCTCTCGGTGACCTCGGTGTCGTCGGTGACCTCGGTGACCTCGGGCGCCTCGCTGGTCTTGCTCTCGCTGACCGCGCTGACCTCGATCTCGTAAGGCTCCGGGGCTCCCACCGTCGGGAGGGGCGCGGAGCCCTCCGCCTGCGGGACCACGGTGAGCACCGGGATCGGAGTCGTGAACGAGACCTTGGCGGACTCGAACGCGGCATCGATCTCGGACTCCACGATTCTCAGCATCGAATTGGTCTTCTTCATGGCAGAACTCCTGCGAGCGGGCGACGAGCGGTGGCGAGCGTGGAGAGATAGGTGTGGCGAGCCTCGAGCTCGAAGATCTCGAGGGTGAAGCGGGCGACGAGCTGCTTGGCGGCGTCGTTGGCGACGGCGGCGATGCGATCGCGCTCGGCGACCTGGGCTGCGAGCTCGGTGTCGAGTGTCGCGAGCTCGGCGCCGAGGTCCGCCACGCTGCGCTGCATCGCTCGGCCGAGGTGTTCGAGCTGGCCGGGTAGGGCACGATCGTCGGTCTGGTGCTCGCGCTCGCGCGCGTCGAGGGCGCGGCGGTTCGCACGGCCCACGAACGGCTGACCGAGCGAGTAGCCGAGCTCGACCACCGCGAACCAATCGGCGCGCTCCCCGCCGGCCACGCCGGCACGGACGTCGAGCCGCCACGCCGACAGGCCACGGAGTGCAGCGCGCTCCCGATCCAGGGCGAGCTCGCTGGTGCGCACGTCGTGGGCGAGCTGAGCGAGCTGCGGGGCGGCGGGTGCGTCGCGCTCGAGCTCCTCGAGCTCACCTGCCTCGCGGCGGGCGGCGGTCAAGCGCACGCGAAACGAGCCGCGCCGCGTGCGCAGCTCGTCGACCTCGATCGCGGTCGCGCGCTGGTGCTCGAACCGCTCGATCGCGTCGGAGACCAGCGCATCGATCTCGGGGAGGTGGTGCTCGAGGTAGGCGATCTCGGCGCGCACGGCCGCGAGCTCGCCGAAGCGCGCCCCCACACCGAGCGCGCGCCCGGCACGGTCCGCGGCGATCGTGCGGCTACACTCCGCACGCGCGATCCGCTCCAGCGCGCGGCCACGCAGCGCATCGACCGTGGAGAATCCGAGGGACGCGCGGGCCTGCAGGCCATCCGTGACGCCGACGGGGTCCCCGGCGTCGACCACGCTCGGGGCGCGCGCGCCTTCGACCAGGATCCGCGGCGCATACAGGAGGACGGCCTCGGCCCGGGCCTCGGCCCGCAACCGCTCGCACACAGCGCCGGTGCCGTCCGCGGCGGCGATCGTGGTGGTGAGGCTGAACACCACGAGGGTCGCGGTCGATACACCAAGCAGCATGTCGTCTGGGTGTGTCGACCAGGTTCCAAAGTCGTTTATGTCGGCGGTTTTGACACCCCGCGGGAGTCGATCCCTGGTGGTGTGCGTCGCGTTCGCGGCGTGTCTTTCCGGCGAGGTGCACGCCGCACCGGCGCGTCGGGCGATGTACGTGCGCGACGCCGCCCTCCTCACCACCACGCCACCGAGCCGGGCGCGGCTCGATCGGCTGCTCGATCACAAGCAGGTCACGGAGGTCATCCCGTACAACCTCGGTCCGCTGCTCGCCACGGTCAACGAGCGCGAGGGCGTCGCGCTGTGGATCGACGAGCTGCATCGGCACGGCGGGCGGGTGATCGTCCCGATCGCCGGCCACGATCGGCTGCGGGCGCTCGACACCATGCTCGCCGAGCACCCGACGACCTGGATCGACGGGATGATCACCGAGGTCGAGTTCTGGAATCGCGCAGATCGCGTGATCGCGTTCGAAGAGATGATGGCGCTCGTCGCCGACATGCGGATGCAGGCAGCGCTGTGGCGGCACGGTGGGCGCGTGATGCCCGTGGGCGCGTACCTTGGCTATCCGACGCAGGCGGAGGCGGCCCGCCTGGCGACCTCGATCGACTTCGCGTACCTCGACTACAGCGTGACGAGCCCGGGCCGTGCGTGGGGCTGGGTCCACGCCACCGGGGGGCCGCTGCGGCAGCGGTTCGGCTGGCTCGCGAGCGCGGGTGTCGAGGTCTGGCCGATCTTCTATGCGGCCGGTGAGGTCGACATGGCCCCGGCACTGCGCGCCGACGGCACGAACGCCGCCGAGCTGCGGTTCCGCACCGACCTGGCGACCGATCGCGAGCTCGGCAAGCTCTCGGTCACGGGCTTTGCCTACTTCACCTTCGAGGCGATGCCAGATCCTCGGTGATCACGTGTCGTGGTCCTCGCGGTCCACCACTGGATCATCCTCGGAACGTATATGATCGCGTCGTGCGGCTGGCCGTGTTTGGCGTCACCGGAGGCACCGGGCTCGAGATCGCCGCGCAGGCCGCGGCGGCGGGGCACGCAGTCACCGCGTTCGCGCGCAGCCCCGACAAGCTCCCCGCGCGCACGGGTGTCACCCCGGTGCGGGGCGACGTGTTCGATCTCGCGCAGGTGACCGCCGCGGTGCGCGGCCAGGATGCGGTGCTGTCCTGCCTCGGGACCCGGCCGTGGCGTCACGTCGACATCGTCTCCGGGGGAACTCGTGTGATCACCGCGGCGATGGCGGCGGCGGGAGTCTCCCGGCTGATCGTCATGTCATCCCAGGGCGTCGGGGACTCGCGGCTCGGCGGCGTCGTGGGAGCGGTGGCGCAGGTGGTGATCGGCAAGTCGCTGCGCGACAAGACGATGATGGAGACCGAGCTGGCAACCACCGCCCTCGACTGGATCTGCGTGCGCCCCGGGCTGCTCACCAGCGGCTCGGGGCGGGGGAGGTGGCGCGCCGCCGACGACGGATCTCTCGTCGGAGGGAAGATCTCGCGTGCAGATACTGCGGCGTTCATGCTCGCCCAGCTCCAATCCCCCGAATGGGTGCGCCGGCGCCCGGTCGTGGTCTGGTAACCCTGCCCGAAATCGCGGGCTGCATCAGGTGCTTACGGGGGCTACACAGAGGCTCTGGGTCTCGTAAGATTGGAGCCATGGTGATCCGTTTGGCCGATGAGAAGAAGCCCCCAGCCCCGCCCAAGCGGGATGGGGAGCGGCAGACGGGGTTGGTGCTCGATGAACGGACGCGCACCAAGAAGCCCCCGATGTACAAGGTGCTGCTGCACAACGACGACTACACGACGCGCGAGTTCGTGGTCTGGGTGCTCCAGACCGTGTTCCACAAGAACGAGACGGATGCGATCGCGATCATGAGCCACGTGCACACCAACGGCGTCGGGATCGCCGGCGTCTACACCTTCGAGGTCGCGGAGACCAAGGTCACCAAGACCATGCACCTGGCCAAGGCCCAGCAGTTCCCCCTCCAGCTCTCGATCGAGCCCACGGATTAACGAGGTACCCCATGCTGTCGCCAGAGCTCCAAGCCACCCTGCAGCGCGCCGTCGAGGACGTGCGTGGCCGCCATCACGAATACCTCACCCTCGAGCACCTGCTGCTCTCGATCCTCGATGATCCGAGCGGCGCCGACATCGTCATCAAGTGCGGCGGTGACGTCGACAAGCTCCGCGGGGACCTCGAGCGCTTCCTCGACGAGGAGGTCGACGAGCTCCCGGAAGGGGAGGAGTCCGGGCCCGATCAGACGCTTGCGTTCCAGCGCGTGCTCCAGCGCGCCGCGATGCACGTCCAGGCCGCCGGTCGCCAGCAGATGACCACCGGCAACGTGATCGCGTCGATGTTCCGCGAGCGGGACTCGCACGCGGTCTACCTGCTCGAGAAGCAGGGCGTGTCGCGGTTCGACGTCATCAACTACATCTCGCACGGCGTCTCGAAGGTCTCCACGGGTGGCGGGCCGGTGGTGCCGCGGGCCCGCGGCGTCGACGACGACGGGCAGGAGGATGGCAAGGTCGCGAACCCGCTCGAGAGCTTCTGCATCGATCTCACCCAGCGCGCTCGGGAGGGCAAGATCGATCCGCTGATCGGTCGGGCCGACGAGCTCGAGCGGATGATCCAGGTGCTGTCGCGCCGGCGGAAGAACAACCCGCTGCTGGTCGGCGAGCCGGGTGTCGGCAAGACCGCCCTCGCCGAGGGGCTCGCACTTCGCATCATCGACAAGAAGGTGCCGGAGTCCCTGCTCGACGCCACGCTGTACTCCCTCGACATGACCGCCGTGCTCGCGGGCACGCGCTATCGCGGCGACTTCGAGGAGCGCCTCAAGGCCGTGATGAAGGTCCTGATCGCCGATCCGAAGTCGATCCTGTTCATCGACGAGATCCACAACATCATCGGCGCCGGCGCGACCAGCGGCGGCACGATGGATGCGGCGAACATCCTGAAGCCGCCCCTGTCGAACGGCGAGCTGCGCTGCATCGGCTCGACGACGTTCAAGGACTATCGCCAGGCGTTCGAGAAGGACCGTGCGCTCGCGCGCCGGTTCCAGCGGATCGACGTCGGCGAGCCCACCGTCCCCGAGGCGATCGACATCCTCAAGGGGCTGCGGTCCCGCTACGAGGAGCATCACGGCGTGAAGTACACCGACCAGGCGATCGAGTCCGCGGTCGAGCTGTCGGCGCGCCACATCTCCGGCTCGCAGCTCCCCGACAAGGCGATCGACGTGATCGACGAGGCCGGTGCGAAGGTCCGCCTGATGCAGCCCGATCAACGCCCGGACATGATCCGGCCGAGCCTGATCGAGGAGGTGGTCGCCAAGATCGCGCGGATCCCCACCCGCAGCGTGTCCACCGCGGACAAGAAGAAGCTCTCGGATCTCGAGGGCGAGCTGAAGCAGAAGATCTACGGCCAGGATGCCGCGATCGAGCAGCTCGCCACGGTGATCAAGCTGTCGCGCGCTGGCCTCGGGAGCCCCGACAAGCCCACGGGCAGCTTCCTGTTCGCGGGCCCCACGGGCGTGGGCAAGACCGAGCTCGCCAAGCAGCTCGCCGCGGTGATGGGCGTCGAGTTCATCCGGTTCGACATGTCGGAGTACATGGAGAAGCACACCGTGTCGCGGCTGATCGGCGCCCCACCGGGCTACGTCGGCTTCGATCAGGGTGGCCAGCTCACGGATGCGATCAACAAGCACCCGTACTGCGTGGTCCTGCTCGACGAGATCGAGAAGGCACACCCGGACATCTACAACATCCTGCTGCAGGTCATGGATCACGCGACCCTGACCGACAACAACGGCCGGAAGAGCGACTTCCGCAACGTCGTCCTCATCATGTCGTCCAACGCCGGCAGCCGCGAGATGGCGGTCGGGAAGATCGGCTTCGGCGATTCGATCGCCGACTCCAAGGATGGCAAGAAAGCGCTGGAGCGCGTGTTCACGCCCGAGTTCAGGAATCGGCTCGACGCGACGGTGTTCTTCGGTGCGCTCCCCGTGGAGGTCATCAAGAAGGTCGCGCGCAAGTTTCTCGACGAGCTGGACGGTCAGCTCGGAGAGAAGCATGTCGAGCTCGAGGTCTCGCCGGCCGCGATCGAGTGGTTCGTCGAGCACGGCTACGACAAGGCGATGGGCGCCCGCCCGATGGCGCGGCTCGTCCAGTCCACGCTCAAGGCACCGCTCGCGAACGAGATCCTGTTCGGGAAGCTGACCGCCGGTGGGATCGCGTTCGTCGACTGCGTCGATGGCAAGATCGTCATCAACTGCGAGTCGACGCCCCCGCCCGACACGGGCGACAAGATCCTCGAGGGCGCCACGAACTGAGTGGCGCCGGTGTTACCGTGCCGTGATGGCGCGGTGGTCAGCATGGGTCGTCGTGTTGGTGGCGTGCTCGTCGCGGACGGAGCGAACGCCACCGCCCGCACCGCCGGCGCCCGAGCCTTCGGTCGCCGCGCTCGCGGGCGCGCTGCCGGTGACGCTGCCGGCGTTGGCGGTCGAGCTCAGCGAGCCGGTCTCGAGCTCGCTGTTCCTGGTCGCACCGGAGCGCGGGCCGCTCGCGCTCGGTCGGTTCGGGGTCACGCCGCTCGCCGCAGGGCAGCCGGTGAGCGAAGGGAGCCTCGCGGACGATCTCGACGCGCTCTCCGGCGACGCCAAGCCGCGTCGGAGTGATGCCCAGTGGGCGGTGCGTGTGGCGTGGGAGAGCTCGGGGCCCGTCGATGCCGTGCTGCTCTCCGATCCGCATGCGATGCTGGCGCCGATCGTCGACGCGATCTCCGAGCTCGATGGGCGGCGGATCGGGCTGGGCGTCACCACCGACGCTGGCGTCCGGCGCGCGCGCTACGTCCTGACGGCGGTCGCCCCGCACGACGTCCCGCGGGTGCAGCTGCAGATCGATTCGATCGAGGTGACAGCCGACAGCCGCCAGTCCCGATCGATCACCCCGGTCGCGTGGTCCAGCCTGCAGCGAGGGTTCGGCCCGCTGCTCGAGATGGCGGCGCAAGGCATGCCGTTCGGTCGCGCGCTGACCGTCGTGGTGCGCCCGGACGCGCGCGTCGAGCACCTCGTCGCGTTGCTCGACGCCGCCGAACACGCGGGCGTCCTTGACCTCGAGCTCCAGCGCGAGCCTCCGTCGATCGGCAGCCGCGTGTACTGGGGGATGGAGAGGCAGGCGAAGATCGAGATCGGGGTCGCGGATCCCGCCGCCCACGCTGCCCTCGAGGAGCGATGGGGCCAGCTGTACGCCTGCTATCGCGCGCGCGCGGCGGGCCGCACCAGCCTCTACGTCGAGCTCGGCCTGCAGCTCGCGCTCCCCGCTGCGGGAGGCAGCGCGGACACCGTGTCGATCGACACCGGCGATCCGGGGATCGCACGGTGCGTGCAGCGCGTGCTCGCCTCGATCCGCTATCCCGCACCGGCCGCGGGCGCGGGCGCCATGGCGGTGACGATCAAGTTCGTCCCGAGCGCCTATCAAGACGATCCACCGGAGGGGGCGCCCCGCCCCCCCCACCCCGGCCCCCCGGGGGGGCCCAAAAAAAAAAGGGGAGGGCGCGGGCCCGCAAAAACACCCCCCGGGGAGACCTAACCGAACCGCTCGAGCAGCCGCGCCACCGCGCCGGCCGCGGTTCCGCGCAGCTTCACGGCGGTGTCATCCTCGATCGTGTCCTGGAAGTAGGGCGTGCCCGCCTTGTCGAGGAACAGGATGCAGTCGTTGGGTGTGTACGCGACCGGGACGAGATCCTGGCGGCCACCATCGGGGTGCTCGTGCGCGTCGCTCTTGAGACATCCATACGCCCCCACCAGCGTCGCCTCGTCATTCTCGAACCAGTCCGGATCCGCGGCGCCGCCGTCCTCGGGGATCACGAGGCCGCCGAACGCCCTCTCGAACGCGAGGACGCTGGCATGCGACGGGTACCGATGGCGCGCGAGGAGCCGCTTCAGCGTGGCCGCGTCGGCGGTCTTGCGCGGGTCGTGACGCGCCTGCTTCGCCGCGACGAGCTTGCCCTTCTTGCCGAGCGCCTTCGCGATCCGGGCGAGCGCCTTGGCCTCGGCGGCGGCCTTGTTCGGATCCACGCGCCTGGGCCTGGGCGGCGTGTCCGCGAGGGTGCTCGCCGCGAGTGCGGCGCGATACCAGCCGAGGACGCGGTCGTCGTCGTCGCCACCGACCAGGCCATACGCGCCCTGGCGCAGCACGTGCTCGTGATAGTCCTCGCCGGTGGCGGCCATGCGGACCACGGTCGCCGTCTCGCCGACCGCCCAGTGGTAGCGCTTCTCGAGCTCCGTGCTCCAGCCGCGCGCCCTGTCACTGCGCGCCTCGATGCGCTTCCACGCGGCGGTCAACGTGGTCTTGGAGATCGGCTCGCCGCGCGCCATGCGCTGGACGTCTTCGAGCGCGGTGCGGACGAAGCTCTCGACGGGCTGGCCGGCCGCGACCAGCACCTCGAGGACGCGGGTCATCGTCGTCGCGAGGGCGGACAGGGTCCGGGGCGTCGGGCGCGGCACGCCGCGACGATATCAGCGGGCGTCGCGATCGTGCGTGGCGCCGCGGGGTTCAGCGATCGAGCTCACTGCAGCGGGAGGTCGACGAACACGTAGCCGGTGCGGCCCTCGAGCGACGGGGTGCCGAGCGTGATGCCCGCGACCGACGGCATGGTCAAGCTCGACAGCGCCGAGTCCGCCTGGCCACCGATCAGGCCCCACGCGCCGCCGACGATGCCCTCGAACTGCTCCGAGGTCATCGGCCGGTCGACCGCATCGGACTGCGAGATCACCTGCGCGAACAGCTGCGGCTGGCCCACCGTCAGGGTCATCGCGCCCGACTGGGTCGGCTTCGCGGCGAGCGTGGTCTTCGCCGACAGCGCGATCTTCTGGATCTCGGCACCGCTCGCATCCTTGACGCTCAGCATCAGGTCGCCGATCGCGAGGGACAGGTCGGCGCCTTCGCCGGTGACGGTGGGGGGCAGCGCGAGGGAGATGCCGAGCGAGGCCGCATCGTCATCGAGCAGCGCGCCGAGCACGGCGAGCTGGCCCTTGATGTCGACGGTCTGGTCGATCGCGCCGGCGGCCCACAGCCCGGAGAACAGCTGGTTGACGAGGTCATCGGCGATCGCGACGCCGACGCCCGTGGACTGCATGAGCGACGCCGACATCGGCGACGGCGAGGACACGTACATCCCGCCCTCGCCGCCGGTGACGGCGACCTTGGTGTCGACCGCGAAGAACAGGCCATCGGCGGACAGGTTGACCTGGGCAGGCGCGATCGTGATCTTCGTCGGGTGGCCGAGCAGGTCGGCGGCGAACGGCTTGGCGGTGAGGCCGGCGAGCGCGGTGTTGGCCATCGGCGGCACGCGGTCGCGGACCGCCTTGGTCAGCGCATTCTCGGCGGCCTTGCGGGCCTCGCCCTTCAGCAGGCTCTCGATCGCACCCGGCACGCCGCCGATGTCGATCGCGAACCCATCGAGCGTGACGGCCGCGGCCGCGAGCGAGGTCGTGATCTTGCCGCCGGCGACCGCGAGGCCGAGGTCGCCGTCGATGTGGGCGCGGGACGAGGTCACGGTGATGTTCGTGCTGCCACCGATGCAGGCGACCTTGAAGTTCGCGTGCAGCTTGACCACCACGTTGTCGAGGGTCACGCCGGTGTCGAGCGCGTTGACCTTGGGGACCAGCGCCACGCCGGCGTTGCTGATCGTCAGGCTCGTGATGTCGATCTTGGCGCCGAGGCAACCGCCGTTGTCGTAGACCGGGTTCATCGACTGCACCGCCGCGGTGAAGTCGGTGCCCTTGATCGTGGTCGCCATCGCGGTGCCGAGCTTCGCGAACGCCGCGGCGCCGATGCGCGCACCCACCGGCGCGGCCTTGGTGCCATCGCTCATCGCGAGGTCACCGGCGAGCACGGCGCGGACGTCGCGGACGTCGTTGGCGCCGTTATCGGTCGCGTGGGTCTCGAGCACCGTGATGCCCGCGCCGACGGGCACGGTGGCGGTGAACGTTCCGTCCTTCGACGGGGTCACCTGGGTGCCATTGATGACGACCTTGACCTTGGTGGCATCGTGGTCGTCGGTGACCACGCCGGAGACCTCGACGGTCTCGCCCTGGACGGTCGTGCCGCGCTGCGGCGAGGTGATCTCGAGGGTGGGGGGAGCGTCGACGCCCCCATCCGCCGCACAGCCGATCAAGCCGCCGAAAAGCACAGAGATCGCGATGGCCCTCATCATGTGCGCGAGATGTGCAACGTCGGTGCCTTGCCCGGACACCCCCGGACACCGTCCAGGTGTGCGATTGCACTGAGGTCATGCCGCACTGCGTGATGGATCGAGCTGCCGCTGGTCGTGGGCACGGTGGCCATCCCCCCAGGTCGTCGGGCCCCATGCAGGCAAGGCCGGGAGCAGCCATGAGACGATGCCGCGGCCATGGCCGAACCGCCGACGCCAGACCGTGACGCCAAGACCCCCGTGATCGCAGGTGACGCGCCGACCGAGGCGGGCGGGTATTCGACCGCTGTTCGGTATCCATCCGATGGCGTGACGCTGGTCCCCGCCGGGACGGCCGCGGCCGCGGTCGTGCTTCCGCCACCGGGCTATGCGCTCGGGAACATGATCGGCCGTGGTGGGATGGGGGAGGTGCTCGCGGCGACCGATCTGCGGATCGGTCGCGAGGTGGCCGTCAAGCGGATGACCGCGACCCAGCCGGATGCCGAGCAGGTGACGCGGTTCCTCCGCGAGGCGCGGATCCAGGCCCGCCTCGAGCACCCGGCGATCGTCCCGGTGCACGAGCTCGGCGTCGACGAGCTCGGGCGGCCGTTCTTCACGATGAAGCGGCTCGCCGGCCAGACGCTCGCGCAGAAGCTCGCCGACAAGCCGGTGCTCAACCGCATGCTGCGCGGGCTGGTCGAGGTCTGCCTCGCGATCGACTTCGCGCACTCGCGTGGCGTGGTCCATCGCGATCTCAAGCCTTCGAACATCATGCTCGGCGACTACGGCGAGATCTACGTGATCGATTGGGGCATCGCGCGCGTGATCGCCGATGACCGCGAGGAGCGGAGCGTCCCCACCCAGCAGGGTGACATCTCCACGCTCGACGATGGCTCGACGAAGTCGGGCGCGTTGCTCGGGACGCCGGGCTACATGTCTCCCGAGCAGATCCGAGGCCAGCACGCCACACCGGCCGCGGACCTCTATGCGCTCGGCGCGATCCTGTTCGAGATCCTCGTCGGTGAGCCGTTACACAAGCGCGGTCAGCCGGGGATCGCGACCACGCTCAGCATGCCGCAGGTGCTGCCGTCGACACGTCGGCCCGACCTGGTGATCCCGCCGGAGCTCGACAACGGGTGCTTTCGCGCGCTGTCCGAGCTCCCCGAGCAGCGCCCCACCGCCCGCGAGCTCGCCGATCTCGTGCAGGCGTACCTCGATGGTGATCGCGATCTCGAGCAGCGCCGCCGGCTCGCCGCCGCGCAGGTCCTCGCCGCGACCGAGGTGCTGGGCACGACCTCGGCCGATGCGCGCGCGTCGGCGATGCGCCGCGCCGGCCGCGCGATCGTCCTCGATCCGGAGAACGAGGAGGCCGCGAGCCTCGTGAGCTCGTTGCTCCTCGATCCACCACCGCCCGACAAGATGCCGCCCGACCTGGTCGAGAAGCTCGCGGAGGAGGATCGCGCCGGAAGCCGCGATCGCTCGCGCAAGGGCATCTACGCGTACCTCTCGGTGTTCGCCGTCCTGCCGCTCGCGCTCGTGCTCGAGATCAAGGACTGGCCATTGTTGATCGGCTTCTTCGGGCTGGTGCTGGTCGGCGCACTGTCCGCGGCGCAGTTCGCCCGCACCGGGCGCCCGGTGCCTGCCGTGGTGATGTTCGTCAACTTCGGCCTCTCACTGCTGTTCACGCGCCTGGCCGGGCCGTACATCCTGACGCCGCTGATGATCTGTTGCGCGCTGGTCGCGCTCACGCCCAACCCGTGGATCAATCAGCGCACCTGGGTGGTGGTGTCGTGGACCTTCGTCACGGTGATGGCGCCGATCGTCCTCGAGTGGGTCGGGTTTCTCCCGACGACGTGGAAGATCGGCGAAGGCGCGATGATCATCGTGTCGGACTTCGTGCGCACCCACGGCTGGGTCGACGAGATCTCGCTGGTGTTCGCGAACCTGCTGTTCACGATGACCGTCGCGGTACTGCTCCTCACGATCAATCGCCGCCGTCGCGAGGGCCAGCGCATGCTGTTCATCCAGGCCTGGCACCTCCGGCAGCTGCTCCCCCACGCGAAGCGCCCCTGGGCCACGCGGCAGTAGCGGCGAGCGAGTAACATCGTCGCGATGGTCGACGATCGCGACGCCACCGACGAGACAGTCCGACAAGCCCCGACGCTGAAGGGTGTGGGCGGAGCCGAGGACGTCGGCGTGGCCGCCACGGTGGCGCACACCCCCGCACCGCTCGATCCCTCAGGACCCACCGTCGGGGCCGGCAGCGCGGCGGGGTTGACCACGCGCCCCCTGGGAGCACGCGGCACCGCGGGAACGGCGCCCGACATGCCGACCGATCGGTACACGCTCGGGTCACTCCTGGGGCAGGGCGGCATGGGCGAGGTCGTCCTGGCGTTCGACGAGCAGATCGGTCGAGAGGTGGCGGTCAAGCGGATCCGGGCCGAGGCGCCTTCGGCCGACGAGCTGTCCCGGTTCATGCGCGAGGCGCGGGTGCAGGGGCGGCTCGAGCATCCGGCCGTGGTCCCCGTCCACGATCTCGCGATCGATCGCAGTGGCAAGCCGTACTTCGTGATGAAGCGGCTGCAGGGAACGACGATGTCCGAGCTGCTGGAGCGCCTGCGCACCGGCAAGGAGGACGAGGTGGTGGCGCGACGGCGGCTGTTGCGCGCGTTCGCCGACGTCTGCCTCGCGATCGAGTTCGCGCACAGCGCGGGGATCATCCACCGCGATCTGAAGCCGGCGAACATCATGCTCGGCGATTTCGGCGAGGTCTATGTCCTCGACTGGGGCGTGGCGCGCGCGGTCACCGATCCACAGGACGACAGCGTCAAGCCGAGCAAGGCCGATCTCGAGCTCGACAGCGGCGAGACCCGCGCCGGCACGGTACTGGGGACGCCGGCGTACATGGCGCCCGAGCAGCTCGCCGGCGAGCGCGCCGGCCCGGCCGCCGACATCTACGCCCTCGGCTGCATCCTCTACGAGATCATCGCATCCACGCCGCTCCATGGCGGGCGCCGCAGCCTGACCGCGATCCTGAAGCCCCTCGATGCGCGGCCGTCCTCGAAGCGACCCGACGCACCGCCGGAGCTCGATACGATCTGCGAGCGCGCGACCCAGCTCGAGCCGGCGAAGCGGTTCTCCTCGGCACGCGCGCTCGGCGACGTGGTGCAGGCGTTCCTCGACGGAGATCGCGATCTCGCGGTGCGTCGCGAGGTCGCGCAGCACCACCTCGCCGCCGCGCAGGCCGCGCTCGCGCGAGGCACCGACGAGACCAGCCGGCGTGACGCGATGCGGGCCGCGGGCCGTGCGCTCGCCCTCGATCCCACGGCCTCCGCGGCCGCCGACCTGGTCACCCGGCTGATGCTCGAGCCGCCCAAGGAGATCCCCGCCGAGGTCGAGCAGGAGGTCGCCCGGCTCGATACCGAGAGTGCGCGCACGCAGGGGCGGCTCGCGGCGTATTCGATGATCGGCTACCTCGCGTTCGTTCCCCTCCTGCTGTGGACGGGCGTGCGCAGCATGACGTTCGTCGTCGTGTTCGCAGCGCTCGCGATCGCCAGCGGGCTCCAGGTCTGGAACCTGACCCGCAAGGATCACATCGAGACCAAGGGCATCTACCTCAACGCGCTGATCAACGCGGCGCTGATCGCGATCGTGTGCCGGATGGTGGGGCCGTTCATCATCGCGCCGACCCTGGTGACCACCACGCTGATGGCGTATGCGGCACACCCATCGTTCGGGAGCATCCGGATCGTCTCGGGGATCCTCGCAGGCGCCGTCGCGGTGCCGTGGGCGCTCGAGGCCGCGGGTGTCCTCGAGTCAACCTACCGGTTCGTCGGCGGGGAGCTGATCCTGTCGTCTCCCGTGGTGACGTTCAGCGCGGTGCCCGTCCAGCTCGCGTTCGCGGCGCTGCTGGTGGCGCTGGTCACGGTCGTGGCACTGCTGACCCGGGTGCTCGCGGTGCGACAGCGCGACGCCACGCGCAAGGTCGAGCTGCAGGCCTGGCATCTGCGCCAGATCGTTCCGACGACGACGCGGCGCTGATACCATCTAGCGCTCATGGTCGACGAGGACGCTCCGACCCGCGCTGCCCCGGGTGCATCCACGCTCACCGCCGGCGACGCGACGCAGCCTGCACCGATCGCGACGCCGACCTCGGACACGCTCGTCCCGACGTTCCCGCGCGTGAACAGTGCGCCGATCGATCTGCCGGCGCCGGGCTACCAGCTCGGCGAGCTGATCGGGAAGGGCGGGATGGGCGAGGTCGTCGCCGCGCACGATCAGCGGATCGGCCGCGAGGTCGCGATCAAGCGCATGCGCAGCGCGCTGCCGGACGGCGAGCAGCTCGCGCGGTTCCTCCGCGAGGCCCGGATCCAGGCGCGCCTCGATCACCCCGCGGTGGTCCCGGTCTACGAGCTCGGGCACGACGCGGCGGGGCGGCCGTACTTCACGATGAAGCGGATCTCGGGCCGCACGCTCGGCGAGCGGATCGCCGGTGGGGCGACCACGCAGGCCCTGCTCCGCGCGTTCGTCGATGTCTGCCTCGCGGTGGAGTTCGCCCACGCCCGGGCGGTGATCCATCGCGATCTCAAGCCATCGAACATCATGCTCGGGGACTACGGCGAGGTCTACGTGCTCGATTGGGGCGTCGCGCGCGTGCTCACCGATACCAAGGACCGCCCGTCCCCCGACGACATCCAGACTCTCGACGATGGGACCCAGACCGGCGCGATGCTCGGCACCCCCGGGTACATGTCGCCGGAGCAGGTCAAGGGGCAACCCGCCACGCAGGCCGCCGATGTCTACGCACTCGGCTCGATCCTGTTCGAGATCCTGGCCGGCGAAGCGCTCCACCCCAAGGGCAGCGCCGCGATCGCGAGCACGCTGTCGCGGCCGCAGGAGGCGCCCGCGCACCGCCGCTCGGATCGCCCGATCCCGCCAGAGCTCGATTCGCTGTGCCACGGCGCGCTCGGTGAGGAGCCGGCCACGCGCCCCTCCGCGCGCGAGCTCGCCGACAAGGTGCAGGCGTATCTCGACGGAGATCGCGACGTCGAGCGCCGGCGCCTGCTCGCGGCCGAGCAGCTCGCACTCGCCAACGACGCGCTCTCGGGGACCGGTGCCGACGCCCGGGCCACCGCGGTGCGCCGCGCCGGTCGCGCGCTCGCCCTCGATCCGGACTCCACGGAGGCCGCAGAGCTGGTGACGCGGCTGATCGTCGAGCCGCCGGCCGAGCTGCCCCCCGAGATCCAGGAGGCGCTCGATGGTGATGAGCGCAAGGTCACGGCCCAGCGGAGCAAGGCCGGCCTCTACGCGTATCTGTCGCTCTACGGCTACTGGCTCGCGTTCCCGTTCCTCGGGATCAAGAACTGGGCGTGGCTCGTGATCCTCTACACGATCGTCACCGCGCTCGCGCTGATCACCTATGTGGCGATGCGTCGTGGGACCTACCGGATCGGCATCGGCCTCGTCGGGAATCTGCTGTTCGCGATCGCGTGGACGCGGATCGCCGGCCCGTTCATGTTGACCCCGGTGCTCCTGTGCGGGGTGTTACTCGCGCTGACCACCGCACAGTTCCTGATCGACAGGCCCTGGATGATCTTGCTGTGGACCTCGGCGGCGTTCCTGATCCCGATCAGCCTCGAGTGGTTGCACGTCCTCACACCCACCTGGGAGGTCGGCTTGACCTCGATCACCGCGCGCTCCGTGGTGTTCGAGATGGAGGGGCCGATCGCGGAGTGGTCGCTGATCTTCGCGAACATCATGTTCGTCACCGTGGTCGGGATGGTGGGCCTCCAGGTCCACAAGGCGGCGAAGCTGGCGAAGCGCAAGCTCGGGATCCAGAACTGGCACCTGCAGCACTTGTTGCCGAGCAGTCCCCGTCCGTGGTCGACCCGGCGATAATGCCGGGATGGCGCCTGTCGACCCCCTGACCCCGACAGAGATCCCGAGCACCGACACCGTCGTCAGCGAGACCGAGCCTCGGGCGCCGAACGCACCCAGCGGTCCGCGTGGCGCGACCGTCTACCAGCTCGGTGAGGTGATCGGTCGCGGTGGCATGGGCGAGGTGCTGCTCGCGCGCGATCAGACCATCGGCCGCGATGTCGCCCTCAAGCGCCTGCGGGCGGCGGCGCCCAGCCAGGAGCTGATCGACCGGTTCCTCCGCGAGGCGAAGATCCAGGCGCGCCTCGATCACCCCGCGATCGCGCCGGTCCACGAGCTTGGCCATGACTCCGAAGGCAGGCCTTACTTCACGATGAAGCGGGTCGCCGGGACCACGATGGCGGCGCTCCTCGATGCACGCACCGAGACCCCGCAGCGGCTGCTCCGCGGCCTCGTCGACGTGGCGCTCGCCGTCGAGCTCGCGCACAGCCGCCACGTGGTGCATCGCGATCTCAAGCCGTCCAACATCATGCTCGGGGACTACGGCGAGGTCTACGTGCTCGACTGGGGCGTCGCGCGCGTGCTCGCCGATTCCGACGACGAGCCCAGCCGCGGCTTCCCCGATGTCCTGTCGCTCGACGGCGAGACCAAGGTTGGCGCCTTGCTCGGGACGCCCGGCTACATGGCGCCGGAGCAAGCGCGCGGCGAGCCGGTAGGGGTGGCGGCCGACGTCTACGCCCTCGGCGCGATCCTGTTCGAGATCCTCGCCGGCGAGCCGCTCCACCCGCGCGGTCCGGGCGCCCTCGCGAGCACCCTCGATGGCGGGGATCCGTCACCGCGTCGCCGCGCGCCCTTGCAGGGGATCGCGCCCGAGCTCGATCACATCTGCCGCGAGGCGCTCGCCGGCGATCCGACGGCCCGGCCCACCGCGCGTGGGTTTGGCAACGCGATCCAGGCCTACCTCGATGGCGATCGCGACCAGGAGCGCCGTCGTGCGCTCGCGACGGAGCTGGTCGGGGAGGCACGCCTCGCGAGTGCCGCCGGAGATCAGGCGCTCGCGCTCAACGCCGCTGGACGCGCGGTGACGTTCGACCCGACGTCGTCGGCGGCCTCCACGCTGATCATGGAGCTCCTGCTCGACACCGAGCGGACCCCACCACCGGAGCTCGCCAGCGCGCTGGTCGCCGAGGAGGAGCGCCTGATGCGCGAGCGCAGCCGGCGGGCGATCAAGCCGTACCTGTCGCTGTTCATGATGGCGCCGCTCGTGCCGTTCCTCCACGTCAAGTCGTGGCCGAACCTGCTCCTGCTGTACGCGGCGATCTCGCTCGGCATCTACATGGTGTGGCTCAACACGCGCCGGCACGTGTCGCCGACGCTGACCCTCGCCTCGCACCTCCTCGTCGCGATCCTGTTCACCCGGCTCTCGGGCCCGTTCCTGTTCACCCCGGTGTTCGTGTGCGCGATCCTGCTGTCGGCGACCACCCTGCCGGCCCTCGTCGATCGACCCTCGCTCGTGATCCTGTGGACGGTGCTGGCCGCGGCGTCTCCGCTGGTGCTCGAGTGGGCCGGCGTGCTCGCGCCGTCGTGGTCGTTCAACGAGCACGGCCTGCTGTCGTTCGGGACGATCTTCCAGCCGGATCAGACGTTCGATCGGACCGTGCTGGTCCTCGCCAACGTGGCCGCCGTCCTGGTCGTCGGGCTGTTCGCGCGGGTGATCGGTCGCGACCGGAGAGACGCGCAGCGCCGGGTCGGCATCCAGCTGTGGCGGTTCCAGCAGCTGTTGCCGCGTGCCGACCGCACCACCCCCGTGGGAGCGTGATAAGTTCCAGCCATGGCACCCCCTCCGAAGAAGCAGATGCGTTGGGGCCGCGTGTTCGGTGCGCTGATCGTCCTCGGCGGCATCATCGCCGGCATCATCGTCCTCATCACGAAATAACGGCGGTCTTCCGCCGGTCCGCCCGCCGCGTCAGTCCGGTGGAAGCGGATCGTCTTTGTCGCGGAACAGGCGCATCCGTACCCGCTCGTGCTGGCGCGCCTTGTACGCCTCGTGGCTGGACGCGCCCGATTCGTTGCGCTGCGCGGTCGCCTTGTCGCAGATCTGGAACTCGGTCAGCACGAACACGACGTGGCCGATGTCCGGAGGGGTCTCGGCGCGCGGCAGCAGGCGCTCGATCCGCAGCGGCAGGTCGGCGACGAAGTTGACGATCCGGTACTCGGGACCGGAGAACTCGTTGTACGGCACCGCGGTCGCCGCGCGGACCTTGCCCGAGTCGGTGCCCTCGGAGCGTTGCTCCTGCGCGCGCACCAGGGCGGCCAGGTCGACGAGCTGGTTCACGGACTCGCCGGGCACCACGTAGTTGAACGGGATCAGCTGGCGCGTCAGGGTCGCGATCATCGGGACCAGATCTTCGGCGTTCGGCACGATCAGCCGGAACCGCAGCTTGTCGTAGATGTTCGCGGCCAGGGTCGAGCGCTTGGCGAGGAGCTTGGTGATCTGCGAATCGAGCGGCTTGCGGCTCCACTCCCACTCGGCGAGCGGGGCGCCGGCGGCGCGCAGCTGCTCGACCACCTGCATGACCTTGAGCTCGATCTCGCGGAAGATGATCTCGTCCGAGACCGACATCTTCAGCAGCGCCTGGCGGCCGTTGATGTGGTGGATGATGTGCATCACCTTGAGCACCACGCACGCCCACTTCTGGTGCGGGCCGTGGCTCGAGGCGACCAGGAACAGATCCCGGGCGGGCAGGTCAGCAGCGACCTCATCGGGGATCGCCATCGCGAACGCGCGCGACAGGTACTCCACCGTCTCGCTGCGGATGTCCTCGAGCCGCTCGAGCTCGTCATCCGATTCCGGATCGAACTCGTTGAGCCGGAGAAACCTGTCGACCTCGGCGTGGTCGACGAAGCTGAGGCGGTGCCAGTCGATGACGGACTCGCCCCTTAGCAGGAGGCGCACCGCTTCGACATCCGCGAGCGTTAGCTCCTCGGCGCCGGGGGGCCGCGCCATGCGCGGCAGGACGGTGCTGACCACCCGTCCAGTCTATGCTTGCCGGCCGGGCTTTGTCAGGCGCAACGTCGCCGTGAACAGACTAACGACCCCAAGTCCGGCGATCATATTTCCGATGACGGCGAGCATGTACGACCTCACTGGAATCAACGCGGCCCCGTGCCGCCTTGTTCCGGATCAATGATCGCCGTGTGACCTTGCGTAGTCCAATTTGCTGCCGACTCCGGAGCTCTTGGCTCCTGGACTGGCTCGGGGACCTGGGACCCGGGCAGGGATCGGCTTAGGCTCGCGGTGATGCGCTACGAGTGCGGGCAATGCGGTGCGGCGCTCACCTTCGCCGGTGTTCGCACGGAGACCTGCCCCTACTGTGCGAGCGGGAATGTGCTCCAGCGCCCGGCTGCGTCGGTCGGGCCGGATCCGGCGTTCGTGCTGGCATTCGCCGGGGATGCCGCCTGGGCGCGTGCGCGCCTCGGTCGCTGGATCGGGCGCCGCGTCCTGATCGCCGATCCAGCCTTGGCGCGGGCGAGCGTCGAGGAGCTCCGTGGCGTGTACCTCCCGGCCTATCTGTACTCGGCGGTGGCGCGAACCGACTACACCGCCTCGGTCGGCGAGCACTACACGGAGACCGAGACCTACACCAAGACCGCCGAGGATGGCACCAAGCGGGAGGAGACCCGGACCGTCACGCGCACCGAGTACCGCCCGATCGCGGGCGAGCACCTGGGCTACATCACCGACGTCCTGGTCTCGGCCTCGGTCGGTCTCGACCACGGCACGTTCTCGCGGCTCGAGCCGTTCGAGCTGGGCCTGCTCCGGCGCTATCGCCCGGCGCTGGTCTCGGGGTGGATTCAGGAGGAGTTCTCGCGAGACCCCGATGCGTGTCGTCAGGTCTCGCGCGGGGAGGCGGTCGATGCCGTCGGCGACAAGCTCCGCGCGTTCGTGCCGGGAGACAGCCACGCAGATCTGGCGTGGCAGACCCGCGTGGAGTGGGAGTCGCTCGATCCGATCCTGGTGCCGGTGTGGGTGTTCGGCGTGCGCTACCGGCCCGACAAGGCGCCCGTACGCATCGTGATCAATGGGCAGACCGGGAAGGTCACCGGCAAGGTTCCGCTGTCGTGGTGGAAGGTCACGCTGCTCGCCCTGGCGGCTGCGGCGGTGGTCGCCGCGATCGTCCTCCTCGTCCTCCACACGCAGAGGCCGGCCCCATGACCACGCCGTGTACGCGCTGCCACGGTCAGCTCGAGCACGGTGATCTGCGCTGCGCGGTGTGCGCCTTGCCGGTGCCGCTCCCAGCCGGCGACGGCGCTGACGAGCACGCGGCTCGAGCGCAGGTCCTGCGCTGCACGGAGTGCAACGCCGCGGTCGCCTTCTCGCCTCGAGCGCAGGCCCCGCACTGTGCGTTCTGCGGTGCGATCATGGCGATCGAGCAGCTCGTGGATCCCCTGGAGGTCGCCGAGGTGCGGATCCCGTTCTCCGTCGATCGCGAGACCGCGGTGGCAGCGCTCCGGGGTTGGCTCGGCGGGCGAGGCTGGTTCGCGCCCCGGGCGCTGCGCGACGACGCCGTGCTCGAGACCGTGACGCCGCTGTGCTGGGCGGGGTGGGTGGTCAGCGCGCAGGCGACCGTCGCGTGGGCCGCGGACTCCGATGAAGGTGCGCGCCGGTCGGCCTGGGCACCGCACGCGGGGCGCGTGCCGATGCGGTTCGAGGCGATGGTGGTCCCTGCGTCGCGTGGCCTCGGGAGCGACGAGTGCCGGCGGCTGGTCCCGTACTACGATCTGCGGCGCGCGGTTCCGATCGAGTCCGCATCGGTCCCCGGTGAGGAGCCCGCGATGATCGAGAGCTTCGACACGCAGCGCTCGGCCGCGCGGCGGCAGGTCCAGCGCGCGATCGAGGCGACCGCGAAGACGCGGGTCGAGCCGCACATCCCCGGTCGCCGGTACCGCAACGTCCACGTCGCGTGCCTGCTCCAGGGCCAGACCACAGAGCGGATCGCTCTGCCTGCGTGGGTGCTCGCGTATCGCTATCGCGGGCGCCCGTATCGCGCGATCGTCCACGGCCAGCGTCCCGAGATCGTGTTCGGCGGATCTCCGACGGACTGGGGCAAGGTCGGCAGGCTGATCGCGATCGCGCTGGCCGTGGCGGCCCTGATCGCCGGCCTCTACCTCACCAGGTATAGATGATCGCGCTCTCGATGCGGGCGCCGATGTCGAGTGACGTGAACGCGAGCTTCCCGGGCGGGGCGGGGGACGTGAAGGTCAGCGAGCCCTGGACCGCGGCCCCGACGGTCGGGTCCGGGACGTAGGCGCACTCGATCCCGAACCTGCGATCGTAGCGGACGGTGACCAGGTAACGCTTCCCTTCAACCACGGTGAGCGGGGTCACCTTGGTGGCGTCGGGCTGATGCGGCACCACGATGTATCCGTGGTCGACGTCGCTGGTCTGACGGACGAGCTCGCAGCGCGAGCCCTCTCCGTTGTCGTCGGCGTCGACGACAGCCGCCACGACCGAGAGGTCCGAGATCGAGGTGATCGAGATGACGACGTCGAGCTCGAGCGGCCTGTCGACCAGCATGCGCTGCTCGACCGCGGCGCCCATCACGCCACGGCCAAACACCAGGGCATCGCCATCGAACGTGGTGGACGCGCCGGGCGAGCGCCAGGTCTCGCTGATGCCCGGGGCAGCGAACGAGAGGAAGCTCTCCACGCGATCGCCTGCGACGGTGGGGTGCGGATCGCATGCGTCTCCGACCCCGTCCGCGACCGACCCCATGTCGGTCTCGAGGTGATCACTCTG
Organism: Myxococcales bacterium; assembly: GCA_016720595.1. Taxonomy (GTDB): domain Bacteria; phylum Myxococcota_A; class Polyangia; order Haliangiales; family Haliangiaceae; genus JABFXX01. The sequence goes on from JADKKI010000005.1 coordinate 315,786, forward strand.
GGTCGGGTTCGGGGTCTGGGGGCAGTTGTCGCACCCGTCGTCGACGCCATCGGCATCTTCGTCGTGCCCGATCGCGCAGCCCAGCGCATCGTCACCAGCGTCGGCTCCATCGTGAAAGCCGAACACGGAGTCGCAGCCGGAGCCGACGCCGAGCATCGCGAGGGGCGCGAGCCAAATGGAGGCGACTCGCACGTCACTTCTTCTTCAGCAAGTTCCGCGACGACCACCAGCTCCACACGAGGAGGGCGCCCGCGATCCGCGCCGTCCACCAGCCCCACACCGCGCGCGCATCCTCGCCGCGTCCTTCGAGGATCACCGCGAGGGAAGCCCCAGCGATGCCGACGCCGGCGAAGATGAACTGGTGACCGAGGCGGTACATCAGCTGGGTGGGCGCCTCGATGTTCTTGAACTTGAGCGAGAGCTCGCCGGAGTGCGCGGCGCGCATGAACTTCCGGATCTCGGCCGGCAGCGCCGTCACCGACATCACGAGATCCTTCGAGGTCTCGACCAGGAGCTGGGACCAATCCCCCTCCTCGCCGAGGACGAACCGCTCGAGGTACGGCCGGATCACCGTCATCGGGTTGAGCGTGGGATCGAGCTCGGTGCACAGGCCCATCAGGAGGAGCAGGGTGCGCTCGAGGACGATGATCTCCTTCGGGACATGGAAGTTCTCGCTGAGCTCGCGCAGCGAGATGTCCATCTTGCGGAGATCGGCCACGCTCTCGAGGCCCTTCTGCGGATCGAACTTGATGTCCTTCAGGTTCAGCGAATCGAGCGAGATGTTCTCCTGGAACTTCTCGTGGAAGTACTCGATCACCTGCTCGAACATCTGCTCGTTGGCGCCACGCGCGACGAAGCCCATCTGCTTCATCGCACCGACGATCTTGCGGGTGTCACGGGTCAGCGCGCCCTGGATCAGCTCGATGATGCCCTGGCGGATGTTGGCGGGGATCTCCGCCACCGCGCCGAAGTCGAGGAACACGATCGTCGGCGTGGCATCGCCGGTGCTCGACGGCCGGACCAGCAGGTTTCCGGGGTGCGGATCGGCGTGATAGACGCCGTCGGTGAAGATCTGCTGGCAGTAGATCTCGACGACCTGGCGGGCGAGCTGACCGCGATCGAGCCCGAGCTGCTTCACGGCCTTCTTGTCGGTGATCTTGCAGCCCGGCTCGAAGTGGGTGACCAGCACGCGGGCGGTCGAGAGCTCGTCGACCACCTTGGGGAAGGCGACGTCGGTGCGGCCTTCGAAGTTCGCCGCGATCGTGCGCGTGTTGTCGGCCTCGGCGCGGTAGTCGAGCTCCTCGAGGATGATCGAGCGGATCTCGCGATACAGCTCGTCGAGCCCCTGGTACGGGATGAACCAGCCGATGATCCGGAAGATCCGCCGCAGCGTGTTGAGATCGCGCCGCACGACCTCCTCGATGTCGGGGTACTGGACCTTGACCGCGACCTTCTGGCCGTTCTCGAGACGAGCGATGTGAACCTGGCCGATCGAGGCCGAGGCGATCGGGCGGGTCTCGAACTGGGCGAACAGCTCCGCCGGCTTGCGCCCCAGCTCCTCCCGGAGCCGGGCCTCGATGTCGGCGTACGGTCGTGGTGGTACCGCATCCTGGAGCCCCTCGAGCTCGCGACGGAACTCCTCGGGGAGGAAGTTCGTCATGATGCTGATCAGCTGCCCGACCTTGATGAACAGGCCCTGGAGCTCGATGATCGTGCGCTCGATCCGCCGCGCGTTGCGGAGGTGCACGGTGCGCAGGGCGTGCTCGGCCCATTGCGGCGAATGAAAGCGGGCGCGGAACCGCAGCCACAGGTAGCTCCAGATCACGCGCCAGGTGGTCCAGTACGCCCGCCAGCTGCGGATCCGAAGCGGCGGCCGGCGAGCCTCCTCCTCGTTGGAGTAGCGGCGTGACTCGTGCGCGAGTGCGGTCACCGAGTCGCCCGCCGAGATCACGGCGATCGGCTGCGACTCCGTGACGGGCGGCGGACGGTCAGCGCCCTCCACTCCCTTCCGCGCAGGTTCCGCCATATGGGGAGGATACCTTGATCCCGCGACAGATCGGGGGTACCCCAGATGTATGGCCACCGACGACGAGGACGACGCGCCCGCCCCGCGATCCGAGCGTGAGCGAGCGCCGTCCCCGCGCGACGACCAGGATTCGTTGCCGGAGACCATCCGCCAGCGGCTCGAGTCGCTGGTGCCCGAGCTGGTGAAGAAGACGTTCGCGGCGGGCATGGGGGCCGTGTTCTCGACCGAGGAGGGGATCCGCCGCCTGGCGCGTGAGAACCTGCCTGACGCCGTCGGTTACATCGCGTCCTCGGCCGATGGGGCCAAGGACAAGGTGTTCGAGGTGATCGCGCGGGAGACCCGCGAGTTCCTGTCCAACCTGAACCTGACCGACGAGATCGCGAAGATCCTCACCACGCTGTCGTTCGAGATCAAGACCGAGATCCGGTTCATCCCGAACAGCGAGCGGCTGACCGGCGCGGAGCCTGACGTGAAGGCCTCGGTCCGGCTCAAGCGCAACGACAAGCCGACGGAAGACAAGGACAAGGACCAGAACAAGGACAGGGACAAGGACAAGGACCGGGACGACAAGGACCCGGCCGGTCGCGATAGCCGGTCCCGCTTGCGGTTCTGGCGCCGGGACGACGGCGAGAGTGACGGGAACGACACCGGCGACAAATAAGGCGCGCGCGCGGCTCTCCCGAGGGTGTTAGAATTTTTCCGTGATGGGCCGCATGCCACCCGTCTGCCTGGGCCTCGTGCTCGGCGGACTCGCCAGCTGCGCGCAGCTCGCGGGGATCGATGACACGAGCGGGTTGATTCCGCCGGACCGCGTGAGCCTCCAGATGGAGGGGATGTACATCGGTGCGAGCGTGACCCGTGAGCCTCTCGACCTGACGGGGCTCGGCGCGAAGTTCTATGTGGCCGATGACAACGAGGCGGACGGCATCCTGCGGGTCGATGGCGAGCTGTTGACCCCAGACACCTGGTCGGCCGAGGTCAAGGACGGGACGCCGCCGGTGTTCTTCGACCTGCCGGACTACCCGGTCCCGATCCGCCGGCAGTTCGAGTTTCCGCTGCGCAACCTGATCGGGCTCTACCCGCAGCTGTCGCATCCGAGCCCGCAGCCCGCACCCGCCGCCGCGACGCTCTCGGTGCGCGCCACGCTGCCCGCCGCCTATGCGGCCACCGAGTCGTTCCAGCTCTACACGCTGGGGTCGTGGAACGTCCGCGGCTTCACCGGGGTCGAGATCCCGGCGGTGGGCGCGACGGTGTTCGGGCCGGTGATGTTCCCGTTCACGTCGATGGCCAGCATCACCGGGCGGCCGCACGAGAAGATCACCACGGCGGACGCGGTGATGTTCCTCCGCTACATCGGGAACCGGCTGACCGGCGTGATGGAAGCGGCGCCGTTCGATCAGACCGGCACCGACGCGATCATGGGCACGATGACGGCGGTCGGTGCGGACCAGGCGCTCTCGATCATGGTGGGACCACCTACCACCGTCGCGGCGCGGTTCGCACCGGCACGTCCCGGGGTCCCGACGCTCGCGATGTCGTGGGCGCTGCACGCGGCGCCCGGCTACGAGGTCGCCAACGACAACGGTCCGCTGCTGCACGCGGCAGGCGTGGCGATGGCCGACACCGGGATGATCAACGTCATGTACGGCAACCCGTTCGTCGCGAAGGGCTGGCGGTCGACGTTGACCTGGTCGACCTCGGCGACGCGGTCGTACATGCCGACCGGCTCCACGCTCCCGGCGACCTTGGCCGCGGGCCTGTTCCAGGTCGTCGAGCCGTCGCCGAACCTGGTGCTCGATCTGCCGGCCGGGTTGCCCGAGGTGATCACGATCGATGGCAAGCCGCTGTCGACCGATGGCCTGACGATCTCGACGCCGACCAAGGGCGTGTCGGTGACGTTCGTCGCGGGCATCACCACGAACACGCTGTATCAGATCCAGCTCTACGAGCTGGTGCCCAACACCGCCAACACGGCGCTCGTTCAGAAGTACGTGCTGTCCTCGACGGGGATCAAGGCCGAGTTCACGATCCCGCCGGAGTTCCTGGTGCCGGGCAAGATCTACAACCTGCGTGCGATCTGCATCCAGGGCGGCTATCCCGGCGTGGCGGACGGCGATCTGCGCAAGCGCGAGCTGCCATACGCGGTCGGCTACCTCGATGGTGGCGTGTTCACGGTGACGCCATGAGATCGCCTGCTCCCAAGGCCGTGGTCTTCGCGCTCGGTGCGCTCGGGGCGCTCGGTGCGCTCGGCGCGCTCGAGGGGAGCGCGGCTGCGGACAAGGCCGACGCGCTGTTCAAGAAGGCGAAGAAGCTCCTCGCCGAGAAGAAGTATGCAGAGGCGTGCCCGACGTTCGAGCAGGTCGACAAGCTCGATCCTCAGATCGGCGCCAAGCTCAACGTCGGCAAGTGCTACGAGGAGTGGGGCCGGCTCGCGATCGCGTATCGCTGGTACGTCGACGCCGAGGCGATGGCGACGTCGACCAAGGATGAGCGCGCGTCGAAGATCCACGAGGTCGCGGAGGAGCTCGATACCAACGTCCCCCGGATCACGCTCAAGATCCCGGAGGGCGCCGATCCGGACGTCGTCGCCACGCTGACGCTCGACGGCAAGCCCGTCGATCACTCGATCTTCGGGATCGAGCAGCGCGTCGACCCGGGGCCGCACGCCATCGAGTTCGAGGTCGAGGGTCAGAAGAAGAAGAAGATGGCGCCTGTCGAGCGGGGTGGCAGCTCGGAGATCCTGCTCGACATCCCGAAGGGCAAGGGCAAGGGCAAGGGCAAGGGCGATGGATGGAAGGGCAAGAAGCCGCCGCCCAAGCTCGACAAGGATCCCAACAAGGATCCTGTCGTGACGGGTGTCGCCGCACCCGGCAGAGGGCAACGGATCGCCGGCATCGTCGTCGGGGCGAGCGGCGTCGTCGCGATCGGCATCGCGGGCGGCATCACGCTGTCGGCGCGCAGCAAGTACAAGACCGCGGTGTCCGATCACTGCATGGGCTCGACCTCGATGTGCGACCCCACCGGCCTCAAGACCACGCATGACGCGCGCCACACCGCGAACATCGCCACCGTGGTGACGCTGATCGGCGGTGCCGCGGTGATCGGCGGCGTGGTCCTCTACCTGACCGCGCCGCGGGGCGGGGGGCATGTCGAAGAGCACGCGCTCTACCTGACGCCGGTGGTCGGCACGGACGACGCTTCGGTCGTGCTCGGCGGATCGTTCTGATCGAGGGACGCCCGGGTCAGTGACGCGAGTCGAACAGGTCGCCCTTCTTCGAGCGCACCTTCTTCGGCTCGACCTTCGGCGTCGGCTTGGCGACGGCCTTGGGCTCGGGCTTCGGTGTCGTCTTGGCGACGGCCTTGGGCTCGGGCTTCGGCGTCGTCTTGGCGACGACCTTGGGCTCGGGCTTCGGGGTCGGCTTGGCGACGGCCGTGGGCTCGGGCTTCGGGGTCGGCTTGGCGACGGCCGTGGGCTCGGGCTTCGGTAGCGGTTTGGCGACAGCGGTGGTGGCCTTCGCGGTCGGCGTGGCGGGCACGGTCGGCGTCGCGACGGTCGGCGTGGGGACGGTCGGCGTGGGGACGGTCGGCGTCGCGACGGTCGGCGTGGGGGCGGTCGGCGTCGCGACGGTCGGCGCCGGGACGGTCGGTGTGGTCGCCGCCGGGGGTGGTGTCACGGGCATCTGGACCACGGCCCCGGTGGCTGGCGGCGGCGCCTCCGCGGCCGGCTTGCGCTTCATCAGCTCGTTGGCGATGTAGCCGCCGGCGCCGGCGAGGATCACCAGCGAGAGCGCACCTGCGACGAGCCAGCCCTTGCTGCTCTTGGTCTGGAGCGTGACCTGACCGCGGCCTTGCGACAGGCTCGTCGAGGGCGGCCAGCTCCGAGGCGTGAGCTGCGCGGGGGAGATCGGGACGGGCGTCGCGAGTCCACCACCTGCGGAGATCGGGAGGCCCTGCTGTCCGCCGAAGCCATGGACGGAGTTGCGCTGCTGGAGGATGCGCGTGGTCCGTGCCGCGATCTGTGCGGCGGTGACCGGATCGGTCGCGAACGGCGCGAGTGATCGCGCGAGCTCGCCCACGTTCTGCGGACGCTGCCGTGGATCCTTCTCGAGACAGCGGAAGATCACCTCGCCGAGACCCGGCGGCAGCGGGACATGAAACGGCGTGGGCGGCTCCCCGCCGACCTTGAGCACGAGCTCGGCATAGCTGTCGCCCGAGAACGGGGGGCGCCCCTGCAGCAGCTGATACATCACCACGCCCATCGACCAGATGTCGCTCCGCGCGTCGGCCTGCTTGCCGCTCTTCATCTGCTCGGGCGCCATGTAGCTCGGGGTCCCCATCACGGTCTGCGTCCCGGTCAGATCGTCGAAGCCGACGGGGGTCTTCGAGATCCCGAAGTCGAGGATCTTGAGCAGCATCGAACCGTCGGGCCGCTGGGTGATGAAGTAGTTCGACGGCTTGATGTCACGGTGCACGACGCCCATCGCGTGCGCCTCGGACATCCCTTCGCAGGCCTGGAGCATCAGGTCGCAGACGATCGCGGAGGTCTGCGGACCGTGGTGCCGGAGGATCTGGTTGAGGTCGTTCCCCTCCAGGTACTCCATGACCATGAACGGCGTGCCGTCCGGCATCGTCCCGACATCGATCACGCGCGCGACGTGCTCGCTCTTCAGCTGGACGGTCGCCTGCGCTTCCCGGAGGAACCGCGCGACGGTCGACTCGCTCTCGATGAACTGCGGGAGCAGGACCTTGATCGCGACGGACTGCGCCAGATACTGGTGCGACGCCCGCACGACCCGCCCCATACCGCCGGTACCCAGGACCTCATCGACCCGGTACTTGCCCAGCAGGACAGTGCCTGGGGTCAGCTCCACGCCTGCGATTCTAGCAGGTTACTTCATGCATTCAGGCATGAGTTTCGTGTACTGCTCGACGACCGTCTTGTTCTGGGTCTTGCAGGTATCCCGCAGCTGCTTGACCAGATCATCCGGTGCATCGCCGACGCCGCCCGCGTCGTCGATCAGCTTGAGCGCGTCCTTGATCGTCTGCGCGCTCTCCTGAACCGACTTGCGCGACTCCTCGGGGAGCTTCGGGCACTTCGCGATCTTGTCGATCGTCGCCACGAACTCGTCGCACTCGGCGACGCGCTTCTTGGAACAGGCCCCGAGACCCACGAGGCCCGAGACCATCACACCGACCAGCACCAGCTTGTTCATAGATAGCTCAACCAGTGGTCGTGCTTGGCGTCGCTGCCCTTGACGACCGAGAAGAAGGACTCTTGAAGGCGACGGGTTACTGGCCCGGCCTCCCCCCGTCCAATCTTACGATGATCGATCTCGCGGACGGGAGTGATCTCGGCGGCCGTTCCGGTCAAAAACACCTCGTCGGCCGTGTACAGCTCGTCGCGCGAGATCGGCTCCTCGCGGACCTCCACGCCCTGCTCGCGCAGCAGGGTGATCGTGGTGTCCCGCGTGATGCCGGCGAGGATCGCGGCGGAGGTCGGCGGCGTGCGCACGTAGTCCTTCTTGACCACGAAGATGTTCTCGCCCGTGCCCTCGGCCACGTAGCCCTGCGGATCCATCATCAGCGCCTCTTCGAAGCCGCTCTTGATCGCCATCCGCTTCGCGAGCACCGACGACACGTACTGGCCGCAGATCTTGCCCTTGTTCATCACCGAGTTCGAGTTCGCCCGGGTGAACGCGGAGATCATGCACTTGATGCCCTTCTTCAGGCCATCGTCGCCGAGGTACGCGCCCCACTCGTAGCAGGCGACCATCGTGCGCACCGGCGGCTCGAGAGAGCCCAGGCCGAGCGCGCCGTAGCCGAGGTAGATCAGCGGCCGCAGATAGCACGCGGCCATCTTGTTCGAGCGCACGACCTCGTGGCACGCGGCCATCAGCTGGTCACGCGTGTAGGGCACGTCCATCGTGCAGATCGCCGCCGAGTCGAGCAGCCGCTCGATATGCTCGCGCAGCCGGAAGATCGCCGTGCGTCCATCGGTGCGCTGATACGCCCGGATCCCTTCGAACGCACCGACGCCATAGTGCATGGTGTGCGCGAGCAGGTGATCGGTGGCGTTGTCCCAGGGGACGAGGCCACCGTCGATCCAGATCGTGTCGAGCTTTTTAATGCCCATGTACGCTTCGTACCAATGCACGAGTGGGATCACAAGGCACAGCGCGCCAGCGATCTCGTGGGTACACAAAGCGTGACGCAGCACGCCGTGTGTAGTGGCCTACGCACCGAGCAGGCGTAGGTACGCACCGCGGATGTCGTGCTGCCACCTCTCCACGTGCTCGAGCAGCACGCCGCCGTCGGGATAGCCCGATCGCCGCGCGAGCTTGTCGAGCTCGTCACGTGCTTCGGGCAAGCGCTGGATCGGCTGATCGTGCACGACGCGCATCCGGTGCTCGATCTTGCGCAGGAACCGGTAGCCCTGATCGAGGAGCTCGAGCTCGCGCGGAGGTGCGATGCCAAGCGTTGCCGCGGCGCGTAGCGCACCTTCGGTGCTGGTGGTGCGCAGCTCCGCGTGGGCGTGCCCGTGGACCAGCTGCAGATACTGCGCGGCGAACTCGATGTCCATCACACCACCTGCACCCGTCTTGAGATCGCCGGTCGCACCGAGCTCGCGCTCGATCTTGTCGCGCATCTTCTTGATCTCGTCCGCGACCATCCGCGGATCGCTCGGCGGCGCACCGTACACGGTCTGCTCCGCGATCTGCTCGACAAGGAGCCCCAGCGCTCGATCGCCCGCCACCGCGCGCAGCTTCGTCAGCGCTTGCCGCTCCCACAGACGCGCGTCCTGGCTGTGATAGCGGCGCCAGCCCGCCAGCGAGGTCACGAGCAGGCCCTGACTCCCCGCAGGACGCAGCCGCGTATCCACCTCGTACAGCCGTCCGCGCGGCGTACGCTGGCGAAGCGCGCCGAGCAGCCGCTGCGCCCAGCGCGAGAACCACTCGATCGTGGACAGCGGCCTGGGGCCATCGGATTCACCGTCGTCGTCGCTCGAGCCGCGGCTCTCGTACACGAACACCACGTCAAGATCGGCCGCGTATCCGAGCTCGCGCCCGCCGAGCTTCCCGAGGCCGAGCACCGCGAGCCGCGCCTCGCCTCGCGGCCGTCCATGCTGGATCACCAGGGGCGCCTCGACGAGCGACAGGGCACGCTCGAGGCACGCCTCCGCGATCGTCGTCAGCTCGCCACACACGGCGAGCGGATCGAGCGCCCCGGCGAAGTCCGCGAGGCCGACCCGGAGCACGTGACCGTTCTTGACCTCGGCCATGGCGCCCCACAGCGCCTCGGGATCCGCGTGATCGACCGTGGCGAGCCGAACGTCGAGCTCGGTCGCGAGCTGCGCCACCGAGCGCGTCGTCGGCGTCAGGCCGAACTGCACCAGCAGATCGATCAGCTCGGGGGTGTCGAGCAGCGTCCGCGCGAGGTACGCGCTCGCGCCGAACAGTGATCCGAGGAGGCGGACGATCGCAGGATTCTCGTCGAGCAGCCGCCACACACTCCACGCGCCACCGCGCCGCGCGATCAGCTCGCCGAGGAACCGCAGCGCCTGATCGGGATCCGCCGAGGTCGCGAGCTCGGCGAGCAGCGCTCCGCCGAGGCGCGCGGTGCGCTCGGTGGCGCTCGGCGACAGCGGCGAGCCCGGATTGCGGCGCGCACGCGCGAGCTCTGCGCTGGCGGCGGTGACGTCGCGGAACCCGAGCCGGGTGAGGGCCGCCGCCTCCTCGTCGGAGGTCAGCTCGCCACCGAGGATCGCCGTCACCTCCGGGTTCTCGTCGGCCGGGTCGCCGAGCGTGACGAACAGCCGTGACACCGCGGCGGTGTGCTTGACCAGGTCGATCGCGAACGCGACGTCAGAGCGATAGCCGAGCCGGCGCGCGAGACGCTGCCGTGCGACATCATCCTCGGGCACCGTCTGGGTCTGCAGCCCCGCCTCGAGCTGCAGCACGTGCTCGGCGTGGCGCATCCAGCGATACGCGCGCCACAGGGCCTGGTGCTCGTCGTCGGTGACCAGCCCGGCGAACTGCAGCGCGTCGAGCGCCGCGAGCGTGCCGCGCTGGCGCAGCTGCGGGTGCTTGCCGGCGTGGATCAGCTGGAGCGCCTGCACGAAGAACTCGATCTCGCGGATGCCACCTTCGCCATTCTTCAGATCGAAGCCCGCGGGCTCTCCCGCGAACGCCCCACGGCGCGGGCGGACGAGCTCGCGCTTGATCCGCCGGTTGAGGTCGCGCACATCGTCGAGCACGGTCGGCGAGACCAGCCGCGGGAACACGAACGGGCGCAGCGTCGCGAGGCACTCCGCACCGAGCCCTGGATCCCCGGCGCACGCCCTTGCCTTGATCCAGGCCTGACGCTCCCACGGGCGGCCGAACGTCTCGTAGTAGCGCTCCATCTGCGCGAGCGAGTTCGCGATCGCGCCCCTCGCACCCTCGGGCCGCAGGCGCAGATCCACACGGAACACGATGTCGTCGCTGGTCGCCTCCGAGAGCGCCGAGGTGACCTGCGTGCACAGCTTCGCGAAGTACTCGTGGAGCGAGATCCCACCGGCCTCCCCCTGATCCGAGGTGTAGACGTAGATCACGTCGACGTCGGACGCGAAGTTGAGCTCCTCGCCACCGAGCTTGCCCATCCCGATCACGCAGAGCACGGCCTCGCGCTCCGCGCCCAGATCATCGGTGTAGATCGGCGGTCCATAGCGAGCGCGCAGCTCCGCCCCGTGGAACGCGATCGCCGCATCGAAGCAGGCATCCGCGAGCCGCGCGAGCTCTCGGCCGACCTCGGTGTCGAGGCCGAGCTCGAGCTCGCGCGCGCCGAGCCGCACCAGCTCGTCCCCCCGCAGCCGGCGCAGCGCCGCGCGCAGCTCCGTGCCGGTGGTCACGCCGGCGACCATGGCGGCGACCTCCTGGATCAGGACCTCCCGGGGCTTTTCGCGCTGGAGGTACGGATCGGTGGCGACCCTGACCAGACGGTGAGGGTCCCGGGTCAGGAGCGTGGCCAGGTAGGGGGCCGCCTGACAGGCCAACGTCGCGACCTGGCGTGCGGCGGGGGCCAACCCGTCGAGATCCAGGCCCGTTTGCGCCGCGGCCTCGAACAGCCGCTCGGCCCGCCGCAGCGCGTCCCCCTCGTCCGGCGCACCGCGCGCGAGATCGTCGGGGACCCACACGCCCGACAGCATAGCTTGACAGACTCCCGGGCCCGTCTTACCCAAGGTGCTGATTCTTCACGCCATGCGAGATCTGTACGAAGTCCTTGGAGTCGAGAAGCAGGCCAGCGCCGGCGATCTCAAGAAGGCCTATTACAAGCTGGCCAAGCAGTACCACCCGGATCACAACCCGGACGACAAGGAAGCCGAAGAGAAGTTCAAGGAAGCCGCGAGCGCGTACCAGATCCTGTGCGACGAGGATCAGCGCGCGCGCTACGACCGGTTCGGCTTCGACGGCATCCGCGGCGCGGGCGGCAACGCGAACGGCGCGGCGGGTTTCGGCAACGTCGAGGACATCTTCTCGGCGTTCGGCGATCTGTTCGGTGACTTCTTCGGCGGGCGCGGTGGTGGTCAGCGTGGTCGTCAGGTGCCGCGCGGCGCCGACCTCCGCATCGATCTCAACCTGGCGTTCCCCGAGGCCGTGTGGGGCACCACCAAGGACGTCAAGGTCAGCCGCCAGGTCGGATGCAACTCGTGCAACGCCACCGGCGCCAAGCCCGGCAGCAAGGCCGAGACCTGCGCCACCTGCGCCGGCAAGGGACAGGTCGTCCACTCGCAGGGCTTCTTCATGGTGCAGACCACGTGTCCGCACTGCCGCGGCGCCGGCAAGGCGATCAAGGATCCGTGTGACGACTGCCGTGGTCGCGGCACCAAGGGCGAGACCGCGACGTTGACGGTCACCGTGCCCGCGGGCGTGGACGACGGCCAGACGCTGCGCCTCGCCAACAAGGGCGAGACCGCGCCGGGCGGCACCACCGGGCATCTCTATGTCGTGCTGCACGTGCAGGGCGACGAGCGGTTCCGCCGCGAGGGCGACGACATCCTCACCGAGATGCCGGTCAGCTTCGTCAAGGCGGCGCTCGGCGGCGAGCTCGAGGTGCACACGCTCGAGGACGGCTGCAATGGCACCGCGACCATCGAGCTCAAGCCGGGCACCCAGCCGGGTGACGTGTTCGTGCGGCGCGGGCAGGGCGTGCCGCGCGTCGGCGAGTCCGGCCGTGGCGATCAGGTGATCCAGTTCAAGGTCGAGATCCCGAAGAAGCTGTCGGGCAAGCAGGAAGCCCTGCTGCGCGAGCTCGCCACCGAGCTCGGCGAGGACGTCGCGGGCAAGCGCGGTCTCCTCGGTCGGAAGAAGTAGCGGCTCAGATCGCCGGGCACGACGGATCGGTCGTCACCGACAGATCGTCGACGAACGCCTCCTCCGCCGTGATCGCCTGGTAGCAGACCGGGCTCGCGAGCAGCGTGGACATCGCGAACGTGATCGTCTGGCGCTGGCCGACGAGGAGTGGCTGCAGGCAGATCACCGCGCGGTGATACGCACCATCGTAGGTCAACACCGGCGAGGCGCCGAAGTTGGGCTTCGCGGTGAGCTGGTACGCCACGGGGGCCGGCGCCTTGTAGAAGAACGAGAGTGCGGGGCCGGCCGCGCCGACGGCCGGTGGCACCACGACATCTGCGACGAACGCTGGATCGTCGCAGATCCGGTCGATCCTCAGCTGGAGGACGCCGCTCCCCGTGTGCGCGTTCAGCGGATCGTTCGTGACGCGAGCGGCCGACGAGCTCGCGGAGCCGAGGATCGTGCCCGCGTTCGCATAGGCGCCGAGGAGTGACGTCGCCACGGCCTCGAAGCCGGGGTTCGCGATCCCTGGATCGGTGCCGCAGCTCGGCTCGTTCACGACCTCGAGGTTGTCGTAGACCGCGGTCGCCGTCCCGGTGCCGTTCGATGCGAACGTGCTCGAGAACTCCGCCAGGTTCCCGCGCATCGAAGGAGGCAAGCACGCGGTCTGCCGACCAGGGGCCGCCGGCATCCACGCACCATCGGAGAAGCCTCCGCGGCTCCCACTCCCCACGTACGACATGGCTACACCGCCGGACGCACGCAGGTAGTACTGGATCGCAGGCGACGGGACCTGCTCGGTACTCGGCACCGAGATCTTGGAGTTGCTCGCGCTGCCGTACAGGCCGCCGACGTTCAGGTTCACGCGAGCCCCGCGTGAGCCGGCCTCGCCGACGCCGTCCTCGATCATCCCCGTTCCGGTTCCGTTCTGATCGTCGTCGACGACGATCGTGAACCCCCACGCGCCTTCGCCTTCGGCATCACCGTTGAGCGTGGTGCCGGGCGCGGGGCACTCGCCGACCTCCGCGGGCTTGATCTCGACGTGATCGAACGCGACGCCACCCACGAACGCGGCGGGGTTGCAGCTCGGATCCCCGTCCCCGGCCACGAGCGAGAACACCCGTGCCATCCCGGGCTCGCCTTGCGCCTCGGGAGCGTAGGCGGAGGCGCCGAGGCAGCTGTGTCCGCCCGCAGACTTCCATCCGCTGCCGAACGAGAACGCACCGGCGCCGACCACCACCAGCGGCTCGCTGCGGGAGAACTTCGGCAACGTGACCGGCTGTGAGAGGCGCGACATCCCGCACACGGCCTGGCCGCTGAACACCGCCATCCCCAGGTCGATCGTCTGCGTGCCGGGGAACCGATCGGGCTCGATCGTCACGCCCGGCCCGGGATCCCAGCCCCCCGTCGTGGTGAACCCGGGATTGACGAGGAGCCCGCTCCACACGCACGCGCCGGCCTCGTCGACTGCGTAGCCCGGGGAGCACGAACACGTGCCCTGGTCACACGACGTGACCGGATCGGTGCAGTCGCTGTCGATCTCGCACGCGCACCCATTGGCGCACTCCGCCGGCGCGACGGTGTCTCGACATCCGGTCGCGGCGAGGATCCACGTGACCACAACGGCGACCCGCCCACGACCGCACTGCATCATCCGAGGATATCACCCCGTCGATCTCCCATGCCGTCGCGCTGCGTGATGCCGCGCACAGCCACGGGGCTACCGCGGTGGGACGAACAGCCGGATCTCGACGCGCCGGTTCGCGAGCCGGCCCTTGGGCTTGTCGTTGTCGGAGACCGCCTCCTCGGCACCGTGGCCCTCGACGTTGATCCGCGGTGCGGCGACGCCGATCCCGACCAGCGCTTGCTTCACCGCTTCGGCGCGTGCGCGCGACAGATCCGCCGCGAGCGCCTCGAGGTCCGGCGGTGGTGCGCCGGCCGTGGTGTCGGCGAACTGCTTCGCCTCTACGTTGTCGGTGTGGCCGATCAGCACGACCTTGATCGACGGATGGTCGGCCATGATCTTCGCGATCTTTCCGAGGTTGCCCATCGCGGAGTCGCGGACCGCCGTCTCGCCTTCGGCGTAGAGCAGGCCCTCGATGGTGCCGCGCAGGTTGTCGACCTCGAGCGGCACCGTGTCGGGACAGCCGTCGTCATCCTCGTAGCCGTTGTAGGTCTCGGGCACGCTCGGGCAGCGGTCCGCGATGTCGAGGACCTTGTCGAGATCGTTGTCGATGTCGGGACAGCCGTCGAGATCGTCGAACCCGTCGGCGTCCTCCTCGCGATCCGGGCAGGCGTCCTTGGCGTCGGGGATCCCGTCCTGATCACGATCGGAGATCAGGCCATCGGGCAGCTGCTCGGTGGCGCGCTTCGCGGGCTCTCCGATGTGGAGCTCGAGGCCGAACGAGAAGTCGAGCTCGGCCGCGATGTAGCGATCGATGCCAGGGAGCATCGACACGCGCGCGTCGAACCGCACCGTGAATCGCTTGCCAGTATCGAACCGCACGCCGCCACCGACGTAGCCGTCGCCGAGGATGTCGCTGTCGAACGTCTTGCGCGCCGACGACAGCGCGATCGGTGCGCCACCGCCGACCACGAGGAACGGCTGGAGCCGGCGCCCGGGCAGCAGCTCGAACCGGAGCTGCGCGCGGGGGTTCATCCAGAACACATCGGTCGCCGCGGCGGTCGGACCCGTGTTGCCGGCGCCCGCGCGGATCGGCTTGGTGCCGGTCGGGGCCAGGCCGAGCTCGAGCTCGGGGACCAGCCACGGGAAGAACGGACGGGCCACGCGGAGGCCAAACTCGATGCCGTTGTCGAGCGACGGGTGTGCCGGGTTGTCCTCGATGTACCCGAGCTTGGAGTCGTCCGAGTACAGGCGAGGGCCGAAGAACAGGCCGAGCTGGGTCGGGTCCGCCGATGCGGGGGCCGCGCCCGTGACCGTCATTGCCAGCGTCATTGCCAGCGCCAGCGCGATCACGGCGGCTCGGTGCATCGCGCGCGAGTATACCCGAGCGAGAGGGGCGCGGGCCTTACGTCCCCCTTACACGGTGCCGTGGCACGATGTACGCGTGCGCATCCTCGTGGTCGAAGACGAACCCAGCCTCCGTGAGGGCATCGTCGATCTGTTGACCGGCGATGGGCACGAGGTCACCGCGGTGGGGGACGGTGTCCTGGGGGTGGAGGCCGGCCTCCGCGATCCGTTCGACGTCGTCCTGCTCGATCTGATGCTCCCGCGGCTCGATGGCATGGAGGTCTGCCGCCGCCTGCGTGCCGCCCGCCCCGGCACGCCGATCCTGATGCTGACCGCGCGCGGCTCCGAGGACGACAAGGTGCGCGGGCTCATGGAGGGCGCCGACGACTACGTGACCAAGCCGTTCTCCGCGCGCGAGCTGTTGGCGCGGGTGCGGGTGCTCGGCCGCCGCACGCCGGCGGGGGAGTCGCTCGACGAGGTGCAGGTCGATGGTGCCGTGATCGATCTCGCGCGCATGGTGGTGGTGCGCGGCGAGCTGCGCACCACGCTGACGCCGCGCGAGGTCGGCATCGTGCGCTGGCTGTTCCGCCATCAGGACCGCGTGGTCACGCGCGCCGAGCTGCTCGAGCAGGTGTTCGGGCAGCGCGGAGATCTGCAGACGCGCGCCGTCGACATGGCGATCGCCGTGCTGCGGAAGAAGGTCGAGACCGATCCGGCGAAGCCGACGCTCATCATCTCGGTCAAGGGCGCGGGCTATGCGTGGAGGCACGCGAGGTGAAGATCGGGCGCACCTGGTACGCCGCGGGCCTGCTCGCGGCCGCGCTCGCCGTGCTCCTGATCGGCTGGTTCGTCTCCGGCTGGGCGGATGTCCGCGCGCGCCAGAACACCGAGGAGGTGACGCCGGTGCGCGAGGCGGCCGCGCGCGGTGCGCAGCTCGCGCACGAGCTCCGCGCCGAGCTCGGGCAGCTGATGACCCGCGAGGTCGAGCGGCCGTACTTCCACTACCAGAACCTGTTCCACGATCCGCGCGCGACCGGCACCGTCGGCGTCACGCCGTCGCCCCTCTCCACGGGACCCGCCGATGCGCTGGTCCTCGGCTACTTCCAGCTCGATGCCGCCGGGCGCGCGACCACCCCGACGATCAACGACGATGTCCCCGAGCTGTCCGAGCCCAGGCGCCTGGCCGACAATCAGCGCTTTCGCGCGGAGGTCCGAAGCAGCCTCGGGCGCGAGCTCGCGCCCCCCGAGCGGGCGCCTGGTGGTGATGGCACGGCTGCCGATACGGCCGAGGTGACGACCGTCGCGGAGGTCAGCCGACCCGTGGCGCCGCGCACGCAGCCGCGTGAGGTCCCACCCGTGCAGCCGCAGGTGCCCAAGCACGAGGCGCAGCAGGTCCAGATCGATCCCAACAGCTACGTGCAGAACTGGAACTCGAACACGATCTACCAGCAGTACCGCAACGACCCGGGCCTCGAGAGTGCCGAGGCCCCGCCGCGCGTTCCCGACGTCGCGACGCCCGAGGTCAAGCCGGTCGGCAAGCCCGTCGGCACGCCCGTCGCCCGGCCGACGATCCGGCCGGCCACTCCCACGCGGGTGGCGACCACGACCAAGCCGATCACGATCACGGTGGATCCGCTCGAGTGGCGGACGCTGTCGTTCGGGGGCGTCTCGACCCTGGTCGCGGTCCGCCGGGTCGACACCCCCGATGGCGCGCTCGCGCAGGGCTTCGTCGTCGATCGCACGGCGCTCACCAGCTGGCTCGCGGGGCGCGCCGGCGATGCGGTGGCCGAGCTGCGCACCGGCGATGACGCCGCGACCGAGATCGCGCCGGGCTGGCACCTCGAGGTGTCCGCGAACCCGCGGGCGCTGGCGCGAGCTGCCGAGAGCGCGGCGGCGGTGGCGACCAGGTTCTTGCTCCGGTTCATCGTGCTCGGCGTGATCGCCGCACTCGCCGCGGGGCTCGTGGTGCTCCTCGTGTCGCGCGCCGAGCGGCTCGCGCGCGAGCGCAGCCAGTTCGCGGCAGCCGCGGCCCACGAGCTGCGCACGCCGCTCGCGGGCTTGCAGCTCTACGGTGACATGCTCGCCGACGGCCTCGGCGATCCGCAGAAGACCCGGGACTACGCCAAGCGGATGAGCGAGGAGGCCTCGCGCCTCGGGCGGGTGGTGTCGAACGTCCTCGGGTTCTCGCAGCTCGAGCGCGGCAACCTCAGCGTGGATCCGAGCGTGGGTTCCCTCGATGCCGAGCTGCGCTCGCTCGCCGAGCGCGCCGAGCCCGCCCTCGATCGCGCCGGGGCGGCCCTCGCGCTCGACGTGGCGCCGGAGCTGACCGCGAAGTTCGATCGCGACGCCCTCGCGCGGATCGTCGGCAACCTCCTCGACAACGCCGAGAAGTACGGCCGCGACGCGGAGGATCGCA
>JADKKI010000006.1 GCA_016720595.1 Myxococcales bacterium
GCCGGTTCGAATCCGGCATCCCGCTCGACGTAACGCGGTTCTCGTGCAGGACGGACAGCTATCAAGGCTGTCACCCGATACCGTACCTGGCGCAGTTCGCTACGGCGCCGCGTCCGGCGTGGGCGCCAGCTTCGCCGCGCGCGTGCAGGCATCGGCGGTGCCGGCGCTGCACGCCTTGCCGAATGCCGCCGCTGCCTTCGCGAAGTCCTGCTCTTTCCCGTCCTTTTCGTAGATCGCGCCGACCGTTGCGCACGCCTCCGCGTCACCCAGGTCGCATCCGCGCTCGAGGTACTTCGTCAGTGCCATGTGCTGGCCGAAGACCGGCTCGGCGTACGTGCGATCGTAGTTGCCGAGGTGCAGGCACGACCGCGCGTCCTTGTGCTTCATGCACATGTCGTCGAGGAGGCGCCGGCCCTCGCTGGTGAACTCCTCTTCGATATAGTTGAGCAGGATCCAGCCCAGCTTGCGGCAGGCGACGACGCTGCCACCCGAGCACGCGCGATCGTACAGGAGCTGGGCAGCGCTATCGTAGTCGGTGCCAGCATCGTAGCGCTTCACCAACTCGGCGCAGGCCGCCACCGGCCCATGGCCGCTCGCGCATCGCGCGACCAGCGCGACGCGCTTCGGATCGCTTGGATCGCCGGTCGCGCTCGATGGCGCCTCCCCTGGTGGCAGCGCTGTATCACTCGGCAACGCTGCGTCGAGCGTCGTCACCACCGCCAGCGGCGGCGCTGGCGCGGCCGCAGCATCGAAGGTCGTCACCACCGCCGCCGGCGGCGCGGTCGCGGTCGCGGTCGCGGTCGCTCGCACTCCTTCGGCATCGCCGCCGCCCTTGCACCCGACGAGCAACGCCAGCAGCAGCCAGCCCCGAAGTCTCATCATCGATCCGACGATTATGCGTCACGTCGAGTCCGCAGTCGACCCTGGCCGCGT
Organism: Myxococcales bacterium; assembly: GCA_016720595.1. Taxonomy (GTDB): domain Bacteria; phylum Myxococcota_A; class Polyangia; order Haliangiales; family Haliangiaceae; genus JABFXX01. The sequence continues at coordinate 934 of JADKKI010000006.1, forward strand.
GAACGGAGTCGAACATACTGCCGGAGACGAGCGCGAGCGGTTGGACGTGTTCGGAGGCGCCGCCGAGCTCGAGCGCAAGAGCGGCCACGAGATCGTCGAATGGCATCGCCCCTTCGTGCCATCCTCCGTGGAGTGTCGAGCTGGACGGCTGCTGTCGTGATCGTTGCAAGCCTCGTCGCGTGCAAGAGCAAGCCGCGTGACGGGCATTCCAGCGTCGTGCAGACTGACGCGATGGCGCCACTGCCCTCGGATCTCGATCTCCAGGTCGGCACGGTCATCGAGAAGCGCTACAAAGTCGTGCGCTGGCTCGGCGTGACGCCGGCCGTGACCGTGGTCGAGGTCGTGCACCTCCACGCTCCGACGAAGGCTGGGAAGATCCGCGTGCTGATCACGACGCGCGCCGATGCCACCCCGGATCAGCAGAAGGCATTCCGGGATGCGGGCATGCGCGAGATCAACCTCGGCCAGGATGGCAAGGGCAACCTTCCCGTCGACGAGGTGGATTCCCTCGGCGGAGTTCGCCGGACGTTCGTGATCTCCTCGCTCGTGCAGGCCGAGCTCGACGATCTGCTTGCCGGCCGGCGCGTCATCGGCAGGTGACGGTCTCCTCACCCGCTCGTCGGGATCTGGCTTGCCGGTTCTGCCACGCCACGATTCTAAGACGGAGCCCGAGGCACGACGGCAAGAACGGTTGCGTCGCGCTCAGGGCTCCTTCGACAGATCGACGATCCGCTCGGCCGCGCACGCGATCTGCCCGACGAGCCGATGCTTGCCATCGACGGTGGCGAGCGTGCCCGCGATGGTCACCGTCGCGCCGATCTCGAGCACCGTCTCTTCGATGTTCGACTTCGCGGTGTTCGCGTCTGGGTGCCCGAGATCGGAGAGCACGCTCGCCTTCGCGCTGGCGTCCATCTTGCCCTCCTTCAGCGGCGACACGTCGAACAGCAGCTCCGTCGGCTCGATCGCGACCCGGCCCTCGGCATCCTCGAGCTCGAACGGCTTGTACTCGATCTTCTCGACGACCTTCGCGCGCGGATCCAGGCCGCGGCGGGCCTGTGCACGAAGCCGGAGCGCGACGCACCGGATCTTCGAGATCGGCGCCATCAAGCGGCCCTCGGGATCGCGCGTGCGCACGATGCCGGTGAGCTTGACGAGGTCGCCGTCCTTGGACCGATCGTCGAGCTCGCTCGCCGAGGCCAGCAGCTTGCGCGCCTGTCCGCGAGCTGCGCGCGGCATGCGCGTCAGGAGGGACCAGATCAACGAGACGACCAGCGAGACCGCGGCCCCGATCATCACGACGATCCTGAGCGTCTTCATCGGCGCCGAATCTAGCAGCTGGCTACCGTCGGCGCTTGGCCTGGTAGCTCGTGTAATCGCCCTCGTAGAACGTGACGTTGCTCGTGCCGTCGGGGAGATCCTCGAACGCCAGGATGCCGGTGACGACGCGGTCCAGGAACCACCGATCGTGCGACACGATCAGGGCGCACCCGGGGAAGGCGAGCAGGGCGTGCTCGAGGGCGCCGAGGGTGACCAGGTCGAGATCGTTGGTGGGCTCGTCGAGCACGAGGACGTTGCCGCCGCGACGCAGCAGCTTCGCGAGCTGGACCCGGTTGCGCTCTCCGCCCGAGAGCTGACCGACCTTGGAGTCGACGACGGTCGGCGGAAAGCCCATGGTCTTCAGGAACGACTTGACGTGGATCCGGCCGCCCTCGAGCTCGACGTGGTCGTAGCCATCGGCGACCTCCTCGGTGACGGTGTTGTCGGCGACGAGATCGCGGCGGCTCTGCTCGAGGTACGCGGGCCGCGTGTTCTGGCCCACGACGACGGTGCCCGCGTCGGGCGTGAGCTCGCCGAGGATGGTGCGGATCAGCGTGGTCTTGCCGGCACCGTTGCGCCCGACGATGCCGATGCGGTCGCCCTTCTTCATCACCAGCGTGAGGTTGGAGAACAGCGTCCGCGCGGTCTCGCCTTCGCCGACGCGCTTGGTGACGTTGTCGAGCTCGATGATCGTGCTGCCGAGGCGCGGGCCGGTGGGGAGCCGGAGCTCGAGCTCGCGAGGCAGCACCTGATCGCCGACCGGGCGCGCGGCCACGGCGGCGTCATACCGATCGATGCGGGCCTTCGCCTTGACGCCACGGGCCTTCGGGCCGCGCCGGATCCACTCGATCTCGCGCCCGACGAACGCGGCGCGCACGCGCTCGTGTTCCGTTTCGATGGTGAGGCGCTCGGTCTGCTTGATCAGGAACTCGGTGTAGTCGCCGTCGTAGCTGTGGAGCTTGCCGCGGTCCATCTCGCAGATCCGGGTCGCGACCTTGTCGAGGAACGAGCGATCGTGGGTGACGACGATCAGCGCGCCGGGCCACTGCGCGAGCCGGTCCTCGATCCACTCGACGGTGCGGACGTCGAGGTGGTTGGTGGGTTCGTCGAGTGCGAGGACATCGGGCTGGCCGAGCAGGGCACGCGCGAGGGCGACGCGCCGACGCTCGCCGATCGAGAGGGTGCCGATCGTCGACGTCAGGGGCGGAATCTGCAGGGCATCCGCGACGGTCTCGATCTCGTAGTCGTAGAGCTCCTCGGTCCGCTTCAGGGTCGTGTAGATGGTCGCGGCCTCGTCGAGGCGCGGCTCCTGGGCCACGTACTCGAGCACGAGGTCACGCCGCCAGGTGATCTGTCCCTCGTCGGGCTCGAGCAGCGCGGCCTCGCTCTCCGAGACGCCCGCGCCCTTCACGATCATCTTCAGCAGGGTCGACTTGCCGGACCCGTTGGCGCCGATCAGGCCGATCCGGTCGCGATCACCCACGGCGAACGACACGCCCGTGAGCACGATGCGATTGCCGAAGCGCTTGTGGAGGTCCTGGACCGTGAGGATCGTGGGCATACTGCCGCGGCTTGATACACCGTCGGGGCGCCTGTCGCGCCCCCCGACGACACCAGGCTGAACCGGGTAGGTGCATACTCGGCGGCCATGAAGCTGGTGATGCTCGTCGTGATGTGCGCGGCGCTCGGATGCAGCAAGCCGGCGGGCGAGCCGACGAAGGATCCCGCGCCGGTCGCCGCACCGCCGGTCGCCGCGGTGCCGCCCCCGCCCGCGTCCGCATCCGCGCCCGTGCTCGGCAGGAAGGGCGCGCTGGCCCGCGCCGGCTCGGACGACGAGGCGGTCGACGTCGAGGATGACGGCAGCGCTGGCGATGACGACACCGCCGTCGCTGAAGGCAGCGCCGTCACGCCGGCCCCCGCACCAGGTCCTACGCGCGCGCCGCCACCTGCGCCGCCTCGCGCCGGCAACCGGCTCTACGTCGGCAACCTGTCGCCTTCCACGAGCCGGGAGACGGTCGAAGCGGTATTCGCTTCGGAGGGCGAGGTCAAGGACGTCACGATGCCGATCGATCGCGACACCGGACAGCCGCGCGGCTTCGCCTTCGTGACGATGGGATCCGCCATGGCAGCCTCCGGGGCGATCGCGCACCTCAACGGGACGATGATCGATGGTCGATCGATCAAGATTGGCGAGGCCCAGGAGCGGGCTGTCGGTGGCGGCTTCGGACGTGGCAGCGGCCTCACCGGCGGCGGTGGCAGTGGCGGTGGCAGTCGCGGGGGCGGCGGTCGGGAGCGATTCTGAGCTCGCGCACGAGTTGCTGCACCAGGGCGACGCGCAGCAGGAGCGTACGACCGCCGAGTTCGAGACGGAGGCCCGCGGCGGGCGACTGGATGATTACATGAACTGTGTCGTTGTTGCAAACATTAAGCCGTGCAAACTGTGCGGCCAGCCTCCTCCTAGCTGGAACGACCTCACGGTCGCCGCTGCGGCGGTCTGTTTACGACAGCACACCCTGGCACATTCACGCTGGCCGGACGTTCGTCGTGCCATCTATACTGGCCCGCACGCCCTGGCTCGAACACGCGGAGATCTCGAGTTCGGACCGGACATGGATCGGATCCGTTCCGGTGACCACGCCAGCACGCACCTTGATCGATTGCGCGAATGCACACGTCTCGCCCGATCTCGTTGAGCAAGCGATCGTGCACGCTCGGCGGGCCTGCGCAAGCCGGTGATGAGGGTCACGGCAGCGCAAGCCCGATGCGTTCGACGGCGCTCGATACGGCAAGTCGTCCCCGGACAACAGCCAGGCTCGACGACGCAGCTCCTGGTGTTGGCAGGCCTCGCTCGTATCGTGCAGACCATCGGCGACCCGGATCCGAAGTGGTCGCGAGCTTAGGGCTTCAGGGAGGCGAACGGGGCGGCGGGGGCGCTGAACCCTGGGACCCTAAGTGGCCTAGAGACACAGGAGCTGAGCTACGGAGGTCGCAGCCTCGACGTTCCCCCAGGAGACCGAACACCGCGAACCCACGGTCGGGGGAGAACGTCGAGGTCCACATCGCCTGTGCTCCCGGTGGAGCGCTTGCGTGTGGGTCTTGCATCGCTCGCAGAGGTCGCAGTTGCGGTCCTGTGGGCGAGGGGGGCCCTGCAGGTCCGAATGATCTCCCGGGCCGACGCAGCGGAGCGTCCAGACCTCGGGTTCGTGGCCGACCACCCGATGGATCTCCTCGCGCACCCAGGCTTCGCCCTCCTGGTGAAAGCCGAGGTGCTCGATGATCAACGTCGCGCCGTCGAGGTAGAGGTCGTGAAGCGAGGGAGGGAAGTCAGCCGTCGGGAGGTCCATGTTTCCACGCTAACCACGGTGGCTGACATCGCCGCTCGTTGCCTCCTGAACCGCTGCGTGATGTGAGGCGGTCTGATCCGGCGGTTCCGCATCCTCGCGAGACCAGGGGATGTCAGGGCGCCGATCGAGAATGAAGCCGTGAGTGACGAGAGTGTGAAGGCACCGGAGCGGCGGCCCGATTCGCAGCAGCTGGTGCGGCAGTGGGCGGTGCTGCGGCTGCTCGCCGATGCGACGGAGCCGTACAGCGTCAAGCAGCTCTCGGAGCAGCTCGGCTCCAGCAAGGCAACGATCGAGCGCGATCTCGCCACGCTGGAGCGGGACTTCGCGCTGGTCGAGGAGTCCGTCGGCAAGCAGAAGAAGGTCTACCGGATCGATCACAAGATCCGCGCGCTCGAGGCGATCACGTTCGGCACCACCGAGCTGCTCTCGATCTATGCCGCGCAGGCCGCGATCGCGGGCATGGTCGGTACGCCGCTGCACGAGGATCTGAAGTCGGTGATGACCAAGATCCGCGGGTTCCTCAGCCCGCGCCACAACGGCGGCCTCGAGGCGCTGTCGCGGGTGTTCGTGCCGCATGCGCGCGGCCACGTGGACTACGAATCGCAGCGTGATCAGATCGACGAGATCGTCGATGCGATCGCGCGCCGCCGGATCTGCACGATCACGTACAAGGCGGCGGGCAAGGAGCCGCGGGAGCACAAGGCGCGGCCGCTGCGCCTGGTCTGGCACAAGTCGGCGCTGTACGTGCTCGCGTGTCTGGGCGAGCACCAGCGAATCACCACGCTCGCGTTCCACCGCGTGCGCAAGCTCGAGGTCTCCACCGAGGCGTTCGTGGTGCCGGCGCTCGATGTCGATGCGCACATCTCGAAGGCGTTCGGGATCTTCGTGAGCGATCAGGAGGAGGACGTCGAGATCGTGTTCGATGCCGAGATCGCGTGGTCGCTCGAGGAGCGGACGCACCACCCGAGCGAGCGCAAGGAGCGGCGTGCCGATGGCGCGCTGGTGTATCGGCTGCGCTCGAGCGCGCAGTGGGAGATCATCCCGTGGGTGCAGAGCTTCGGCGCGCTGGCCGAGCTCGTGGCGCCGGCGAGCTGGCGTGATGCGCTGCGAGCGAATGTCGAGGCGATGATGGCGCGGTATCAGCGCCCGACGGAGTAGGTGGGTCGCTTCACGGAGCGACGCTGTCGCCCCACCGCGGCATCGCGAGCGTCGATGTGGGCGCGGCGCTGGTGCGCGAGAGCACCGCGCCCTGGCAGTCCGCGGGCAGCCGGATGTCCGGGTTGCCCTGCGGGTCGAGCGGGAACAGCGACCCGCAGCTGGCGGCCTGGATCTGATCGATGCAGCGATCGTAGCTCGCGCTGACGGCCTTCACGGCGCCGCACGGCAGCTCTCGCTGAAACGCCTGTACGCAGTCCACGTGCGCTCCCCCGATGCACTGCACGCCGCGGTCGCACAGCGTGTCGATCAGGTCGTCGCACTTCTCGACCGGGCTCCGCTCCGTGCCGCATCCAGACAGCAACACCCCCACGAGAACCCCGAGCTTGGCTGGCATCCGATCACCGTACGCAGCAACCGCTGCAGGCTGCGCGGCGGTCCATCGCGCCGGCTCCTTCGCTGGTGGTGCGATGTCGGATGGGCCGGCTACCGTGGTCGACGATGGGAGGTTGCACATGAAGACCGTCGGCATCGACCTCTGGGCGGGACAGGTGCGCATGGCCGCGCACAATCGTGGGACGCAGATCGTGACCGGGGTGCGGCTGCCCGCGTTCGACACGCAGCGGGCCTTCATCCACGCCTATCCGCGATTCGCCGCGGCGTGCCGCGAGGTGGACGAGCCGGGCCTCGCGCTGGTCGCGATCGACGAGCTCACCGGCGTGCCTGCCGGCCTCGTGTGCATGCGGGCGCGCGTGGAGCGACACGTCACCGCGGTCGTCGGCCGCCACGGCTGCTGCGATCTGTACCTCGAGGGCCGCGACGCCCTCGCGCTGCGACACCTCGCGGTCGTGGTGGCGCCGCTCCGCAGCTGGCGCAAGGGCTCCGCCGAGATCAGCTATCGCGTGCTCGACCTCCGCACCGAGGCGGGGATGCTCGACGAGACCGGCCGCGCACTTCGCGGGCTCCGCGCGGAGGGGCCCTCGCTCCTCCAATGCGGCGGATATGTGGTGCTCGCGCTTCCCCTCGGTGATCCCACCGATTGGCCCGAGCGCGCCGAGGATGCGTGGGCGATGTTGCCCGAGCGCGTGTACTTCGACGAGCTCGCGCGCCTGCCCGAGGGCTCCGCGTTGAATGCTCGGGTGCCGCGCCGCGCACCGGGCTTCACCGTGATCACGCGCACCGTCGGCCCGCGCGACACCTCCGCGGCGCGCCTCGTCGAGAACGGCGAGGCCGCGGGCAGGCTCGCGATCACCGGCCCGGGCGGGCAGCGCGTGCTCACCGTGGGCGAGCGCGCGCTACGGGAGGGCGTGCTGCTCGGGCGCTATGCGCGGTGCGATGGCGCGGTGATGGGGCAGGCGGACACGCTGTCGCGCGTACACGCGATGTTGCTGCTGGCCGACGATCGGCTGCTCGCGATCGACACGGCGAGTACGGCCGGGACGCGCGTCTCGGGTGGAAACGATGCGCGCGTGATCGAGCTGGTCGGCGCCACCACGCTCGAGCTCGGCGGCGACACGGGGGTGGCGTGGCGCTGGCTCCCGTAGTTGCCGTCTTCGCGCGCCTACAACCGTGTGCGCCAGTACCCCGGCGCGCGGCTCGCATGAGCGATCGCGATGACCAGGATTTCGTCGGCGAACTCGGTGTAGACGATGGTGAAGGGGAACCGATCCATCACGAAGCGGCGAACATCGCGCCCGTGCTCCGATGCTTGCCAGGCCGCAGGGTTCAGGGTGACGAGCCGAACCGCCTCGCGGACCGCGTGCAGAAACTCGGTTCCCAATCCGTCCTGTCGTAGCTCGTAGCGGACGATCTCGTCGATCAACTCTTCGTCGGCTGCGGCCTCGAACCGGACCGTCTTCATCAGGGTCCACGCGACGCGCGCATCGACTGGATCTTCGCCTCCGCGTCCGCATAGACCTCATCAGCGGTGCGGCCCGTGGGCTGTCCGCGTGCCACGCGCTCGCGAGCGCGCGCCAGGCGGCTCTCGATCTCCTCGTTCCACAAGCGGGCGACTTCTTCGGGTGGCAGGTTCGATCGGCCACCGTCTTCGAGCGAGCGCTGTAGCGCGTCAGCGAGGTTCGCGCGCTCGTCTGCCGATAGGCGGAGGGCTTGCTCGAGGATCGCTTGGGCCTGGGCGCTCATATGCCAAGGATAGCCAGGCCTGGGGAGGAGGTCGACGAATAAAAGCCCGCCCGAACGAGAGCCCACGCGTCCTCACGCTGGCGTGGGCAAGCTCACCATCCACTGCGTCCCGAACCGGTCGACGCACATCCCGAAGTACGGGCCCCACGGCGCGTTCGCGAGCGGCATGTTGACCTTGCCGCCATCGCCGCTGAGCGCCTGGAACACTCGATCGGCCTCGGCCTTGTCGTTCGCGACGACCGAGACGTGGAAGTTGTTGCCCGGCACGAGCGGCGGGCCGAAGCCGTCCACCGAGTCGCTGCCCATCAGGTGCACGGCCTCGGTGATCGGCAGCTGGATGTGCATCACCTTGTTCTTCGCGCCCTCGGGCACACCCTTCATGAACGAGGTGTCGCCGAAGGTCTGCTTCATGAGGATCTTCGTGCCGAACACCTTGGCGTAGAACGCAAAGGCCTCTTCGGTGTTGCCGGGGAAGTTGAGGTAGAGGTGAACGAGCTGCATGGGTGGGAGCCTCCGACAGCGGTTCTATCGTGAACCGGCGCGTGAAGTTGCACGGCGATGGAGATTTGGCGGCGAGCGGGACTTCGCTCGGCTGATCGCGGATCGGCAGGGCGTCTACTGGCCGAGCTTCTCGCGAACGTTCTCGAGCGCGTGCTCCGCAGACGTGCGGAGCTTCTCGTCGGACTCCTTGGCGATCAGCGCCTGCAGCTTCGCGGCCACCTTCTTGCCGATCGTTGTCGGGACGTCCCACGCCAACATCCACCACAGGTAGACGTGCCGCCGTACGGCCTCGCGATCGTCGTCGAGGGCGGTGAGGGGCATCCGAAAGGGCCTTCTCGCTGTAGTTGGTGACCCACGGAAACTCTGCGCGCACCGCCTGGGTCTCGATCGCCTCGGCGAGATCGGCGGAGGCTTCCGTGGCCGCCGCGCGAACACGCTTGTCAGGGTCCGATGCCGCCAGGGTCCGCAGCACAGCCAGCGCGTCAGGCGCCTTGTCGCCCAGGCCGTGGATGCCGATCACCTCCACGAGCCTGCACGCGACCTCGCGAACGAGCTTGTCCGCGTGGGCGAGGGCAGCGAGAGCCTGGGTCACCGTCCGCTCACTCGCTCCGTCGAGGAGGACGGACCAGTCCGAGTCGCGCTTCATCATCTGTTCCCACTGCGGGATCGTCCATTGACCAATCGTCAGCTCGCCTTGCTTCGCGGCGGGCGATGTGTGCGGGGTCAGATCGATCTTGCCGTCGCGGGCCGTGATCTGCGGGAACGAACACCCGAGCGTGTGTGCGACGGAGTCCGGCCAGGCGGAGATGTCCCCCACGTACTTCCCGTTCTCGAACGCCTGCACCCGGGGAGCCTCGTCATTTAGCCACAGGACGTAGGCGGGCTTCTTGGCGCCGTTCGACAGGGTCCTGGCGAGCTCCTCGTCGCCCGCGCACTCGGAGCCCGGTTCGTACTCGATGATCGCGACGTAGCCGGCCTTGCCCTCGCTGACCTCGATCGTGCGCTCCTGGTCTTCATCCTCGTCGGCGAACACGACCTGCTCGATCGCCTTCTGCTTGCCCGGCGCGAGCACGACCCAGCAGGGGCGAGGTCTGGCGGACCGCTTCATGGTCTCGCCCACCGCGGCTTCGGGGCCCCAAACAGCTTGCACGTCGCCAGATCCGGAATCGTGTCGCGCGCCGTGATCGGCGTCTCGGCCAACCACCGCGACAGGCCGACGATGTCGAACGTCGCACCGTCCTCGAGCATGAACCGCAGCTGCTGCTCCAGGTTCATCAGCACGCCGACCGTGCTTCGATTGTCGGTTCGCGCGTAACGCGCCTCGGTCATCTCTGCGACCTCGCGCTCGATCGCAGGGCCCGGAACGCCAAACGAGGTCAGCACCGCCCCGACCGCGGCGGCGAGGCGTTGCGGAAGTGTTCGTAGCTCGCGAGCCGGGATGACAACCGGAAGCAGCGTCGCACCGGCGATCGCGAGGGCGAAGTGACCCTGACGCATCTGGAGCACGCTCACATACCAGTCGCCCAGCATGGTGGTCGAGGCTGGCGGCGTCGCGTCCGGAACGCCCAGCTTGGAGAGCAGCTTCGCGGTTGGACGGAGGACCACCACGGCCATGGTTGACCACGAACACGGCGGGGCGCGCAACTCGCATCGATGGTGACGACAGCTGGTCTCCGCCCTCCAATGCGATCGGGGCCGATAGGCCTCCGCGTGCTATCCTGATGCCGGTGAAGGCCGTAAGCGCTCATGTTCGCAAAGGGCAGATCGTCCTCGACGAACCGGTCGATCTCCCGGAGGGTGTCGCCGTCGAAGTTCTGGTTCCCGATCACGACGAACTGACGGCCGAAGATCGGGTCGAACTCGATCTTGCGGTTGAAGAGAGCGCAGCTCAGTTCGCGCGCGGCGAGTTTGAAGACGCCCACGCGTTCGCAAGCCGCCTCGTTGCGAAGTCGTGAAATCGTTCGGCCGCTGATCCGGTGTAGCCTGTCTGCATGGGACCACTGGCAAGCGGGCTCATGGTGTCGGCGCTGGTGATCCAGAGCGGCTGCTCGAGCAAGGATCAGCTCGCGCCGCGGGAGTCTCCCGCCGGTCGCTTCACGCTCACGCCCTCGCTGCACGATGGCTCGCTGATCCGGATCACGGTGAAGGAACGCAGCACCGGCAAGCTGATCGACGAGGTGAACACCGGCGACACCGATGCGATGAAGTGGGTGACCGGGTGGGCCGACGACTCGAGCTACCTGTTCTGGGGCGCAGACACCGGCACCACCTGGGTTCGCCGCATCGACAGCAGCGGGACCCACGTCACCGAATCACCGCTGCAAGGCGCTGCCTGCGCGCGCCTCGAGCAGCTGTTCGAGAGCAAGTACGACGAGCACCGCGGCAACTGCCTGAAGCCGTGACCTTCACTCGCCGGCGGCGAGGTCGAGGTAGTACTGCTTCTGCGACGGGTAGTAGTCGTCGAACTTGCGGAACGGCAAGCCGTCGCGCGAGTGGACGAGCAGGTCGAGATAGAACTCCCAGCCCGGTCCGAAGTCGCCCGCCATCTTGCGATCGCCGAGGTGGTGCACGAACGTCATCGTGGTGGTGCCGCCGCTCTCCACGAGCGTCAGCTCGTACGAGACGGAGTACTTGCCCTGCGTGGTGAGCGCGAGATGCCTCGGCGCTTCACACCTCTCGACGAGGGCGCTGGATTCGGGTGCGCCTTCCTCCTGGATCATCGTGTACGCGATCAGGTTGCCGGGGCCGGCCTTGTCGACCCAGTGCCACGGTCCGAACCACCGCGAGGTGCTCGCGGAGTCGGTGACGCTCTTCCACACGTCGTCGATCGGGGCGCGAAACGTGCGGGTCAGTTGCAGGTCGTTGCCGACGAGTCGGCCGGTCGGGGTGGGGGCGGTCATCCTGTCTCCTTCTTTCTGTCGTCGATGGGCTTCGTGCGTGCGGCCTTGGGTTGCGCGCGCACGCGATAGACCTCGGTCTCGAGCGCCATGAACCGGCGCTCCCATGCCGCGCGCTCGCTCTCGGGCGAGACCCGCAGCTCCGCGAGGTACGCTTCGACCTCGGCGAGCGGTGCCAGCTCGAGCCGGTACACGCGCTCGCGGCCAGAGGCCTCGTCGATCACCAGCCCGGCCTCGCGCAGCACGCGCAGGTGGCGGCTCACGGCCGGCCGGCTGACGGAGAACGCCCCGGCGATCGCTCCCGCGGACAACGGAGCCTCGCGGACCATCCGCAGGATCTCCCGACGGATCGGGTCGGCAAGGGCCTGGATGGCGTTATCCACGGACGACGTGTAACGCATCAGTTACGCATCGTCAAGGCGAATCAGCGCGAACGGGCCCTACTCGACGGCACGCAGGTTCGTGCAGCCATCGGCATTGCCGCCGTCGCACGCGCGCCGATAGTGCGCCTTGGCACCCACCGGGTCCTTGGGCCCGCCGTCGCCGTGCTCCTCGAGGACCCCGAGGTTGGTGCATGACGTCATGGTGCCGCCGTCACAGGCCTTCGTGTGCAGCTGGCGCGCGCGCGTCAGATCGATCGCGACGCCGAACCCGAGCTCGTACGAGATCGCGAGGTTGGCGCAGTGGCGCGCTTCGAGCGTGCACGCCTTGTCGAGGATCACGGCCGCGCGCTTCTGATCCTGGGCGACGCCGTGGCCCTTTCCGTAGGCCAGCCCGAGGTCGTTGCACCCGCCCGCGAAGGCATAGCCGCAGGCCTGATCGAAGTAGGGGACGGCGCCCGCGAGATCCACGGACCCGAACTCGCCGTCGCGCAGAGCGACGCCGAGGTTGTAGCAACCGAGTCCGCTCTTCATCGTGCAGGCCTTCACGAGCAGCTCGCGGGCACGCACCGGGTCCACGGCCACGCCGAAGCCGAGCAGGTAGTCCACGCCCGCATCCGCGCAGCCGTCGGCGTACGCGAGGTCGCACGCCTTCAGGTAGTAGCGCTGCGCGCGCGGTGGATCCGAAGGCACGCCGAGATCACCGCGGAGGAGCAGCGCCGCGCGCTCGCAGTTCTCGGGCGAGCTGAGGACGTCGCAGCCGCGGAGATGCGCGGCGAGCGCGCCGTCGGGATCCTTGGCCGCGGAGAACTGGCGCCCGAGGGCGAAGCAATCGGGGCCTGCCGCACAGGTCGCTGCGGCGCCTGCCTTCGGTGGTGGTTCGCTCGGAGGCACGGGTGCGGGTGCGGGTGCCGGTGCCGGTGCGGGTGCCGGTGCGGGTGCCGGCCGGTCCTTGCACGCGACCACCGCGAGGAGAAGGAGCGTTCGTCGGAGCACGCGCGAACCTACCGCGATCCGGGCAACTCCGGTCCGCGGCGTCACGGCGCGATGCGAACACCGTCGCGGAACACGCCGCCGGTCTCCTTCGCGGTCACGCCGAACCGCACGCTCTCGGCACCTTCCTCCACCGAGCGCGGCGCGCCGCGGCCGCCCATGTCGGTGCGCACCCAGCCGGGGCACGTCGCGTTGACGCGTATGTTCCGCGGGGCGAGCTCGGTCGCGAGGATCCGGGTGAGGGCGTTGAGCGCCGCCTTCGACACGCCGTACGCGTCGGTGCCCCAGCCCGTGCCGCCGTCGCGAACGAACGCACGCATCATCTCGACGAGCGCATCGCGCGTGAGCTTCGGATCGGCGAGGGCGCGGCGGTGCGCGGCATCGAGGTTCGACAGCTCTCCCAGCCCGCTCGTCACGTTGGTGATCGTCGCGCCGTCCCGCAGCAGCGGGAGGAGGCCCAGCGTCACGCGGAGGGGGCCGAAGAAGTTGGTCTCGAGGGTCAGCGCGAGGCCATCGCGTCCGCGCGCGACGCCATAGACGCCCGCGTTGTTGACGAGCGCATCGATCTGGATCGCGCCGTCGCGGAGCTTCTGCGCGGCGGTCGCGATCGAGGCGTCGCTCGTCACGTCGAGCTCGACGGCCTTGAGGCGCCCGCCGGTGTCCTTGCGCAGGCGCGCGGCGGCGGAGTTGCCCTTCGCGAGGTCGCGCGCGCCCACGAGCACGTCCCACCCGCTGGTCGCGAGCACGCGCGCGAGCTGCTGGCCGATGCCGCGGTTCGCTCCGGAGATCAGGACGGTCTTGGCCATCGAGTCCTCAGCCCGGGAGCCGGCGCGCGACGCGCATGAGGTGGTGCCCCATTGCCAGCTCGAGATCGGGCCGGGCCTGGCGCTGTACGATCTCGAAGCCAGCGGCTGCGAGCTCCGCGTCGAGCTCCGATGCGCCGACCAGGTAGCGATTGCCGTTGCGCGAGATGAACGTCGTCGGATCGAAGCCGAACGTCTCGAAGTCGACGTTGCCTTCGCGCGACATGCTCTCGGAGAACAGCAGGCCGCCTGGCCGGAGGACGCGCGCGATCTCGCGCAGGAAGCGACCGCGATCGCGCCCGATCAGGCAGTGCAGCACGTGGTTGTCGATCGCGAGATCGAAGCGCTCCGAGCCAAGCTCGAGGGCGAGGCAATCGCCGACGACGAACTCGATCTCGGGCGCGTTGCGCCGCGCGAGCTCGATCGCAGTGGGCGCGAAGTCGACGCCGGTGACGCGATAGCCGCGCGCCGCGACCTTGATGCTCGCCTGCCCGCCGCCGCAGCCGAGATCGAGCGCGTCACCCGGCACGGCGAGTGACGACGCGAGGAACGCATCGAGTGCGAGGTACCCACCGATCTGCGGCCCGTGGTTCGTCGGCAGGTCGTCCCAGCCGGTGCCGCCGGCCTCGGCGATCATGCGATACGCACGCTCGTGGTCATAGTAGGGGCGCATGGCGGCTACTTCGCGGCCGGCTTCGCGTGCTTGGCGCGATACTCGTCGCGATAGGCGATGACCTTCGCCAGCTCTTCCTTGGAGTACATCTTGCCGACCAGCTCGGCCTGGACCTCGGTGGCCACGGCGGCGAGCTCGTCGATCATCGCCTGAGGCACGGGCACCACCGTGATGCCCTTGCGGAGGATCATCTTCCGCGCGTCCTCGTTGGCCTTGCGGATCACGGCGCGCGCCTTCTTCTGGTTGTGCCGTGCGATCTCTTCGATGACCTTGGCGTCGTCGGGCGAGACCTTCTTGGCGGCGTCGAGCGAGAGCAAGGTCGCGCCGATCGCGAACGCGATCGGGGGCGTGCTCATGTACTTGACCTTCGTGTACCACTGCAACGAGATCGCCCCGAGGGGCGAGCTGAAGCAGGCATTGATCCGTCCCGAGGTCAGCGCCGCATCGACCTCGGCGATGCCGAGCGGCACGCCGTTGAGCTTCAGCTTGTCGACGATCGTCGAGCCGAACTGCTCGTCGCCCAGGGTCCACAGCTTCTGCTTCTGGAGATCGCTGATCGAGGCGACCTTGTTCTTGGAGAACAGATAGATCCATCCGAGCTCGCCGCGCTCCGCGAGGCGAAAGCCCTTCTGCTCGAACTTCTTCTGGAAGTACGGCCACATCTTGGTGGCCACGTAGTCGACCTCGTCCTCGGAGGTGAACAGCATGGGCAGGCCGAGCACGAGGATCGAGGGCTCGATCATCGCGAGGCCAGCGGCGGTCACCGCGGCGCCGTCGAGCTGCCCGAGCTTGATCTTGCGGACGAAGTCGCGCTCGTCGCCCTGCTGGCCGCCGGGGAAGTACTTGAACGTGACGCGGCCCTCGGTGGCCGTGGTGATCTCGGAGGCGGCGCGCTCCATGAAGTCCACCCACGGGCTTCCGGAAGGAGCGAGGGTGGCCATCCGGATCTGTAGAGGCTCGGCCACCGCGGCACGCGACCACGAAGCTGCGAGCACGACGCCGGCGATCAGGAGGAGCTGCTTCATGACCTTCCTTCGAGGGAGCGAGTATGCCGAGAATTGGCGGCTCGCTGGCCTCGCAGCCTCTATGATCGTGCTGTGGCGGGGTCGTGGGAGCTCTCGAGCCCCTGGCGCCGCTGCGTCACGGACGCATGGGGCGGGGCGGGGCGGACGTGGAGACCTCCCGACACTTGCAGCGGTCCTGCTTGGGGACGTGGCCGAGGATCTGTTCGACGTGGGCGCCGCAGCCAACCCACGAGGGCTTCTTGCACTTGTCGCACTTCACGGGACTGCACATACGGGTCTAGAGCCGGGCCGCCGAGAAAGGGTTCTGCGGGTCGCGCTGCAATTTCCGCCGAGGCGATAGGTGGATAGCGCTACGGCGCGGTCGCGGCGCGATCGATGCC
Source organism: Myxococcales bacterium (assembly GCA_016720595.1). GTDB lineage: Bacteria > Myxococcota_A > Polyangia > Haliangiales > Haliangiaceae > JABFXX01. The sequence goes on from JADKKI010000006.1 coordinate 16,544, forward strand.
GAGGCAGTACAGCCGCCGCTGCACATCGCACGTCGACGTGAACGCGTTGACCGCGGCCGAGGTGGTCAGATCCGCCTGCCCGACATTCGCGCTGCTGGTGGGGCCCGCCCACGGGATGAACGCCGCGAAGCCGCTGCACGCGCCCGCGTACGTGCCCGCCGTGCTCGTGCCCGTCCACGCGTAGGGGAACTGCGTCGCTCCCACGTCCGCGCCGGCCTCGGTGAGCTGCGGCGCGTTGACCATCGTCCCGCCGTGCATCTGCGAGAGTTCATCACGGCGCGCCCATCGACGCGCACCCAGCCGCTCGCGGTGCCCACGCGCGAGGGCGCAGGAATCGGCGTGTTGCCCGAGATGCTCGAGAGATACGCCACGTAGGTGCCGGGCAGGCTCGCCGCCGCCGCGCGATCCTTGCACTGCGAGTCCGCGCCCGCGAGGCCGCCGAGATCGCCGGTGAACAGCGTGGAGGTCACGAACATGATGTTCGGCATGAGCTTGAAGCCGGAGGTGACGGTGGTCGGCGGTGAGCGTCAGCGTGCAGCCACCCGTGCCCGAGCAGCCGCCGCCGGTCCATCCGGTGAACTTCGAGAGGGTGGGGTCGGCGGTGCTCGGTGCGGCCGCGAGAGTGAACGAGGTGCCGTAGTTGACGGTCTCGGTGCAGTCCGCGCCGCAGCTGATGCCGGTGGCGCTCACGATGCCCGCGCCGGTGCCGGACTTGGTGATCGTGAGGGTGACGAGGTTGAGGGTGAACGTGGCGGTCACGGTGATCGCCGCGGTCATCGTCACGGTGCACGTGCCGGTGCCGTTGCAGCCGCCGCCGCTCCAGCCGGTGAACGTGGAGCCGATGCCGGCGCTCGCGGTGAGCGTGATCATCTGGTTCGCGGTGTAGGTCTCGCTGCAATCGACGCCGCAGCTGATACCGGCGGGGCTCGAGGTGACGCTGCCGGTGCCGTTGCCGCCGAGCGTGACGAACAGGGTGAGGTTGTCGAGAGAGAAGTTCGCGGACACGTTGGTGGTGTCGGTGATCGTGAGGGTGCACGGAGTGGTGCCGCTGCACGCGCCGCCCCAGCCGGCGAACGTCGAGAGCGCGGTCGCCGCCGAGGTCAACGTCAGCTGCGTTCCGTAGGGCACCGTGACGGAGCAGTTCACGCCGCACGAGATGCCGCCACCGGAGACCGTCCCCGAGCCGGCGCCCGCCTTGGTGACGGTGACGGTGTACGTGGCGAGGTTGAACGTGGCGGTGGCGGCCTTCGCAGCACCGAGCGTGACCTCGCACGTGTTCTGGGTGCCGGTGCACGCGCCACTCCAGCCGGCGAACACCGAGCCGGTGCCCGGGGTGGCGGTCAGCGTGATGACGGTGTCCTTCGGGAACGAGGCCTCGCAGCTCGCGCCGCACGAGATGCCCGCGGGCAACGAGGTGATCGTGCCGGTGCCGGTGCCGGCGAGGGTGACGAGGAGCGGCTCGGTGGCGATGCCGGTATCCGGGGCGGCGTCGTCGAGCGGCGGTGCGTCGGGGAGGTGATGGATGCCATCGTCTCCGCAGCCCGCCACCACGCTGGCGACGGTGAGGACGAGCAGCACGAGGATGGATCGCGTGGAGGTCGTCATCGGGCGGTCTACATACCCCGGGGGGCGTCGACCTTCAAACGAGAACCTCGCGTACGATGGTGCGTCGGAGTGGGCGAGAGGGGGGGGGGGGCTCAGGGTCCTCGTCCTCGTCGTCGCCCTCGCGGCCTGTGGAAGCAAGGGCGGGGACCCGGCCGCGACGGGCAGTGGGTCCGCGACCGTGGGATCCGGATCCGGATCGGGAAGCGCTTCGCCCCCCGCGCCCACGCCGCCCACGCCCACGCCTGTCGTCACCGATGTCCCGACCAGGCTCTCCGGCAAGGTCGCGGCCGATGCAGAGATCGATCAGTCCTACGCAGCGCTGCTGAAGCAGGCCGGGACCCGTTGCCCCGAGAAGCGCGTGTTCGCGAGCGCGAACGACTACGACGCCACGAACGACAAGCACGAGCTCCTGATCGGCATCGCGTGCGGCACGCCGGATGGGACCTGGCTGGTCGGCGTCACGAATCACGCGGGCCCGGTCTCGCTGCTCGGCTCCAAGCTGATCGAGGGTGCGGCGCGCGTCCAGGTGGACGAGCTCTACGCGAGCGCTGCCCGCGTGTGCGTGCACTACTCGGTCAGGCGCAAGATCGCGGGAAAGACCTCGGGCTACGTGTACTGCATGCCCGTCTCGGGCGGGTCGCCCACCGCGGCCGCCGATCCCGAGCTCACCGACACGATGACCACGCTGGAGTTCAAGCCCACCACGGAGCCGCTGACGAGCGAGGCCCAGTCGGTGCTGGCGAATCAGTCGAGCAAGCTCTGCACGGTCGGCGATCTCGCGCATGCCACGTCGATCGTCGCCATGGACGGAACCACCGAGGTGGTGGGCAGCGCGTGCGCCGATCCGAAGGAGCGCAGCTTCCATGTGGGCTTGCTGGTGCGTGGCGGCGGCGGCTTGACGACCGTCGCCTTCACGCGCGCCGTGGACTCCGACACCGTCACGTTCACCAAGATGAGTGCGTCCGACAACCTGCTGTGTCTCGAGCTCACCGAGAACCCGTCGGGCAGCACGGATCGGCTGTGCCTTCGCCGTACGCGGTGACCCGCGCGCGCTGAGGCTCAGGCCGCGAGCCAGCTGGCCGGCACGTGGAGCTCGTGCACATCGCGACGGTGGGCCTTGTCGCCGCGCACGATCGAGGCGTGGCCGAGGGCGCCGAGATCCCACTGCACCTGGACGCGATCGTGGTGGCCGATCGTCGTGCCCGCGCACAGATCGAGCCAGCGCCAGCACCACTCCTCGCACATGCCCGCCGTCGAGGTCTGGCCATCGTGATGGGGCGCGCTGAACCGGAACCGCGCGGTGTCGCCGTGGCGCGAGCACTCGAGGTGCACGGCCCACGCGGAGGACAGCTCGCGCCAGTTCCCATCGTCGGGAGGAGCGATCGTCGTCTCGGCGGCGAGGCCGAATAGCTGGCGAAGGGTCGCGAGAGGAGGCTCGTCGCGTCGCAGCGCCACCTCGATCACGGCGTCACGCGAATCGAGGCGAACGTTCGGGCGCGTGAAGCCGAGCGTGGCGATCACGCCCTGGCCCGCATACTCGCGGTAGCCCTCACGCGTGGTGCCGCGGGCCGTGGGGGTCAGGGTGTCAGCGAAGTAGCCGCTCACCCACTCGAACATGTTCTTCCACGTGTCCTCGTCGGCGAACCGCGTGATCGAGAGCATCACGTGTGCGGGGCCGACCACGAGCTCGGTGCGCGGCGGATCGTAGAGATGCGCGAGGCCGGTGCGAAACCGGCACGCGCCGTGAGCCTCCACGCACGGCGCGGTCCCGCGCAGGGGAGCGTGCGTGAGCGCCGCGGCCTCCGCCGGTGTGGGCAACGGCGCCGACATCGCGCCGACCGCATCGACATCGAGCAACACGAGCAGCTCGCCAAACGAGAACACCGGTTTACCTGCCACGCCCGTCATGCCGACACGCTACACCCCGCCGAGTTGCCGCGGTATCGCCGCAGAGAACGCGTTGCGTGAGGGCATAGGGTGGTGGCGCTGTTCGGGAGTAGGATGAGCCGGTGACGCCGCCGGTGAGGACGCTCGGCGAGTTCGTCGCCGAGGACAAGATCATCGATTGGCTCGCGGGCGAGATCGGGCAGAACCATCGCGCTTCTGCAGCCGGCGCCGCGGCCGTCGCGAAGCGGCACTCGCTGCCAATGCACTGCTCCACGTGCACGGCCACCAAGGCGTGCTGCGCCTCGTACGTGCTGATCCGCCTCTACGAGGGCCTGGTGATCGCGCACCACCTGAAGCAGACCGGGCGCGATACGCAGGAACAGCGCGACCAGCTGCGGGCTCGCGCGGAGGCGATGGAGGCGGCGGTCGTGGCGGATTGGGCCACGCCGTGCCTGTTCCTCGACGAGCAAGAGCGCTGCTCCGTGTACAGCGTGCGCCCCACGACGTGCGCGCAGCTCTACGTCTACACACCTCCGGAGATGTGCGTGGCGCGCTCGTCGCAGATCAAGTCGTACACGCCGCGCCAGGAGGTCGAGTCCGCGAACGCCGTCGAGGAGGCGTTCCGCGAGCGGCTGTCGCTGCGGCGCAAGGTCGGCCGGCGCTACTTCGGCGTGCTGCCGCGCATGGTCCTCGTCTCTCTCGAGGCGTGGGACCGCACCGACTTCCGCGACTATCTGCGGCAGCTGTCGTGGCCCACCGACGCGGAGTGGACGGCGCGGATCCAGCGGTGAGCTAGCTACTCGAACTGATCGGAGCAGTTCTGGCCCGCCCGGCCCGGGGGGGCGGGCCCCGCGCCGGCGGGCCCGGCCCGCGCGGCCTGGCCGGCCGGGCGGCCCCCCCCCCCGGGGGGCCGCCCCCGCGCGGCGCGGGGCCCCGGGGGCCGCCCCCCGCCGGGGGGGCCCCGGGGGGGCCGGGGGGCCGCCGGGGGGCGGGGGGGCGGGCCGCCGCCGCGGCGGGGGCGCGCCGGCGGGGGGCGGCTCCGCCGGGGGGGGGGCCGCCGGCGCGGGGCCGCCCGGGCCCCCGGCGGGGGGGCGGCCCCGGCCGCCGGCCCGGCGGGGGGGGGGGGGGGGGGGGCGGGGGGGGGGGGGGGGGGGGGGATTCGACCGCGGCATCGAGCCGGGTCAGCGCGAGCCAGTTGTCGATGAGCTCGCGTGCGGCCTTTGCGCGATTCGCCGGCACGGTGATCCGATGCTGCCAGCCGCCCTCACCGGTGAGATCGAAGCGCCCCCACGAGCGCGCCGGGCCGAGCGCCTCGAGCTCGCGCAGGAGGCCACGCGCGGTGCCATCGTAGCGGCCGCGCGTGTGCTCGTCGTCGCCGGCGATCACCAGGGTCGTGCCCGCCGGGGGATCGGTGGAGAGATCGACGATCCGCTCGATCGCGGCGGTGTCGGTCGCCGCATCGCCGAGCGCGGTGACGGCCAGGCGTGCCTCGGCGAACAGCGCCGCGGCCGCGCGCTTGCTGAGGTGGGCCACGTCGCGCGTCGGCGGGGATGGTGCGACGACGAACAGCGGCTCGGGCTCGCCGGCGCGCGTGCCCTCGAAGCCGATCCGGGTGCCGAGCGAGAGCTTCGCCAGCCAGCGCAACCACGCGGGCAAGGCCGCGCCCACCGGCACCGCGCGCAGCTCGGGATCGGTGACGAGGGGCACCGCGAGGAGCAGCGCCCAGCCGAAGCTGCCGAACCAGCCGAGGCCGTTGTGGCCGAGCGCGCGTGCTCGCACGAACTGGCGCACGTGCGGCCACGCGGCCTGGAACACCTCGTCGCGCCCGTTCTCGCGCAGCTGTGCGGCGAGCACCGCGGCGTCACGTGGGCCGGCGCGCATGCGGCGTGCGAGGTCGCCATCGCCCGTGACGATCGTGACATCGACCTGCGCGCCCTCGAGCGTGCCGTGCAGGCGCGGCGGCAGCGTGGGGAGCTGCGTCATCCCGAGTGCTGCGGCGAGGCGCGCGGGATCGTCGTCGGAGACCAGCACGTCCACGTCGCTGGCGTGGGCCGGCGCGTAGACGCTGGAGCCATAGGCTTCGACGATGGCGCGCGGATCGGCGACGGCGCGCACGCGTGCGAGCACGCGATCGGCGGGGGTGGGCTCGGGAGCGCGTGGTGACTCGGTCATGACCGCCACCGTGTCGCGGTCACGAGGCCCGCGCGGCTCGTGCGATGCGCTCGTTCGTGATCCTGGGACGTGCGCACCGCGCACATGATGCCAGATCGCACGCGATCGTACGCGGTGCGCCGCGCGCCATCCTCATCGCGACGTTCAGGCGCTGGCCTCGAGCAGGATCGCGAGCCGATCGAGCCGAGCTGCCATCACGCGCTCGTGACGCCGCGGCATCACCTGGCGGAGCTCGACGCGGGTTCCGCCATCGACCTCGGCGAACGTCACGGTGACGATCGTCTGGCACTCGCGATCTCCGTTGCCCCACGAGAACACGATGCGCTCGGGAGGCCGCGCCTCGTGGAGCACCACCACGAGCGCGCCGACGCGATGCGCATGATCTCCGCACGCCACCGCGGTGCCACCTCGATGCTCGGCGCTCCACCAGCGGGCCATCCGCTCGGGGCGCCGCCACGTGGCATAGACATGCTCGCGCGGTGCGTGCACCACGCGGGTCATCACGACCAGCGCGTCCGCGTGGCTCACGACAACGTGACCACCAGCTCGTTGAGGCGATCGTAGCTCTCGGCCGCGCCGTGCTCCATGCCCGACTTGATCACGATGTCGCGGACCTCCTTGGAGGGGTATCGCCCGAGGAGCGTGAAGGTGGTCTTGCCTTCGCTCTCGACGAGCGTGATCGTGACGAGCGAATCGCCCGGATAGTCGTCGAACGATTCGGTGCAGACCAGCCGCTCCGGTGGGCTGATCTCCTTGTAGATGCCGCGAAACCCGACCTCGCGCCCATTCGGGCCACGCGAGACGCTGCGCCACGCACCGCCGACGCGGAGATCGATCTCGCTCAAGGTCATCTCGTGACCGCGAGGCCCGTACCATTGCTTCATCAGTGCCGGCTCCGTGATGCATCGCCACACGAGGTGGCGCGGCGCATCGAACACGCGCGTGAGGAGGATGTCGGTATCGGCGGGGAGCGTGACCTTGAGGTGGCCGAGATTCTTCATGGCGAGATCCTTGCGCGAAGGGTAGTTGCCGCGGCGGGCCGCATGACATCTGCGAGGCGATCGATCGATCCGACGCTACTTCTTCCGGACATGGCGCTTCTCCTCCCGCGCGAGCTTCGCGAGCAGCGTGTCCAGCCGCTGGAATCGCTCCTCCCAGTGCTCGCGGTAGCGCTCGATCCAGCCGGCGAGCTCGCCGAGCGGTGCCGCTTCGAGGCGACATGGACGGCGCTGCGCATCGCGGCCGCGGGAGATCAATCCGGCCTTCTCGAGGACCTTGAGGTGCTTCGAGATCGCGGGCTGACTCATCGCGAACGGTTCGGCGAGCTCCATGACAGAGGCCTCTCCGCTGGCGAGCCGGGCGAGGATCGCGCGCCGCGTGGGATCGGCGAGGGCGGAGAACGTGGCGTCGAGGCGTTGGGAGTTCATCTGGGTCAACAACCGGCAGGTTACATAACCGAAGTGTTATGTACGATGTCGGAGGCGGCCCTGTCAACCCGCTTTCGCGCGCGCGCACGCGACCTGGGACGCCTCAACCGGCGAGGTAGCGCGCTCGCAGGTGCTTCTCGAAGTGGCTCGCGGACAGCGGCGTGCCCGTCGCGCGCGCGATCAGCTCTGGCGTCTCCCAGCGGCTCGCCTGGCTCCAGATCTTGTCGTCGAGCCAGCTGAAGATCGGCGCCAGATCACCCGCGGCGACCTTCGCATCGAGAGCCGGCAGCTGTGCGCGCATCGCCGCGAAGTACTGCGCGGCGTACATCGCGCCGAGCGTGTAGCTCGGGAAGTAGCCAAACGCACCGTCGGTCCAGTGGATGTCCTGGAGGCACCCATCGGTGTAGTTGCCGCGGGTGTCCGCGCCGAGGTACGCGAGCATCTTCTCGTCCCACAGCGCCGGCACATCCTCCGGCTCGATCTCGCGTTCCACCAGGGCGCGCTCGATCTCGAAGCGCAGGATGATGTGCATCGGATAGGTCAGCTCGTCGGATTCGGTGCGCACGAGGCCGGTGCGCACGCGCGTGTAGATCTTGGCGAGGTTGTCCACGGCGAACGCGGGCTGATCGCCGAGGTGCTTGCGCACGAGCGGCGCGATCAGCTCGAGGAACGGCCGGCTGCGCCCGAGCTGCATCTCGAACGAGAGGCTCTGGCTCTCGTGGATCCCCATCGAGCGCGCCACGCCGAGCGGCAGGTGCACCCAGGCGCGCGGGAGGCGCTGCTCGTACCGCGCGTGACCGGTCTCGTGGACGATGCCCATCAGGGCCTGCACGAAGTCATCCTCGGAATAGCGCGTGGTGATCCGCACGTCCTCGGCCACACCGCCGCAGAACGGGTGGGTGGACACATCGAGCCGGCCGCCTTCGAAGTCGAAGCCGAGGAGGCCCATGATCTCGAGGCCGAGGGCGCGCTGCGCGGCGATCGGGAACGGGCCCGTGGGCGCCACGACCTCCTCGGTGCGCTGCTTCACGAGCACGTCCTGGATCAGCGGCGGCAGCCAGCGCTTGAGATCGGCGAACATCGGCTCGATCACCGCACTCGTCATGCCCGGCTCGTAGCGATCGACGAGCGCATCGTACCGGGACAGGCCCGAGGCCTCGGCGAGCAGCGTGGCCTCCTGCCGCACGCACTCGACGAGCGGCTTCCAGTTGACGAGGAAGCCGGCCCAATCGTTCGCCTTGCGCTGCGTGCGCCATGCGTGCTCGCACTTCGTGCCCGCGAGGCTCTTGGCCTCGACGAGGGATGCCGGGATCAGGGTGGCGGCGCGCCACTGCCGCGTCATCTCGTGCACCGAGGCGGCCTCGATCGGATCGGTGGTCTCGGTCTTCGCGGCCTCGAGGGCGGAGGCGAGCTGCGGCGCGGTCAACGTGTCGTGCATCAGCACCGCGAGCTCGGCCATCGCGGCGCTGCGGGCCTCGTTGCCCTTGCTCGGCATCATCGCCGCCTGGTCCCACGCCACGATCTGGGCGAGGTGCTGATAGCGATAGAGCTTCGTGAAGCTCGCGACGAGGGTCGCGTAGGCGTTCGACATCCCGAGATGCTAGCCCTCGGCCCCCCCGGGCGCCCCCGGGCGCCGCCGCCGCCGGCCCGCGCCCCCCCCCCCGCCGCCCCCGCCCCGGCCGCCCCCCCCCCCCCCCCGCCCCCCCCCCCCCCCGCCCCCCCCCCGCGACGCGCCGCGGCCCGCCGTGCGGTGGCCACCACCCCCCCCCCCCCCCCCCCGCCCCCCCCTCACGGCACTTCGGGTGCCCTTCGTGCCACGATATCGCCCGTGGACGTCCTCGTCATCGGCGGCAATCGCTTCATGGGGCGCTCGCTCGTGCTCCGGCTCCTGTTCGCGCGGCATCGCGTGACCGTGCTCAACCGCGGCACGCTGCCCGCCCCGGAGGGGGCCGCGTGGCTGCGCGCGGATCGCACCACGGGCGAGCTCGATCGCGTGCTCGACGGCCGCACGTTCGATGCGGTGATCGACTTCGCGTGCTTCACCGGCGACGACGCGCGGGGTGCGGTCCGAGCGCTCGCGAGCCGGACCGGCCACTACGTGATGATCTCGACGGGCCAGGTCTATCTGGTGCGCGAGGGGCTCCAGGGCGTGACGCGGGAGAGCGACTACGCGGGCCCGGTGATGGCGGCACCGCCCACCCCCGACGATCGTCCTGACTGGGAGTACGGCATCGGCAAGCGCGACGCCGAGGATGTGATCGCGGCGGCCACGGAGCTGCGCTCGACGCGGCTGCGGATCCCGATGGTCTCGGGCGAGGGCGATCCGAAGCTGCGCTACGAGCGCTACCTGTGGCGGATGCTCGATGGCGGGCCGCTGTTCGTGCCGAACCCCGAGGCGATCGCGCGGCACGTGTATCGCGGCCACGTGGTCGAGGCGATCGTGAAGCTGCTCGAGCGGCGCCCCGACGGCGACGTGTTCAACGTGGCGCAGGTGGAGCAGCCCACGGTGCGCGAGCTGGTGGAGCTGATCGGGCGCGCCGCCGGGTGCGCGGTGACGATCGAGACCACGCCCGCCAGCGAGCTGCTCGCCGCCGGGATCGATCCCCGCGACGGCTCACCGTTCTCGAGTCGCTGGATGTCGCGGATCGATCCGTCGCGCGCGATCGCGACCCTCGCGCTCGAGCAGGTGCCACTCGACGAGTACGTGCGCTCGATCGTGGCGCACGCCCTCGCGAACCTCACCACGCCACCGCCCGGCTATCACGAGCAGCGGGCCAAGGAGCGCGGGTTTCGGCGGCGTTAGGCTCGCGAGGAGGGTGGACGCGCCGGCCTCAGTACGCGCTGGCTTGCGCGGGGATCCCGTCGCACTCGCAGACGTACTTGATCGGGGTCGTGCACTCGCCCCACGCCCACTTCGACTGATAGATCCCCGCACAGTCGTACGCGCTCGTGTTGTTGGCACCACCGTAGTTCGTGTAGCTCGGTGTCGTGCCGGTGACCCAGCGAGGAGTCCCCTCGATCTTGCGGTCGGTCAGCCCGAACCAGATCGACGCACCGGTCAGCGCATCGACCGCACTGTCCTCGGCCATGTTGTCGACCACCGCGAGGTGGGTACCCGCGCCATCTGCCTCGCAATCGGCCTCGGCTTCGCTCCAGGTCCGCGCGGTCATGACGGTGCGATAGCGGGAGGTCTGGCCGGGAATGGCGACATAGGTCCCGGGACACATCCCACTCGCCGCGTCACTCAGCGCGTCGATCGGTGGTGCATCGCCGTCGGGCGCATCGGTCGCGGCCCCGTCGTCGAGCCTGGCGTCCGCGAAGCCGTCATCGCGCACACAGACATCGCCGCGGCAAACGAGCTCGGAGGGGCATGCGCCTCCCTCACCACACAGCCGGCCCTCGGGCGGCGTGGGCGCGTAGCACGCGACCATCCCGAGCATGCAAACGATCCTCCACACCAAGCCGATCGTCGCACAGGCCAGGCGACGGGAGCAGGATTTCGAGAGCGGTCACCGACTCACGGCGTCGAGAGCTGCTTGTCGTCGGGTCCGGGGTGAAACCGCGCGCGGAAGTACGAGCCGATCGCGGCGGGCAGCTTGGGCAGCGCCTCGAGCTGCGCCATGACCCGGCCGTCGCCGCGCGCGAGGTTCGAGCGCACGGCCTGATCGTGGGACAGGGCCTCCGGCGTGTAGTAGTTGCCGAGCCACTTCCAGCCGGTGCCGGGGCCCACGCGACCGAGCGCGTTGTTGCCGGGCGAGTACCCCGGATCCCCGGCGCCGACGACGCTTCGAAGGTCCTCGACGGCCAACGCTTCGAACTGCTCGGTCGGATACATCGTTCCCGGTCGATTGCAGCGTACGTGCCGCTCGCGCGCGGACGTGGTCTTCAGTGGCTAGCGGAGTTGCCGGTGCGCGAGTGCTGCCCTCGGTAGCCAGCGCTGTACACGGCGCGACTCGATCGTCACCGCGCGGAGACGGGCGGGATGCGGCCGGCCCACGGCCGCGCCACCTCGAGCTGCGCGGCGAGCTGGAGCAGCGTGGCCTCGTCGCCGAACGGCGCGGTGAACTGCACGCCGATCGGGAGCCCGGCGGCGTTCCAGTGCAGCGGCACGCTCATCGCGGGCAGGCCGGTCTGGTTCGCGACCTGGGTGTTCGGGGTCTTCTCGAGGGCGTTCGCACCGAGGGTCTCGAGCAGCTTGTCGAGGACGAACCGCGGCGAGACCACGCGGAGCGCGGCGAGAGCGGCGCGCTCGGCGCCCTTGAGTGCGAGCTCGCCGACCTTGAGCGGTGGATAGGCGAGGGTGCCATCGAGGAACAGATCGTGGGTCTGGAAGAACCGGCCGAGCGTGCGGCCCGCGGCCTGACACGCATCGCGTGAGCGCTGGAGCTCGATCGCGGGGAGCTTGCGGCCGATCGTGCCGAGCAGCCACGTCGTGGGCTCGAAGTCCGCGGGCGTGGGCTTGCGGCCCACGAGCTTCGCGGTCTCCTCGATGCCGATCGCCGCGCCGACGGCGACCTGCGTGAAGTACGCGGCGACGAGGGCCTCGCGATCGATCGGCAGCGGAACCTCGACGAGCTCGTGGCCGAGGCTCGCGCACAGCGCGGCGGCATCCTTCACCGCGGCCTGCACGTCGGCGTGGGTTTGCTTGCCGAGCTGCGAGCCGGTGGAGAACGCGATCTTCAGCTTGCGAGGCGCGCGCCGGATCTCCTCGGCGTACGGGCGTTCGCGCGGCGGTGAGGCATACGGCGCGCCGACATCGGGGCCCTGCGTCGCATCGAGCATCGTGGCGCAATCGCGAACACTGCGCGTGAGCACGCCGGGCTGCACGTAGCCACCCCAGCCCTCGCTCACCCTCGGGCCAAGCGGGTTGCGGCCGCGCGTGGGCTTGAGCCCGAACAGGCCGCACGCCGACGAAGGGATGCGGATCGATCCGCCGCCATCGCCGCCGTGGCCCATCGTGACGGCGCGCGAGGCGACGATCGAGGCGGTGCCGCCGCTCGAGCCGCCCGGGGTGTGATCGGGGTTCCACGGATTGCGCGCCGGGCCACGCAGCTCGGATTCGGTGACGCCGAGGAGGCCGAGCTCGGGCGTGTTGGTCTTGCCCACGATCACCACGCCGGTGCGCTTCATGCGGGCGATGATCTCGGCGTCCTCGGTGGGGACGAAGTCCTTCGACATCCGGCACGACTGCGTGTACGGCTCGTTGGCGAGCCAGCCATCGAGGTCCTTGACCACGAACGGGACGCCGCGGAACGGGCCCTCGGGCAGCGTGCCCTTCGCGGCGGCGCGCGCCTGCTCGTACATGCGGTGGACCACCGCGTTGAGCTGCGGGTTGACCTTCTCGATCGCGGTGATCGCGGCTTCGACGAGCTCGGTGGGGTGGACATCGCCGCGCTTCACACGCTCGGCGAGAGCGGTGGCATCGTCGAGCTGGGCTGGATCGGCCATGGGTGGCCGCGAGCGTAGCGCAGAAGCGCGGGAGACTCAGAGCCCGCGCGAGCGTTCGGGGCGCAGCGCGATGCCGCCGGCGAGGGCGTGATCGATCGTCGCGACGATCTGCGCACGATCACGCGGCAGCCGGCCGCCGAGGGGCAGGTAGTTCGAGGCGTGGTTGGTGCGGAACAGGGCATTCGTGGGGCGCGCGAGATCGACGAACGTGCGCAGCTCGCCGAGGAGCTGCTCCACGCTCGGCAGCACGAACGTGCCGCGCTCGGCGAGCTTCGCGAGCGGTGTGGTGGGCACCACCGTCAGGGTCAGCGCCGCGAGGTAGTGCGGATCCATCGCGGTGGCGAGCGCCGCCGATCCTGCGGCGTGCTCGGCGGAGCGCTCGATCCCGCCGGCGCCGAGCAGGAAGATCGCCGACACCTCGAGCCCGGCCGCACGCGCCCGCCGCGCCGCCTCGACGTGATCCGCGGCGGTGCTGCCCTTCGCGATCCGCTTCATCGTGACGTCATCCCCGGACTCGGGGCCCATGTAGAGGAGCGCGAGGCCGCGCGCGCGAAGCTCGCGGAGCTCGGCGTCGGTCTTGGCGAGCACGTTGGGCGCGGTGGCATAGCAGCTGACGCGGCGGAGGCGCGGGAAGTGCGCGCGACACGCATCGAGGATCGGAGCCCAGTGCGCGAGGTCCATCACGAGCGCATCGCCATCCGCGACGAACACCTTCTCCACGAGCGCGCCGTCCTCGCGCGCCGCGTTCGCGAGATCCTCGAGGGATTCGGCGAGCGGGCGGATCTTGAACTCGGGCTTGTCCCGGTACATGTCGCAGTACGTGCAGTGGTTCCACGAGCAGCCGATCGTCGCCTGCAGGATCAGGGCATCGGCCTCCGAGGGCGGGCGGTAGAGCTTGCCGACGTAGCGCACGCGCGCATCCTGCCACACCGGGCCCTTCGAGCCGCCTTGCATTCGGAGCGGCCGCGCGTGACGCTCGATCATGACCGCACCCTCCGAGGCCGAGCTGTGCGCACGCGGTGCCGCGATCGATGCCACGCTGTTCGCGAAGGATCCGCGGGCCGCGATCCCGCGCTACCAGGCGCTGCTCGACGGGATGGTCGCCTCCGGCGAGGTCTCCGCATACGTCGGTGCGAAGGCCTCGCTCGGCCTGCTCTACGCGCACATCGCGGTGGCGGACTTCACCACCGCGCATGGCTTCTGGCTCGGCAAGCACCCCGAGACCGCGAAGCTGTGGGTGGAGTGCCTCGAGGCCGGCCAGCTCTCGGGCCACGATCAAGGCTGCTACTTCCTCGTCGAGGCGTTCCTGCACTCGCTCGCCACCGATCCGAAGCGTGCGCTCCCCGGGATGAAGCAGCGCGTGATCGCGGTGCTCAACTGGGCGGTCACGCATCGTGATGACGAGCTGGTGATCGCCGCGGTCTCGAACTGGAAGTTCCACCTCGTGGAGATCTTCGGTGGTGCGAATGCGATCCCTGCAACGGAAGAGGTGGAGCGGCGGAGCTGGCTCTCGGTCAACGGCGTGACGGTGCCCGCGGATCAGCCGCGCCTGATCCTCCCCACGCTCGGAGCGTGGCAGTAGCCAACTCCGCGGGTACTACGATGTATGCAGTCGCGGGAGTTGCGCCCGACGAGGAATCGGCGCGAGCACAAATATTTCTGGTGACAACTCGCACTCAGCTGCTCTACGTTTGTTTTGTACACGACAGACTCGAAGCGAAACGGCAACCCCCGCGCGAGCGGGCTACGCAAAGCCACGGGACTCCCTGAGTCAGCCGGGTTACCGAAAAGGAGGAGCGTGAAGTACACGACTCGCACCAGGGCTGGTCCTTCGGGCTGAGCCCGACCAGCACGAGCGCTGATCCTTGAAGCGCTCGCCACCCGCGGGAAAGCGCCCGCACCACGAAACGGCACTCCCCGCGCGAGCGGGGCCTCGCAAAGCCACGGGACTCTTCGAGTCAGCCGGGCTACCGACGGAGGATGCGTTGCACGCACGAGACGATCCGTAGCTGATAGGCGCCGCATCATCCGCATCTGCGTATGACCGCACCGCACGCTCGATGCCCCGGCTCGGCCGGACTAGCACGCTGCGGGACGCATACGCGGTGGATGACCGCCCACAAGGCACGCCTGGCTGATCAACTGCCTGCTGAGCCCCCTGCCGCAAGACCTGCGGACTGGGGGCTTGGTGTTTTCGGGGCTGCATTGCCCTCAACAGTTTGCGGTCACACCCTGTCGCCTATGTAGGAGGAGAGTGAGCGGTCGGTTGCACACAGGTTCGCCAGTTGGTTGCTTCGATCGATCAGCTGATCGACGCTGCGCTCCGCACATGGGGATGCATCGCGCTGCGGCGTTGTTTGGAACGATCCTGATCACCGGCTGTGTGGCCGAGGAGCCCGATCTCTCGGAGCTCAGCTCGGACCTCGATCTGAGCGTGTTCACGCTGCCCGAGCTCTCGGCGATCCAGCGCGCGGAGATCGTGCATCGCTACGATGCGATCGACCCCACGAACCAGGTCCCGCGCGGGCTCCTCGAGGACACGCTCGTGTACTTCGACGTCAACAAGACGCACATCCCGAAGTCGCAGTACGTGGCGATCGCGGACATGTCCCTGTACTCGGGCAAGGACCGGTTCTGGCTCGTCGATCTGACGACCGGCGTCGTCGAGGCCCACAAGGTCGCGCACGGCGACGGTAGCGATCCGGACAACAACGGCTACGCCACGCTGTTCGGCAACGTCGACGGATCGCACAAGACCTCGCTCGGCTTCTATCTGACCGGCGAGATCTACGATGGCACCCACGTGCACTCGATGCGCCTCGACGGGCTGTCCGCCGATGCGAGCCCGAACGGCATGGCCAACACCAACGCGCGCCCTCGGCTGATCGTGATGCACGAGGCCTCGTACGTCTCGGACTCCAACACGAGCCAGCAGGGCCGCAGCAACGGCTGCCTCGCGCTCGATCCCGCCGTGGAGGTCCACATGGTGGATCGGATCCACGATGGCAGCCTGATCTACACGGCGACCTCGGCGCTCGTGGCGCCGGTCGGGCGCGCGGTGTGTGGCGATGGCGTGTGCGACGGCGACGAGGAGCCCACGGCGTGCGCGGCCGATTGCGCGGACCCCGATCCGGTCACGCCGCCGATCGACCACCCGCTCGACGACGGCAGTGGCAACGGCGGCTGCTCGTCCACGGGCGGCGGCGCGGGTCTCGCCTTCGCGCTCGCGCTGGTCGGCCTGCGGCGTCGCCGGCGTTAGACGAAGAACATCTTGCGGAGCGCGGCCTCGAGCTCGCTGTCACTCGCGCGGCGCCCGAGCACGGTCTCGAGCTCGCGTCGCAGCTGCTCGCGGCTCTTGCCGGTGGCGGCCTCCTGCGTCTTCCAGAACTGCTCCCACCAGTCCTTGGGCTCGGCCTTGCCGCGGCCGTCATCGTCCCACTCTGTCGAGCGGCCACGGTCCGGATCGGTGACCAGGCTGCCCACGGCCTTCGCATCCTTGTAGACGGAGGCGATCTGATCGGCGAGCGCCTTCATCTCGCTCGCACTGACGATGCCGTTGCTGGTGGCCTTGTAGAACTGGACGGTGACGCGGATCGGGAACCGCGGGTCACGCTTGATCGCGAGGCGATCGATCTCGGTGAACGGGCCCTGAGCGTCGCCGTGGCCGATCACCGCCTCGTCGACATCGCACTCCTCCTCGAGGCTCGCGGAGCGGCAGCGCTTCATCATCATGCCGCTCGGCGCACCCGCGCCGCTCATCGACAGCGAAGGCCGGGCGCGCTCGGGCTGGAGCAGCGGGACCTGGATCAGCATCACGCAGCTGAGGCCCGCGGCCTTCGCCGCGTCGACGCTCTCGACGCGATCGGTGGCATCGCCGCCCGCTGCGACGAACTCGGTCATCCGCGTGCCCGTGAGGCTGGCGCGCTGGCCGTCCTGGTTGTGGAACAGGCGCTGTCCCCACGCCGAACCGGCACCGAAGCCATCGCGCACGTTGTCGATGATGGTCGCGCTCGTGCCTTCGCGCGTGGCGACGATCGCGAGGACCGCCGGTGCGCCCGCGTACGACTGATAGTTGAACAGCACCGGGTTGAACTCGGCCTTGCCACTCGTGGGCACGGGGAGGAAGCACGCCTGCGCCGAGACCAGCACGTCCTTCTCGCGGGGTGCGAGCAGCGAGGTCTCGGTGCCCGCCCACGAGCTCGGCGTGGACAGGTGCGCGCGGAGATCGCGCAGGTAGGTGCGCAGCGAGATGCTGGTGAGCGGCGCGCCACGCTCGTTGCCCACGCGGATCATCACGTCGTCGATCGAGACGTCGGCCGTCTTGTCGGAGAAGTTCGGGTGGCGGATCACCGGCATGCAGGTGACGCGGCCGCCATCGGCGACCTGGATCGTCATGTCGCTGATGTTCGGGCCCACGCACGAGCCCTTGAACCGCCCCGTGTCCTCCCAGGTCAGATCGAGGATCGCGAGATCGTGCTTGTGCGCGAGCGAGCGCGCCGGACTCGAGTGGGTGAGCTGCGCGGTTCGCGCGATCACCTCGGTGTGGCTCGCGGACGTGGGCGTGCGGTCAGGCGAGGAGGTCGAGGTCGACCGGTGGAACAGGCGCTGGAAGAACGTGGGCATCGTCAGGGCTCCTTTCCCGACCAACGAGCCGCGGGACCGTCTTGTGACAGCCAAAAAATTCCCGTGATCTCGATGGGTTGAGGAACCGGACGAGGTGGGCCGATCCGGGGGCAGCTGGAGGTGAGGCTCGACGTACAATCACAAACCGATGGCCCTCGAGGACAAGGACAAGGACAAGGACAAGAAGGCCAAGCAGCACCCCGGGGGGCAGCGTGGCCAGTCCGACGGCGCCGAGGTCGGCAAGCAGACGCGCGTCGATCAGGAGAGCAGCTCCGAGGGTGGCTACGGCACGGCTTCGGAAGGTGGCGGAGGTTCGGCGGCGCCGGCAGCAGCTCCAGCTCCCGCTGCTCCAGGTGGGGCCAAGGGCAAGGGCGGCTCCGCCGGCAAGATCACGGTGCAATCGGAGAAGAGTGCCAAGGGCGCCACCGAGAGCACGGCGAAGTTCGGCGTCGGCGAGAAGGCGACGTTCTCCGCCGAGGAAGAAGGCACGTTCCGTCTCGACGACGGTGAGATCGGCCGCGGGCAGTCCGTGGATTGGACCGCACCGTCGACCCTCGCGCTTCGCAACCTCGTGTTCGAGCCGTACCTGACGAGCCCGAACAAGGACAAGCGGTCGTCGTTGCCCGTGATGGTGGTCCAGCCGTCCACGGTGGACTTCAAGAAGGTCGGCGATGTGCCGGCCACCGGGCCGAACATGGCCGGCGTCGGCATGACGCTGCAGGTCTCGATCGGCCCCGACAGCGTCTCGTTCGGAAACGCGGAGTGGCTCGAGAAGCCGGGTCCCGCCGAGGGCGTGAGTGGCTACTTCGCGGCGTACGTGGCCTCGGGGCAGAGCCTCGCGCACCCGCCGAACCCGAACTGGCTCCCGATGGGAGACGACAACAAAGCGATCATGGACAACGCGTGGACGCGCGACAAGCCGAAGCTCAAGCACCCCGACGGCACGATGCGCTGGTGGGCCGGCTCGTTCTCGTGGTCGATCCCGAACGTCTATCGGGTCAAGGGCGTGGGCGGCGAGCACCTGATCACCAACGTGACGCAGACGTTCACGATGGATGACAAGGGTGCGATCACCGTGACCAAGGGCGCGGCCTCGGCGACCGCACGCCCCGACAACCAGATGGATGGCGAGATCCAGAAGTTCACGAAGCTCGAGGAAGCGAAGACCTTCCTCCAGCCGCACGGGCGCGCCGGTTGCGTGCAGGCCGTGATGAACTACAAGCGCAACCCCAAGGCGGATAAGCCGTCGGTGGAGTTCCTGCTCGCCGCACTGAAGAGCTTCGACGTCACGTTCTACGTGGCGATCACGTGCAGCAACACCTTCTCGTGGACCGATCCGGACACCGTGAAGGTCTCCGCGAACGGCAAGCCCGCCACCGGCGGCGAGCGCAAGATCAACACCGGCAAGGTGGGCGAGTTCGAGTTCCAGGTGAACAGCATCCTGAACCTCGCGACCCTCGGCACCGATCCGATCAACATCTCGGCGATCGTCAGCGACATCACCTCCACGCACCCGCACTCGGCCTCGCTGTCCTATCCGTACAGCGCGAAGGGCGTGGCGATGGAAGGCTCGGACCGCTACACGTACTCGGCGTTCTTCAAGTAGCTCACAGCTCGTCGAGCACCTGGCGATACGCGGGCGCCATCGCGATCGCGTGATCCGCGAACTCGAGCACGCGCGTGGCCGCGAGGCGCCCGGCACCACGGACCTCGTCGGGCCAGCGGCCCCCGAGCACCTCGGCGAGCTCGTCGGGCGGCACGCCAGTGGCGCCGCACAGGTGCGCGCCGTAGCACAGGGTCAGCGCGGGGATCAGCGCCTCCGGAAGCTCGAGGTGCTTGGCGAGCTGCGCGATCGCGGGCACGAGCGGGATCCGATCCACGATGCCGCTGCGCGTCCACGCCACCAGCTCGTTGCGCCAGGTCGGCATCCCGAGCGGCACCACGATCGTGGGCATGCCGTGCTGGCTGACGAGCACGCTGAGATCGATGCTGCCCACGATCCCGATCGCCTCGGCGCGATCGATCGGACCTGGTTCGAGCACGCGCGGCGGTGATGCGCTCTCGAGATCGACCACGAACACGCGGCCCGATTCGGCGCCGAGGCACGCGAGCACGTCGCGGCGAGGATGCCCCACGGCCTGCGCGATCGGCTCGGGGAGCTCGTGGACCTTGGGCTGGCCGAGCGCGATCAGCGGGATCACGTCGATCCGGCTCGGCGCCTCGCGCGTGGTCCGCCACAGCACGCGCTCGGTGCCGCCGAGTGCGGTGACCGTCGCCCGCGGTGCGATCCGCCAGCTGCGCTTGGAGGCGGCGCCGCGCGGATCCCACTCGCGGAGCGTTGCTCCGGCCACCACCACGAACCGCGTGTGCAGCGCGCCCGCACACACCGGCGTCACGCGCATGCGCACGGGACGCACCACGAGCTCGTCACCGGAGCACGTCACCGTGAGCGTTCGGCCCTCGCCCGAGATCAGGGCCTGACCATCCACGCACGCGCGCAGAGCTACGAGGCCCTCGATCGTTCGCTCGGCCACCAGGCGCGCGGCCCGCGGATCGACGACCCGCACGCGCGTGGTGGTCTCCAGCCGCGAGAGCACGAGCAGCCGCGGCGGAGACCCGAGCCAGCCCACGTCGGTGGCCGCGGGATCACCGACGGTGTGGATCACCCCGAACGGCTCGGCGCTCGGGAGCGCGATCACGGTGATCCGGGTGGGTTCCTGGAGCGCGGCCAGCGAGCCATCCTGCGCGACCGTCACCCGGGCGGGCTCGACAGGAATGAAGGCGAGCATGCGGCGCTGATCGTACCTCGGGTCTGGTCTACCCTCCGCCCCATGAGAGCACTCCTGTTCGCCGCGCTCCTGGCCGCGTGTGGTTCGTCTACGCCCAAGGCCGTCCCCGCGCCTTCCACCCCGCCCGAGCCCGCGGCCGTCGTGCCGACGACCCCGACGACGCCCACACCTTCTGGGCCCGCCGCGGTGGTGACCACGATGACCGCAGACACGCCGTTGACCGACGCGGACGGCAACTCGTTCATCGTGCCGAACGAGTGGAAGGTCACCGTGCAGGGCGAGATGACGATCCTCACCGCGCCCGAGGGCAACTCGCACATCGCGTTGATCGACGTGACGGCCGCCGACAACGACGCGGCCCGCGACGCCGCCTGGAAGGTCTACAAGCCCGGCGCGAAGTGGCCCGTCCTCAACGCGAACCCGGGCCCGGATCGCGACGGCTGGTCGCGAATCAAGAACTACGAGTACCAGACCTCTCCGAACGAGAAGCGCATCGTGCAGGTCGGCACCAGCTTCGCGAACGGCCGCTGGCTCGTGCTCATCATCGACTTCGCCCAGGACGTGGGCGAGAAGCGCGGCGGCCAGATCGGGAAGATCTTCGACAAGCTGTATCCGAAGGGCCACTCGCAGGAGTCCTTCAAGGGCAAGACCGCGGCGAAGATCGACGCCGCGCGGCTCGAGTCACTGAAGAAGTTCGTGGCCGATGCCGAGGCGCTCACCGGCGTGCCCGGCGTCTCGTTCGGCGTGGTGCAAGACGGCAAGGTCGTGTGGGCCGGTGGGATCGGCGTGCGCGAGCTCGGCAAGAAGGAGCCCGTCGACGCGAAGACGCTCTACATGATCGCGTCGAACACGAAGTCGCTGACCACGCTGATGCTCGCGAAGGCCGTGGATGCGAAGAAGCTGACGTGGGATGCGGCCGTGACGTCGGTGCTGCCCTCGTTCAAGCTCGGCACCGACGAGATCACGAAGCAGGTGCTGGTCAAGCACCTGATCTGTGCGTGCACCGGCCTGCCGCGTCAGGATCTCGAGTGGCTGCTCGAGTGGAAGGGCTCCACGCCGGACTCCGTGATGAAGACGCTCGGCACGATGGTGCCGACCTCGAAGTTCGGCGAGCTGTTCCAGTACTCGAACTTGATGGCCGCGGCGGGCGGCTACACGGGCGGGCATGCCTGGTACCCGAAGCTCGAGCTCGGCGCGGCGTACGACAAGGCGATGCAGACGCAGGTGTTCGATCCGCTCGGGATGAAGGCCACCACGTTCGACTATGCGAAGGCGCTGCGCGGGAACCACGCGATGCCGCACGGCATCACGGTGGATGGGCAGCCGGCCCGCGATCTGATGGAGGAGAACTACTCGGTGATCTCGGCGCGGCCGGCGGGGGCGGCGTGGAGCAACGTCGAGGATCTGCTCAAGTACGTGCAGATGGAGCTCTCCGAGGGGAAGCTGCCGAACGGCAAGCAGTACGTCTCCAAGGAGGCGCTGTTCGCGCGCCGGATCCCGAACGTGGCCGTGGGGCTCGATGCCGCGTATGGGATGGGCCTGTTCATCCACACGGCGCACGACGTCACGGTGATCGATCACGGCGGCGACATGATCGGCTTCCACAGCGACATGATGTGGCTGCCCGAGGCCAACGTCGGCGCGGTGGTGCTGACCAACGGCGATCTCGGGCCGATGATCCGCGGCCAGTTCCAGCGCAAGCTGCTCGAGGTGCTCTACGACGGCAAGCCCGAGGCGGACGAGAACGTGGCGAGCGGAGCGAAGAGCTACTTCGCGTCGCTCGCGTCGGTGCGCAAGCTGCTCGCGGTGCCGGCCGATGCCACAGCTTCGAAGGCGCTGGCGAAGCACTACAAGAGCGCCTCGCTCGGCGAGATCACGGTGACCGTCGAGGGCGGCAAGACGATGTTCGATTTCGGTGAGTTCAAGAGCGAGGTCGGCTCGCTGAGCAACCCGGATGGCACGGTGTCGTTCACGACGACCACGCCCGGCGTGATCGGCTTTGACTTCGTTGCGGGATCCGCCGGCGGCAAGCCGACCTTGACCACGCGCGACGGTCAGCACGAGTACGTGTTCACCGCGCAGTAGCGATCTGCCATAACATCGGCGCGTGCAGGTTCTCGAGCTGTGGCGGTATCCCGTCAAGTCGATGGCGGGCGAGCGCGTGGAGGCGACCACGCTCGGCGCGCGGGGCGTCCACGGCGATCGCCTGTGGGCGGTGCGGGACGAGGAGCGCGGCGTGCTCACCAATGCGAAGCGGTTCCCGGTGCTGCTCGGGTGCGCCGCGCGCTACGTCCGCGAGCCTGCACCCGACGTGGGGCCGGGAACCATCCCCGCCGTGACGATCACGCTGCCGGATGGCGCGCAGGTCAGCTCTGAAGATCCTGACGTCCACGCGCGCCTGTCGTCGCTGCTCGGCCATCGCGTCACGCTGTGTGCGCTACGGCCGGCGAGTGATCGCGCCCACTACAAGGCCGCGAAGGCCACGGCGGGCGACATGCGCGCAGACTTCGCGATCGATGCGAACGAGCCACTGCCCGACTTCTCGATGATGCCGATGGGAAAGCTGCTGGAGCTCGGCAAGTACGCCACGCCGCCGGGTACCTACTTCGATGCGATGGCGTTGCACGTGGTGACCACGGCGAGCCTCGCCGCGCTGCGAGCCCGAGGCAGCTCCGACTTCGACGTGCGGCGGTTTCGCCCCAACGCGGTGATCGAGACCACGGAGGCGGGCTTCGTCGAGGCAGGGTGGACTGGAGGCTCGCTCGTCCTCGGCGCGTCTACCGCGTTCGTCGATTGCCCCACACCGCGTTGCTCGATGCCGACCCGCGCGCAGGAGGGCCTCGTCGCCGATCCGAAGGTGCTGAAGACGATCGTGCAGGAGGCCGAGCGCTGCCTCGGTGCCTACTTGACCGTCACCCATGCCGGCGACGTGCGCGTGGGAGATGCCGTGCGGTTCGAGGCGCCGGCGAGCTCGAAGCTCGGTGACTGGGCGCGGGCGCGAGCGACGGGGCTGAAGCGGATGCTGATCCGCGCAGCGATGCCGAAGTAGCGTCAGGCCTTCGACAGGCTGACGGTCAAGGTTCGACGAACTCGATGGCCACCCGGCGCGTCTGACCGAGGATCAGGATCTCGATCGGCCGGTGCTCCTCGGCATGGACGGTGCCCGCATCGTCGACCACGGCGACCGTGAGGTCGTACATGCCGCCGTCAAAGGTTTCGCGGGCCTGCATCGCGGCACAGTCATAGATCCGCACCCGCTCGGCCGCCGGGGCCTCGGGCATCGTCACCCGAACCCTCGGGAAGTCCGTGGGGCAGGGCAGGACGGCATTCGTCGAGGAGCGGAAGCTCCAGTTCAGCTGGAGGTAGCCGAAGCAATCGAGACACGCCGGTTCGTCATCGGTGCAACTGGTCGAACCAGCAAGAGCGACCAGGACGAGCAGGGAGCGCATCCGACGGAGGCAGAGCAACGCTCGTGCCACCGACGGAAAGGCGTTACTCCTCGCGCGGATCGGGCAGGCTGCCCGGCTCCTCGGTGCTCGACGGGAACTCCTTGAGCTTGGTGCGCGCGAGCCTCCACCCCTGCTGGACGATCCACGAGAGCGAGCGATCGAGGCGCGCGGCCTCGTGCTGGATCTCGGTGAGCATCTCGTCCGGGAAGTACAGAGACTGCTTTCTCTTGTCCGCGTTGGCCATGTGCCAGGAGGATAGTCGGTTTCCGCCCGCCGCGTGCCTGTTTCGTCGGTCCTCAGTACGGGCACACCGGCGGCGCGTCCACCAGCTCGACGGCGGCGGGCAGGACGGTGCGGAGGGAGGCGATGCCGTCGAGCTTCGAGCCCGACAACGGGCGCAGCTCGAGCCGCTCGAGGTGGCCGAGCGCGTCGGCATGCTCGCGCAGGTGATCGAGGGTGGCGGTGTCGATCGGGGCATCGATGCGGAGCCGGGTCAGCTGCGCGAGCACGGGGCTCTCGACGAGCGCGACGATCACCGTGGTCGGCGCGAGCCCCGTGATCGCGAGCTCGCGGAGCGCGGGGAGCTTGGCGGTGCGCAGCACATCCGCGAGAGGCGAGCCGAGCTCCTGCCGGCCACGCGCGAGCTCGAGTGCGAGGCGCTCGACGCGCATGGGAGCCTTGGCGAGCGCCTCGAGGATCGCATCGGGGAGCACGGTGTCTGCATCGGTGAGGCCGAGGGTCAGCGAGGTGGCGTGCGCCGCGGACGCGAGATCCCTCGGGAAGCTGCCGACGAAGGCGAGGCCGGCGAAGGGCTGCAGGTGCGCGGTGAGCTCGGCGCGATCGAGATCGACCAGGCGGCACGCGCGCAGGCAGAGATCGTGGATCTCACCGGGCGCCTTCTGGAGGATCCCGAGCCAGGCGCGCAGCCACGCACCGTGCGGCGGGAGCTTGGTGGGATCCGCCACGGCCTGCCGCATGTCGCGGCTCGGGTTGCCATCGAGGACCAGCGTGCGGGTCTGCATGCCGAGCACGAACCGGTGCAGGCCCGGGATGTGCGGGATGATCTGCTGCTCGTCGAGCCACGGCTGTGCCACGAGCCCGCTCTGCTCGAACTCCGCGAGCCACGTCACGAGCTTCGCGCGCTCCTGGGATTCGATGCGGCGCACCACGAGTGGGCCGAGGCCGCGCTCGAGCGCATCGGCGGGGAGATCGAGGGCGGCGCGGGTCTTGACCGGCACGTCGGCCACCTGGAAGCCGCGCTTGGTCAGGTCACCGAACCGCACCATCAAGGCGCGCTCGATGTCGGCGCCGGTCTCGTAGTCCATCTGCTCGTGCACGGGGGACTTGAACCGCCGCAGGTGGACCCAATCGAGGCGCCGGCCGGTGATGAACAGCTCCACACGGTCGCCATCGGGATGGATCAGGACAACGGTCTTCACGGGCGACGCATAGCGCAGACGGCGTGTGGTTGGCGAGGCAGGATGCCCCATGACGGCAAGGCCCTGCAGGTTCGATGACTTAGCGCACGAACGCAAAGTGGGCTGAAACCCGGTCACGTGGGATGCTCCCCGCGTGAGACCACCCGCCTGGCTTGTCGTGGTGTTGCTCGGTGCCCTCGTCGGGATCGTGTTCGCCGGCGTATCCACCTACGACTTCGTTCAGCACCTCGATCGACAGGTGCATAGCCTCCACTGCTCGTTCATCCCCGGCATGGGGCACGGCGCCGGAGAATCGGGCTGCCAGGTCGCGATGATGAGCCCGTACTCGTCCGTGCTGCGCGCGCGGGTGTGGGGCGGCATCCCGATCGCGCTCCCCGCGATGGCGGTGTTCGCCTTCATCGCGTTCTACGGGCTCGATCTGCTGCTCACGCGGAAGCTGCAGGATCGCCGTGCGACGGCATTCCTCGCGCTCGCGGCCGGGCTGCCGGCGCTGACCTCGCTGGTGATGCTCACGATCTCCCTCGCGAAGCTCGGCACCACCTGCAAGCTGTGCGTCTGCATCTACATCGCCAGCGCGATGTGCCTGACCGGGAGCATCGTGCTGTGGCGGCGCGCGATGAAGGCGCAGTCCGCGGAGCCCGCGGCCACCAACCGCTTCCTCGGCGTGATGTTCAGCGTGGGCGTGGCGTTCGTGCTGATCCCGCTCCTCATGTACATCACGATGGCGCCCGATCACTCGAAGTTCCTCGGCACCTGCGAGAACCTCACGAAGTCCGACGATCCGTACGGCGTCATGGTGCGCGTCGATCGCAACGCGGCGACCAAGGCCGTGCCCGCACTCGAGATCCTCGATCCGCTGTGCCCGGCCTGTCGCGCGTTCGAGCAGCGTCTCGAGGGCTCGGGGCTCGCGGAGCGGCTCGATCGCAAGGCGATCCTGTTTCCGCTCGATACGGCGTGCAACTGGATGATCTCGGAGACCACGCATCCCGGCGCGTGCACGGTGAGCGAGGCGGTGCTGTGCGCGGGAGACCGTGCGCCCGAGGTGCTCGCGTGGGCCTTCGAGGTGCAGGATCAAGTGCGCGCCGAGGCCAAGGCCGATCCCGCGGCGGCGGCCCGCATCGTCAAGCAGCGGTTCCCCGAGCTCGCGTCGTGCGTGGGCTCGGCCGAGGCTCGGTCGCGACTCAACAAGTCGATGCGCTGGGCGGTGTCGCACAACATCCGCGTGCTGACGCCGCAGCTCTACGTCGACAACGTCAAGCTGTGCGACGAGGACGTGGACCTCGGCCTCGAGTACGCGTTGACCCGCATGCTCGACGCCCATGATCGCGGCGTGCGCCTCGGCCCGCCGCCCGCCGAGCTGCCTCCGCCGAGCACCGACATGCCCGCCGGGCACCACGGCGCCGCGGATCACAAGCCCGCCGCCGACAAGCCGGTGACCAAGCCCGCCGCCGACAAGCCCGTCGACAAGCCGGTCACCGACAAGCCGGCGGACAAGCCCGCCGACCCGCCGGCTGCCGACAAGCCCGCCGACAAGCCGGCCGACAAGCCGGTGACCTCGCCGAGCGCGGGCTCCGATCTGCCGCCGCCACCGCCCAAGCCCGCCGATCCACTGCCGCCCGAAGCGCCGGCACCCGGAGGTACGCCATGACGCCGATCCGTGCAGGCATCGCTGCCGTCTTGCTCGCGATCCCCGCGATCTTGACGGGCACGTGGATCCACTCCGCGGATGCGCGGCTGGCCGAATCCACCGCCACGCCAACCGAGGCCGTCGCCGTCGCCTCGGCGTCCGATGTCGGGTACTGCAGCCCCGAGCTGAAGAAGATCCTCCGGCGCGTGCTGATGAGCTGCGGTCTGGTGGGCGGCAATGCCGCACGTGGCTGTCAGCCGATCCAGGCGAAGAACGTGGCCACGATGAGCGGCGGTGACTTCAACGCGCTGTTCACGCCGATGAAGGATCGTGGCGGCATCATCGAGTTCGAGAAGAACAAGTCCGAGCTGTCGCCCACCGGCGTCTCGCTCGTCGATCAGGTGTTCGCGGATCAGCGCGGCGCCAGCTGGTTCTTCGTCGTGGCACGCGCCTCGCCCGAGGGCAGCGTGGAGCACAACCGCGAGCTCTCCAAGGCGCGCGCCGAGTCCGTGATGACGCAGCTGCGGCAGCAGTTCAAGGATCCCGATCTCGACAAGGAGGTCGGCATGCTGTGGCTCGGCGAGGAGTTCGCGCAGCTCGAGACGGAGTTCTGTGCATGGAAGCGCAGCAGCACCGGCACGGCCTGCACCCCCGAAGAGATCAACCGGAGCGCGTTCATCGCATGGATCGACTGTCAGCTCTGATCATCGGCGCGCTCGCGCTGACCGCGTGTGACAAGCACGAGGCCACGGACGGCGATCCTCCCTCCCGGACCAACGGCGCGAAGGTCACGAAGAAGGCGGTCAACACCGAGGCGTTCTGCGACGTGCACTTCACGGGCGATCAAGGCCCGCTGATGGCCGTCCCCGAGGTCGCCGGCAAGGAGGCGATCGTCCCCGCCGCTGGTGGCTGGCACTGGTTCAACGTGTGGGCCACGTGGTGCAAGCCCTGCGTGGACGAGCTGCCGCGGCTCCTCAAGTGGCGCGACAAGCTCCGCGGAGCGGGCAAGAAGCTCGAGGTCTCGTTCATCTCGGTCGACGAGACGGATGCCGACGTCGCCGAGTTTCGCAAGGAGCACGCGGGCGCGCCTGCCTCCGCCCGCCTGATCGCGACCAAGGATCAGGGAGCGTGGTTCCAGCAGATGGGCCTCGATGGGAATCCGCCGATCCCGATCCACGTGTTCGTCGCGCCCTCGGGGCACATCCGCTGCGCACGCGCGGGGAGCGTGCGCGAGCAGGACTACGCGGCGATCGAAGCGCTGCTCGCCGAGTGAGCGATCAGCTAGCGTCTGCGCGCGGTTCGCCGACCGGCGGTTCGCGCGCGCTTGCCGAGATCAGGTCGGCACGGCGGGAGGCATGATCGTGGGCTGGATCGCGGCCTTCTCGATCACGCGATCCTTCGTGCCGACGAGCACGGTCACGCGGACCTGGAACGTCTTGTTGGCCTGGCCGTACTGGCCGCCCTCCATCGAGCTCCACACCGGCGAGGCGAGGAGGTAGCTCACCGCGAGCTGCGTGCCGGGGGCGATCGTCTGATCCCACGGCTGGTAGCTCCCGGCATCGGTCCACCGCGTGGGTGCGCTCGACGCGAGCTCGCCGAGAAGCTTGCCGCTCGCATCCAGGAGCTCGACCTTCTTGATCCGGATCGTGGTCGGCGCGGTCCCGCCCTTGGCCTGCACCGCGAGCTGGACCGAGGTCTGCTGGCAAGCGCGCCCGTACCCGCCACAGTTGGTCCCGACCGCGCACTTGGCCGGTGCTGCCGACGGGCTCCGCGAGGGGCTGACCACCGCAGGGGAGGCCGGTGCGGTCGTCGGGGTCGAGGCCGGCGCGGTGTGCGGCGGCGGTGGGGTCCAGCTACCACCGCAGTCTTCACCGAGCGTGATCCCAGCGAGCTCGATCGTGACGTCGCCGGCTGGTGGGGGCGGTGGCGGTGCGATGCCCTGGTCCGATCCGGAGGTCTGCTTCGTGCACCCGAGGCCGAGGGCGAGCAAGCAGCACAGGGCGGTCTTGGCCATGTTGGAGGTCACGGCTCAGTCTACCGCGCCGAGGACCGACGGTACCGCCGCCAGCTGATGGCCTGCATGATCGCGAGGACGCCGAGCACGCCGCCCACGACCACCGCCGCGGGCAGCTCGGAGGTCAATGCGCACCACACGGCGACGATCGCGATCGCGGCGAGGCGCTCCGCGGCGAGGCTTCGCGCGATCCGGAACTGCATGTGCAAGATCCCACCAACGATCAGCACCACGGTCGCGACCAGGAGCCAGTGTTCACTCAGGTGCGCGACCGCGGTGGCTGCGGGGACCAGGTGCTTGACCACGACCGCGTAGCAGATGATGCCCGCGACGATCGGGAAGTGACCGAACGTGAACAGATCGCGCGCCAGCACACCACGTGCGCTCCCCGATGCCTTGCGCAGCGCATGCTCGACGACGTTCGGGATGTACGCGAAGTACATCCACCAGATCACGCACGCACCGCCGGCCGCGATGCCGAGGCCGAGCAGGATCCTCGCCGACAGGCCCTCGCCGGACGCCGTGGCACCCACCGCGACGAGCACCTCACCGAGCGCGATGATGACGAACAACGCGTGGCGCTCCGCGAAGTGCACGGGGTTGATCACCCATTCGCCGGCGCCCGCGCCGCGGAGTGCACCGATGATGTTGACCGCCGAGGCGATGACCCAGGCGGCGACGCGCGCGTCACCCTCGAGAAAGCACCCCACGAACACGACCACCGGCGAGATCGCGGCGACGGAGGCGTACTGGACGAACGCGCGCCGGGTGGCCTCGGCCTTCAGGCTCTCGCTCCCTTGCATCCCCAGGACGAGCAACTGGACGACCAGGTACGCGGCACCGAACCACCACGCGCTGTCTCCGTATGCGTCGGGGATGGCCGTGGCCATGACCAAGGTCGGCGGGATGGTGACGAGGACGAGCAGCCGGGTCCCGGGATTGCGCTGCAGGTCGACTGCTGCACCCGCCCACGTGAACTGGGACCACTGCCACCACACGAGCCACGACACGATCGCCGCGCGCCCGACACCCGCCCACGACAGGTCGTGACTGAACATCCCCGTGATCTGGGTGACCGAGAACACGAACACCAGGTCGAGGAACAGCTCGAGGTTGGTCGCGTGGCGCTCCTCGTCCGCTTCGTTCTCGCGCTCCACGGCCTGCTTTACCATGGTCGCATCGGAAGGCGCCGGACCCGGCGAGGCGACCGCGACATTCCGCGGACGGTCTGATAGCGTCCCGCGCCAATGTCCGCTGAGTCGGTGTCTGTGGAGCCGATCTCTCGGCGATTGGCCTGGGCCGTGGCGATCGCCGCCACGTTCACGATGACGGTGAGCCAGCTCGATCGCACGACCCTCGCCGTGCTCGCACCGACGGTGACCAAGGAGCTCGGCATCACCGAGACCTCGTATGGCTGGCTGGCCTCGGCGTTCTCCCTC
Source organism: Myxococcales bacterium (assembly GCA_016720595.1). Lineage (GTDB taxonomy): Bacteria > Myxococcota_A > Polyangia > Haliangiales > Haliangiaceae > JABFXX01. The sequence continues at coordinate 46,463 of JADKKI010000006.1, forward strand.
GCGTACCTGGTGGCCACGCCCCTCGCGGGCTGGTGGATCGATCGCGCAGGTGCGCGGCGCGGCCTCGTGTGGTCCGTGCTGATCTGGTCTTCGATCGCGGCACTGCACTCGCTCGCGCTCGGCTTCGGCACGCTGTTCATCCTCCGGATCGCCCTGGGAATGGCCGAATCACCGAGCTATCCCGGCTCGGCGCAGACCGTGGCGCGCGTGATCCCGGCGCGTGAGAGTGCGCGCGCGTTCGGCATGCTGTTCACGGGCTCGTCGATCGGGATCATGGTCGCCGCACCGCTCGCGAGCTACCTGTTCTCGGTCGCCGGGTGGCGGGTCGCGTTCCTCGGCTCGGCGACCGTGGGGCTCGCCTGGATCCCGCTGTGGATCGGGCTGACCCGACGCCGCGCCGTCCGCGCGCGGCTCGACGCCATTCACGTCGCCCCCACGGCCACGGCCGACGCGGCGCCGTCGGAGAAGCTCCCCTGGCACAAGTTCCTCCGCCAGCCGAACATGCTGCGGGTCATCCTCGCGGTGTTCGCCGCCGCCCCGATCACGGGCTTCGCGTCGGCGTGGGGCGCGAAGTATCTCGATCGCACCTTCGCGGTGAAGCAGGCGGACGTCGGCCACTTCCTGTGGCTGCCGATGGTGGGGTTCGATCTCGGCGCGATCGTGTTCGGCGATCTGTCCTCGCGCCAGCAGCGGGCTCCCGGAACTCCGCCGCGCCTGCTGTTCGGGATCGCCGCGCTCCTCGGCTCGTGCCTCGTCATGCTCCCGCTCGCCACCTCGCCGTGGATGGCGATCGGGATCCTCGCGGTCGCGATGAGCGGTGCCGGTGGCCTGTACACCCTCGCATCCTCGGACGTGCTCAGCCGGGTGCCGCGCGAGCGCGTGGCGTTCGCGAGCAGCATGCTCGCCGCATCGCAGTCGTTCATACTGATCATCGCCAATCCGCTGATCGGGATGGCGGTCACCCACTTCGAGAGCTACTCCCAGGCGGCGATCGCTCTCGCGGCGTGGGTCATCCCGGGGTCGGTGGTGTGGATCCTGTGGCGGCCGTCCGTCGTGCGCTGACCAGCACGTCGTCGATCAGGCCGTACGCGCGCCTCGTTCATCGTGCGCTCCTGATATGCGTGGGATATGCGCTGGCACTCACCGCGGCTCGGGCGCCGCGAGCCAGGCCAGGACGGCCGTACGGGAGAATCGCCACGTGGTGCCGAGCTTGCGGCCGGGCAGGGTGCCGGCCTCGGCGAGCTCGAGCACGACCTTGGGCTCGAGCTGGAGGAGCTGCGCCGTCTGCTCCACGTTCATGACCTCGGGCGGGTCATAGGCCTGGAACGAATACGAGCCGAGCGTCGGCCCAGCGTCGCCGATCTCGAGAGCGCCCCGGCGAGGTGGGGACAGCGCCCCGAGGGCGGTGAGGCCCTTGCGGCTATCCGGATCGACGTACTTGGTGACCAGCCCCGCGACCAGATCCTTCTTGTGCATGCCGAGCGCCTCGGCCGCACGGTCCAGCTTGTCGATCGCCTGAGCGGGCAGGCGGACATAGAGGGCACCATCGGGCTCGGGAGGGACGCGCTTCGCCATATCCCATATATATTCTCAAATATCCCGATGTCAAGACCGTCTGCAGTTCCGGGTATCCTGGGCGGACGTCATGGTCATCCGCGGTACGACGCGCGTCAGCTGCCCGGCGTGTGGAGAACCGGCCGAGGTCGAGCTCGTACAGAGCATCAACACGCGGACCCACCCCACGGACAAGCTGCGTCTCCTCGCGGGCGAGCTCAACGTCCTGACGTGTGATGCGTGTGACAAGCGGACACAGCTCGCCTCGGACGTGCTGTTCCACGATCCCGACGCGGATTACTACTGCCACGTGGTGCCCGGCGGTGAGGCGGCGATGCGCCAGGCCGAGGCGGTGTTCTCGTCGATCGGGGCCACCGGAACGCAGCGGCTCGTGCCCTCGCTGAACGCGCTCGTCGAGAAGGTGAAGATCCTCGACGCGGGGCTCTCGGACTGGGCGATCGAGATGACCAAGGTGCTGCTCCTGGCCTCGATCAGCGAGCTAGATCGCGTGTTGCTGTTCGCCGCCGTGGATCGCGACAAGCGCGTGCTGCGGTGGGTGCTGTTCGACGAGGATGGGCGCGCGCCGGAGCCGGTGTCGAGCTCGCTCGATCCGTACGACAAGCTCGCCGCACGCGCGGAGGATGTCGCCGAGCGTCGGGTGGATCGGGCCTGGGCCCTGGAGGCGATCAAGGCGATGATCGCCAGCACCAACTGAGCATGCTGGCCGAGGCCCTCGAAGGCGTGCGCAGGTTCGCGGCGGAGCACGGCCGGCTTGCGATGAGCACGGAGCTGCTCGCGGACCAGGCGGATGCCGTGCTCGCCGAGGTGTGGCGCGCCTTGGGGCCGGTGCCGGAGCTGCTGTGGGGCGAGGCCGCGGCCGAGGCGCGCGCGCAGCGCCCCGAGCTCTCGGCGCAGGATCCGGATCGGGTGCTCGCGGTGCCACCGGGCACGGTGCTGTACGCGCCCGTGACCGTGCAGCGGCGAAGGGTGACGCAGATGGAGGCGCTCGGCGTGCCCGACGTGATCCTCGACGGGGAGCGCGCCCGCCTCGCGGAGCTGGAGGCCGAGCCGTTCGTGCCGCCGGCCTGGGACCGCGTGTTCGTGCTCGCCGATCAGCTCGCGCAGTGGCCCGGGTACACGCGGAGAGGTGCGCTCTCGATCGAGGTCGCGCGGCGGGTGCTGCCGGCGTGGACCTTCGACGACGCACCGGCGCGGCTGCTCGACGACGCGGTGCATGCCCTGACGACGGGCCGCGGTGCGCAGCGCCTCGAGCTCCGCGATCAGCTCGCCGCGCGATCGTACGAGGTCGAGGGTGCCGCCAACGCGGCGGTGCGTGCGGCCGTGCAGGCGCACGATCGGGTCACCCAGAACCCGGGCCGCGACGATCAGACCGAGCTCGAGTACCTGGCCGAGCACGCGTGGCCCGGCCCGGCCAGCGAGTTCGCGGCGTGGTGGTGTGAGTCCGCTCTCCGGATCGCCCGCTCGCACTGACCTGCACGAGGCCATCGCGTCGGGCCGGAAGCATGTATGGTGGCGCCGAAACGAGGAATCTATGCGCACCTGTACCTATCTGATCGTGGCCCTGTTCGCGGCGGCCTGTAGCAAGAAGTCCGAGCCGCAGCCGGCTCCCGCGCCCGCCCCCAAGACCGTCTCGACCGAGACGGCCAAGAAGACGCCAGAAGTCGTCACCACGGCCAAGGTCGTCTCGGTGACGACGAAGTCGCCCGATGCAGGCGCTGCGTTCGAGCAGGCGCGCACGATGGCATTCGGCTCGCGCGGCGGCGAGGCGGTGGAGCTCCTCAACAAGGCGATCTCCCTCGACGCCGAGTTCGCCTTCGCGCACGCGTTCCTCGGGCAGGTGACGCCGGGCGCCGATGGCATGACCTCGCTCGACAAGGCCGTGACGCTGGCGGCCAAGCTGCCCGAGGCCGAGCGGCTGACGATCGAGGCGATGCGGATGATGCGCGCCGGCGAGCACGACAAGGCCGTGGCGACGTACCAGAAGGTGATCGCGCTCGCTCCGGATGACTGGCACGCGATGATCACGCTCGGCACGGACGCGAACTTCACGGCCGATCACGCCGCGGCGCTCAAGTACTTCGAGCAGGCCGCGAAGGCGAAGCCCGATCTCGCGATCGCGCAGAACGGCCTCGCGTACGGCAACGCTGGCCTGCGCCAGTGGGAGCCCGCGATCGCCGCCGCGAAGAAGCAGGTGGAGCTGCTGCCCAAGGAGCCGAACCCCGCCGACACGCTCGGCGAGATCCAGCTCCTCGCGGGCAAGTTCGACGACTCCGAGAAGGCGTTCCAGCAGGCGCTGACGCTCGAGCCGAAGTTCAACATCTCGTGGCAGGGCGTGGCGTTCGCGCGCGCCTACCGCGCTGACTGGAAGGGCGCCCTCGAGGCCAGCGCCAAGCAGACGGCCGGCGCCACCACCTCGAACGATCGCGTGGGCACCCAGATGGATGCCGCGTGGCTCATGCTCGCCTCGGGCAAGCCGGCCGACGCGATCGCTCAGCTCGATGCGATCGAGAAGGATGCGGACGCGGCCAAGACCCCGTCGTTTGCGTTCGCCACGCTGGATCGCGCGTACATGCTGGAGCTGACCGGCAAGTACCCCGATGCGGTCAAGGTTCTCGCCGATGGCCTCACGCGCGGCGACGCGCTGCCGGGTGCAGCCAAGCGAAACGCGCAGCGGATGCACGCGATCTTGACGCTGCGCCTCGCGGCGATGACCGGCAAGGCCGCGCCCGATGCGGACAAGCTGGTCGCGCTGGTCGACGAGAATGCGACCACGCCGATCGCGAAGTCGTTCGCCAGCTGGGCGCACGGCCTCGCGGCCTGGGCCAAGACCGGTGCCAAGGATGCGGTCGCCGAGCTCGCGAAGTGCGAGCCGCAGGTCTCGGGGTGCCGCCTCGATCTCGCGGCTGCGCAGCGCAAGGCCGGTGACGCGGCTGGCGCGCAGGCGACCGACAAGGCCCTGCTCGAGACGCCCGTTCGCGATCCGATCACGGTGTACGCCGTGTCGCAGCTCCCGAAGAAGTAGTCAGCACCAGCTCGCCTGGTCCCTCGGGTCTCGGAGCAGCTCGAGGACGTTGGCCTCGATGATCTTGTAGCCGACGTTGCCGTAGAGCGTCTGGCGGCGATCGTTCAGGAGGTACGTCGGGCTGCCCCGCACGTGATCCGCCGCAGCGTCCTCGTAGTCGCGGAGCACCGCGGCCCAGGCGCTGCCGTCCTCGAGGTGCGCGCGCAGCGCTTCGGGGGCGAACCCGCGCGCGGCGGCGACCGCGAGCTGGACGTCCAGGCGCGAGATGTCGCGGCCGTCGCGGAAGAAGGCGAGCCGCAGGTCCCAGGCGAGCTCGTCGGCCGCTGCGGACGAGGGAGAGGACGCAGTGCCGGCGGCGACCATCAGCTGCGCCGCCTTGACGACCGCGTGGGCAGTGCTCGACGTGGTGGGCACGACGCGCGTCCACGCATCGGGGTGGAGCGTCACGTGATCGAAGTGCGCGATCGTCTGCTCCACGTGTGCGCGATACGCGGGGACTCCGCCGCGATCTTTCCAGCCACCGATGACCTTGGTCCCCACATCCGCGAACACGGAGCAGAACCGGATCCGGATCGCCACCTGCTCGTGGAAGTGATGACGGAGCTCGTCCACGCGGACCTGCGCGACATAGGCCCACACGCACAGCAGGTCCGAGAAGTGCGAGATCGAGACGGGACCGGCGGTGGGGGTGCTCACCCGAGCGTTCTAGCGCGGCGGCTTGACCAGGTACGAGCGGAAGCGCTTGTTCTTGATCCGCCCTGCGGCGAGGCCCTCGAGGGCGCGGGCGCCGACCGCGGCGACGACCGCGACGAAGCTGATCCGATCGTTGACGGTGATCTGGCCGATGTCGGTGCCGGCGATCCCGACGCCGGTGGTCAGCGCGCCGACGATGTCGCCGGGGCGCAGACGATCCTGCCGGCCACCCTGGATCGCGATCGTGATCATCGCCGGCGGCGGTGGCAGCTGGGCCTCGGCCGAGGGGATCGGCGACATCGCGACGCCGGCGAGCGGGCCCTGGCGAAGCTCGTCGAGGAGGCGGCCATCCGAGGGATGCGCGAGGCTGATCGCGAGGCCACTGCGCCCCGCGCGGGCGGTGCGGCCGATGCGGTGCACGTAGACGTCCGGCTCGCGCGGGAGATCGTAGTTGATCACGGCGCCGAGGTCGTCGATGTCGAGGCCGCGCGCGGCCACGTCGGTGGCCACCACCACGCGGAGGCTCCCGTTCTTGAGGAGCAGGAGCACGGTGTTGCGATCGTGCTGCTCCATGCCGCCGTGCAGTGCGACCGCCGCGAACCCCGAGCGCGAGAGCGCACCGGCGACGTCATCGCAGGTCTCGCGGTGGTTGCAGAAGATGATCGCGGATTCGGGGCGATGATGGCCGAGGATGCGGATCAGGGCGGGGACGCGATCGTCACGCCCGACATCGTAGATCCGCTGCTCGATCCGCTGGGTGACATCCTCGGCGGCGACCTCCACGTGGAGCGCCTCGCGTTGATACGTGGTGCTCAGCGTGCGCACGGCCTCGGGGAACGTGGCGGAGAACAGCAGCGTCTGATGATCGGGTGGGACCGCGCTGGCGATCGCGGTGACCGTATCGATGAAGCCCATCTCGAGCATGCGATCGGCCTCGTCGAGGACGAGCGTGCGGATGCCCGAGAGATCGAGGCGTTCGCGCTGCAGGTGATCGTGCACCCGGCCTGGCGTGCCGACGATGACATCGACGCCGTGCTCGAGCGAGGCGCGCTCGCGCTGCACCGAGCTGCCACCGCTCAAGGTGAGTACGCGCGTGTGGGGCAGCGGCCGCGCGAGGCGACGCAGCTCCTCGGCGACCTGCGCCGCGAGCTCCCGCGTGGGGCACAGCACGAGCGCACCCGGGCGCGGCCCGCGCGGCGTGATGCGCGCGAGGAGCGCGAGGCCGAACGCGGCGGTCTTGCCGGTGCCGGTGGCCGCCTGGCCGAGGACATCGCGGCCCTCGAGCATCGCGGGGAGCGCGAGCGCCTGGATCGGCGTCATCTCCGTGTACCCGAGCTGCGTCAGGTTCTCGAGCCACGCGGGCGCGAGGGAGAGCGTCGAGAACGCGAGGGGTGGCACGGCAGCGCTATGTAGCGCCAAAGCGCGCCGGGGCGTATCGACGAATCGCTGCAATTCGCCGTGCCAGCGTCAGGCGCGGGCGTCGGTCATCGCGGCGATGCAGTCGTCGACCCAGGCGTCGAGCTCGATCGAGCGGCCGCTGGTGCCTCCACCGCTGTCGTCATCGTAGACGGTGCCCTGGACCACCACACCTGCGCACCACTGCTGCCCGCCGAGGCCGCTCGGCGACTTGAAGGTGTGGGCCTCGTGGACCCAGTTGAAGTAGATCCGCGGCGCGGTGGCATCGCTGCCGGCGGAGAGCTCGGCGAGCTCGCCGTTCTCGTCGTACCGGAACACCAGCTTCGTGCCTGTCCCTCGGCGCGCGACCCGGGCGATGCCGTTGGGGTTGCCACGTCGATGACGGGAGAGCAGCGAGACGCCCATCAGCAGATGATGGCACCTCCGCCGGGCGCTTGCACTCGGCGAGTGCGTCGCGGATCCTCCGCAGCTATGGCGCACAAGCCCGCTCACCTGCTGCTCTCCCTGCTCGCGATCGCGGGCTGCAAGAAGACCGTCGACACGAAGGGCTTCGAGAAGACCCTCGCCGCGAAGGTCGCCGATCTCGGCTTCACGCCGGGACCGGTCACCTGCCCGTCGGGGATCGAGGGCAAGAAGGGCGCGACGTTCACCTGCAAGGTCGAGATCGAGAAGACGACCTACGATCTGGCCGTCACGATCACGAGCGTCGACGGCAGCAACGTCCAGATGGACACCAAGTGGGCGAAGGGCCCGGCGGTGATCAGCAAGAAGATCGCCGCGACCGCGCCCAAGGCCCTCGCCGAGGCGCTCGGCACCACGGTAGCGGTCGATTGCGGCACCGAGCCGCTGCTGTTCCTCGAGGCCGGCAAGGCGAAGTGCAAGCTGACCGCGGGTCACACGAGCTCGACGCTGCTGCTCGCGTTCGATGACAAGCTCGAGGTCACGGGCTGGGAGCTCGACCCGGCGCTGCTCGGCCGCGCGAAGCTCGAAGCGATCTTGACGCCATCGGTGGCGGAGAAGACGCACCCCGGCGTGAAGATCGATTGCGGGCCCGACGATCTGATCACGCGGCCCGCCGACGGCCTGCTGTGGTGCGGGATGCACGATGGCGACCAGGATCAGAAGATCCGCGTCACCGTCACGCCCGAGCTCAAGGTCGAGAAGTGGGAAGTGGCCACACCTCCCTGAGCGCGTGAGCTATCGGGCCGTGATCCGGATGCCGGCGAGCTGGGTGGCGTGCTGGCGCTCGAACGTCTCGCGATCGATCCCGAACGTGATGTCCGTGGGCTCGTCGGCGAAGCTCCGCGCCTCGGGGCCATCGTCGAGTTGATAGCCCATCCGCTCGAACACGCGGCGCGAGGCCACGTTGTGCGGCACCACCGACGCATAGATCCGCGCGAGCTCCAGCGTCTGGAAGCCGAACGCATGGATCATGATCGCGAACCGGCTCCCCAGGCCTTTGCCCTGATGCTTCGGTGCCGCGATCATGAAGGCGAACTCGGCGGCGCCATCGCGCAGGCCGCGCAGGTCGCCATCGCCGACGATCTCGCCATCGCGAAACAGCAGGAAGGCACGGGCGCCGTCGTCGATCATGTCGGCGTAGAGCTCGACGACCTCGTCCTCGGAGATCGGCTCCTCGTGGCCGAGCAGCTCGACGTTGCGCGGATCGTTGTATCCGGCGGCGAGATCCGCGGCGTGCGCCATCACGTCCTGCGGCGCGGGCTCGAGAGCGGTCAAGCGCCCGACCTCGGTGTCCCACTCGATCGAGAAGCGCGGAGCGTTCACGGCCGCGAGCGTAGCGTACTCTGCAGCACGATGACGGATGCATGGGAGCGGATCGAGGCCGAGGCGCGGGGCGCATACGAAGGAGCGGGGCGGTTCCCGCTGCGCGCGTACTCCGAGCTGATGCCGCCGCCGTACATCGGGCTCAAGCCGTGTGCGCCGGTACGCGGGCGCGGCCTGGCCACGCTCGAGGTCACCGAGGGTGACGCGCTCGACGTCGACGAGTACGAGCAGGCCCACGATCTCGAGCCGGGTCTCGATCGGATCGCAGCCGTCATCGTCGCGGAGCTCGGCAAGCTGATGCACGGCAAGCCGCACGCGCTGTCGCGCACGCTGCTCGAGGGCAACCCGGCGTGGCCACCGGAGCTCGCGGCGGCGGCACGGGACAACCGGCTCGCGCACGATCCGCTGGTGGTGATCTGCCCGCTGGCGCTGTCGCGATCGCAGGACGACAAGGGCAACGATCGCTGGACCCTGTTCGGCGCGAGCCACGACGGCGCCGCCGCGCCGACCTTGCACGGGCTCGATGACAGCGCACTCGGTGACGTGATCGCGTGGGCCGGTCTCGATCCTGACTGGCGGATCCTCGCGGCTGCGAGCGACGTGCCGGCGCCGCTCGTGCCCCGGCTCCTCGACGAGACGCGGCTCGCCGAGGTGAAGACGCTGGTGACGTTCGTGCCGTTCGCCCAGCTACCCGACGCGATCCGCGCCGCGTACCTCGCGGGCTCGCTCGTGCTGGTGCCCAGCCCCGCCACGCTCGTGCTGTTCGAACACCCGCGGTATCGGGAGCTGTCTCGCGAGCTCCCGCGCGCGATGCAGATCCCGCTCCTCCACCTGTTCCCGCGGGTCGAAGGCAGCTGCGCGATCCGGATCCCGCAGTCGGGCTGGATCGACGAGGGCGCCCCCGCTGCGGCGCACGGCCATCGCGTGGTCCCGCATCTGGTGCGCACGCACCGCTGGCAGCGTGACGCGCGAGACGCCGACCACCTCGCCGAGGGTGCGTATGCCGACAAGGTCGCGGTCGCCCTGTTCTCGACGACGCCGGAGGCGATCGATCTGTACAACAAGCCGCTCGCGCGCAACTCGCAGGTCTGGACCGAGGACTATCACCTGCTCCTCGATGGCCCCGCCGCCGAGAGCGCCGCGATCCTGCACGCCGCGAGCGTGGTCGACGAGGGCGGCCGGTTCGGCTACCGCATGTACTACCCGCCGATGCGCGCCGGGCTGCGCGAGGTGTTCTGGCACCTGCCGCTGATCGCGCGGCGCGGCGCCGGCCGGCTCGCGGATGGGCCGCTCGGCTACGCCACCGCCGAGCTGCCCGGTGCGGCGCCGATCCTGCTCGTCCCGCGGCTGCTCTCCCGCCCGGCGCATGTCGCCGCGGCGCGGGCCTTCCCGTTCGATCCGGGGCATGCGCGATACACGCTCGCGCACAACCTCCGCAAGCTGCTCGCCACCAGCGACCAGCTCGGTGGGCCGCTCACCGCCGAGCACGCACGCGCGCTGCTCCACGTGGAGAAGCACGTCACGCTGGAGGCCTGGCTCGCGGAGCTGCCCGGGCAGGCCGCCGATCCGGCCGTGGGGCAGCAGGTGCTCACCGCGGTGCGTGCGTGCCTCGGTGCCACCACGGCGACCAGCGCGCCGCACGTGCTTGGCAGTCTGGGCACGCGGGCGTTCGAGGAGCAGGTGTGGCGCTCGATCTCGCAGCTCTCGCACGGCGAGCTCCGGCAGAAGAACGATGCTGATGGGATCTCCGTCAATCGCGGCAAGCACGGCGGGCCGGCTGCCAAGGCGGCGCACATCCACGCGCACGAGCGCCGCGATCTCGAGGCGCTCGGCGATCACCTCCACGATCGCTACCGGGCGCTGATCGAGGCGCACGGGATGACGGGCAAGGCCGAGGTCGTCGATCACGTGTTCCGCTGGGAGACCGACTTCGCGTTCCCGTGGATGGAGGGCTGGGCGAAGAACCAGCTCGCCCCTGCGGAGCGCAACATCGTGCTCGTGATCCCCGGGCGCGATCGCACGCAGGCCGTGGTGATGGGCGACCACTACGACACGGCGTACATGGAGGACGTCTACTACAAGGAGAGCGGCGGCGATCTCCTGCGTGCGCCTGCCGCCGGCGCCGACGACAACCACTCGGCGACCACGGCGCTGCTCCTCGCCGCCGAGCAGCTGCTTCCGCTCGCACGCGCGGGCCGCCTCGAGCGCGATGTCTGGCTCGTCCACCTCACCGGCGAGGAGTACCCGGCGGATTGCATGGGTGCACGCGCGCTGGCGCAGGGCCTGGTGGAGCGGCACCTCGTGTTCACCGCGGAGGATGGGCGACCGCGCGATGTCTCGAACGTCACCGTCGTCGGTGCGTTCATCCTCGACATGATCGGCCACAACACCGAGCGCTCGCGCGACGTGTTCCAGATCGCCCCGGGCGAGGGCGCGGCCTCGGCGCGGCTGGCGCTGCGGGCGCATCGAGCGAACCTCGCGTGGAACCGGCTCGTCACGGAGTGGAATCAGGCGCCCGGTCGCGCGGGGCTCGTGCGTGCCGAGCGGATGCCCGATGGCGCCACACCCTCGCCACCGCCGCCGCCGTTCGCACACCTCGTGGTCCACGGCGAAGTGCGCGTGGAGTGGGAGCCGCGCTCGGCGCTGTTCAACACCGATGGCCAGATCTTCTCGGACCTCGGCATCCCCACCGTGCTGTTCATGGAGAACTACGACATCAGCCGCAAGGGCTATCACGACACCCACGACACGATGGCCAACATCGATCTCGACTACTGCGCCGCGCTCACCGCGATCGCGATCGAGACCGTGGTGGACACGGCGTGCGTTCGCGACGACGACATCGCTGTCGTCTCCGGGATGCAGCCTGCAACCTCGACAACGCAGCTCGCGAGCGCGCGGGCGTCCTAACCCGGCCAAGGTCCTCGGCGCAGCAGCAGCCGCACGACGGCGCACCTCGTGCACCAGCGCGGACGGATGAACAGCCTCACAGATCTCGAGTTGTCGAAGGTGTTCGGTGGGGTCGCCGCGCGTGAGTGCACCCCCGAGAATCCTCGGGGAACTCCGCCCCCGACCTACGCCGGACCAGCCACCGGCGACGGCAAGAGCCTCGAGCAGCGCGTGATCGAGAACACCGATCGCGCGATGGCACCGTGGAAGCTGCTCAACGGGGTCGCAGGCGGCGCAAGGACGGCAGGCGCGTTGCCGCGCTACCAGCCGCCGCGTTGAGCGAGCTCACGTGCATCGCGGGCGAACACCGACGTGGACGATAGCGCGGCGATCGGGGTGAGACCGTGGTGACCGCCGTGCGCGCGACAACCGTAGTGCCGCTATACTCGTGGGATGGTTCGCGTCGCTGCGCTGGTGTTCCTCGTCGCGTGCGGCTCCTCAGGTAAGGCCGAGGAGGCGCCGCCACGTCCCAAGCAGCCGCCGCCGGTGGTGACGCCGCCCGTGGGTCCGGTGGTGAAGGCCGCCGGGTTCGATCGCGCGTGCACCGCGGCCACCGACTGCGTGGTGGTCAAGCCCGCGGGCTGCGATCCGTGCGCGTGCGCGACCGAGGCGATCGCCTCGAAGGCGATGGCGCAGTTCGACGAGGCGGTGGGCAAGCTCGCGTGCGAGCCGCCGGATCTCAGCGTGCGCTGCGCTCCCTGCCAGCTCTATGCGGCCGGCTGCGTGGATCAGGGCTGCGTCGCGACGCCGCGGTTCTGAGCATCGAATCGCGAGTCACGACCTCGCTGCCACAGGCGCGTCGCCCGTCGCGGGCGCACGACCGCCGGCCAGACTGACTTAGATCTCGGCTGGTTGCACGATCGCGGAAGAATCTACGCAACTTCTCGCGGGCGGTGCCGATAGCCGCGGGATGAGCGGACGGTCCCACGGTACGCGAGCGGCGTCGTGAGCGAGTACGCGTCCCGCGGCCCGGGTCACGACACGAGCTACCGATCGTCCGGCACGACCTACGAACAGCCCGCGGCCCCACAACGGACGCCCGCCGAGCAGGCCAACGACACGATCAAGGGGCTCGTCCGCAACATCGACGCCCTCGGCACTGCGGTCACTGCTACCCGCTCGGCCAAGGACGCGAACGATCTGGCGCGCTGGCAGGAGACCAAGACGGCGCTCGACCGCGGCTACGAGTCCGCGACGAAGGCTCTGGACACCGCACGTGCGCGTGCATCGGATGCATCGCCCGAGGCGCAGCAGCAACTCGCCGTGGCCGAGACCACACTCGCGACGCACCGCACGGCACTCGACTCCCTCGGGGAGGCGCCGCGGGGATGGAACCCCGTGTCACGCGAGGCTGAGCTTCTCGCGATCGTCTCCGCGACACAGCTCGACGGAGATCCCGAAGGAGGAGCACATCGCGGGAAGGCCGGATGGGATCACAAGGAGGCCGCGCTCAAGACCGAGATCGATCAGCTCTCGGCGGTCGATTGTCTCGTGCTCCAGCGGCGCCTGAGGGCGCCAGCCCCGAGCGATCCGCTCGCTGCCGCGCTCGCTCCACGGCGCATGACGGAGGCACGGTTCGAGCGCGTCATGCGCCACCTCAACGGCGCCAAGATCGTGGCGAACGCGATGCAGCTCCGCGGAGTGGCGAGCCCGAGCGCGCCTGCCGACGTGGCGGCACCGCGCGAACCGAGGGCCGAGGCGCCGGCGCCACCGATGGCTGCACCGGAAGCGCCGGCCGCGACCGTGGAGCCTCCCTCGCCCGAAGCGACGCTTCTGAAGATCCTCGAAGACGGCGGGGGGATGGATGCGGTCACCGTGCTGCTCTCGACGCTCGACGCTTCCCGCCGACGCACGCTGGCTCGTCGCTTCGAGACGCACCGCCTCGGGACCGGTGACGAGCTCGCGACGCGATTTTCGCGGCTCGACCGCACGCCGCAGCTGCAGATCTTCGCCGTGCTCCGCGCCGAGGCACCCGCGGCGTCTCCGCTCCAGGCCGCGGCATCTCCGCCGCACGCACCGCTCCAGGTTGCGGCGCCGGGTAGCCCCGTCACCGCGATCCAGCACAAGGCGCAGGTCCTCACCACCGCACAGTACGTGGCGAAGTACGCCGACCAGGTGCTCGGGGCGATCGATCAACGGTTGGCCGAGACGCCGCTCGATGCGCCACACGCACGGCTCCCGTGGTCGCACGCGCGCGACCCGCATCGTGTGATCTCGATCGCGATCCGGCGCTACGTCGGGGTGCTGCCCGACCATGTGCTCGAGGCCGCGTCGCGCCTCGCGCAGCCCACGAACCTGGTCGCGATGCTCGAGGAGGCCGGCACGCACCACACGGCGCCGGGCTGGCGTGCCGACGTGGGGCAGATCATCGCTCACGCCCTCGATGTTCCGATCGCACTCTCGTTGCGCCGGATGGGTGCTCGGCTGCGCGCGCAGCTCGACATGCGAGACGACCACGTTCGCGGCTCGGATCTCGTGGCCAGCAGCGTGCTCGACGCGGTGATTGCTGATGCGCTGACCGAGCCTGGAGTCCTGACCCCGGGACCGCGGCTCACGGGTGGAGGCTCCGACACCGGGCCCGTCGCGTTCGCCCACGGGGCGCACGACGTGACCTTCCGCTGGCTCGGGCCGCGTGATCCGGCGCTGTGGCGCTGGATCGAGGTCACCTCACCCGCCCGCGCGACTGCCGAGGATGTGGCGCGTACACCGCTCGACGATCGCGAGACGCCGAATGGGTCCCAGGATGCGTCGCAGATCACCGGCGCATTTCCCTACTTCGAAATCCCGCTCGCTCGTGCGAGCCAGATTCGCGCTGCGGTCGACAACGCGCCTGCCGAGGTTCGCGATCAGCTGCGCCGTGGTGCGCAGCCGGCTGCGTCGCCCGATGCGCTCGCGACCAGCCCGCTCACGGAAGAGGCGGCGCTGGCGCAGGCCCCGCACGCGAATGCGCATGATCCGTCCGCCGGCGATTCGATCGACCGGATCCGGCTGCAGCTGACCTTCCTGCGTGCGGTCGTGGCGCCGTGGCACAGCCCCAACGCATTGTGGGCTGCCGAGGCGTTCGTTGGCCGCCGCGCCGCGGAGCTCTCGAGCGATCCCCGAAAGGCCGCGCGTTGGACCGCGGTCCTCGCCGGCCAGGAGCGCCTGCTCCACGCCGCCAGCTCGGAGCTGGGCAGGCTGCTCGTCGATCATGGCAAGCACGCCTCTCCGGGCGTGGGCCCCGTCGCCGCCGTGGTCGATGCGTATGCGCACGCCGCCTCGGTCGCGCACCTGCTCGGCCAGGGTGCGGTTGCGCTCGCCGACGCGCGTCACCAGTGGAACATGCTCCCGCTCGCGCTCGCCGAGGATCACGTCCGCGCTGCCGCGGGTGCCGTCGAGGGGCAGCGTGCCGACGAGACCCAGCTCGGCCAGGCCGCGGTCGGTTCGGATGACACCACGCTCGGCATGGAGCGTGTCGCCGCGCACGCCGCGAACCTCCGGCTCTCTGCCGCGCGGACGTCGGACGTCGATCCGGACCAGCTCGATGATCTCGTCGCGGATGCCGATACGGTGGCGATGCGCGCACACATCCACTCTCTCGAGGCCAAGGTCCTGGATCTCGAAGCGCAGGCGACCGAGACGGGTCTCGCGACCAAGCGCTTCGAGGGTGGGCTGCCCACGGTTCACGCGCTCGGTGACCAGCTTCGCCGCTCCGCCGCCACTTGGCTCGGTGAGCTGACCGCTGCGGGCGAGGTGACGTTCGGCGCGAGCTCCCATGGCACCTCGGTCGCGCGCCTGCGTGCAGCGCGCAAGCAGCGCGGCCTCGAGACCGTGCGCACGCAGATCGACGCGTTCGGCAAGCGCAACGAGGTGGGCGCCTACTTCGAGTGGGCGAAGACGCAGATCACCGACCAGCGGTTCAAGAACAAGGTCAACGACTTCCTGCTCCAGCTCGGGATCATGGTGGTCACGATGCAAGCCGGCACCGCGCTGGTGTCTGGAGCGCGCGGCCTCCTCGAGGGCTATCAGCTGATGTCCGAGCTGCGCGGCGCGGGGCTGGCGTTCAAGCTCGCCGAGACCGCCGCGCAAGCAACGCTCGCTGTGGGCGGTCAGGCCGCCACCGGGGCCGACGTCGGGCTTCGCGACGTCGCCGAGAATGCCCTGGCGATGCTGCTCACCGAAGCGGCGATGCGGCCGTTCGCAGGTCTGTTCGCGGGGAGCTCGGCCGTCGAGACCGAGGTCAAGACGCTCGCGCGCCGTGCGATCAGCGGCGGCGCACACCTGGCCCACGTCGCGATCGAGAGCGGCGTCAGCATCGCCGCGAGCCGGGCAGCCCGGATGGTCACCCATGGCGGCGAGCTCGACGCGGCGTCGACCGAGGAGATCGTGACCCAGGGGTTGTCGATCACCGCGGGAAGGATCGTCGGCCGTCGCTCCGCCGAAGCTCACGCCCGCCTGGAGCAGGCCGCACGCGAGCACGCCAGTGAGCACCTGACGAAGCTGCGAGACCGCGCGCTCGATCTGTCTCGCCGCGCGAAGGCGAACGCGGCGCCCGATCGTGCGGAGGCGCTTGCGCTGATCGCCGATGAGCACGAACTCCTGGTCGCCGAGCGCGGGGCGTATGCCGATCTGCCGGCGAACGACAAGGCGAGGACGGCCAACGCGGCGGCGCTCGGCGCGACCGACGCGCGGTTCCTCGACGTGCCACTCCAGCTCGCCGGACTGTCGCCGGTCGTCGATGGCCAGGTCTACGAGGGCGATTGGGCAACGGTGTCCAAGGCGTTCAAGGCGGTGACCGACAGTGGCCTGCCGATGACTCCCGTGTGGGACGGCAGCACGAACACGTGGCACCTCCACGTCGGCCAGCGGATCGTCGCGGTGCACGTCAAGGAGGCGGCGAAGGCGGGCGAACACGCGAAGCCTCCTGCCGGCGAGCACGCGAAGTCGCCCGCCGGCGAGCACGCAACCGCAGCTCCGAAGCCTGCACCGGCGGCACGCGCCTCGGGTCACGCGGGGCCCGACCTGCACACCCACATGATGGGCGTGCTCGAGGTTGGCTACTTCGTCGGGAAGCTCGGGGGTGGAGACGCGGTCGTGGCGTTCGAGAAGATCCACGGTCTCCTCGCGGATTCGAAGGCGAAGGACAAGGCCAAGCACGCGTGGGAGGTCGCCAAGATCACGCACGCCGCACTCGAGGCGCATCGAGCCGCGGGTGCGCCCAAGGAGCAGCTCGCCCTGGAAGCGGCGGAAGGCATCGACAAGATGCTCGCGGCTGGCGAGGAGACCGCCTTCGACCACACCTACAAGATCCGGCAGGTGATCGTCGAGGCACTGATTGATCCGAACGGCGGCCCCTACCGGAACTACACCCGCGATACGATCGGAGAGCTCGCCAAACAAGGGATCGGCTACTCGGAGCAATCCGTCGGTCTCGACAAGCTCGACGAGAAGTTTCCCGAGGACATGATGCACGACCTCCATCGCGAAGCCGCCGCCAACGGCAAGGACGTCGACGTCCGGTTTCTCGCGATGGTCCCGACCACGACGCTCGCCGGCAAGGTCACGCCGGAGGCTGCGGCCGCCGCGAAGGTCAAGCTGGCGAACATCCTCAAGCGCGGCGACGTGATCGGGATCGACATCGCGGCCCCGGAGAAGCACGCGTTCACGGCTGACGGCATGGCGAACTTCGAGGAGCTCTACCGAACCGTCGCGGCCGCGGCCGCCGAGCGCGGTCGTGCGCTGGTGCTACGCCCCCACGTCGGCGAGGGTTACAACGAGGGCAACGGGCAGGCGCACGAGAAGCTCGCGCATCAGAACCTGGAGACGCTGATCACCGCGCTCGAGAAGATGGGGTACTCGGCGGCGCGGGCCGACAAGGATGGCGTGATCATCCGCTTCGGCCATGCGACCCATGCCAAGGCCGAGCAGGTGCAGCGCATGGCGAAGCTCGGGGTGATCGTGGAAGCGAACATCGGCAGCAACGTTACGACCGGATCGATCAAGAACATCAGCGAGCACCCGTTGCTGCTGAATCTCTACTACGGCGTGCGCACGGTGCTCGGTACCGATGGAGGTGGAGTGATGGGGACGGAGCGAGCAGACGACTACACGAAGGCTCAGGAGATCATCGACGGATTCCGGGTCAGGAACGCACCTCTCACTATTGATGGAAAGCAGATCCATTTCGTCGACCTGGACCGTGAAACACGCAGTCGGTTCTCCGTCGACTACATCAAGGCTGTCGAGGATGCCTACCACAAGACTGCGGTTATCGGCGATGCGCACGATGCATCGCAGAAGAGGAAGGGAGCGTCGTGACGTCAAACGCCAAATACGAAAGCTATTGGAGGGCGACGATCAAACCGAGGCTGCGGGACCATCACGAGTGGTATCGGCGCGGGATGATCGGCGATGGACGGATCGTCATGGTGGATGAAAATCTCCGAGGCGCAGACCTCCGCGGTCTGCGGGGCGCCCGGTTCGAGCGTGTCGACTTCTCGGGCGCGGGCATCGACCTTCTCGATGATATCGAGTTGGTCGACTGTACGTTCGACAGTGCATGGTTGCAGATCTCGACGTGGAAGCGAGCCAAGATCGAAGACTGCCGGTTCCGCGGGGCCACGATTCTACATTCAAGTTTCGCCGATGCCCAGATCGAAGGCGGGGATTGGCTTGGAGCGTGGCTCGACTGGTCTGGGTGGACACGCGCGAGGGTGTCGAACGTGAGCTTCATAGCTGCGTCGTTCGTCGACTCCCATTTTGATGACGCGACATTTGTTGACTGTGATTTTTCTCGCGCCGATCTCAGCCGTTTGGAGCTTGGCGCAGATTCGGCACGCTGCGTGGGTACGCGCTTCGTGCGCTGCACCTTCCGGGGCGCGAACATCGACGGCCTGCGATTCAACAACACGACGTTCGACCACTGCTGGTTCGGCGGCGTGCGCGGAAAGCCCGACCTCGAAGGCCCATGCACGTTGATCGAGCCAGACTTCTCCGACGGGCCAAAGGAACAACCGAAGCTCCGAGATCCGGACGAGGTGCTCCGGGTCTGGCGCGAGCGCGATGCCGCGTACCTTCACCACTGGAACCAGTTCGGAAACGACACCGGCTACGAGCCGCACCGCCACTACCCCGAGCGCCGCGACAAGTCCAGCACGTGAGTTCAGGTCGGGCTCGCTCGCGGCGACGTGATCGGGATCGACATCGCGGCCCCGGAGAAGCACGCGTTCACGGCTGACGGCATGGCGAACTTCGAGGAGCTCTACCGGACCGTGGCGGCCGCCGCCGCCGAGCGCGGCCGTCCGCTAGTGTTACGCCCCCACGTCGGCGAGGGGTACAACGAGGGCAACGGACAGGCGCACGAGAAGCTCGCGCATCAGAACCTGGAGACGTTGATCACCGCGCTCGAGAAGATGGGGTACTCGGCGGGGCGGGGCGACAAGGATGGCGTGATCATCCGCTTCGGCCATGCGACCCATGCCAAGGCCGAGCAGGTGCAGCGCATGGCGAAGCTCGGTGTGATCGTCGAAGCGAACATCGGCAGCAACGTTACGACCGGATCGATCAAGAACATCAGCGAGCACCCGTTGCTGCTGAACCTCTACTACGGCGTTCGCACGGTGCTCGGTACCGATGGAGGGTGTGATGGGGACGATTCGTGAAGCGGACTACCAGAGGGCCAGCGACATGATTGGCGAATTCCGCGCCAATGGTAAGCCGCTCGTCATCGATGGAAAGCGGATCTACTTCAAGGATCTGGACAGCGAAACACGCAGCCGATTCTCGGTCGAGTACATCCAGCGCGTCGAGGACGCCTATCACAGACACCTGATCACGGGTGACGGTCACGATCGGTCGAACCACGCGAGCGGAGGCAAGCAGTGAAGACGAAGAAGCGCGAGAGCCTGTGGCGCGTCACCATCGGTCCCAAGCTGCGAGATCATCTCGAGTGGTACTACCGGCAGGGCCGCACCGGCACTGGTCGCCTGGTGATTGCGGACGAAGACATTCAAGGCGCAGACCTGCGAAGCGTTCAAGGCGCTCGATTCGAGCGCGTCGACTTTTCCGGCGCAGGTGTGCAGATGCTCGATGACCTCGAAGCGATCGACTGCGGATTTGATGAGGCATTGCTTCAGGGATCTACGTGGCGGCGCGCGAAGCTCGAGAAGTGTCGGTTCCGCGGAGCTACGGCGTATGGGGCCAATTTCGAGGATGCTCGAATCGACGACTGCGACTGGCTTGGAGCATGGCTCGAACATTCCGTATGGACGCGCGCGACAGTCTCTCGCGTGAGTTTCGTGGCGGCAACGCTCGTGGATTCTCGCTTTGACGGGGCCACCTTCGTCGACTGCGACTTCTCTCGCGCCGACCTCAGCCGGGGAGAGTTCAGCATGGACTCGGCACGTTGCCCGGGTACTCGCTTCGAGCGTTGCGACTTCCGTAACGCCAACATCGACGGCCTTCGATTCAACAACACCACGTTCGACCACTGCCGATTCGGGAGCGTGCGCGGCAAGCCCGATCTCGAAGGCTCCTGCACGCTGATCGCGCCCGACTTCTCCAACGGGATAGCAGAATGGGAGAGTGTGTCCGGCGTCCCCGGCCTGCGTGATCCCGATGAAGTTCTTCGGGTCTGGCGCGAGCACGACGCTGCGTACCTGCGGCACTGGAACCTGTTTGCGGACGATGCCGGCTACGAGCCGCACCGCCACTACCCCGAGCGCCTGAAACCAGGCGTTTGAAATGGCTTCCAAGAGAGCCCCTCAGCCAAGGTGGAACTCGTGAGGACAACGGCCAAACGCGAGAGCCCTTGGAGGGTGACCATCAAGCCCAGGTTGCGGGGCCATCACGAGTGGTACGAGCGCGGGATGACTGGCGATGGACGGATCGTCATGGTCGACGAGGAGCTCCAAGGGGGCTGACCTCCGCGGTCTGAGGGGTGCCCGGTTCGAGCGCGTCGATTTCTCTGGGGCTGGGGCCGATCTCTCGATGATGTCGAGGTTCTCGGCTGCACGTTCGACGGAGCGTTGCTCCAACTGTCGAACTGGAAGCGCGCCTTGATCGAGAACTGCGGCTTCCGTGGAGCGACCCTCGCCAGCTCGCACTTCGAGGATGCGCGAATTCGCGGTGGCGACTGGCTGGGTGCGTGGCTCGAGACCTCGATCTGGAGGAGAGCCAAGGTCTCGGACGTGAGCTTTGTCGCAGCGACACTCATCGATTCGCGCTTCGACGAGGCCACGTTCGTCGACTGCGACTTCTCGCGAGCCGATCTGAGCCGAACAAGGCTCAGCTGGGACTACGCGCGCTGCCCAGGCACGCGCTTCGTGCGCTGCGATTTCCGGGGCGCGAACATCGACGGCCTGCGATTCAACAACACGACCTTCGACCACTGCCGTTTCGGCGGCGCGCGCGGCAAGCCAGATCTCGAAGGCCCGTGCACGCTGATCGAGCCCGACTTCTCTGATGGGCCGACGGAACAGCCGAAGCTCCGAGATCCGGATGAGGTGCTCCGCGTCTGGCGCGAGCGAGATGCCGCCTACCTTCACCACTGGAACCAATTCGGAAACGACACTGGGTACGAGCCCCACCGCCACTACCCCGAGCGCCGCGACAAGCCCGGCGCGTGAGACAGAGTGGTTGGCGCGTGGGGATCGACATCGCGGCCCCGGGGGGGGCGCGCGTTCACGGCCGACGGCATGGTGAACTTCGAGGAGCTCTACCGGACCGTCGCGGCCGCGGCCACGCGGCGCGGGGCCGAGGAACTCGCGGTGCTCAAAGGTCGAGCTTTTCGACGGCGCTCGCTGTCCGCTCCGACCAGGAGCGTTACAGCTTGAGCACCACGACGTTCAGCGTGCCTTGGTTCACCGAGGTGTTGCTGCCGCTGACCGTGGCGTCGGAGCCCTGACCGACGCCCGCCGCGACGACCGTGATCGTATGGGAGCCCGGCGCGAGCGTGGCGAGGCTGGTGAGGTTCCATGCGGCGAACGCCCCGGTGAGTCCAGTCGTGTTCGCGGCGATCACGCGGCGATAGCCGCCGTTGGCGAGCAGGTTGCCATCGATCTGGATCGCGACGTCGACCGTCGAGAACCCGGTGGTGGCGGTCGACGTGGTCGCGAGCGCGCCATCGGTCGAGATCTGGACGACGGCGTTCGCCGGCACGCTGACGGTAGCGGTGAGGCCTGGGATCAGCGTGAACGCGGTCGCCGGGGTCACGGTCAGCGACGACGTCCCGAATCCAGATGCTCCGAGCTGACCGGTGGTGCCGGCCGGACCCTGCGTACCCATACAGTCGCCGACATCGCAGACGAGGTCGTCGTTGGTGTCCTCGGTGGCCGGGTCGCAGCTACGGTTCCCGTTGAGATCCCAACATGCTTGCCCTGCAGCGCCCGCGGTACCCATCGAGCCCGGCGAGCCCGGCGTACCCATCGCGCCCATCTCGCCTTGCGGGCCAGGAACAGGGTCGTTGGGCGTGCCGCTCGCACAAGCAGAAAACGAGAGAGCGAACAGCAAGGTCTTGGGGAACCCGGTCGTCATGGTGGCGAACGTACCCCAGTCGCCGCGCCGGGTGCCGGCTTGCCCTCGCGTGATCCAGAACACGTGGCCCGCGCGTTCCGGCCGGGGCCGCGAGGTATGCTCCTCCTGGATGCGGTGGACCGTGGTTCTCTTCCTCCTGCTCGGGCTGGCCGCCTGTGGCAGGCTCGAGTTTGGAGGGACGCGGGACGCCGCGGCACTCGATGGGGCGGGTGACAGCGCCGCCGGCGACGCGACGGTCGGCCTGGCGCCCGAGCTCGTCCAGGCGACGGCGTTCAAGACGGCAGGTGCGAGCTCGGTCGCAGTCATCGATCTCGCGACGCCGACCCGTGCTTCGTCGTTATGCTACGCCCCCAACGTCGGCGAGGGGGACAACGGCTACAACGTCTTGAATAGGTGAAGATAGGTCAACTCACGCCCCGACTCGGGATCCGTGACTCGCTGCATGCCCGCCTGCGCGAAGCCATGGCGCTCGTAGAGGCGAACCGCGGCGGCGTGGATTGGTGAAACCTCGAGAGCGAGGCGCCGAAGGCCCCGCGCCCGCGCCGCCTCCTCGTACCGGGCCAGCAGCCTGGAGGCAAGCCCACGTTCGCGCGCGGTCTCCATCACACTGATCCGACTCAGGTAGAGGTCGTCGGACTGGACGTCGATCAACGTGTCGCCGGCTAGGAGCATGCGGTCGCGCACGGGACCGCGTGGATCGATCCTTCTGCCGCGGACGAGCGCCATCGCGGCGGCCATCCGCGCTTGCTTGAGATCGTCGCCGCTCGCGAACGCGATCATTCCGAGTGGTTGGTCGTCATCGTCGAACGCGATCGAACCGAGAGGCTCCGCGATTTCTCCAACCCTGCTCTCGACGTAGAAGCGGGCAATCGCCTGCGCCTGCTCGGGCGTCTCGAACACGAACCGTGTGTACGGCTCGGAGGCGAGGTACTCGAGCGCGAGATATGCGTCGAGGTGGGTCGTGGGGATCGCGAGCTTCATGTCTCGTCATCGGCGCGCAGCTTCGCGAGCAGTGCGGGCTTGTCGATCTTCCCGTTCGCGTTGAGCGGCATCACCTCGACGAACACGACACGTCCCGGGACCATGTAGTCGGGGAGCATAGTCTTCGATCCATCGAGGATCTCGTCGGCGGTGACCGACGATCCGGCGACGACGGCGGTCAGCCCGAGCAGCCCGTGCTGATTCGATGGATACGGCAGCACCACGGCGAACGTGGTATTCGCCGTCTGCCGGATGACGTGTTCGACTTCCGAGAGCTCGATCCGGAACCCGCGGAGCTTGACCTGATCGTCGTTGCGACCGCAGTGGATCAGCGCTCCCGCGGCATTCGCGTATGCAATGTCGCCGGTGCGGTACCAGCGGTTGTCGGGCCCCACGTCCCACGGCATCGCCACGAAGCGCTCTCGGGTCTTCGCCTCGTCCTGCCAGTAGCCGAGCGCAACCTGTGGACCCTTGACGCAGAGCTCGCCCTTGTTCTCGGGACCGAGTGATCGCAGCTCGTCGTCGACGATCGCGATCACCATGCTCGGGTAAGGAGTGCCGATCGGAACCGTGCCGTCGACGCTCTCGGCGAGCGAGTCCGACCGCCATCGATACAGCGTGCACGCGATCGTGGCTTCGGTTGGACCATAGAGGTTCTCAACGATCGACGCCGGTGCCGCGGCCTGCCATGACACCGCGACTGCGGTCGGCAAGCGCTCACCGCAGAACAGGCTCCACCGTAGCGATGGAAATGCGCCGGGCGTCAGCCTTCGGAGATTGCGCATCATCATCCCCATTGTTGGAACGCTGAACCACACGGTGAGCGCATGGTCGCGAATGAAGTCGTCGGGCGACATCAAGCTCTCCACGGGCACACAGTGCAAGCTCGCGCCGCGCCCCCAGGACACGAACAGATCGAACACGGATAGATCGAAGGTCAGATCGAAGGTCTGCGAGAACCGATCCTCCGCGGTGATCGCGTAGCGAGCCCACATCGCATCGAGAAACGGCAGTACGTTTGCATGCGAGACCATCACGCCCTTCGGAAGGCCTGTGGATCCCGACGTGAACAGTAGGTAGGCGATCTCCGCCGGATCGACAGCAGGCGTATCCGCGAGCGGAGCTGCGGCCTCGACATCCGTGCGCCCAAGAAACCGATGTGATGGAAACCTCGCTGCGAGCTCGCCGACATCGTCGACGGTGGGGAGGACAATCACGAGATCGCGCGTTACGTGTGCGAGGACTCCATCGAGGAGAGTCACGCACTCCGCGCCGACGACGAGCGTCGGGCTCCCCGATACGCTCAGCATATGAGCGGTGCGCAGCGGCGGGAACTTTGGATTGAGCGGCACGTAGCCAGCTCCCGAGATCAGCGTGCCGAGCACGCCGGCAAATGCGACCTCGGAGCGCGCGGCGAACACCGCGCCGAGCGCCGGCGCGGGCCGGTCGACGCTCACCAGGAGCTTCGCGATCCGCCGGGCTAGCCCGGCGAGCTCACGATACGTTCGCGACACACCGGCGACCTCGAGCGCGATCCGATCGGGCGAAGTGCGGACCGAAGCGAGGAACACCGCCGCGAGCGTCAGGGGCGCCATCCGATCACACTGCGACGCCCTTGCTCGCGAGAGCGGTGCGGATCTCGGGCACCGACGTCATCGTCTCGATCTCGCTGTTCGTGAACTTCACCGCGTAGGCTTCTTCGAGCTGCACCACGATCTCGACGTGCGCGAAGCTGTCCCAGCGACGATGCGTCGCACGACTTGTCCCATCAGTAATGTTTGCCGGCTTGTCCCTAAGGACCTGGGCGATCAGCTCGTTCAAGGTCATGACGCAGCCGGGTCTACATCTGGGACGGTCAGAACTGGAAGTAGAGGAACTCGGTGGTCTCCCCCATGTTGGCGACCACCCACCAACCCACGATGCCAATGAGCAGCGCCAACACCACCGTCGGCTTCCAGCTGACGCGCGGCCACGACCAGCTGTACGCCGATGGGAGGGCCTCACCTGGATACTTCTCGAGAGGCTTTGCCACCCGCTCGAGGCGTTCACCCAGGATCTCCTGGGTGTTTGGAAGCAGCTGCGTGGCGAGCAAGCACCCGACCAGGATCGCCACGAATCGCAGATCTGGGAGAGCGTGGGCATCGAAGCCGTCGAGGCCGAACATGCTGGTCGTGAAGCGCGCGCCGGTGTGCACGGTATCCGCGCGAAAGAACGGGATTGCGATCACCGCACCGAGGAACATGGCCGCGCGACTGATGACGATCCGATGCCGTGGAATCGGTGCGTCCTCCTCCTCATCGCGTGGTGCGCGCAGGTTCCGCCAGCCATGGTTCGCGACGAGGTACACGCCGTGGATGAGTCCGAACACGATGAACTGGTAGCCGGCGCCGTGCCACGCGCCTGCGATGAACATCGTGAACAACGTTGGGAGCGCGAGCAAGCTGACGAATGCTCCGACCGTCATCACGCCGCCGACCCGGATCTTCTTCCGCCGCGCCATGCGGTAGCGCGTTGCTCGTACGGCGAGTGGGTTGTAGACGTAGGCCGTGAGGAAGCGCGTCAGCGTGATGTGCCAGCGTCGCCAGTAGTCGATCGGTCCGGTCGCCTTGAAGGGCGAGTTGAAGTTGTATGGCAGCCGTACGCCGAACATCAAGCCGAGGCCGATCGCGATGTCGGAGTACCCCGAGAAGTCGAAGTAGACCTGGAACGTGTACCCGAGCGCCGACGTCCACGCGCCGAAGAACCCGAGAT
Organism: Myxococcales bacterium; assembly: GCA_016720595.1. Classification (GTDB taxonomy): domain Bacteria; phylum Myxococcota_A; class Polyangia; order Haliangiales; family Haliangiaceae; genus JABFXX01. The sequence continues at coordinate 72,147 of JADKKI010000006.1, forward strand.
GGAGTCCGCCGCCAGCGCTGTCGAATGCGGTGCCGACATTCGCCGACAGGGAGTCCGCGATCACGAGCTTCTTGAACGCGCCGAACACGAAGAACGAGATCGCGATCGGCATCACGCGCGCCGCGTACCGAAGGCTATCGCGTGACTCGAGCTGCGGGATGATCTCGCGGTGGTGCACGATGGGCCCCGAGATCAATTGCGGGAAGAATGTGACGAACACACCGTAGTCGAGGGAGCTGAGCCGCTTGATGTCGCTGCCATACGCGTCGACGAGAAACGCGATCTTCTGGAACACGATGAAGGAGATGCCGAGCGGCATCACGATCGGTGCGAGCGCGAAGCCGAGCTCCGCAGCGAAGAAGTTCGTGTACTTGAAGTAGACGAGCGTGGCGATGTTGGCCGCCACGCCGAAGCCGAGCATCCACGTGCGCCGGCGCGCGAGTGCGGCATCGAGGCGGGTTTGGATCAGCCAGCTACCAACGGCGTAGTTGAACGTGAGTATCGCGAGCAGGAACGCCAGGTACGGCGGGTTCCACCATGCGTAGAAGACGAGCGAGACCCCGAACAGAGCGACCTTGGCGAGTGTCCACTTTCCAAGCGCCGAGACTCCTAGCACCAGGACGAGCGCAAGCGGGAGCAGGACGAGGATGAACTCGTAGGAGGTGAACAACACGGCCTAGATCCCGCACCCGTGGTCGCGTTGGAACAGCCAAAGCAGCAGCCGACGCGAGTTGACGTCGGTCATGTGGATCCCGTCGTAGTAACCGTCGGGGTCTCCGCCGAAGTCCTCGACCTTCGTGATGGGATGATAGACGATCAATCCGGCGCGCTCGAGGGCGCGCATCTCGAGCGCGAGCTCTTCAGTGCGCCGTGCGATCGGGCGACTCGCCAAGACCTCCTCGATCGCGGGCTGAAGGGGCGGCAGGAACACGTGGATCACCGTGCCGCTGTTGTGGGCCGCGGTGACGAGCGACCGAAACAGGGCGAGTCGCGTCGGCGACAGCGCGCTGAATCGCGCAGAGGACAGCGGGCCTCGGAAGCGCTCGACGTTGCGCGCGAGCATGCCTGGCGAGTCGAGCGTTCCTGCGGCCAGGGCCGGATCCCATTGATCGAAGGCGACGACACCATCCGGCTCGAAATGGGCTTTCTGCGGTGGCCGCGCGTGAGGGCGCAGATGGAAGTAGAGCGAGATCAGCCCGTAGCGCAGCCCCTGCTTGCCGAACAACGCCCGAGTCACGGTCCTCCACGACAATCCGGTCGTCTGATCGAGGTACCCGCCGAGCACTGCAGACGACAAGAGTCGCGGATCGACCTCCGCGTGGTCGTCGAATGTCCGCGCGTCGAGTCCGATCAAGATCACGCGCAGCGGAGCGCGGCCCTTCGCCTGGATGAACTTCAGGACCGCGGACATGTCCTCGATCAAGGCGTCGCTGAGACCGAAGTTGTACGCGGGTAAGCCGGTGAGCTCGGCGAGACATGACGGCCGGATCTTCATGATCCGAGAGGAGCCGAGTACGATCGCCTGCGGTGGTGGCTCGAGCGCCAGGAACGCTGCCGGCTTCTCGTCGCGCTCGCCGGTGAGAATGGACGGGATCCGGCCGGTGCCAAACGTGTTGAGCGGATCTACGAACACCGCGAGCGCGCTCGTACCGAGCATTCCGAGCACGACGACCGCGAGTACGATGCTAGTGAATCTTCGCGATCGACGTAGTTCGTCGGCGTCTTCGGTCATACCGCGGGCGACGCCTCTATGTGCCGTGGTGGCCGCCAAACCATGCCGAACGACGGTAGCAGTTGCGTGCCGCGTTGCACCGCGATCGCCGTCGCCACAGCAACGAGACCCCAGTAGGAGGCACCAGCTCGAACGTGGGTCGGGCGAGGTGCGCTAGCAACGACCGCGACGTTCGGGCGCGTCGAGCAGGTCCGGAACGTAGCGTCGAGCAACGGGTCGTTGAAGGTGGTGCTGAGGCGTGCCATCGCGGAGCTGCGAAGAGTCACTCGACGCGAGGATTCTTGTGAGGCGCATGGTGATGGAACTGTCCGATCAACACAAGGACCTCGCGAGCGCGCTGCAAGAGAGCCCCTTTCCGTGGGCTGATTCGTCGCTGCGGTCTAGAGCCGCACGCCACGACCCTGCGAGCCGCGACAGTCCGGCACGTGAGCCACGCCTCGGTTCTCGCGATCAGCTCTCGGGCGAGCTGTAATCGTAGTCTTCGTCGGACGCCTGCTTCTTCGGCGCCTTCTCGGTCTTCTCGAAGCTGAGCGTGAAGTAGAGGCCGCTCTTGCCCTGCTTCTCGAAGGCGCTGATCTTGTACGCGGCGTCTTCGCTCTCGATCGTGCCGAGCCACGCGGGCGTGGGCGCTGCGCTCGGATCCTTCGCGCGGTGCTTCTTCGCCGGGACGGCCTCGAGCGCGCCCTTGAACACGTCGGGCGGGTAGGTGTTTCGATCGCCGCGCGGCGGGGCCAGGTTGATGGTCAGCTGATCTTCGCGGCGGTATCCGCGGATCTCGTACGCGGTGCCATCGATGGTGCAGTCACCCTGGAAGTCAGGCTGGCTGGGCTTCTTCTTGTCCGCGTTCTCGAACAGGTTTCCACGGTCCCGGGTGCGCTCGTTCGACATGGAAGCGCACGTAGACCACAGGAAGGGCCACAAAGCATCAACCAAGCGGGGCATTCGGTGTGACGAACGGGGAGTAGAGTGCGGCCGTGTCGTTTCAGTCCCTCGGGCTCTCCGAGCCGTTGCTCCGGGCCGTGGTCGAGCGCGGCTACCAGGACCCGACCGCGGTCCAGCAGGCGGTGATCCCCGAGGTGCTGCGCCACCGCGATGTGTGGGCGCGGGCGAGTACGGGCTCGGGCAAGACCGCCGCGTTCGTGCTGCCGATCCTCGAGGCCCTGTCCCGGCGCGAGCTCGTGGTTCCGCGCCGCGTCCAGGCGCTGATCCTGGTCCCCACGCGGGAGCTCGCGAAGCAGACCACGGACGAGATCGCCGGGTTCCGCCGCCATCTCCGGCAGCGCCCGAAGACGGTCGTCGTGCTCGGCGGGGTGTCGATCAATCCGCAGATGATGGAGCTGCGCGGTGGCGCCGACATCGTGGTGGCCACGCCGGGGCGCCTCCTCGATCTGGTGGCCAACAACGCGCTCTCGCTCGGCGCGGTGTCGCAGCTCGTGCTGGACGAGGCCGATCGGCTGCTCGACACCGGCTTCGCCGACGAACTCGGGCGGATCGTGGCGCTGCTCCCTGCCGCGCGCCAGACGCTGCTGTTCTCCGCGACGTTCTCGCCAGCGGTGTCGCGGCTCGCCGAACAGCTACTACGCGAGCCGGTGCGGATCGACGTCACGGAGACGCCCACGGAGGTGCCGGCGATCCAGCAGCGCGCGATCGAGGTGGATGCGCCGCGGCGAACGCAGCTGTTGCGCCACCTCCTCGAGCACCATGACTGGGAGCGCGTGCTGGTGTTCGTGGCCACCACGCACGCCACGGAGCACGTCTCGGCGAAGCTCCAGAGCGCAGGGATCAATGCGATCGCGCTGCACGGCAAGCTCAGCCAGGGCGCGCGCACCCGGGCGCTCGATCTGTTCCGCTCGTCGAGCGTGCACGTGCTGGTGGCCACCGATCTCGCGTCGCGCGGGCTCGACATCACGGGGCTCCCTGCCGTGGTCAACTACGATCTCCCGCGCTCTCCGAACGACTACGTGCACCGGATCGGCCGCACGGGGCGCGCGGGCGAGAGCGGCGTGGCGATCAGCTTCATCACGCCCGACATGAAGGCGCACTTCGCGCTGATCGAGAAGCGGCACCAGCACTTCCTCGTGCGCGAGCGCATCGCCGGGTTCGAGCCCACGCAGGCTGCGACTCCGGTGCAGGCCACGGTGCAGGCCACGGGCGGCATCAAGGGCCGGCGCAAGAGCAAGAAGGACAAGCTGCGCGAGGCTGCCGGGCGCGACGACAAAGACTGAGACCGCAGCGCGAGCGATACGCTCACGTGCGCACGCGTGATGCGGGGCGTGGCTCAGACCGCGGGATGATCCGCGGCCTCTAGCTCGGCGATCTTGCGGCGGGCCTCGGCGAGCTCGGCGAGCAGCCGGAGCACGACCTCGACACCGGGCCAGTCCACATCGAGCTCGCGCAGCAGCGTGCGCGCGATCAGCACGCGATCGACATCGACGATCGCCACATCGCCCTCGCGCTGAACGATCTCGCCCTCCTCGATCAGGCGCGCGATCAGCTCGTGGTCTCCATCGACGAGCTCGACGAGGTGCTGGTACGTGAAGCGCGAGGTGGTCATAGCGCGAGCTCCTGGCGAACCGGTGCGGTGTACGCCTCGGTGCTCGCGCGCAGGGCCGCGGCGAGGGCGTCATCGGCGCGATCGGGCAGCCGGACCTCGAGCACCGCGAACAGATCCCCGCGGGTGTCCTTGCGCTGGATGCCCTTGCCGCGGAGGCGGAGCTTCGCGCCGTTCTGCGAGCGGGGCGGGATCTTGAGCATCACCGGGCCGTCGAACGTGGGCACCTCGATGCTGGCGCCATTGTAGATCTCGTCGAGGGTCACCGGCAGCGTCAACGAGAGATCGAGGCCATCGCGGCGGAGGAACGCATGCGGGCGCACGTGGGTCTCGATCAGGAGATCGCCGGGCGGGCCGCCGCGCGCGCCAGGCGCACCTTTGCCGGCGAGCCGGATCACCGAGCCGGTGTCTGCGCCGGGTGGAATCCGCACCCGGACCACGCCTTGCCCGGGAAGGTCGAGCGAGATCTCGGCGCCCTCCACCGCCTGGCGCAGCTCCATCTGCACGGTGGCCTGCAGATCCTGCCCGCGCGCCGGACCGCGTGCGCGGCCGAACAGATCGGCGAAGTCGAACTCCGACGGACCACCGTCGAACCGCGAGGCGCGCTGCTGGCGAGTGTCTTGCCACTGCTGGTACGAGCGGGCCTTCGCGGGATCGAACCCTCCCGCGAGGGAGGCGTCCCCGAACTCGTCGTACGCCGCGCGCTTCTTGTCATCGCCGAGCACCTCGTACGCCGCGGAGATGCCCTTGAAGGTCTCCTCGGCCTTCGCGTCGCCGGGGTTGACGTCGGGGTGGTGCTTGCGCGCCAGCTTGCGGTAGGCCTTGCGGATCGTGTCGGCATCCGCGGTCTTGGGGACACCGAGGATCTCGTAAGGGGTCTGGGCCACGGCGCTACCATGGCCGAGAAGGGCGCCGGAGGGAACCGGATCCGCGCGAGGTGACACGCGCTGAGTCGCGAAATCGGTTTACTCGGGGCGGGCGCAGGGGCACGGTTCGCCCCATGAACACCCGTGAGCTCGAGCCGGGCATCCACGTCGATCTCCAGCGCGAGAAGACCTATGGCGACTACCTGTGCCTCGATCAGCTGCTGTCGGCGCAGCAGCCGCGCTCCAAGCACGGCCACCACGACGAGATGCTGTTCATCATCCAGCACCAGACCTCGGAGCTGTGGATGAAGCTGATGCTCCACGAGCTCGATGCCGCGATCGCGTGCGTGCGCGACGACAAGCTCGGCCCGTGCTTCAAGATCCTCGCGCGAGTGGCGCAGATCCAGCGGATGCTGTTCGAGCAGTGGAGCGTGCTCGAGACCATGACGCCGAGCGAGTACCTCGGGTTCCGAGAGGCGCTCGGGCCGGCGAGCGGATTTCAGTCCTACCAGTACCGTGCGATCGAGTTCGCCCTCGGGAACAAGGACGCCAACAGCCTCAAGCCGCACCGCGGCACCCCCGAGCTGCATGCCATGCTGGAGGCCCGGCTCAAGCAGCCGTCGCTGTACGACGAGTACCTGCGGTACCTCGCGCGCCGCGGGCTCCCGATCCCCGCCGATCGCCTCGACCGCGATTTCTCTCTGGCCTACGAGCGGAGCGATGCGGTGGTCGCCGTGTTCCGGACGATCTATCAGGACACCGTGCGCTACTGGAGCGAGTACGACATGGCCGAGAAGCTGGTCGATGTCGAGGAGCGCTTCCAGCTGTGGCGGTTCCGGCACATGACGACCGTGAAGCGGATCATCGGGTTCCGTCGCGGCACGGGCGGGAGCTCCGGCGTGGCGTTCCTGCGCAAGGCGCTCGATCTCGTGTTCTTCCCCGAGCTGTGGGACGTGCGGACCGAGCTCGAGATCCCGTCACACGGCGCGTAGGATCAGGCGCTTCGGCTCGTCTTCGTCGGGCTGCGAGAAGTACACGCTGGTGTTGCCGATCGAGATCACCCAGATGTTGATCTCGCCGTCGTCGTCATCGTCATCGTCGTCATCGTCGTCGTCCTCCTCTGCCTCCTCGACCTCCTCGACCTCCTCCTCGTCGAGGAGCCCCTCGTCGATGGCCTCCTCCTTGGTCAGGCGCGAGGCGCCGGGTGGGAGCGCGTCCGCCTCGAGCAGCGTGGTCGCCTGCTTGAGCGCGGCGGACAGCGGGCCGCCCTTGTCGAATTGCTGGCGGGCGTTGAAAGTGAGCTGGACGTCCATGGCGTCTCCAGTGTCGGAGCAGGAGTTCCTGCGCGCCAGGGTGGACGTCACCTATCCGCTGGAAGGGCGATCGCCTGGGAGGCGGCATCCGCGGTAGCCCCGACGAGGCCGCCAGCTCGGTGCTCGTATCAAACGGGAGGGCGGCGATGAAACTCGACGAAGAACCGGACCTCTCCGATCGGGCTGACGCGATGGAGCACCTCTGGAACCACGATGCCGGGGTGCTCGGCATCGACGACGCTCTCGCGCGCGAGCGGAGCCTCGACGATGTACTGGAGCTGCCCGGCCGTGACGTGGATGACGCCCCAGACGCCCGGCTTGGTGGAGTGATCTTTCCGCAGCGCGGCGGGGATCGTGGATGCCTCGAACTCCGGCGTGCGCTTGTACGCGGTGAACGCCGGCGGGAGCTCGAACCGATCGCAGCGCACGCACTCGAGTGGGGTGCCGATCCGCGCGGTGCGGGTGTCCTCCGCGAGCACCCACGGCCGGGGGAAGAACGGCGGCTTGTGCCGCACGTGCTGACCGTGCCCGCACACCAGGATGGCGACCCAGTCCCCGAGCTCGTCCTGGACAAAGCTCTCGATGGCGCGGTGCATGCCCTGCTGGTACCGCGGATCGCTACGGCGTGAACACCAGTGGCGTGCGGAACGTCAGGCCACCGCTGATCTGAAGCGCACCGAGGTCCGAGCCCACGTCGCGCACGCCGGCCTCGACGTAGAGCCCGAGCGAATAGGTGCCGAGGAACAGCCCGCGCGGCTCGATCCCCACGCCACTGGCGAACAGCTCCACGCTGAGCCGGCCGGCCGCGCCGAACCCCTTGCGGTCCTCGCCGAACACGCTGCTCTGGAGAAACTCGCCGCGCCCCGCAGCCCACGTGCGCCACCAGCTCCCGTGCGACAGCGTGTGGCCGAACTCGAGGTACGCACCGCCGTACGCCACCCCGTTGCGGTCGTTCATCCCGGTGGCGTCGTCGGGCGCGGACAGCAGCGCACCGAACACGCCGATCCCGACGTCGGTGTTCGTGGGGCGCGGGCTGAGGGAGGCCCAGTGGATGCCGATCGCGAGGCCCATGCCCGGGGCGAAGCCACGGGTCGTGTTGGCGCCGGCGGCACCGATGTCGACCTTGAGCGGCATCATGAAGCGCGGCCCGGGGCGACGACGATAGGTGCGGGGCCCGGACTCCACGGCGGGCTGGGCCGACGGCGTGCGGTGGTCACGTACCTCGGCCGACGCTACCGACACATCGAGGAGGGAGCCGACGACACCGGCGGCACACAGCAAGCGAACGAATGAGCGCATCCGCCGCGTCAGTCCACGCCGCGTGCCAGCCGCGCCGGAGGGATGATCGGGGGTGATCCATGGCGTCAGCAGCCCCTGGCCGAGCCCGTCGTGAACCCGGGTTGACGCCTGGCAACCGTAGATCTTCACAGGACGCCGCGGACCCCGAGATCGCGCGGGTGCTCGCGAGAGGCGGTGCTCAACCCACCTGGGCGGTGCCTCGGCTGAGCTGAATTCACGTGCCGCGTAACGTTTTGGGTGCGACTGAGCTTCCCGTTGATCCGTCCGTACCCGCATGGCAGGTACGGGCCCGATGCGACGGGCGAACTTCACGATCCTCGCGGCGACGGCCGCTGTGTTCTCTGCGTGCGTCCCCGCGTCGACGGGGCCGAGGGCGCCACGGGCCGAGGTGCCCGTCGCCGTGGGCCTCACGGTCGGGCTGGACGAGAAGGGCGTGGAGACCCGCGCCGATGGCACCACCCGGATCGCGGGTCGTGGCCCCGAGGCGTTCCGGATCGTGGCGACCACCAAGATCGAGCGCCACCCGTATCCCGGCGAGTCGTTGACCGCGATCCTGACCAGCGGCGAGCGCGTGGTGAGGCAGACGCCGTTCGTGATCGATGCGCTGCACGGTCGAGCCCGGCTCGAGGTGCCGGGCCCGGGCACCTACCGGCTCGAGATCTGGTCGAAGGGGTCGAGAGGGCCCAAGGACTCGACCGAGCAGTTCGTGGCCGGCAACACGTTCGTGGCCGCCTCGCTCCCGCGGCTCGATGGCAAGCGTGCTCTCGAGCTCCATCAGGCGGCAGGCCCTCAGCTGGTGATCGCGAAGGCCGGCGCCGGAGGCCACGTGCGCTGGATGCACTGGGATTCGGTCGAGAGCGACACCGGGTTCGTCGCCGAGTGGTGGCACGAGGGCAAGGCGATGACCACGGCGGGCGGCAAGCGCAGCGAGTTCCAGCGCGAGGCGCTGCTGCAGGTCCAGATCTCGGATCAGATCGAGGCGCTCGCGAACCAGAACGTGTGGCGCTGGACGACCGAGCAGTTCGAGCTGCCCGATCAGCTCACGGCCTCGCCCGGCCACTGGGAGCTCCGCGTGTATCGCGAGGATCGCCCCGGCGTCACGTTCAGCTTCGAGGTCACCGAGGACGGCCTCGTTCAGGGAGCTCAGCGCCGCACGATGCGCGAGGGCTCGCTCGAGCTCGAGGTCTCCGCTGCGCCCGCGTCGCGTGACGCGGCTCGTCAGCTCGCGAAGCTGCCGCGGCAGCGGTTCGAGGCGTCGAAGAAGTACCTGCTGCCGGTCACCGTGGCCGAGGTCCGCGCGTTGACCCGCTCCGAGGTCCTGCGCGGCCTGCGCACGCGGCTCAACAAGCTCCAGCGCCAGACCTTCAAGGATGCGGCGGACTCCTATCAGTTCGGCGAGGCGGACGAATCGCCGCAGACCGTGGAGGCGCGCAAGCTCGTGCCGGTGATGCAGAAGATGATCCTCGCGCTCGGCGAGCCCTGGACGCCTTCGGAACGACCCTGAGCTCGTCGGGCGTGCTATCGAGTTGGCATGCCCAAGAGCATCGAGCCCGGATTTCAGGCGTTCATCAAGGACGGCGGCGAGGAGTTCGGCGCGATCAAGGAGGTCTCCGCGAGGGGGAACCTCGTGGTCTACGTCGAGAACGCGGGCGAGTTCATGGTCTCGGTCGACGCGGTCAAGGCCGTCCACTCGCAGAAGGTGATCTTCGACGTCACCAAGCTCGACTCCAAGCTACGCGACGCGATCGGCCACGCCCACGACGCCGAAGAGCCGGGCAAGTAGCCATCAGATCCGCGAGCACAGGAGCGGCGCTCCCGCGCTCGTGATCATCGCGATTCCGCCGGTGTCGCCCACCCACAGTGATGGCGTGGTGCGGCCGAGATCGAGCGCGTGCGCGATCGTGGTGCGTGTCGCGCCGAGGTGATCGAGCCGCACGCCGAGCAGCTCTCCGAACCGGGTGCGCAGGCCCGCCGGCGATCGATCGGCGCCCTCGAGCGGCGCGGTCCGGACCGCGATCCAGCGGGGCAGGGTCTCGAGGGTCTCGAGGCGACGCTCCGCCGCGAGCAGGCGCGTGTGGATCTGCGTGCGCTTGTCCGCGACGACGAAGCCGCCGACGAACAGCCGGAGCGCGGCGTCGAGGCCGTGGCGATCCACGGGCGTGACCTGCGGGCTCTCGCCCGGCGTGGAGCGCTTGGTCCCCACGCGTCAGGGGGCCTTGTCGACGACCACGGTGGGCGAGACGCGCGAGCGACGGCCGAGCTCGTCCACCCAGAACGCGACGACGAGCTCGCCGGGTTGCGCCACCACGGTGCCGTCGGAGAACTTCGAGACGCAGCCACCGCCGGTGCTGTAGACGTTGACGACCGAGGCCTCGGGGGACACCTGTCCCCATGACAGCGCGGCGCCCTTGGCCTTGGACAGCACGAGCGCGATCGCCGTCTTCGGCGGCACACCCTCGATCTCGACGTTGACGAACACCGACGGGTGCCTGCCGTGCGACTCGCCCGAGACCACCGCGGTGACGCGCGGCGCATCGAGCAGCGCCGCCGGCGTCCCCTTCGCGAGCTTGCCCTGCGCGGCGCGCTTGTTCTTGGCGTTCATCACCTCGTAGGTCGTGGCGCCCGCCGGAGGCCGATAGACCACGAGGCCTGGCGCGATCGGATCGACCTTGGCGGTGACCTCCTTGCCCTTGACGCGGACCTTCCACGAGCTTCGGTCCGGAGTCGGCTTGGTGTCGTTGATCATCGTCGGGAGCTCCCCGATGACGATGCCGCCTTCGGGCGAGACCGAGGTGTCGGGCCGGAGTGCGCGAGATTCGAGGCCCATCATCGCGCACGGCTCGGCGGCGACGGGTTGCGTGAGGAGCAGGGAACACAGACCCAGGAGAGCGCGGCGCATGAACCTCGAGTGTAGCGCGTCGGTGTGCGGTGGGCGCGAGCGCTCGGTTCGCCAGCCGCGATCGGGTCCCACGCTGCTCCACGGGTGTAGGCGTGTGCGGCACAGCGCATGCTTTCGTTGGAGGCATGAACGAACAAGAGAACGGCACGAAGCCCGTGATGCACGACGGCGCCACCACCATCAAGGACAGCGTCTCGATGCTGGTCGATCAGGGGAGCGCGACCGTGGATGCGATCAGGTCGCGCGTCGCCGACGTGACGCAGCAGGTGAAAGACCAGAGCGCGACCGCGGTCGATCGCACCACGTCGTTCGTGGAGGCGAACCCGTTCAAGAGCCTCGTGCTCGCCTTCGGGATCGGCTACCTCGCGATGCGGATCCGCACCAGCCCGCTCGTCAAGCTCGCCATGATCGGCGGGCTCGGCATGCTCGGCTCGCGGATCGTTCGCCGGCGATCCTGAGATCCCCAGCGACAGGCGCGGGGAGGAGCGCGCTACGGTATCGCCGTGCCGCTCGATCCCGCCTTCGTCGCCGACTGTCCGTACCTGCCGAACGCCGTGTTGATCGAGGACATCGTCTCCATCGATCCGGAGACCAGCACCATCGTCGCTCGGCTCCCCACGCACGAGGAGCTGCCGCTGACCCGCGACCAGCGCGCCCACCCGGAGCGTCATCCCCGCCATGTCGCCGGCGGCCTGATGGTTCACCTGACCGGGATCCTCGGCTTCGCGCACGCGTACTACCTGCTCGAGCTGCGCCATCAAGACGGCTGGATCGGATACGGCACGCACATCCACGAGGGCCGGTTCCGCAAGATGGGGAAGATCGGCCCCCCGATGCTGCTGTCCTGCCAGGCGTTGACGGTGCGACGGATCCGCGGCGTGATCGTGCCGCGCTATCGGTTCCGGTTCACCCAGGATGGCGATTCGATCTACGAGGCCGAGCACAGCGCGATCTTCACGCAGGTGGTCTCGGCGTCTGCCTCCGTGACCTCGTGACCGAGCCGTGCGCACGGTGCGAGGACCTGGATGTCGACCGGGTGGGCGAGCTGCAGCTGATCGGGGGCTCGGAGGATCAGCGCGGCACGGCCACGAACTCGCCACGGTCATCGATCGTCACCGAGCGCTCCTTGAGCAGCCGGCCCACCGCGCGCTTGAACGCTTTCTTGCTCAGGCCGAACAGCTCGCGGATCGTCTCCGGGCTCGAGCGATCGCTGACCCGCGGCGCCCCCGTGCGAGACAGCACCGCGAGGATCGTCGCGGCATCGCTCTCCACCTCCTGGTAGGCGTGCTGGCGGAGCGAGAGCACGAGCTTGCCGTCGGGCAGGACGTTGGCCACGCGGAACCGCGCCGGGTCTCCACGCCGGAGCCGATGCGGCTCGCTCGCCGGCACGAGGCCGACGAACGACTTCTCGAGGATCGCGAACAGGCCGATGTCCGGATCGTTGCGCCACGCCTCGCCGACCAGCCACTCGTCGAGAGCGACGCGTCGCGGGCGCGCCGCGAGTAGGTCGCTCACGAACATCGTGCCTGCGAGGCGACCGGTGTTGTCGAGATAGAGCCCGATCGGCTGACGCTCTCCGACGTAGAGCTCCTTGGACTGCTGCGCGAACGGGATCAACAGCTCCTTGCCCGGACCCCAGTCCACGAACGCACCGATCTCTGTGACGGACGTGATCTCGAGGAACGCGACCTGGCCGAGCAGGAGCTTCGGTGGGTGCGTGGTGGCGACCGGGCGATCGTCGGAATCGAGGTAGACGAACACCTCGATCTCCTCGCCCTCGCGCGCACCGGGAGGAGCCTCGCGGGCCGGCAGGAGGATCGCCGGGGCGTCCGGATCATCCCCCTCTTCGATCGCGAGCCACGCGCCCTCATCGTCGAGGCCGCGCAGACGCAAACGAACACGGCGGCCCAGCAGGTCTTCGATCACGATCGAAGAGTAGCCGGACCGCCGTGCGAGAGCGACCTAGCGGCCCGCGAGCTTGGGGCCGGCGAGCTTGACGTCGCTGAACCGCAGCTTGGTGGCGCGCTCGCCCGAGACATCGAGCTCGGTCAGCGTGCCCTCGAACGTGAAGTCGCACTGTGCGCGCTCACCACAGGTGGCCGCGAGCGCCTCGAACTCACCGGGGGCGAACCCCAGCAAGGGCATCCACCCCTGCGTCGCGGGCCGCTGCACGGGGAACGGCGCCACGTTGCAGGCCTCCGCGCTGCGACACAGCAGCGCCTGCCGCGTCACCGTCCAGCGCAGCCGCTGTCCCTGCCACCGATGCCGGACCTCGCTCCAGGTGCCGCGACGCTCGGCGTCGTCGAGCTCGTGTGCGAGATCCGCCTGGGTGCCGTGGGCGAGCTGCGGAGCCGCCGCGGGAGGAGGCGGCGGGGGGCGCCGGTCCTTGCTGCTGCACGCTGCGATCACGAGCACCATCGGGATGAATCGGTGGAGGGACATGGTGGGCTCCTTGGTTCGAGACGGGCTCAGGGGTTGCCGGAGTGCGGCGAGGCCAGGTACGGCATCGTGGTCAGGAACGGCTTGTCGTTCGCGTTGACGCCGTCGCCGATCGCCCCGCCGTTGTTGCAGGCCACGGTCAGCAGGGTGTCGGTCACGTCGTCGGCCAGCGCGCGGCCGTTCGGGAAGTGCGACTGCGCGTTGGTCTGGCCCGCGGCGATGTTGATGCGGAGCAGATCCGCCGCTGCGGTGCCGTTCGGCGAGAGCAGGCCCACGATGTCCGTGCGGCCACCTGCTGGGGTCGGCGCGCAGCCGGCGTTGAGCACGAGGTTCAGGAGCTTGGGGACCTCGGGATCGAGGATGTACGCGCCGAAGTTCGAGACGTCATCCTTGGGCTCGCTGCGGTTGAAGTTGTCCTTGTCCTTGAGCGGGATGATCACCTCGTTGACCAGCGGCCAGCCGAGGCGCGAGACCTGGATGAACTGGCCGTAGTCATCCGATTCGCGGTGGCGGCGCAGCACGCGGACCTGCGGACGGCTCGCGCTGGCATAGATGCCGACCACGGAGGACTTGCTGGTGCTTGAAGTCGGGCGAACACCGCCCGCGGCGATGTCGGTGATCGGGACCTCGAGGACGAGGGACATCACGTTGACGCCGTCGGTGGTCTTCGCGCCGCCGACTCCGAGGAGATCGAACACGTGCAGATCGACGAAGAACGGCTCGTCACGAGGGCCCGCGAACGAGCTGGTGTTCGCGGAGGTCTGGATCGCCTGGAGGGCGACCGCCTCGTAGTTGGGGAACGAGCGCTTGCCCACGTTCCACGGCGCGACGGGCGCGTGGGTCAGGAGGCGGGTCTTCTGGCCCGTCCGCTCGTTGATCCGCTCGAGCTTGTACCACTGGGTGACGTTGAGGTTGGCGCTCGTCAAGGAGTCGACCGGGCCCGTGTTGTAGAGGAACGTGTTGCCGTTCTTCACCTCGTTCTCGAACGTCCAGCGATAGGTCCAGTCGGGCTTCGCGTCGCCATCGTTGTCGATGTGGACCTCGTAGCGGGCGTCGTCGGCGAACCGGAAGAAGTTCGGGCCCGATGCCGGCAGGAGCAGGGGGACGTAGTCGGCCACGATCACCAGGCGATCCGGGTTGGTCGGGCTGATGAACGTATAGACGTCCGTGTTATCCGCGAGCTGATCTTCGGCGATCATCGGCGCTTCGCGGTGGCTGGAGGCCAGGACGGCCGGGGCGAGGGTGAGACCGCCCGCCGCGAGGGCGAGACCGGTGATCGTTGCAGCGAGTTTCTTCATGGATGCTGGCTCCTGTTATTCGGCGCGATAGATCGCGCCACCTTCGGAATCGACCACCGCGAACACCGCCGCCTTGCGAGCGGTTCGGAGTCCAGCGGGATCGGTGATGTTGGGGGTGGCGAGCTGTTGCATCTCGCCGGAAGAGATATCGACGGAGGTGAGCTGCGCGTGGCCATCGGCGTCGCGCGTGGGCATCACGGCGGTGCCGCCGCCTGCGGTCAGCGACACGCCACCGGGCGTGCCCATGCGGAGATCACTGATCACCTCCGATGCGGCGCTGCCATCTGCCGGGATGGCGAACAGCACGCCCTCGCCGTTGGCGCCGACCGCGAGGTGATCCATCACCCACGCGACCCCGTCGTTGTCGACGTGGAGCCCGGTGGGCGAGACGAGTGGCGCGCCGCTGAACACGGTGCGCGGCTCGCCGCCCTCGAGCGAGATCGCGAACAGCGCGGGTGCGCCGCTGGTGGTGCGACCGGTCGCGAACAAGGTCTTGCAGTCCGGTCCCATCGCGAGGCCGCCGGGGCGGCGGATGCCCGTCGTCGAGAGCGCGGTCAGCGCTCCGCCGCCGGCCGAGAGCGACAGCACGGCGCCATCGTCCCCTCCCGAATCGGCGACATAGAGCATCTCGCCATCGCAGGACATGACGAGGCCGATCGGCATGTCGAGCGGTGCGCCGCGGGCGAGCGCCGAGGCGGTGCTGCCCGGCTCCGATGACGTCGCGAAGATCGCGGGTTCCTTCTCGTCATCGATCGCGGTGAAGTAGAACGTCTTCCCATCCGGGCTGGAGACCGCGTCGCCGGGGGCCGTGAAGCCCCCCGTCGCGACCTGCGTCACCGTGCTCGGTGGAGTACTAGCCAGACCCTCATCTGGATCAGAAGAGTGGCAACCGAGTAGTGCGACAGGGGCCGCACTCAGTGCCACCAACAAACGTTTCGCCATCTTGCCCTCCCACAGGCTGTGTGATCGACCTACGGATGACCTGCGCAAACGGATCATCCGAACGTCGATCGCCCTACACGATTCGTCAGATCTCCTCCTCGTAGGTGGAGCGGATCCAGGGACCTCACGACCTCACGATCCGGCGGGCCCACACACTCGTAGGTCCCACGTGGGACGAAGCAAGCTGACCGTGCTCGCGCTGGGGGCGGTGGGGCTCGCGGGGGCCCTGACGCTCGCCGCGTTCGCCGCGCCTGATCGGGCGCATGCGAGTGCTCGCTCGCGGATGCCGAGTGACCCCGCCGAGGTGATCGCTCGCGTGCCACCGCGCGATCCGGAAGAGGTGGCAGCGCGTCGCGCGCTCGCGAGCACCGCTGATGAGCCCGAGCAGCTCGAGCTCGCGGTGCAGCTCGCACGCGCAGACATCCAGCGTGCGCGCAGCTCCTCCGATCCTCGCTATCTCGGCCGTGCACAGGCCACGCTCGCGCACTGGTGGAGCATCACGGACGCGCCACCCGAAGTGCTGCTGCTCCGCGCGACGATCCTGCAGTCGCTCCATGACTTCCCCGCGGCGCGCGCCGATCTGGATCGCCTCGTGGTGCTCCGCCCCGATGATGCGCAGGCGCACCTGACGCGCGCCGTGGTCGCCACCGTGACAGGTGACTATGTCACCGCGCGGGCGAGCTGCGCCGCGGTGGCAAGGCTCGCGAATGCGCTGATCGCCACCACGTGTCTCGCGCCACTCGACGGCCTCTCAGGCCACGCCGATGCCGCGTATCAGCAGCTCGCACACATCCTCGAGACCACGCGCGGTCATGCGGACGTGCGCGGCTGGGCCGAGACCGCGCTCGCCGAGCTCGCGATCCAGCGCGGCGACCATGATGCGGCCCTGGCACGCCTGCGGGCCGTGATCGCGCGGGAACCCGAGGATGCGTATGCACGCGCGGCGCTCGCCGATGTGCTGCTCACCACCGGCGCGGCGGCCGAGGCCTCGACGTTGCTCGCGGGGCACGAGCAGATCGACAGCGCCCTGGTGCGGCGCGCGATCGCCGAGCATATCGTCCACGGTCCCGATGACGCCCGGCTGGTCCAGGCGATGCGCGATCGGATCGCCGCCGCCGCCGAGCGCGGGGATCGCATTCACCTGCGCGAGGAGGCTCGGTTCGCACTCGAGGTCGAGGCCGATCCGCCCCGAGCGCTGCGCGTGGCGCGAGACAACTGGGCCGTCCAGAAGGAGCTCGCCGATGCGCGCCTGTTCGCCAAGGCGGCGGTAGCGGCGCGCGAGCCCGCGGCGGCAGAGGCCGTGGTGGCGTGGGCTCGCTCCACGGGCGTGCGCGATGCGGAGCTCGATGGCTGGCTGCGCCAGCTGGAGGAGTGGCGATGAAGGCATTCGTGATGTTCGCGGTCCTCGTGGGCACGGCCCTGCCGGCGTGGGCGCACAAGCCAAGTGATGCGCACGTGCGGCTCGCGGTGACGGGCGGAACGCTGACCGGGCGGATCGACGTGGCCGTGCGCGATCTCGATGCCGCGCTCGCGCTCGATGACGATGGCGATGGCGAGATCACCTGGCGCGAGCTCTCGGCCGCGGCGCCGCGGATCCAGACCTACGTGGCCGAGCGCCTCGCGTTCGCGGCCGATGGGATGAGCTGCACGCTCTCCCTCGAAGCGCCCGGCGTCGCCGAGCTCTCCGACGGCGCGTACTGGGCGGTCCCCCTGACCGTTGGCTGCCCGCACCACCCGGCGGTCCTCGCGATCACGTACCGCCTGCTGTTCGATGTGGATGCGCAGCACCGCGGCCTGGTCCACCTCGAGGGCCAGACGCTGATCGTCCGCAATGGTGACCCGGTGCGCGCCGCGCTCGACGGAGAGACCTCGTTCGGATCGTTCGTGAAGGAGGGCGTCTGGCACATCTGGATGGGCCTCGATCACTGCCTGTTCCTGCTGTGCTTGATCCTCCCCGCCGTGTTCCAGCGCCCCGGCGCCCGCTGGCAAGCGGCGACCTCGTTGCGCGCCGTCAGCCGCGAGGTGTTCGAGATCGTGACCGCGTTCACGCTCGCGCACTCGATCACGCTCGTGATCTCGGCCGTGGGCCTCCTGCAGATGCCCTCGCGGATCGTCGAGACCGCGATCGCGCTCTCCGTGGTCGCGGCGGCGGCGAACAACCTGGTGCGCGTGGTCGATGCACGGTGGGCGGTGGCGTTCGCGCTCGGCCTCCTGCACGGGTTCGGCTTCTCGAGCGTGCTGATCGATCTCGGTCTGCCGTCGCACGAGCTGATCGGCGCGCTGCTGGGCTTCAACCTCGGCGTGGAGATCGGTCAGGCCGCGATCGTGATCGCCCTCTTGCCACTCCTGTACATGATCCGCAGGACGCTCGCGTACCAGGCGCTGCTGTGGGGCGGCTCGTCGGTGGCCGCCGTGATCGCCGCGTTCTGGTCGTATCAGCGCTGGTTCGCGTGACTCAATCGAACTGCTCGACAGCCTTGATCGCGAACTTCAGGAAATCGCGCTCGGTGATGATGCCGACCACCACGCCGTCCTCGCTGACGACGGGGAGGCATCCGAACTTGTGATCGAGCAGGGTGCGGCCGGCGACCGACGCGAGGGTCTCCGGCTGCACGGTCCAGACATCGCGCGTCATCAACGCGCTGATCCGGACATCCTCCTGGCGCGCGCGCTGCTGGCTCGGCGTCAGGCCGGTCAGCGTGCTGATCTTGGCCTTGAGCAGGTCCCGGTGGCTGACCAGGCCCACCAGCCGCCGGTCGTCGTCGAGCACCGGGATGTGCCGGAGGTGCTTGAGGTTCATGATGTCCTCGGCGAGTGGGAGGGTCTGCTCGGCGAACAGACCGATCACGGGGCTCGACATGATGTGCTTGACGAGGACCGGCGAGGGCATGACCTGGTGAGTTGCACGATGCGTTCCCGCTTGGTGGGAGGGCATCTGGCTCCGTAGAGCGCAGGAGTTGCGAGCTCCGCCGGGGCTACGCAAACGTTGCGCAGTGGCGCACGGATCTTGGTACCCTGGATCAGATGGGCCGTGCCGTGATCCTGCTGCTCGGGCTCGGCGCGTGCAGCTTCGCGGTGCCCGCGGCCGAAGTCATCGACCCGACGGGTGACGGCTCGATCGATATGCCCGTGGGCCTCGACTGCTACGGAACCGGGCTCGTGCGGATCTGCCTCGACACGCCCCCAGCAGGCCCAGCGACGCTCGGGACGCAGCTCGACACCGGGATCGATGCGGCCTGCACGCAGCTCGTGGCGCAGGCCTCGGGGCCCGAGCTGTGCGTGATCGCGGGCACGCAGATCGCTCTGGACCATGGGCTCGTCGTCACCGGCTCGCGGCCGCTCGTGCTCGTCGGTACGGAGACGATCACGATCACCGCCACCGGTACTCTCGATGTCTCGAGCACGTCGACGCGCACGGGCGCGGGCGCGAACGCGACGCTCTGCCAGCTCGCGATGAATCGCCCGGGCACCGGCGAGGGTGACAGCGGTGGCGGTGGTGGTGGTGGTGGTGGCGGGTTCGGAACCGCCGGCGGCAACGGAGGAACCGGCGACACCAACGACAATCAGCCACCGACCCCTCACCTCGGCGTCCGCGGTAACGCGGGACCTTCGCAGGCGGCTCCGACGGCGCTCCGCGGCGGTTGTGGTGGTGGTCAAGGTGGTGGCGGGACCACGGCCACGTCGGTCGGCGCGCTCGGAGGCGCCTCGGGCGGGGCGGTCTATCTGATCGCGAAGAACGCGCTCACGATCGATGGCAACGTGTTCGCCTCGGGCGCGGGTGGCAAGGCGACCCCCGCAGCGGCGGGGTTCATGGAGGGTGGTGGTGGCGGTGGCTCGGGCGGGATGATCGGCCTCGATGCGCCCGCGATCGCGATCACCGGGATCGTCGCGGCCAATGGGGGTGCAGGCGCGGGCGGCGGCGACAACAATGGCGGCATCCAGGGTGGGGACGGCACCACGATCACCTATGCGCTCGCCGCGATCGGTGGTGGCGGCGCGCCGTGCTGCGGCGGCGTGGGCGGGCGTGGGGCCGCACTCGCGCTCGCCGCGGGCGCCGGGACCGACGAGATCTCGGGTGGTGGTGGCGGCGGCGGTGGCCTGGGTGTGGTGTGGATCGATGGACCTGTCACCGGCGGCACGCGGATCTCGCCCGCGCCCACGGTCCACTGACTCAGGTGAACAGCCGGCGCACCCAGCCGAGCATCTTGCTCACCTTGCGCGTGTACGGCGGGTAGAGCTGGTTCAGCAGATCCACGCGGCCCTGCCGGAGCACGGCGCGCTCGTGGGAGAACGCCTTGAAGCCGAACATGCCGTGGTAGTTGCCGCTGCCACTCGGACCGACGCCTCCGAACGGCAGGTTGTGGTTCGCGAAGTGGAGCAGCGTGTTGTTGACGCAGGTGCCGCCCGCCGTGGTGCCGGCGATCACCGCATCGATGCGCGCTTCGTCCTCGCCGAACACGTAGAGCGCGAGGGGCTTGTCGCGCGCGGTGATGAACGGCGCCACCTCGTCGAGAGACTTGTACGTGAGGATCGGGAGGATCGGCCCAAAGATCTCCTCCGCCATCACCGGTGCGTCGGGACGGACGCCGGTCAGGATGGTCGGTGCGATGTATCGCTCCTGGGCATCGGTGCCGCCACCCAGCTCCACGCGCGCGCCCTGGCTCACCGTGTCGTCGAGCATCTTCTTCAGGCGATCGAAGTTGCGTGCGTTGATGATGCGGCACAGATCGGGTGAACCGCGCCGATCGGCCTCGGAGTCACCATAGAGCTGCGCGATCGCCGCACGCAGCGCCTCCACCAGGGCCTGCTCGCGGCCCTCCGAGACCAGCACGTAGTCGGGCGCGATGCAGGTCTGACCGCTGTTGACGAACTTGCCCCACGCGATGCGCCTGGCGGTGCTCGGCAGATCGGCCGAGTCATCGACGACGGCGGGAGACTTGCCCCCGAGCTCGAGCGTGGACGATGCGAGGTGACGGGCCGCGGCCTCGGCGACGATCCGCCCCACGCGCGTGCTGCCGGTGAAGAAGAAGTGATCGAACGGCAGCGCCAGGAGCTGCTGGGTCTCGACGTGATCACCCTCGACGACCGCCACCTCGTCCTCGGCGAACACCGCTCCGATCAGCTCGACGAGGAGCTTCGAGGTGTGTGCCGTCAGCTCCGAGGGCTTGATGATCACGCAGTTGCCCGCGGCGATCGCGGCGACCAGTGGCGCGATCACCAGCTGGAACGGGTAGTTCCACGGTCCGATGATCAGCACCACGCCTCGCGGCTCGTAGTGGATGGCGCTGTGCGTGCCGGCGAGGGTCATCGGCGTTGCCACGCGCGCGGGACGCATCCACTTGTGGACGTGCTTGATCGCATCACGGAGCTCGACGAGGCACGGCAAGATCTCCGAGATCTCGACCTCCGTTGCGGCCTTGCGGAAGTCGGCATACAGGGCGGCGCAGATCTGCTGCTCGCGCGCCAGGATCGCATCGCGCAGCCGCTCGAGCTTCGCGACGCGCTGGGATGCGGTCGAGCGCTTGACCGCCGCGCGGTTCGCCCGCTGACGGGAGAACAGCTCGGGGATGCGTGCGTTGGGGACAGCAGCGGCTTCGGCCATGCCGCGAGCTTACGTCAGGCCCACGAGGTGTGGGAGGCTTGGTTCCGCCGTGGAGCCCACCTCACCACCTGTCGTCGACCCAGCCGCGCACGTCGCAGCGGTGATCGATCTGCTCCTGACGATCGGGTACATCGACGGCCTGCTCCACGAGGACGAGAAGGCGTTCATCCGGCAGTACCTCGATCGACTCGTCGAGCACGTGGGGCAGCCGAAGGAGATCATCGACGAGATCTATGCGCGCCTCGATGCCGAGATCGCGGCGATCGCGGCGGAGGTGGTCTCGGCTAACGACGATCACTACATGCAGACCCGGCTCAAGGTCCGCGCGGTGGCGCTGTTCCGGGCGTTCTCACCGGCCGACCAGAAGGTGGCGCTCGAGCTCCTGAACGTGGTGATGCACACCGACGGCACCGTGAGCCCGGAGGAGCGCGAGCTCCACGACGAGCTGCTCAAGTACTTCCACGCTGTGCCCACGCTCCCGGCGCCTGTGCGCACGCCGCCCGAGGACATGCTGCGGATCGATCCGCTGCAGTCCCTCGCTCTCGGCGCCGCTTCGCACCCGTACCTCGATGTGCTCGAGCAGCGCTACTCGGCCGATCCTGCGGCGCTGCACGCGCAGCTCGGGAGCGACTACAACCTCGTGTTCCAGGCGATCGGCGTCTGGGAGCGTGCGCGCGCGCGGGGCAACGGCAAGCTCACGGGCGTCACCGATGTGGAGCAGCTCGCGGTGGGGACCCGCCTCCTCGACGGGCATGTCCACGTGCAGCGGCCGGATCGTCCGACCGAGCTCGTCGTCCTCGGCGATCTTCACGGCTGCTACGCGTGCCTCAAGGCCGCGCTCCTGCAATCGGACTTCATCGAGCGCGTGCATCGGTTCCAGCGCGACCCGGCGAATCACCCCGACGTCAAGCTGGTGCTCCTCGGTGACTACATCGATCGCGGCCGGTTCAGCTTCGAGGGCGTGCTGCGCGCGGCGCTCCAGCTCCTCGTCGCGCTGCCCGACCACGTGATCCTGCTGCGCGGCAACCACGAGTTCCTCGTGCGCCACGGCGAAGCGATCGTCAGCGCCGTCAACCCGGCGGAGGCGGTGCCGGCCCTCACCGAGCTCGCCCCGATCGATATCCTCGAAGCGTATCGCCACCTGTTCGAGCACATGCCGACCTCGCTGCTGTTCGATCGGACCCTGTTCGTGCACGGCGGGATTCCGCGTGACGACACGCTCGCCGACCGCTATCGGGATCTCTCGAGCCTGGGCGACGGCGTGCTGCGGTTCGAGATGATGTGGGGCGATCCGGTGGAGACCGATCACGTGCCACTCGAGCTCCAGCGCGCGAGCCCGAGGTTCAACTTCGGCCGCGATCAGTTCGCCGCGTTCATGGATCGCGTCGGCTGTCACACGATGATCCGCGGCCACGAGCAGGTGGACGCTGGGTTCACCACGGTGTTCGACCTCGGTCACCATCGCCTGCACACGCTGTTCTCCGCGGGTGGTCATGACAACGCGGATCTGCCGGCCGAGTCGCGGTACCGCAGCGTCGCGCCCGCGGCGCTCACCGTCCGTTCAGGGAGCGGGCCGCTCCACGCCGTGCCGTGGCCGATCCAGTACCAGCCGTTCAACCACGGTTCCCACAACGGCCTGTATCGCTGAGCGAGCGCTTAGAGACAGGCTCGTTCGATGAGGTAGAGGTCGAACCCTCCGAGGCCTCCGCTTCGGGTCGACGAGAACACGATGGTCTTGCCGTCACGTGTGATGTACGCGTCGGCCTCGCTACCATCACTCCCCAGCATGGTCGGCATGAACAGCTCGGGAGGCTGAAACACGTCGCCGATCCGCATGGTCTGGTAGACCTTCAGCGACGGAAACGCCCCCGACGAGAACAGGAGCATGCTCGCGTCGTCGGTCGCGCTCGGACAGCAGTCGAGAACAGGGGTGGCCAGCGTGGCGAGCCGAACCGGTGTGTTCCAACCCGCTGTGGTCGTCACACGTCGAGCTTCGAACAGATCGAGGGAGCCGATCGTTCCGGCACGGCTCGATGCGAACAGTGCGTGCAACCCGTCTCCCGAGAACTCCAGCGAATCGTCATCGGCCGAGCTCGACAGATCATCCACGCGCTGCGGAGGCCCGAACGCGGCAGCACGATCCGGGCGTGTCATCACGTACAGATCAGTACCCATCGTCGCGGACGGGCCTTCACACCAGATCGACAACCCGTCCCCGGATTGGAACGGGTCGTCACAACCCAGGGGGAGATCGGGGCGGAGGATCGGCGCATCGAACGCCGAGGTCGATGAGGTACGTGAGGCGGAGTAGATGCCGATCGTCCCGGAGCGGTCGGAGCCGAACAGCAACTCGAGCCGATCCTCCGAGAGCCACGGCCCCCAGTCGGTGGAGGGTGAGTTGACGGACGCGAGCTGCTGCGGCACCCCGAACGAGCCGAGCGTGCACGCATCGGAGATCGGTGACGCGGCGTCCACCGTCGCGTCGAAGCCGACCCGTCCACAGCTCGCGAGTGCGACGAGCAGGATCGCGCGCTGTGGCGCCCTAGACGCCAAACAGCGCACGGACGCTCGGCAGGGGCTCGGCCTCGGCCGCGACATCGAGGACGCCGATCCGCAGCGTGACCTTGGCGTTGCCGCCCCACGGCCACCACAGGCCGAACAACCCGGGGCTGGTGACGGGATCACCGCCGAGGAGGCGCTGCCCGGCGCGCAGCCCGCCGGTGCGCTCGGCGAGGGCGCGGAATTCGGGTGGCGCATTGTCGAGAGACTTCGTCGTCCAGCCGCGCGGAAACGCGAGGACCGCGCTCGCGCGCACGGCCGGCTCCAGCTCCGCGGCGAACGAGCTGGCGACCGTCAGGAACCGCGCATCCCAGGTCCACGGCGGAGCGGGCCAGCTGGTCTTGAGCTGCGTCAACCGATCGAGCAGCGGCTGCCAGGTCGTCATCGATCGAGCGTACGCGATCCGGCACAGGTTCGGGGCGCGGGTTCGCGTGTAGCATCGGGCCATGCGTTCGCACGAGGTCGCCGCTGCGAACGCGTGGGTGCTCACCACGTTGCCGGCGTTGCTGGTCGCCGTGATGACGTCGGTGCTGACGCCGCTCGCGCTGACCGCCGCGGCCGTACCGCGCTGGCTCAGGATCGCGGCGTGGCCAGCCGGTGCGCTCGCCGGTCTCGGGCTCCTGCTCGTCGAGGATGCGGGCGTGATGGCCACCCTGACCGTGGTGCCGTATGCGGGCGTGGCCGTCGCGGCCGGCGTGATCGGCGCAGCGCGGTTGATCGCGCGTCCGCGATCGGCGAGCCGGATCGCCCTCGGCGTGGGGCTCGCGTTCGTGCCCGCGGCGACGTTCTGGCTCGCGTGCGCGCGCGCGGGCTATGCGCTGCTCGGGTATGCGCCGTTCTGGGTGCTGCTCACGGCGGCGCACTTCCACGTGGCGGGCGTCTACCTGCTGATCGTCCTCGGGCGGATCACCCACGACCGTGGTCGGGTGGCGGCGGCGATCGCGCTCGCGTGCGTGCTGTCGGTGCCCCTCACGGCCGCAGGGATCTACGGCCCCGCCTGGCTCGAGGTCGCGGCCGCGGTGGGCATGGCGGCGTCGGGGTTCGGTGCCGGCGTCCTCCTCGTGACCACGCCGGGCCGGGCGTTGCGGGTCGCGGGCGCGGTGCTGTTGCTCTCGATGCCGCTCGCCGGCGCGTTCGCCCTTCGTGATCACGGCACCTCGTTCTCGATCCTCGGCTTCGACCCGCTCGGCTCGATGCTGATCTCGCACGGCGTGCTGAACGCGCTCGCCTTCGCCGCGATCTCGCTCGTGGTGCTGGCGCGCTCACCCCTGCCGGCCGGCCTCGTCGACGAGCGGCGTTAACAGCTCGGCCAGGTCGCGAACATCCGCGCGAACCGCAGCGGGTCCACGATGCCGCGGGCGGCGAGCGCGATGTCGGCAGCGGCGACGGCCTGGCCATCGCTGCCGAGCTCGGCGAACCGGCGACGCGCGAGTGAGGCGAGCGTGGTCATCTGGCAGCTCTCCGCATCGGCGATCGCGCCGGCGAGCCATTCGCGCGCGGCGTCGATCTTCCCCTCGGTGGCGTCGGCGCCGGCGTGGACGAGGCGGACGAACGCGCGGACGTACGGCACGCGGATCTTGTCGAGTGGCGCGATCTCGCGGCGGGCGAGGGCGGCATCGCCGTTGCGGATCGCCACGCGCGCGAGCTGATAGCGCGTCTCGGTGGCGACCGCCTGGACGTGAGCGAAGGCCGGCCCCACGAACGCGCGCAGCGCGGGCACGAGGGCGTCGATCTGGGCGCGATCGTCCTCGTACATCGCGAGCTCGGCCTGTGCACGGACGGCGAACCAGTGCTGGAGGTGGAGGCCGTCCTCGGGCCTGGACCACACCACCGAGGCGAGGTCCGAACGGGCGCGCGCCACGTCATCGGCCGCCAGCCACACCACGTTCGACGACCACACGAACGAGGTGGCGGCGTAGCGATCTCCACGGCGCATCGCATCACGGACGTACTCGGTCTGCCGATCGCGCAGCTGATCGTACGCACCCATGCGGCGCAGGGCGAACAGGATGAAGTTGCGGATGTGGTTGAGCTCGGCGGAGGTGCCGGCGGAGCGATCGCTCAGGTGAGTCTCCGCCTCTTCGAGGATCTCGAACGCACGCGCGTGGCGGCCGGCGAAGAACTCGGTGATGCCTTCGCCCGCGCGCGTCCAGCCAAGGAGCAACGGGTGCTCGAGCTCGTGCGCGATCGCGCGGGCCTGCGCCACCAGCTTGCGGGCCTGCGGGACCCGCGTGCCGCTGGAGGCGAGGTACATCGCGTGGAAGCACAGGGCATAGGCGATGCGACGCGGATCGCCGATGCGGAGCGCCACCAGCACCGCGCGGGCCTGGAATGCAGCACCCGGGAGGACGTCCACCATCGACAGGCCGAGCGAGGCACTGCGCATCATGTCGAGGCGAAGCTCGTCGACGCTGGTCCGCGCATCAGGCGCGGTGCGCGTGCGGAACTGGGTGCCACGCACCGCGATCCGGAGCCATCGCCACACCAGCTGACGCTTCGCGGCCCCAGTGGTGGCAGGAAGGTGCTCTCCGATCTCGGCGAGCACCGAGCGCAGGAGCGCGAGGCCGTCGTGGATGTGACCGCTGACGAGCAGCTCGTGCGCGGCGTGACGCCGGCACTGAAAGCCGGTCTCGGCGGTGGCACCCTCGGCCGCCGCGAGGAACACGGCGGCGGACTCGGGGCCGCGCCCGGCATAGCTCAACGCCTGGGCACGGCGCAGCAGCAGATCGCGGCGCGCATCCTGATCCGTCGTGCCGAGGCGGAGCGCCACCTCCCACAGGGCGGCGGCGAGCTCGAAGGCGAGCGCCTCCTCGGCGCGCCGGGCCGCCTGGATCGCGAGCTCGCCCGCGTGCTCCACGTGCCCCGCGGCCTCGAGGTGACGGACGATCGTCAGCGGATCCTTGTCGGCGATCGGGCTCGCGAGGAGCACGGTCGCGAGGCGCTCGTGATAGCGGCGCCGACGCGGCGCGGGCACGCGCGCCACCACGGCCTCGCGCACCCGATCGTGATACGGCTCCACCGGATCGTTGCTGCGCGTGCCACCGGTGCGAACCAGCCAGGTGGCGCGCAGCAGGCCGAGGAGCTTGGTCAGGCGCGGCGGCTCGTAATCGAGCGCCTGGCCGATCACGCCCTGGGGCAAGGGCGCACCGGCGACCGCGATCAGCTCGAGCACGCGCCGCGCACGGTGGTCCATGCGGAGGATCCGGGCCCACAGCGCATCGTCGAACCGCGACGTCGAGGTCAGCGGCGCACCGTGGTGGCGCACCAGCTCGTGCATGAACATCGGATGGCCGCCGGCCTCGCTGACCAGCGCATCGGCCTCGGGTTCGCGCCCCGGAGCGAGCAGCGAGATCAGCTCGCGGCCCTCCTCGGCAGACAGCCGGCCCAGTGGGATCGCGCGGACGGGGCCGGGCAGCTCGGGTCGCAGTCCGACCTCGCGGCGGGTGATCACCACGAGGATCCGCGGTGCATTCGGCGGGTGGAGGATCTCGCGGAGCAGTGCGATCGAATCGGTATCGGCCCACTGCAGATCATCGAGCACGATCACGATCGTCTGCGCGGCGGCCAGCGAGGTGAGCAACGCCCGGAGGCCGCGGAACGCGCGCGCACGTAGCTCGACGGGCGAGACCGGTCGCGGCACGCTGAGCCGCGCGATCGCAGAGACCCGCCGCAACACGGGGAACACGCGCGCGAGCGCCTCGACATCGTTCGTGAGGTGCAGCGCGACATCCACCGGGTGGCGTCGCATCAGCTCGTGCGCGAGCGCATCGACGATGTTGTCGATGCCCTTGAACGGCACGGACTCACGCTCGTAGCAGCGGCCGGAGAGCACGAGGGCGCTCGGGTGCTGCGCATGCACGCGATCGACGAAGCTCCGCACCAGCGAGCTCTTACCGATCCCCGATTCGCCCTCGACGAACACGGTGTGCGTCGAGCCCGCGGCCACCTCGTCGAGCGCCGCATCGAGGATCCCGAGCTCGGTGGCGCGACCCACGAACGGAGGTGGCCGCTCTTCGGGCTGCGCACGGGCCGTGAGCCGCGCGACGATCGCCGCGGTGCTCGGCCGATCCTGCGTGCGCCGGCGCAGCATCTCCATGCACAGCGACGACAGCTCCGTGGGTGGCACGCCCACGAGGGGTGGGAGCGGATCCTCGTTCTGCTTGCGCGTGATGATCTCGAGCGGCGCGCCATCGAACGGCAGCCGGCCGGAGAGCGCCTCGTACATCATCACGCCGACCGAGTACACGTCCGCCGCGGGCCCCACGGCCGAGGAGCGCGCCTGCTCCGGCGCCATGTACGCGGCGGTGCCGATCACGTCGAGGCCGGCGCTGCGGCGGCTCGGCGCGGACTCGCCGACCAGCCCAAAATCGAGCACGACCACGCGCCCCTTGCGGGTGATCAGCACGTTCGAGGGCTTGAGATCGCGGTGCACGTTGCCGGCGCGGTGCAGCACATCGAGGCCGGAGGCGAGCTGCCGGATCGCATCGCGCAGCCGGAGCTCGGGGGTGCTGGGATCGTCGGTCTCCCCGGCCCCGGTGCGCACCCACTCGAGGAATGGCCAGCCCTCCACCAGCTCCATCGTGAAGAACCAGTGACCCTCGTCGTGGAGCAGCTCGCCGAGCCGCACGAGGTTGCGGTGCTCGAGGTCCACGCGCGCGCGGAACTCGGTCTTCAGGCGATACAGCGTCTGTGCATCGAGCTGACGCACCGTCTTGAGCGCCACGAGCATGCCGCGCTCGTGATCGAAGGCCTCGTAGACGATGCCCATCGAACCCTCGCCGAGGATCCGGCGAAGCTCGAAGCGACCATTGCCGGCGAAGTGCTGCTCGGGGAGAGCAGCCGCATGCGCCAGGCCCCTCGGCGTGGACATCGCGACCAGTATGGAGTGCACGAAGCGCCGTGAGTACGCGATCTCCGACGAGAAAAGGGTGCTCCTGAAAGCTCTGTGAGGTCGCTGACGAGCGCTACGCCAGATCGCTCGGCGCTACACACACATCCGTTCACCTGGGAAGCAGGCGCTCGGCGAAGAACGCGAGGACGCGGTCCAGCGCGACGCGGGTCGGGTGGCCCGGGGTGTCGACATAGTCGTGCGCGAGCACCGAGTGCGCGAGCCGCGGGATGCCGTGCGGGTTGCCGCGACTCGAATCGATCTCGATCGCGATGAACCGATCGCCGAGCTCGGCGCGGAGGCGATCGAACCGCGCCGCCGGGACGAGCGCGTCGCCGGTGAACCGCAACCCCATCACGCAGACGTCGGTGCGACGCTTGATCGTGGCGAGATCGTCGTCGGAGATCCCGAGATCGCGGCGCATCGCCGGCGTCACCGGGAACGGCACCGAGGGCTGGCTGAGCACCGGCGCGACCACGACATCGTCCACCATCATGGCGAGGGCGAAGCCGCCGGTGAGGCACATGCCGAGCGCGCCGACGCCAGGGCCGCCGCACGCGGCGTGGGCATCGCGAGCAAGCGCCCGCAGCCAGCGCGTGGCCGGGCTGGTACGGCGCGTCGCCCAGGTGGAGAACTCGGCCGAGACGCATGCGCGCAGGATCGAGCGCGTGTTGGTGCGCGCCGTCACCGGTGCGCCGGGCTCGCCGAACAGCGAGGGCAGGTAGACGGTGAAGCCCGCATCGGCCACGCGGCGACCGAACGCGAGGACCCCGGGGTGCAGGTTCGGGATCTCGTGCATCACCACCACGGCCGGCCCGCGCCCGCTGCGGAACACGGTGTGCGTGGTGCCATCGTAGGTTGCGTCGAAGCGATCGAAGTCGGCGAGGGTCACCCTCGATCCTTCTCACATCACGCGTGTTACGGTGGCTCCGTGAGCCGGATCCAGCGCGTCCTGACCCGGGTGCGCCCCGGGCGAGCCTTGACCATGCTGGCGCGCGTTCGCGTGCCGATCCTGCGCGCCGAGCGGATCGCCGGGCAGACGCCCGAGCACGATCACCCGGCGGCGAGCCCGCTCGTCGAGGACGTGTCTCCCGTCGCCGCGCTGCCGGGCGTGCTCGAAGGGGCCGGTGTGGTGGTCAAGGACCAGCTCGACGTGGCCGGGATGCGCACCGGCGTCGGGCTCCCCGACGGCGGGGACCTGGCCGATCGCGATGCGGCGATCGTCGCGCGGATCCGCGCCGCGGGTGGCTCGATCCTCGGCAAGGCGAAGATGACCGAGCTCGGGATGGACGGCATCGGCACCCTGATGCCGTACGCGATGCCGCCGAACCCCCGCGCGCCGGGGTACTCGCCGGGCGGCTCCAGCACCGGCACGGCGGTGGCAGTGGCCTCCGGGCTCGCGCGCTACGGCGTGGGCGGTGATGGCCTCGGCAGCGTGCGGATCCCCGCCGCGTTCTGTGGGCTGGTCGGGCTCAAGCCGAGCCGCACCCGGTTGCCACGCGAGGGCATCCGCAGCCCGGTGCGCTCGCTCGATGCGGTGGGACCGATCACGCGAACCGCCGAGGACTGTGCGCGGCTGTGGCAGGTGATGGCGGGCGAGCCGATCACCGCGCTGACTCCGTGGCTCCCCGATCACGTGGGCGTGCCCGCGTTCGCCTCGCCGGTGCGCGTGGCGCGCTCGATCCGCATGGCCTTCGAGCGGATGCTGGCAGCGCTCGCAGTGCCCGTGGAGACGGTGGCGCTCCCCGGCTTCGAGAGCGCCACGTTCCTCGGTGGGATGACCGGCGCCTACGAGCTCTCGACGGGGCCGTTCGCCGAGCGGACCCAATCCCCGAACGGCAAGATGAGCGTGGCCCTCGGACGCTCGTTCTCGAGCCGCGACGTGGAGCGGCTGGTCGCGCAGCGCGACGCGCTCAAGCAGACGACGATGCGCGTGCTCGAGAGCCACCCGATCCTCGCGATGCCCACCACCGCGATCCCGCCGCCGGCGCTCACGCCCGATCTCGTCCGCGGCAAGATGAGCGTGGTGCTGCTGCGCGCCCTCGGGGCCTTCACGCCGCTCGCGAACCTGTGCGATCTGCCTGCGATCGCGGTGCCGAGCGGTGTGGACGAGCGTGGACGCCCGCTGTCGATCATGTTCGTCGCCGGGCTCGGCGGCGAGGCTCGGCTGCTCCAGCTCGCACTCGCCGTCGAGCGCACCGGGCTCGGGATGACGCCGGTCTGACTCAGCCCGCGACGAGCGCGAGGATCATGCCGATCCCAGCACCCGAGGCTGCGAGCCCGACGGTCCACAGCGCCACGCGCGCGGAGAACGGGAGCGGCGTGGGCTTCGGCAGCGCGACCACGGGCACGGGATCGGGCGCGGTGACCTGGGTCGGCGCTGCGACCACAGGGCGCCGCGAGCCCGCGAGTGCCTCGACGATGAAGTCGCTGATCGCCGCCACGCCGCCGGTCTCGTAGGCCACGCCCTCGGAGACGCTGCCGCGGACCGGGACCTCGAAGCTGGGCATGCTGGGCATCGTGGCGGGCGCGAGCTGAGGCGCGGGCCCGATCGCCGTGACGCGGGGCAGAGGCGCGTGGATCAGCGCGGCGTCGCCGTGGATCCAGGTCGGCTCGTCGCCGGTGACCGCGGTGGTCACGTAGTGGCTGGTCGGTGCATCGGGGAGAGCGAGGAGCGCGACGATCGCGCCCACCAGCTCGCGGACGTTGGCGAACCGATGCTCGGGCTCGCGCTCGAGACAGCGGAGGATCAGCGCATCGAGCCCGGCGGGGTTGCAGCCACAGCCGAACACGCTCGACGGCACGGGTGGCGATTGCGTCAGCAGCGCGGTGATCATCGCGGTCGGGTCGTGCGCGTCGGCGAACGGGCGGCGGCCCGTGATCATCTCGAACATCAGGACGCCGAGCTGGTAGATGTCCGTGCGTGGCTCGCAGGTGCCGCCGATGATCTGCTCGGGAGCCATGTACTCGAGCGTGCCGACGGTCTGGCCGAGGCGCGTGAGCTCGGCGCCATCATCCACTTCGCTGCCGGCGACCCTGGCGATGCCAAAATCGAGCAGCTTCACCATGTCGTTGGTGGCGAGGTGGATGTTCCCGGGCTTCAGATCGCGGTGGACGATCCCGAGTGCGTGCGCTTCGGCGAGCGCGCTACAGACGTCACGTACGATCGTGAGCGCGGTGCGCCAGCCGATCGTCCCCAGCGCCTGCATGCGATCGTGGAGGCTCTCGCCGCCGAGCAGCTCCATCGCGATGTAGAGCGTGCCGTCGGGGGCTTCGCCGAGATCGTAGGTCGCGACGGTGTGAGGATCGTGCAGGCGCGACAGCGTGGCGCCTTCGCGGCGAAACCGCGCGGCCAGGTTCGGATCTGCAGCGAGCTCCGCATGGAGCACCTTGAGGGCGACGTCGAGGCCGCTCGCGAGGTGCGTGGCCTGATAGATCGAGCCGAACCCGCCCTCCGCGATCTTCGAATCGATCCGGTACTGATCGGAGAGGACGGTGCCCACCAGCGTGTCCCGGCGCGTGCGCAGCCGCGAGCCACACGCGCCGCAGAACGCGGCATCGAGCTCGATCAGTCCACCACACCCCGGGCACATCATCGTTCGCACCTGATCAACCAAACGCACAGCAGGCCTATTCGCGCTGATCGCGCTGTACGCCTGATGGGAGTGGTTCGAGTGAACTTGCATGGTTGCGCGGCTCCGACGCCGGCATGTGAGTTACGAGCTACCTGGTGGGTCGGATCGTGCTCGTTGGCAAGTGCCCGTGACGTATGGCAGATCGAGGGAAGCTGTCGAACGGGTGCGACGTAGCGGTACGGGATATCGTCCGGACCGTGGTGAGCCGTCGGGTGCTGGCAGTGGTGCTGATCGCCGCGTGTGGTGGCCACGTGCCCACGCCTGCGCCAGCTCCGGGCGCGCGCACCATGCCTTCGCCGCAGGCGGTGGGTCCAAGGCTCGCGCCTGACGTCGTGCCCGGTGAGCTCGGCGATCCAGGCATCCTCGATCGGATCCCGCGGCGCGTGCGCGTGCGCGTGATCGGGGCCGCGTGGGTGAGCCTCGGCGCGGAGCCGATCCCACACCAGGAGCGGGATCCGCCGAATCAGCCGCTGGCTGTTCTCGACGAGCAGCGGGACAAGCTCCGCGTCGTCGGCGAGGAGGATGGCGCGCGGATCGCCATCTGGATGCAGCGCAACGATGCCAGGCCCGCGGCGGTGCGAACGGCGCAGCTCACCGACGGCGCCGGGAACGCGGATCACGAGTTCGGCGTATGGCTCGAACCAGGCGCGGAGCTCGAGCTGCGCGCGCAAGCGAACGGGCGCCGCGAGGTGAGCCTGGTCAGCGAGCGCGTGCGCGTGGTGGGCTGGGCGCCCGTCGCCGCGCTCGGGACCGTGTGGGTGGTGCCTCCCAAGGTTGCGTTCGTCACGCACCAGACCGTCGCCGAGCACGTGATGATCCGCGCCGCGCCCTCCGCGACGGCGACGGTGCTCGCCGAGACGCTCGGTGACCTGCAGGTGGCAGCCGGCACGATCCGCGGCGACTGGCGTGAGGTCGAGCTCCGGCGCGACGGCGTTCGCGTGCGCGGCTTCGTGCCCGTGGCCGACGTCAGCGATGGCGCTGGCGACGATTGGGGATCGATCGGGCTCGGCTCGTACTCCACCGTCTCGCACGCGATCCGGATCGACGTTCCCGCTGGGACCTGTCTATTCGAGGCCGCCGACGGTGGCGTGGTCGGGGTGACGATCAAGCAGAAGGTGCGGCTCGGCTACGCCGCAGAAGGCGAGTGGCAGCGCGTTCGGGTGGGCACGCCTTGGGGCACCTACCTTGCCTACCTGCGGATCGCGTCGACGGGCGCCCTCGAATCCTGCCTGCCACAATGAGTTGTGGCGATCGCGCCACAGCCGCGTTCTCGTCCCCCGCGCGTTGGGATGTTACGGCGCTGCGAGTCACGGCGTCCGATCAGATATGTCGGGAACCGGATCGATCGTCGAGCGGAGCGGCCACAAGCGCTGGTCGCTTCGGCTGTTGCTGCTGGCCCTCGGGATCACGGCGCTGCTCGTTCACCGCGCGGCCTCCTCGGAGGACGAGCAGGTCGCCGGCGATCCGAGGGCAGTCGTCAGCGAGCGCGCTGCACAGGTGTCGACGATCGGAGAGAGCGCCGCGACGCATCGCCTCGGCCTGCCGCGTGCGCGTGCGCTCCCTACGATCGTGCCCGGCGCGCTACGCCTCGAGGGGCTGATCATCGATCAGGATGATCGTCCGGTCGCCGGTGCGCGCGTGACGATCGGCGACGAGCGTGAGGTGATCACCGAGGCCGACGGAGCCTT
Source organism: Myxococcales bacterium (assembly GCA_016720595.1). Classification (GTDB taxonomy): domain Bacteria; phylum Myxococcota_A; class Polyangia; order Haliangiales; family Haliangiaceae; genus JABFXX01. The sequence goes on from JADKKI010000006.1 coordinate 105,858, forward strand.
CGCGTTCGATGGCCTGGCGGAAGGCGAGTACGACGTGGTCGCCGAGCAAGGCGAGCAGTACGCGGAAGAACAAGACGCGCGTCTCGATGACACGAGCGAGCCGGTGACGATCAAGCTGGTCCGCGGCCCCACGCTCGTGGTGCGGGTGACCGACGAGGCCCATCATCCGCTCCCCGGTGCGACGGTCGAGGCCGCATCGCGGACGAACGTCACGGATGCCGACGGGCTCGTGATGCTGCGCGGCGTGGCGAGCGATGACGAGATGGTGAGTGTGGCGCTCGCAGGGCATGCGAGCGTGCGCGAGCGCGTGGTGACCAGCGACGATCCCGCCGCGACGATCGAGAAGACGTTCGTCCTTCGCAGCGGCGCGGAGATCTCCGGCACCGTGGTCGGCCCTGACGGCAAGCCGGTGAACGAGGCCTACGTCGAGCTCGAGCCGAGCAAGGGCGGCCGGAGCGAGACCGTCTACGCGGACGAGCACGGCGTGTGGCGCTTGCCCGACATCGGCAGTGGTCAGTTCGTGGCGCGCGCGAGCTCGCGCGAGCACATCGCCACCGCCGACGTCCCGGTGGAGCACGACGGTGTGCATGCGAAGTCAGGCCTCGTCCTGCACGTCGAGATGGGTGGCGAGATCGCGGGGATCGTCGTCGATACCGCCGATCATCCGGTGCCCGAGGCACGGGTCAGCGCCTCTTCGATCGGGGAGACCACCGACAAGGACGGTCGGTTCGTGGCCCGCGGGCTCGGGCCGGACACCTACGCGGTGTCGGCTTCCACGCCGATGCTCGGTGCCGCCACGACCTCGGTGGTCCTCGCGCGCGGTCAGCACGCGACGATCAAGATCGTCGTCGTGCCGTCGAGCCTCGCGGGTACGGTGGTCGATGCGCACGGCGCGCCGGTGGAGGACGCGGCCGTGTTCGCGCGCACCGACGCCCCCGATGGCTACGGCTACGACCGCACCGATGCGTACGGGCACTTCGACCTCGGGGGCTTGCCTCCCGGCCGCTACAAGGTCACCGCGCAGCGCGAGGACAGCCAGGTCGAGAGCCCGGAGCTCATCGCGACGACGGGCAGCCGCCAGCTCCGGCTCACCGTGCCCGACCGGGCGACGATCATCGGGCGCGTGGTGATGGCCGGCAAGCCCGTGCCGTACTTCGGACTGGTGGTCTCCGACGATGCCACCGACACCTTCACCCGGCCGACGCCGGTCCGCGACGCCGACGGTCGGTTCACGCAGAAGGATGCGTCGCTCGGGACCTTCGCGGTGATCATCGTCGGCCCCGGATTCGCGCGGCGCGTGGTCGAGAACGTTCATGTCACTTCGGGGCAGGTCACGGATCTCGGCGACATCGCCGTCGAGCGGGGAGAGGCAATCCACGGCCGGGTGGTCGACGAACATGGTGTAGGGATCGCCGGTGCGCGCGTGCGGGTCTCGTCGTCTCGCTCGCTGGCCGGGACGGCGGGGTTGACCTCGATCATGCGCGGCGAGATCAGCGTGAACACCGACGACCGTGGCGCGTTCGAGATGGCGGGGCTGCCGCCGGGATCGGACGATCGGACGATCGAGGCGACGCACACCACGCGCGGCACCACTGGTCTGCGCCCGCTGGCGGTGGGGGAGACGGAGATCGAGCTGGTCCTCACGGCGAGCGGCTCGATCTCCGGCACCGTGCTCCACGCGACTCGCAAGACCTCCCTCGCGATCGCCACGCGGGTGGATGACTCGCGTGCCCGCTACAGCGCCGACATCGATGCCAGCGGCGCGTTCGAGATCCCTCTGCTCCCGCCTGGTGAGTACGAGGTGGACGTGCTCGGCCGCAACTCGTTGCCCTCGGCGCACGTGACGGTGGTGGCGGGCCGAAGCACGCCCGTGACGTTCGAGCTGCCGGAGCACCCCGTCGAGCTGCGCGTGCACATCCGCGGCGAGTGCGGGCTCGTCAACCTTCGCATCACCTCCAGCGATGCTCTTCTCGGCGTGGAGGTCTGCAGCGACGGGGTCGCGACGTTCCACGCGGTGGCGCCCGGTGCCTATCAGGTGTGCGCGGAGTCCACGCGTTGTCGCGAGCTGCAGGTGCCGGCGGTCCCCGTGCACGACGTTGACCTCGACCGCTAAGGGGGGGGGGGGGGGGGGGGGGGGGGGGGGGGGGGGGGGGGGGGGGGGGGGGGGGGGGGGGGGGGGGGGGGGGGGGGGGGGGGGGGGGGGGGGGGGGGGGGGGGGGGGGGGGGGGGGGGGGGGGGGGGGGGGGGGGGGGGGGGGGGGGGGGGGGGGGGGGGGGGGGGGGGGGGGGGGGGGGGGGGGGGGGGGGGGGGGGGGGGGGGGGGGGGGGGGGGGGGGGGGGGGGGGGGGGGGGGGGGGGGGGGGGGGGGGGGGGGGGGGGGGGGGGGGGGGGGGGGGGGGGGGGGGGGGGGGGGGGGGGGGGGGGGGGGGGGGGGGGGGGGGGGGGGGGGGGGGGGGGGGGGGGGGGGGGGGGGGGGGGGGGGGGGGGGGGGGGGGGGGGGGGGGGGGGGGGGGGGGGGGGGGGGGGGGGGGGGGGGGGGGGGGGGGGGGGGGGGGGGGGGGGGGGGGGGGGGGGGGGGGGGGGGGGGGGGGGGGGGGGGGGGGGGGGGGGGGGGGGGGGGGGGGGGGGGGGGGGGGGGGGGGGGGGGGGGGGGGGGGGGGGGGGGGGGGGGGGGGGGGGGGGGGGGGGGGGGGGGGGGGGGGGGGGGGGGGGGGGGGGGGGGGGGGGGGGGGGGGGGGGGGGGGGGGGGGGGGGGGGGGGGGGGGGGGGGGGGGGGGGGGGGGGGGGGGGGGGGGGGGGGGGGGGGGGGGGGGGGGGGGGGGGGGGGGGGGGGGGGGGGGGGGGGGGGGGGGGGGGGGGGGGGGGGGGGGGGGGGGGGGGGGGGGGGGGGGGGGGGGTTTGGGGGGGGGGGGGGGGGGGGGGGGGGGGGGGGGGGGGGGGGGGGGGGGGGGGGGGGGGGGGGGGGGGGGGGGGGGGGGGGGGGGGGGGGGGGGGGGGGGGGGGGGGGGGGGGGGGGGGGGGGGGGGGGGGGGGGGGGGGGGGGGGGGGGGGGGGGGGGGGGGGGGGGGGGGGGGGGGGGGGGGGGGGGGGGGGGGGGGGGGGGGGGGGGGGGGGGGGGGGGGGGGGGGGGGGGGGGGGGGGGGTTGGGGGGGGGGGGGGGGGGGGGGGGGGGGGGGGGGGGGGGGGGGGGGGGGGGGGGGGGGGGGGGGGGGGGGGGGGGGGGGGGGGGGGGGGGGGGGGGGGGGGGGGGGGGGGGGGGGGGGGGGGGGGGGGGGGGGGGGGGGGGGGGGGGGGGGGGGGGGGGGGGGGGGGGGGGGGGGGGGGGGGGGGGGGGGGGGGGGGGGGGGGGGGGGGGGGGGGGGGGGGGGGGGGGGGGGGGGGGGGGGGGGGGGGGGGGGGGGGGGGGGGGGGGGGGGGGGGGGGGGGGGGGGGGGGGGGGGGGGGGGGGGGGGGGGGGGGGGGCGCTGCGAGACGGCGTGCTAGCGTTCGCCCATGAGATTCGATGCAGCGGTGATGAAGCGGCTGCGAGCGAACCTGATGAAGCGCGGCCAGGCGCTCGCCGACGGGCTCGCGGACGTGCTCGCCGGGAAGCACCCACCGGTGCTGTCGCTGATCACCGGAAAGCCCGGGATGCGTCCCGAGGAGAAGCTCCGCGCCGCCCTCGATCAGATCGAGCGTCGCCGCACGCTGATCGACGCCGATGACGATGCCTTCGGGCGCTGCGACATCTGCAAGCTCGACCTCGGCCTCGCCGCGCTCGACGAGATGCCGTGGGCTGATCGCTGTGCACCGCACGCGGACCAGTAGATCGACTATCGTCGCCACCCCATGGGTAGAGTCGAAGGCAAGGTCGCGCTGATCACCGGCGCCGCGTCCGGGATCGGCAAGGGCTGCGCACACAAGCTCGCCGCCGAAGGCGCGCGCGTGGTGATCGCGGACCGGAACGCAGAGGCTGGTCGCGCGGTCGCGGCGGCGCTCGGTGCACCCCACCTGTTCGAGCTGCTCGACGTCACCGACGAAGACGGCTGGGCGCGCGTCATCGCGACGACGCTCGGCGCGTTCGGCCGGCTCGACATCCTCGTCAACAGCGCCGGGATCGCCGTGTGGGGCGACATCGAGCGGCTCACGCTCGCAGAGTGGCGGCTCCAGCACGCCGTGAACAGCGATGGCACGTTCCTCGGCTGCCGCGCCGCCGTGGGCGCGATGAAGACCACCGGCGGTGGTTCGATCATCAACCTGTCCTCCGTCGCCGGCCTGATCGGTGTGGGCGACGCGGCCGCGTACAGCGCGAGCAAGGGCGCCGTGCGTTTGCTCAGCAAGTCGGTCGCGCTCCACGCCGCGCGTTGCGGCTACAACATTCGCTGCAACTCCGTGCACCCCTCGTTCATCGACACCCCGATGGTGGACGCCGTGTGCGTGGCTGCCCCCGATCAGCGCAAGATGCGCACGGCCGTGGAGCGCGCTGCGCCGCTGGGCCGGATCGGACAGGTCGAGGACGTGGCGAACCTGATCCTGTACCTCGCCAGCGACGAGTCCCGATTCGTCACGGGCGCCGAGCTCGTCGTCGATGGCGGGCTCACGGCGATGTGAGCGTCGCGAGACTGAGGTAACGTCGATCTTCCATGAGCATCGACGCCAGTCGATTCAGCGACGCCATCCGTACCATCCACACGGGCACCCTCTCCGAGGCGGATGCCGAGACGATCGTCGCGCTCGCACAGCTCGCCGTGGACGCCGATGGGCGTGAGGATCCCGACGAGATCGCGACGTTCTTCGCGATCGGCAAGGCGGTGTACGCGCACGCCGGGATCAACGACGCGCCGACGCCCACGTTCGCGGCGGACGAGGACGATGACGAGCGGCTCCAGAGCCTCGCGAACCAGCTGACGTCTCCAGCCGCCAAGGAGCTCGCGTACGCCGTGGCGTTCGTGATGGCGGTGGCGGATATCGATCTCGCGCCCGAGGAGGGGGCGATGGTCGAGGCGCTACGCGAGGCCCTCGGGATCGACGAAGATCGTGCAGGCGACCTGGCGGCCACGGTCAGCGCGGCGATCACGCCTCCCGCCTGACCCCGCTTGGAATCTCTCCCCCTGGGAGCTCGCGGCTGAGGGATGATGGGGTGTGCGTTGGCTCGGGGGGCTCCTCGTGATGGCAGGGTGCGGACGGCTGAGCTTCGATGCTCGGACCGACGTCGGTGCCGACGCGGGTGACCCGGATGGCTCGATCGATGGTGCCACCTCCGTCTCGATCGTCTCCCCGCTCGACGGATCGGAGGTCGGAGCCACGGTCATGTTGACCGGAGCGTGCGACACCGCGCAGCCCCTCGCACTCTCGGGGGCCGGTCTCGCCGCGCCTCCCAGCACACCGTGCGTCGCGGGCACGTACAGCGTGCTGATCTCGTTCACGGCGGGAGATGGCGTCAAGGTCATCACCGTCACGCAGCAGAACCGCGATGGCACCACCACGTCGGTGATGCGGAGCTTCCTCCGGGTCTCGACGCCGCTGGTCACCTTCCGTTCGTCGGCGGGAGCCTCGATCGCCACGCAGGGAGATCAGGTCGACTGCACGCTGACGGTCCCGCGTCCCGCCGGGGTCGTCGCCAACGACGTGCTGATCGGCGTGATCTACACCGATGGCTCCACGAATGCCTCGCTCACCACCGCGGGGTTCACGCGGGTCGCCCTCGATGGTGGTACCTATGCGGCGTTCTACAAGGTCGCCGGCGCCGCCGAGCCCGCGCAGTACGCGTTCGACGTCCACGCCGGACTGGTCGGAGGAACTTGCGAGTCCGCGGCGGTGGTCGGGGCGTTCGCGAACGTGAACCTCACGACGCCGATCGACGCACACAGCACCAACATCACCACCAACGCGAGCTCGTTCGTGGCGCTCGGGGTCACCGCGACGGCGCCGGGGCTCCTGATCGCGGCGTTCGGCGCCAATGGTCCGAGCGCCGGCCTCTCGGTGCCAGCCGGGATGACCAGCGACGCCTCCGCGAGCGCACAGATCTCGTGGGGCGCCGCCCGTTTGGCCTGGCAATCGATCCCCGCCGGGCCCACCGGGGATCGAACGTCGACCATCGCCATGCAGCGCGACGGTGCCGCGGCGCTGATCGTCCTCCGGCCCTGATCAGCTCGCCTGCCGCGCGCTCGTCGTCGGGAGAGCGTCGCCGAGGGCCCGCAGATAGGTCAGCACCGCCGCCTCGAGCTGATCGACCCCGGGGTGCTCGGTCGGCATGTGGCTCGCACCGTCGAGCACGACCATGCGCTTGGGCGCGGCGAGCCGCTCGAAGAAGCGCCGTGACAGCGCGATGTCGGTCATCCGATCCACGCCAGGATGGGCGAGCAGCACGGGGCACACCCGGAACTCCTCGGGCTCGAGATCGGGGGGCGTGCTCATCAGCGTGCGCAGGAAGCGCGCGGGGACCCAGCTGCCCCCACCGAGGCGGTCTGACTTGACCAGCGCCGACAGCTCGGGGCGATTCGAGATCCGATGCATCTTCGACATCAGCGACATCGGGAGCGGGAGCCCATCGGTCAGCGGGGCGAGCTTGTCGAGCAGCCAGAGGCCACCACTGCCGAGCAGCGCCGTGCGGGCGAAGCCCTGACGTACGGCCTTCTCGCGCGGGTCGGCGAGCGTGGTGGCCACGAGGCCCGCCACGTCCCGCGAGCGCGCAGCGGCCTGATAGGCGAGGAGTCCGCCGAGCGAGACCCCGAACAGCACGATCGGCCGGCCGTCACGCGCGCGCTCGGCGGCGATCAGATCGCACACGCAATCGATCCACAGCGGGTACGTCATCTGGCGCCACGGGACACGCGTCAGGCCATAGCCCGGGAGGTCAGGGGCGACGGTCTCGTAGCCATAGCGCTGGGCGAGCACCGCCGCGGGAGCCATCACACGGCCATAGGCGCCCGCGCCATGGAGCACGATCACCTTGAGCGGCGAGCTCGGGACCTCGACGCGATCGAGGTGGACATCGAGGCCGCGCCAGCGCCAGTACTCCTCGCGTGGGGTGGAGGCGGGTGTGCAGCGCATCCCCTCGGGGAAGAACGGCTGGTAGCGGCGCCACAGCGGGTGCGTGTCGTAGGTCGGGAGCTCGGTCATGCGTCCGTTGTGCCTCGGCGAGAGGCGCGGGGCAGTGACCGCGCACGTCACACGACTGACCGCGCGACCCGGCTCTCGAGCGGGGTCTTGCCGGTCCACCGCTTGAACGCGCGGAAGAACGCGCTCGGCTCCGAGAACCCCAGGAGGAACGAGATCTCCGCGATCGAGAGGTTGTCGGCGAGATAGCGCTGCGCGAGCTCGCGCCGCACGTCCTCGCGTACGGTCTGGAACGCGGTGCCCTCGTCCTTCAGGCGGCGCTGCAGGCTGCGGGCTGTGAGGCCGAGCTTGGTGGCCACATGCTCGATCGTGGCGTCGTCGTTGCGCAGCACCTCGCGCACGACCCGCTTCACCGCGGCGGTCATCGTCGGATCGGACGGAGCCTGCTTGGCGAGCTCGTCGGCGGCGCGGGTCAGGATCGCGAGCAGCCTCGGATCGGCGGAGATCAGGGTCGCGTCGAGGGCACTCGTGGGCAGGACGAGCTGCGTGTGCTCGGCGCCGAAGGTCACGGGCGCATCGAACCACGCGCGATACGGCGCGACGTCTCCGGGGGCACGATGCGTGAGCTCCACCGCGTGCAGGCGAAACGGGACCGTCGAGAGCTCGCGCATCTGCGCAGCGACGAGCGCCCAGCACAGCTCGTGCGAGGCGGGTGCGGGTGCGTCGCTCTCCTCGACGACCCGGAGGTAGGCGCGATCTCCCTCGGTCACCAGTGCGACCTTGACCGCATCGTCGAGCAGGTTCAGGTACCGCACCCACTGGCGCAGCGCCTCGCCGACGGTGGCCGCCGACCGGCACACGTACTCGACCACGCCGAACGCACCGGGCGGGGTGGCGGCCGCGATCCGGAGGGCGATCTGGGGATCCCCGCTCGCACGCAGCGCCTCCGCCCACGCCACGCAGAACTGGGGGGCCGAGATCCGGGCATCGTCGTCGGCGAGGAGCGCCGGGGTCAGGTCCGTGGCCGCCCAGAACGCGTCGAGCTTCGCCGACCCGATCGCGGCGACGACGGGGCGGACCAGCAGGACGGAGACCGAGCCCATCACCGGATTATCGCGCGATCAGCCACACGGTGATCCAGGCCAGACCGCCGGTGAGTGCGAACAGGGCCGACAGTGCGGCCCCCCGGTCGATGCCCTGGCGCTTGACCAGCGGGATCGAGATCGCGGCGAGATCACCGGCATCCATGAAGGCATTGAACAGGAACAGGAACGGCGCCGTCTCGGGGTGCTTGACTGCATAGAACGCGAGGACGCCGAGGCCAATGTCGCGGACGCCGAAGAACCGGCCCATCAGGCGCGCGGTGGCGGTGTCGTGGCTCGCCGGGAAGCCGAGCATGCGGGCGGTGGGCCCCGCGGCGACGAAGGGAGCGAGCCCGAGCGCGATCCGCGCGAGGCCCATACCGGAGACGACGATCGAGAGGAGAGGCGACATGCACCTCTCATCGCATCGCCGGGCCCGCCCTCCAGTGACCGCCGGCGCCAATGGACTGACCGGCCATGCGTTACGATAGGCCGATGGCGACCAAGTCGGGCCGGAAGGACGCCAAGACCACTGCGCGCTCGGGGAAGGGGCCGCGGACCGTGACCCGCCCACAGGTCAGCTCCGCCCGCCTCTCCGATCGCGGTGAGATCGCGCGTGGAGGGCAGGGCGTGATCCGCAAGATGTTCGATCGCCGCCTCGAGCGCTACGTGGCGCTCAAGGTCATGGATCCCGAGCTCGCACATCACACCGATGCGATGAAGCGGTTCGTCGACGAGGCTCGGATCACCGGGCAGCTCGATCATCCGAACATCGTCCCGATCTACGACTTCGCCGACGGAGCCGCCTCCACCCCCGAGTTCATGATGAAGCTCGTCGAGGGCGAGACCCTCGGTGCGCGGCTCAAGCGGCTGAAGAATCGTCCGGATCTCGATCTCGCATCCCTGCTCGAGATCTTCCTCAAGGTCTGCGATGCGATCGCGTTCGCGCACAGCCGCGGGGTGCTTCACCGCGATCTCAAGCCGTCGAACATCATGATCGGCGAGTTCGGTCAGGTCTACGTCATGGACTGGGGCTGCGCCGTGGTCATGCCGGCGCATGCGTCGAAGTCTCCTGCCGAGATCAAGCCACGCAAGTCCGTGGTCGAGGAGCAGGGCACGGTGATCGGCACGAGCGCGTACATGGCGCCCGAGCAGGCGCTGGGCAAGACCGAGGAGATCGACGAGCGCACCGACGTGTTCGGGCTCGGCGCCGTGCTCTACCAGATCCTCACCGGCTGGCCGCCCTATCCGGGGCCGGATGACAGCGCCGCGATGCAGCAAGCGCGCACCGGCACGCCCCGGCCACCCCACGAGGTCGCCCTCGGTCGCACGCCCCCGGCGGCGCTCTCGCAGATCGCGATGAAGGCCCTCGCGCGCGAGCGCGCCGATCGCTATCCGAGTGCGACCGCGCTCCGCATCGAGATCGAGCGGTTCCTCCACCGCGGTGCGTTCTTCACGGCGCGGCCGTTCCCGGCTGGGACCCTGATCGTCCAGGAAGGCGACATGGCCGACGAGGCCTACGTCATCACCTCGGGGCGCTGCGAGGCATTTCGCGAGGAGCGCGGGCGCCGCGTCGCCCTGCGTACCCTCGGCCCGGGCGATGTGTTCGGCGAGGCCGCGATGTTCGCGAGCGAGCCGCGCAACGCCAGCGTGCTCGCCGTCGAGGACGTGCGAGCTGTGGTGGTGACGCGCGAGGTGCTGCAACAGGAGCTCGGGGTCGATTCCTGGATCGGTACGTTCATCCGCGCGCTGGCGATGCGATTTCGCGATCTCGAGTCGCGCTACGTACTCACGCGGCGGGTCACCGAGAACTCGCGGATCGCGACGACGATCGTCAACCACATCAGCCGCGCGGGGACCTGGATCCGGCCGGGGGTGCTCGGCGCGGCCTGGTCGCGCGTCTGGGAAGTGGTGAGCGACGAGTGCGGGATCGACGAGGATCAGGCGATCTCGATCATCGCGCGCACCCCGGATCTCCGGCTCGATGCGGCCAACGATCGGATCACGCTCGAGCTGCTCTCGATGGCGTAGCGGTCAGTGGAGCCGCGCGCGAAACGCCGCGCCATCGTGGTCGACCAGGTAGGTGGTCCCGTTCGCGATCAGCGGCACCGGGCCTCCGAGCAGGTCCATCAGCCACAGCCGCATCACGCCCCCGTGCGAGATCACCAGCGCCGGTCCCTCCTCGCGGGCCGCGATTCGCTCGAGGGCACGCGCCATCCGGACCACCGCCACCTCGCGCGGCTCCCCTCCCGGTGGGGAGCCGGTCTGTGCGAGCCAGGCCTTCCAGGCATCCGGATGCTGGGCGGCGCACTGTTCGCGGGTCAGGCCCTCGAACACCCCGAACTGGCGCTCGCGGAGCTCGGGGTCGATGCGGGGGGCGGGGAGGCCGAGCAGGGCGGCGGCGATCTCGCCGGTCTCCCGCGCACGGCCGAGGTCGCTGGTCCAGACGGTCCGGAGCTCGACACCTGACAGGGTGGCGGCGAGGGCGCGGGCCTGGTCCCGGCCGGTATCGTTGAGCGCGATATCGGTATGACCCTGGAGCTTGCCGCACGCGTTCCAGGAGGTCTCCCCGTGACGTGCGAGCAGGATCCGGCGCATGACGCGATCCACTCTGCCAGGCGCCGTGCGATCATGTGGCCCCCCAAGGGCCCGATGTTGAAGCCGGACCTCCAGATCGGTCGTTACCGCGTGCTGCAGCCCATTGGCCGAGGCAAGCCCGATGGCCTGTTCACCGTGGTCGATGTCGACGGCCGCCACTTCGCGATGCGCTCACCGATCGCGGATCTCGACGATAGCGGGAGCGCCATCACGGATCGGTTCCTGCCCGACGCGCTCGCCCTGAAGCAGGTGATGCACCTGAACCTGGTCCCGCTGTTCGAGGTGTTCGTCACCGAGAAGGGCTACCTGTGCATGGTGATGGAGCGGGTCAACGGTCGCACCCTCCGCGCCGCGATCGACGAAGGCAATCTCGGGCCGCGAGGCGCACTGATCATCGCGCGCCAGATCCTCGACGGCGCCGCGCACGCGCACGACGCCGGGCGCATCCATCGTGCGCTGCAGCCGAGCCGCGTGTTGCTGGTCGCGATGGAGGGCTGGGAGCTCGTGAAGGTCGCGGATTTCGGGCTCAACACCCTGCGCGAGGATGCGGTCATCGAGTTCGGCAACGACGCGCTCACCGGGAGCGTGCGCAAGGTGACCGCGGCGTACATGGCGCCCGAGCAGGTGAAGCAGCGCTCGGTGGACCAGCGCACCGATCTCTATGCGATCGGCACGTTGATCTTCGAGATGCTCACCGGGCGGCCGCCGTACCTCGATTCCGATCCGCAGAACGTGATGAACCTGCAGGTCTCCGGCCGGCTCCCGAACCTCGACGACGTGGCGCCCGGCGCCCCGTGGATCACGGGCCCGATCAAGGAGCTGCTGAACCGTTCGCTCGCCAAGGAGCGCGAGGAGCGGTTCCAGAACGCCCAGCAGATGATCCAGGCCGTCGAGCGCGCGTTCGCCTCGCTGCAGCACCTGCCGAAGGAGTAGCGGTCACCCGGGCGTCGACGACAGGCTCCAGGATGTCAGCTCCTGGATCGGCGACGGGCTCTGATGTTAGGGTGATCGAGATGTCCTCTCCGGGAGAGAGCGCTCCCCGGTTGCTGCACGAACTCCTGCGGACCCTTCCCCTTGCCGCAGCGATCTTCGATCGCGACATGCGGTACCTCGCCCACAACGCGGCGTGGGGGGCGGCCCACGGCGAATCCGCCGAGCGCGACCTCGTGGGACTGCTTCACTACGACGTGTTCGCGATCCGTGAGGAGTGGCGAGAGGTTCACCGCCGCTGTCTCGAGGGCAAGTCCGAGGAGCGCGGGGAAGACTTCTACGACCCTCCGGCCGGGCGGCGCGAGTATCTGCGCTGGAAGGTCACGCCGTGGCGCGGGACGGATCTCACCATCGCCGGCGTCGTCATCTACGTCGAGCGGATCACGGATGAGGTCGAGGTCCGGCGACGGCTCGCCGAAGGGGAGACCGCGCTCCGAGATCTGTTCGAGAGTTCCCCAGTGGGGCTCAACTTGTGCACCATGGAAGGGCTGTGGCTCGAGTCGAACCCCGCCTTCCTGGACATCATCGGCTATTCGCGCGAGGAGGCAGACGGCGGCTTGACCTACTGGCAGCTGACGCCGCGGAAGTACGATGCGGACGAGGCGGCGCAGCTCGAGAGTCTGCGCGTGCACGGGCGGTACGGGCCCTACGAGAAGGAGTTCGTGCGCAAGGATGGCCGGCTGGTGCCCGTCCGCCTCAATGGGTTCATCGTAGAGCGTCAAGGCAAGGCGCACATCTGGTCGCTGATCGAGGACCTCACCGCGCAACGAGCGCTCGAAGCGCAGGTGGAGGAAGAACGACTCAAGGCCATCCACTCGTCGAAGCTCGCGATGATGGGGGAGATGGCCGCGAGCTTCGCGCACGAGATCAACAACCCGCTCGGGATCATCGATGCGTTCGCCTTCACGCTCAAGGATGCGATCGCCGCCAAGGATACCGCGCACATTGACGAGGCGATCTCCGCGATCCGGGACGCGGCGGCGCGCGCCGGCAAGATCGTGCACGGCCTCCGGAAGTTCGCGCGCGAACGTGACGAGAACTCCGAGATCGAGATCTCGACGATCGTGGAGGATGCGATGAATCTCTGTGGCGCGCGGATCCGGACGCACGGCGTCGAGTTGAAGCTAGCGATCGAGACCTCGTCACGGGTGCGAGGCAGCTCGATCGCCCTCGCTCAGGTCGTGGTCAATCTGCTGAACAACGCCTTCGACGCGGCGTGCATGGCGCCTCGGAAATGGATCCGGTTGTCGGCGGTCGATCGCGCGCGACACGTGGAGATCTCCGTGGAGGATTCGGGCGCGGGCGTGCCCGCCGAGCTCGAAGCTGATGTGTTCCGCGCGTTCTTCACCACCAAAGCGGTCGGAGCCGGGACCGGTCTGGGCCTGAGCATCAGCCGGAGCATCATCGAGGGCCACGGAGGCACGCTCACCCTCGATCGCGGCGCGGCTCACACCCGGTTCGTCGTGGAGCTGCCCCGATGACGGCCACGGCGAACCCGCCGGCCATCCTCTACATCGACGACGAGCCGATCTTGTGTCGGGCGTTCCAGCGGATCCTCGAGACCGCCGGCCTGCCGGTCAACACGTTCGGCGATCCGGAGCTCGCGATCACGTACGCGCGGGCGAACCCGATCGCCGCGATCGTCTGTGACTACCGGATGCCGACCTGCAACGGGCTCGAGGTGCTCGAACGGATCGAGCGCGACATCCCGTTCTTTCTGGTCTCGGGCGACATCTCGATCGCGCAGCTGGTGGAGCACAACCCGCGAGTCACCCAGGTGCTCGCCAAGCCGTTCCAGCCCGAGGTGTTGCTCGAGCTCCTCCGCCAGTGCCTCCCACCGCCGCAGCAAGGCTGACGCCGCCCGCGAGCGTTGTCGGGGCCATCTACCGGGCCGTCAGAGTGCAAGTCGCGATCGCGATGTCAGCGGACCTGATCTCCGCGGCGATGGCTTTGCAGCTGCTGCCGTGACGCGTCGTGCGCACGAGCTGGGCCGGCGGGTCGCCGGGGCGCCCGCACAGCAGGACCGGGTCGGAGCCCGGGCTCTCGACGCAGGCGATGAACCACAACTCGCGATCCCGGTACGCGGCCGCGGTGCCACAGCACTCGCTGCGCGTGATCGAGAACTCGGGACCGGCCATCTCGCCCTCGAACACCACACCCTGCGCATAGCTGCGGCCCTCGTAGCGGTGCACCCAGTACGCGGTGACTGACGACGCGGGCGCGATCGGAAACCGCACCGTGATCTGGTTGACGGGATCGCAACTGACAAGGATCAGCGCACAGGTGAGGAGGGCAGCGCGCATCTCGCACGAGCATAGCGGAGCTGCTCACGGCCAGGCGACGACATCGCTGTCGGGGACGAGCGTGGCGTTGGTCACCGTCGCGAGCCAGCGCTGGAGAGCGGCGGCCTCCGTGGGCGTCCGGAACTCCCAGAGCACGACGATGTCTCGCTTGGCACTGCGATCGACGTCGGTCAGGATGCCGGCGACCGTGGTCCCGTCGCTGACCAGCGACCCAGTCATGACCCCGCCAGGCAGAGGGAGCTCGAACGTGATCCCGGTTCGCAGATCGATCGCCGCGGCTCCACCTTGCGGGAGGATTCCGATCAGCCGTTCGCTGGTGCCCCCCGACATCGACTGCATGGGCCGGACGGAGATCGCCCTCGGCGCCGAGGTGTCGAGGACCGCGAACGAGGTCGCGGCGATCGCGACCAGCTTGGACCCGGACCACACCAGGCTGCGGATCGCCTGCGGCATCTCGACTCCGACCAGCTCGCCGGTCCGCTCCCAGCGCGACAACCGCCCGCGGACGACGAACCAGGCCCGTCCAGAGTCATCCACTGCCAGGTCGGTGGGCTCGGGCACGTCGATACACGACGGGGAGCCGCCCTCGACCGGCATCCGACAGACCTGGCCTCCCTTGACGGCGACGACGATCTCGGTGGCACCTACCGCCATGCCGATCGGCTGCGCGGGGAACGTGCCGAGCTTCGCTCCGAGTGTGGTGCCATCCACCCGGTGGGCGGCGCCCGCTCCAGTGACCACGAGTGCACCTACAGGGCCGACGCTGATCACCGAGTCCCAGGGCTGGAGGAGCAGGGTGTGGTGAAGCATGTCGTACAACGCGACTACGTGGTGCGGCTCGCTCTCTCCGAGGATCCATTGCAGCGAGCGGTCGATCCGCACCGACGTCAGCGTCGCGTCGAACAGCTGTTCGCGCGCGCCCGTCGCGCGATCGTAGCGATAGATCGGCCCGGCCAGGTCGTTCGTCCACACCGCCTGTGGGCCGACACCGAACAGGGACTCGCCGGCGAAGATCGGGGTCGACCGCGGGCGGAACTGGGACAGGTCCCACACCAGGAGCTCTCCCTGTGCGGTCACGGCAGCGACGAACCGCTCGTCGTCGGATTCGACGATCCTCCGATAGCTGACCGGGCGCCCGCCGATCACGGTCCAGCCTTGACGGTCGAACAGCTCGAGCGCGCCGTTCGTCGTCGCCAGCACGAGCCCCTGAAGCGTCGGCGAGATGGACCCGATCCCGGTCCGCCGCACGAACGCCCGTCCGGTCCTTCCGATCATCTCTAGCCCGTCCAGCCCGTACTCGAACCGTACCTGTGGGCCGATCGCGATGGTGACTCCGCTCGGACTCGCGGGGCCACAGCCAACAAGCTCGACAACATCGCGGAGGTCCCATTCGCAGATCTTGGTCCCGACCGTGCCTGCGATGTGCCCATAGCCCGCCTGCGTCAACCCGGAATCGATGCCCTCCGATCCTGGGATCACCTCCGTGCCCGCATCGCTCCAGCGCTCGAGATGAGCTTCTCGCGCGATCACGAGCCGGCCAGTCCCGACGGCGAACAGCCGCGAGACGCCCGTGCTGATCGGTGGACCGAGGCCCCCACCGTCGGGACTCGCGGGGTGCACCGTGCCTGCGCTGGTCAGCACCCAGGCGTGCCCCGCGCGATCGGTGTGCACGGACTGGATCTCGGAGTCCACGTGCGCTGTACGTGTCACTCCGGTCGTGGTGTCGAAGAAGTACAGCTGGTTGGGCCCGGTGCAGATCAGCCAGCGGTCGTCGATCCATCGCGTCGTGTTGCAGTCGGGGAGCTTCACGAGCAAGCGCCGCGTGCGGGCGTCCAGATCGACGAGCGTGACCTCGGGCTCGTTCCACGACTTCACGATCAACCGGCGCGAGTCGGGTGCGATGTCGAGCGCGGCGAACGCGGGCGAGGTCGTGAACCCGAAGGGGACCCCCCGCACGCTCGCCGCCGCTGCGACCGTCGCGGCGCGCTCCCACTGCGAGGAGCTCGGCGACAGCTGTCGGAGCGAGGCGATCGCGCTCACGGCGTCGGTCGCCGCGAGCTGGAGTGCGTGCTCGACGAGCAACTGATCGCTCTTCGCGGTGGCCTCGCTGCGCTGCAGGTCGGCCAGCTCGCGCGAGTGGTTGGCGGCATCGCGCTCGGTCACGATCCGCTGGAACGACAGCACGGCGCCAAGCGCGATCACGATCACCGCGATGGTCGCGACCGCGACGGCCGCGCGATGACGGCGGACAAACCTCCAGAGCTGCTCGAGGCGGCCGTAGCGATACGCCCCCACCAGCTTGCCGGTGACGAAGCGCCGGAGATCCGCGGCGAGCGCGCCCGCATCGGCGTAGCGCTGGTCGCGCTTGCTCGCCAGCGCCTTCTGGACGATCGCGCGGAGATCTGCCGGCGTGGCCTCCGGCAACCGTCGCCAGTCCGGCGGGCGATCGGCGCCGACGTGATCGATCATCTCGGTCGCACTCGACGCGGCGAACGGCAGCTGCCCGGCGATCACGTAGAACAGGGTGGCGCCGAGCGCGAACACATCGGCGCGTTCGTCAACGGTCTCGCCGCGCGCTTGCTCGGGCGCCATGAAGCCCGGAGTCCCGGCCACCATCCCGGCACGAGTCAAGGAAGGGTCGCTCACGGGCCCGCCCTCACCGTCGGCGGCGTCGCCGATCGTGCGGGCGAGGCCCCAGTCGATGATCAGGGTCTCGCCGAACGGTCCGATCAGGATGTTGGTCGGCTTGATGTCGCGGTGGATCACCTTGCGCGCGTGGGCGAACGCCACGGCATCACAGGCGGCCAGCACGTTCGGCACGAGTGCGAGGCGCTCCTCGAAGCTGGTCCCGTCGACGAGCTCGTCGAGTGGACGGCCGTCGATCCGACGCATCACGTAGAACAGCGTGCCGTCTGCGTCGCGACCTGCATCGTGAATCGGGACGATCCCGGGGTGCTCGAGCCGCGCGGTGACCCTCGCCTCGCGCTCGAACCTCGCGAGGTCGACTGCGGAGCTCGACAGCATGCGCTTGACCGCGACCGGACGGCCGAGGACGCGATCGAACGCCTCGTCGACGCGCCCCATCCCTCCGCGCCCGAGCTCGCCGATCGCCTGGAAGCGGGCCTCGTCGGAGTCGAGCGCGCTCCCCAGGCTGTCGAGGGCGGGGAGCGAGTCATGCTCGACGTCCTTTGGCCGGTCCGAGCCCGGGCCTCGGCCGTGCGCGACCGTGGGGGCGGACGCGCGCTCATCCCGGTCGGAGTCTCCCACCCCTTCGATTGTAGTCTCGATGGGAGGTGGATCGTGGTCGCGGTAGGGTACGCGCGTGCGAGTCGTCGCCTACGTCTATCCGGGGTGGCACGCGATCCCCGAGCGGGATCTCACGTTCTATCCGGGGTTCACGGAGTGGGATCTCGTCGAGAACTCGCAGCCGCGGTTCGACGGCCACGTGCAGCCGCGGCTGCCGCTGTGGGGCCGCTACGACGATCGCGATCCGATCGCCGTGGGCCGGCGCGTGACGCTGTGCAAGGACCACGGCATCGATGCGCTGGTCTATGGCTTCTTCTGGTGCCGCGGCAAGCGCGTGTTCCAGGACGCGCTCGATCTCGGATACCTCGGCTCGCCCGAGGGCGCCGCGTTCCCGTTCGCGGTGATGTGGGCGAACCGGATGCCGCGCCGCGTGCTACCCGTGCGCAAGATCGAGACGCCGGTGATCGAGGACGATCGGCTCGTTCCCTCCGACGTCGATGACTTCGTCGCGCTGATCCGGTACCTCGCCGAGCGGTACTTCGTGCGCGCGAACTACCTGCGCGTCGCCGGGCGCGCGTACTTCTCGATCTTCGATTCGACGTTCCTCATCAAGGAGCTCGGCGCCGACGGCACCCGCGAGGCGATCACGCGAGCGCGCGCGATGCTGCGCTCCGGCGGCTTCCCCGAGCTCTACCTCGCTGCGATCGAGCCGAACGAGGACACCATCGGCTCGGTGCGCGAGCTCGGCTTCGACGCGGTGACCAACTACGTGCTGCTCCCCGACTGGAAGGGCGAGTTCCTCCAGGACTACGCCGAGCGCGTGGCGATCCGAGCGGCGCAGTGGCCCACGATCGCGGCGCGCGCTGGCCTGCCGTATCACCCCGCGGTCACTCCGGGCTGGGATGCCTCACCACGCGGCGCCGACTTCGGAGCCGCGCGGCCGAACAAGTACCCGTGGTGGCCGATCGTGACCGGCGAGCATCCGGATCGGTTCCGCGCCGCGGTCGCGCAGGCGGTCGCCTACACGCGGGCCACCGGGCGCGCACCGGACGAGCAGCTGGTGTTCGTCGCCTCGCTCAACGAGTGGAGTGAAGGCCACTACCTCGAGCCCGATACGCGATTCGGGCTGGGCTGGATCGAGGCCGTGCGCGACGGCCGCCGCTGACGTCGCTCGACCCTGTGAGCCCTGATACGCTGCGGTGGTGATTCGCACCGTCGCCATCGTCGTCGTTCTTGCGGTCGTGATCGGGCTCGCCGGCTGCGGCGCGAGCTACCAGCAAGTGCAGCTCGTGAACAAGACGACGCGGCCGATCACCGAGGTCTACATCTTCCCCACCGGCTCGGCTCAGCACGGCTCCTCTCGTGGCGCGCTCGCCCCGGACGCCACGCTCACGATCAAGGTGAAGTCGGGGAACGTGGATGTCCTCGCGATCAGCGCGAAGGTCCGGGTCGATGCCACGCAGACCGAGACCCGCACGGCGACCCAGACCCTCGAGCTGAAGAAGCCGGTGTCGCTGGTGTTCCACGACTCCACCCAGACTCCACCCGGCCTCGACCAACCAGGCACGATCGGCGTGGTGTTTCAGGTCACTCCGGAGCCCGAGCCACCCCTGTCGCCTGAATCGGGCGACGCACCGGCGCCAGCACTCTAGCTCCGGGGTACGGGTGGGGTACTGGATGCTGCTCGCCCCATGAGCACTGCGGGGGTGGCCAGGCTAGACTGGTGGGGATGGAGCGGGTGTTCGTCGGTCTCGACATCGCGGTTCTGGCGGTGTCGGAGGCAGCGTCAATCGCGGCGGATCCGCCGAGCCAGGCGATCGCCGATCGCCTGCGCGATGCAGGTCACCGGATCGTCCAGCAGCACCGGATCGCGGACTCGGTCCAGCTGATCCGCGCGAAGCTGCTCGAGCTCATCGCGGATAGCACGATCGACGTGGTGATCGTGGTGGCCGGCATGAACACCGAGTCTGCCGGCATCGCGCTCGATCCGTTGATCACCCGCGGGCTCAACGGCTTCAGCGACCTGCTGCGGATGATCGCCTACCAGGAGATCGGCTCGGCGGCGATGCTCGTCGATGCCGAGGCCGCCCAGTGCAAGTCGACGTTCGTGTTCATCCTGCCCGCGTCGATGGCGTCGGTGAAGATCGCACTCGACAAGCTGCTCGTGCCGCAGCTCGACTACCGCACCAAGCCCCGCAACCTGGTGATGCAACTGCCGCGCATCGGGCATCACGACAGCCCGATCGACGAGCCGAGTGAGGACGTCGTGTCCCTCGTCGACGCGATCCCCGTCGTCGACGCCAGCGCCATCGTAGATGCCGTACCGATCGAGACCCCGGTGGGTGACACCGCACGCGCGGCCGTGCCGTGGATCGTTCCGCGCACGCCCGGCGAGCCCGTGGCTCCGCCACCACGTCCCACCTCGCCGCCGCCGATCCGCAAGTCGATGTCGATGAGCGTTGCCCAGGCGCTGCCCAAGGCGAGCGTCAGCGATGTCGTCGAGAAGACCGCGCTCAGCGTCAGCCAACGGATGTCGAGCGTGAGCCCGAGCGTGAACCCGGTGAACCCGTTCTCCGCGCGTGAGATCACCGACGTCGGACCTCCGCCCGCTCCGCCGCCGCTCCCGCGCGGCAAGGTGTCGGCGACGATCTCGGCGCCGCTCCCGGTGAAACCACCGGCGAAGCTGATCCCGCTGGCCGAGCTGTTGCCCGTTCCCGCCGCCGCTGTCGCGCCGATCGAGCCAGCCGGCGGTGAGCAACCGGTTCGAGCGACCCCCACGACGGAGACCGAGCCACCCGCTCTCGTCGCCGAGGTCGTGCCGCTGCTGGCCCTCGTACCGGCGGTGGTCGATGCGGAGCCGCCCGCGCCCGTCGTCGTTGCGGCGCCCGAGCGCAAGATGGCGTCGCTCGCGGATCTCGAGGACGAGGGTGACGATCTCGACGAGCTCGAGAACGACGTCGCCGAGATCGTGGACGAGCCGCCGCGCCGCGAACCACCGCGCACGAGCCTCCCCCCTGCGACGCTGCCCGTCCGCACCAGCGACGACGAGCCACCGCGGCGCGAGGCTCGCGCGAGCATGGCTCCCGCCGACCTGCCGCCCCGGCGGACGGACGATGTCTCGCCGCTGTACGACGATTCGCCGCGCCGGATCGCGATCCCACGCGAGCCGCGCCGTCGTGATCGCCGCGCGCTCGCACTGGTCCTGCTCGGCATCATGTTCGCCGCGGCCGCCAGCATCGTCGCCGTCGTGATGATCCGCCGCCAGAATCACGAGGCGCGCGCCGCCGGTGAGCCTCCTCCGGGCGAGCTCGTCGCCACGCGGGACACCACGCAGCTTCCCCCGGATCCCCCGTCACCTCCCACCCAGCCCGCGACGCCGACCGAGACGGCAGCGCCGCCGGAGACCGCGACGCCGACCGAGATCGACATGAGCGCCCCGCCGGATCCGGGTCACCCGACCGAGACCGCGCCGACCGGGACTACGCCGACCGGGACTGCGCCAACCGGGACTGCGCCGACCGGGACTGCGAAGCCGGCACGTCCCGCGCGCCCGCCCCGCGAACCAGCGATCGCGCCCGTCAGCGATCCGGCCGACGTCCTCGCCAGTGCACCCGTCAACAACACCGAGGATGGTTGCGACGAGGTCTCGTGCATCCTCGACAAGTACCGCCAGGCCTGTTGCGCGCGGTTCAAGCCGGCCGAGCCCGATCCCGTGGTGGAGAAGCCGTCCTCGGGGCTGCCCGAGAAGCTCGACAAGGTGATGGTCCAGGAGGGCATGGGCTCGATCAAGCCCGCGGTGATCGCGTGCGGCGAGCAGAACCCGGCGCGCGGTACCGTGAAGGTCTCGGTGAAGGTCTCGCCGGCAGGCAAGATCCAGAGCGTGGGCGTGGCGGCCACACCTGATCCCGCGCTCGGCGCGTGTGTCGCGGCGGCGGTCAAGCTCGCGAAGTTTCCGGAGACCGACGAGGGTGGCTCGTTCGGCTATCCGTTCGTGTTCTGACCGCTACGGGTTCATCAGCGTTCGCATGTCTTCTTCCATGCGCGCCTTGATGTCTGCGATCACCCCGCCTCGGAGGCGGAGCTTCGTCGCCTTGAACGCCGAGCGCGCGAGCGCTGCCAGCCGCGTGGCCTCGTCCATCGCGCGATCGAGCAGCTGATCGCTCTCGACGACCCGATCGAGGTAGCCGGCGCGCACCGCCTCGTCGGGCGTGTAGATCTGCGCGAGCAGGGTCGCGCGCGTGAGCTCCGCCGGGGTGAGCCGGCTGCGGGCGAACTCCATCGCGAGCACCGGGACGGGGAGGCCGATCTGCACCTCGTTGAGCCCGAGCTTGAAGGCGCCCTGCGCACCGAGCCGCGAATCTCCGGTGAGCACCACGAGCGCACCACCGGCGAGCGCATGTCCACTGCAGGCGATCACGAGCGGCACCGTCGCGCCGAACAGGCGAAGCAGCAGCTCGGACCCACGGCCGAGCAAGGCCTTCGCCTGCTCGGGGCCGCTCATCATCACGCGGAGGTCAAAGCCCGCGCAGAACCGGTCGGCGCGCCCGGTGAGCACGATCGCGCTGGCCTCGTCCTCGGCGCGGGTGAGCGCCGCGAGGAGGCCATCGATCATCGCGACCGAGAGGGCGTTCGCTTTGCCATCATCCATGCGGATGACGGCGACCTTCTGATCGAGCGTGTAGCTGAGGACGTCGGTGGTCACGGTGCGACCTTACCCGATCGCACGGTCGTCAACCTGCCGAGCCGGTGGCTACTGGACTCGCCACCGACGGCACGAATCATCTCGCGGAGCTGGGCGGATCGACGGGTGGCACGGACGGTGCTCGACCTACCCCGATGCTCCGCGTCGCCCTCGCGGTCACCTTGCTCGGCGCCTGCGCGGCCGACGAGCCGACCCTGGCCACGGACCTCCCGGATCCCCTCGAGGAGGTGCTCGCGGACAGCGTCCACACCGGCGACCTCGTCGTGCTGGTCCCGGGCACCGCTTCGTACGACTTCCTGGGCGCCACGATCGATGCGCTCCCCGGAGACCGCCCTCGCGTCGATGTGCGGGCGTCCACCAAGGTCGCCGACGATGCGATCGTCATCGAGCAAGCGATCGCCGCCGCACACCGCGCCGGGATCCCGAATGCCGAGCTCGAGTCCGGCGCCGTGACGTTCGGCCTGTGGGGCGCGGGGTTCACACGGGTGACGGCCTTCGACTACGTGAGCTACGAGGGCCTCACGATCCCGATCATCATCCTCGGCGGAAAGAACTCGTGCGCCGTCGGGCGCGTGGTCGACAACCTCCTCAACTACTCGATCCAGAACGCGGAGACCGACGCGCGCAACCTCTACCTCGACGTCCAGCGCTGGGTCGCCGCACACCCCGCACCCAGCATCACGATCGCGTCACACAGCTGGGGCGGCGCGATCGCCGAGTACCTCACTCTCCACCTCGACGAGATCGCCGCTCGAGCCGCCCAGGCCGGACCACTCGTACCGATCCACCTGACGATCGCCGCCGGCGTCCCCGGCTATGTCCCGGGCTACTCGTTCGCGGGCCCTGGCCTCCGCGATCTCGATCACGGCGCGCTCTACGAGATCGATCGCCCCGACGATCCGGTGCACGCGATGAACCCTTCGGGGAATCCCGACGGCCACCAGTACGACATCCTCGCCGGCGACGCCTACCTCGGCACGTACCTGGGCGCGTACGGCGTGACCACGATGGAGCTCAGCTGCCGCGGCGCGCCGGGCGAGTGCCCACTACCACCGCCATGAGCGAGCGACGCTCCGCCGCGTAGTGAACGCCGCCCACGCGGTCTACAATAGCCGCAAGCCGTGGCCGACCTCCACACGATCGATGCCAGCACGGGCCAGGCTCGCCTCGAGATCCACGAGGGCACGGAGACCCGCGAGGTGGCGCTCCAGGCGATGCCGCTCTCGATCGGCAGCGCACCGGACTGCGAGCTCGTCCTCGGCGGCACCTGGGTCGCGCCGAAGCACGCACGCCTCACGCTGGTCGCCGGGGCGCACCACGTGGTGGCCGAGCGCGGCGCGCGCGTGATGCTCGGTGGCGCCGAGGTGGCGGACTCCGTGCTTCATGATGGGGACATCGTCGCGCTGCGTGATCCGGCCACCGGCGCCGAGGTCACGCTGATCTACAAGAATCCGCAGGCCAGCCGGATCGCCCCCGTCCAGCACTTCGCGACCCCGCCGGGCGCGCCCGTCCTGACGATCGGCCGGACCGGCACCGACATCGTCCTCGATCAAGCGCTCGTGTCACGCCACCACGCGGACCTCGTGTGGGAGGCAGATCATCACGTCCTGCGCGATCGCGCGTCGGCGAACGGCACCTTCGTCAACGGTCTGCGCGTGATCGGCACCCGGACCCTCGCCCCGGGCGACGTGGTGCAGATCGGCACGTTCCGCCTGACCTACGATGGCGACAGCCTCGATTCGTTCGATCAGCGCGGCTCGATCCGTCTCGATGCCACGAGCCTCGAGCG
Organism: Myxococcales bacterium; assembly: GCA_016720595.1. Classification (GTDB taxonomy): domain Bacteria; phylum Myxococcota_A; class Polyangia; order Haliangiales; family Haliangiaceae; genus JABFXX01. The sequence goes on from JADKKI010000006.1 coordinate 129,605, forward strand.
CGTGATCGGCGACAAGACCCTGCTCGCGCCGACCACGCTCTCGATCGAGCCGTGCGAGTTCGTGGCGATCGTCGGCGGCAGCGGCGCTGGAAAGTCCACGCTGATGACCGCGATGTGTGGCTTCGCTCGCGCCACGCGAGGGCGGGTCACCATCAACGGCGATGATCTCTACGCCGGCTACGACGCGTACCGCTCCGTGATCGGCTACGTGCCGCAGGACGACATCCTGCACCTCACCCTCACCGTCGCTCGCGCGCTCCACCATGCGGCGCGGCTCCGGCTGCCCTCCGACACCACGCCCGGCGAGATCGAGGTGAGGATCGCGCACGTCCTCGATCAGGTGGAGATGACCGATCACGCGACGAAGCGGATCGATCAGCTGTCCGGAGGCCAGCGCAAGCGGGTCTCGATCGCGTGCGAGCTGCTCGCCGATCCCCTGCTGCTGTTTCTCGACGAGCCGACCTCGGGGCTCGATCCCGGCCTCGAGCGCAAGCTGATGATCACGCTCCGCAAGCTCGCGGACAGCGGACGCACCGTCGTCCTCATCACCCATGCCACCGCGAACATCCGGCTGTGCGATCACATCGCCTTCCTCGCCCACGGGAAGCTCATGTACTTCGGTCCGCCGCAGCAAGCCCTCCAGCTGTTCGGCGCCGCGGACTTCCCCGATCTCTACGAGGCCGTCGAGGAGCCGGGCACCCCCGACGCGTGGGCCCAGACCTACGCGACCTCGCTCCAGCACCAGAAGTACGTGATCGAGCGGCCGGCCCGCGCACCCGCAGGGCCGAGCGTCGAGCAGCGCGCCGAGAACGAGCGGCGCTCGAAGACGTTCGCGCAATCGCGGCTGCGCCAGCTCGCGATCCTGACCCGGCGCTATCTCGAGCTGATCCTCGCCGATCGCAGGAACCTCGCGCTGCTGCTGCTCCAGGCCCCCGTGATCGGTCTGCTCCTCATCCTGGTCTCCCGCGGCGATGGCCTGACCTCCGGGCGCATCGAGGCCAAGAAGCTGATCTTCATGCTCGCGACCACCGGCGTGTGGTTCGGCGTCATCAACTCGGCGCGCGAGATCTGCAAGGAGGCCAACGTGCTCCGGCGCGAGCGCCTCGCCGGGCTCCACGCCGGCCCCTATGTGGTGTCCAAGCTGATCGTGCTCGCGTTGCTGGTGCTCGTCCAGAGCGCCCTGCTCGTGGGCGTGGTCGCCGTGGCCACCAAGCTCCCGGCCGCCGGCGTGCTGCTGCCTCCGCTCCTCGAGATCTATCTGACGATCGTCCTCGCCGGCGTGGCGGGCATCGCCCTCGGCCTCTGCGTCTCGGCGATCGCCACCACGCCCGACAAGGCCACGAGCCTGATCCCGATCGTCCTCGTGCCACAGGTGCTGTTCGCCGGGATCATGTTCGGCCTGCACGGCCCCACGGCGATGATCTCGAACCTGGTCTCCGCCCGCGCCGCGGTGGATGCGATGAGCTCGACGATCGATATCAACCAGCTCGCCTCGCCGATCTTCCTCCCCGGCGAGCCGCAGTACGCGCACACCACCGAGGTCGTGCTCGCGGCGTGGGGCATGCTCGCGCTGCAGGCCTTCGGCTACACGGTCGCCGCGTGGGTCGCGCTGGTTCGCCGGCGCGCGTAATCGGTCCGAGAACGTGCGCGGTTACTTCTTCGCGGCGAGCTCCATCAGCATTTTGTTCGCTTGCTCCTTGGCGAACTGCATGCCGCCCGTGGCGGTGCGCACGAAGTCCTCGAGGTCCTTCTTCGCCGGTGCCTTCTTGCCACGGCGGAAGTAGACCTGGCCACGCTGGAACCGCGCCTTCGCATGGTCGGTGCGTGCATCGAGCGCCTTGGTGAGGGCCTCGATCGCCTTGTCGTCCTGCCGCTGGTCGTCGTAGGACATGCCGACCTCGTACCAGACGTCGGCTCCCTCGGCTCCGGTCACCTGCTGGGTCCCGAGCTGCGCCACCACGAGCGCCAGATCAGGCCGCTGCCAGGTCCGGTACAGCTCGGCGAGCGCGACGTACGGCCCCGAGAGCGACGGGCCACGCGCGAGCGCCATCGAGAACTCGTCAGCGGCCAGCTTCGCTCGCCCGGTGTCACGCGCGATCCGTCCGAGGTAGTAGTGCGCCCGCCAGAGCTCGTTGTTCAAGGTCGTCGCAGTCCGGAGCACTTGCTCCGCCAGATCGGCGTTCACGGTGGAGAGATCCACGCTGACCTCCTCGGGCGTGCGGCCTTCGCGGCGAGCCTGAGCAGTACGCGCGGAAGCGACCGCCGCCTCGTACAGCGTGTAGCCATAGACCATCGCGTACATCGGATCCGTCGGCACGATCTCGAACGCGTGCTTCACCGCGTCCACCGCGGCGGGCCAGTCACCGAGCCCGATCTGCACACCCGCCATGCCGTACCAGGCGACGTGGTTGCCATCCCACACCTTGACGGCGTCCCGGTAGCGATCGAGCGCGACCTGGAACTGCTTCTGTCCGTACGCCTTCGTGCCTTCGTTCGAGCTCTTGACCGAGGTGTTCTTCGCCTGCTGGCTCGATGGTGCCCCCGTCGCCGGCGGCGGCACCTTGAACGCGGGGAGCGTCCGAGTTGCCGTCGGCAGGGGCTTCATCTTGAGCGGCGTCGGCGTCGAGGCCTGGAACGACTTCCAGACCAGGAGGCCATCGGAGTTGCGCTCGGAGTGCGGCGAGCTGAGCGCGAACGTCCCGGTGATCGCCACGTACGCGCCCACCTTGAGGTCGGGCACCTTCGGCCACGCGGCGAGATCCGCCTTGCCGAGTCGCTCCTTCTCGAGCTTGTTGGGCGCGCGCGGTACGTCGACGACCCAGAGGCCCTTCTCGGGCGGGGTGGCCTTGGTATCGCCGAGGTAGATCTTCTTCCGCTCGCACAGAGTTGGATCGTCGTCGATCAGCTTCTGCGTCTGCGCGCGCGATGCGCCGGGCTTCTGCACCGCGGCGAGGCAGTCGTAGATCCAGATGACATAGCCCGCGACCGTGATCTCCGTGTTGAGCAGGGGCTTGCCAGCGACCACGAGCTCGCGCGTCCCGTGCATGCCGGCCGGTGAGACCGGGATCTCGAACGTGGGTACCGGCGGCAGCGCGAGCTGCTTCGACGTGAGCACCTCGGGAGCGGGGCCACGCAGCTCGCTGCTGACGACGGGCGGCTTCGTGCTCGGCCCCCCTGGATCGGGCGCCGCAACCGCGCTCGTCGCACCCCACGTGATCACACCCACAGCCAGCCAGGTCTTCATCATCAGCCGAGCGTATCAACGAGCTGTCCCAGCGTCCCAGCGCACGGCCTCCGTAACCCGGGCGTGATCGCTGCGAGATCACGATGCGCCGCTGCATCGGGCTGCGCGCCCAACCTTCGTTCAGCTGTTCGGTTGTCAGACAGCCAGTCCCCGCAGGGACTGATCGCGCCTCAGTCCCCGCAGTGCGCGAGCGGGAGCTCGAACACCAGATCGTCCGGCGCTGTACCGCGGATCGCGATCACGCCCTCGTGGAGCTGGAGATGGTGCGCATCGCACAACAGACAGAGGTTTCGGAGCTCGTGACGTCCACCCCCGGAGCGCGGCCTCACGTGGTGCGCTTCGAGGAACCGCGTGGAGCGACAACCCGGCACCACGCACCGGTGCTTGTCCCGGACGAACACCTTGCGGCGTGTGGCGTCCGGGATCGACTTCTGCAACTTGCGCCCCGGTTCCTCGCGCTCGAGGTCGCCGATGTCCTCCGAGTCGCACCGCACACGCTCCAACTCTTGGGCCGAGACCGCGATCTCCATCCCCGCACCCACACGGTGCGCTTGCTTGCACGCGCGGCAGGTCGTCGTCGCGATCTGATGTCGCGGCTTGCCGGGTGATCCATCGGCGGGAGCGATCACGCCGGCGGCCAGCGCACGCACCAGCTCGTCATCGGTGCAGGTCGCGCCCTTCGCGTCCGCTGCTGCGTTGCGCGCCTGCTTGAACAGCATCATCGACTCCTCGGAGAGGCCGTCGAGCACGATGCGGTACCGGATCTTCTTCGGATCGACGGGATCCGTGGGTAGGTCGCCCTTGGACTTGCCGCGCACGAGCTGCTGGACGTCCGTCGAGATCTTGCCCTCCGCGGCCTCGAGCCACGCCTCTTCGGTCTGCGTCGTCGCTACGCGCGTCAGCTCTCGCACGCTGGTCCAGGCCAGCTCGCCTGCGCGGAACTGCTCGGCGATCGCAGGGAGCTCGAGCAACTCGTGCGCCACGCGCATGCGCTCCGTGGCCACGTGATGCGAGTGCTGGAGCACGCTCTCGATGTACGCGTAGATCGTCGGGAACCCCATGCGCCGGTAGAGCTTGGTCTCCTCGGCCTCGAGGAGCAGGTCGATCTCTCTCGCCTCGAGGCAAACGATCTGCTTGCCGACCGAGATGATCTCCTCGTGCAGCTTGACCCAGTCCCGCTCGCGGCACGCGACCGCGTAGGCATCCGCGAGCTGCGTCTGAAACTCCTGCGTGGCGGCGCTATCGAACACGACGACCTCCTACACGCGTGGGTTGTCACGCGCACGATCACTTCTACCACCAGGTTTTCGGAGGCTCCGTGCTGCGCTGTGCGCGCGCCAAACGCCCGCGACCCGACGACGATCGATCGGAGACGCCGTGTTCGCGCAGCGCGCAGGAGAATGCATCCTCGGTCACGAGATCGACGCCTTCGTCGAGTGCGCTCGCGATGCAGGTGGAGATCGGTCAAGCAAAAAGCGACGAGGCGATGTGGGGATCGGTCGATTCCTCGTCGGGATCCACGTGCGCGCCAGTCCCCGCGGGGACTGAATGACGATCAGGCCGCGCTCTTCGTGTCCGGCATCCGGACATCGTGTGAAGTCCAGTCCCCGCGGGGACTGAAGCCCGGTCGAGTTCTCGAGTGGTTCCTCCCATCCCGAGCTTCTGCGAGCGCCCGGCCGTCAGGTCCGGAGGCTACGCGCATGCGCCGACGCTTCGATGGGCGACTCGTGGTCGATGCGGTCCCGAGGTGGATGCATCGCGGGTCGAGACGTCCTGTTTGCGCGCACTCGTGAGCGGACGATGGATCTCGCCAAGCCGCGCGTCTTCACGTCCCTCCCATCCCGAGCTTCTGCGAGCGTGGCGCGGTCGGGTCCGGAGGCCACGCGATTCACGCCGAGGTGGATGCTGATTCCGATGCCGATTCCGATGCCGAGGCCGTGCAAGCGGGAACGTAGGTTCAACCGGGTTTCGGGGTGGCGTTGTGGACCGGGCACGCAGGTGGCGCAGCTACATCGCTTCGTCGTCGACTCTGTCCCCACCGGTCGCGCGGAGGCTCGGCGGGGCGGCTGGGGGGCGGGGCCCCCCCCCCCGGGGGGGGCGTCCGCTCGCGGGTGCTCTGCGGCGACGGTCGCGGCATCTCCGCGCACGGTGCGTCTCGCGGGTCGCCGCGAACGCCCCACCACGTCGCACATCGCCATCGCGCTTCTCGGCTCGGTCGGCGTCTCGCGGTGTCGGACGCAGTGGACCGTCACTGTCGGCCCTTCGATCTGCCGAGGCCGAGGCCGACGCCGACGCCGATTCCGATTCCGATTCCGACGCCGACGCCGATGCGGATGCCGATGGTCCAAGCGGGAACGTAGGTGGCGCAGTTGGGTCGTCTCGTCGCCGTAAGCCTCACCGCTCGCTCCGAGGCTCGTGCTGTGCGGCTTGTGGGCAGGCGCGCCCCTCCTGGCGCGGCTGTCCACAACTGCACAGCTCGCGGGTGCTCTGCTACGAGGGTCGCAACATCGCCGCGCACGGCGGGGCTCGCGGACGTGGTGCCACCCGATGAGTTCGCGCAACCCCACGCCGCTCCTGGGCCAGGATCGCCGTCTCGGGAAGTCGGCCGCACCGCCCGCTCCGTCGCTGTCGCGACCGCTCACGGCTTCTCCGGTCACGGGGCCTCCTCGGTGGTCATTCGCCCCAACGCGAAACAACACGCGCCGCGCGCGCGGTCGATCGCGCGAACACGCACCTCGGTTCCCAGCGCGCGTCACGGTTGTTTCGCGGGAGGGGGCGTGACCACCAAGGAGACTCCCGTGACCTTCGAAGCCTACGACCGCTCTCTCCAGCTCCTCCGCTCCCTCGTCCCCGTCCTCAAGGCGCTCGCCACGCAGGATCCCGAGCTCACCAAGCAGCTCCGCCGCGCCGCCCAGAGCGTCGGGCAGAACCTCTCCGAGGGGAACCAGCGCGCCGGCAAGGACCGCCGAAACAGGTGGCCATCGCTCTGGGCTCCGCCGCCGAGGTGACGACGGCGCTCCAGCAAGCGGTCGCGCTCGAGAGCCTCGCAGCCGCCCAGGTCGCCGAGGCGCTCGAGCTCGCGGATCGGATCCGCGCGATGACCTACCGGCTCGCAACCCGGTGAGCTCGGCGGGCCGGGCGGCCCGGATCTCCGCCCCTTCGATCGCCGATGCCGACGCCGACGCCGATGCCGATGCCGACGCCGACGCCGACGCCGATTCCGATTCCGATGCCGACGCCGATGCCGACGCCGATTCCGATGGGTGCAAGCGGGAACGTACGTGGCGCTATCGACCGGGCACGTCGTGGCGCGGCAAGGTCGTCTCGCACCGCTCGCACCGAGGCTCGTGCTGTGCGCGACGCTTCGCCGCCTACGCCGGCCGCCAGTCGTCCCAGCCGTCGAACAGCGTGGTCGCCGCACCGGTCAACCGCACGAGCGCGAGGCGCCCATCCGGCAGCACGCAGATCAGCTCGTCTGTCGCGCGCCGCCCGACGAGGATCTCCACCTGCTTCTCGAACAGCGGATGATCCGCCGCGAGCTGCGCGTGGAGCTGCGCGAGCACCTTGCGCTGATCGGCCCAGCCGAGCGAGTCCCACCCCTCGAGCTCGATCGTCGCGCCGGCCGCCTTGCCCCACGCGAACCACGGCTCGTCATCGATCCGGCGCCCCGAAGGCGCAATGCGCGGCGCGTTCGCCAGTGCGTGCGCCACGAAGTGCTCTGGCAGCCGCACCGCGTGCGCCTCCACGTAGTGCGGCAGGCCTTCGGGCCACGCGAACCTGCCATCCGTGAGATCGCGGTGGCCCATCTCCGCGCTCGGCTTGCCGCACGCGAACCGGCAGTACGAGCTGCCGCGATAGGTCTCGAGCACATCCCCCGCGCGCAGGTACGCGACGACCTTCGCCCGCTCGCCCTCGTCCCATGCGCCGACCAGCCGTTGCGGGCGTGGGCAGGGGCTCGGCGCGCGATCGTTGAACCAGTAGCCGATGGCCTCGAGCATCGCGGCAGTGTCCCAGACGCGCGCTCCGGTGGGGAGAGGACCTGGCAGGAGCTGCGCGTAGTTGCGGAGGTACGCAACCGCGGAGAAGGCTGGCCGATAGGCAGGCGATGCACATCGCACCCATGACCGAAGAACAGACCGCTCGCTTCAACGCTTGGCTCGAGAAGGCGTCAGGTCCGCTGTCCTGGCGCTGGCGCTGGAACCAGTGGATCGGCCTTCACTACGGCCCGATCCCCGTCGCGCTGCTGATCGCCGTCCCGGTGATCACGGCGCTGGAGTGCTGGGCGCTGGGCGCTTGAGGGCCTTCTTCAGCAGATCGAGCAGGTCCTTCGTGGTCGCACGGCAGATGATCAGCGCCGAGATCACGTAGGCCGCGCCGCCGGTGACGATCATCGCGCCGAGCAGCAGGGCAGGGTGATCCCAGCCGATCGCGATCAGCCCCTCGTGCACGCCGAACGTCACCGCGGCCATGATCGCGCAGCACGAGAGCGGCTGGAGGAAGCCCGCGAGCAGGCGGCGCGGGGATGGGCCCTCGCGCATCACCATCGCCACGCCCGCGATCGCGGTGAGGCCGAACGCCACGCCCACGGCGCCGGCCGCGGCGCGCATGCCGAGTGACTGCAGGGCGATGATGCCGCCGACGAGCAGGAACACCTTCGCGATCTCGAGGATCATGAGGCGGTTGGTCTTGGACTCGGCCTCCATGTACGCCGAGAGCACCCACGTGATCGGGCGGAACACCGAGAGGCACGAGAGCACGGTGAGCAGCGGTGCGACCAGCTGCCACTCGTTCGACGGCAGGATCAGATCGATCAGCGGGTAGGCGATCAGGCCGAGGCCGACGGCGAGGGGAAAGATGATCAGCGACAGCATCGCCGTGGAGCGCTCGAGAGCGCGGGGGCGTCGCTCGGGCGGGAGCTCCGCCATCGAGGGCATCAGCACCAGGGCGATCTGCTCGCCGATCTGGATCGCGGGGATGTCGGCGAGGTTGTAGGCCATGTTGTAGGCGCCCGTGGCGCCCGGCCCGAAGAAGTGGCTGATCGTCAGGTTGTCCCAGTAGCGCGAGCCGCCGTGCGCGAGGCCCTGGATGCCGAGCGGGATGCCGAACTTCAGCATGTCCTTGAACCGTGCCCACTTGAGCGGCGTCGGAGTCAGCCAGCTCGCGAAGCCCGCGGCGCGCACGAGAATGAGCACCGCCACCGTGGACTGGACGATGTTCGCGATGATGATCGACCAGCCGCCGTAGCCGTTCGCGGCGAGCGAGAGCGCGACGATGGTGTACGACAGCTCGCCGCCGATCGCGGCGATGCCTGCGGCGCGGAAGTTCAGGCTGCGCGAGAGCACGCGCTCCGGCATCGCGCCGAGGCGGCGGATGTAGAGCGCGAGGCACATGCCGGGGATGTAGGCGGCGGCCTGCGGGGCATCGAAGAACGGGGCCACCTGGCCACCGAACAGCGCGACGAGGCCGAGCGAGAACGCGCCGAGCACCATGTACGCGACGGTGGCGTGGAACGTGGCCTCGGCGGCATCGGGCCCGCGGCCCTTGACCACGGCGTACTGGCCGAAGCCCCAGATCGTCAGCCAGTTCGCGGTCATCGCGATGATCGCGGCGTCGGAGACCTCGCCGATCTGCTTCGGGTGGAGGAACCGCGTCATCGCGAGCGTGCCGATCACGCCGATCGCGCGGCCTCCCATGCTGGACACGATCGTCCACAGCGCACCGCGTGCCGCCTTGTGCGCGAGGGACACGCGTCAGCCTCGACCGAGCCGCTTCTGGGCGCGGGCGTACAGCGCGTAGCCGAGGTACTTGGCGCGATCGACGAGTGGCGTCTTCCCCACGGGGCGCGGAGCGAGGCCTGCGCGCCGGAGCCGATCGTTGACCTGGTACACGGCGCTGCGGCGATCTCCCTCGGGGGTGCGGAAGGTGATCGAGAACGACACCGAGGCCGCAGGTCCGTTGAGCACGTAGTGCGGCGCATTGACCGGCACGTGCACGCCATCGCCGGGCGAGAGGTCGAAGGTCTGCGCCTTGTCAGCGAGGCTCTGATCGAACACGAGGTTCCGGTGCTCGCCGCGATAGAACCGCTCGATCGCCTCCTCGGGGAGCACGGCGGGATCGAAGATCGTCATCTGCTTCGTGCCGCGGATCTGGAGGAGGAAGTTGTACTCGTGGTCGATGTGGTACGGCGTCACGGATCCCGGGGACGAGATGAAGATGAACGCGCGCCGCGTGCGCATCCCGGGGGCGAGCGGCTCGATCTGATCGAGGCAGTCATCGAGCGCTTGCTTGTACGTGGGGTCCACCTCGACGCGCTTGAGCACCATCCACGACTTGCACTCGGTGATCCGCTGGATGGTCTCCTCCACGGACAGGCCGGTGCGCGGGGTGCTCTTGGGATCCTGCGTGAGCGGGAGATCTCCCGCGTTGTACTCCACGGCATCCGCCGGCAGCTTGCGCGCGAGCTCGACGAGCCGCTCCAGCGCGAACGCCGGATGCTGGGCGAGATCGTGCTTGATCGCGAATGGACGACGATTGAAGTCGGCGGTGAACCGGCCGGGTGAGAGCTCGCGGAGGGGCATGGTCAGGGCTTGGCGGGTTGGGGTGAACGGAGCCGTCTGACGGCGCCGCGGGCGAGGCGGACCAAGGGAAGTGCGGCCACGGCGAGCGCCCCGATGGTCGGGCCGGTGGGCGTGATCAGGGTCTCGATGCCGACGCGGTCGCGCCACAGGTGGTTGATCATCGGGTGATGGGCCGCTGCGCCGGAGTCGACCCAGCTCGGCGCGCCGGGCTCGTGCAGCCTGCGCACGTGCTCGAGCTCGAGCAGCACGCCGGGCGAGTACCGCGCGAACTCCTCGTCGTAGGCGATCTTGAACGCGAGCGCGCCGGTGCCCGCTCGAAGGTTGCACTTCATCGCGATCGGGCGGCCGCCGAGGCGGAGGGTCATCGCCATCCAGGTCCCGCGGGCACGCGCACCGTGGCAGTACGCGCGGAACAGCGCGCGCGCCGTGGGATCGTCCTTGAGCGCCGTGCCGCCCTGGCCCTTCCAGCCGCGGGCCTCGAGGGCAAGGAACTCGTCGATCCACGCATCGGGATCGCCGGCGTCGTCGAACACCACGGGGCCGTGCTCGGCGAGGCGGCGCTCCTGACGCCGCAGCTCCTTGCGCTTCTTGCCCGGGATCGAGCGATCGAGATACGCCTCGGTCGAGGCCGCCGGGCGGAAGATCGCGCGCGTGTGGCGCTCCTCCTGGAAGGCGGCGAGCCCGCGGTGATTGAGCGCATCCGTGAGCGCGTGGCGCACCGCCGTGTCGGAGCCGATCGTGTCCCACACGAACAGCTGCGCGCCCGAGTCATCGCGCAGCCAATCGAGGAAGGCCTCGATCGTCTCCGCCGCGCGCTCGATGCGCACGAGCGGCGTGCCGAGGTACGCGTAGAGGTGCTTCCACGTGCCGAGCGTGGTGAGCGGCAGACCCTTGTAGCGGGTGTGCCGCACCAGCGGGAACAGGCCCACGAGGAACGCCGGCTGCTTCGGTAGCGGATTCGGCGCCCACACGAGCACCACCTCGATGCCCTGTGGTGGCGAGACGTTCGCGAGCGCGGCGCGCAACGCGTACGGCTCGTAGAACGGGTTCGGATCCGCGGCATGCGCGGCGAGCTCCTCCCAGGCCGCGGCGTGCGCGGCGAGCCCCTCGAGCGTGCGCTCGACGGTGATCGTCAGCCCGCGTGGGGATGCGACCTCGTCGGACGCCGTGGGAGATGGAACGGCTGCGATCACGACGGAGATGCCACGAGGGTACCAAGTCCCAGGCGAGATCAGGGCGCGCTACATGCCCGGAGGTTCGCGATTCGCGCCCGCCGGCACTGCGACCTTCTTGCACATCCCCTTGGCGGGGATCAGGTAGCGGGCCTTCATGGGGCCGCTGCGCACAGGGCTGCGGTTCAGGCAGCCGCCCTTGCCGTCGGGCTCCGACCAGGTGCCGCTGTTCTCGGTGGTGACATCGATCGTGGCCGCACGTGCGCCGAGCGCGGTCTCCAGGCGGACCGAGGTCCAGCCTCCGGAGCCGCACCCCTTGCCGGTGCTCGTGGAGCTGGCGCCCGTCAACCGGCACGCGACGCTGCCGTCGGGCCGCACCAGCCAGAGCTTCGAGGTCTGATCGTAGCCCTCGTTCGCGCGCTCCGTGCGGTAGCCGAGCTGCACCTCGGCGAGATCCGACAGCATCGACGTGGTCTCGGTCACCGAGGGGATCGTGGGCGAGGTGCCGCCATCGACGATCGCTCCGGTGGGGCTGACGAGCAGGACGTGGATCACCTTGCCCTTGCGAGCCGTCACGACGGTGACCTTCGGCGAGGTCGACGCGATCGCCGCATCGACCCAGCCTCCGCGCTTGAGCTTGGCGGCGAGCGCAGCGTCGATCGGAGGAGCCTTCGGATCGACGTCGGCATGCGCCAGGCCGGGGGAGACGACCGCGAGCGCGAGGACCAAGGCGAGGCGGCTCATCGCCCGAGCACTCCCTCGACCATCTGTCGCGCGATCGGGTGGTATCCGGCGCGGAGCTTCGCGAACGTCTCGATCGCGCCGGCCTTGGTGCGCGGATCGTTGGCGAGCGCGGTGTAGAGCGGCCGCAGGTACTTCATGCGGCCCACCGCGGCGAGCACCTCGTTGACCCGCGGGAGCACCGCGTGATGTCCGGAGTGCAGGGCGAGCGTCAGCCACGAGACCAGCACGTCGTAGTTGGTGCTCGCCGTGAGGTGGAACTGCGCATCGAGCCCCGTGAGGAGCTCCTCGCTCGCCGGGCGTGGCACGGTCTCGAGATAGAGCTGCCACTCGGTCGCGGTCCACGCGGCGGCGGCCTGCGCGGTGGGGGCCTTGCCGTGGAGGCTCTCGATCGCATCGAGGCGCTTCGACCGCGGAGGCAGCGCCGAGGCAGGCACGCCCTCGCCATCGATCCACGTCGAGGCGTTGGCCTTGGCGAGGGCTCCCGGCAGCCCCTGCTCGATGTTCGCGAGGAAATCATCGGTGGTGATCGCGCCGAACCGGAACGTCTGGAGATACCCGCGCAGCCAGGTCTCGAACGCCGGGCGGCCGACCACGGCCTCGAGGGCGCACAGGAAGAAGTAGCCCTTCTCGTACGGGATCAACGAGTACCCGTCGTCCGGATCGATCCCGCTCATGTCGGTGCGCAGGCGCGTCATCGCGGGACGCTCCTTGAACCGCTCGATCGATTCGTCGAGCTCGCGACGCCCGAGTGCAGCGTGCAGCGACGCCATCTCCACCCCATCGAGCGCCTCGACGATCCGGCGCTCGGCGTACATCGTGAAGCCCTCGTTGAGCCAGAAGTGCTCGGCGTTCGCGTTGGTGACGAGGTTGCCCGTCCACGAGTGCGCGAGCTCGTGTGCCACCACGCTGACCAGCGAGCGATCGCCGGCGATCACCGTGGGCGTGAGGAACGTGAGACGTGGATTCTCCATGCCGCCGTACGGGAACGAGGGCGGCATCGTCAGGATGTCGAACCGCTCCCAGTCATACGGCCCGAACAGCGCCTCGGCCGCACCGATCATCGCCTCGACGTCCGCGAACTCGTACGCCGCGGCCTCGACCTGCGCGGGCTCGGCCCACACGCGGCAGCGCGGCGAGAGATCCTTGGACACCAGATCACCGACGGCGAACGCGAACAGGTACGGCGGGATCGGCTGGGGCATCTCGAACCGATGGATCGCGAGCTCGCCATCTTCGGTGCGGCCGCGATCCGCCGCCGCCATCACGCAGGTCAGCGTGCGCGGGATCGCGAGCTCGGCGGTGTACCGGATCCGCAGGCGTGGCGTGTCCTGCAGCGGGATGATCGAGCGCGCGTGGCACGCCTGACACTGGCTGAACAGGTACGGCAGCTTGCCGCCGCGGGTCTGCGCGGGCTCGAGCCACTGCAGCGCCGAGGCGTCGGGCGAGGTGCGATAGCGCAGCTTGATCGCGCGGGTCGCCGCCGGCAGCGTGATCGCGAGGCGCGCGCCGAGGAACGGCTCGGCTGGGTGCAGTGTGAACGCCAGCTCGCGGCCGTCTTGATCCGCGACGCTCTCGATCGCGAGATCGCGGGTGTCGAGATCGAGCGCGCCGCCGCCGGGCCGCTTGAACGTCAGGGTCGCCTCGGCGTGCATCACGCGCGTGGCGAAATCGATGCGGGCGGTCAGCGCGAGGGTCTCGGTCTCGAGCTGCGTGTCGTCGTTGTACGAGTGGGGATCGCGACGGGCCATGCCGCCGTCATACCTGATCTCGTCAGCGCGCGCCGCCGGGAGTCATCCCGCTCGGCACGGCGGCTGGGATCGAGGCGTCAAACGGTGCATCGCCGAGGGCGCCGAGGAAGGCCTCCACGTCGGGTGCCTCCTGGGGCGTGGGCGTGCGCACCCCGCGGAGGTCCGGATCGATCGGGTTCTGCGTGGCGTTGCGATAGAACTGGAACACCTGCGGGAGCCCGGGGAACACGCCGTCGTGCATGTACGGCGCCGTGTGGGTGATGTTGCGCAGCGAGGGCGTGCGGAACCGGTTGGAGCCATCGCCGGCATCGTGCGTGGCGCCCGGCAGGTCGGGCACGCGCAGCGTGTGGAGCTTGTAGTCCGAGAACATCGGGCCACCGTGGCACTTGGGGCAGCCGATCTGGGTGAACACGTCGAGGCCGCGCTTCTGTTGCGGCGTCAGCGCCGTCAGCTCGCCGGCGACGAACCGATCGTACGAGGTCTGCGGGTTGGTCAGCGTGCGCTCGAACGCGGCGATCGCCTTGAGGAGGTTCGCCTCCGTGATCGGCCCCGCGCCGAACACCGCCTCGAACTGGGTGACGTATGCCGGGATCGTCGACAGGCGAGACAGCACCTCGGGGAAGATCGTGGTCTCCGTGTACGTGCTCCCCATCATCTCGGCCGCGGCGGTGAGTGGGCCGCGCGCCTGGAGCTCGAGCGAGTGGGCCCGGCTGTCCCAGAACATCGGCGCCTGCTCGCAGCTCGGGATCAGGTTGCTGGCGACCGCGCCGTTCCACGCCGTGTTGAGGATGGTCTGCGAGTTGCGGTTGGGGGGCGTCAGCGACGCATCCGTGGTGCCGATCGCGGTGCGAAGCCCGTCGCTGTAGCCGGTGCGTGGGTCATGGCAGCTCGCGCATGCGGTGTCGCCATTGCCCGACAGGATCGGATCCCAGAACAGCAGCCGGCCGAGCGCGATCTTCGCCGGCGTGGCGGGATTGTCGACGGGGGTTGGTGCTTCGAGCGGCAACGCGAACCCCGACGGCGGTGGCGGCGGATCGACGCCCGCGTCCGGTTGGACATCATCATCCGCGGCAGCCGGACCGTCAGGTCCCGCGCAGCCCCCGAGAACGACCGCGGTCACCACAGTCATCACCACGTTCATCAGCAAGATCTCTCCAAGACGTGCCATGTCGACCTCCAGGCCATTGGTGCCCGAATGCGGTCAAACAGAGCGCTGGAGAAACAAACTGCAACGCGCTTCCGGCGCAACCCCTGGTTTTCCCGCGATTGTCGGGACTGGATCAGACCGGTCGCGTAGGGTGTTCGATATGGGCATGGAAGCCACCGGCAGACTTCACGCGATCTACGAGACGAAGCAGGTCTCCGAGCGCTTTACGAAACGCGAGTTCGTCATCGAGCTCGTCGACAACCCCAAGTACCCGCAGACGGTGCTGTTCCAGCTCACGGGAGACCGCGTCTCCCAGCTGGACGGCATGAACGTCGGCGATCAGGTCCGCATCGAGTTCAATCTCCGCGGTCGTGAGTGGAAGAGCCCGCAGGGCGAGACCAAGTACTTCAACAGCCTCGAGGTCTGGAAGCTCGAGCCCGCGCGCGGGAACGCGAACGCGAACAACAACCGCCAGAGCTCGCGCCAGGCCACGGCGAACGATCCGCGTGATCGCTTCACCATGCCGCCGCGCGATGACGAGCCGCGCCCGGGCGACGTCGACGACATTCCGTTCTGATCGACGCCTGATCAACGTCTGGCGGATCGAGCCGCCGGAGCGAGCCGCCGAATCGGGCCGGATCGAATCGGTCGAGCGGAGCAAACACCAAGCTCGGTGCGAGCTCCGTGACGAACGGGCTCGGTGCGAGCTACGCGATCAACGGGATCAGCATCGGGTGATCCCAGCTCGCGGTCAGATCTTCTCGACGGTGACGATGCCCTTGCGGGGCGTCTTGCGGAGCGGCACCGCATCCGGATCGCAGCTCAAGATCTGCTCGCTGTACTCGTACGCGAACTGGGTCTTGTTGATCGGGCGCAGCGTCTCCGTGCCCTGCCAGTAGCAACCGTCGTAGACGTGCGCGCGCGTGCGATACGTCAGCGGCTCGAGCGAGCCATCGTCGAACGTCGCCGTCACCTGGCCGAGATGCCAGCGCGTCAGGTAGATCGCGTTCGGCTCCTCAGGCGCGGCGAGCGACAGCTTGTACGTGACCGAGTGGTCTCGCGTCGCAACACGAGCTGCGCCGAGTGACAGAGCCAGTGCGCCGATCAGCGCCATCCTCCCGATCGGTGTGGTCAACGCTTGCTGCATCTCTCGATCTTGCATCGAGCGACGCGGGAGCGCCAACACTCTCGTCGAGGGCGAGTGATCTCGATCGATGTCGGTGCGTTACCTACGCCGCCGGATCGACCCAGGCAGCCTGACTGTCCGGCTATCTCCGCGGAACGAAAAGGGGTCAGACCCCTTTTCGCGGGAGCGCTCAGCGCAGCTGGACGAGGATCAGCAGGAGCACGACCGCGATCAGCAGGAGGACCAGCACCCGGAGGCCCGCTCGCGTGCCCTTCGAGTCCCCGGCTGTGACCAGGGCGCTCGGTGGAACGAAGCCGCAACGCGGGCAGTGCCCGGCCGCCGTGCCGGTCACCACGACCTGGCAGACCAGGCAGCGAAACGCGCCGGGTGCCGGTCGAGCCGTCGCGGTTCCACGCGAGTCCACGCGGGCCCTAGTCGTCGAGCAGGTCTGCGACCCAGTCCGTGGTGTTGACGATCTCGCCGGTGTTGTCACCGACGTTGTTGCTCGCCGCGAGCTCGTCCGCGATCAGCGAGGTCATCTTGTTGACCTCGTCCATCACCAGGGCCTGGATCAGCGACTGCTTCGGATCGGCGGCACGCTCGCGCGCGAGCTTCGCCTCGCGGACCGCCGCCGCGACGTTACGCGACGTCACCTTGAGCTCGCGCGAGAACAGATAGTGCGCGAGGGCATCACCATAGTCCGCGGCAGACTGGAACCGCGCCTCGCGATCGCGCGCGAGCGCCTTGCGCACGATGCCCTCGAGCTCCTGATCGACATTGGGATTGAGCGCGGTGATCGAAGGGATCCGTGCGGCCTTCACCAGCTCCACGGTCTTGTGCGGCGTCTCCGCCGAGAACAGCCTCCAGCCGGTGAGCATCTCCCACGTGATGATGCCGAGCGCGAACACATCGGCGCGCAGATCGACCTCGAGGCCGAGCGTGGCCTCCGGTGCGAGGTAGCTGAACTTCCCCTTCACCACGCCCTCGTCGGTGATCTCGACCTGGCTATCGGCCTTGGCCAACCCGAAGTCCACGACCTTCACCTCGCCGTTCTTGGACAGCATGATGTTCGGCGGCGAGACATCGCGGTGAACGATGCCAAGCGGCTTGCCCGTGTGCGGGTGATCGAGGGTGTGCGCGTAGTTGAGGCCCTTCGCGGCCTCGACCATGATGTGCAACGTGAGCGCGAGATCGCGAGTCTGATGCTCGTTGTGAAACGCGATCAGACCCTTGAGATCGCAGCCGTCGACGTACTCCATGACGAGGAAGTACGTGCCGTCCGCGGCCTTCGAGATATCGAACACCTGCACCACGTTCGCGTGCTGGAGGAACAGCGACAGCCGCGCCTCGTCGAGGAACATGGTCACGAACTGCGGGTTCGTGGTCAGGTGCGGCAACACGCGCTTGATCGCGACGGCCTTCTTGAACCCCTTGACGGTCTCCGCGGTTCCCTTGAACACCTCGGCCTGACCTCCGCCGCCGAGGCGCTCGAGCACCGTATAGGTGGTCTGCATCTGTCTGCAAAGGTTCGCGCGGACGGCTGCGCCGATCAAGCGCTCGTTTGCCACGCGTTGCCACCAGCGACGACGTATCGTTCCGTGATGGGACGTGCCTTCGGCCTCGCGCTCGGCTTCGCGCTCGGCCTCCTCGCCACCGGATGCGGCTCGCGCTGCAAGGACGTCGCCGCGGTCCGCACCAAGCTGACCACGCGCACAGGTGCACCGAATCGCGGCGCGGACGTTCAGGTCACCATCCCGCTCGCACGTGCGAATGCCCTGATCGCCGAGCTGCTCCAGCAGCAGCCCCTCACGGTGCCGCTCGAGGTGCCGGACCTCGGGCCCGTGCAGATCACCACGCATCCGCTGACCGCCACGGTCCGCGAGGTCAAGCTGTTGCCGGGCGCCCCGGGACGCGTGCGGTTCGCCGTGCGCCTCGACATCGACGATCCGGACGAGCAGGTGACCTCGATCTCCGCCATCGCCGAGATCGAGCCCGTGCTCACGCGCGAAACCGGCGCGGCGCAGCTCTCGATCGGCATCGGCCCGGAGAACGTGCTCTCGCTGAAGCCGGAGCTCGGCCCGGATGCCACCGCGAAGCTCGGCGGCGCCGTCAGCCGCTGGATGCCCAGCAAGCTCAAGGACAAGCTGCCTCAACCCCTGGTCGATGCGGCGGCGCGCAAGCTCGGCGGCCACCTCACCGGCGCCGCGTGGACGGTGCTGCAGAAGACCCTGCTCGTGCGGCTCGGCGATCTTACCCGCCTGCGCCTGCGGCTCCCCGATGTCCCCGTCGCGCGCGTCGATCTGCATTCGGCGACCGCACCCGACGTGCTCGTGGTGGATCTCATGAGTGATCTCCCGATCCGCGGCGGGCTCGCTCCGGTTGGGACCATGCCGGCCGAGATCACCGTGCGAATCGCGGGCAGCGCCGCCGCCGAGCTCGCGAACTGGGCGATCGATCAACGCCTCGCACCGCAGTGGTACACGCGCAGCCTCAAGCCCTCACCGAACGGCGAGTTCCGTCCACGATTCGACTATCTCCCCGGCAGGTCGCACCCGATCAAGGTCTATGCGTTCCAGGAGCGCGGCGGGTGCTCGTACTTCCGCGTGGGCGTGAACGCGAAGGTCGCGCTGCGCAAGGGCGAGCTGATCGTCACCGCGACGGATCGCGATCTCGAGGCGAGCAAGGCGAACCCGGCAATCGAGGCCGCCGCGTGGGTGAAGTACTTCCTGACCGGCGCCATCGATCGCTCGAAGCACGTGGCCGCGCACACCCAGCTCACGATCGGCGGCCGCACCCTCCTCACGGAGGTGGTGAGCGCGGAGCTCGCGCACGACGAGCTCGCCTTCGGCCTCCAGTTCACCGCCGGCCCTCAGCCCGCAGCGACCGCGCTGAACGGATCCGGAACATCGAGGCCGAGCGCCGGATCCTCCGGCGGCATCAAGAACAGCTCGCGATAGATCCACGCCACGAACGCCTCGATGTTCGGGCCCACGCGTCGCGCCGCGAACACCTCGTGGATCCGATCGTGGAGCCCGAGGTTCCCCGCTGTGTCCTGATCGAGCGGGCTCACCGCGCGGAGCACCGGCAGCTCCACCATGTGCTTCGTCGGCGCGAGCAGGCTGGCCTCCACGGAGCGCGAGACACGCGCGCGTGGCGCGAGCGGTGGGCGATCGCGCGCGTCGGCGTGCAGCCGCGCGAGCTTGCCGCGATCCGCGAGGCCATAGGCGTGTGCGCGCGTCAGCAGCTGGAGGAACACCTCGGCCGAGAACAGGCCAGGCAGCGCATCCACGGGCCGCCCGTACGGATCGAGCACGACGTGCGCGCTGTTGCCCGTCAGCGTGCGCTCGAGCTTCTTGCCGTTGCCGAAATCGATCGTGACCCTCGGCACCGGCCGCACGGACTCCCAGTGCAGCACGAACCGCTCGCGTAGCATCCGGTTGATCCGTGGCTCCGGGTACAGCAGCTTGCGGAAGAACCTGCTGTTCGCGCACGACAGCTCTTCGTCGAGACGGCCGAGGAGCCGCAGCGAGAGGATCGGCCGCTGCGTCCGTCGTGCCTCCGCGATCGCCGCGGGAAGATCCGTGAACCAGTAGAGCAGGGCGGTGTGCGCATCTCGCTGCGAGCAGATCGCATCGAGGGCGGGCGAAGCGGAGGTGCCATGACGCGCGAGGTAGCTGCGAAGCTCATCCATGCCCTCACGATAGGGCGCGGTGTGTTAGCCGTTTGTAAGCATCAGCCCCAGCGATAGCCGACGCCGCGGATGCTGACGATGATCGCGGGCTCCGCCGGATCTCTCTCGAGCTTCGCACGCAGCCCCGCGATCGCCACATCGACGGCGCGCGTGGTGTTGCCGGGCGAGACCCGCCACACGTGCGCGAGCAGATCCGCGCGCGACACCACCTGCCCGGCGTGGCTCGACAGCCAGCGGATGACCTCGAGCTCGCGCACGGTGAGCTCGATCGCGCGGCCTTCGCGATGCGCCGTGGACGCCGAGAGATCGATCGTGCAGCCATCGATCACGAGCTGCTCCGCGGGCCGCGGCACGAGGGCGGCGCGGCGCCCGGCGGCGCCCACGCGCGCGACCATCTGCGACGGCGGGAAGCTGGCATCGAACGCATCATCGGCTCCGGCCTCGAGCGCCCGGATCCGCGCGGGGACATCGCCGATCTTGGTGACCACGATGATCGCCTCGTGCGGCCGCTCGCGGCGGAGCTTCTCGGCGATCTCGGCCGATCCGACGAGCGCGAGATCGAACGTCTTGCCGCGCGTGGCGGCGCCGCGGTCCACCGTGTGGCCGGCGCGCTGGAGCAACTCCACGATCTCGGCGCACAGGCGATCCGCCGCAACATCGACGAGGATGCGCACGGCCTAGCGCCGGCACCGAGGCGCGGAGCGTCCCCAGCCGAGGATGACGTTGCCGTGATCGGGCTCGAAGCGGAGGCGGAGGGGACGCGCCTCGAGCACGAGATCCTTGATCGCGAAGCCGGCGAGCAGCGTGGTGGCGACGAGGCCGGTCCAGCCGAGGCGCGCGAGAGCGAACGAGGTGGAGACGCCTGCGGCGAGAAGGACGAGGCCGACGAGGAGGAGGACGATGCCGAGGCCGGACTCGACGCAGACGATCGGGCGGCCCTCGGCGAGCGGCGCGCCGAGGGAGGGCTGCGGGTGGCGGAGGAGCCAGAGGTCGCGGACGAGGCCCTGGCCGAACAGCGTGGAGGCGACGACGAGGGCGAGGCCGCCGAGCGAGGCGTGCGTGGGGAGAGCGGACGCGGCGAGGGCGACGACGCCGGTGGCGAGCGCGATCAGCGCGAGCTCGACGCGAGCGAGGGTGCGCACAGATCCAGGGTAGCTGATCTGGGACCAGCGATCACAGGATCCAGCGGAGGCGACTACTCAGTCGGCGGCACGGGTCAGTCGAGGCGGCCCCAGCGCCGCGTCGGGCGGCGCCGCGCTGGGATCCGCGCCCGCCGTCGACAGCGTCGAGGGCCGCGCGGAGTCACCTGGTCGGATCCGTCCGGCGGGGGGGGTGGGCCTCTGGGCGCTGGACGGTCGCGGGGCCGCCCGGGCCCGCGGCGTCGGATCGCACGGGTCGGCGTCAGCGCGTCGGGTCAGGTCGATCGGCGTCGGGATCCGATCGGCGGTCGGTCGGGGGGGTCGGGGGGGGGGGGCGGGGGGGGGCGCGGATCCGATCCGCGAGCTCGAGCGCCTCGGCGACCTGGGCGGCTGCGAGGCTCTCGAGGGCGACCGCCTGCTGGAGCGCCGTCGTCACCTCGGCGGCCGAGCCCAGGGCGATGCGGAACAAGTGGCGGCGGTCCTTGCCGGCGCGCTGGTTCCCCTCGGAGAGGTTCTGCCCGACGCTCTGGGCGGCGCGGCGGAGCTGCTTGGTGAGCTCGGGATCCTGCGTGGCGAGCGCCTTGAGGACGGGGACGAGGGAGCGGAGGAGCTGGAGGGGTCGTAGGCTTCGAAGGTCACGGGAGTCTCCTTGGTGGTCACGCCCCCTCCCGCGAAACAACCGTGACGCGCGCTGGGAACCGAGGTGCGCGCTCTCCACGCAGATCGCGCGCGCGGCGCGTGTTGTTTCGCGTTGGGGCGAATGACCACCGAGGAGGCCCTGTGACCGGAGAAGCCGTGAGCGCTCGCGACAGCGACGATCCGGGCGGTGCGTTCGGACATGCCGAGGCTAAGGCCGCGATGGAGGGGGGCGACTTGGCGGTGGGCACGCCGGCCACGAGACGCACCGTGCGCGGAGATGCCGCGACCGTCGCCGCAGAGCACCCGCGAGCTGTGCAGTTGTGGACAGCCGCGCCAGGAGGGGCGCGCCTGCCCACAAGCCGCACAGCACGAGCCCCGTTGCGAGCGGTGGGGACAGAGTCGACGACGAGGCGATCGGACTGCGCCACCTGGGTGCCCGGTCGATGGCGCAGCCCGGCTAGCATCAGCATCGGCATCGGCCTCGGCATCGGCGTCGGCGGCGGCATCGGCATCGGCCTCGGCGTCGGCATCGGCATCGGCCTCGGCATCGGCATCGGCGTCGGCATCGGCATCGGCATCGGCCTCGGCATCGGCATCGGCATCGGCATCGGCATCGGCATCGGTCGGAACCAGCGTCGGCCGATCGAAGGGGCGACAGTGACGGTCCGTCCGCTCCGTTCCGACACCGCGAGACGCCGACCGAGCCGAGAGCGGGATGGAGCTGCGCGACGTGGCGGGGCATTCGCCCGATCCGCGAGACGCGCCATGCGCAGGGAGGTCGCGACCGTCATCGCAGAGCACCCGCGAGCTGTGCAGTTGTGGACAGCCGCGCCAGGAGGGGCGCGCCTGCCCACAAGCCGCACAGCGCGAGCCCCGTTGCGAGCGGTGAGGACAGTGTCGACGACGAGGCGATCTAGCTGCGCCACCCACGTGCCCGGTCGATAGCGTCACCTACGTTCCCGCTTGCACCCCATCGGCCTCGGCGTCGGCGATCGGCCTCGGCATCGGCATCGGCATCGGCCTCGGCCTCGGCATCGGCGTCGGCCTCGGCCTCGGCATCGGGGTCGGCCTCGGCGTCGGGCTCGGCCTCGGCGTCGGCCTCGGGCTCGGCCTCGGCGTTGGCGTCCGTCGCGTGACCTCCGGACCTGACCGCGCCACGCTCGCAGAAGCTCGGGATGGGGAAGGGTGGAGATGCGCAACCTGGCCCGAAGCGCGAGCCCCCTGGAGCCAGAGTCGTCTGTCGAGATGCGGCGACGGCTGGGCAGAGCGTGCACGAGCCTTCGTGCAAGACGACGCGCGTGTGAGAACGCGGGACGTCGATCGGGGCTCAGCGAGCACGAGCGCGGACGCGGGCACGATCACGATCACGAGCACGAGCACGATCACGAGCACCTCGACATCGTCGGCGCATGCGCGTGGCCTCCGGACCTGACCGCGCCACGCTCGCAGAAGCTCGGGATGGCAGGAGCGTCTCGAGAACTCGACCAGGCTTCAGCCCCTGCGGGGACTGGAAGCGCACGCTGTCCGGATGTCGGACACAAAGGGCGCGAGCTGATCGTCGTTCAGTCCCTGCGGGGGCCGGCGCGCCCGTCGTGCGCGATCCCGACGAGGAATCGACGGTGTTGTCGCGGCGTCGTGTCGTTTTCTCTTGACCGAAATTCGCGCGCGTCGCGAACGTGCTCGACGAAGGCGTCGATCTCGTGGTGGAGGATGCGTTCTCCTGCGCGCTCCGAGAAGTAGACGTCTTCGATCGATCGTCGTCGGGTCGCGGGCGTTTGGCGCGCGCATAGCGCAGCACAGAGCCTCCGAAAACCTGGTGGTAGAAGTGATCGTGCGCGTGACAACCCACGCGTGTAGGAGGTCGTCGTGTTCGATAGCGCTGCTACGCAGGAGTTTCAGACGCAGCTCGCGGATGCCTATGCGGTCGCGTGCCGCGAGCGGGACTGGGTCAAGCTGCACGAGGAGATCGCGTCGGTCGGCAAGCAGATCGTCTGTCTCGAGGCGCGCGAGGTCGATCTGCTGCTGGAGGCGGAGGAGACCAAGCTGTACCGGCGGATGGGGTTCCCGACGATCTACGCGTACATCGAGAGCGTGCTCCAGCACTCGCATCACGTGGCGACAGAGCGGATGCGCGTGGCGCACGAGCTGCTCGAGCTGCCGGGGATCGCCGAGGAGTTCCGCGCAGGCGGGCTGGCCTGGACCAGCGTGCGGGAGCTGACGCGCGTGGCGACGAGCAAGACGGAGGGCGCGTGGCTCGAGGCCGCCGAGGGCAAGATCTCGACGGACATCCAGCAGCTGGTGCGCGGCAAGACCAAGGGCGACCTGCCGGGGGATCCCGTCGACCCGAAGAAGATCCGGCATCGGATCGTGCTGGAGGGCATCTCCGAAGAGGCGCTGATGCTGCTCAAGCTGGCGCGGAACGCCGCCGCTGACGCGAAGGGCGGAGCGTGCACCGACGACGAGCTGGTGCGCGCGCTCGCTGCGGCGATGCTCGCGCCGGCGGGTGATGTGCCCGGAAAGCCGCGGCATCAGATCGCGACGACGACCTGCCGCGCGTGCAAGCAAGCGCACCGTGTGGGTGCCGGGATGGAGATCGCGGTCTCGCCGCAGGAGCTGGAGCGCGTGCAGTGCGACTCGGAGGACATCGGCGATCTCGAGAGCGAGGAACCGGGGCGCAAGCTGCAGAAGTCGATCCCGGACGCCACACGCCGCAAGGTGTTCGTCCGGGACAAGCACCGGTGCGTGGTGCCGGGTTGTCGCTCCACGCGGTTCCTCGAGGCGCACCACGTGAGGCCGCGCTCCGAAGGCGGACGTCACGAGCTCCGAAACCTCTGTCTGTTGTGCGATGCGCACCATCTCCAGCTTCACGAGGGCGTGATCTCGATCCGTGGCTTCGCGCCTGATCAGCTGGTGTTCGAGCTGCCGCTCGCGCACGGCGGGGACTGAGGCGCGATCAGTCCCTGCGGGGACTGGATCTCTGACAACCGAACAGATGAACGAAGGTTGGCCGCTGCGCCTGTGATGCGTGGCCGCGGTGATCACGATCCGGCTCGTGCTGGTGGTCGTGCTGGTGGTGGTCGTGCTGGTGCTCGTGCTGGTGCTCGTGCTCGTGCTCGTGCTCGTGCTGGTGCTCGCGATCCGCGGCACCGCACCCAACAATAGGGGGTTGGGGCTCCCCGCGCGGGGGGGGGGGGGGGGGGGGGGGGGGGGGGGGGGGGGGGGGGGGGGGGGGGGGGGGGGGGGGGGGGGGGGGGGGGGCGGGGGGGGGGGGGGGGGGTGGCTCGGTGACCCGGGTGCTCGTACTCGTGCTCGTGCTCGTGCTCGAGATCCGCGGCACCGTACCCAACAATCTGGTGTTCGAGCTTCCGCTCGCGCACCGCGGGGACTGAGGCGCGATCAGTCCCTGCGGGGACTGGATCTCTGACAACCGAACAGGTGAACGAAGGTTGGTCGCTGCGCCTGTGATTCGTGGTTGCCGCGATCACGATCCGGTGCTGGTGCTGGTACCGGTGCTCGCGATCCGCGGCTCAGCGCCGGACGTTCTGGTCTTCGAGCTTCTGCTCACGCACCGCGGGGACTGAGGCGCGATCAGTCGCTGTGGGGACCGGGCCGCTGACAACCGAACAGGTGAACGCAGGATCGGGCGCGCGATTCGCAGACTGCCGCGCGCTACTCGGCGTCCGGCGTGGAATCGCTCGCGCCCCACTCGGGACCCGATGAGCGCTCCACGAAGTAGCGGGCGCCTTCGGCGTCGCGCTCCCAGTCGGCTCGCGAGTCGTAGAAGATGTGGTTCGTGATGCCCGCGCCCAGCGGATCGTCGAGCGTGCCGGCGGTGAGGAACACGTTGTGCTCGTCCTCCTCGGCCGGCAGCGGCGTTCCGCAGGTCTTGCAGCGGGTGATCGTGTAGGTCGGTCGGAGCGCGTAGGTGATCCGGTGGTCCTCGCCGCTGAGCCAGTGAAACCGCGCGCGGGGGACGACGAGGATGGTGTTGCCGGTGGCCCCGCTCGTCTTGCGGCAGTTCGAGCAGTGGCACATCCAGATGCCATCGAAGTCACCCTCGATCTCGTAGGTGAGCGCACCGCACAGGCAGCTTCCTCTCCGTCGCATGGCGCCGACAGTACCCGAGGCTGCGCGCGTGGTTCAGGTCGACTTGAAGCCGATCTTCGCGTGGGTGCCGTCGCAGAACGGCTTCTTGCTGCTGCCGCCGCACCGGCACAGCCGCGCCTCCTGGATCCGCGCCACCATCCGGCCCGTGCCGCTGGTGATCTCGAGGTTGCCGCGGATCTGGAGCGGGCCGTCGGTCTGGGGATCGATCGCGAGGGGGCCGTCGCGAACCTCGAGCATCTCGGTGTCCTTGCCGGTGGCGGGCTCGCCGCTCGCGGCGAAGGCGACCTCGTGATGCGAGCCATCGCAGAACGGCTTGTGCTTGGAGGCGCCGCAGCGGCAGAGCGTGGCGCGGAAGCCGGCGGGGGCGCCGTTCAAGATCAGCTCGCCGCGCACGGCGTACGGGCCGGCCTCGCGGACGGAGATCAGGTTGACGGGTGGAGCGGCCTCGTTGGGGTGGCCGTCCTTGCGCTCGTAGCGGATCGCGCCGGAGGGGCAGACGTGAGCGATGCCGGCGAGCAGCTCCACGTCCATGGCATCGGGGTGGATCCACGGTCCCTGGACGTTCGCGAGGAACACGCCGGGAGCTCCGGTGACGCAGTGGCGTGAGTGGATGCACTTCACGCCCTCGTAGATCAGCGTGAGGTCTTTGCCCTCGATGCGATCGATGCCGTCGGTGCTGATCGGCGCGGGGGGAGCGATCGGGAGGGAGACGCGGGGGGCCTTGGGGGCGAGCTCGCGCTGGGCGGTGGCGAAGCCGGCCGTCGCGCGCTGAGCGAGCTCGGTGAGCATGCGGTGGGCGGTGGTGGCGCGCTCGTCTCTGGAGGTGGCGAGCTGTGCGGAGACCGCGGTCATCTCGGCGAGGCGCTCGATGAAGAAGCGCGCGGCGCTCGCACCGGCCGGGACGGCGCCGGCCTCGCGGAGGGCGGTGAACGACATGCCTGCGTTGCAGTCGGGGTTCGAAGGGCCGGCGGGGAGGCGGGCGGCGCGCTCGGCGATCGGAGTGATGGCGCGCATGAGGCCGAGAGCGAGATCG
Source organism: Myxococcales bacterium (assembly GCA_016720595.1). Taxonomy (GTDB): domain Bacteria; phylum Myxococcota_A; class Polyangia; order Haliangiales; family Haliangiaceae; genus JABFXX01. Next base: position 155,973 of record JADKKI010000006.1, read on the forward strand.
ACGACGAGGGTCTTCTCGGGAGAGGGCCGCGGGATGGTGTACGCGTAGGCGATCAGGCGGAGCATCAGTGCATAGCCGGTGTTGGCGAGATCGACCGTGATCGCGGCGGTCTCGTCCTCGATCCACACGCGGCCCTCGGCGCGCAGCGGGCGGCGGAGGACGGGGTTGTGGGCGGCGGGGAAGGCGGGCTTGAAGGCGGGGTTCGCGGCGTGGAGGGCGGCGAGCTCGGTGCGGATGGCCACGAAGCGGGCGAAGTGCGAGTCCTCGGCATGCTCGGGCGCGCCTTCTCCCTGTTCGACGATCGCGGCGAAGGCGGCGAGGGCGGTCTTCAGGCAGATCACGGGCTTGCCAGCGATCCGGCTCTCGGCGGGAGACAGCTGGAGCGCGGGGTCTCCGCAGAACGCGGCGGTCTCGCCGTGCAGGGCGACGAAGGCGCGGAGGCCAGCGCCGAGCTCGGCGTAGAACGCGCCGACGGTGTCGTAGTCGATCGCCATCGGGGTGAGGCGGCGCGCGGAGGTGCCGCGGGAGAAGGCGAAGGCCGGTGCGAAGTCGGCGCCCTCGCGCTCGGTGGAGCCAACGGGGCGCTCGAGGTGGATGAAGTGCTGCAGGACCTCGGTGTTGAACGGCGCGAGCTTGACCACCACGCCGGCGGGCAGCAGGCCCGGGTCGAGGGGGAAGTTGCCGCGGCCGAAGCGCGGAGCGCCGCCGAGGGCGGAGGTGATGTTCCACACCGCGGTGAGGTGGGCCATCTCCTCGATCGAGATCTGGAGGATGGTCTGGCGCCAGCGCTCGACGGCGGCGGCCTCGGTGGGAGTGAGGCCCTCCGCCTCGCCACGCTTGAGGCTGAAGGCGGCGTAGAGGTACGTGCACATGAGGTTGTGCTCGAGCTCTGCGGCCTCGTAGAGCAAGTGGAGGAGATGCTCGCGGGTCGGGGCGTCGCTCATCGAGGAGCCACTTTGCTCCAGAATCGCGTCGTTCGAAATCGCAGGCGGCCTCTCAGATCGGGGAGGTCGTGATACGACGCTGACCATGATTCTCGTCCATGGTGGAGCTGGGGAGGTCGCGCCGGATCGGCACGATCGGATGCGCGCTGGAGTTCGTGCAGCGGCGGCGGCCGGGAAGGCCCTGCTCGATCGCGGAGGAACAGCGCTCGATGCAGTGGTCGCCGCGGTGCGCGTGCTCGAGGATGACCCGGAGTTCGGCGCGGGGCTCGGCTCGGCGCTGACACGCGAGGGCACGGTGGAGACGTGTGCGTCGGTGATGGATGGAGCGCGCCAGAAGGCCGGTGCGGTGGCGGCGGTGCAGGATCTGGGGCAGCCGGTGATCGTGGCGCGTGCGGTGCTCGAGATCGGCGAGCACGTGATGCTCGCGGGGCCCGCGGCGCAGCGGTATGCGGCGGAGATCGGGATGTCGCCGGCGCCGGCGGGATCGCTGGTGACGCAGCGCTCGATGGCGCAGCATCGCGAGGCGCAGCAGGGTGGAGCCACACGGCTCGCGAACGAGGGTGGTGGCGTGGGCGCGGTGGCGCGGGATGCGAAGGGCGGCTTCGCGTCGGCGACCTCGACGGGCGGGACGATCTATCGTCGCGCGGGGTGCATCGATGACTCGGCGGTCCCGGGTATCGGCTCGTGGGCGGACGAGGAGTGTGCGGTGTCCACGAGTGGTGGTGAGGCGCTGTTCAAGGTCGCGCTCGCGCACGAGATCGCGATGCGGGTGAAGCTCGGTGCGGGGCTGCGCAAGGCGATCAAGGAGAGCCTCAAAGAGCTGAAGAAGATGGCGCCGGAGGGCTTCGCGGGCGCGATCGCGGTGGACAAGGATTCGTGGCTCGCGATGCAGATCGGGCCCGCGATGCCGGTGGCGTGGTTCGATGCGATGGGGCCGAACGACGCGATCGGGTTCCCGTACTGAGATCCTAGGCGCGCTCGGGACGGACGAGCGCGGCGATGCCGACGCCGATGCCGGCGATCGCGGGGATCAGGAGCATGTGAGCGCCGGGCATGAGCGCGATCGTCATGCCCTTCACGTCGGCCTCGACGAGGGCGTAGGCGATCGCGTAGTGCAGGCCGATCCAGGTGGCGAGCGCGACGAGCCCTACCAGGAGGGAGGCGGCGGCGAGGCCACGTCCCAGTCGCTTGCGGGCGATGGCGACGAGGCCCACGGCCACGAGGAGCAGGGCGGGAGCGAACGCCGCGACCGCCCACTTGAGGTAGTCGGCGACCATCTTGACGTCGTCGCGGGTGTCGCGGACGTCCGTGGGGAGGCGCTTCTCGATGAAGCCGGGGAGCTTGCGATCGAGCGCGCCGTGGGTCTTCTCGAGGCCGAACGAGAGCTCCTTCGCGGACAGCGTGATGCCGACCGGGCCCTTGCGCAGCTCGGCGAGAGGCATGACCACGCCGATCAGGCCGGCGAGTCCGAGCAGGATCAGCACGTGCTTCGCGACCTTCATGGCAGCGTTATGACCTCCAACGCGCGTTGCACGTCCATGATTCCCAGCGAGAGCCCGGCCTGGCGTGGATCGCGGGCGATCAGGTCGAGGAGCTCTCGGGCCTCGTGCGCGGTGGCGAAGCGCTCGTCGAGCTTGCGGGCCATCAGCTTGCGCGCGAACTGCTCGAGCAAGGGATCCGCGTTCACGCCCGGGGCGCGCTGTGCGATCGCCGGTGGATCCTGAGCGATGCTCGCGAGAGCGATCTCGATCGCCGAGCCCACGAAGGGCCACTTGCCAGAGAGCATCTCGTAGACGATCACGCCGAGGGCGTAGAGATCGATGCGGTGATCGATCGGATCGCCTTTCGCCTGCTCGGGCGCCATGTAGAGCGGGGTGCCGAGGACCTGGCCGGTGGAGGTCAGCTTACCGCCGGCCACGGAGTCGTCGGGATCGCGGAGGACGGCGATGCCGAAATCGACGATCCGGGCGATCTCCTCACCGGAGGCGCTGGTCTCGACCAGCACGTTCGCGGGCTTGAGGTCGCGGTGGATCAGGCCCGCGTCGTGGGCGTGCTCGAGGCCGGCGAGCAGCTGGCGCACGAGGTGGAGGATGCGCGCGGCGGGCTGCGGCTTCTTGCCGATCAGGGCGGCGAGCGTGGGGCCGTGGGCGAGCTCGAGGATCATCACGTGCATGCCGTCGGGCGTCTCGCCGACGTCGAGCACGGAGATCAGGTTCGGATGCTGGAGGCGCGCCGCGACCCGGGCTTCGCGCTGGAACCGGGCGAGCATCGTCGGATCGTCGACGAGGTGAGCGTGCAGCACCTTGATCGCCACGGTGCGTGCGAGCTTCTCGTCGGTGCCGCGGAACACCGCGCCCATCGTGCCCTTGCCGAGCACGCCGACGACCTTGTAGCGACCGAGGACGAGCTTGCCGACGAGCTCGGGGACGGGCTGCGGCTTGACGTCTCCGACGCCGAGCTTCGTGCGTAAGCCGTCATCCCCCGACATCGGGAGCAGCTTAGCGCGTGCCAGCCCGAACAGGCAGGCCGCACGCCTGGATGCGAGTCAGGTGCGGCGCGTAGGATGCGCGCATGTATCACGCCCTGTTCGCGCAGATGTCCAAGGAGCTCCGCCAGGTGGAGAAGTGGTTCGATCTCGCCGTGGCCCACGCCGAGGCGAAGAAGTTCGATCCGGATCTGTTCCTCGGGTTTCGCCTCGCGCCGGATCAGTTCGCCTTGGTGCGCCAGGTCCAGACCACGTGCGACACGGCGAAGCTCGCGGCCTCGCGTCTGACCGGCAAGGAGGCGCCGAAGCACGAGGACAAGGAGACGACGATCGCCGAGCTGCGCGCGCGGATCCACGCGGTGCTCGAGTTCGTCGAGGGCTGCACGGCCAAGGACTTCGAGGGCGCCGCCGCCCGCGTGGTCTCGCAGCCGCGCTGGGAGGGCAAGACGATGACGGGCGCGAACTACTTCCTCGAGCACGCGCTGCCGAACTTCTTCTTCCACCTGACGAACGTGTACGCGATCCTCCGGCACAACGGTGTGCCGATCGGGAAGCGCGACTACCTCGGCGCGCTGACCTTCACCGCACCCGCCTGACGTCGGGTCAGCGGTAGTCGACGAACACGTCGGCGAGTTGCCCGGTGAGCGTGAAGTCCACGCCCACGAACAGGGTGCCGCGGGTCCACTCGAGCATCAGCTCCTCGTCGTCGGTGCTGCGGCCGGTGGGGAGCCCGAGCGTGCGGATGAACCAGGCCTCGTCGGGGACCCCGCGGGGGCCGCGCGGCTCCCACACGTACTGCGCGAGGATCGCAGGTGCGGCGAGCACGCTGAAGCCCACGAGGAGTTGCTGATCGTCCACGCTGAGCTCGAGGCCGAGCTGGGGATAGACCAGCTGACCCTTGCGGCGCATGAAGTAGTCGCTCGCGGGGCCGAGGCGCCGCTCGATCTCGGCGCGCGTGGCGGTGCTGCCGAGGCCGCAGATCGTGAGATGCGCGAGGTCCAGCTCCGGAACGATCGCGGTAGCGGTGTGGGGAGCACCGAGGAGCACGCGGCTCAGCCAGGCCATGGGAACCCCGAGCATACCCGTGTGGCAGGGCTGCAAACTTGCCCCCGCCCACCGAACGGTCGAAGCATGGTCGTGATGATGGAGATCTCGATGGTCGATCTGACGCGAGGATTGACGGGATTCCCTCACCACCGGTTCGACCCGTCGTGCCTCGAGGTCGAGATCCAGGTGGTCGATGCGGACTCGGAATCGGATCCAGACGATGAGGCGTTCGCCGACGCGTGGTTCCGTGTAGGCGATGAGCTCTCGGACGGGCGGATCGACGAACCGTTCGAGCTGTCGCCCTCCGAGGTGATCACGCTCGCGATCGCGTAAGCGGCGCGGATCGCCTACTCTCGCGGTGGGGGATTCATGTCACGTTTGCTGCTCGCGCTGACCGTCGCCGTGTTCGCGTGCAAGCCTGCCAAGCCGGTGCGGCCACCGGAGCCCGAGACCAAGCTGTCGCCGTTCGTGAACCTCGCCGATGAGCTCGAGACGCCCGCGAAGCCGCTGTGGCCCACGCTGCCCACCGAGCTGACGGGTGAGCTCGAGAAGGCCGCGGGCACACCGGCGGATGCGGGTGCGAGGCTCGCGGGCGCACGCCTGCGGCTCGCCGGGTGGGCCCTCGAGCTCTGGGCGTCGCGCCCGGAGGCGATCGGCGCCAAGCTCCGCGCGGCGTACGAGGGCGTGTTTCTCGCCGAGCCGCTGGCATATGCCGCGCAAGGGTCGGCCGAGGGGCGCGAGGCTGCGGGGCTGCTGCACCAGCTCTACGATGCGCTCGACACGAGCGGATATCGCGAGTGGGTCAAGAGCGCACCGAACGTGGGGTTGGATCGCAGGTTGCTCGAGATCCTGGCGGAGTCCGCCGCGGTCCAGCGTACGCACCTCGCCGCGCAGATCCTGACGGCGGCCGAGCCGGCGGCGGCCGTCGATGGCGTGCTCCGATCGCTCGCCGAGCGCGCGCGCACCGCCAATGACGCTGCGAAGGCGCGCACGCTGTTCCTCCAGCTCGTGGAGCGCCGCGGTGCGAACGCCACGCTGGACGACTGGATCGATCTCTCGGCGGCGCACGGGCGGGTCGACGATCTCACCAATGCCACGGCTGCCCTCGCGCAGGCGCGCACCAAGCCGGTGCCGGATCGGCTCGGGCAGGCGAAGCTCCGCGAGGCTACGAAGGATCTCGCGACGCTCGAGCGGTACCTCGCGCTCAAGACCAACCCCGCGATCGAGGCGAAGATCGAGCAGCTCGATCTGCTGCGCAAGCTCGGGCGCACCGTCGAAGCGCAGACACTGCTGACGCAACTGAAGCAGCTCGCGGGCAACGATGCGCGCGTCCGCGTGCGCTCGGCGGCGATCGGATTCGATGGCCTGGCCCAGGCCGGGAACATGCTGGAGGCCGCGGGCTATGTGGCGGACGAGCTCCGCGATGCCAACCTCGTCAACAAGGACGGCGACTACTGGTCGATGCTGATCGGCGCACAGGGCGCGCATGCGATGGGCGAGGCGCTGCCCGAGCTGTTCCGCGATCGCGTGGCGGGTGGCAAGAAGATGGTGGAGATCCTGAAGGCGATGCGCGTCCTCGCCCAGGAGCTGGAGTCCACGCGGCCCGGTCGCGCAGCGGCGCTCGAGCTCGTCCTCGATCGCGTGACGCCGATCGTCGAGAAGAGCACCGGGCAAGATGTGGGCGTCGCCGCGGCCCTCCGCGACAACCTCGACGGAGCGGTGGCGCTCCGCGCGAAGTACCCGGACTCGATCGATCTCGATCGGCTCGTGCTCACGTTCGCCACGTTCGCGCCCAACCGGCAGAAGGCACTCGAGGCCGTGCTGCAGCGGCCGGGGACCAAGCCCGAGGATGACATCGAGCTCTATCTCGCGCGTGCGCGCACGGCGGTGACCCTCGCGATCGTGATCGCGACCCCACCGGCGATCGCCGCGGCTCGGACGGCGATCGATGACATCGCTCCCTCGTGGAGCCCGCAGGTCGAGGCGACCCGTGAGGCATTGTACGGCGATGCCGATGCGCTCCAGGCGTCGATCACCAAGGACGCCGCGCTGTGGACGGCTGCGGCCAAGCACTACGAGGCGGCGCGGACGATGCACAAGGAGGTGCGCGCGCGCGTCACCAACAACCTCGGCTGGATCGCGCTGCAGCGCGGCGAGGCGGAGAAGGCCGATGCGCTGTTCCGCGAGTCCGGGGAGGAGGAGGGGAGTGATCGCCGGTGGCTCGCATTCCTCAACGCTCTCGCCACGCCGCAGCGCGCGAACGAGCGCCTCGCGGGGCTGCGCTCGTTGATCCTGTCCAACGCTGGTGACGGCAAGGCACCGAGCACGCTGCTCGTGTGGCTCGCGGCGACCAGCCCGGATCCCAAGGAGGCCGGCGATGCGGCGGCGAAGGTCTTCGAGGACCGCGCCGATCCGTTCTCGGCGATCAAGCCGGTGCAGGGCGCGCTCGGGTTCGAGACCGAGGGCGCGTTTCAGGTGGGCCTCGGCCTGTCGTCGCGGAAGTTCTACGAGCTCAACACGCAGGCGTACGCGAGCCTGTGGTTGATGCCGCCGCTGCCGCTCGACGACGCGCAGCTCGCCGCGAAGGCGAAGGTCGTCGCGCCGTCGAAGCCAGGGCCGGCGAAGCCACCGAAGCAGGGTGCGGCGAAGCCGAAGAAGTGACGCGTCAGTCCCGGTGCTCGTGCATGTACCGGGCGAACGAGCCGACCAGGTGCTCCGGATCGTCGAGGGCACGCTCCGCGGCCTTGCGGCCGGTCTCGTGCTCGAGCGCATAGGTCACGCGGGTACCGACGTCGGTGGCCTCGAAGCGCGCGAAGCCGCGGACGGCGCCCTTGTCGTGCTCGCGCGGCTCCCAGCGCACGACGTGCTCGGTGGCGTCGTAGCTGTAGAGCAGCGTGTAGTTGAGGCCGGCGGCGAACTCGAAGGTGACCTCGCGCGGCAGGCCATCCGGTCGCGCCGCGACGAGCTTTGCGCTGACCAGTCCGGGCACCCAGTGCACGAGCATCGAGGCGGTCGTGAACACGCGCCAGCACGCTTCGAGCGGGCGCTGAACGTCGATGCTCACGATCTCCATGATCATCGAGCCTAACACCGCGGCGCGGTTTCGTGAGCTGTCCGTGAGTAGGATGCGCGAGCGTTAGGTCGTCTCATTCGCTCCGGCAAACCGCGGTGATCGTCGAGGATGAGGCGTCTCACGATCGTCGGTTGTGTACGATGGCGGTGATGAAGGGGACATCACTGTGGTGTGTCGTGGCATCAGCCACGATGGTTTTCGTCGGGTGCGGCGCGGGAGAGACCCGGATCGATCCGGGTGATCTCGAGCTTCGCGATCTTCTCGGCGTGGCGCCGGAGGTCGCCGTCACCTGGGACACGGACCAGCGTGCGGCGGCGCGGCGAGTGCTCGTCGAGGGCTTTCACGATCGAGCGCAGGCGCTGCCGCTCGCCACCACCGATGGCGCGACGATCGACGAGCGCGTCGCTCGCGCGATGGCCACGCTGGATGCGGCGCGCGCGGCCGATGGTGATGGAGCGCTCGGCCTCGTGCGGCTGACCGTGGGCCCGCGGGAGGTCACAGCGCTGTCCAGGCTGGGCGAGCGCGCCGCGGCGGTCGCCGATGGTGGGCCCGCACCCGTCACCGAGCTGTGGCTCGCGGAGCAATGGGACGAGCACGCGTGGAGCTACCTGGCCGGGCGCGGGCTCGACGTGCTGTCCGCGATCGCGGTGGATGCAGGGCACCAGAGCGGTCCCCTCGTGGTCGCGCCGTCCTCGCGCCTCGGCGTGATCGCTGGCTACGTGACGACGGAATCGCCGCCGCGCCTCGTGATCAACCCGATCGTCCTCGCGGCGCTCGAGCCCGATCCGAAGGAGGCCGCGACCGTCGCGGCGATGGAGCGCCCGAGTGCAAGCACCGCCACGCGGCTCGCGTTCGCGGAGCCTCAGGCCGCCGCGCCGCAGCGCCCGCCCGTGATCGATCCGGGACCGCAGGCCAGCACCGGCGGGAATCCGTACAGCTTCTATGGCTCGGTCGCGGAGTGCGCATATGCGCAGCGCACGCGCTGCGAGGCCTGCGCGAGCGCGGGTGCCTGCGATCCGGTGACCGATACGTCCGATGGCGCCGCCGAGTGCGCCACGCTCGCGGCGAACAACGGGCGAGGGTACTTCCTCCTGTGCGCCAACCTCTCGCTCGCGATCACGTCCGTCGAGGCGTGCGCGGCGGACGGCGCGCCGAGCTGTCCGCGCTCCACGGGGGCGGCCGGCTCGCTGAGCACGCTCGAAGCGAACGCGAACTTCATCGACGATCCGGGCTGCAGCGGCCCGCTCGATGCCTGCCTGGCGAAGATCTACGGCGCGCCGCCCGACCAGTTCCCCACGCTCGACGGCGGCGTGATCCCGCCGCGTCCGCCGCGCGACACCTCGGTCGATTGCGGCGAGGGCTGCAGCTCGAACAACAACAACTGCGATGCCTCGCCGAGCTGCAACTGCGATGGCCCGAGCTGCAACAACTCGCTGTCGTGCGATAGCGCGTGCTCGAGCTCGAACGATCAGAGCGGCTGCGGCGGCAACTGCGATTCGTGCAACTCCACGGGAGGTGGCAGCGGCGGTGGAGGCGGCGGTGGTTGCGACAACAGCTCGAGCTCGTCGGGTGGCTCGTGTGGCAGCGGCGGGAGCTGCGGCTCGGGTGGGAGCTGTGGCTCGGGTGGGAGCTGCGGCTCGGGTGGCGGCTGCGGCGGCGGATCGAGCAGTGGCTGCAGCGGCGGCGGTGGCAACAGCAACGGCTGCAGCGCGGCGCCGAAGGATCCCTCCGCGGGAGCCGCGATCGCGATCTCGCTCGTGTGGGCGATCCTGCCGGTGCCCGTGGCCGCCGTGGTGCGTCGCCGGTCGCGCAAGCGCAAGGCCGCAGCCTCACCCCCCGAGCCGGTGACCGAGGAGGTGACGCCATGAGATCGCACGTCGTGTCGTGGCTCTCCACGTTCCTCCCCGATGGCGTCGCCGCGTCGATCGCCCCGAGCTGGTTCTCGTGCGTCGGGCTCGCCGGCGTGGTGGGCATGCTGGTGATGCTCGTGATCGCGCGGCGTCGTGGGGTGGAGTCGGGCGTGGTCGCGAGCGTGGTGCTGTGGTGCTACCTCGCGGCCGTGATCGCCGGGATCGTGGTGCCGATGACGATCGATGCGATCGAGCAGCTGTTCTCCACCGGCCAGGTCCACCTGCGCTGGTCCGGCATGACCTCGTTCTGGGGCTACCTCGCTGGTGGGATCGCCGTGGCGATCGTGTGCAAGCAGCACGGGCTCTCGCTCGCGCGGCTCGGCGACATGGCCGCGGTACCGATGGGAGTGGCCCTCGTGTTCGCCCGCATCGGCTGCTTCCTCGGTGGCTGTGACTACGGCAAGGTCACGAGCGTGCCGTGGGCGGTCCGGTTCCCCGCGGGGAGCCCGGCGTGGCGCGATCATCTGAAGTCGGGGCTCTTGCCGCCGGAGCGCCTCGAGTCCTTGCCCGTACATCCGACGCAGCTCTACGAGGCGCTGGTCGGCCTCGTGATCATCGGCGTGGCGATCTGGGCCTCGCGGCAGAAGTGGCGGGACGGGCGCGTGTTCCTCGCCGCCGCGGCGACGTACTCCGTCGGGCGAATCGTGGTCGAGGTGTTCCGCGGCGATCTCGGTCGAGGGATCTACCTCGGGCTCTCGAGCGGTCAGATCTTCTCGATCTGTGTACTCGTGTCGATCGGAGCTGGCCTCGCGCTGACGCGCACGCGGATCGTCGGGATCGCAGCCTCGGCCGCGATCGCGCTCGCGCTGTTCGAGCCTCACGCCGCGCAGGCGCAGCCCGATCAGGCCGAGCCCGCACCGCCGGTGGAGTCCGCACCGCCGGTGGAGCCCGCACCACCGTACGCGCCACCGTATGTCGCGCCGGCAGGGACTCCGTCGCCCGATCTTGGAGCTCCGCCTGCACCGAGCCTCCAGCGCGAGCCGTCGGAGCCCGCGAAGCGTGCGCCGATCCACCTCGAGCTCGGTGTACTCGGCGGCGTGGCGGTCCCGCTCAACCGGCGCGCCGATCAGGTCGCCACGCTCGCCGGACCTTCGCTCTCGTTCGGCGTCACCGGCGAGCACCTCGGTGCGTGGATCGATCTCGACAGCCTCGGCAACCGCGATGCCTCGCACGGCACCGTGCTGTTCTCGGGCGGGATCATCGGGCGGGCCGGCGCCGAGGGGCGGCTCGTGCTGGGGGCGCGGCTCGGCATCGGTGCGACGCTGGTCAACTTCGACGAGCCCGCCTTCCACGATGTCACGGGCAGCGCGGTGCGCTTCGAGGCGCTCGCCGAGTACCGGTTCAGCCGGGCGTGGCGGCTCGCGTTGCGTCCGCTCTCGTTCGATGTGCTGACCGCAGCGGATCTCGGCGGTCCGATCACCACCTGGCAGACCCGGGTCGGCATCGCGTATGCGTTCGACGTCGGCCGCAGGGCGTCATCGTCGCGACCGCAGGCCAACCCGCCGCCGTATCAGCCGCCGCCGTATCAGCCGCCGCCGTACCAGCCGCCCTATCAACCGCCGTACCAACCACCCTACCAACCGCCTTATCAACCACCGGCACAGCCCGCACCCCCGGTCCAGCCCGTGTCGAGGAACCCATGAGCAACGGCTGGCGAACTCTCGCCCTCTCTCTCGGTGCGCTGTGCGGCTGGCAAGCGTGGCGTAGCTGCAATCACGTCGCGGTCCCCGAGGTCGCGGAGTGCACACCCGCGAAGCCGGAGCGGACCACGCGCTACGTCAGCTCGGAGCTCGAGCGTGCCGAGCATGAAGATGACACGCCACCGCCCGCGTCGCGCTCGGGAGGCGATGGTCCGAGCTTCTACGGTGTGAAGGTCCCACCGTGGGCGATGGCGATGTTGCCCGCACCGGGTGAGGACCTGCGTGCCTACCGCGATCGCATGATCCCGATCGCCCAGATCGCGCTCGCACCCCAGCGCGCCCGGGTGGCGCGGTCCCTCGAGGACTTCACGGCGGCCGCACATCTCGATGATCGACAACACGCCGAGCTCGATGCGGCGACCAAGGAGACCGCGCAGGCGATCCAGGATCGGTTGTTCAACGCGGCGCTGTCCGGAGAGCTCATGCCTTCGACGTTCAAGCCGATGGCGGGCGTCTCGGTCGCACGGGACGTCCTCGATCTCGTCGACAAGGCGAACCGGCGGTTCATGGGTGGCCTCCGCGACGACCAGCGGACGCTCCTCGCACGACACCCGTTCGACTTCGGGGACTACCTCCTGTTCTCGACGCGCTGGGAGGACGCGATCAGCGGGTTGTGAGGTAGTGTCGCCTCGATGGCGAGCAAGCGAGTCCTCTGGAACAAGGTCGGCCGGTACTTCAGCGCGATCGTGATCGCCGCGTTCTTCCTGCCGTTCTTCGGCGTCTCGTGTGACGGCATCGAGGTGATCACCGTCTCCGGCGCCGACATGGTCGGAGGCTGCAAGCCGGGCGGGATGATCGCCGAGGCGGAGAAGGAGGAAGGCCGCCAGCGCAAGCGTCACAGTGACGACGGCGAGATGGACGGCGGCGGTGGTGGCGGCATGAAGGGCGGGCTCGGAGGTCACGTCGACAACGTCGAGCGCGAGCCACTCGCGATCGTGGCGATGGTGCTCGCCATCGCGGGCTTCGCGGCCGCATGGATGCGCAACAAGAAGGGCATGCTCGCGAGCTTCGGCATCGCGATCGTGACGATCGGCGTGCTCGTGGGCCTGTGGATCAAGGTCGGTGGCACGCTCAAGGAAGCAGTCGACAAGGAGGCGCTCGGCAAGTCCGGCGGAGGCCGGATGACCAAGGACGTCAAGATCGACGCCGGTGGTCGCTATGGCCTGTGGCTCTCCGGGCTCATGCTCCTCGGGATCGCAGGCATCACCGGTCGCGCGCTGCGCGAGCCCGAGAACGCGCCGTCCGAGGCGCCGCCGATCGCGCCGCCGCCGATCGCGCCGCCGGTCTAGCTTCTCGCTACTTGCAGCACGCGATCGGGCGGTGCGCCGTGCAGCCGATCTGCGCCGGGAACACGTTCGAGCTCTGCAGGTGCGCCGAGCCGTCGGTGTCGAGGTGCGTCGAGGACCACGATCCGCTGGCCGTGTTCGTCGTCCAGCCGTTGCACGAGTAGCGTGAGGTCATCCGTCCGAATCGCGGCGAGCCGCCGGTCACGATCTCGTTGCGCTCGTTGACGCTCGGATCGAGCCACGCACCCGTCGCCGGGATCGTCGTCCCCGAGCCGGTGCGCAGGTACTCCGCGATGTGGCACATGTGCGAGCCCGTGAACTCGGAGGCGCACGCGGCGTGCATCCCCGGGCGACCGTTGCCCACGCCCGCCCCATCGGGCTGGACGGTGGTGAAGCCGGCGAACTGGACCTTCGGTGCGCCGTTACAGCATGCGAGCGCGCGCTGCAGGTTGCACGCGGGCTGCGCGGGCGCGACGTTGCTCGAGGTCGACTGTACGAGCCCGTCCGCGCGCAGGAAGCTCGCCGACCACGTGCCCGTGCTGGTGTTCGAGGTCCAGCTGAAGCACGTGAACGAGAAGTCCTCGCGGCCAAACCCGGGCGCGCTCTCGTAGGTCAGATCGCTGTCCGACGACAGCGCGTACGGCAGGATGCTCGGATCGATCCACGCGCCACTCGCCGGGACCGTGGTCGCCGAGTTGGCGAGCTGATACTCCGAGATGTGGCAGAGGTGCGAGCCGGAGAACTCGGCGGCGCAGCGCGCATGCATCCCATCGCGGCCACCGGCGTTGCCATCGGTGAGTGCGGCCGTGTAGCCCGCGAACGCGGCGATGTCCTCGCTGTATGCGCCGTTGCCTGCGGGCCCGGCGGGTCCCTGGGGTCCGGGATTTCCCGCGCCTGCGGGTCCCGCGGGTCCTTGGGGCCCGGCGGGTCCCATCGCACCGCTCGCTCCGTTGGCGCCGGGCGGACCCATGACGCCCATGATCCCCATCGGGCCCATCGGGCCCGTCGCGCCCATCGGGCCGATCGCGCCCGCGGGACCTGGCACACCCTGAGGACCCTGCGGCCCCGGATCTCCGCCGCCCGGACCCTGAGGACCCTGCGGTCCCTGCGGTCCCTGCGGCCCGGCGATGCCAGGTTCGCCCTGCGGACCGGGAGGTCCCTCGCTGCCCGGGTCAGCATCCTGACCGCCACACGCGACGAGCAACACGAGGAACGGGGCGAGCGCCTTCACGGGAGTCCAGACGGTGGTCACCGCCTGGGAGTCGCACCGATCGAGCTCGGATCAGCCGCGCTTCTGCGACCGGGACTGCGCCTTCGCCATCTTGCGCGCACCGGGGTTCTGCTCGAGCACGCTGCGCGCCAGCTTCTGCAGCTCGGGGTGAACCCGGAACTGCGGCGACAGGAACCGGCCGAGGTAGTTCACGTCCTCCTCGGCGAGCGCCAGCAGATCCTGCCGCGCCGGTCCGCGCTGGTTGGCCGCGAACTTCGCGAACACGCGTGCGATCCGCAGCTGGATGGCGATCTGCTCGGCGTTCTTCTTCGGGAGCTCCACCGTGTCGAGCAGCGCGAGCGCCTCCTTCGACTTGCCGGTGCGGCCCCACGCTTCGGCGACGATGCCGGCGGCGTACGGGCGGATCTCCTTGCGATCCGGGTTGTCGAGGTTCATCGAGTCGGCGCACTTGCGCGCGTCCTGGGTGCGGCCGAACGAGAGGAACAGCTGCGCCTTCAGCAGCGACACGTCGTCCTGCATCGCCGCCGGGAACGTCTGGAGCGTCACCGGCTCGAGCAGCTTGAGCGCACCCTTCGGATCGTCCTGCGCCATCAGCTGTGCGCGCGCGAAGATCTTCGTCGGCGAGCTCGCATCCTTATCTCCGGACAGCTTCGCGAGCGCCTCGCGTCGCGCCTCGGGCGATTCGGTCGCGCCCTGGAGCATGTTGACCAGGCCGCGCTGCTTCCGGATCATGCGGAACGCCCAGATCAGGACGCCCACGAGGAGCGCCGACAGGACGCCGACGATGATCATCAGCACGGTGCTGCCGGTCTGGATCGCGAACGCCCAGACCAGCGCCGTGATCACGCCGATGATGATGAGGTTCTTGCGCTTGATCCCGCCGGGAGGCGGTCCCGCAGGCGCCGCATCGGAGGTGTCGGGACTCTCGTTCTCGCTCGCCACGAAGGACTCGTACTTGGATGAGCGCCGAACGGCAACAGCAGGATCACCTGACCTCTCAAGTGCCTGGAACCGCAGGGGTCCGTTGTCTCCCCGTTCCAGGCTGGGCATGATTCCCAGGTCATGATGCTGCGCGCGCTCGCGATCCTCTGCGTCCTCGTCGCCTGTGCGCCGAAGCAGGCCGCGTGCCCGGTGATGCCGGTCGTGGCGCAGGGGCCGGCGTTCCTGTGGAAGATCCACAAGGGCTCCGGACCCACGCTGTGGCTGTACGGCACCGTCCACGACATCGCGATCGCCGGCGTGCCGCCCTCGGCCCTCGCCGCGCTCGATGGCGCGCCTCGGTTCGTGTCGGAGCTCGGTGACGTCGAGCCCGATGGCGACAAGCTCCGCGAGCTCAGCCGCTACAAGTCCGGGCTCGGCATCGATCAACAGCTCCCACCCGCCGACTGGTATGACCTGCGCGACACGCTGACCGGCACGATCAAGGAGGACGCGCTCCGTCGGGTTCGTCCCTGGTACGCGCTGATCCTCTTGAACAAGAAGGTGTCGCCGAACAAGCCAACCGCGATGGATGGCGATCTCGCGAAGCGGGCTCGCAGCAAGAAGCTTCCGGTCGAGGCGCTCGAGACCTGGGAGCAGCAGATGACCGCACTCGATCAGGTCGTGGGCGTGAAGGACCTCAGCGAGGCGATCCACGCGCGCGAGGCGATGCACTGCGAGGTCGATCGGCTCGCCACGGCGTATCGCACGGGTGATCTCGAGCTGATGTCGGCGCTGCTCATCACGCCGCGGACCTCCGAGGTCCTGCTGTGGCAGCGGAACCGCGCGTGGCAGCCGGCGCTCGAGCGCTACCTCACCAGCGGAGGGGCGTTCGTCGCCGTCGGGCTCGGCCACCTGCTCGGCGAGAACGGCCTGCCGGCGATGCTGGCGCGCGCGGGGTACGAGGTGGAGCGCGCCGAATCGGGCGAACAACCACCGCACCGATAGAACACGCCATCGCGGCTGATCCTATCGATGGGTCCCGCCGGGTACGGCGGTCTACGACATCGCCGTGAACCGCACGATGATCCTCGCGATGATGGCCGCGTGTAGTGGCCCGAGCAGCACGACCGGTGACGACGTGGCCGACGATGGTCCACCGATCGAGTGCACGGCGAAGCCGGTGCAGGCACCCGGCGCGATGACGTTCGCGGACATCTCCGCGGCGAGCGGCATCCAGGGCCACAACATGATCGCGACCCCACCGACCGCGATCCCGATCAACGATCACAGCCGGCTCGGCTTCATCGATCTCGACAACGACGGCTGCGACGACATCGTGGCGCACGATCTGTTCCCCAATCCGCAGGCGGGGATCCCCTACACGCACCTCGTCTACAAGAACAACTGCGATGGGACGTTCACCGAGGTCAGCGCCGAATCGGGGCTGCGCGACATCCAGGCCGGGTTCTTCGCGTTCGGCGATGTCGACAACGATGGCGATCAGGACTGCTTCGCCGGCCTCGACGTCCCGCTGGTGGGCAAGACCAGCTCGCTGTGGCTCAACGACGGCCACGGCAAGTTCACACAGAAGGCGGCCAGTGGCCTCGAGGGCGCGCCGAATGCCACGGTGGCGGCGAACGCGGTGTTCGCGGACTTCGATGGTGATGCGAAGCTCGATCTGTTCGTCGGCAACGGGCAGACCAGCTACGCGGCGCTCGACGATCTGTTCCTCGGCAAGGGCGATGGCACGTTCACGGCGGCGCGGGCGCGGCTGGCGGGCAACATCGCGAGCCCGTCGAATGGCAGCGTCGCGTGCGACTACGACAACGATGGGGACCTCGACATCGCGGTCGCCGTGTATGGCGTCTCGCAAGGTGGAGCCCAGAACTTCCTGTACCAGAACGATGGCGCGGGGAACTTCAAGAACGTCGCGGTGGAGGCCGGGTTCGCCAGCCTCGCCACGGGGAACTACTGGATCTCGGCGACCGGGATGGGCAAGACGCCCGAGCCGGGTAAGGCGCCGGGGACGTATGTCGGCTCGAACGCGTTCGGGCTGACGTGCGATGACGTCGACAACGATGGAGATCTCGATCTCGTCGTGTCCTCGATCTCGCACCCGGGTGGGGACTACTCGCGCACGTGGTCCGATCCGACGGTGCTGCTGCTCAACAGCGGTGCGGCCGGCGGCTACACGTTCACCAACGCCTGGCTCGACCGTCGGTTGCCGTACAACGAGGGCGATGTCGATGCGGCGACGGTCGACTTCGACAACGACGGCCGGATGGACATCTCGCTGTCGCGTACGGACAAGTACGAGAGCGGCTACACCACCGAGCTCCAGAAGGGCTGGCTCGGGCTGATGCACCAGAAGCCCGATGGCATGTTCGAGGCGCTCGATCGCTCGGTGGGGATCACCGACGAGGATCACGGGCCGGGCATGAAGGGCGCCCAGAACCACGCGTGGTCGGATATCGATCGCGATGGCGATCTCGATCTGCTGATCGGCGCGCGTGACCAGGGCGGTGGGCGCGCGAACTTGTTGTTCCGGAACGATCTCGGCAACCAGCACCACTGGCTCGCCCTGAAGCTGGTGGGGGATGGCGTGGCGATCAACCGCGACGCGATCGGTGCGCGGGTCACGATCACGATCGGCGATCAGCAGCTGGTGCGCGAGGTGCGCTCGAGCCGCGGCACGTACAACTCGATGGATACGCGCGTCCTGTACTTCGGCCTCGGAGACCTCGGCTGCGTGTTCGATGCCGAGGTGCGGTGGCCCGATGGCACCACCGAGCATTTCAAGCCGGCCCAGACCCAGATCGATCGGATCGCCACCATCACGTATGGCGCCGGCATCGACTGATTCGCCGGGATGGACGTAATTTCGTCCAGTCAAGTACCCAAGTACGTGTAACTACGTGGCGGCCATGGTCATCTTGGTGGGATGCGACTGCTGTCTCCCCGCGAGCTAGCCCAGGCACTGGGTGTGAGCGAGTCGTCGCTCAAGCGGTGGGTGGATGGTGGCCGGATCGCCGCGATGCGCACCGATGGCGGGCACCGGCGGATCGCACTGTCGGAGGCGGTGCGGTTCATCCGCGACACCGGCGCTCCGATCGCCCATCCCGAGGTGCTCGATCTCCCCGAGATCGCACGCGCGAGCGGTGACCGCCTGCTCCACCACCTGCGCGATGGAGACGTGGTCGGCGCCCGCGGCTGGCTGCTCTCGCGCTACCTCGGTGGCTCCTCGGTCGAGGAGCTGTGCGATGGGCCCGTGCGCGAGGCGATGCACGCGCTCGGCGAGCTGTGGCGCCACGACGAGGCCGGCATCTTCATCGAGCATCGCGGGACCGATGTCTGTCTCCAGGCGCTCGCGCAGCTCCGTAACATCTTCCCCGAGCCAACCTCCGGCCGAGTCGCGGTGGGTGGGACGCCCGAGGGTGATCCCTACCTGTTGCCCTCGTTCATGGCGGCGATGGTGATCGCCTCGTGCGGTCTGCGCGCGGTCAACCTCGGCCCGGATACGCCCGTCGTGGCGCTGGCGGCGGCCGTCCAGGAACATCAGCCACAGCTGGTCTGGCTGAGCGTCAGCGCGCCGGTCCCGCCCGCGCGCGCGCGTGCGATCGCGGACTGGTTGCACTCGCTCCCGGCGACGACGACAGCCGTGATCGGTGGCCGGCAGAGTGACTCGATCCCGGTCGGCCCGACCGTGCTCCGGGTGGCGAGCATGACGGAGCTCGCTGCGGCCGCGCGGGGTGTATCCTGACGCCAGGGGACACCTGGCCATGCTCGCTCGCCTCGAGCTCGATCGGTTCGCGATCCGGCCCGCCACCGTCGCGGACGCCGGGGCGATCGCCCGGGTGCAGGCGCGCAGCTGGCAGACCAGCTATCGCGGGATCCTGCCCGACCAGATCCTCGACACGATGGACACCGCGCGGCGGGCCTCGATGCGGCGCGAGATCCTCCTCGACAGCGATGCCCTGAACCTCGTCGCCTACGAGACCACGTTCGGCGAGCTGGTCGGGTTCTGCAACGCCGGCCCGAGCCGCAGGCAGGGCGGGCACGTGGGCGAGCTCTACGAGATCTACATCGTCGATCACGCGAAGCGGTACGGGCTCGGCCGCGAGCTGTTCGAGGGCACGACGGCCTGGTGCCGCGCGCAGCAGATGACCTCGCTGATCATCTGGGTGCTCGAGGCGAACACCTACGCTCGCCGGTTCTACGAGGCGATGGGCGGTCGCGAAGGGCCGCGCGTCCAATCGTCGGTGCGCGGCTATCCGGTGATCGAGCAGTCGTACGTCTGGGACGCCGTCTGACTCAGTACGCCATCGTGCACAGGTGGGTCGCGCCCACGCCGTTCTCGTCGACCGCGTAGACCCACGGCGAGCCGCCGATCATGGCGAGGTCATACGCGCCAGCCTGTGGCCGCGTGCCGCTGATCGAGGTCGAATCGAGCGTGCCGTTCTCGTCGACGAAGCCGACGACGAGGTCACCGTGGAAGTCGACGTAGCTGGCCCAGAACCGCTGGCCATCGAACGCGATGCGCGGAGAGGAGCCGAACCGCGCGAGCTGCTGCTCGTTCGCGATCTGGTTGTGGCCATCGACGGCGATCTTGGCGATCATCAGGCGCTCGCCGGCCTCGTACACCATCCAGCCACCGCGCGACGCGTAGTCGAGCGCGAGGCGCGAGTTGCGGCACGGGTAGGGCTGCATCGATTCCACGCCCGAGGCGATGCGCTGCACGTGGCACTCGTTCTCGGTCGACCACCCGATCATCGCGTCGTTGCCGTACGGAGCGCTGGTCATGCTGATCGGCACGCTCCGCGCGACGACCTCACTGCCCATCGGCGCCCAGTTCGAATCGAACGTGCTCATCACCATGCCGGTGCTGCCGCCCGTCATCGCGATCCGCGTGTTGCGCGAGTGCATCACCGTCGAATCGCCGACGAACGCGCCGGGAACGACCGTGAGCTCGCGGTAGTCACCGAGATCCTCGCGGATCACGTTGACCGAGATCTGGTCGCCAGTGACGAGGCCAACGACGAAGCGATCGTCGACGCGGGTCGCCGACAGACCGGTGAAGTTCGCGTCGCCGCGGATCTTCTGTCCGTCTTGATTGCCGACCACGAGGCCACGGCCGTCGACCAGGAAGCCACGCAGCATGCCGCCCGCCTTGGGCACCATGAACACCGCGGCCCCGGTCGCGGTTCCCACCGCACGCAGGTCGGTGTCCTTGGCGTCGTAGACGACGTCCCACGAGCGGACGCCACAGACTTCGGGGCGCAGGCGCTGCACCGGATCGGCCGCCTGGTTGCCACTCTCGGGCGCTTGATCCGCAGGAAGCGTCTCTGGACCCCCCAGGTTGTCGCCACAGCCAGCTACCAGTGCCAGTGAGATCGCGAAGAAGGAGCGCATCTCACCACTATCGTTATTTTCATGTCAGTCCGGAAGTCCTTGACCCAAAAAAAGTCACTAATTACCAGGACATACAGAGGCACTTATGTAGGTCGAACGGCAAGTACCTGGATCAGCTGGGTGGACGTTTCGGGCAACTACATCACCGCAGATCGCGACGCGCACGTGTGCAAGGATGCGCGAATGCCAAGGACGCGGATGTTGCCGAAGTTGATCCTCGCAGTGGGCCTTGCCGCCCCGTCGGTAGCCTCGGCGCACATCCAGTTGATGGATCCCGTCCCGCGCACGACGATGCAGAAGGAGCAGCACTGCGGGGATCCAACCGCGCCGCGCCGCGCACCGCGCGTGCTCGTGCCGGGCTCGAAGTTCACGGTGAAGTGGCTCGAGACCATCGATCACCCCGGGCACTTCCGGATCAGCTTCGATCTGGACGGGAGCGACTTCTTCATCCCGCCGAACACGACGGCGACCACGGTCGGCCTCGACCCGACGGTGATGATCGACCTGATCCCCGACGTGCAGGGCAACCTCCCGATCGCCGGACGGATGTACATGCAGGAGATCACGCTGCCGAACGTGGAGTGCGCGAACTGCACGCTCCAGGTGATCCAGCTGATGACCGACAAGCCGCCGTACACGACGGACACGCTGAGCGATGACGTCTACTTCCAGTGCGCGGACATCCAGCTCTCGAACTCGGCGCCGCCGCCGATGGTCGATGCCGGCGTTCCCCCAGCAGGAGATGCGAGCACCACCGATCCAGGCGCGACCAACGGTGGCTGCAGCGCGAGTGGCGGCGGTGGTGGTGGTTCGCTAGCTCTCGTCGCGCTCGGGCTCGTGGTCGCGCGTCGTCGCCGTCGTCGCTAGACCCGTCGGATCGCGCTCGTCGATCCAGCTGCGTGCCGAATCGGCGAGCTGACCGAGCGCGTAGGTCCGGAGGAGCTTCCATCCGAGAGCACCGGCGCTGGCGAGGACGGTCGCACCGAGCGTGCGGTCCCCGGTCGTGTGCTGGCGTGGGTGACCGACGAGGCCGAGCAGAGCTCCGAGCCCCACGGCGATCCCGATCGACGGCCACACGTGCTTCGTGATCTGCGCCCTGACGTCGAAGGTGTCCTTCGCTCGATCGACGCGCCGCCCGAGCTCCTCGATGCGCGAGCTGAGGGCCCGCCGCGCGCGGGCGACGCGATCTTCCGCGTGGTCGATTGCAGAGACCGCCGGTGCGGCCTCTGGGGGTTCGGGGGCTGTCTCCATGATCGATGCCTCTCAGGTCGCCTTGGCGACGTCGCGTGGGTACTTGATGAACACGATGCCGCCGGTCGCCGTGAGGATCGCGAGGATCCCGAACGCGACCCACGCCGGCATGCCGAGCGAGACGAGCGCGGCCCCGAGGGCTTGCCCCAGGAACACGGTCGCCGCGATCAGGATGCCGAGCCCGATGCCGGTGATCTTCGCGATCTGGCCGACCTGCTTCGCCTCGGCCTTGAGCTTGTCGACCTCGGCGACCGCCAGCTCGCGCGCATCGTGGAGCACGCCGGTGATCAGCTCACCGGGATCCTCTTGCGCGAGTGCGTGATGGTCGGTTCGCATGATGCGCTTAGCGCCGGAGCAGCCGCATGCCGAGGTAGCCGACGCCGAAGGCGATGCCGACCGCTGCGAGCGGGTTCGCGCGGATGGTGTCGCTGGCGCGCGCGATGAGGGCGCTACCGCGGGTCATCGCAACATCCTTGGCGTCGATCGCGCGGTGCTTCAGGGCTTCGAAGCGGCCGTCGTGATGATCGTCAGTGCTCGTATCCATCGTGGTACCGGTTTGATTGTTCATGCTGGTTCTCCTGGGCGGAACGAGGAGCACATCGCGTGCCGCGGCCGATCCTCACCATGGGCTCACGCGGAGCACGCGCGGACGCGCTCACCGAGGCGTCAGCGCACGGTCGCGAGGTGGCTTCAGTGCCTGCGCTTGAAATCGATCTCGCCCGCGACCTGGTCTCGACCGGAGCGTGGCGTGATCGGACCCTTCCGGGTCGCGTTCGCGGCGTAGGGCCCGATCTCCGGGGTCCAGCGCGGCTTGCGAACGATCGGGACCATCTCGGTGACCCCGAACTCGAGGGCCTCGGGATCGACGACGACGACCTCGTCGCTCGGCGTGCGTTGACCCGCCATCCCCACCGGGCGAACCCGGACCGGCCCCGTCTTGGTCGGGAGGTCCTCCACCATGGTCAGCTCGAACTCCGCGTAGGCCGAGCTCTGATCGAGCAAGATCGCCCGGGTGTGCTGGCGGACCTCGATCGCACCGGGGCGGAACGCCGGATCCTTCGCGAGCATCCCGTGCACCAGCGCGCAGAGCTCGGGCGGAGCATCGCAGAGGTCCCGGAGAGGCACAGGCTCGGCCGTCAGGTGCATGCACACGACTTCGGCGAGCGTGCGGCCATCGAAGGGAGGATGACCGGCCAGCGCCTCGTACGCGATCACGCCGAGCGAGTAGATGTCGCAGCCGGCGGTGATGTTCTTCCCCGTGGCTTGCTCGGGGGACATGTAGATCGGCGTCCCCGGGGTCAGACCGTCGACGGTGAGGCGACCGAGGGGACCGAGCCGCGCCACACCCCAGTCGATCAGCCGCAGCGGAAAGTTCGGATCGCCGGGCGTGAGCAGCAGGTTATCCGGCTTGAGGTCGCGATGGACGATGCCTCGCACGTGCACCGCGGCGAGGACGTCCGAGATCTCGGAGAGCAGCTTCGCGACCTCCACACCCGGCATCTTCGGTGCGAAGTAGAGGCGGTTCGCGAGCGTCTCGCCATCAACGAGCTCCATCGCGATCCACGGGCGCCCGTCGTCGAGCACCTGGCACTCGAACACCCGCACGAGGCCACCGTGGCGCACGTCCTCGAGGATCGCGGCCTCCTGCACCATGCGAGCACCCATGCCGGCCTGCCGGCGCAGCTCGGGATGCATGACCTTGATCGCCGCGCGGCGCGGCAACACGGTGTGGATCGCCTCGTAGACGGTGCCCATGCCGCCACGCCCGATCTCCTTGATCACCCGGTATGACCCGACGACGACGTCGGGACCGAGCTCGACCAGCGATTCAGACATGGGCGGGACTCGTGCACGTTCCTTGCCGTCCGTGAGCTGTGGCAGGAGCGCACGGCGTGGACGTCCTGCATCCGGTCGTGGGCACTGGCACACGGTGTGCTCCTCGATGGGCTTGCGCATGGGCCAGTTCACCGTCACCTCCGCCCCAGATGCGCTCGAACACGGCACGTTGCCGGAAGGCACGATGATCAGCGCGTATCGCCTCGGGACCGTGGCGGGCGTGGGCGGGATGGGGTGGGTCTATCGGGCCAGCCACACGCTCAGCGGGCGCACGGTGGCCCTGAAGGTGATGCGTGAGGAGCAGCTGGCCCAGGAGCGCGCCATCGATCGGATGATGCGCGAGGCGTCGATCCTCGCCTCGGTCTCGCATCCGGGCATCCCGAGGTTCTTCGAGTGCGGCCTTCTCGAGGACCGCCGCCCGTGGATCGCGATGGAGCTGATCGAGGGCGTCCCGCTCGCGGACCGGATGCACCGCGGCCTGGTGGATGCCGCCGTCGTCATGGAGCTCGTCGACGATGTGGCGGGAGTGCTCGCCGCGGCGCACGATCGCGGCGTCACGCACCGGGATCTCAAGCCCGACAACATCTTCCTGACCGCCGGCGATGCCGCGTGTGGTGTGCGGATCATCGACTGGGGGATCGCGCATCACTACGCAGGGGCACGCTTCACGAACATGAACGAGGCGATCGGAACGCCGACCTACATGGCCCCCGAGCAAGCGCGTGGTGGCCCCACCAACGGACACTGCGATGTCTACGGGCTCGGTGTCGTCGCGTATCAGGCGCTCACGGGGAGGCCACCGTTCGTCGGCGCGACCTCGGTGGAGATCCTGGTCCAGCACCTCAATCGCCCGGTGCCGGCGCTGGCGCCGCGCTGCCCGGATGCGCCGTACGGCCTGGTCGAGCTCGTGGAGCACATGCTCGCCAAGAACTTCGAAGAGCGCCCGTCGGCGACCGAGGTACAACGCGCGCTGGCGAAGCTTCGGGTCTCGACCTCGGCGCGGATGTCGGCGCACTATCCGATCGAGTGTGACGACGGCGTGCCGCTCACGATGCAGGGCGATCACGCGGCGACCACGGCCGTGATGCGGTCTCCCCGCGCGGCCGCGCTCGACGATTAACAGCGCTGGACGAGCGGCAGCGTGAACGAGAACTCGGTACCTTCACCCGGCCGGCTGGCGACGGCGACCGTGCTGCCGTGGGCCTCGATGATGCCCTTCGCGATCGCCAGTCCGAGGCCGGCGCCGGCCTTCTTCGTGCGGCCGTGCCAGTAGCGGTCGAACACGTGCGGGAGCTCGGCTTCGGCGATCCCTGGCCCGCGATCGCGGACGGCGATCATGGCCTCGCGGTCCCGGCGCGTGACCACCAGCTCGATCGGTGCTCCGCGCGCGTGCTTGAGCCCGTTGCCGATCAGGTTGTTGAGCACCTGGAGCACGCGGTGGCGATCCGCGGACACGATCGTGGCCTCCGTTGGGAGGTGCAGCGTGATCTGGCCGCCGGTCTCCTTGGCGAGCAGCTCGTGATCGGCGGCAGCTTGCCGTACCAGTGACGCCGCATCGACGGAGCCGCGGTCGAGCGTGAGCGCACCGTTCTCGATGATGCTCGCCTCGAGCAGATCGGAGATCAGGCGCTCCGCGCGCTGCGAGGCTCGCTCGATCGCCCCCACATAGCGCAGGGCCTCCCCCGAGGACTCCTCGCGCATCGCCTCGCAGGCGAGGCTGATCGCGTGCAGCGGACCGCGGAGGTCATGCGAGACGATCGCGAGGACATCGTCCCGGCGCTGGGTGGCGTGGGTCGCGGCCACGAGGGCACGCGCGGACTCCGCCTCTGCGCGGCCGATCCGGATCGCGAACCGGAGCCGGCGGGCGAGGCGGCGCGGGGAGAGGTCGCCCTTGGGGAAGAAGTCCGTGACCCCCGCCTCGACGGCTTCCTGAAGGAGATCTTCGTTGTGCTCGTCGGTGACGAACACGATCGGCGTCAGGTTGCCGTCAGCCCGGAGCTGGCGAACGAACTCCAGCCCGCTGACGCCAGGAAGATCGTGGTCGAACAGCAGGCAATCGAACGGCCGCGCGGCCATCGCCGCGAGCGCCTCATCCGCCGTCGTCGCCTCCGTGAGCTCGACCGGAAGCGTGCTGTCGTCGATCGCGCGCCGGATCGCCAGGCGATCGACGACGTCATCATCGACCATCAAGATCCGGAGCGTCATGCGGTGACTAGCCTGGCTCGATCTCGCCGGGATGTGAAGCGCTGGGGCTGCCGAGACCGTTGTTCGAGTGACCGTTAGAGATCGGTGAGATCGGCGAGCTTGCCGAGATCGGCGGGGACGTGGGGCTCCGCGGGTGGTGGCCCTCGGTCGGGGGCGGCGTGGACGGCTTCGCGTCGTGGCGCGGCTCCTCGAGCCGGCGGTACAGCGAGCGGCGATCGATGCCGAGGATGCGCGCGGCGTGGGTCTTGTTGCCACCCACCGCACCGAGCACCTGGCGCACGTAGCGGCGCTCCATCTCGTCGAGCGTGATCAGCTCGCCAGGGCTCTCGGTCGTGATCACGATCTTGCTCGACTGGTGCTCCTGCACCTTGGCCGGCAGGTCGTCGACGGTGATCTCGTCGAGGCGGCACAGCGCGACTGCGCGCTCCATGCAGTTCTCGAGCTCGCGGACGTTGCCCGGCCAGTCGTAGTCCATGAGGAGGCGAGCCGCGGGCCCCGAGATGCCCTGCACGGGCTTGGCGGTGCGCGTGGCGATCCGCTTCAAGAAGAACTGGGCGAGCAACAGGATGTCGCCCGCGCGGGAGCGCAGCGGCGGCACCGGGATCGCAACGACGTTGATCCGGTAGAACAGATCCTCGCGGAACCGCTTCTCCTCGACCTCGGTCTCGAGATCTCGGTTCGTCGCGGTGACCACGCGGGCCTCGAACGGCACCTCCTCGTCGCCGCCGACGGGACGAACCCGGCGCTCCTGGAGCACGCGCAGCAGCTTGACCTGCATCTCGATCGGCATCTCGCCGATCTCGTCGAGGAAGATCGTGCCGGCGCCCGCTTGAACGAACAGCCCGGCGCGCGAGCGTTTGGCATCGGTGAAGGCGCCGCGGACGTGGCCGAACAGCTCGCTCTCGAGGAGTGGCGCCGGCATCGCGGCGCAGTTGACGGCGACGAACGGATGGTCTCGACGCGGCGAGAGGTTGTGGAGCGCCTTCGCGACGAGCTCCTTGCCGGTTCCGGACTCGCCGGTGATCAGCACGGTGGCGTCGCTGTCCGAGACGCGACGGACCATCTCGATCGTCTCGCGGATCGCGGGGCTCGAGCCGGCGATGCCGTCGATCGGGAGATCGCGGTCGGCGGCGGTGCGCAGCCGCTTGACCTCGCGCTTGAGGGAGAGATGTTCGAGCGCGCGTCCAACGGCGATCGCGAGCGCATCGACCTTCACCGGCTTGGTGATGAAGTCGTAGGCGCCCGCGCGGATCGCGGCGATCGCCGTCTCGAGGCCGCCCTGGCCCGTGAGGACGATGGGCAGGAGATCGGGATACCGCTGACGGAGCTCGACACACAGCTCGATGCCCGACATGCCGGTCATCTGAACGTCGGTCACCACAACGTCGACAGCCTCGGTTCGCAAGCGGTCGAGGCACTGCTGGGCGGAGTTGACGCACTCGACATCGAACCCGCGCTTCTTCAGAGAGTCGCGCAGGAGGATCGCGGTGTCGTCGTCGTCGTCGACGATGAGGATGGTTCCGTTCATGGTGGCTCGGTCCTTTCTTCCGCCAATGAGTCCAAGCGCTTAGGCCTGATCACACCGCGGAACGGAGGAGCTAGATGCCAGGGACGTGCCGGGTCTTCGGAGGGCTCCGATGACACAGATCCAGGCATGTACATGATCGCCACTGTGCGCCTGCGCCCGGTGAGTCACAGCGCCCCCTCAGCTGGGCGGTGCGGTCACGTGCTGTACGGTATCACCACGATCCGATCCACGAGGTCCCCGACCGCCTCGATGGCGCGCACTGCGCCCTCGAGCTGAGGGAGGACCTGGACGTCGGCGACTCGACCGGCGAGCGTGACCTTGGTGCCGTCGATCTCGACGGTGATCCCCGAGACCTCCACACCGGTGCCGCGCAGCGCCTCGAACACCCGCGCGTACAGGGCGGCCTCCTCGGCAGGCCGGGTGTGCGTCCCGTCGAGCGCCGCCAGCTCCTGATCGTGCGTCGGGCGGAAGCCACTATCGGGCTCGGGGACGGTGCTCCGGATGATGTCGTCGTAGCTCTTCGGCATTCGCGAAACAGGTGCAGCGCGAGTGCCAGCGACACGTCGGCGCGTGCGCAAGGCGTGCGCGCGACATCGCGCGGTGTGTCGACGCCGCGCACCTGTTCACGCGCAGGTAGCCATTCGCCGTCGCCCAAGCTCGCGAAACGCTCTGTCTGGAGCCGATCTCGAGGTTGGTCTCGAGGATGCAATGAGTCTGAACACGTTTCTGTCGGACCTCTGGCGCTCCACCCGCTCCAGAGGCCGGTACATGACCCCCGCTTCTTGCGGGTCCCGCCGGCGGCCTCCCCCAGGTTCGCCGGCGGTTTTTTTTTCACTTCGCCGGCGCCGGCGGATGAACGGCGGCGAGGAGCTCGTGGGTGGCGGCGACAGCGCCGGGGCCGAGTGCGGCGATCGCGGGATCGTCGGGGGTGCGCTTGCCAGCGAGCAGCTCGCGCCACAAGCCGTGCAGGTGGCGAGAGGGCGGTGACTCGACGAGTGGTTGCTCGATCCCGGCGACCCACGCGAGATCGTCGCCGAACAGCTCGAGCCTCCACGTGCCGGTGTCCGGATCGTCGAGCCGAGGCAGGAACCCGAACAGCGCGGGGCGCTCGCGGGTGGGTGAGGTGGTGGCGAGCATCGCGAGCTCGGCCGCACCGAACCGCGAGGTCAGCCCGACGGCACGCGCGGCCGCATCCAGCCGGCCGTTCCCCGCCTCGTAGCGTGCACGCGAGATCGCGAGCGCGATCGCCTGACGCTCGCCGATCGCCGACGCATAGGTCGCGGGCGGCGGCGGTGGGTCCACGGGATCCACGTGATCCCCGCGCAGCTCGAACCCGCGCCCGCGGGCGAGCGAGAACGCCGGATCGAGCCGGCCGAACGCGGGGACATCAGCGATCGCGAGCTGCTTGCCCCGGAGCGCATCGGCGACCACCACATCGGCCTCGGACGGTGCGAGCGGCCGGGCGAGCGAGAGATCGGGGCGGACGCCCGCGATCGCCTGTGCATAGGTGATCGCGGACCACACGGTGCCGCTCGTCGCGACGATCACGCCGGGGCCCGAGGGCAGCTCGCCGATCACGTCGGTGGCGAGGCGAGCCGGTGCGGCGCCGGGATCATCGAGCTGCAGCGTGGCGCCCGTGACGAGTGCGGCTCCGATCAGCGGGATCCCGGCGATCGCGACGATCAAGGTTCGACGCTCTCCAGGGACGATCCGGGCGATCGCGCTGGGGACGATCGCGCAGCCGATGGCGAACATCGCGAGGAGCGGGGCGGGGGATGGATCGACGACGACCGCGTGGGTGCCGACGATCGCGATCATCGCCGCCAGCCAGCGCGCGCGGGCCAGGCCGGTCGCCGCGCCGAACGCCGCACCGACGAGACCCGTGCCGATCACCACCGCGGCGGCGCCACGACCGGAGGTCGCGACCATCGCGCCGAGGCTCGGCTCGAGCCGGGGCAGGGACCCGAGCGCACCGAGCCACCACACGACGAGCGCCACGCCGATCGCCCCCGCGCCGATCGCGAGGTGGTCCTTGCGGGCACCCGTGCGTGCGAGCCAGCCGACGACGCCGATCGCGATCGCGAGACCGAGCCAGGGAGCGCTGCCGATCACGACGGCGGCTCCGACGAAGGCGATCGCGAGCGTGCGCGCCGAAGCATCTCGGGCGTGGGTCGCGGCGGCCGCGAACGCCCAGGTGCACCCAGCGGCGGCGAGGAGGGCCGGCGTGGCAACACCCGCGGCGTCGCGAAACGGCGGAGCCAGGAGCAGCAGACCGGCGCCGATCGCACCTGCCAGGGGATCTCGCGGCAGGATCGCGCGCGCCGCCGCGACCACCCCCGCGAGGGTCACCGCACCGAGCACCGCGCCCAGGATCCCGAGGCGAAACCCGGGCTCCCCGAACGGGAGCTGGGCGGCGAGGTCGGCGAGCAGCCCGTAGAGCGGCGCTGTGGCGGTCCGCTCGAGGTGCGCACCGAGGATGGCGTGGCCCGAGGCGAGATCCCAGCCCGGGCCACCACCGGCCCCGACGAGGAGCACGACGAGCGCGCCCGCGAACACGGCGAGCTCGAGCCAGGCGGGCTTACGAGCCTCAAGCTCCATGGGCCACGAGGCTGCCACAGTCCCGCCGACCGCGTTATGATTCCACCGGTCGATGGCGCAGATCCGGTTTGTCGATGTCTGGCTGCGGGCACCCGGTGCGCCGCCCAGCCACTACCGGTCGGTCATGGTGATCACCGAGAAGTGGGCGGAGCAGCGTGTGCTGATGCGTGCGTATGCCGAGAGCCGCGACCAGACCCGGCCCACGATCACCCTGTACGGGATCGAGCTCGCGATCGGGCCTGCGGGCGTCGACGTCAACGGGGCGTGGGGCATCCACGTCGGTGAGCAGGGCGACGGTGCGGCGCAGCAGGTCAAGGGTCAGCTCGAGGATGCCGCCCGGCGCCTCGCGGGGAGCAAGGGCAACCCGCCACGTCTCGCCGACGAGGAATCCACGTTCGAGCGCGAGCCCACCGCGAACTGGGGCCCAGGGGCGCCGCGGGTGCTGCCCAAGCGGGTCGATGGTGGGCTGCCACAGGTCGATTTCGTGCAGCAGCCGTCCGCCGCCCGGATCCCCCAGCAGCAGCCGGTGACCTATGTCCCCCAGCACCAGATCGCGGCGCACCATGTTCCGGCGCCCGCACCGAGTGCCGCGCCCTCGAACCCCGAGCTCAGGAAGACCCCGATGCCCCGCCAGCGCACGGGGAAGACGCGGCCTCCGCCGATGCTCGATCGCACCGCGCTGGGGTACCAGTCGGGTTCCGGCGCTCAGTCCGCGGTGGTCCGGCTCGGCCTGGCGCCCCACGTGTCGTCGCGGCTCGGCTGGCTGGTCGATCGGGTGGTCCCGCAGGACTTCCAGATCGACTCCCGCGAGCGCAAGGTGCTCAATGCACTCGGCGATCACGAGCTGACGGCCAAGGCGATCGGGCAGATGCTCGATGTGACCGATGCCATGACCTTCATGGAGGACCTCACCCGCAAGCTCGAAGGGTATGGCCTCGATCTCGTCGAACCGGGGAACCCTCACGGCGGCGAACCGACGTACCGGCTAAGGCGCTGACACCTAGCGCTGGCCTGTGGTAACCACTCGTGCTCCGTAGCCCGAGGAAGACCATGCAGGTACGCATCGAAGACGTTTCGCCGGTCGAGAAGAAGATGTTCGTCGAGATCCCGTGGGAGACGGTGAGCGCGAAGCTCGGGGAGGCCTACAAGGATCTGGGCAAGGGTGTCGCCCTCAAGGGCTTCCGCAAGGGCAAGGTCCCGCGCCCGGTGCTCGAGCAGGTCTACGGCCAGCGCATCAACGCCGAGGTCGCCTACCAGCTCGTCCGCGAGTCGTTCTTCCGCGCCTCCGAGGAGCACAGCCTCGCCGCCGTGGCCGAGCCGCGCGTCGAGGAGGCCGCCCCGATCAAGAAGGGCCAGCCGTTCACGTTCTCCGCGATCATCGAGATCCGCGGCGAGGTCAAGGTCTCGGACTTCAAGGGTCTCAACATCGAGCGCCGCAAGCTCGCCATCAAGGACGAGGCCGTCGACGAGGCGCTCGCGCAGCTCCGCCGCGAGCACACCGAGCTGAAGCCGATCGAGGGCCGTGATGTCACGGCCGCCGGCGACATCGTCGGGCTCTCGGTCACGGGCACGATCGGCGAGCACCAGATCAACCAGCCGCAGTTCGCGGTGGATCTCGACGATGCCGAGCGCGAGCCGCTCCCGGGCATGCGCGACGCGCTGCTCGGCGTGCCGATCGACACCAAGGACAAGCAGCTCGAGATCATGGTCCCCGACGACCACAAGGACGAATCGATCCGTGGCCGCAAGGCGATCCTGACCGTCACGATCCTCGAGGCGCGCGCCAAGGACGTCCCGGCACTCGACGACGAGTTCGCGAAGGACACCGGCAAGGCCGACACCCTCGACGGCCTCAAGGCCGCGCTCCGCAAGGAGCTCGAGGACAAGGAGCAGGAAGTGATCGATCGCGAGGCGCGCGAGGGCGTGCTGCGCGAGCTGATCAAGGGCAACCAGATCCCCGTGGCGGCCTCGCTGATCGAGCGCGCGGTGGAGATGCAGTACCAGCGCCTCCGGCAGATGCTCGGCATGAAGCCCGATCGCAACAACCCCACCGCCGGTCTGTCCGAGGATCTGCGCGAGAAGATGCGACCGGCCGGCGCCGACGAGGTCCGTGGCCAGCTGCTCCTCGAGGCGATCGCCGACAAGGAGAGCATCGCGGTCAGCGATGTCGAGCTGACGGCGCACATCGAGAACACCGCCAAGTCGCGGAACACCCCGGCCGCGAAGCTGCGCGCCGAGTGGCAGCGCGACGGTCGCCTCGACAACGTCACGTACTCGCTGCGGCAGGACAAGGTCCTCAAGTTCCTCGTCGACAACGCGAAGATCACCGAGGTCGAGAAGCTGACCGAGCAGGGCACGCCGCTCCCCGAGGCGCCCGCGCCGGCGCACGGACACGAGGGCCATGTCCACGGCCCCGACTGCGACCACTGATCACGGATCGCGCGTGCGATAGAGGCTGAGTCCGAGCACCAAAGCGAGGACGAGGCCGACACCCGCGGCGGCGAACCGCACGGGATCCACCCAGCGCATCGGCGCCGCGGTCACGTGCGGCGCCAGCTCGAGGACGAGGGGAGGGATCTTCCACTCTGGGGACAGTGCGAGCAGACGCTGGACAGAGGTCGCGACGCTGGCGGGAATGATCGCGAACCGCCAGCCGCTCCCTGCGAGCTCGACGCGCACGGCATGACCCGCGAGGTTCTCCCGGGTGAGGGTGAAGTCGAGAGGGGTCGAGAGGACGAGCTCGCCCGTGATCTTCGACGCGGAATCGTACGGCGCGATCGGGACGGAGACGACCACGGCGAGCTGCTCGCGCCCATCGAGCTGGAACGAGATCGCGAGCCCGTGTGCTGACGCGATCGGCGGGGAGCCCTGGGGCAGTCGGAGCAGCACGTCGCGCGCGCCGTCGCGAAGCTGGACGACCTCGAGGGTCTGGTTGAGGTTCCGAGGGAGCTGGAGCTCGCTCGTGACCAGGTCCTTCACGGTCGCTGCATCGGTCATCACGCCGGCGCGGATCTGCGGGCCGCCCGCCATGGTTTCGGCCTGGACGAGCACCGACTTCGTGGTGGTCTCGAAGATCATCGCGAGACGCTGCGCCTCTGCGTCGATCGCGCTCGTCGTCTCGGGGGCGACGACCTCCTTGCCGTAGACCGGGACCACCGTGAGCGCTCCGGCGAGGGCGAACAGGACGAGGGCAAACACGGCGAGCGTGAGGTGGAGGAGGCGACGCGCACGGACGATGCGGGGGAGCTCGTCGGTGGTGTCCCCGACCTCCACTCGAAGCTCCCGTCCTGGCTCGTCCACGGGGAAACGGTACACCCAGGGCAGCTCCGGCAACCCGCCCGGGCTGCCCCCGGCCTCGACGTGACCGCCATTCAATGGCCCGGACGTACGGGCACGATAGAGTCAAGGGATGGAGTCCGACCCGACCCATCCGGGCATCACGGGGGAGAAGCACCCGACCCTCGCAGAGCTCAAAGACGCCTCGCTTCCGCACGTCCACACTCACCTCGCGAGCTGTTCGATGTGTCGGTCGGTGGTGGCCTCGAGCGAGGAGCACCACAGCGCGCCGATCGCGCTCGATCTCCCGAAGGGGCTGGTCAGCGAGAACGCGTTCCGGTGGCCGGCAGATCCGATCGCGCGCGGCGGGATGGCCCAGATCTTCGCCGGTGAGGATCGCCGGCTCGGCCGCACCGTGATCCTCAAGGCGCCGCGCGAGGGCGAGGAGCTCGCGCCCGGGATGGCGCAGCTGTTCCAGCGACGGGTGACCACCGAGGCGCGGATCCTCGCGAAGCTCCAGCATCCTTCGATCGTCACGATCTACGAGCTCGGGAAGTCCACGGTGGGCTGGCCGTTCTGTGTGCTCGAGCGCGTCGAGGGTGTGGCGCTCCGGGATCGTCTCGACGAGCTCGCGGAGCTCGAGACCGATGGCAAGCCGCGCACGCGAGAACGCCTCGAGTTGCTCTCGAACCTCGTGGCGATCGCGGAGGCGCTCGCGTACGCACACGAGCGCAAGGTCGTGCATCGCGACTGCACGCCCAACAACATCATCCTCGGCAAGCGTGGTGAGGCCACGCTGATCGATTGGGGGATCGCGCGCGATCTCGAGGCACCGGGGGATGGAGATGCGCACGATCTGAACGATCAGCCGCCGTCGATGAGTGGGCGGATGGTGACGATCAGCGCGGGTACGCCGCCGTACCTCCCCCTCGAGCAGAGCCAGGGTCGCGCCGCGGAGCCGAGCTTCGATGTCTACAGCTTCGGCGTGACGCTGTACGAGGTGGTCTCGGGGACCACGCCGTTCGAGTGGAAGACCGTCGAGGGACCGGGTGCGCGGACCAAGCAGCTCCAGACGTTCCTCGATTGGCTCAAGCACGGCGAGCCGCCGCCGCCGGCGATGGCCAAGGATCGCGAGCTCTCCGGGATCATCGCCAAGGCGATCACCCATGATCCGGCGCAGCGGTTCACCGCGGACGAGCTGGTCCGGGCGCTCAAGCAGTACCTGACCGGCGACCTCGTGTTCTCGCACCGCTATTCGCTGACCGGCCGGCTCTCGCGCTGGGCGCGGCGCCACAAGGCGACGACGGTGGCGACGGCGTCGCTGGTCGCGTTCGCCATCGTGGGCGCGCTGGTGTGGGCCCAGCTGCAGCGTCAGGCCAAGGAAGAGGCCGAGCTGAAGGCGATGGCCTCGGCGGCGAACGCCGATGCGAGCGAGAAGGGTCGCGCGGCCGACGAGGCCACGCGCGCCGCAGAGGAGGCGAAGGCGCTCGCCGAGGAGGCGCAGCGTCAGGGCAAGAATGCCGACGAGCTCCGTCGCGATGCCGAGGCGAAGCGCAAGGCCGCAGAGCAGATGCGCAACTCGGCGGATTCGGCGGCGAAGGCCGCGAAGGGGCAGGCCGACGACGCCTTCAAGCGGTTCCAGGAGGCGATGAAGAACAAGGAGGAGGCCGAGCGGCTGCGCGATGCGGCGAATGCCGAGCGCGATGCGGCGAAGGGCGCGCAGACCGAGGCCGAGCGGTTCCGCGATGCGGCGCGGCTCGCGCAGGCGGTGGCAGAAAAAGAGCGTGATGGCGCGAAGACCGCGCGCGACGGTGCCGAGAGAGAGCGCGACGCCGCAAAGCAAGCCGCCGCCGCCGCCGAGGCCGAGCGCGAGGCGGCGCGCACGGGTCAGGTCCGCGCGGAGCAGGATCGCGAGGCGGCGCGCACGGCACAGTCCAACGCGGAGCGCGAACGGGATGCGGCGGCGGCGGCGCGAGCGAGCGTGGAGCGCGAGCGCGACGAAGCACGGCGCAAGATCGCGGAGCTCGAGCAGCGCCTTCGTGATGCGCAGAACCAGCTCGGACCGCCGGGGCCGCCCCCGCCAAATCCGGGCGGGCCATGAAGCGCGAGCGCGAGCGCGCCGCGGCTCCTACTCGGGCTTGGTCGCGATCAGCGCGGCGAGCGCGTGGAGCTCGGAAGACCGCACCGCGGGATCGTCGTTGACGACCTGGATGGTCGCGCGCCCCTCGGTCAGCGGATCGTTGATGACCTGCGCGGAGCGGACCGTTCCGTCGACGATGGCCACGAGCTTGTGGCCGGTGATGCGCGTGGTCAGTTCGCCGAACTGCTTGGCGCCGGCGGGTGTCAGCTCGAGGACCACGCGCGCGCCATTCTCGGGATCTTCGAGAGCTTCGACCTTTGCGATCGCGGTGGGGTCGAGCTCGACCTTGGCGAACAGGAAGTAGCTGCGCCAGATCCCCGGCTTTGGCTGTTCGTAGCCGAGCTCGCGTCCACCCGGCACCACGAACTTGGTGGCCTTGGTGGCGAGCTTCGCGAAGTAGGCGACGAGCGCCGTGCGCGAGCTCGCGGTCAGGTACGGGTCGGTATGCGCGACGCCGTTGTTCGCGCGCCACTTGTCGACGACGGCCGTGATCCCTTCCGCCTCGGGCTCGGCCGCGCTGCCGGCGGTCTGGCCGAGGTGCAGATAGATCCCGTTCATGAACGGCGAGCCGTCATCCACGACCTTGAACTGGAGGCCGCGCGGGGGACCGGGCGCCGGCTTCGGCGCTTCCTTCGCGGGTTCCGAGCCGCATGCGACCAGCACACCAAAGGCAACGGCCAGGGCTCGCGAGCTCATGCTGCTCGTTCGTACGTTCCGGGCAGGGGCGTGTCAACCGTTCAGAACTCCGTCCCCATCCATTCGGCGAGCGAGCGAAACGAATTGTCGCCGATCACGATGTGATCGATGATCGGGATGCCGAGCACGCGCCCCACCTCGCGCAGGCGGCGCGTCAGCTCCAGATCCTCCGAGCTCGGTGTGGGATCACCGGACGGATGGTTGTGGACGAGCACTCCACCTGCAGCCGCCATCCGGATCAGCGGGCGGAACACCTCACGCGGATGCACCTCCACGCCGAGGACGGTGCCGCGCGCGACCTCGACGATGTCGAGAAGACCGTTCCGGATGTCGACGCCGATCGAGATGAACACCTCCTGCGTGAGCCCCGCGACCCGCGGCTTGACGCAGCGGAACACGTCCTCGGCACGCCCGAGGGTCTCGCGGTGCTGGACGGCATCGAGTGCGCGGCGGCCGAGCTCGAACGCCGCGGCCACACGCGCGGCGCGGGCCGAGCCGATGCCGGTGATCTGCGCGAGCTCGCGCACCGAGGACCGCGACAGTGGGCCCACGCCACCCGCGGAGCGGACGAGCTCGAGGGCGACCGCTCGGGCCGGGTGATCGCGGACGCCGGTGCCGAGGACGAGCGCGATCAGCTCCTCGTCACCGAGCTCCGTCGGCCCGCATCGCAACAGTCGTTCGCGTGGTCGTTCGTGATTCAGCTCCATTCGCGAACAGCGCAGCAAGTGCCGCGCCAGCGCCGAACGTCGTGACGTCGAGGGGTTGCGTGTCCGGGTTGGCCGCCAGCCGGACGCGCGACCGGCATCCGGACGGACAGGTGTTATCCTCCCCGCATGTTCGTGTGTCCCGAGTGCGGCGCGCAGCAAGGCGCGCAAGGTCATTGCCCGGCCGATGGAGCCCCGCTCGCGGCGATCGGCGAGGACCTGCTGCTCGGCACCACCGTGGGCGCCTATCGTGTCGCGCGCTTGCTCGGCATCGGTGGGATGGGGCGTGTCTACAAGGGCGTTCACCCCACGATCGGGAGCCGGGTCGCGATCAAGGTGCTGTCACGCGAGTGCAGCGATCGCCGTGACCTCGTGGAGCGGTTCTTCGCCGAGGCGAAGGCCGTCAACCTGATCCGCCACGAGAGCATCGTCAACGTGCTCGACCTCGCGATGCTCCCCGATGGCCGGCCCTACATCATCATGGAGTACCTCGATGGCGCGCCGCTGTCGGCGCTCGTCGATCACGCGGTCACCACGCGCACACCGATCCCGCTCGGCGGCCTCGCACGGCTGGCGGCCGAGGTCCTCGATGCCCTCGGCGCAGCGCATGGCAAAGGGATCGTCCACCGCGACCTCAAGCCCGACAACATCTTCGTGACCCCGGGCGGGCGGCCCAAGGTCCTCGATTTCGGCATCGCGAAGCTGAGCGACAGCGCACCCGGGACCGGGACCGCCACGGGCTCGCTGCTCGGCACGCCGCACTACATGGCGCCCGAGCAGGCAGCGGGGAAGCCGGTCGACCACCGCGCCGATCTCTACGCGATGGGCGTGATCCTGTTCGAGTGCGCGACCGGTCACAAGCCGTTCCTGGCGGACTCGCTGTTCGATCTGCTGCGCAAGCACGTCGAGGCGCCACCACCTTCGCCGCGTCAGCTCAGGCCCGACATGCCGCCGGAGCTCGAGCAGCTGATCCTCGTCGCGCTCGCGAAGGCGCCGGAGCAACGGTTCGCCAGCGCGCAGGCGATGAGCATGGCGCTCCAGCACGCCACGCAGCGCCTCCCGCAGGAGGCGTGGGCCCCGCTCACGCTGCAGAGCCGGATGACCGGGCAGCCAACGCCCTCGTGGCCATCGCAGCCGCCGAGCTGGGCGGGAGCTGGTGGGCCGGCCGGAGTGGCCGGAGTGGCCGGAGTCGGGGGAGCGCGTGGAGCGCGCGAGTCGGTGCAACCGCCGGTGGGGCAACACACCACCTCGTCGGGGCAGGTGACGTCCAAGCAGGTGAAGCCGGTCAAGAGCTCGTCGAAGAAGGGGCTCTGGATCGCGCTGTTCGCGATCGTGCTCGTCGGCGGTGGTGTGACCGCGGCGGTGATGGCGGGTGGCGGCGCGGGCGACGGTACGGGGATGAGCGAGCCGGACCCGACGTCGACGACGGCGGCCACGCCGACGCCAGCGCCCACCGCCGCACCATCGACCGCACCTGCTGCCCCGGCGAAGGTCGCCGGAGGGCCCACGCCTGCCACGCCGACGCCCGCCAAGCCGGCAGCCGTCGAAGATCCCGACGACAAGGACGACAAGGACGACGACAAGGACGACGAGCCCAGCTCGCCCGCGCAGGTGGTCGCCCAGGTGGTTGCGGAGGATCCGGCGCAGCCCAGTAGCCCGACGCCCGCCGGCACCAGCGGCTGGTTCACGCGCCACGCGGTCACGCCGCCTTCGCGCGACATGAAGAAGCTCGATGTCGATCAGCACATCGCGTGGGCGATCGCGGAGGCGAAGCGCACGGTCCCGGATGCGCAGCTGTTCCGCATCGATCTCGAGAACGTCTATCCCGATGGCCATGCTGACCTGACGCTCCCGGGCTTCGCCTACAAGTATGGCGGGATCGATCTGCGGTTCATCTCGCCGTCGCACAGCAAGCGCGATCCGAGCGTGCCGCGCGGTGTGAAGGTCGAGCGCACGTGCGCGCTCCGGGTCGATGGCGGACCGGACGGCTTCGAGATCCGCGACCTGTCGGGTGACTGCGACGAGGTCGCGGTGCCAGCGCCGAAGTGCAAGCTCGCCCAGGTCTGGAACAAGGCGCTCGCGAAGCACCCGGATGTCGCCGACGCCGTGGCGTCGATCGATTATCGGGTCCAGGGCAAGACGCCGAAGTGGTGGTTCACGATCTACGACGACGGAAAATCGATCGTCAGCGAAACCTTCGCCGACGACTGCAAGTAGCTATTTGCCGCCAAGGCCGCGCTCGAGCTGCGCCCACGCATCCGCGAGCTGCCACTCTGCGGTGATCAGATTTCCCTCGGCCGTGGTCACCGCGGTCTGGGCATCGGCGAGCTCGATCTGGCTGCCGAGGCCCTGCGTGTAGCGAGCGTCGGCGAGCTTGAGCTGCGCGCGGGCCGCGGTCACCGCCTCGTTCGAGGCCGTGACGTTCG
Organism: Myxococcales bacterium; assembly: GCA_016720595.1. Classification (GTDB taxonomy): domain Bacteria; phylum Myxococcota_A; class Polyangia; order Haliangiales; family Haliangiaceae; genus JABFXX01. The sequence goes on from JADKKI010000006.1 coordinate 194,639, forward strand.
CGCGGTGCGCGACGATCTGCTGCCGCGCCGAATCGAGCTCGGAGGTCAGCGACACGAGCACCGCATCGCGCTGGGCCTCGACCGTCATCACGGCCGCGCGCGCCGAACGGATATCTGCCGCGGATCGGCCACCATCGTAGAGCTGCCACGACAGCGTGAGCCCGGCGGTCCAGCTCGGCTGCGGCGACCAATCGTCCTGACCGGGACCCCACTGCGTGTTCGCGGAGGCGGAGAGCACGGGCCGACGCTCGGCCTCGGACGCCGTCACGCTGGCCTCGGCGGCGATCACCTGCTTCTCGAGCTGTACGAGCTCGGGGCGACGCTTGCGCGCGGTGCCGACGAGCGTGAGCAGGTCCGAGGGATCCTGTGGGGGCGGCGTGGGCCACGCACCGTCGACGACGAACGTCACCGAGGGATCGAGCCAGCCGATCGCGAAGCGCAGGTTCGAGAGCGCCACGGCGGCGTTGCTCTGCGCCTGCGCCAGCGCCGAGCGCGCGTTCGCGGCGCGGGCCTGTGCCTGCACGACCTCGATCGGATCCTTCGCCTGCGCGGCGACGAACTTCCGCGCCTGATCGAGGTGCGCCTCTTCGCTCTTCACGGTGCTGTCGGCGACGGCGACGAGCCGGGCCCGGGCGATCGCCTCGAGGAACGCGATCGCGACCGAGCTGCGGATGTCGAGGTTGGTGGTGCCGAGGGAGGCGGCCGTGGCATCGGCGCTCGCCTCCGCGGCACGGATGTTCGCGGCGGTCTGGCCGAAGTCATAGAGCCGCCAGTTCGCGCTGGCGGCGAACCCGGTGGAGAGGGTCGGGGAGAAGAAGCCACCCGAGGTGGCGCCGGTGGTGCTGACGGTCTGGCGCGAGGAGCTCTCGGCCACCGAGGCGCTGAGCGAGACCGTGGGCCGTTGCGCGACCTTCGCGGACTGGATCCGTGCGTTGGCCGCTTCGATCGAGGCCTTGGTGACGCGCACGCTCGGCTGCTGCACGAGCGCGATCTCGATCGCGTGGTCGAGGGTCAGGGTCTCGGTGCGGGGCTGCGCGGCCGCGGGAGCCGCGAAGGTGCCGATGAGGGAGAGGGCCAGGACGAGGGACAGTGCGCGATGGGACTTCATGACTCGTACCTCAGAGCAGTGATCGGATCGAGCCGCGAGGCGCGGACCGCCGGATACAGACCGAACCCGACCCCGACACCACCGGCGACCGCGAAGGCGATCCCGGCCGTGCCCGCGGGAAAGAAGAACTTCCAGCCGAAGTACCCGGCCATGTACTGCGCCGCTCCGTACCCGAGGACGAGCCCCAGCAGACCGCCCACCGCGGCGAGCACGATCGCCTCGACGAGGAACTGCGTCATCACATCGAATGGCTTGGCGCCTACGGCCATGCGGATCCCGATCTCTCGCGTTCGCTCGATCACGCTGACCAGCATGATGTTCATGACGCCGATGCCACCGATCAGCAGCGACACGGCCGCGACGATCGCGAGCAGCGTGGCGATCCGCTCGGTGGAGTCCTTCTGTGCCTGGGCGTACTCGGCCGGGTTGCGGATCCGGAAGTCGTCCTCGTCGGCGCTGTCGAGCTTGTGGCGATCGCGGAGGAGTCCGGTGATCTTCGCGATCGTGGTCTCGGCCTGGCCCTCCTCGGTCATCGAGATCAGGACCTCGCCCTTCAGGTACTTCGCGAGGCCCATGTCGAGCTTCTGCTGGTAGGTCCGGAGCGGGATGATGATCACGTCGTCGTTGTCACCGCGGGGGCCCTGACCCTTGGTCGCGAGCACGCCGATCACCTCGAACGGTTGCCCGTTCACGCGAATCGCCTGACCGATCGGGCTCGCCGAGGCGAACAGCTGGGTCGCGACGGTCTGGCCGATCACCGCGACCTTCGCGCTGCTGTTGCCCGTGTCCTCGTCGAACACGGCGCCCTGGGTGGCCTCCCAGTTGCGGATCCGGAACCAGATCGCGCTCGTGCCGGTGATGATGGTGTTCCAGTTGGCCTCCTCGGAGGCGACCTGCGTTCTCGTCGACATCGTCGGAGCGACCCACTGGATGCTCGAGATCTCGCCGGACTGGAGCGCCTTGACGTCATCCCAGGTCAAGGACTGGCGCGACCCGGCGCCGCCCGAGGCTCCCGAGGTGCGAGTGGCGCCGCCGCTCAGCACGAGCACGTTGGTACCGAGGCTGTCGAACACCTCCTTGACCGAGGCCTGCGCACCCTGGCCACCGGCGACCATCGCGATCACGGCGCCGATCCCGAACACGATGCCGAGCATGGTCAGCATCGTGCGGACCTTGTTCCGCCACAGCGCTCGGATCGCGAGCTTGAACGTCGTGAGGATGTTCATGACGCCTTCTCCGCCACTCGCTTGTCGCTCGCATCGCGCTGGGCGGTGACACGGGCGAGCGCCGCCGCGGCATCGATCGGCGTCTGGGCCTTGTCGTCGATGATCAGGCCATCCCGCAGCGTGATCACCCGGCTGGCGTACGCCGCGATGTCGGCCTCGTGGGTGACGAGGATCAGCGTCTTGCCTTGGGCGAGCAGCCCCTGAAGGATGCCCATCACCTCGTACGAGGTCTTGCTGTCGAGAGCGCCGGTGGGCTCGTCGGCCATGATGATCGGGGCATCGCAGACCAGGGCGCGGGCGATCGCCACGCGTTGCTGCTGGCCACCCGAGAGCTGACTCGGGTGGTGATCCTCGCGGCCCTTGAGGCTGACCTGTGCGAGCGCGGCCATCGCGCGGCGGTGGCGCTCGCGCGACGACACGCCCTGATAGAGGAGGGGCATCTCCACGTTCTCGAGGGCCGAGGTGCGGGAGAGCAGGTTGAAGCTCTGGAACACGAAGCCGATCATCCGGCCACGGATGTCCGCGAGCTCTGACTTCGACATGATGCCGACGTTCTTGCCGTTGATCTTGTAGGTGCCCTTCGAGGGCTGATCGAGGCAGCCCATGACGTTCATGAGCGTGGACTTGCCGGAGCCCGAGGTGCCCATGATCGCGAGCGAGGAGCCCGCCTCGATGGTGAGATCGACGCCGCGCAGCGCGTGGACGAGGTTGTCGCCCATCACGTACGTGCGCTCGATCCCCTTCATCTCGATCAGCGGCGGCATCAGAAGGCTCCGGTCTTCCTCGCCGGCCCCGCCACGCCGAGGATCTCGGTCACGAGCTGATCGCCTGGCTCGAGATCGCCCTCGACCATCTGGGTCACCGAGCCATCGGTCAGGCCGGGCTTGACCAGCACGAGCTTGGGCTGGCCATCGACGAGCTTGTAGACCGGCTTCTTGTCGCCGTAGTCGCGGCCGCGGCCACCCGGTCCGCCTGGGCCGCCGCTGCCGGCGCCGCCGTCTGGTCCGTCGGGGCGTCGGCCGCTCGCCGAACCTCCCGAGCCGCCCGAACCCCGACCGGCCCAGTTGCCCGAGCCCCGGCGACCGCTGCCGCTCCCGGACTCACCGCGCATCGCTTGCATCTGCTCGCGGGTCGGCTTGAACCGCAGGGCGGCGTTCGGGATCCTGATCGTGTCGGCGACCTGCTGGAGCACGAACGTCACGTTGGCGGTCATGCCGGGGCGGAGGGACATGTCGGCGTTCTCGACGTCGATCACGGCGTCATAGGTCACCACACCCGAGGTGGTGGTCGGCGCGTTGCGGACCTGTCGCACGATGCCCTCGAACGTCTTGCCGGGGAATGCGTCGACCGTGAACTGTGCCTTCATGCCTTCGACGAGGCGGCCGACGTCGGCCTCGGCCACCGCGGTGTCGATCTGCATGCGGGCGAGATCCTCCGCGATCGTGAACAGCACCGGTGCCGACAGCGAGGCGGCGACGGTCTGGCCAACGTCGACGGCGCGCGAGAGGACCACGCCGTCGACGGGCGAGTAGATCGTGGCGTACGAGAGGTTGAGCTTGGCTTGCGCGAGGTTCGCGGACGCCTGTGCCGAGGATGCCTTCGCCGCGAGCAGGGCGGCCCGCGCGGTGTCGTACGCGACCTCGGCGCTCTCGACGGTGGCACCCGCGACGAGCTGTTGCTCCTGCAGCGTCCGCTGGCGCTTGAGCTGGCGATCCGCATCGGCGACCGCGACCTGCGCCTTGTTGACGTTGGCGGCGGCGAGGGCGAGGCTCGCAGAGGCCTGATCGATCTGCGACTTGAGCACCTGGGCATCGAGCTTCGCGATCACCTGGCCCTTGGTGACCTTGTCGTTGAAGTCCGCGTGCAGCTCGACCACGCGCCCAGAGACCTGTGCGCCGACCTGCACCGTGCCGCGGGCAGACAGCGTGCCGTTCGCGGTGACCTGTGCGGCGATGCTGCCCTTGCCGACGGTCACGGTGTTGTAGGTGATCGGCGTCGAGCCCTTGGCCCACGGCTTCTTCACCATCAAGAACGCGACCCCGCCCGCGACGAGTGCGAGGGCCACGATCCGCGGGATCCAGCGTTTGATGTTCACGGTCTTCAAGGTGATACCCCGCTCTGTACGTTCCGTTGCTCGCGCGTTGCGATTTGTTACCGGAACGATTCTCGACGTTTATCCGACCGGTTGCTCGCCCTGTAGTGGGACTTCCAGTCTAGCCGTCGTGCCCTGTCCCGGCCTGGAGGTCAGGGTCACCTCACCGCCGTGGACCCGTGCGATCCGGCGCGCGAGCGCCAGGCCCAGGCCCACGCCGCCGGTCTTGCGGGCGCGGCTGCCGTCGGCGCGCCAGAACGGCGTGCCCGCACGCTCGAGCTCCTCCGGCGACATCCCGATCCCGCCATCCACGATCTCGAACGCGACCTTGGTTCCGTTCGGGACGACCGCGAACTTCACGGCGGTGCCGACGTCCGAGTACTTCGCAGCGTTGTCGAGCAGGTTGTCGAGCGCGCGGCGGAGGAGCACGGCGTCGCACTCGATCGCGCGCTCGGCACCGGCGATCGAGCGATCGAGCGTGCGTGAAGGATGCCGCGCCGCGAACCTCTCGATCGCGCGATCGGTGAGCTCGCCGAGGCTCATCGGATGGCGCGTGATCTCCGCGGTCGCGCCATCGAGCCGCGCGGTGGTGAGGATGTCACCGATCAGCTGATCGATCTCGTCGAGGTCCGTCCCCACGTCGGCGAGCACGTCGCGCGCCGCGACCGGATCCTCGGCGGCGAGCTCGAGCGCCACGCGGATCCGGGCGAGCGGCGTGCGCAGCTCGTGGGACACGTCCCCCATCAGCTGGCGCTGGGACTGCAACACGGCGGACGTGCGCTCCGCCATCTCGTCGAAGGCGCGCCCCACGTCGCCGAGCTCGTCTTCCCGCTCGAGGCGCGCACGCGCCGTGGTCTCGCCGGCACCAAACCTGCGCGCGGCATCGGCGAGCTGATCGAGGGGCCGGGCGAGGCGACGCGAGAACCAGATCGAGGCCGCGCCGACGACCAGCAGGATCACGGCGCCCATCGGCAGCACGTACGACCACGGGAATCCGGGCCGGTTCGGGGCATACACCGCGAGGAGCGATCGATCGTCGCTGCGCACCACCATGCGGCCCCAGTCGAGCGACCACTTCTCCTGCACGAGCTCGTCGAGCTCACCGGGCGTGGGCGCCTCGAGTGCGGGCTCGACGTTGGTCCTCACGAGCGCGCCCTTCGCATCGAACAGCGACAGCTTGCCGCGCAGCCGAGCCTCGACCCGGGTCATCGCCTCGTCGAACTCTTTCGGCTGTTTCAGCGAGAGACGCTCGATCAGGTACTGCACCACCGCGGCCTGCGGCTCCATGTAGCGCGGCGAGCGCGTGTACCGCGGGAGCACCAGCAGCGCGACCATGATCGCCACCGAGAGCGCTGCGACGAACGCATACACCCGGAGTACGAGCCGCCTCCGCCGGCGCGGGCTCACGTCTCGCCACCCGCGAGGAGATAGCCGACGCCACGCACCGTCTTCAGGATCCGCGGGCTCTTGCTGTCATCGCCGAGCTTCGCGCGCAGCCGGGAGACGTGGACGTCGATCGAGCGATCGAACGAGAGCTCCGCCGAGCCCTTCGCGAGATCGAGCAGCTGCTCGCGCGACAGCACGCGGCCGGGGCGCTGCGCGAGGGCCCGGAGGATCGAGAACTCGTACGCGGTGACCTCGATCGCCTTGCCTTCGAGCGTGACCGTCATGCGCTGTGGATCGAGCACGAGGCCACCGACCTGGACGGTCTGCTGCGCGGGACCCGCCTGGCCACGCACGCGCCGCACGGTGGCCCGGATCCGGGCCAGCAGCTCGCGGGGCGAGAACGGCTTGGTCACGTAGTCATCGGCGCCGACCTCGAGACCGAGGACGCGATCGACTTCTTCGCCGCGGGCGGTGACCATCACGATCGGCACGTCGGTGCGCGCACGGAGCTGGCGGGTGACCTCGATCCCGTCACGGCCGGGCAGCATCAGATCGAGGACGAGGCAGTCGTACTGGCGTCGGAGCGCCTCGGCCTGACCTTCGAGGCCATCGCGGGCGATCGTGACCACCACGCCGTGCGTCTCGAGGTACCGCGCGGTGAGCTGGGCCAGACGCTCGTCGTCCTCGACGAGGAGGACCTTGATCGTCGGTTGCGCCGCGGATTCCGTCACACCCCACCATACTCCGCTGCGGCCTGCCGAGCGGCGGGCTTCATACTTCGCAATCCGCCGGGGTTGCGGCTACCTGCGCCGCTTGAGTTGCTGCAGCTCCGCCTCGATCTCCGCACGCTTGCGCTCCGCTTCCACCTGCGCGTGCGCGGCCGCCTTGCGGGCCTGTTTTCGCGCGGCGCGGAGCTCGCGCGGCGTGGGCGGTGGCTCGACCGGGGCCGGCTGCGCCAGCGTGGTTTCGAGACCGGCGATCCCCTCCTTGGCAGCGTGGCGGCCGATCTCCCAGCCGAAGCCCTGGACGAGGTAGCGGAGGAGCCCCATGCGGATCCGGACGAGGCCGGACAGCCGGTAGTCGCATCGCGGCCCGCGCACGGGAAATCAGGTGGTTCCGCGCCGCAAGTTGCTCAAGTTGAAACCGTCCCCAACACCTTGGCGAGAGTCTCCTCGAGCGCCTCGATCCGGAATGGCTTGGGCAGGTACGCGTCCGCGGCTACCGGACCGCGCCGATCCCGGTCAAAGCCGGTGCACAGCACGACCGGCAGGCCGGGCCTGCGTTGCCGCAGGGTGGCCACGACTTCTGCGCCGCTCATGCGCGGCATCGTCAGGTCGACGAGCACGGCGGAGATCGGGTGCTGCTCCACGAGCTCGAGGCCGGCGATGCCGTCGGCCGCGGTGATCACGGTGTAGCCGAGATCCTCGATCATCCGCGCCACGACATCGCGAACCAGCTCCTCGTCGTCGATCACGAGGACGGTGAGGTGGGCCCGCTTGGACAGGGGCTGCATGCCGGCGGGCGTGGTCGCGGCGGGCCACATCACCTGGAACGTGGAGCCCTTGCCGAGGGTGGTGGTCAGGCGCAGGCCACCATGGTGTGAGCGCACGATGCCGAGCAGGGCGGCGAGGCCGAGGCCATGGCCGGTGGGCTTGGTGGTGAAGAACGGATCGAAGATCCGCCGCCGGCTGTCGGTGCTCATCCCGGCGCCGTCATCCTTGACCTCGAACAGGACGTAGTCGCCCACGGAGGCCGTGAGGACATCATCGGGGTGGCACGCGCCGTCGAGGTGCTGGAGGCTCGCCGTGATCGTGATCGTGCCGCCCTGGTCGCCGAGGGCATCGCGCGCATTGCCGAGCAGGTTGAGCACCACCTGGCGGAACTGGCCCGCATCACCCCGGATCGCCAGGTTCGCGGGGATGTTGACGGTGGTGACCGCGTTCGCCGGCATTCGCGCGGCGGACAGCCGCACGAGCTCGTCGACGATCGGCGCCGGGGCGACGCGAGCCGAGGACACGCCACCGCGACCCGCATACGCCAGCAGCTGATCGGTGAGCTCCGCGGCGCGCAGGCTCGCATTGCGCACGTTCTCGAGAGCGGCGCGGCCCGGCGCTCCGGCGGGGATGTCGCGGAGGCCCAGGTCGGCGTTTCCTAGGATCGCGACGAGCAGGTTGTTGAAGTCGTGGGCGAGGCCGCCGGCGAGCACGCCGAGGCTCTCGGCGCGCTGCGCATCGACCATCCGGCGCTCGAGCGCGCGCTGTGCGGTGACGTCGACCGCCGTCCCGATCGCGCCGATGATCACCCCGTCCACGCGATAGGGGCAGATCTTGTTCGCGAGCTGGCGTCCGCGATACTCGGTGACGTAGGTGGAGGTCTCGCCCTCGAGGGCGCGCCGGTGCGCCTCGACGGGATTCGTGCTCCCCGGATCGGTGCGGTGGACCTCGTAGAGGGTGACCCCGAGGTACGTGTCAGGCGCGTAGCCGAGGACCTCCATGATCGGGCCTCCGGTGCGCAGGATCTTGAGGTCGTGATCGACGAGCCAGTACACCGCGCTGACCTGGCGGACGACCATGTCGAGCGTGGTCGCCGTGCGTTCGAGATCTGCCGTGGTCGCCTCGAGGTGTGTGACGTCGAGTACCCACGCGTCGAACGAGATCTCCTGGGCGCTCTCCAGAACGTGGCCGAAGATCCGCACGTTCAAGCGGCGCCCGTCACGGGTCTTCCACTGGACGAGCGCGCCATCGACGACGCCACGCCTCCGGTACTTCGCGATCATCTCGGCGCGCTGCGCAGCGTCGACGTAGATGTCCTCGTTGAGGTTTGCGCCGAGGAGGCTCTCCGCCGAGTCGTAGCCGAGCAGCTCGACGAGGGCGCGATTGACGTGCAGGAACTTCCCGTGCTCCGTCGAGCGGTACATGCCGATCGGCGAGCGATCGAACAGCTGGGTGAGCGCGCTATCGCTCGGAGATGACACCGTCCCCCATCTTACATGAGCAGTGCGCCCTCGATCTCCTCGAAGGCACCTGCTCTCCACCGGGTCAGGGGACTGCGGCCCTTGAGCAGGTTGTCGGTCTCCACGAGCACCGCGCCGAGATCCACGAGCCAGCACTTGGGGTCCGCGGCGGACGGGCGACCGACGTCCTCGGGGACCTCGGTCGGCGGCATCCACGCCGTCATCTTCAGCGAATCCCCACCGATCAACGCGCGCACGGCGACGTTGCCGAGGCGGCTCCCGAGGAGACGATCGAATGCCGACGGCCGCCCGCCGCGCACGACGTGGCCGAGCACGGTGACGCGGGTCTCGATGCCGCCCGGATCTGCATTCGGGGAGCTGTCCCGCAGCCGCGCATCGACCTCGGCCTTCAGGCGATCCGTGGAGATCGCCACGCCCTCGGCCTTGATGATGATCACGCGCCGCGACTTGCGGGCGCGCGCGCGCACGGTGAGCACGGTCTTGACCACCTGATCGACGATCGCCTGCTCGGGCTTGCCCGATTCGGGGAACAGCGCGAGGTCGGCACCGACGGCGATCGCCGAGGTCATCGCGAGGTAGCCGCAGTCACGCCCCATCACCTCGATGATGAACGTCCGGTCGTGGGCGGTGGCGGTATCGGCGATCTTGTCCACGGCCTCGACGATCGTGTTCATCGCGGTGTCGACACCGATCGACATGCCCGTGAACCCGAGGTCGTTGTCGATCGAGGCCGGGATGCCGATCACGTTGAGCGCCTGCGCGCCGAGCTCCTTGGGATCGCAGAGGTGCATCGCACCGGTGAGCGAGCCATTGCCACCGATGACGATGAGCCCATCGACCCCGCGGTTCGCGAGGATGCCGCGCGCCCTGTCGCGGACCTCGCGCATGTGGAACTCCTTGCAGCGCGCGGAGCCCAGGATCGTGCCGCCATCGCGGAGGATCTGGGACACATCGTTTGGCATCAGCGGGACGAACTCGTCCTCGAGCAGGCCCTTGTAACCTCGCTCGATCCCGACGATGTCCGCACCTGCCGCCCGTCCGACGAGGGCCGCGGCACGGATCGCCGCGTTCATGCCCGGTGCGTCGCCGCCGCTCGTGAGGATCCCGATGCGCTTGGAGCCAGCCATGGCGGGAATGTACCCCAACGACCGATCCATCGCCGTTCGGGCTAGACTCACCGGGATGATACGGACCGAGCGGCGGGGGCCGGTGACCACGGTGACGATCGATCGTCGCGCTCAGAAGAACGCGGTGGATCGCGAGACCGCCGAGCAGCTGGCGGCGGCGTTCCGGGAGTTCGATGCGGATCCCGCGCAGCGGGTGGCGGTGCTCCATGGCGATCACGGCACGTTCTGCGCGGGCGCCGATCTCAAGGCGATGGCGGCGGGGAACCCGAACCGTGTCGCGCCTGATGGCGATGGGCCGATGGGCCCCTCGCGGATGGTGCTCGGCAAGCCGGTGATCGCCGCGATCGCGGGTCACGCCGTGGCGGGTGGGCTCGAGCTGGCGCTGTGGTGCGATCTGCGGGTGGCCGAGGAGGATGCGATCCTCGGCGTGTTCTGTCGTCGGTTCGGCGTGCCGCTGATCGATGGAGGCACGATCCGGTTGCCTCGGCTGATCGGGCTGTCGCGCGCGCTCGACATGATCCTCACCGGCCGGGCGGTGACCGCCGCCGAGGCGATGTCGTTCGGGCTCGTCAACCGGGTGGTCCCTTCCGGGCAGAGCAGGGCCCGTGCCGAGGAGCTGGCGGAGCAGCTCGCGGCGCTGCCGCAAGCGGCGCTGCGCGCGGATCGGATGAGCGCCTACCTGCAGCACGATCTCGATCTCCCGGCCGCGCTCGCGAAGGAGCTGGAGCTCGGCTCGGCGGCACTGCTCGAGGCGGTCTCCGGCGCGGCGCGATTCGCCGGCGGTGCCGGGCGCCACGGGGAGAGCTCGTGAACCGCAAGCTCGACGGGCTTGGCGGGCTCGTCCTGTGTGCGGCCCTCGCGATGACGATCGCCGGCTGCATCGTCAAGCGGCTCGGCAGCTCTCAGCTCACGGGCACCTGCGACGGCGCGTGCGCTCACTACATCGAGTGCAAGCCCGGGCACCCCGAGGCCGATCGCGCGCGCTGCACGCAGGAGTGCCCGCAGGTGTTCAGCGATCGCGATTCGATCATGGGCTACGAGAGCCTCGCGTGTCACGACGCCGTCGAGTACATCGACGGCACCCCGAACAAGACTGCCGCGACGCCGATCGCCGCGACTCCGACGAGCCCGCCATGAGCTACCGCGACGACGTCGACACGCTCTACACGCGCGCGATGGTCCTGCAGAGGGAGCTCGATCGCGCCACCGCGCAGCTCGCCGAACGCGAGGCCGAGCTCGAGGCGCTCCGCGGTCCGGCCTTCTCGGCCGCGGAGACCAGCCCCGAGGTGCGCGCGGTGCGTGCACTCCGGGATCTGCCGGATCCGGATGATGTGCTGGCGCGTCTCGTCGATGCGACCGACGCGACTCCGGCGACCCCGGTGCGCTGGCTCGGCTTGCCGGTGCCCGACCTCGCACTCTCCAGCTCACCGCCGATGTCCCGCGGGAAGGTGCTCGAGCGCGTCCGGGACCGGCTGGGCGCGCTCGATCAGGAGGCGCTGCTCATGATCGGCACGCTGATCGAGGAGCTCGGCGACGAGGCGACCATCGGCAGGGCAAGGCTCCTGGACCAACTCCGGCCGATCGCCGAGCGGATCACGCAGTCGTTCTGGCACCGCCGTTGACCGCGACCTGACACCCGCAGGTGGCATGATGGCGTGACGGTGGCAGAGGGCCAGGACATCACGCTCGACGGGACGCTCGGACGCGTCGTGTTCAAGAACGACGAATCGAGCTTCACCGTCGCGCGGTTCGAGACGCCTGGCCGCGAGCAGGTCACGGTGGTGGGCGAGCTCGTGGGGATCACGGAGGGCCTGCCGCTGCGCCTCCGCGGGCAGTGGGTCGAGGACAGGAAGTTCGGGCGGCAGTTCAAGATCTCCACCTACCAGCTGCGATCGCCCGAGACGTTGATCGGGATCGAGCGGTTCCTCGCGGCCGCAGGGATCCAGGGGATCGGGGCCGAGATGGCCAAGCGGCTCGTGCAGAAGTTCGGGATGGATACGCTCGAGATCATCGATCGCAAGCCGGAGCGGCTGACCGAGGTGGTGGGCATCGGCACCGCGCGGGCCAAGCAGCTGTCGGCCGCGTTCGCCGAGCAACGCCAGATGCAGGACGTGATGGTGTTCCTCCACGGGATCGGGGTCTCGCCGTCGCTGGCGCCCCGGATCATCAAGCGCTACGGGCGCGATGCGATCAACATCGTGCGCGCGAATCCGTATCGCCTCGCGCACGAGGTCCGCGGCATCGGGTTTCGTACCGCGGATGCCTATGCGCAGAAGCTCGGGCTCGCGCGCGACGCACCGGAGCGGATCGAGGCCGGCATCCTCCACGCCCTCGAGACCGCGGCCGAGGATGGCCACATGCACCTCCCCGACGAGACCTTGATCGCGCAGACCGCCGAGCTGCTCGGGATCGCGCTCGAGCTGATCGCGCCGCGGCTCGGCGCTCTCGAGCAGCGGGGCCACGTGGTGCGCGAGAGCCTCGGTGATCGAGGCCCGTGCACGGAGCTGCCGTGGGCGTTCGAGGCGGAGGCGGAAGCTGCCACGCGGCTCGCCGAGCTGATCCGCACGCCGTCGCGTAGCTCCACGCTCGATGTCCACGCGGCGATCCACGCGTTCGAGGCGGTCACCGCGGTCCAGCTCGCCGTGCAGCAGCGGCGCGCGGTGGAGGCTGCGCTGACGGACAAGTGCGTGGTGATCACCGGCGGTCCGGGCGTCGGCAAGACCACGATCGTCAAGGCGATCGTGCACCTCGCGAAGCTGATGCAGCGGCGGGTGGCGCTCGGTGCTCCCACCGGCCGTGCGGCGAAGCGGCTCGGCGAGGCCACCTCGCACGAGGCGATGACGATCCACCGGCTGCTCGAGTATCAGCCGCACGAGAATGGCTTCGCGCGCGGGCCCGAGAACCCGCTGGACGCCGACCTGCTCGTGATCGACGAGGCCTCGATGGTCGATGCCCAGCTGTTCCGCGCCGTGATGGCGGCGCTGCGCCCGGGATCACAGCTCGTCCTCGTCGGCGATGTCGATCAGCTCCCCTCGGTGGGAGCCGGCTCGGTGCTCTCCGACGTGATCGCCTCGGAGGCCGCGACGGTGATCCGGCTGACCGAGATCTTCCGGCAGGCCGCGGCGAGCAAGATCGTGGTCTCGGCCCACCGCATCAACAGCGGCGAGCTGCCCGACCTCGACACGCCCGCGGGCGCCGAGACCGACTTCTTCTTCATCGGCCGCGATGATCCAGAGGCCGCCCGCGCCACGATCATCGAGCTGGTGTCCGAGCGGATCCCCACGCGCTTCGGCTTCGATCCCGTGACCGAGGTGCAGGTCCTCGCACCGATGCACCGTGGCGAGCTCGGCACCTCGGCGCTCAACAGTGCGCTCCAGGACAAGCTCAACCCCGCGGTCCCCGGTGGCCTCGAGCTCGCGCGCGGCGATCGCGTGTTCCGGCGCGGCGACAAGGTGATGCAGCTGAAGAACGACTACGACAAGAGCGTGTTCAACGGCGACATCGGCGTGATCGCCGGGATCGAGGGCGAGAAGATCGTGCGGGTCGACTTCGACGGGCGGATCGCCGTCTACGAACGTCAGGAGCTCGATCAGCTGATCCACGCGTACGCCGTCAGCATCCACAAGAGCCAGGGCTCGGAGTACCCGGCCGTGGTGATCCCGCTCGGGACCCAGCACTTCATGATGCTGCAGCGATCGCTGCTCTACACCGCGGTCACGCGCGGCAAGCGCCTCGTCGTCATCGTCGGGAGCAAGCGCGCGGTGCAGCTCGCCGTGCGCAACGCGGATGCGCGGCAGCGGTTCACCTGGCTCGCCGAGCGCGTGCGCGTGGCCGTGGCGTGACCCGGCTGGTGGTACGGTTCACGGATGACGAGGATCGGATTCTGGCAGCTCGTTCTCGATGACAGGCTCTCGTGGTGGGAGGCGAAGCGGATCAACGAGGCCGCGGACGCCGCGGATCTCGCGGGCGCTCAGGCGGAGACCGCCCACTACGCGACGATGAACCTCGCCACGCGGATGCAGGCGATGAGCCGCGAGATCATCATGCTGCGCACGGCGATCACGGTGCTCGTCCAGACGCTGAAGGACACCAACGTCGTCGACGAGAAGCTCCTCGATGCCCGGCTCGAGGCGGCGATGGAGGCGGCGGTTCCGCCACCGGTCGCCCACATCGCCTCGCCGTTCGCGGCGGGTGGGCAGCCGAGCGCGGCCGAAGGCCCCCGGCTCTACACCTGCCTCCGGTGTCGCCAGCAGGTGCCCGCCAGCTCGACGCTGATGACCGCAGACGGCCCGGTCTGCGAGCGCTGTCCGTCAGCCGGCTGAGGGTGCGCGTCGGCTTGTTCGACGAGCCGTAGCCGGCCCCGAGGGGTGCGGGCGTGCAAGCATCTCGAGCGTCGCGAACGCTGCGGCGTGGAGCGCGCGCGTCATGGCTTCCCTTCGCCGCTGCCCGCGCCGCCGGGTGGGGCCGTCGGCTTCGGTGCGCGCACGGGGAGCGCGCGGAACACGGGCGCGTAGAGCTTGCACAGCGCTTCGTACTGCTCGCGCGCTTGCGCATCCATCTGCGCCGTGGTGCCGCAGGTGACTCGCATCTGCTGGAGGCCATCGCACATCGCTTCGATCGCCGCAGCGTCGAGCTGATAGCCGTCGAGGCCCACGTCCTGGGCCGCGAGCTGCTTCGCGGCGGCGATCGCGCCGGGGAGATCGTTGCCGTAGAACGCCGTGCACACGGTGGTGTAGCCGTTCATGACCTCCGTGAGCTCGAGGGCGGGCCCCAGCGCCGGGTCCGAGGTCTCCTCGATCGGAGACGGTGTGCGGGTGAGGATGATCGCGATCGCACCGATCGATCCGACGATGCCGATCGCGCCGAGCAGGATGCGCGCCGGGATCACCATGCGGCGCTTCCAGGTCGCGGGGCGGACCGCGAAGCCGAAGGCGACGCCCGCGAGGAGGCCGAACAGGTGCGCCCAGTTGTCGGCGCCCACGGCGAAGCCGAACAGGATCGTATAGGCGGACCACTTCAGCATGTCATCGCGCAGCGCGTGCCCCCGGCCTCGGCCGGCGCGATGTCCGTAGCCCACGGCGACGCCGATCAGGCCCATCAGGCCCCCCGAGGCGCCGATGCCCACCGCGAGCCGTCCGACCTGGAGGGCACCGAGGTTCGCGAGCACGCCGGTCACCACGAACAGGCCGAGCGTGGTGGTGCGGCCATAGAGCTCCTCGATCCGCGGACCGATCGTCGCGATCGCGAGGAGGTTGAACGCGAGGTGCCAGAGCCCTGCGTGCAGGAACACCGAGGTGACGAGGCGCCACGGCTCGTCGGCCATCGCGGGTGGCCAGCGCCCACCGAACTCGAGCAGCAACATCACAGGTGGGGACGAGAAGCCGCCGCCCGCGGCGACCCACACCCGTGCGTATGCGATCAGGATCCCGATCGCGATCAGGGTCGACATCGAGATCCCGACCGGCATCAGGATCCCGAGCCGCCCCAGGACCTGGAGCCCGCGACTGCCGAGCTTCGCGCCGCACGCCGTGCACACCGCCTCCTCCTTGTCCTGCACCGCACCGCACTCGCGGCAGGTCTTGTGGGCGTAGGCGATGTGCAGCTGTTGCTGCGCGCGGAGGTTTGCAGCCTTCGTGCGGTTGGCCTGCCAGCGGATCAGCTTCCAGCGCAGGCGCGTCTTGTTGAAGCCGAGGTTCCCGGCGACGTTGACCACCTTCTCGATCCAGGCGTCGTCGTCCTTCGCAGGCTCGTTCGTAGGCCCCTTGGAATCGTCGGGCTTCGGCGACGGCGGCGTCGCCTCGCTCATCCGCGACCGTGCTCGACGTCGTCGAGCAGCTCGACCAGGCGCTGCACTCCCTCCTCGGGGAACGCGTTGTAGATGCTCGCGCGCAGACCACCGACCGAGCGGTGACCCTTGAGGCCCGAGAGCCCACGCTCCTCGGCGCGCGCCAGCATCGTGGCCTCGAGCTCGCGGGTCGCGCCGCGGAACGTGATGTTCATCATCGAGCGGCTCGCGGGCTGCGCGTGGCCCTTCCACAGCGTGCTCTGATCGAGGAAGTCGTAGACCACCTTGGCCTTGCGCGTGTTGCGCTCGGCCATCGCGGACAGTCCGCCCTGTTCGCGGATCCACGAGACCACCTCGCCGATGATGTACACGCCGAACGTGTTGGGCGTGTTGTGCATCGATTGCTCCTTCGCGTACGTGCGGTACTGCGCGAGCGGTGGCAGGTCCACAGCGCCGGTCTCGAGGAAGTCCTTGCGCGCGATCACGAGGCTGATCCCGGACGGGCCCAGGTTCTTCTGCGCCCCGGCATAGATCAGCGCGTGGTTCTCGAGGACGAGCGGCCGGCTGAAGATGTCGCTCGAGGCGTCACACACGAGCGGGGCAGGGGCGACCGGCGGCGTGGCCCACTGGGTGCCGTAGATCGTCTCGTTGCTGGTGTAGTGGACGTAGCGCGGCGCCGGAGAGAACGTCAGCTCGCGGGGCACGGCATCGAACGCGGGAGCTCCCGAGCACGCCACGTGGACGGTGCCCACGCGCCGCGCCTCCTCGATCGCCTTCCCCGACCAGATGCCGGTGTCGCAGTAGTCGGCGGTCTGGCCTGCTCCGAGGAAGTTCTGCGGGACCATCGCGAAGTGGTGCGTGGCACCGGCGGTGACGAACAAGATCGCGTACGCATCGCTGATCCCGCCGACCTCGCGGATCGCCGCCTCGGTGCGCTCGAGCACGCGACCGAACTCCGGGCCACGATGGCTGTGCTCGAGGATCCCGATCCCGGAGCCATCGAGATCGAGCAGGGCGCCTTGCGCGTTGCGCAGGACCTCTTCAGGAAGTGCCGCAGGGCCGGACGAGAAGTTCAGCTTGCGGGCCACGAGCGGTCACCGACGCGCGACGTCTTCGAAGTAGAAGACGGTGAGCGCGATGCAGTGAAACGCCTCGTCCGAGGACTGCGTGACCACGATGTCCGTGACCTTGTAGTGCGAGTTCCGCGCCATCCAGTCCGAGACCTTCTCGCCGAGCTGCTCTCGATCGGCGACCATCGTGGCGGAGAAGACTTTGACACCGTTGAACTTGACGTCCCGACGCAGGGTGAGCTGACCCGACTGGTTACCAACATTCGCGGACATCTGACTCACCGTAGCATGCCAGCCCGCGGGTTCGACAATCCCCTCGTCGCGCGAAAGCGCCCTCGTGCTGTACCGCGGAGCTGCAGGCCGCGCAGACCGTGCAGACCGTGCAGACCGTGCAGACTTCGTACACCACGCGCACGCACGCGGTGCGTCACGCTCCGCTATTCCTCGTCGTCGAGCGCGCGGTCGAGGGCGTTGGCGAGCTTCTCCGCCTCTTGCGGCGACATCGAGGTCGGCGTGAACGCCTTCTCGGCGGTCTCCACGAGCGCGAGCATCCGCGCCTGCTCGACGGACAGCCCGGAGGCGTCGCTCGTGATCCACTCGTCGAGCTCCTCGGTCAGCCGCTTCTTCGCGGCCCGGGCTTCCTCGCCGCGTGGCGCGATGCCGGCGGGTGGCGCGCCCTGGCGGCGGTAGCTGATCGAGCCGTACGCCTGGGCGAGGTCTTTGCGCATCTCGCCCATGTTCTGGTAGCGCTTGTTCGGATCCTTCATCATCGCGCGCAGGATCACGCCCTCGGCCATCTCGGTGATCTCGCGGTGCGGCGCGAACTCGCGCGGCGACGGCGGGTTCGTGTGGATGTGCATCGAGAGCACCTCGCTCGACTGCGGCGCCTCGAACGGCGGGCGACCGCACAGCATGTCGAACATGATCACGCCCAGCGAATAGACATCGGCGCGGTGGTCGACGTCCTCGCCGCGGGCGGCCTCGGGAGACATGTACTCGGGGGTGCCGAACACCGCACCCTGGACGGTCTCCGCCATCAGCTCGTCCTGGATCAGGACCTTCGCGATGCCGAAATCGAGGACCTTCACGAAGTCGTACGATTCCTCGCGCTCGGTGATCCAGGTCTGGTCGGGAGCCATGCGGACGAGGTCACGTCGCCCGGGCTTCTTCAGCAGCATGATGTTGTCGGGCTTGAGGTCCCGGTGGATCACACCGACGGCGTGCGCCGCCTCGAGCGCGAGGGCGATCTGGTTGGCCACGTTGAGCGCGCGGTGCAGCTCGACGGCGCCGTCCTTCTCGATCAGATCCTCGAGGCTCTTGCCCTCGAGGTACTCCATGACGAAGTACACCGGACCATCGGCCATGATGCCGAAGTCGGTGACGTCGACGATGTTGGCGTGGTTGATCGAGGTCGCCGCGCGGGCCTCGCGGAGGAAGCGGTGGATCGCCTCCTGGTACCGCGCGAACTGCGGATGCAGAACTTTAACGGCCACCGGCTTCTTGATGTAGACGTGCTCGCCCGCGTAGACCGTGCCCATGCCGCCGCGGCCGAGGATCTTGTCGAGCCGGTAGTTGCCGATCGACGTGCCGAGCCGCGCGATGTCGTCTTCCTCGACCAGCACGGCCGAGTCATGCAGGCAGAACCGCTCCCCGTCGGGAAATCGCGTGAAGCAGCGGGGGCAGACTTTCACACGGTTACTTTCCGGCTCGGAACTGCAGGAAGAAGGTCAGGAAGCGACTGTCGTAGAACTTCTGCCCTTCGGGCGGCTTCACGTTGAGGAACGTGAACTCGAGCCCTAGGTCGAGCTTCTGGCTCGGCGAGAACTCAACGCGCGCCGTGGCCGGCACCGTGAAGAATCCGGCGTCGGTGTTGAAGTCGGCGATCTGGAGCTGCGCGAAGATGACGACCGAGAGCGCCGCGATCGGGTTGGTCGCGATGCCGAGCGACGGGTTGAGATCTGGCTTGCTGCCGTCGAGGTCGATGCTCATCAGCGTGTCGAGAGCGATGATCGCGATCTCGGGCTTCGCCACGTAGCGGAACGGGAAGCCGATATCGATGGAAGCCTTCACCTTGCCGGCGTTGTACTTGCCGGTTGGCTTGTTGGGGAGTTCCGCGCCCATCGCGTCCTTAGGGCACGGCGGTGTTCCGGTGCCCATGCCATCGGCCATACAGATCTCGGCGGAGGCCGGCCGGTTGATGCGCAAAGCCGTGCGGAAGTCGATGAGGTCGTACGCGAGCGCCCCTTCGACGCCCGCGTAGAACCCGAACTGCTTGAAGTTGAAGCCGTCAGTCAGGCCGAACAGCCCAGTGACGTTGTCCCGGAACCCGTAGCGACCCTCCGCGTTGAGGCCGAAGCTCTCGAACGCGCTCTGCGCGCTGATATCGACGCCGACGCCGATCCGGGCCTGGAAGATGCCCTGGGTCATCGTCAGCGGGCGCGACAGCTCGCGGACCGGATAGGTCTTCAGGTTGAACAGGCCGCCGGAGGTGACCGGAGGCTGGTCCTTGTCGTCCTCCTCGTCGCCTTCATCGCCTTCATCGCCCTTGCCGCCGCCGTCATCCCCGCCATCGTCATCGCCGCCGCCGTCTTCCTCGTCGTCATCACCGGCGTACGCGACGTGATCGTGACCATGCCAGGCCACGTATCCAAGGCTCATCAGGAGGACCAGCGCGAGCCGAAGCCCGCGTGACTGCGAAAGCATCACCACCTCACGGAAATGCTACCGCAATCCCCACCCCACTGCTCGGATCCGGCGCCCGAAATGCCGGGAGTCCGAAACGCCGAAGGGCCCGTCGAGACGACGAGCCCTTCGAACACAAGTGAAGCTAGTAAGCCGTAGCTAGTTGGTAGCCGTAGACGAGCGCAGAAGCCGTGAGGGACGCCGGGACAGCCCCAGCGTCAGGGCTCACTTCTTCTTGCCCTTCTTGCCGCCGGCCTTCTTGGCCGGGGCCTTCTTGGCCGCCTTCTTCGCGGCGGGCTTCTTCGCGGCGGGCTTCTTGGCAGCCGCCTTCTTCGCGGGAGCAGCCTTCGCAGTCTTCTTGCGCTTGCTGCCACCGACCTGCCGCTCCTTGCGAGCGACGTCGCCGTCACCGTCGAGGTAGTAGAGGTACTTGCTGTAGTCCATCTCGATGCCGGCGGCCGCAACCTTCTGCGCCTTGCCCTTCGGCATGCCGGGCTTCTTGCGGGGCGTCGCCCACACGTCGCCGGTCTTGATGTAGTACATCAGGTCGTTGTCACGCTTGATACCAGTCTTCGCGATCTTCTCACCCATGATCTGAACCCTCCCTAGGGTAATTGGGGTCGCGAACGTACAGCAGGCATCTGACAGCCGTCGCTGGTTATCGCGAGAAAATCGTCGTCGGAGACCGAGCAGATCTCCGTCGAGGAATCGCCCGGGGTGCCCTGGGGCAGATTTCCTCGTCGGGAAACGCCTGTGGATAACTCGTTTCTCGACGAGGATCCGAAATGATCTAAATCCTCGTCGGGAAACGAGAATTCCTCGTCGAGGATCACCTGCCGCGGGGCAGTTTTCGACGAGGAACCGCGCGCTCGCAGACGAGGACCTGGCTCTCGGCCCCCCCATCGAGGGCCCCCCAAAAAAAATCGCCATAGCGGGCCGCGACCCGCAGTCCGGCGTGGGCGACCAGCCCCTCGAGCTCCGCGGGGAAGTACTTCCGCTGGGTCAACTTGACGATCCGGGACGGCCCGCGGCCATCGACCGGGTCGTAGTAGATGCGGATCAGCGCGATCTGGTTGACCGCGTCGTAGTCGTGGTTCGTCGAGTAATAGGTCGCGCGGCCCGTCGTTGGATCGGTGAACCGGGTCTTCGCCCAGCGCTTGTTCGGATCGCGGTTGAGCCAGGCCAGATCGGGGAGCTGCACGTCGAAGGCGAACGCCCCGCCGGGGGCGAGGTGGGCCGCGGCGCGGCGGAGGCAGGCGTCGAGCTCGCCCCGGGTGTAGAGGTGCTCGAGGACATTGAACGCCGCGATCACCAGGGAGAACTTCCCCGGCGCCTTGAACGTACACAGCTCGCCGGGGAGCACCGTGATCCGAGAGGCGACGGTGGCGGGCAGGCTCCCCACCCGCGCACGCAGGGCGGCGAGCATGGCCGGCGATTGATCGATCGCGACGATCTGGTGGCCGTCGCGGGCCAGCGGCACCGTCACCCGACCCGAGCCGGCCCCCAGCTCGAGGATCCGCCCGGGGCCACCAAGTCGTCGCTGCGCCAGCTCGCGGTAGAACGTGACGTCGGCGCGCCGGCGCCGGTACTCGTGGTCATAGAGTGCCGCGTCGGCGTAGTGCTCGCGGGACCCGGCATCGACCAGCTCCTCGACGAGCTTCTGATCGAGCTTGCGGCTCACTAGCGACGACGGCCGCCGCGGCGACGACGGCGGCGCTTGCGCGGGTTGTTCGGGTCGTCCTCGCCGTCTTCGTCGTCACGGCCCTCGGCGACCGCGGAGACGGCCGGCAGCTCGGTGACCTCGTGGCCGGCGGCGCGCTCGAGGAGCTCGAACAGGAGGACCGCGTCGTCGATCAGCTCCCGGCCTCCCGCGAGCTCGGCCTGGCCACCCTTCTTCTTCGCGGCCTGGAGCCGCTTCTGGGCGACGAGGATGTAGCGGAGCCGCTCGCTGTCCTTCCGCGTGACGTGGAGCTGGACGATGATCGGGTTGGCGAGCTCCTGGATCGCGCCGTGGAGGTCGCCGGCGCGGACCTCGTCGCCGCCGAACACGAACGGCGCGAGCAGGGCGCCGAACGCGACAGCGTTGGAGGGGTCGCGACCGTCCTTGACCGCCTTGTCGATGCCGTTCAGCGTGTTCCACGCCAGCTCGCGCCGCTTGACCAGGTCAGGCGTCGTGGGGGCGAACGACAGGCGAACCGGCGCGGCGGCGGCGGGGCGGGCGACCGGCTCGTCGGCCCACACGCGATGCCAGGCCTGCTCCTCGGCGTCGAGCTCGGTCTCGAGCGCGTCGTCGTCATCGTCCGCGTCGTCTGCGTCGTCATCGTCGTCGTCGGATCCGGTCGCGCCTTCGGCCTTCGCTGCGGCGGCCGCCATGCGCGCGAGCTCGTCCGGGTCATCGGGATCGTGCTCCGCGGGATCCTCGTCGACGTACTCGACACGGGCGACCGTCGGGCGCGGCATGGTCTGGGTCGTCACCGCCGGCGCCACGGAAGGTGCGCCCGGACCCTCGAGCAGCCCCGCGAGGTACGGGGACAGCACGGCGAGGGAGCCGGTCTCGACGAGGAGCTCGAACGAGCGCCGCGCTGCACCGCCACGCATCAGCCGGTGGATCTCCTCGAGCAGGCGAGGCGGCGCGCACTTGCTGATCTCGCCCCGCCAGCGGAGCAAGGCTCGCCAGGTCGCCGGCTCGAAGCCGAAGTCGAGGCGCGCGGCGAACTTGACCGCGCGGAGCATCCGGACCGGGTCCTCCTGGAACCGGACCTCCGGGTCCCCGATCGTGCGGATCAGCTTCGCGTCGAGGTCCGCGAGGCCGTTGACGTGATCGATGACCTGCTCCTTCTCGACGTCATAGAACAGGCCGTTGATCGTGAAGTCGCGGCGCCGCGCGTCCTCGGTCTCGGTGCCGAACACGTTGTCGCGGCGGATCAGGAGATCGTCTTCCTCGCCCTCGCGGGGAGGGGCGCGGAACGTCGACGTCTCGATGATCTTCGAGCCGAAGAACACGTGGGCGAGACGGAACCGGCGCCCGATGATCCGGGAGTTCCGGAACGTCGCCTTGATCTCGTTCGGGGTCGCGCTCGTCGCGACATCCCAGTCCTTCGGCGTACGTGAGACCAGGAGGTCGCGGACGCAGCCACCGACGAGGTACGCCTTGTACCCGGCACGGGTCAGCTTGCGGACCACGCGATCCGCATCCGGATCGATGGCAGCGCGATCGAGCGAGGGCACGGCGGAGTCAGCCGTACCACGCTGTCACAATCGCGCGCAAGTACGCGAACCCTTTACAGTGTTTCGCGGCTACCCGAGGCCATCCCGAGGGAGTACCCCGGGCTTCACTGTTGAACCGCCGATCGTGGTCGGATCCTGTCTAGAACGTTCGCGGCGGACCTGTCCTGAACAGCCCGTCCGAATCGGTCCGCTCCCTAGCAGATGCCCCCCATCACCTCCCACGTCGTGTTCGAACGGATCCCCGTTCCGGCCTTGCTCCTCGAGGCCTCGGGAGAGGTGATCGCGCTCAATCCGGCCGCCGAGCGGATGTTCGAGAAGCTCGCGACCCTGGTGGTGGGCCGCCCGGTCGGTGAGCTCCTGCTCGACAACGACCTCGCGCGGATCCTCGATTCCTCGCGGCTGCGCAGCGAGCAGGTCCACGAGCTCCAGTTCGAGACCAGCCAGGGCCGTCGGACGGCCGAGTTCGTGATCTCGGCGATCGAGGCCGAGGGCCGCGCGGTGTTCCAGCTGTTCGCGATCGACATCACCGCCCGGAAGGCCGCCGAGGCCGCCGCGCGCACCCGCGCCGATGCCGAGGAGAAGTCGTCGGCCAAGGAGCGGCTCGAGAGCCTCGGCCTGATCGCGGGCGGGGTCGCTCATGACTTCAACAACCTCCTCGTGGGCGTGCTCGCCGAATCGAGCGCCGCACGCGAGGAGCCCGGGATCGGCGAAGGAACCCGGGATGCCTTGCGCCGGATCGAAGCCGCTGCCCAGCGGATGGCCCACCTGACCCGCCAGATGCTCGCGTACGCGGGCCGCGGTCGGTTCGTGATGCAGCGCCTCGATCCCGACGAGATGCTCGGCGAGAGCGCGGAGGCGCTGACGCGGATGATCCGTCCTGCGGTGCAGCTCTCGATCTCCCGCGGCGCCGGGCGCGTCGTCGTCGATGCCGATCCGGGCCTGCTCCGCCAGGTGGTCTCGAACCTCGTGAGCAACGCCTCCGATGCGAACAGCTCGAAGATCACGCTGTCGACCCGCGTGCTCCTCCACAACAGTGAGCCGTTCTGGCAGCTCGAGGTCGCCGATGACGGAGCCGGCATGTCACCGGCGATCCTGGCGAAGATCTTCGAGCCGTTCTTCTCCACCAGCCCCGAGCGCCACGGCCTCGGGCTCTCGGCCGTCCACGGGATCGTGCGCCGCCTCGGCGGGGATATCGAGGTCGATTCGACGCCGGGACGCGGGGCGCGGTTCACCGTCCGCCTCCCGATCGTCGCCGGTGCGCAAGCGCCGCGGCCGCGTCAGGACTCGGGTGCGCCACCCGCGGCCAAGCTCGCCGGGCTGCGCGTGTTGATCGCCGATGACGAACCCTCCGTCCGCGCCACCGTGCGCCGCCTCCTCGAACGCCGCGGTGCCACCGTGGTGCTCGCGGCGGATGGCATCGAGGCAGAGGCGCGGCTGCGCGACCAGGCCTTCGGCCTCGTGATCCTCGATGTCGTGATGCCCGGGCGCAGCGGCTACGACGTCCTCGCGATCGCGCGGCACCTGCTCCCCCGGTGCCCGATCATCCTGATGTCGGGCTATTCGGACCGTTCACGGGGCGAGGGTGGCGACGAGGAGCCCGACGCGTTCCTCGAGAAGCCGTTCACGGCCGCGGTGCTCGACGCGGCGATCGACGACGTGATGCTCAAGCGCCCACCCTGAGCGTTGTCGTTTCGGCGCGCATGCGCGATCGTCTCCGCGCGTGATCCGAGCGCTGCTCCTGACGATGCTCGTTGCCGGCACGGCGGCGGCCGAGCCGCGCGAGCTCGAACGCCCCCTCACCCTCGACGGTGGGCAGTGGGCCGCGCGCGGCTCTCTCGGGATCGCCTGGACCGCGCGCAGCTCGCTCGGGACCACCGTGCGAAGCACCGACCCGATCGGGCGCACGGGCGGTGCGTTCGGGGTGGCGCGCTGGCTCACCGTGGGGGCCGAGTACGCCTTCGTCGTCGATGCGCCGGGGACCGCGGGGTTGTTGACCGTGTCTGCATCGAGCGAGCTCTACGCCTGCGGCCGGCTCGCGATCGGCGTGAGCCTCGCCGCCTCCTTCGATCTGGATGCGGCGGGTGATGGCGAGCTGGTCGCCGGGGCCGCCGCGCGCTACCGGATCACCCCTGTCGTCGCCGTGTTCACCGGCTCGCCGTGGCTGCCCGGACCGCTCGGTCGACAGCTCGCGGCCAGCCTCGGCCCGGAGCGCTCCGCCGCGTTCGAGCTGCCCGTGGGCGTCGCGCTCCAGCTCGGGCCGCGCGTGCTGGCCCATGCGTCCACCGGGCTCGCGACGATCATCCTCACCGATCCGGGCCGCGAGCGGCGGGTCAGCTGGTTCACCCGCCGCACCCCCGTGACCGCTGGGGTGTGGTTCGCCCTCGATCGCCGGCTGTCTCTTGCGGGGACGTTCACGACGCCGGATCTTCAAGAGCGCGATCACGTCGAGGTCGCGCTGTCGGTGCGGTACCTGCGCTGAGGTCGGGGAATTTGCGCGGACGCTCGCACGTTGTCACCCTCCAGGGATGCGTGCGCTGCCGGTCACCCTCGCGTTGTTGAGCTCGTTCTCTATCGCCCGGGCCGCACCCGATGCGGACACACCGTGCGTGTGCGCAGATCCCGACGCACCCGCCGCGGCGCCGCGTGATGCGCTCACGCTGACCAAGGTGAAGTTCAGCGAGCTACCCGGCTGGGCCGACGACAAGCTCGCGCAGGCCGTGCCGTCGTTCCTCCAGTCGTGCTCGGCGCTCGCGGCGATGAAGGACGCCGATCCGATCGGTCACGATGGTCACGGCGGCAAGGCCGGCCAGTGGCGGAAGGCGTGCGCCGCCGCAGCCAAGGTCAAGCCGGGTGACGATGCCGGCGCCAAGGCGATGTTCGAGGCGGAGTTCGTGCCGTGGAGCGCCGCCGGCAAGGCGGGCGCCGAGGGCAAGCTCACCGGCTACAACGTCCAGCAGATCCACGCTTCGCGGAAGAAGGGCGGCAAGTACCAGATCCCGATCTACGACCGGCCCAAGGATCTGGTGATGATCGATCTGTCCAAGCACATCCCGGATTCGCACGGCCGGCGGATCTGGGGAAAGCTCGACGCCAAGGGCGAGGTCGCGCCCTATCCGACGCGCGCCGAGATCCGCAAGGGCGCCCTCGCCGGGCAAGGTCTCGAGCTGATGTACGCCGACGACGCCGTCGACGTGCTGTTCGCGCACATCGAGGGCTCGGCCAAGGCGCTGATGGACGATGGGACCACCGTGTGGCTCGAGTTCGCGGGCAAGAACGGCCGCGCGTATCGCGGCGTCGGTGGCGTGCTGAAGAGCATGGGCGAGCTCTCAGCGCCGGGCAGCGGCACGATGCAGGGCATCCGCAAGTGGTTCGTCGATCACCCGGGGAAGTTCGACGAGGTCGTGGATCAATCGAGCTCGTACGTGTTCTTCCGCGAGTCCAAGCTCGCCGGTGCCGTCGGCTCGCAGATGGTCGTGCTCACCGCGGAGCGCTCGATGGCGGTGGATCGCGCGTTCATCGCGCACTCGACGCCGATCTGGGTCGACACCCGGGCGCCGAACATCGGCAAGCCTGGCGCGTCGCCATGGCGCCAGCTCCTGATCGCGCAGGACACCGGCGGCGGGATCCTCGGCCCCGTACGGGGCGACATCTACTGGGGCGACGACGTCGCCGCCGCGGAGCGTGGTGGCCGGATGGGCGGCCCGGGGAAGTACTGGCTGCTGCTCCCGAAGGGCGTCACGAAGTAGCTCAGTTCGCGATCAGATCGCCGTCGCCGCGGTGCCAGCGCCCGTCCCCGTCGGCGTCGATCAGGATCGGGCTCGCGATCGCGAACGGCGTCACGCCGGGGTGCTTCCACTTGTCGCGCTGATACGTCCCGGTCTGCTCGAGCGGCATCGCGGTATCTCCATCGGCGGTGACCCCGAGCCACGTATCGACCGCGCCGATCGGGATCGCGCCGGCCCAGTGGAAGTCGCGGGCGTTGGGCGGCACGTCGAGCGTCTGGAGCACGGCCGGCCCGGTCGGCGTACCGACGGTGATCTTCAGCTTGTCGACATGGACGAACCGCGCCTGCGCGAGGGTGACCTCGACCCACACAGTGCCAGTGGCGTGGAGGAACTGCCCCGGGCCCGCCGCGGGCGTGGAGCCCTGCGCCGCCGTGACCTTCACCTCGAGCCAGGGCCCAGTGGTCGCGACGACGCGGCGGGAGAGGATGCCGTGGATGAAGGCGGCCTCGTCGAACGGCTTGGTGCGTGGGTCGGGCACGAACACGTAGGTGCGCGCGAGCCCGTCGTGGTTCCAGTTGAAGTCGTGCGTGTCGCTGCTGCCGAGCGGCGCGAGTGGGTGGCCGTGATCGATCATCGTGTAGAAGTCGCGCACGCTGTCGTCGAACCGGCGATCGCCGGGCACGTTGAACGCCGTGAACCCGTTGAGCACCTCGACCGCATCGAACATCACCGGGAACGGCGGCGGCCAGCTGATGCCGTCCCAGCCGAGCACGTCGTAGAGCGCGGTGACCCGGAACCGCGGATGGTTGACCTGGACCACGTGCTCGCCGGGGAGCTTGCGCGCCAGGTCGAGCAGCTGCGCGGGCGTGGCGGGCTTCACGACCGCCTCGGTCGGCGCTCCACCGCGCGGCGCCTTCGGGTCCACCGTCACCGGGTAGACCCCGAGGTGGATCGTCTCGGAGGTCAGCTCGTTCGAGGCGACCGCGGCGATCACGCCTTCGAGGCCTGCCGCAGCGATCGGCTGCGCGAGCGAGCCGTTGGTGTTGTGATCGGCGAGCGCGATCACCTGGATGCCGCCGGCGACCTGGGCGAGCACGCGCTGCTCGTTGGGCATCGTCGAATCGTTCGAGGCCTCGGCGTGGACGTGGAGATCGGCGGCGAGCGTACCCCGGGGTGTCCACGCCCGCTCGAGCGGGATCTGGAGCTCCACGCGACCTCGCCCGCGGGACAGATCCACGGTGCCCTCCCAGCGCTCGAACTCGATCCCGCGGTACGCGAGGACCTTGTAGACGCCGTACGGGATCGCGGGGGAAGGCGCGCAGGCATCCCCACCCACCGGGACCTCGGCGCGGCCGGTGCCGAGGACCAGGCCATCCCACGAGCCGACGACGTCCGCGGCGATCGCGCACGCGGCCGCGCCCTGTCGCTGGCCATAGAGATCGATCTTGCCGATGTGGAGCTGCGCCCCGCTGGCATCGAACAGCACGACGCGCGCGCCGACCGGCACGCCCTCCGCGGTGACCGTCACCGCGAACGAGGTCGAGGACTTCGCTTCGCGCCCGCACGCCGCCGCGGCGAACCACGCGCACGTGACCAGCACGAGCGGCGCGCGCGAGCTCATCGCAAGCGGAACTCGGCGCCCGCGGTGACGGCGAGGCCGACCTGCGGCTCGAGCCCGAGCGCGTCGCCGAACCGTCCGAGACCGAGGACGAGCTCGCCTTGCGCGACGATCGCCACGCTGGGCGCGACCCGCGCGCGCACGCCACCACCGAGGTGGAGCGGGATCGCCACGCCGCTCACGTCATCGTCGGCGAACTGCACCAGCTCGATGCCAACGCCGACGCGCGCGAACGGGCGGAACGCGCCCTGCGCGGCGAACATGCGGCGCACGCCGGCGGAGATCTCGACGCCGCGGCCATCCGTGAAGCCGTGATCGCAGACCATCGTGTCCATCCGATCACGGAAGCACGCCGCGCTCCCACCACCGAAGGTGAACGCCGCGGTGCCATCGAACCAGTCGGAAGCCGAGAGCTGGTACAGGTAGTGCCCGGCCACGCGCAGCCCACCCGGCGTGACCCGGCCACCACCGGCGATCCCGGTCTCGGCGCCGATCGCCTGATCGCCGATCTCCTCGGCGGGATCTGCGGCTGCGGTCACCGAGGGCTCCGCCTGCACCACGCCCACCGCGAGCAGCGTGGCGAGCACACCGACGAGCGAGCTCCTGGAGATCAATCGCCGCGACATACCTTGATGTTCCCTTCGGCCTCGCGTGCGTCCGTGTCCTTGCAGGTCCACGCCGCGCCGAGGAACGCGCAGTCGGCATCGACCGCGCAATCGAACAGGCACACGCCGCCCTCGCGATCCGCGCACGACGCCGACATCGGGCACTCGTTCGTGGTGTTGCAGCTCAGCGTGCAGAACCCGTCCGGATAGTCCTGACC
This sequence comes from Myxococcales bacterium, assembly GCA_016720595.1. Taxonomy (GTDB): domain Bacteria; phylum Myxococcota_A; class Polyangia; order Haliangiales; family Haliangiaceae; genus JABFXX01. Next base: position 223,483 of record JADKKI010000006.1, read on the forward strand.
CGGCGGGAGGCAGCGGTCGTCGCAGTCACGCGACGCGGCGCACCGCGCTCCGAGCTCGCGGGAGACGTCCTCGCTCTGGCAGCCGGCGGCCCCGAAAAGGGCGATCATCGCGACCAGCGCCGTCCGCATCCCGCGAAGCTACCTCGCACGATCCGGCCGCGCCAGTTTAGCCACGCCGACGGCGGCGCGTGGCGCCCGCCACGTGGGCGAGCGCGGCGAACAGGGCCTCGGCGGCCCGCTGCGAGTGCCGGGCGGCGTCGGCGAGGGGTTGCAGGGCGGTGTCGAGATCCGAGCCACCGCGTAGCGGCCCGCGCGCGGCCCACACGAGCTCGAGCGCGCGCTGTGCAGCGACCTCGCCGATCACCGCGGCGAACTGCGGCGAGGCGATCGCGGCGAGGCGCGCGAGATCCACGATCGCGCACGCGGCGAGCCGGCCGCCCCCGAGCACCCAGTCGGCGAGCGCGTCGAACTCGCTGGCGTCGACGATCGCAGCCTCGGGCGGAGCCTCGGGGACCCGCACCACGTTCGGGGCGACCGCGCCCTGATCGGGCGGCGTGATCACCACGATCCGCGCGTGGCGCTGCTCGAGGCTCAGCATCCGGACGAACCTCCGCTCGGAGCGGGCATCGATCCGCGCCGCGACGAAGCCATCGCTGGCGGTCGGGGTGCAGCCATCGAGCGAGAACCGCTGCCACCGGTTGTCGGGCAAGCGAATCTGCAGGGCGTCGGGCTCGAGTTGAACCTCTGCCCGCGCGGGTCGAAACGGCACTGGATCGCGATACAGGGCTGTGCGCCCCATCCCGAAACCATAGCAACCCGCGGCGAAACCGCGCGTGACAATTGCCGCGCCGGCGCCGGCGTCAGCGCTTGGGTTTGGCGGCCGGTCGGACGATCGGCTTCCCGGCGGCCTTGGCCGGTGCCTTGGGCGCCGCCGCCTCGACCTTGGGGGCCACCGTGGCCACCGGCAGCGCCGGGGACGGGATAAACGGCTTGGCGGCCTTGCCGCGGCCCTTCTTCTTGCCCCGGCCCCCGTCGAGCGCCGCCTGGCGCTTCTCGGCGGTGGTGACCTCGGCCTTCTTCTGGGACTGGAGGCGGCGGATCGCCCGGAGCCGGAGCTGCCGGTCGAGCTTGGGGGCGAACGCGGACGAATGCTGGAACTCGTCGACGCGACCACCGCGGACCTCGGCGTCCTCCTTGAGGAGGACGGCCCGGACCTGATCGGGCGAGCTGAGCGCGCGCAACTTGGCGATCGTGGCCGGGTTGCGGAGCGCCCGGGCGAGGCGCCCGAGGATCGGCAGGTGGAGACGGTCGTACTTGAGCCCGAGGAGGAAGAACAGGTAGGTCGGGTTGTTGTCGGGCGCCCCGAACATGATCCCTTCCCACGACCTGCCGACCACCACGAACGGCCGGCCGATCTTGCCCTTGTCCTTGGCGCGGGTGTGGAGGAACGCGACGCCGCCCTCCATCGCCGTCGACGACAGGGACTCGCGCTCGACGACGGCACCGACGAACCACGGCTTGTCGACGAGCCAGCCGTTGGTGTACGCGCGGGCCGCGAGCTCCTCGATCACGCCGACCGGCGTGCGGGCCCGGAGCGTGGGGATGATCGATTGCTCGGGGAGCAGCTCCTCGAGGGGAACCTTCATCCCGTCGGGGACGTCCGCGAAGCTCTCGTCGTCGCCGACCAGCTGCTCCTCGATCCACTGATCGATCTGGGCGCGCTTGAAGCGCCACTGCCGATCGACCTGGACCGACGGAATCTTCCCTGCGGCCACCAGCTTGGTGACCGTTGCCTCGTCGAGGTGCAGGTAGACCGCGAGCTCGTGAATGGTGAGCAACTGCGCGTCGGATCCTCGATTTTTGGCCATGGAACCTGCTTGGCGGATTCTAGGAGCCTGTGAACCTGCGCGCCAGGCGCCGGCAGCGTAAGATTTCGGAATGCGTAGGCCGCGGTGGTCGCTCCGGCGAGCCCGGGTCCTGGTTGGCAGCAAGTTCGTGCTGATCGCCGGGCTCGTGGGGTTCGTCCTGATCGCCTGGCTGATCGAGCTGGTCTCGGGCATCCACCACGCGGTCCACCTCGGTCCGGTCCTGGCCGCGCTGATGGCCGGGATCCCCGCGCTGTTCTGGCTCGGCTTCTTCTACCTGATGGACCGCCACGAGCCGGAGCCCAAGCAGCTGGTGGCCGGGGTCTGCGTCCTGGGCGCCTTGATTGCGGGGCCCCTCGCGGACTTCGTGCAGTACACCGCGGTGCCGCCCACCGCGCTCGAGATGCACGGGATCGATCCGTTCTCGCTCGATCGCGTGCTCTACGCGGTGCTGATCGCGGGCCTCGCCCAGGAGATGTGCAAGTACGCGGTCGTTCGCTACACGATCTATGTCTCGCGCGAGTTCGACGAGCCGATGGACGGCATCGTCTACATGATGGCCTGCGGCACCGGCTATGCGGTGTGGGTCAACTACCACCGCCTCTCCGACCAGGGCCACCAGGTCTATCTCTCGCACGCGGCCGCCAAGGCCGTGGTCACCACCCTCGCGCACGCCTCGTTCGCGGGGGCGCTCGGGTACGTCATGGGCCGCGCCAAGTTCTCGCAGCGTCGCGCGTCGCTCCGCGGCCTGCTCGTGATGCTCGGCCTGCTGTTTGCCGCCGGGCTCAACGGTGGGTTCAGCGTCGTCGAGAAGTGGATCGACGCGACCGGGATGGCCCAGCACCCGTGGCGCGCCGTGGGCTATGCGGCGCTGTTCGCGAGTGGCGTGTTCGCGATCACCTGGTTCGCGGCGCAGCGCCTCCTCGCGGCCTCTCCGTTCCGGAGACAGCCGTGACCACCGGCGACAAGAAGCCGAAGAAGCCGCGCCGATCGCGCAAGACTCCCGTCGCCGGCAGCCCCGACGTGGTGGAACCAACGGGGGCCACGCCCGATCCGGACGCCGAGATCAGCGCGCCCGTGACCAGCGCGCCTGAGGCCAGCGCGCCGGAGGCCAGCGCGCCGGAGGTCAGCGCGCCGGAGGTCAGCGCGCCCGAGGTCAGCGCGCGCGAGGTCATGGCGCCCGCGGTCAGCGCGCCCGAAGTCAGCGCGCGTGAAGCCAGCGCACCCGAGCCGCAGGTCACGGATCCTCCGCTCGTCGCGGAGCCGTCGGAGCGCCCGCCGCGCGCGTCGACGGTGAAGCTCGACGAGCAGATGCCGTCCCCCGAGTGGCCGCTCGAGGCTGGCGATGCGCCACTTCCCACGATCGAGCCCGCTCCAGCTCCACCGCCGCCTGTCCCGGCGCCGCAGGTGTCGATGCCCGATCCGAAGGCCGCGGCGCTCGAGGCGGCCCGCATCGTCGGCGAGATCGTGGGCGACATCGAGTCCGCCGGAGGGGCAGCGATCGTCGCCGCGGCCGCCGCGGGTGCGGCGATCGAGGCTGCTCGCGCTCGCAGCCGTGCCGCCGCGGAGGGGACCGATGTCGCCCCGGTTCCGCCGGCGGAGGGACCGCCCCCCGAGACCACGTCGAGTGATCCCGCCGTCACGGTGCGCATGGCCCGGGATCGGATCCTCCGCGCGCTCGCCACCGATGCCGCTGCCCAGGCCGAGGCGCAGGCCGCGGCCGAGCAGCAGCAGGGGACGACGCCTGCCTCCGAGCGCCCCGCCTCCGTCCCGGGGACCCGCGCTCCTTCACAGCCGGGACGCGCTCCCACCAACCCCGGTGGTCGCCCCTCGTCCCAGGCGCTCCCGCAGCCCGCCGGCGCGCCGCAGGAGCCGGCGACGCCCACCGACGAGGCCGAGGAGGAGTTCGACCCCGTCCAGATCGCCGCCGCCGCGATCCAGCGGCTGCGCCAGCGAGCGCGCACCGATCTCGCCGAGCTGAAGACGCACTACCACCGGCACGACATCTTCGTGCTGCTGCTGGCGTTCGTGATCATCGTGGTCGCCGGTCGGGTGCACAAGGATCTGGTCACACCACCGACGACGACGTTCTCCGAGCGTGGCCTCGTGTTCGAGCACTCCAAGGCGTGGCTCCTCCCCGAGCCCGTGCCGGCGTACTCGCCCCGGATCGTCCACGAGCTGGCCACCCAGCCGACCAAGGCGAGCACGATCTACAACGTGGTGTTCACCTCGTCGCTCGATCCGAGCGCGCGGCTCGAGGTGCTGATCGACAAGAAGCCGGCCTGGAGCAACATCGTCACCGGCCTCGAGCTCGATCGGCGCACGCGCTGGGGCGAGCTCTACACGCTCGACGACAGCGCGGTGCGCTCGATCGCGGGCCACGATTGGCTGCGCACCGCGTTCCGCTACGCCCACGTGGCGCAGAAGGGCGATGTCCCGCGCGTCGATTCGGCGATCGAGTACGCCACGATCGATCGCGATCAGATCTATCAGATCACGATCTACGGCTCGCCCTCGGAGCTGTCACGGATCGAGGACGTGGTGGCCCCGAGCCTGCGCGTCCCCACCCAGACCGGTCTGCCGCTGGTACCGCAGACCCGGGTGCTCTCGCAGCGCACGTATCCCAACGCCGTGGCCCGGGCGTTTGGCTCGACCGTGATGGTGGTCGCCGCCGATCTGGTCGATGGCCGGATCAAGCCGCGCGGCGGCGGCTCCGGGGTGATCGTCGGCGCCGATGGCTCGATCCTCACGAACTATCACGTCATCCATGACAAGGACGGCCGGCTCCACGACGTGTTCGTGATCGGCCGGTTCAGCGAGCCAGACCACGCCCCGCAGCTGTGGTGTGCGGGGCGCCCGAGCCGCAGCAAGCTGCAGCGCGATCTCGATCTCGCGCTCATCAAGTGCGATCTCGATCTCGACGGCCGGGCCTGGAACCCGACGAACGGGACCCTGTGGGCGACCTTGCCCGAGGCGCGGACCGCGGACGTCAAGATGGGCCAGCGGCTGTGGGTGCTCGGGTATCCCGATGTCGGGGGCGGCGGGCTGACCTTGTCCGAGGGCCAGGTCGAGGGCTGGACCGGCGAGGATGGTGCCGCCGGCAAGGACTTCATCAAGACCGACGCCTCGATCACCCACGGCAACTCCGGGGGACCCGTGGTGGACGATCACGGCCGCCTCGTGGGGATCGCGGCCGCGTTCCGCACGCGGACCACGCCATCGGGCGGGGTGATCGAGACCTCGCAGATCGGCCTCGTGCGGCCGCTGTCCACGGCCAGCTGCCTGCTCGCGATCGCGACCGTCGGATGGACGCCGCGCGAGAATCACACGGACTGCGATCTCGAGCCCTCGGCGGTGGAAGCGCCGGCGGAGGGCGTGCGGATCTCGTCGAAGGTCCTCGATGCGGCGAGCGAGGCTCCCGTGCGCGATGCGCTCGTCATGATCCTGCGCCCGGGCGTGAAGGCGCAGGCCGTGGACGTCAACCGGCTCGACGATCAGGTGCTGTCGTGGGGCCGAACCAACGCCCAGGGCGAGGTGCAGCTCAAGCAGCCGGTGCCAATCCCGGGCACGTACACCGTCATGGTCGTCGCCAAGGGCTACGAGCCGCTGATGGGTGAGAACGAGCTCCACCTCGATGCCGAGACGCCCGCGTTCTTCGATCCGTGGGGCAAGATCTGGCTGCGCTCGCGGTAGCCGAGCCGAGCCGACCCGAGCCGAGCCGAGCCGAAACGACCACGGGCATCGGCGAACCGATGCCCGTGACAGAACTAGACTAGATACGAAGCGAGCGAGAGACGCTCAGAGCCGAATGTTGCCCGTGATGATCAGGGCGCGGAGGTCCGTGCTCGCGAGGTCCGAGCCGGCGACGGCGGGGAAGAAGAACTCGCCGCCGACGTCGATCTTGTTCGACACCGCGAACAGGGCGCCCACGCCGACCGGGATCACGAACAGATCGCCGAAGTGGCTGAGCGGCGCGCCCGCGTTCGGACCGATGCCGAGGCCAGCGATACCGGTGCGCACGTGCACCATGAGCTTCGGGGTCGCCTGGAAGCCGACCTTGACCGGGAGGCTCAGGGCCTCCTTGTTGCCGCCGAGGCCGGTCACCGGGTCGGAGTCGCGCTTGTTGAGGCCGAGCCCGAGGTTCGGATCGACGTAGATGCCGATCTTGCCGGCGCGATACTTGAAGCGCACACCGACGTTGAGCCGCGCGAGCATCGGATCCAGCGACGCGAGCTCGAGCCCACCGGCCGCAGCGAGGTCCATCTTCGCATCGCGCTTCAGCGAGAACACGCCTTCGAAGCCGACGTCGTTGTAGACCTTGCCGCAACCGCCGTCGGTGCCCGAGAGGCAGAGGCCCGTATTGTGGGTCAGCCCCACCATCAACTTGTCGCTGACGCCGTAGTAGATGTCCGGTGCGATCGCGAACGGCTTCGCGACGGCATCCTTGCTGAGGTTGACGAACACGTCGGCGCGGATCTCGATCATGCCCTTGGCGATGTTGATCGGCCGCTCGACCGCGGCCAGCGGCCAGGTCTCCTTCGTATAGGTCCCCATCATCTCGCCGCCGCCACCACCGGCGTCGGGCGCGGGCGCGGGCGCCGCAGCGCCATCTCCGCCGGCCGGGGCATCACCAGTACCGCCGCCATCCGGGGCCGGCGCGGTGTCATCACCTTCGGCGAAGGCGTTGAGTGGTACCGCCACGAGCGCGGTCGCAGCAAACAGTAACTTGGACAAGCGTGCCATTCGGTTCTCCTTGTGACGGACGTGGGCGAAGGTCGATCGACCGCCCCATTTACGAACAAGATCGTAGGACGACGCGATCGGCTGCGCCAACTTCTGAGCATCCGGGAGCCGAAGACCTATTTAAGTGGAGCGTGATCTGGTCTACAGCGAGCCGGCGTAGTAGCGCGCGCCGATGCCGAAGAACACGGTGTCGCCCGCGTTCTGGAGGTCGCCGAATCCCGCGTAGCCGATCAGATCGAGGTGACGGTCCATGACGTTGTAGACGCCGGTGACGAACAGCGGCGTGAGGTCGCCGATGGTGACGGTCGCGCCGTCCTTCAGCTTGAGGTTCGGGATCACGCTGGTGTCAGCCTCGACCCACAGCGCGTGGGTCGCCTTGAAGCCGATGCCCACCGGAACGGTCAGGCCGATCGGCTTCGGATCACCGGCGGTGGCGATCACGAGACCGAGGTTCCCGAGGCCGACGTCGTGGGTTAACACCGCGACCTTCGGGGTCAGGTTGTACTGCACCTGCACGCCGATCCGGATCGGGCGCGCAGCCTCGGCGTTGAGGTCATAGCCACCGACGGCGCGGGCGATCACCTCGAGCTTTCCGCCGGCGGCGCCGCGGAGGATCTTGTAGCCAACACCGATGTCGAGCGGGCCCTTTGCCGACCCGTTCGGGTGGAGCGTGAAGCCGTAGGTCGGGGTCAGCGTGTTGACCTCGAGATCATCGGTGATGCCGTAGCCCGCCGTCAGGTAGGCCGACTCGACGGTCGACGAGCTACTGGACGTGGCCGTGACCGTGAGGATCTTGCTGACGAGCAGATCAGGGCCGACGAGCAGCACGGCCTTCGGCAAGGTGAGCGGACGATCGAAGACGTTCTCGGGCCAGCGTACGGCCGCGGTGGCCGGTTCGGCGGGAGGTGCCGCAGGATCCACCGCAGGTGCACCGGCGCCGTCTCCACCACCAGCGTCGGGCGCGGTCGCGTCATCGGCCACGGCGGTGCCCGCGAGGGTGAGCGTGGTCAGACTGGCAATCACGAACTTCGTCTTCATGGGAAAGCTCCTGGAACGAGGAAACACGGGAAACGAATCGCAACCCTGCGATCCCAGCCAGCCAGCCGGACCCGCTCCGAAACCACTGGGCAGATCCACTGGTAAGGCATCCGCCCTCAAGACCGTGTCAAGGGCGCGACAGGAGGTCGTCAATCCAAGACCCTTCCAACCCGCACCGACGTCGGTCTGGCCGAATCCTCGGTTCAGCTCGCGCGCCCCGCGAGCTCGCGGAGCGCCTCGACCGAGAGGATGGCCTGCACGTCGAGCACGCGCACGATGCCGTCGGGGGTGTTGGCGATCCCGAGCAGGAGGCCCGCGACGGCGGGGTCGAGGTTCGGCGGCGGCGGCGCGACGGCCTCCTCGAGCCTGCGCTGCTCGAACAGACGATCCACGATGATGCCGGCGACGCCGGCCTCGTGCTTCAGGATGACCAGCCGGCTCTCGTCGCTGATCGAGGCGCGCTGGAGCCCGAACAGCGGGCCGAGATCGATCGCCGGGACGATCTCGCCGCGCAGGTTGAACACTCCCGCCAGGCAGGACGGGGTCAGGAACACCCGGGTGATCGGCTGCATGGCGAGCGTCTCGCGCACGTGGGCGATCGGGAGTGCGAACTCCTGGCGATGCAGCTCGAAGCAGACGAGGCGAAGGTCGCTCACGAGCATGACGCAACTCTAGCGCCGCCGGCAGCGTTTCGCGTCCTGCAGCCGTGTCGATCTCGCCTCGATCGCGGAGCGCGCATGGCTCCGCCGTCGTCCGCGTTTTGGTAGGGTCGGCCAATGACGAAGATCCGCGCCGAATACATCTGGATCGATGGCCAGAAACCGACCGCCAAGCTCCGCTCCAAGACCAAGATCGTCGACGGCCCGCTGAAGTCCGTCGACCAGCTCCCGGACTGGGGCTTCGACGGCTCGAGCACGAGCCAGGCCGAGGGTCACTTCAGCGACTGTCAGCTGAAGCCCGTGAAGATGATCGCCGATCCTCTCCACGGCCCCGAGGATGTGCTCGTGCTGTGCGAGGTGCTGAACGCCGACGGGAGCATCCACTCGAGCAACACGCGCGCGCGGCTGCGTGATGTGGCGGCGAAGTTCGCCGAGCACGACACCTGGTTCGGCATCGAGCAGGAGTACACGTTCTTCGACGGTAACCAGCCCCTCGGGTGGCCGGAGCGCGGCTTCCCCGCGCCGCAGGGCGGGTACTACTGCGGCGTCGGCAGCGACGAGGTGTTCGGCCGTGACGTCGTCGAGGCCCACGCCGTGGCGTGCATCAAGGCCGGCCTCGCGATCGTCGGCACCAACGCGGAGGTCATGCCGGCGCAGTGGGAGTTCCAGCTCGGCACGCTCAGCCCCGTCGAGATGGGAGACCAGCTGTGGCTCGCGCGCTGGCTGCTGTACAGGATCGGCGAGGAGTTCGGGGTCAGTGCCACGCTCCACCCCAAGCCGATCAAGGGTGATTGGAACGGCGCCGGCGCCCACACCAACATCAGCACCAAGGCCACCCGCGCCGATGGCGGCATCAAGGCGATCGAGGCCGCGTGCGAGAAGCTCCGCAAGCGTCACGAGGAGCACATCAAGGTCTACGGCGCCTTCAACGAGGAGCGCCTGACCGGCAAGCACGAGACCTGCTCGATCCACCAGTTCCGCTACGGCGTGAGCGATCGCGGCGCCTCGATCCGGATCCCGATGGCCGCCGCGAACGCGGGCAAGGGCTACTTCGAGGACCGTCGCCCGGCCGCGAACATGGACCCGTACGAGGTCTGCGCGATGCTCGTCGAGACCGTCTGCTCGCCCTGAGCTAGGACGAGTCCGAAACTGCGCGAGGCGCGCCTGAAGCGCGCCTCGAGTCGTGACGGTCGCGGTCGGTGACCGCCCGCGCTACTGGATGCCGGTCGGGCGCACGAACACTTCGACCCAGTTGTTGTCGAAGGGATCCGCGCTCGGCTGGTTGATGACCCACGTGGACATCACCAGCTCGTTGGGCCGCTGGTCGCTCGAGGCGAAGAAGCCATACGCCCCCGGCCACGGATCACCCGCACCCGCGACGTTGGTGTGCGTCCAGGTGCCGTTCTGCTGCTTGGTGGCGAGCAGCAGCTCCTGCGTCGTCGCGTCCTGGTACGCGACCATCGGGAACATGCCGTTCGCGAGGATGAGCGAGGCATCGTCGCCGACGAAGTGGAACTCCGGCTTCGGCAGGCCATCGACGGTCTGGCCGACGATCCGGTAGCCATCGTCGATCACCTCGGGGACCGCGTTCAGCGCGTCGGTGACGTACTTGAGGTCATCCTTGGTCGAGCCGACGTACGCGACGTGGACCACGCCGGTCGCATCGACCTGCACCGACGGAGACCAGCCCGCATCGATGTTCGCGCTGCCATCGAGGAGCTTCGGCGTGCCGAACTGACCCGACGTGGCGTTGAACTTCGAGAGCTTGAGATCGCCGTGGACGCGATCGTAGTAGACGACGACCGGCGCCTGGTTGGGCTGGCGGGCGGAGTCGATGAACAGGCCGAGCGAGTTCGGCAGCGGATAGACCTCGGGGTTCTGCGGGTCATCAGGAGGCAGCGGCGCCGAATCGACCTTCCAGATCTGCCAGTCGCCAGGCGCCGTCGGGTTCGCGGTCTGGGCCGCGGCATAGCGGACCTCGGCGCGCGCGCCCATCGTGTCGCGAACGTGCACGAGGTATGCGACGCCCGGGCGGCCATCATCGGCGCGCAGCGTGAGCGAGGTGTACATGCCGATCAGCTCGCCGGACTCGCCGAGCGTCATGCCGGTGCCGGTCTGGATCGTGTGCTTGACCCACACGTCGTTGACCTTCTGCGCGAACTTGAGCGAGCCGGTGTCGCGATCGAAGTACGTCACGCTGGGCTGCCCGTTCCCGTTGACCGCGATGCTCGTGTACATGCCGACATCGGCGCCCGCGGCATCGATGCCACCGCGGATGTGCGAATCGGGAACGACCACCGGACCATCCGGCACGCCATCGACCCACTCCCACGCCTCGTTCGGGACGCGACCCGGATCGACGCGCGCGACGACGAGATCGCCGTGCGACTGGGCATATGCGGAGACCCAGATCGAGCCGTCCTTGCCCGCGGCGACATCCGAGTACGGGCCGACGCGGCCGGCCGGGATGTCATCGGAGCACACGCACTCGTTGTCGATGCAGTAGGGCAGCTCGCCCTTGGCGCAGAAGTCCGGGCCGCAGTCCGCCGCGGTCTCGCACGACTTGTCCGAGGGGTTGCCACACGAGCAACCGGGCGCGAGCGAGATCACGACCGAGACGCCGAACCACACCACGACCTGCGCGGTGAGGTGACCAGCGCGGCTGCGGGCGAACGCCTTCAGCGTGCGCGTCACCGTGCGGCGGCGGCGGCGGCCGAGCACCATCAAGCCGACCACGAGGGTCAGCGCGATGCCACCGGCCGACGGGCCACCCGTGCTCTGGCACGCGCAACCCGAGGTGCCGGGCTGGCCGTGGAACGGCGAGACCAGGGCGATCGTCAGGTTGCCGGCCTCGTCCTTCGCGAACACGACGAGCTCGTCATGGACGAGGTACTCGGCGAGCTCCTCGCGCGAGAGCTGGACCTGCGAGCCCGCGAACCACGACGAGCGCGGCGAATCCTCGCCGGGCTTGCCGAGCGCGTAGGTGACCTTGCGCTCGCTGACGATGTCCCACAGCGGGAGGGTCAGCGTGTCCTCGTCCCAGGTCAGCTTGTCGGTCAGGACCTTGGGGCCGACCGAGTCGATGATCACCGGGGTCTGGGTCTCGTCCGAGGCGGTGCGGTAGTCGCCCTTGACGCGCGACTTGAGGCCGATGAGGTACTTGCCCTGCCACGCGAACGCCGGGTCCTTGACCACGAGCTGGCCGGTCGACACCTGCGTGTACGGGTGCCACATGCCACCGTTCAGGTTGTACTGCCACTCGAGCGTGCGGCCGTGCGCGTCGACGCGATCGACATCGAACACGACCTCGGGCATCTCGCCGCCCTTCTTCTTGGTCAGCGCCGCGCGGATCTTCTCGGGCGCCGGGGTGGTGGCGCGGACGAGCTTGGCGACGCCGTGCGACTGCGACGGCGCGGGGCCGACCTGCTGGTCCATCATCATCACCGACTGGCGGGCGACGGCGTCCGTGCCGGCGAGCTGGCGGGCGAGCATGCTCGGGCCGAGCGTGGCGTACAGCGCGAGGAAGTCATCCTGCGTGGTCGTCACGTGCTGGATCGAGAGGTTGTTCAGCGACAGGCCGGCGAACGACGGCACGTTGATCGGCGGGATGTTGCCGAGCAGCGGGGTCACGAGATCGAACACCGAGGGCAGCACCATCTCGAGGTGCTGCGCGGACTCGGCGACGAACTCGCTGTTCAGCACCTTGACCGTCACGCTCTGCGACGAGATGCCGACGAGCGTGGGCTTGATCTTGGCAGGCATCCCCGGCATCTGCTCGAACTCGAGGTTGAGGCCGACGTTCATCGTCAGATCGAGGGTGAAGGCGCGGACGTAGCGCTCGTAGAGGAACGCGTAGAAGTCCACCTCGAGGTGGTTGATGCCGATGTTGAGCGCCGGCGACGTGGCGGTGTTGTTGCCGATCGTGAAGTCGAGCGGCTTCTGCGGGCGCGTCACGAGCAGCAGCGGATCCTTGCCGGTGTCCGAGGTCAGCTCGCTGAGCGAGGGGACCAGGAGGCCGATCGTGCCGACGTTGAGCTGGGTGATGTACGAGGTCCCGACGCCGAGGCACATCGCACCGGAGGTCACCAGGTGGTGACCGGCGAGATCGAGCATCGTCTCCGACATACCCATCGCGAGGTCCGCGGTGGGCTCGGGGTTGCCGTCGAACTCGCCGGCCGGGTTGAGGGTGAACGTGGAGCGCGACGTGATCGGCAGGCTCGCCGGCGGGCTGCCGAACTGCGGCGGCGCCATCGGCGGCACGCACAGGTTCGGCTCGCTCGCGAGCGGGATGTGATCCGGGCGCTCGCCGGTGCGCGTGGTCGGATCCTCGTCGGCGTTCATGCCGGTGATCACGCCGAGGCTCATCGCCTTCTTGGCGCCATCGAGGCGAACGTAGCCGCCCGGGACGATGCGGGCTTCCATGAAGCCTTCGGTGCCGGGGGACACGCCCTCGAGCAGCGCGCCGATGTCCATCATGCCCTTCACGCCCAGCGGGTTCGGGAGGAAGTTCTGGATCAACGGATCGATCAGCGGGGTCAGCAGGCCCTTCAGCGCGTTCGGGATCGCGTCGATCAGGTTGGCGACCAGGTTGCCGAAGCTCGAGAGGATGCCGCAGCCCGTGAAGTTCAGGTTCGTCGTGAACGAGTTGATGTTCGCGAGGTGGATGTCGAGCTCGCCGTCGGCCGGCTTGATGCCGAACGCGATGTCGAAGCTGCCGTTGAGGTTGTTCGAGTTGATGCCGAGGTCACACGAATCGACGTGGAAGCCGAGGGCGTAGAAGTCGAGGTGGATCGAGGTGTTGATCGCCGTCGAGACGTTGAGGCGCAACGTGTTCTGGTTCGTGACCTGCACGCCGAGGCCGGCGGGGGCCGCGTTGAGGTTGACGCCGATCTTGCAGCCGTTGGTGCAACCCGTACCGGAGTTCTGGTTGCAGTACTCGGCGCTCGCGAGAGAGAAGCCGATGATGCTGACGTCGGCGGATCCGGCGGGGATGCAGATGCCATTCGAGAGCGAGTTGTTGATCAATCCCGGGAGCATGTCGGTCAGCTTCTTGAAGCCGGCCTGCGTGACGCGGATCTGCGCGCCACCTTCCACGGTCTGATCTGCCGGCAGCTTTCCGCCTGGCAGTGGTTGCGAAGCGCTACACGCGCCACAGCCACCAAGATTTCCGCATGCGCCCATCAGGACGAGGAACGCGGTCGAGAGCACCAAGTTGATTCGAGTCGAGCGTACGAACACTGCATCCTCCCCGGCGAAGATCGGAGACACCCCGACGGGCATCCCTCATCACATCGAAGCGACGTATACGATGATCGCCGTTCAGATGAAAAGGACAATCACCAAGCTACCCAGCCGATATTTTAGGGTTTTCGTGGGTAGGACCGCGCGGTGCGCCACGACGGGAGTTCGCGCACTTACCCTCACGGAACGTGAGCCGCCGCGCAGTCGCTACGTTTGACGCAGGAGCGAGCGACGATCTTCGTCGTGTGATCGCAGCCGCAACGACACGAGCAACGGGCGTGGCGCCTTGGGGCTTGACACCCATGCACTTACCCCGCTATCTACTGCGCCCGAACCAGGGTCCGTAGCTCAGCTGGATAGAGCGTCGGGCTTCGAACCCGTAGGTCAGGGGTTCGAATCCCTTCGGACTCACTGAAAACTGAAGATCGATAGATTGTCTCGGGGCGCTGCTCCGAGAACACCGGGGGCGTAGCTCAATGGTAGAGCATCGGACTCTTAATCCGCTGGTTGACGGTTCGAGTCCGTCCGCCCTCACCCGATAGACTGTAGAAATCGCGAATTCCTCGTCGGAGTTCGCGATTTGTGCGTTTCGGCCGCGCTCGGGACGTCGTGGTCGTCGCCGACGCCGCCACGCTCGAGCTGTCGTGGTCGACGCTCTGCAGAGCGCCGACACGCTCGGCCCGTCGTGAGCTGCTGCGCGGATGGGCGTCGGGGACAGCGCCTGCCGAACAACGACCGCCGCCCGCGCGGGCGGGGGCAAGGTCCGTGCGGGGAAGCACCCGCCGCCGTAGTCACAGTCGCCGCCCCGACCCCATCCGCTTCGCGGTCGCTCACGACGAGCCGTCGCGTTGACGTCGACCGCGAGCGATCCTCGATCCCCTGTCGTGGTCGTCGCCGCCACGCTCGGGCCGCCGTGGTGGTCGCCGACGCTCTGGAGAGCGCCGACACGCTCGGCCCGTCGTGAGCTGCTGCGCGGATGGGCGTCGGGGACAGCGCCTGCCGAACAACGACCGCCGCCCGCGCGGGCGGGGGCAAGGTCCGTGCGGGGAAGCACCCGCCGCCGTAGTCACAGTCGCCGTCCCGACCCCATCCGCTTCGCGGTCGCTCACGACGAGCCATCGCGTTGACGCGGGCCACGCGCGAGCCGATCTCACCGAAGGCGTTTGTGCCAGTAGCCTGGTCGCCGGTGCATGTGCGAGACCGCGTCGATCCGAATCGTGTCACCGATCACATGCGAACTCGACCGTCTTCACGACCGGTTGTGTAGTCGTGCGCGACCCTCGGCGAACACGGTGTCGGCTGGGATACCTGGTGCGTTCTCGTCGATGCGCCGCTCGATCTCAGCCGCCCACGCCACCGCAACTGTCGCTTCGTCCTCCTCGGGCTCCTGCTCCAAGCTGCGCAACAGGGCTTCGGCTGCAGCAGAGCGCTCGTCAACCGGCAACTTCAATAGCTCGTCGACATGCTTCTTCGCGGGACCGACCATGCCCCAAGCCTACCCGATGCCGGTGGCGCCGGTCGACCGAGGTCTTCAGGGGCTCCGCGACGCCGAAGCGCGGGGGTTACTAGACGATTATCGGTCAGAGCCCCGACCGGATCTGCGCGAGCTGACCGCAGGCCGCCGCGATGTCCTGGCCGCGAGGCCAGCGGATCATCGTGCGCAGGCCGCCGGCGGCCGCCACGCGATGAAAGCCCTCGATGCGCTCGCGCGGCGAAGCGCGCAGCGGGCTCCCGGCGATCGCGTTGTGCGGGATCAGGTTGAGGCGCGCGTTGACGCCACGCAGGAGCTCGACGACGCGCGCGGCATCGGCATCGGTGTCGTTGATGCCATCGAACATCACGTACTCGATGAAGTGGACGCGGTTGGGATGGCGCGCGCGGTCGTCCCGCAACAGGCCGAGCAGGGCCTCGATCGGCCAGGTCTTGGTCTGCGGCATCAGGGCGAGGCGCTGCGCATCCGTGCTGCCGTTGAGCGAGAGTGCGAGGCTGCACCGCGCCTCGGCGAGGAACCGCTTCATGCCGGGCAGCACGCCCGAGGTCGACACGGTGACCTGGGTCTGGCCGAGCTGCGGCGCAGGTGACTGGGTGAGGATCTCGACGGCGGTCAGCACCTCGTCGAGGTTGTCCATCGGCTCGCCCATCCCCATGAACACGACGTTCTTCGCGGGGCTGTGCGCGGGAGCCGTGGCGCGCGCGATCAAGAACTGAGCGACGATCTCGTCGGCGCGCAGGTTGCGGCCAAAGCCGAGAGTGGCCGTCGCGCAGAACACACAGCTGCGCGTGCAGCCGATCTGGCTCGACACGCAGATCGTCGAGCGCCGCGCGGTCGGGATCATCACGGACTCCACCGCGCCGCCCTCGACCGCGATCAGGAACTTGATCGTCCCGTCGCTCGCCGTGGCCTGATCGGCGATCCGCACCTCGGTCACGGTGCACCGCGTGCGCAGGGTCTGCCACGCGGCCGCGGCCACGCCCGGGACGGTCGTCGGCAGCTCCTGGCTCCACGCCCGCGGGCCGTAGATCCACTTCGCGGCCGCCAGCGCGCGCGTGCGGCTGTCGAGGAGCTCCTCGAGCGCGCGGACGGTCAGCCCGGTGAGGCGCATCCGGGCAGCTTACTGCAGCTGCACCCAAGATCTACGCGCTGGCAGCGCTTGCATCGACGCGACGTCAGGTCGGATCGTGCGTCCCGTGCCAGCACGCTCCGTGAAGCTCGTCGTCGTCGCGCTCGCTGCCTGCGCTTCGTGGTCTTCCTCCTCCGGCTGCTCGGGTGCCGCCCATCCGATCGCGCCGCCGCTCGCGCCTCCACCTGCCAGCACGGTCTGCTACGCGGGCATGTCGATCGGCATGGGGCAGACGGCGCGAACGCTCGCACGGCGCATCGTGGATCCTGCCGCGCACCAGATCGTCGAGGACGTTCACCACGACGATGGCGGTGCCCACGGCGCGAACCAGTTCCACGTGGTGATGGCGGTCGAGGGCGATCACTTCACGATGACCGAGGCCGCCAAGGCCTTCCAAGGCTCCGGCACGCTGGTCGGCGATCCCTGGCGGTGGACCTCGTGGTCGTCCACGGCCGAGATCCCGAACACCGGGATCACCGTCGATTCCGACGACGAGCTGACCGACACCGGGATGACCGCGACCAAGCAGATCAAGCGGGGCGGCAAGGTGCTCGGGACCACCAAGGACGAGCTGAAGACCTTCGACTGCGCCCGCTGGGATGCCGCCGTCGCCGAGCTAGCGGCTCCCGCGATCAACGATGCGAGCTGCGGCCACGCGTGCCGGAACTTCGCGACGCTCCGGTTCTGGGCGCGCGCAGATCCCGCGATCGCCGCGCTGCCCGCGGGCGACCAGGCGGCGGAGCGCACCAAGCAGGCCACGCTGTTCGCGTCGCAGGTCGAGGCCGGGCTGCCCGCGTGCGTCGAGGCCTGCATCGCGGCCAACAATGGCGTGCAGACCGCGTGCATCGCGAAGGCGACCTCGATCGATCAGCTCGCCTCCTGCGAGTGACCCTGCGGGCTACTTGGTCGGCTTCTTCTCGTTCGCGGTCTCGGCGGCGAGCTTCAGCTCGTCCTGGGCGACCTTGATCGCGTCCTTGGCCTTGGCGGCGTGGCCACCGAGATCGAACTCGTTCGCGACCTGCGCGGCGGTGATCTTGGTCCAGGCGACATCGAGCGCCTTGTTGGCGGCCTGCATGTTCGGGTGGCCCTTGAGGGCGCCACCGGCGAACACGCCGAGGGGGAGAGCGACGAGAGCGGTGATGATCGCGGTCTGGAACTTGGACATGAGTGACTCCTGGTTGAGAACCAAGTCGAACGTGCCGCACGGGCAAGAGGCTCGCAACGGCACGCCGCCGGATTCCAGCGGATCACCGACGGCGGGTCGAAATGCCCCGCGCGTGCGGTATGGTCACGGCCGTGCGCGCAACGCTCCTCGCGTGGCTGGTCGTCGCCGGATGCGGCGATAACCTCACGCCTGTCGGCCCGGCGATGGAACCTGCGAGCACGCTGTTCCTCGTCGCACATCCCGACGACGAGATGATCTTCATGCAGCCGCAGCTGCTCGACGCCCTGCACGCGGGCTCGGTCACCACGGTCTATGCGACGACGGCCGGGCCCGACGGTGTGGACCACCACCTGTTCGAGGCCGCGAAGACCGCGTACGGCGCGATCGTCGGATCCTCGGCCTGGGACTGCGGCTCCCTCGATCTCGAGGTCGCTGTCGTGGAGCATTGCCGGCTGAGCGATCGTCCCGTCTCGCTGATCAACCTCGATCTCGCGGATGGCGGCCTTCCCGGAGATCGTCGTGACAGCTTGCTCCACCTCGTCGACGGCACGGTGGCGAGTCTGCCCGTCCACGGCCCGCGCGGCGGGCGGATCGATCTCGAGGGCGTGATCGAGCTGTTCTCCCGGCTGCTCGAGGCGACGGCTCCTCGAGCGCTCCACACGCTCGAGCTCGCGGGGACGCACGGGCGCGATCACTCGAGCCACATGTTCGTCGCCAGCTTCGCGCTGTGGGCCGCGGCGCGCGTGCGGTTCGCCGGCGAGATCGCATGGCACCGCGGCTACAACGTCGATGTCGAGGCACCCACGCTCGCCGGCGATGCGCTCGCCGCGGCGGCGACCATGCTCGGTTACTACGAGGCATGCGCGGATGGTTGCGGCACGTGCGGCGCATCGTGCCCGACGTTGATCCCGGCGCACGAGACCTGGCTCGGGAGGCAGTACGGCGTGACCCGCGTGCGCGAGGCGGGTGGACCACTGTCCTCTGGCGATCGCTGCCTCGATGCCTCGCTCGCCCTCGGGGACTGCGCGTCAGCGCCCGGTCGTGCAGCTCGCGGCGACGGGCGAGCTGCGGGTCGGTGAGCGGTGCCTCGAGACCACGGCAGGCGGGGCGCTGTCGCTCGCGACCTGCACCGGGACGCCCGCGCAGTACTGGGTGCAGGACGGCGAGGGCGCGGTGTGGAGCGGCCTCCCGCCGGAGCTCGCTCGGGACATGACGTACGATCACGTGCGCTGCCTCGATGAGGGGATGACGTCGACCTGTGGAGACCAGCGTCGGCCGCGCTGGCACTACCTCATGCGATAGACGCGGAACCCTGTATTCTCGAACGCCGGTGGCGTGGGCAGCTTTGTCGGTGCGGTCACCACCACGTAGTCGGCATCGAACGTGTGCGCGACCCGCTCCAGCTCCGGGGCCGTGAGCTCCTGGTAGCGCGCCTCGGTGGCCTCGAACGTCGGCGCATCGCGGAGGAGCACGCTCGCGCACAGGCGGTGATACCAGGCCACCAGCAGATCGGGGCGCAGCGGCGGCGACTTGGTATCGATGACGATCGCGCGACGCGCGAGCAGCCGGAACCGGTACTCGCTCGGCGGGATCAGGAACAGCGCATCGACCGCGGTGTGATCTTGCGCCCAGCGCGCGAGCTCGAGCTCCTCGGTGGAGGCGAGCGGCGTGGTCGTCAGCCCGCGCCCGCGTGGGCTGGCCCACAGCGCCTGCACGAGCGCGAGAGCGGCGAGGGCGACGATGGCGGTGCGTGCGATGCGCGGCCTGGGTACGAGGACGAGGCCCGCGAGGGCGGCAGCGATCCCGAGGGCAGGCCACGAGATCAGCTTGGTGACGTGGAGGCCGGTCTCGATCAGCGGAGCTGCGATCCCGAGCCCGACGAGGACCCGGGTGCGGAGCGAGAGCTCGCGCGGGCGCGCGGCCTGCTGCACCAGCGCGCACACGATCAGCGTCAGGCACGCGAGCTGGCCGAACGGGGCGATCCGCGACCACCGGACCTGCGTCAGGGACTCGAAGGGGCTGAACCGGATCACGAACGCGCTCACCGTGATCACGCCGAACGCGACGAGCGAGAACCGCCAGAGCACGCGCGCGGCCTTGTCTCCGGGGAGGAGCTGCAGCGCCGCGAACGCACCGAGCTGCCACGCGACGACGTCCGGGATCCACCCGACCAGGCGAATGCCCGCGTAGTGAACCGGCGCATGGAAGTGGGTGAGGATCCACACCGCCTCGTCGGTTGGGCCGGTGGCCTGGGCGAGGGACGGTGCGAACACCGCGAGAACCACGAGCTGCGGGACGATCACCATCGCGTGGTCGCGGAGGGAGAGATCACGGCGCGCGAACGCGGCGAGACCGAACAGCCCCACACCGAGCACGAGATAGTTCGCGTGCAAGGCGCCGGCGGCGGCGACCGCGAGACCGCACACGAGGTACCGATCGCGGACCAACGCCGCCATCCCCACGATCCAGCCGAGCGTCGCGAGCGAGGAGGGTTGCAGATAGCCCGCGAGCAGATAGCTCCCGCCCATCGAGATCCCCATCGTGGCGGTGACGAAGCACGCGACCACGAGGAACGCGCGCCAGCCGCCGCCGAGCGCGGTCACCAGCCAGTAGATCGCAGCGTAGGTCGCGAGGTTCACCACCACATGCGCGACCAGCACCGCCGTGGGACCTTCAGGATCCACGACGTACAGCCACTGGGTCAGCCACCCGAACACCGGCAAGTACGGCGGCGTCTCGCTGACGAACCAATCGCGGTGGAACAGCTCCGGCATCGCCCGATGCAGTGGATCGAGAAGGTACGTGGCCTGGTTCGTGGTGGCGTACTGGCCGAGGTACGCGAGCGTGAGCCCCAAGGAGACCGCGGCCATCGCGACGATCACGATCGTTGCCAGCCTGGGGCTCTCGGGCGCTTCCGACCCCACCATGGTCACGGATACGGCTGAACGTCGGCGCGATCGTAGACGACGAGGCCCGTGACCGAGAGCTGTGTGTCCTCAGCGCCGAATCCGACCTGGCCCGCCGGGAGCGCGAGTGGCGCGGTCACCGTGTGGCGCTCGGTGCCCCAGGCAAACGAGCACCGCATGTTGGGCACCAGCGCATCCGGCCCGGCCGACATCTGGATGCGCAGGTCGACGAAGACCGGGAACGCCTTGCCGACGAGCGTCTTCGCGCCGAAGTCGCGGCTATCGCCGAGGACCACGGCGAGCCGCACCGAGTTCGCGTCGCCCGAGATCTCGCATCCAACGTCACCGGGCGTGGCGGGATTGGCCGCCCGTGCCCACACACGCACCGCGTGGAACGTGGAGGGGCTGCCGTTCGCGGTCATGTCGACGTCGTACGACGGCTGCGCGCTGCCATCGATCCGGATGGTCGAGACGATGTTCGAGATCCCGAACGCGTCCACCGTGTGCAGGTTTCCCGCCGTGGTCTCCCACTTCGCGAGCGCGTCGGTCTCTTGCCACAGCTTCCCGTTGAGATCGGTGTTGTTGAACGTCATCACGCAGCGCTTGGTGTCACCGGCGCGCGCCGGGAACGGATCGCAGGTGTTCGGGATCTGGTCGAGATCTCCATCGACCGGGTTCATCCTCGTGTCATCGAGCGGGCACGGATCGTCCAGGTTCGTCAGTTCGTCCTGATCTTCGTCCTGCGTGAGGTCGAGGGCCGCCGCCACGCACGGATCTCCATCGTCGGGGAGCCCATCGAGATCGAGGTCGGGTCCGTTGCTTCCTCCTCCGTCACCATCGCCGCCGCCGAACGGGGCGACCTCCGTCTGCTTCAGCCCGAACACCTGGTTGCAGCTCGCGCCCACGCTGAGGACCACCGCGACCAAGACGAGCCGACCGACCATGCTCCATCGTACCGCACGTTCCAGGGCGCGACCGACAGGAGTGGGTTCGCGGTTCCGGTACGATGCGGGGATGACGGAGCGCAAGACCGACCGCGCCGAACCCCTGGCGACGGTCGCGGAGCTCGAGGAAGGCCTGCGTCAGGTCCATCGCATGGAGATGCAGACCAAGATCGGCCTCGAGCGGCTCGAGGCGCTCGTGCTCGCCGCCGTCAAGGTCCTCCATCGCGCCGAGGTCCTCCACGAGAAGGCGGTCGGCGTCGAGGCCGAGGCGCAGCTGACGAAGATCCGCGAGGAGCGTCGCACCGAGACTCTGATCAACCTCGGCCCCGATGTCGACAAGTACGCCGTCACCTCGCCGCAGATCGACTGCGCGTCGTTGATGCACCTGTGCAAGGCGCGGTGCTGCCGCCTGCAGGTGGCGCTCGACTTCAAGGATCTCGATGACGGGCTGCGCTGGGAGTACACGCGCCCTTACGAGCTGCGTCGCCGCCCCGAGGATGGCTACTGCGTCTATTCGGAGAAGACCACGCACCGCTGCGGCTGCTACGACAAGCGCCCGTCGATCTGCCGGACCTACGATTGCCGGCAGGACAAGCGCGTGTGGGACGACTTCGACGCGAAGCAGCCGGCCGAGTGGCGCGACGACGTGGGCGTGGCCCCGCCGCTGGTGCAGATCCGCCTGCCGCCGAAGTAGCTGGAGCGGCCGGACGTGTAGAGTCCGCGCATGGAGCAAGCGCTCGTCCCCGTCGATCCCGCGCGTCGCAGCGTCGTGACGTTCACGTCCAAGGGCGATCCCTGGCCGGTGATCGCGGCGTGGGCGCAGAAGCACAAGTACCTTCCGCGCGCACCGCAGACCGGCACCGTGAAGCTGTTCCAGAAGGGCAGCGGGCTGTGGACGGCGCCGATGCGCGCGCAGTTCACGCAGGAGGGCGATCAGATCGAGCTGCAGGCGTGGGTGCACAACCCGCTGTTCGCGCGGATCATGGCGCTGATGCTGCTGCCGGCGGAGATGAACGTGCGCTCCGGCGGGTTCCGCGCGGTGATCCCGCGCAACATCGCGCGCAAGGCGGTCAACGAGCTGCTCGCGCAGGTCGGCGCCGAGCTGATCCCGTAGCGCCGTCCTGCGAGTGGTGAGACCCGGGCGAGGTCGCTGTTCCCCGAGGGGGGGGGGGGGGGCGGCAGGCGGACAGCGGGCGGGGGGGGGGGGGGGGGGACGGCCCCCAAAGACAGAACGCCCGCGAACAAAGGGGGAGGGGGGGGGGGGAGGAGGCGGGAGGGGACAGGAAACCGGCGGCCCGGGGGGGGGACACACAGGGGGGCGGCGCGGCGCCGCGGGGGGGGGGGGCGGGGCAGGAGGGGAGAGGGGGGGGAAGAGCCAGGGGGAGGCAAGGGGGGGGGGGGGGGCCCCGGGAAACACAGGGGGGGGCGCCCACCCGCGGGGGGGCACCGCACCGGGGGGGGGGCCCACGAGGGGGGGGGGGGCCGGCACCGGCACCCGAGGGGGGGGAAAAAGGCTGGTCCAGGCCGCCGCGAGCCGTGCGGCGAGCTCCGCCAGCGAGAGCTCCCCCGCTACGGCAGCATTCACGAGGGCGGTCTCTCTGTCCTCGGGCAGGGGGCGGCCGGCGCGGCGCGCTGGGCCGGCGATGATCTCGCGCCACGCGGCCTCCGTGGCCGGCTCGGCGAGCAGGTAGAGGCCCGCGCCGAGCGCACTCGCGAACGCGCGGATCCGCGCGAGCATCGGGAGCCGATCCACGCCGACGGTGGCGAGCACCCGGACCGTGGGTGACTGTCCTGACAGCGCCGCGAGCACGCGCACCACCTGGTGTGCCTCGTCGGTGTCCTCGAGCACCTCGTCGAGCGGATCCACGAACACCAGGTGCGCGGTGCAACCGCCATCGTGGCCGGCGCGCAGGCGAGCCGCGACGGTCTCGGGTTCACTCTCGATCCAGCCCTCGACGGTCTCGGGCGGGGCGCCGAGGTGGGGCGCCAGGGCGCGGGCGAATGCCGTACGAGGGTGAGGTCCTGGTGCGATGGCGATCGAGGCCCAGCGGCGCGGGCCGCCGAGGACGCCGCGCGCGATCACCGGGAGCACGCCGGCCTGGCACAGCGAGGTCTTTCCCACGCCTCGCGCGCCCGCGACGATCACGAGGGGCAGAGTGTGGAGCTGGTCGACGATCGAGCGGCGCTCGAGATCTCGGCCGAGGAACACCGCGTGGTGTGCGCTGTCGAACGGCTGCGCGCCGAGGTACGGCGTCGAGACGGCCTCGGCACCATCGCGTGCGAGCCGATCGAAGGCCTGTTCACGTTGCAGGAGCTCGAGTGCGCGGCCGAGCTCCACGACCGAGCTCGGGCGCCGAGCCGGATCTCGCGCGAGACAGGTGTCGACGAGATCGATCAGCGAGCGGGGGACCCACGGCGCCGCGGTCGAGAGCGACGGAGCCTCGTGATCGATCACGCGCGCCCGCAGTTCCGGACCGGCCAGCTCGCTGAACGGCGTGCGCGCCGCGAGGAGCTCGTACAGGGTGACTCCGAACGAGTAGAGATCGGTTCGCGCGGTGGCCGTCTCACCGCGCCAGCTCTCCGGCGCCATGTAGCGCGGCGTGCCCATCGTCGTCCCGGGAGCCGTGAGCGAGTCTCCGCTGGAGGGAGCTTCGCCGCTCGTGCCTCCCGCTTCCTCGCCGACCTTGGCCAGCCCGAAGTCGACGACGATCACGTCGTCGTGGCGATCGAGCATCAGGTTCGCGGGCTTGATATCGCGGTGGAGCACGCCCTCCGCGTGAGCCGCGGCGAGCCCGCGCGTGATCCCGACGGCGATCGCGACCACCTTCGGCCACGGCACGGGACGTGCGAGCTCCGCGAGCGTCCGCCCTTCGACGAGATCGTAGACGATGTACGGCTGCTCTCCAGCGATCGCGAACCGATGGACTCCCACGACGTTGGGGTGGCGGATCCGTGCGACGGCGCGGGCCTCGACCAGAAACCTCTGCTGCGCGGCCTCCGTGCTCGCGCGCGGCAACAGCTTCACCGCGACCTCGCGGTCGAGCAGGGTGTCGCGGGCTCGAAACACGCTCCCCATCCCGCCGCGACCGAGGAGGGCTCCGAGCTCGTACTCGTCGAGGCGCGCAGGAGCTGGAGCGGGACTCGAGCGTCGGGCCCGAGCTCCCGGGGCCGCGATCGCCGTCGGTTGCTCGTGCACCATCGCGGGCTTCGAGGTTCCTACCGCGAGCGTCAACCCGCGAGAGGCCTCGGTCTCGTCGATGCCGTGGAGCGCGCGCGCGAGGCGCCGGCGGCAATCGTCGCAGCTGTCGATGTGGGCGTGTGCCTCCAGGAGCTCGCCGGCGGGGAGGACTCCGGCGGCAAACGCCACCACGTGCGGATCGGCGAGATGCATCAGCCCCTCCATCGTAGCGTGTGGCGAAGTATGATCGCCGCCACGGTGGCGACGATCGCAGACAGCGAAGGGACGGCCGCGATGGTCATTCGCCAGGCGTTCGACGCGCTCGAGCGCCCGGCGGACCGCAACCTCTTGCGCCTGCGCCATGGCGGCCAGGCGAGCCTGCACGGGCTGGCGCGCATGTTCGGCACGACGGAGGACACGGTCACTCGGTGGATCGCGGCTCTGCGAGAGCAGCTCCTCGACGATGCGCGGTTCCGGCTCGCCGAGCGGCTGGTCGCCGCGGGAGAGCACGACGTCGACGGCGCGATCCGCGCGGCGCGGGCTGCGCTCGACGAGGCACTCGACGCCGTGCTCGCGGCCGACTAGAGATCGACGCGGCGGACCGAGAACGGCAGCACGGGAGCCTGCGAGGGCTGCGCGAACAGCCGGCCGAGCTGGCCCTCGGTGACCCACGCCGCGCCGCGGGCCACGACGACGGAGGTCGGCATATCGAGAGCGTCCGAGATCGGCGTTGCCGTCGCGTGCTCGCCATCGATCTCCACCCGGGTCAGGTGACCGCCCTCGATCACCAGCAGCGTGTTCGCATCGAGCGCGCGCATCCCATCGGGCGAGACGAGCGGCGGGCTGACGGCGATCTGCGTGAGCGCACCGCGCTCCCCGCCGTGGTTCGCGATCCGGTAGAGGCCGCCGGTGTCGAGCTTGTTGACGAAGATCGCATCGCCGGCCCAGGCGATTCCGTCGAGACCGAACTGGCCCGCGGAGGCGGGCTGCAGGGAGGGATCGGACAGCCAGGTCGAGAAGGCCTGCGCACCCGGAGCGAGCCGCTGGATCGTGCCCCCGAACGAATCGGCGGCGTACAGCGCACCCGCCGGGTCGAACGTCAGATCATTGCAGAACTGTCCGGCGGCGAGGGGAAAGGTCGCGATCGGCGTGCCGGTGAGCGTGAAGCTCTTGACCTCCGTCGGGCGCATGAACGAGGTGTCGACGGAGCACACCCACAGGGCCTGATCGTGGACGAGCACGCCCGTCACGCCGGTGACGCCATCGGCACCCCCGCCCGCCAGGATCGTCGTCGGCGTCGTCGCGCCGGGTGCGAAGGCGACCACGCTGCCCGTGCCGAGGCTGCCGACGTAGAGGGTGCCGTCGGCCGCGGCGTGGAGGCTCTCGGGATAGAACGCCACGCCGGGCAGCGCGAGGACGTCGGGCTGGGCGGGGGCGTCGGGCGTGGCCGGGTCATCCGTGCACGCGGCGGTGGGGACGATCGCGAGGAGGGTGGAGATGAACAGGGAAGTGGTTCGCATGGTCGGTCAACGTGGTGACCACGGGGCCCTCTCGCAATGCAGCGAACTGAAAGATATACTTGCAGTGAATGAAACTACCCGACCTGAACCTCCTGCCCGCGCTGCTGGCGCTGCTGGAGGAGGGGAGCGTGACCCGCGCGGCAGCTCGGGTGGGCCTCAGCGTGCCGGCGATGAGTCATGCCCTCGGCCGGCTGCGGATCCAGCTCGCGGACCCACTGCTCGTGCGGGCAGGGCAGCGCATGACGCTGACGCCGCGCGCGGTGGAGCTCCGCCCCAGGGTCGCGACCGCACTCGAGCAGGCGACCGCAGCGCTGCGCCCGGAGAGCGCCGCCGTCCTCACCGATCTGGCGCGCACGTTCCGGATCCACGCGACCGATCACGCGTTGACGATCCTCGGGCCGCGGATCGATCGCGGTACGCGTGCGGCACCGAAGGTCTCGCTGCACGTGCTGCCGAATCAGCGTGACGAGACCCGGAGCCTGCGCGATGGAGCGATCGATCTCGCGATCGGCGTCTACGACTACTCGCCGTACTCCGAGTTGCCGTCGGAGCTCCGGATCCAGCAGCTCCTCTCCGACGACTTCGTCTGCGTGGTCCGGGCCGAGCATCCGACCGTGCGCGCGAAGCTCGGGCTCGCCGAGTACGCGGCCCTCGATCACCTGCAGATCGTGCCGCGCGGCGAGCCGGGCGGCTACGTCGACGAGCTACTCGCCGCGCACGGACTCCAGCGGCGGATCGCGCGTGCCGTGCCGTATTTTCTCGCCGCGCTCGTGCTCACCGCATCCAGCGACTACGTGCTGACCGTGTCACGCCGGCTCGCGCGTCCGATGGCGAGCAAGCTCGGCCTCCGCCTGGTGCCGCCACCACCCGAGCTCGGCCTCGAGCCCTATGCGCTGTCGCAGATCTGGCACCCACGCGACGATCGCGACCCAGCGCACCGCTGGCTGCGGAGCGTGGTCGCGCACGCGGCGGAGGCTCGCGCCTGAGGCTCAGGCCACGCGCTCGCGGCCGACCGTGGAGTGGCCGAGC
The DNA here is from genome assembly GCA_016720595.1 of Myxococcales bacterium. GTDB lineage: Bacteria > Myxococcota_A > Polyangia > Haliangiales > Haliangiaceae > JABFXX01. Next base: position 250,392 of record JADKKI010000006.1, read on the forward strand.
GCGATCGCGAGGGGCAGTGGGGCGGGGGCAGACTGGCCGAGCTTCTCGACGTCCACGGCCCACAGGTACAGGCACGTGTAATAGGCCATGCGGATGAACGTGGAGAACGCTGCATAGAGCGAGAACATCACGCCGAACACCGTGATGCCGACGATCATCGCCGTGGTGCCATGCAGCGCGCTCAGCAGCACGTACTCGACGCCGAAGATCAGCATGAACCACACGAAGCCGATCAGGCCCGTGATCCCGCGGACCCCGACCTCGCCGATGCCGACGAGCAGCATGTGGCCCTTGTGGAGCTCGCGGACGCGCTTCATCGCGGTGCCGAAGCCCGCATCCTCGATGATGATCGCGGGGAGCAGCAGGAACGACAGCGTGGTCCAGATCGATTCGACGATGCCGGCGATGATCTTGCCGACGATCGAGCTCTCGTCGCGCGCGGCCTTCACGAACATGTCGACGATCGTCGAGATGATCGAGAGGAACAGGATCGCGACGAAGTTCTTCCCCGCGTCCTTCATGCCCTCGCCGATGGTCGGCTTGCCGCCACGGAGGTGGACATCGATCATGTTCACGGTCACGCCGCAGAAGAAGTAGAAGATGATGAACGAGCCGAGCGTGGCCACGCCGCCGACCGCGGCCCACACGCCGTTCGACCAGTGCGGCTCGATCGAGAGCAGCACGGCGACCCAGCCCACGAAGTAGAGGATCTGGATCAGCACCTGATACAGCAGCGGCGCGAGGAGCTTGCGGTCCTGGCCCGCCATCGCGAACGCCGCCTTCATGAACGACCAACCCTTACCGAGACTGTCGAAGAACCCCATAGGGTTTTTTTATCATGTGCCGCGGGCGGTGCGAGCGGATCCGTCCGTGGCGACGTAGGTCTGCGCCCGGGTGTCCCAGGCATAGACGCCGGCACCGTCGGACACATCGAGGTCGCGGATGCCGCGCTTGATCAGGCGGAAGCCGTCCGTCATCGGCAGGCTCTCCACGATCCGCAGACGACGGGGACGCCCATACTCCGGCAGGCCGGCGACGGCGGCAGAGATCGCGGCGAGATCGAGCACCGTGTGCGGGAGGAGCTGGAGCGCGGCGATCGGGATCTCGATCGCGGGATCTTCGGGATCGTGGCTGCCGGCCGCGATGCAGCGCGCGACGCCGGGCACCTCGTAGAGGGCGTCCTCGATCCGTGTGGAGGCGACCACGCCGAGCCGGGTCTGGATCATCTGCGACGCGCGGTCGTGGAACCAGAAGTCGCCCTCCGGATCGACGGAGAAGATGTCCCCCGTGACGAACCACAGATCGGCGGGTTCGAACGCATCGCGAATCAGGCGGCGCGGATCGATGTGTGCGACATCGGCACCGGCGCGCTCCGAGAGGCGCGCGACCAGCATGCCGGGCTCGTCGAGACGGGCGCGGATCAGGCGCCCGGCGCCATCCCGCTCGAAGTCCTCGTCGGGGAAGCTCCACGCGACGACCGCGACCTCGGGGCTACCGGGGAGTGGCCGGCCGACCGAGCCGATCTTCTTGCCGCGCGCGTTCGCGAGCACGGTGTTCGCCTCGGTCGAGGCATAGAGCTCGAGCACGCCCACCGGCCCGAACCGATCGACCAGGCGGCGCCACACATCGCGCCGCATTCCGGAGCCGGCGAACAGCCGCACCGGCGTGTTCTTCTCGCCGAGCACCGGCGCGGCATCGACGAGGCGACGAGCCATCTCGCCCGCATAGAACACCACGCTCACGCCATAGCGCCGGATCTCGTCCCAGAACGCGGCGGGCTCGAACGTGCTCGCGAGCGCGAGGCGCGCGCCGCCGACCAGCGCCGAGCCGGCGGAGACCAACGTCCCCGATGGGTGGTGGAGCGGGAGGCAGCAGTACACCGTGTCACGCGTGGTCAGCGTGGCGGCGGCGGCAGCTCCGAGTGCGGAGAACGCCCAGCGACGGTTCGTGATCCGCGTGGCGCGCGGTGGCTCGTGCGTACCCGAGGACACGAACACCATCGCGAGGTCGCGGGCGCGGCCCGGGTCAGGCTTGTACCAGGCGGGGAGCGTGACGGTCTCCGGATCGATCGACTCCATGTCGATCACGCCGGATGGCAGCGTGCGCTGGGCGCCGGGCTGCCACGGCACCTCGCCGACACCGCCGAGCACGAACACCTTGCCGGCGATCGCCGCGCGGGCACGGACGGCGCTGTCGGGATCGACGATCACCACCTCGGTCTCGCCGAGCTCCATGACCTTGGGCAGGAGCTCGTCGTGGGTCTCGGGCGAGAGCAGCACCGCGACGGCGCCGAGCCGGTTCAGCGCGCACACGATGGTCAGGTGGCTCGGGCGCGACTTCATCATCACGCCGACCTTCTGGCCGGGTTTGATCCCGCAGGCGACCAGGCCCCGGACCACCGCATCGACGCGGCGGTTCGCGTCGGCGTACGTGAACGCACGGCCGCGGAACAGAAAGAACGTGTGGTCGCCGATCTTGCCGGCCTGATCGGCGAGCGCACGGCCGAACGAGATCAGCGAATCGTCCTGCAGGTTGCGCAGCCGGTTGAGGCGAGGCAGCTGCCAGCGGGCGTTGTCGAGGTAGTTGCCGAGATCCTCTGACAGCTCGGCCATGCGATCGACGGCGGCCTTGGCGGTCTTCTCGATGATCTCCCGCGCGATCTCGAGCGTCGAGTCCGCGTCCTGATCGTCGTCGTCGTCCGGATCCCGATCCGTATCGTCCGCGGCGACGGCGAACGGATCGGGCAGGCCACCGGCGCGCGCATCGAAGGCGTGCTCGGGGACGTGACCTTGGCCCTCGCGCCAGCGCATCCACTCGACCACGCTCGGCCAGGTGATCGTCAGCGCCGTGGAGCCCACGACGAGACCGAAGTGGCCCGCCTTGAGCGGGATCTCGTACATCGTGTCGACCTTCTGCGCCGCGCGGCGGATCCCGCGGACGGCGGCCGGGCGGCCCATCTCGTCGCGGCTACCGACGAAGTAGAGGATCGGGCACGTGAGATCGGACAGCGTGACCGAGTGGCCATCGATCACGAAGCCACCTGACTGCATCCGGTTCCCGACGATCATCTCGTCGACGAACTTGCGGAACGCCGGCCCCGGCCAGGCGACGAAGCCTTCGCCGCCGAGGAACAGCCGCTTGGCCTCGCGCTTCTCGAGGGCGGTGCGATCGTGCAGGTTCTTCACGAAGTCGACGAGCTGCATCGCTTCTTTGCGCGCCGAGAGCAGCTTGAAGCCCGTCGAGGTGAAGAAGCCGGGCAGGCCTTCGATGCGCGCGAGCGGCCACGACAGCGCCGCGCGGACGCCGGCGACGAGCCGCTCCGTGGCGTCCTCGCCGAGCTTCACGGTGCGGTGGAGATCCACGGGCGAGCCCATCGTGATCACGCTGGCGAGCCCGGCGGACTTGCGAAACGCGGCCGCCTGGTAGCAGAACATGCCGCCCTGCGAGTACCCGGCGAGGTGCACGTCGTGCCCGGTCACGGCCCGCACGCGATCGATCGCCTCGGACACCGCGCGCACGTGATCGTCGAGCGTGCGGTCCATGCCGCCTTCCTCACGCTCGGGCGCGCCGAAATCGACGAGCCAGACGTCGACGCCCCAGCGCGAGAGCGCGGCGACGGCGCTGACGTCGGGAGAGATGTCGTAGACCTCGGACGCGACCATCAGCGGTGGCACGAGGAGCAGCGGCGCGGTGACCGGGCGCGCGCCGGGATCGGGCATCTTCGCGTAGCGACGGAGCCGATAGACGCGCTCCTCGTGGACGATCTCGAAGGCAGCGCCGTAGGGCGCGGTCAGCCGGCCTGCGCGTGCGATCTCGAGCGCGTTCTGCCACGCGAGGCCCACACGGCGCAGCCGCTTCGCCCACCACACCTGCCGTCGCCGCCGCCGGGTCGCACCACCCGCGCTGCCAGCTCCACCCGCGACCGCCATCTCAGCCAGGCTCGCCCGCGAGCCGGTAGCCGACGCCGCGCTTGCTCTCGATCAAGTCATCAGCAGCCACGCTCGCGAGCTTGCGACGGACGCGGTGGACCAGCTCGCGCACGTTCTCGCTATCTGCCTGCACCGAGCGGAACGACAGGGCATCGGCGATCTCGTGCCAGGCGACATAGGCGAGCTCGGCATCGGTGACCATCCGCCGGCGCTCGACCAGCAGCTGCAGGAGGCCAAACTCCATCGCCGCGAGCTCGATCGACGACTCCGCAATCCGGAGTACTCCGCCGTCCACGCGCTGGCGCAGATCGAGCAGGTGCCCCCGCGGCGTGGTGACCTTGGCGCTGAACACGAGCTCGTCCCGGCGGGTGGGCGCGGTGCGGCCCGAGCCGCGCGGTGGCTCCATCTTCGGCAGCGCCTCGGGCCAGAAGTAGAACTTCACGTCACCCAGCCGGACCGTGTTGCCACCGGCCAGGACCGCATCGGTCACCCGGGTGCCCTCGACCTCGGTGCCGTTGCGGCTCGAGTTGTCGACCAGGTGCCAGGCGCCGTCCACGAGCTGGATCGTGGCGTGCTCGCTCGAGACCGAGGCATGGAGCACGGCGACATCGACCCGCGGATCCCGACCGATCTTCGCGCCATCGGAGACTGCGTGAGCCACGCCCCACGCATCGACGAGTGCGGCGGTGGCGCTCGTCATCCGGGAGAAGATCTGTTCACTCGTGATGCCGGGCGACGCGATCGCCACCCCGTGGGTCGTGCACAGCACGCCGATCGAGCGGGGTGACGAGCAAAGAAGACACGCGGCCATGCCAGGTCAGGGTGACCCGGGAGTCGCGTCTTACGCAAGCATCGCGGTCAGCTACCACAGGCCTCACCGTGAGTCCGGCGTGAGTGGCAATGCCCCACGCGTATAATCATCTCAATGCGGCAACTGCTGGGGTGTGTCGTCCTGCCGGTCGGACTGGGCGCGTGTTCGCTCCTCTACAACCCGAGCAACATCGATTCGCAGCGAGACGCGCCGGTGATCCCGATCGACGCGCCGTTCGATGGCGATCCCTCGATGTTGATGCTCGATCACGCGCGGCCGGCGACGCTCCTCGAAGGGCAGGGCGCGGGCGGTAGCCGCGCAGCGATCCTCGTGATCGATGGGACCAACATCGTCAAGCAGAACACCGTCGTCACGCTGACGCCGATGGCCGGTGCGACCAAGACGCCAATGGTCGTCGTCGACAACACCCGACTGGAGACCTCCGCCGATGGTCGCTATCTATCGGTGCCCGTGACACTCCCGGTCGACAAGCTCGGCCTGCTCGCCGGTGATTCGATCAAGCTCGACGTCAAGGTCGAGCAGGACGGTCCTGCCGGGCGCATCAGCAAGACGTTGATCGGGGCGATCACCGTGCAAGGGCTGGGCGAGATCGATGGCGCGGTGCCGGCGGGTGGGTTCACCGGCGGCGCTCCCCATCTCTACTCGCTCGTCAACATCACGTCGGGGTCTGTCGGGCCCGCGGCGGGCGCCACCGAGCCGATCATCATCCGGTCGACCTCGTCGCTCACGATCGGCGCGGGCCTCACGATCTCCGTCACTGCCGCGAACACGGTCGGTGGGCCCGGCGGTGGCGCGGGTGGCGCAGGCGGCGCGGGCACGCTCACCGGCACGAATCCCGGCGGGGTGGGAGGCGGCCCCGCAGGTGGGAGTATTTCGGGCCAGGGCGGCGGCTTCTCGCCCGACACGTTCGTTCCCACCCTCGGTACCCCGCAGCGGGGGAGCGGAGGAGCGGGGGGGATCGGGACCACGCTCGCAGCCGGGATGCAGGGCGGCGGCGGGGGCGGCTCGATCGAGCTGACCGCCGACGGCAACCTCGCCGTGGGTGCGATCCAGGCCAATGGCGCCCCGCCGTCGGGGACCGGCAACGCCGCGGGTGGTGGCTCGGGTGGCGTGATCCTGCTGCGGGCCGCGGGCACGCTCGCCGCGACCTCGCTCGATGTCAGTGGCGCGACCAATGGCGCTGCAGGCCACGCGCGCTATGACGCCGGCGGCACGGCGACCGTCGGGACTCCGAATGGCGCCTTTCGCGGCCCGATGTTCGTCGATCCGCCGCTGTTCACCACCAATCCTCGACCGACGATCACGATCGCGGGCAAGCCGCTGTCGTCGGTCCGCTACTTCATCCAGAACGACACCGGCTCGATGATCCGCGGTCCGTTCACCGCGAGCATCCCGGCGAGCGGCCCTGGGGAGCTGGGCTGGGGAGCACTCGACACCGAGGCGCTGTTCCCGGGTCTCAATCAGCTCTGCCTCGTGGTGGCGACCGGCGACAACTCGTCCGATACCGCGAACTGCACGAGCCTCGCGTGGGTCGCCCGCTGATCGCGCGGCCTACTTGGTCTTGACCGCTGCGATCTCGCGGTCGAGCCTCGCCAGCGACGCCAGCGCCTCCGTGCGCTTGTCGGGGCGGGTCATCGCGTCCTGGATCCGGATCATCCGGTAGCGCGGCCACAGATCGTTCGCGGCAGGCCCCAGCGCGCTGAGCTTCTGCCCGACCTCGCGATACTTCGCCGCGACCGCGGCCGCGTCGCTCGGCGCTGGCAGCGCCGGCTGCTTGACCTCCGGCTGCTTGACCTCCGCGGGCTTGCCGGCCCTGGGATCCTTGGGCTTGACGATCGGCTTCGGCGGCTTCGCCAGCGTCTTCACCTCGGGCAGTGAGTCGGTGACCTCCGGCACGACCTCCGCGACGGCGGCGGCCGAGCCAGCGTCCGTCGCGGCTGGCGTGGGCGTGGTGGCCTGTGCGGGTTGCAGGGGTGGAGGCGCCATCGCGACCGGCGGGCTCTCGGGTTCGGACCCGCTCGGCGTCTTGGCCGGCTCGCCACCGCGCGAGGCGACGGCAAACGCGGCGATGCCGCCGGCCGCGACCAGCCCGAACGCGGCGAACATCCAGCGCCGTCGGATCGGGGGCCGCGCGCTGGGGTAGTCGAGCGGCGGCGTCACGGCGGTGCTGATCTCGGCTTGCGAGGCGGGGATCTTGGTCGCAACCGGAGCAGGGACCACGGCAGGCGCCGACGCGGCCGCCGAGAATGGAGGCGGGAACGTGTCGTTGCCCTGGGCGGCGTGACGAGGCTCGGGCGCTTGCGGCTGGGTGATCGCGGGGAGGCGCGTGCTGGCCTGGGGCGGGACCCCGAGCGCGGCTGCGGCGGCGACGCGATCTCGAACGATCAGATCGAGGAGCTCGCGTGCGGCCTTCGCGGTCGCCGGGCGGTCATCCCGCTTCTTCGCCATCAGGCGGCGAGAGAAGGCCTCGAGGAGCGGATCGACCTCGAGATACGGCACGCGCTGGCTGATCGGCGGCGGATCCAGGAGCAGGTTCGCACGCGCGACCTCGGCGCCGGTGCCGTCGAACGGCAGCTTGCCGCACAGCATCTCGTAGATGACGATCCCGAGCGCGAACAGATCGATCCGGTGATCGATCGGATCGGCGACCGCCTGCTCGGGGGCCATGTAGTGGGGCGTGCCCAGCACGAGGCCGTTGGTGGTCAACCGGCCCTGGCCATCCGACGCCTCACCACCCTCGCGGAGGATCGCGATGCCGAAATCCACGATGCGCGGCACCTCGGCGCCGTGCATGTCGGTCTCGACGATGATGTTCTCCGGCTTGAAGTCGCGGTGGATCAGCCCCTGCTCGTGCGCGTGATACAGACCCTCGAGCAGCTGGCGGGTGAGGTGGACGATCCGCTCCGCCGGCATCGGAGCCTGGTCGAGCATCGCCGCGAGGTCGCTGCCCTCGGCGAAGTCCATCACCATGTAGCGCATGCCGTTCGGGGTCTCGCCGACGTCCACCACGCCGATCACGTTGGGGTGGTGGAGCCGACCGGCGAGCTCGGCCTCGCGCTCGAAGCGCTGCGCGATCTTGGGATCCTCGAGGAGGCGCGCGTGCAGGACCTTCACGGCGAACGGCCTGCCGACCTTGACGTGCCGCGCGCGATAGACCGCGCCCATCGCACCTTCGCCGAGCCGCATCTCGATCTGATAGCGGTTCGCGAGGGTCTCGCCGATCAGCGGCTCGAGCTCGGCAGGAGCATCGACGGTCTCTCCCATCAGAACCTCCCGAGGAAGGTGACCGCACCTCCCGTCCCCTCGGCGGCCGGCGCGACCACGAGGTGAGAGTCCTTGGCCGACGTCACGAACAGGATCGTCGTCGCGATCGCGCAGCCGATCCCGACCACGAACCCCGTATCGGCGACCAGGCTCGTCGTGCGGATGGCATCGCGCTCACCTTCGGAGCACTCGAACGGAGCGGCGTCACAGTCCCGGTACTTCGACCGCGCGCGCAGCCCCATGGCGATCCCCACACCGAACCCGACCGCGCTGATCCCGGCGGTGATCTTCGCCGGGGTCGTGAAGTGCCGCGGGATCGCGGGCGTCATGGTCCCGATCGGGCCATTGGGGCCACCACCGAGCTTCGGCTTCGGACGGACCGGCGCATCCGGGAGCAGCTGCGTCGCCGCTGCCACGAAGCGCGCGTGCGCATCTGTGAGCGAGGCGAGATCGATCGCAGGCCGCGAGACACTCTTGCCGGTGCCCGGCTCGACCCACGTGGTGTCGACCTGGATCGCACCACCGCTACCGGTGTCGACCATGACGACGAACAGCAGCTGCGAAGCTCCGACCCGCTTGGCGACATCCGCGACGCATGCGGGCGTGGCGATGCAGTCGGCGGGGATACCATCCGGCGGGAGCTGGCGACGAACCTCGAGCCCTCCGACCGCGTCGATCTCGAGCTCGAGCTCGAGCGCATCGGCGAGCTCCTGGCTGAGGGCATCGACCCGCGCCGCATCGAGGTTGACTGCCAAGCCAGGCACCACAGCGACCCGAAGCTTGGCCGTGTTCGTGACCGTCGGGGCGACGGCCTGGTCGGCGCGCGCGCCGCGAGCCAGCGCACTCGAGACCACGACCAGAGCCAGGAGTGCTTGCTTCACCATCTCCATCGTACCGACGACGTCGCTGAAAAACCGGGGTCCCGATTACATGTCGGGTGAGAGGTCCGTTAGGTCGACCACACTCACTTACTCAGCTGCTTCTTCGGCGTCTTGTCGCCGAACAGGCGCTGGCGGGTTCCCTTCCGGTTGTACTGCACCGCATAGAGCAACCCCGCGATTCCCGAGAGTGGGAGCGCGACCAGCAGCACCGGGAACAGCAGGAACATCGGGATGAACTTGCTGGCGATCGCGGCGAACGCGAGCCATGCCGCCGATGCGGGCACCGCCTCGCGAAGCGACCCGGCGTAGAGCCAGCCGATCGGCCCGAGGACCATCGAGGCCACACCGGACTTCACCCACGACTTGTCGCCTTGCTTGGGCGCCTTGGTCAGCTCCTGCTTGACGCCATGCGCGCGACGCGCGAGCTCGAGGGCGGAACCCAGCTCGTCGCCACCCGATGCATCGTCGTCGCCTCGTGAGTCATCCCGCGAGCGCGCGGCGATCTGCTTGGGCTTGCGCGACACCAGCTCGGTCTGCCGCGCACGGAGGGCGTCCTTCTCGGCTTGCTGCTGGGCTCGCTGCTCCCGCACCTTGGCCTGGGCCGCGTCCCGGCGAGCTTGCTGCGCCGCGGCGTCGGCCTTGACCTCGGCCTCCAGCGCAGCGAGCCGCTCCATCACGGCACGGTCGTCATCGGACACGCCTCCGACTATGGCATGATCCCTGAGAATGTCGCTGCGATCGTTCCTGCCACTGCTCGCCGTGGTCACCCTCGGCTGCGGCGGCGCCAAGGTCTCGGATGAACCGACCACGGCCAAGGAGAAGCAGCGTCGCGAGGCGCGTGCGAACGGCGAGGACGGCGGCGGCACCAAGACCTGGGGCGGCTGGCGCTACAAGGGCGATCGCAACGCGTGCTTCTACAGCCTCAACGGCCGCTGCTTCAAGACCGAGAACTCAGCCTGTCAGGCGGCGCGCTGCGCGAAGCCGAAGAAGTGCAACGTGAGCGGCGGCGGACCGGCGCTCGTCAGCTGCAAGTAGCCTACGCGGCCTTGGGCGCGACGACCTTCGGGATCCGCACGCGCGGGCCGACGCGGTACTCGATCGACTTCACGTTGCGATAGAACTCGCCGTCGATGATCGGTGCGAGCAGCTCGTCGCCGGTGGCCTCGAGCTTCATCTCGCGGCACGGACGATCGAGGATGTTGCGGCCGACCATCTCTTCACCGCGCGCCATCCGGGGGATGTTGCGGATGATCGCCCACGGGCTCGGCGTGCCGACGATCGCGTTCATCAGGCCGGGCTGATCGGCCTTGCCGAAGAACCGGAGCACGTTGCCGAGGTTGATCGACATCGAGGCGATGTGCACGCCGGTGAACTTGTCGCCGGGGAGCCGCATGCCGTCGAGCATGACCTTGCACGAGGTCGGCTCGAACATCTCCTTCGCATACGTCCGGAGAGCGCCGAGCGGCAGCCGCGAGAGCGGCGTCAGGGCGATCGGCGCCGAGCCGACGGTGTTCGCGACGATCTTCACGATCGTGCGCGGGTTCGGATCGTCGTGCTCGTAGTACTTCGCGTAGAACCGCTGACCCACGCCGCCAGCCGCGCTGGCGAAGCCATAGGTGCGGAACGGGACCTCGACCCCATCGACGATCTGCACGCCGTCGATCACCATCGAGTCGACCTCGGTCTCTTCGATCACCGCGCCGAACTCGACCGAGCGACGGAGCGATCCGAGGATGCCCTCCGCGTCGCCGGTGATGCCGACGTTGTTGGCGACGAAATCGATCGTGCCGCCCTTGGTGGGGAGGGTCACGGGCAGGCGCAGCGCGGAGCCCACGAACTCCTCCTCCTGGAGGACCTCCATGCCCATGCGCAGCATCCAGTGGAGCGCGCCGTCCCCGCCGTCCGCGACCCAGTAGCGGGCGCGCTTGCGGAGGAAGTCGCGCAGGACCGGCTTGATCGACTCGATCGACGACGTCGAGTGGACTTCACCGAGGTCACCAACGATCCGCTGGAGCCGCTCGGCCCGGTCGGGCTTGTTGCGGTTCTTGCGGCTGTTGGGGTTCGTGATGACGCCGATCTCCATCAACCCCAGAAGACTGCAAGAGCCGGGCGAGACGCACCGCGTCGTAAGCGACTGGAATCACGTTCCGGCAGGTGGCAGGAACTGGCCGGCTGCGTAGGCCCTTACGCGGGAACTGGATAACCCCCGAGTCGGTTGGATACCGTCGGGGGCGTGCGGATCCTGCGGCAGTGGTTTCTCGCAATCGGTGCGCTTGCCGGATGTGGCCAGGGCCTGCCTGCGAGACCTCCGCGGCCCGCGGGCCAACGTCTCGTCGAACAGGCCGTCCTGGAGGTGCCACACGCGCCGTTCGATGTGGTCCCGGCAGAGCTCGGGGACGCAGACGTGCTCGAACGGATCCGCCACCGCGTCGTGGTCCAGCGCTGGGGGCTCGCGTGGCCGACCCATGACGGTCCGCCGATCGGCACCGAGGCTCGCGGCAGCACGCCCACCGCCGACATCGTTCCGGTGATCGGGGAGCTCGGGCGCAAGATCCGGATCGTGGTGGAGGATGACAACGCACGGTTCGCGATCTGGATCGCGCGCGATGACGCCGCCGAGACAGCGCTCGCACCGCTGCAGCTCTCGGATCAGCACGGCACCACGACCACACAGTGGATCGAGCCCGGGGCTCCGTTGATCGCGACCGAGGGCACAGGCGGCCTGCGCCACGTCGAGCTCGTCGACGACATGCTCGCCGTCGAGGCCTGGGCGAACGCGAAGTGGATCGGCAACGTCTGGGCGGTCGCGCCGGACGATCCGTCGCCTGTCACGGTCAATCCCGGGACCACCCCGGCGTGGACCCCGGCGCGCGACGGGCGACCGCTGATCCGGATCGCTCAGGGCGCGGTGCTCCGCGCGCGCGCAGATCCGGGTGCCGGCATCCTCGCGACGATCAAGTCGGCCGAGTTCGTGGTGTCGGTGATCGCGAGGGGCCCGGCGTTCACCGAGGTCGAGGCGTCTCGCCCGTTCGTCCGGATCCGCGGCTTTGTCGACAACGCCGGGATCCTCGGACCGACGGAGGCGTTCATCACGCACGGCCATGGCTCGGGGCATGGCTTCGGGATGTCGCATGCGGCGCGGCACGAGATCCCGGCGGGGACCTGCCTCTACGACAAGATCCAGGGCGACGTGATCGGAGTGGCGCTCGAGGCCCAGACGCGGCTCGGTGGCCGGCTCGAGGAGGACTGGGCGCTGGTCTATGTCGACACGCCGTGGAACGTGGCGTCGATGTACGTGAAGAACCTCGGCACCGATCCGGCGCAACCGCCGACCTGGGACTCGTGCATGGAGCCCTCGCATCGTCGATAATCTACGCATGCGGTGGACGGTGGTCCTGGTACTCGCGGCGTGTGGTGGTGCACCCCCACGCGGACCGGCGCCGATCGCGAAGCCCGATCCTGGCCCGCTCGTCGCGAAGCGTGCCGCAGCGGACCGCACACCGGTCGATCCGATCGTTGCCCTGACGCCGGTGATCGGCGCGGACGTCTCGTGGCTCGCGCCGGGGCAGGCGCAGCTCGAGCTCGATGGTCCGCCGATCGAGAATCCGGGCGGCGGCCGGCCGATCGAGGTCGCGATCATCGACGAGCACGGCAATCGCGTGCGCGTGGCCGTGCGGCTCGATCATGCGCGGTTCTCGTTGTGGACGGATCGCAACCGGCTGTTCGGGGTGATCCGGCGGACCCAGCGCGTGGTCGCGGGCTTCGATCGGATGGGCGATGCCCACGCCACGGTGAATGCGGGTGCCCGCGTGAAGCGGATCGGCCATCGCAACGCCGAGACCCGGATCCGGTACTTCGGCGCACTCGAAGTCGAGGGCTGGGTCCCCGACGCCGTGCTCGGCGATTCCGGACCGATGCACGAGCCTCGCGGACGGTTCCCGTCGGGACATCGTACGCTGATGGTCTCGCCGGGCGCGGTGATCCGCAGCGAGCCGAAGTGGGCAGGCGACGAGCTCGCGGTGATGGCGAACGGGTACTTCCTCGACACCCTGAACGAGCTCGAGGACGGCTGGACCGAGGTGTCCTATGACGACGGCGATGTCTCGATCCGCGGGTTCGTGTCGACACGGCTCCCGCCGGGGCAGGTGCACCGGCCGAAGACCGATCCGGAGCTCCAGCCCGTACCGATCACGCCGAACACCAAGGTCGCGAGCGGCACCTGCCTCTACTCGCGCGTGAAGGGCGATCCGATCGGCTACATCGTCGGAGATCGCGAGGTCGACCTCGCAGACGCCGACCTCGGGTGGTTCACGTTGACGATCGATTCGCCCTGGGGACCGATCTCGTTCGCGGCGCGCGGCGCCACGCGCAGTGACCTCACGCCGTGCGCGCCGGTGGGGACGGTGCCGCCACCGACACCGCCGCCCGCGCCCGTGCCGCCTAGCGTCCCGTGAACTTCGGCGGGCGCTTCTCGAGGAGCGCAGCGATGCCCTCGCGTGCATCGGCCATCACGATCGAGGCAGCCTGGACGTGCGCCTCGGCCCGCGCGGCCTCGGCCACCTCGAGCGCGAGCCCGCGACGGATCGCGCGCTTGGTCTCCTGCACCGCGAACGGCGCGTTGTCCGCGATCGTCCGCGCGAGCGCGAGTGCCGCGGGCAGCACGTCGGCCGCGAGCACTGCGCGATTCAAGATCCCGAGGCGCTCCGCCTCGGCACCCTCGACCAGACGCCCGGTCAGGAGCAGCTCCGACGCGCGCGCCATCCCGATCAGCCGCGGCAACAGGTAGCTGATCGACATCCCGGGCGCGAGCCCGAGCTTCACGAAGTTCGCACCGTACTTCGCATCGAGCGCGCCGATCCGCAGATCGCACACCAGCGCGAGGCCAAACCCGCCGCCCACCGCGTGACCGTTGAGCGCGCCGATCACCGGCACGCGAATCTCGAGCAGCGACAGGAACGGCTCGTACATCGCGAACGACTTCTCGTGCGGCGCGCGATCGTCGCCGTCGCGCTGCAGCGTGGACTTGAAGTCGGCGCCGCTGGAGAAGCAGGGGCCGGTGCCGGTGACGATCAGTGCGCGGATCTGATCATCTTCACGCGCGCGTGCACTCGCGACCGCGAAGGCATCGAGCAGCTCGGGCGTCATGCTGTTGCGGTTGTCGGGACGATCGAGCGTGATGACGCCGAGGTCTCCGCGAGTCTCGTAGCGCACTGCCGCGGTCATGTAGGCACCCTACCTCCAGAGGGCAGGCAGGCGGTTTCCACAAGCTTCGCGCACTTGCAGAACCCGCCCTGCGGATCTCGCAGGAGGCTGCGGGTCACGCAGCCCTCTTAGGATGATTCACACGAAATTACAGCCAGTTACCGCTTGGCCCCAGCTCTGCACTTACTCCGAATCGAAGCCGGTTGGCTTCCAGATTGGAGAAAGCGTTATGTCGAAGTTCAAGGCCGCCCTCATCACCATGTTCCTCGGTACCTCGTCCGCCGCGATGGCCTCGCCCTCGGTCTCGTTCTCGGCCAACGCGCAGCTCTCTTGGGGCACCAGCGCCGCCGCCCCGATCGTTCGCGACCACCGCTCGAACGACTACGCGAACGCGATGCCTTCGACTCGCATGACCTGGATCTCGCTCGCCGACTCGCTGCAGCTGTCTCGCGGTCGCGACGTGCTCCGCCCGCTCGCCGGCAACTTCACCCAGATCCGCCTCCAGGCGGTGACCGGTAACACCTGGATCGGCTCGGTGGTCATCCGCTTCAAGGACGGCACCTCGCAGACCGTCACGTTCAACGAGTACCTCAGCCGGCGGAGCTCGTTCCTCCAGTTCGACCTCCAGGGTCGCCACCGCGCCGGCATCGACGCGATCATCATCAACGGTCAGGCGATGCGCCGTGGCAGCTACCAGGTGTTCGCGATGGGCTCGACCGTCGAGCTGCCGATGCCCCCCGTTCACCAGCCCCCGCAGCCGCCCACCTATCAGCCCCCGCAGCCGCCCGTCTACCAGCCGCCGGTCTATCAGCCGCCGGTCGTCCAGCAGGCTCCCGTGATGCTCAGCAGCGAGCTCTCGTTCGCGAACACCCAGGGCTATCGCCTGGTCTACGTGGCTGGCAATGCGGGCACGTTCTCGACCCTCCGCGTGCAGAGCCACGCCGGCGCGATGCCGCTCGCCAAGGTTCAGATCACGTTCGTCAACGGTCAGACCCAGACCTTCAGCAACATCGACCGGACCCTGATGCCCGGCGAGAAGGTCGACCTCCGCCTCGACCCGCGCGGCGAGGGCCACATCGCGACGATGTACGTCTTCACCAACGACACGATGACCCAGCTGTCGAGCGTCATCACCGGTTCGTTCGACGTCACCGGCCTCTGATCCTCACGGCAACCCCGGGCGCCCGAGCCTCCATGCTCGAGCGCCCTTTTGTTTGGAGTGCCCCATGACCAAGCTCACCACGTTGCTCGTCAGTGTTCTGCTGGGTGCGTCCTCGATCGCGATGGCGCGCCCGGCGCAACTCCCCGCACGGGACAGCTGGCGTGATCGCCAGGAGCTGCGGCTCGAGCGCGAGCTGGCCAGCGGTCACCGCAGCTACCGGCCGACCTGGGTGGCGCTGTCGGGCGCGACGAAGATCGTCCGCGGCCGCGATGTGATCCAGGTCGGGGCCGAGCGCGGGCGCTTCACCCAGCTGCGGTTCCAGACCACCGAGGGCACGTCGTCGATCGAGCGGGTGCTGATCCGGTTCGCCGACGGTCGCTGGCAGGTCGCCGATCTCGACACCCGCCTCTCGACCGACCGACCGATGGTCGAGCTCGTCCTCGACGGCAACCGCCGGCTGATCGATCAGATCATCGTGATCGGATCGGCGAACCGGCGGGCGTCGTATCAGGTGTTCGGGATCTGATCCCGGCGCGGCTCAGCCGCCACCGAGCTCGTCGAGGAACTGCTGCGCGTCGGCGAAGGCCGGGTCCTCGCGGAGGGCCTTCTTGGCCCACAGCTCGGCCTTGGCACGGTTGCCACGCGCATGCTCGATCTTGGCCTCCCACAGCAGGGCCATCGGACGGGTCACCGGCGCGGGGTTGTCCATCAGGGTGATGGCGCGCAGCGGCTTGAGCGCGAGCTCGTAGTCACCGATCTCGGTGGCGAGCTGCGCCAGCTCGGCCGCGACCTCGGCGTTCTTGCGATCGACGTCGAACGCCTTCTTCAGCCAGTTGAGCTGACCATCCTTGTCGCCGAGCATCGAGGCCACGCGGCCCATGCGCTGCTGGAGGACGGCGAGCTCGGGCGTTCGCTTCTTCTGTGCGGCGATCGCCGCCTCGAGCGTGCGGCCGGCATCCTCGAGCTGCCCCGAGGTGATCAGCACGTCGACGTTGAGCATCAACGCGCCGTGATCGTCGGGCTGGAGCTCGAGCGCCTTCTGCGCCGGCACCTGCGCCGAGGGCGCATCCTCGAGCTGGTAGAGGTAGAGCTCGGCGGCGCGCTTGTAGTTCGCGTACCGCGACTGCGCGTCGGTGCCGTGATCGGCATCGGCGAGCAGCACGCCGGCGAGGAGGCGATACTCGCCTGCCGCCTCGTAGGTCTCGCGCAGCTTGTCGCGCAGGACCTCCACACCGGGCTGCGCCTGGTGCACGACCTCGAGCACCGGCACCGCATCGGCGGGACGTCCCGCGTTCGCGGAGGCCAGCGCAGCTCGCAGCGCCGCCTGGACCTGCGCGTCACCCTCGGTGACGTACGCGAGCCGCGTCGCCGCCGCGCTGACACCATCCCAGTGCTGGATCGATTCGTCGAGGTCGCACAGCATGTAGAGCGGCTCGACATCGCGCGGATCGCGCTCGATCCAGGCGACGAGGAAGCCGCGACCACGCTCGATCTCGCCGTGCGCGTTGAGCAGCTGCGCGAGCTTCAAGGTCGCGGCGCGCTCGGTGGGCAGATCGCCATCGCGCTCGGCGCGGCCGCGCAGCCGCTCGAGCCCGTTGACGAGCGTCTCGGTGACCCGCTCCTTGTCGAGCTCGTAGGCCTCCGTCAGATCGACGACAGCCGAGGCATCGTCCCCGAGCTGCTGGCGGAAGTTCGCGCGCAGCAGCAGGAGCTCGGTGCGGCCCGTGCCCTGGACCGTGGCGAGAGCCTCGCCGATCGCGCGCTGGGCGGCATCGAGCTCGCCCGCCGCCGCGAGTGCGGCTGCGTGATCGGTGACCAGCTCCACGACCTGCGGCGCACGCTGCCGTGCCTTGCGCAGGACCTCGGCCGCCTTGAGCGGCTGACCGAGGAAGCCCGAGTACGTCGAGGCCGCTTCCCGGAGCCGGCCGACGGCGATCTTGTCGTCGGTGATCCGCTCCGCGTCCTTGGTCATCAGCTCCGCGAGCTCCGACCACTGCTCGTTGTCGCGGTACCACTTCTCGAGGCGATCGTGGATCGCCTTGTCGTCGGGCGCCGAGCCGTGCGCGAGCTCGAGCGTGCGCTGCACGCCACGCGTATCGCCGGCGGCCTCCCACATCGAGGCCAGCTTGCCCGCGAGCTCGGGGGCTCGCTCGGGGGTCTCCACCGCGAGCAGGCGCTCCATGAGCACCGCGCCCTCGCGCGGGTTGTCGGTGTCTCCGAGCTGGCCGACGACGCGGCGGAGGATCTCGCGATCGTCCGGCGCGATGATCAGCGCGGCGCGATAGACCCGGATCGCATCGGGCGACTCCGCCTTCTGGAGGAGGTCACCGAGCCGCATCGCGACGTCGATCGTCGAATCGCGATGACCGCGCTTCTGTGCGTCCTCGAAGCGAGACCACAGGAACTCGGCGATCCCATCGTCGTCGCCGAGCTGGCGCAGCGTGGATTCGTAGAGCTCCGCCGCCTCGAGGTTGTCGGCATCGTCTCCGAGGCAGTCCCGGAGGATGTCGAGGGCATCGTGGTAGCGCTTGAGGTTCTCGATCAGGAACCGCGCGTGCTCGAGCCGCAGCGCGTTGCGCTCGGCCGGCGTCACGAGGTTGGGCAACGTCGACG
The DNA here is from genome assembly GCA_016720595.1 of Myxococcales bacterium. GTDB lineage: Bacteria > Myxococcota_A > Polyangia > Haliangiales > Haliangiaceae > JABFXX01. The sequence goes on from JADKKI010000006.1 coordinate 268,275, forward strand.
AGATCACGCTGCCGAGGCGATCTCCGTCACCGAGCTCGCGATAGATCGTGAGCAGGGGCTGCCACACCGCACGCTCGGCAGGGCTGCGCTCGCGGAGGAACTCGTAGACGTCCGCGGCGAGATCGACCTTGCGGTGAGCGAGGGCGCGGGTGGCGATGCGCATCGCCAGCCCATCGACCTGATCGGTCTCCGCGATCGGCGCGACCTCGTACGTGAGGTCGCGTGCCTGGTTGAGATCACCGGCGGCGAGCCGGCGCTCCGCGAGCGCGAGCACGGCCCACGGTGCCGAGCCGAGCCCGTCGGCAGTGTCCCGCGCCGCGGCGACCGCGCGCACGAGCAGGGCCTCCGCGCGCTGCTCCTGACCCTGGTCGACCGCGAGATCCACGGCCTCGCGGATCTGGGCGGGCGTGGCGGTCGGCAGCCCGGCGCGACGCTCGAGGAAATCGAGCAGCAGTTCGCCATCCCCGCCGTTGCGCGCGACGCGCTCGTACATCGCCATGACCTTCTCGTCATTGGCATCGTGCGCCGCCGCCGCCTTGAGCAGCCGGCCGGCCTGGGCCCATCGGGGCTCGGCCGAGAACGCACGCTCGAGCAGCTCGAAGCCTTGCTTCCGGCGCGCTTCGCTCGCGAGGAAGATCTCCGCGAGGCGGTACAGCGCATCGACCTGCGCCGGGGTGGGCTCGGAGTCCGTGCCCGCGAGCTCGAACATCTTGTCCAGGGTGCGGGCCTGCTCGGCGGTGTCGCCGAGGGCAGCGGCCACGCGTGCCTGCGCATAGAACGCCTCGGCCAGCCGCTCGCCGAGGATCTCGACGCGACGGTACAGGTTCGCGGCGCCGCGCAGATCGTTCGCGTCCTGCTCGAGGGCCTCACCCGCGCGCATCAGGACGTTCGCGATCAGCGGCGGATCGTCCTTGCGGCGGAGCCTGTCGACGATCTGATCGACGGCATCGACGAACTTCTTCGTCATGTCGAGCTTCTTCGACAGCGCGCGGGCGCGATCGTGGAGCTCGAGCTTCCCGGGCTGTGCGTTGATCGCCTTGATCAGGGCATCGAGCGCCTCGGTGCCGCGGCCCAGGGTGTCGAGCGTCTCGGCCATGTCCGAGAGCAGGCGCGCCTGGCTCTGGTGCTCGGGGTTGGTATCGAGGCGCTTGGTCAGCACCTTGAGGAGCAGCTCGCCTTGATCGTGCGCGAGCAGCGAGCGGCGGAGCCGGCGGACCTCGGCGTCCGACTGGATCGCGGTCTCCATCGCCGACTCGAGCAGCTCCTTGGCCTGATCGGCCTCGCCGCGCTCCTTGGCGAGCGCGTGCAGCTCGAACAGGACCTCCGAGGCGCCGACGGCAGCCTCGTCATCACCGGGCGGCTGGCGGCGCACGACGAGGAGCAGGGCGCGGTAGGTGCGCTCGGACTTGTCGAGCTGACCTGCGGTGCGCGCCATCTCGGCGAGCTCCTTCTGGATCGCCGCGTTGGAGACGTCCATCTTCGCGGCCGCCTCCATCTCCGTCATCGCCTCGTCGATCTTGCCCTCGGCCTGCGCGACGCGCGCGAGCTCGACGTGCAAGGCGGCGCGCTCCGGGGAGCGACGACGACCGAAGTCATTGATCAGCTCGGTCAGGGCGGTGCGCGCCTCGACGAGCTTGCCGGCCACGCGCTGACCGGTGGCGAGCGCGGTGCGCAGATCCTTGTCCGTGGGATCGAGCGCGAGCGCGGTCTCGAGCGCCGGGATCGCCTTCGCCGGCGAGCCGAGCCGGGTCAGATAGATCGTGGACGCCTCGCGGGCGAAGTCACGCGCGAGCTTGTCGTCCTTGAGCAGGGGCAGCGAGCGCGTGAGGTGCCGCGCGAGCGGCTCCCACATCTCGGCCTTGCGATAGAGCTCGCCGAGCAAGGTCCGCAGCTCGATCGCGGGCTCCTTGTCGTCGAGGTTGACCTCGATCGCAGCGATCGCGCGATCGTTCTGGTTTGCGGACAGGTGCGCCTTCGCCAGCTGGCTGACCACCATCAGGCGCTCGCCGGGCGGCACGGTGCCGAGCAAGCTCTCGAGCCACGGCACGGCCTGACCCGGCTGGCTGCGCTCGAGGTTCAAGCGCGCGAGGGCGCGCAGCGATTCGCTGGTGGGCGCGAGGGCGACCACGCGGCGGTGACCGCTGATCGCACGCTCGACCTCCTTGGTGTCGGTCTCGGCGACGTGGGCGTAGCGCGCCCACAGCTTCGCGGCCCGCGCGGTATCGGCGGCGGCCTCGAGCTTGTTGGCCTGGCCCTCGAGCAGATCGGCCAGCGCACGGTGCTGGCCCTTGCTCGTCAGCAGCTCTGCGACCGCATCGATCGAGGCATCGTGACCGGGCCGCTCCTCGAGGTTGGCCTTGAGGGCATCGAGCCGACCACCACGCTCCTCGACGATCCCCACGAGCTTCGCGAGCTCGAGACGGAGGATCAGCTTCTTGTCCGGATCGGTCTCGAGGCCGAGCTGGATCTGCCGCAGCGTCAGCAGCTCGGGGACGCGATCCTCGAGGCCGAGCAGGTGCGCGAGGCGCTCGATGACCTCGAGATCGTTCGGCGCCTGGGCGAGCACGCTCCGGTACATGTCGATCGCCGCGGCGTTGTCGCCGAGCTCGACGGTGGCGAGCTGTGCGGCACGCAGGCGCATGTCGCGGCGCGTGTTCTGATCGAACGGCAGGCGCGCGGCCTCGATCAGCGTATCGACGGCGGCGCGGGCGCGGCCACCGGTGCGATACAGATCGACGAGCGCGTCGATCGCCCACTTGGCGACCGCATCGACCGAGCGGGCGCTCTTGACGCTCGCGGTGCCACGCCACGCGGCGGTGGCGCGGCCGAGCACGGCGGACAGGATCTGCAGCGCCTGCTCGCGATCGCCGAGCTTGCTCGCGACCTCGGCGGCGCCGACCAGCGAATCGAGATCGCGGCCGTCGGCATCCGAGAGCCGGCGGAGCGCCTCGAGCAGCTGCGGCGTGGAGCCCTGATCGCGCTCGAGCGCGACCAGCTCGGACAGCCATGCGGTGCGCTCTCCACCGAGCTCGAGCGCCTTGCGCTGCGCCTTGGTGGCCGCCGCCTTGTCGCTGCGCTGATCGCGGTGCAGCGTGGCGAGGCGGTGGAAGAAGCTCGCGCCGACCGAGGTCGGCAGCTTCTGCTTGTCGAGCGCGGTGCCGAGAGCGGTGGCGAACGCATCGTGAGCGCTCGCCTTCGCAGCGGCGACCTCGAGGATCCCCAACAGCTCGTCATCGAACGCCTCGCGGACGCCCGCGTGGCGCACCACGACCGCGGCCGCATCGTCCCAGCGGCCGAGCTGGCTACCGAGGCTGGCGAACGCGTGGGTGGCGCGGCGATTGCCGGGCTCGACCGCCGCGACCTGGGCATACGCATCGGCGGCGCCGGGCGGATCGCTCAGGTGATCGGCGACGATGTCGGCGTACGACATGCGCAGGCGGGCGGCCTCGCGCTGATCGGTGCCGAGCGCATCGATCGCCTCGCGGTACGCGAACGCCGCGGTGAGGTAGTCGCCCGTGGTCTTCGCGAGCGAGACCAGCTGGTTCTCGATCAGCTGATCGCGCGGTGACAGCGGGAACGCCTTCGCCAGATCGGCGAGTGCGCCCGGAGCGTCGTGCTTGTGCTCGAGGCGCAGCTGCGCGGCCTCGCGGAGGAGCGCGAGCTTGGTCCGATCGTCCTTCGCCTCGGCGAGCCGGGCGGGGAGCAGATCGAGGACACCGCCGAGATCTCCGTTGATCCGCATCGCCTGCGCGAGCGCATCGGCGGCGCCGGCGCGGGTGGCCGGAGTCTCGAGCAGCGCGGTCAGGCCGGCGCGGGCTTCCTTGCTCGCGGGATCGATCGCGATCGCATTGCGGTACGCGGTGAGCGCGCGCGCTTCGGCGCTCAGGTGCTCGCGCAGCGCATCGCCGAGGCGCACGAGGCGCGCGACGGTGCGAGACGTGGCGCGGCCCGAGGAGGTCTCGAGCAGATCGGCCATCTCGGCCCAGCGCCCGGTCTCCGCGAGCAGATCGGCGAGGGCGGTGATGCCCTCCTCGTCGTCCTGATGATCGGCGACCACGCGCTGCCACGCGCTGATCGCGGCGTTGAGGTCCTTGCGCTGGAGGTGGTGGACGAGCGCGACGCGCACGAGATCCGCGCGCTTCTGCATCGGCGCGGTGACCTTGTTCGCGCGGCTCTCGAGGGCGGCGACGAGATCATCCCAGCGCTGCTGGGTCTCGAGGATGCCGATCCGCGCGTCGAGACCGGAGAGATCGCTCGGATCGCTGTCGATCCGGCGCTCCCACAGCGAGAGGGCGCGCTCGGTGTCACCGAGAGACTCGGCGAGCTTGGCGGCCTCCGAGAGGATCGCGCTGCGAGCGCCTTCGTTGGCCTCGAGGTGCGCCTGCCGTTCGAGCACGCCGAGGCGCTCCTTCGGACGGTTGGTCTGCGCGTAGAGGGCCGCGAGGCGGCGGGCGACCGAGAGCTGCTCGGACTCCGACGCACCGCTGATCCCGGACGCCTCGACGAGGAGCTTGATCGCGGCCTCGGTGTCCTGCAGGCGCTCGAGGCGCGTGCGGGCGGACTCGCCGAGCAGCTCGACGCGGCGCGTGGGCTCCTGCGAAGCGCGTGCGGCGTTCGCCACGCCATCGGCATAGCGATCGTGGTGACCGCCGCGATCGGCGAGCTGGCGCAGCTTCTCCTCGGTCGCCGACGACTCGGGCGACATCGCGAGCAGCGCGGCATAGTGATCCATCGCGGCCGGGAGATCGTCGAGCTCGGCGAGGCGGGATCCGGCCTCCTCGTGAAGCGGCCCGCTGGCGGCGGGATCGATCGCGATCACGCGCTCGAGCACGCGGATCACCTCGCGCGGACGCGTGGTGGCATCGTAGTGCGCGCGCAGCAGATCGAGCGCGTTCTCGCGGACCGTGGCGGTCGCCGCGGGGGATTCGATGATCCGCTCGAGCAGCGCGGTGCTCTCCTTGTCATCGTCGGCCTCTGCGAGGAGCGGCCGGGCGGCGGCGAGGGCGCGCGCGGGATCTTTCAGGCTGTCGAGCCAGACCGAGGAGATCCGGGCGCGGCTGCGTTCACGCTCCTTCTTGCCCTGACCGTCGAGGCGGCTCTCCCACAGCTCGATCAGATCGGCCCAGCGCTCGTGGCGCTCGAGCAAGCGCTCGAGGCTCTGGCTGATCTGCACGTCATCCGGGGTCAGCGGGAGCAGCAGCTGGTAGTACCCGATCGCCTTGTCGGGCTGGTTCGCGACATCCTTCGCGAGCTGCGCGGCCTCACGGAGCAGGCGCACGCGGCGCGCCTTGTCCTTCGTGGAGGCGACGGCGCGATCGTAGAGCCCGAGTGCATCTGCCCATCGCTCGGCGACGGTGTAGATCACGCTCAAGCGTTGCAGCGCGGTGTCCGACGACGGCGCGAGCGCAGTGACGCGCACGAGGATCTTCTCGAGCACGGTCGGGTCATCACCGAACCACTCGTCGCAGAACCCACCGGCGCGCTCGCCGATCATCTCGGCGACGGACGGCTCGGGACTCTTCGCGAGCGTCTCGTTGTACAGCGCGACGATCTCGTCGGGCTTGTCGAGATCAGCCGCGAGTCCTTCGACTTCTTCCCACGCGCTGACGGCGTGCGGAGAGTGCGTGACGGCAGCAGCGGCATCCTTGAACTGAGAAAGGTCGGCCATGGGCTCCTCGCTCTGTCGTGCGCACGAACCCCGATCGCGCGCCGAGAGGCAGGAAGAAAATGTAACGCGATCCCGCCGGCTTGGATCCGGGAGTGGTCCGAAATCACACGGCGCTGGGAGGGCGCTCGGCGGCGCGCTCAGAATGCGCGGTGCACGCCGAGCACGGCCGACACCGGACCCTGAAACGCGAGCGGTAGGCCGAACGCGGTGCGGCGCCCGACCTCGTGGCCATCCGTGTTCTTCAGGAACACCAGGTCCTCGTAGCTCCCCCCCTCGATCGGCCGGACCAGGGCGTCCGCGTACAGCTCGTCCACGCTGGTGGACTGGGCGCGATCGAAGGCGTTGAACACATCGAGGGTGAGGTCGAAGCCCTCCCAGCGGGCCGCCAGCCGCACGTTGGCCTGGGACAGCATCGGGCCGCGGCCGATCGACCCACGCGGAACGAGCGCGATCACGCCGAGATCGGTGTCCGCGAACGCGCTGCGGGGCCGCCCGCTGGCCACGGTCAGCCGGGTCGATAGCTCGAGCACGACCGGGCCGAGCCGCCCGCGACGATCCGCCTCCACGAACACCCGGTGGCCGACATCGGTGGGGAGCCGCCCCATCTCGTTGCCCGAGGTCAGCGCGGCATCACCCGTGCCATCGAACGCGTCGCCGTTGTAGAGGATGGTGCCCTGGCGGGGGTCGTAGGGGCCCAGGAAGTTCCCGATCGTCTTGCCCACCAGGTAGCCGGCCCGCAGGGTCAGCTTGCCGGTCGGCGTGGTGGCGATCTCGGCGGCGAGCAGCTCGGACGACCGCCGGGCGGGGAGGCCCTCGACCCGGCCCGGGTTATTGAAGCCATCGGGGGTGGTCTCGAGGCCTCGCCGCAGCCATCGCCCCTGCGCCCAGGCGGTGACCCGGAACGTCCGTGACAGCCCGAGCTCGATCCCGGCGGTCAGCTCGTCCTGCGCCATCGGCCGGATCCCGCTGGTCACCGAATACGCCGCCCCGGCATCGACCTCACGGGTGTCGGAGAACCCCATCGCGTCGTGCACGGTCGGGTCGCGCCGGATCACGGTGGCACCGATCCCGGCCGGCAACATCACATAGCTCCGGCCGAAACTCGTCCAGACCCGCGAGCGGCCTCCACCGAGTGGGTCCCAGGCGAATCCGCCGCGTGGGGCGAGCTGGTTCGAGAAGTGGAGGCGGGGGCCCACCCACATCAGCTCCCAGCGGAGCCCACCATCGACCTTGAGGTCGTCCTGGGGAGTCCAGGTGTCCTCGATGTATGCGGCGGTGTAGCGCGTGCGATAGGTCAGCTCGGATGCGTGCGCATAGCCGCACGAGGCGTGGGCGACCGGCTCGCAGCTGCCGTGGTAGTAGCGCAGCTCGTCGAGGTGGCCGTCGAACAGCGAGCGGGTCTGCACGTCGCCGGTCAGCCGAGCGGTGTTGACGAGCCGTGAATCCTCGAGGGTGGCGCCGGCTCGCAGCACGTTGTGCGCATCGAGCTGATGCGTGACCTCCGCGGTGGCGGTCGGCCGATCTCCCACGAGATCGAGCAGTGGACCCGCACCGCCGCTCGCGAAGTATCCGAACGGCACCTGGCAGGTCTCGATGTTCGGGTAGGTGTTGTCGTGGCAGACCTGGGTCAGCGCAGGATCATCGGCCAGCGTCGTGGGGACATACGCCGTGAGAGCCTGCGGCAGGTTCGCAGCGGCCGGGTCGTGCGCAGCCTCGCGGTGAACGCTGCGATGCCACGCGAGCTGCAACCGTGCGTGGGTCCGCTTCCACTTGCCTTCGTAGGTCGCGATGCCGTCGCCGGCCCAGTCGGTGCGATCGAGGCCCGCCGCCTGCTGGGTCGCGTTCGCGAGGAAGCGCGTGCCCTGGCTGGTCTGTCCGATCAAGGTCAGCGCGAGGTGGTGCGGGCCACGATCCCAACCCGCGCGCGCCATCGCCGGCACCAGGTATCCGGTGGTGTCCTCGGAGGTCTCGATCACGAGCTGCGTCACCGGGGTTCCGGGCAGCCCATCGATCGCGCCGTCGTCATTGGCGTCGACGAGCCGTGAGGTGCGCCAGGTGAAGTGCGTCCTCGCGAGCGCAGGGGCGATCCCCGCCGCGTACCACGCCGTGCCACCGGCCAACCGACCGAGCGGGCCCGTGGCGACGATCGCCGCCGACAGATCCGGACCGGCGTCGGCGGTGAGGCGGCGAAGAAAGTAGCTCCCGCTCGCGATCGGCCGGCGCCGGCTCTCGGCCGTGAGCCCACCCCACACCGTGGCCTCGACCTCGTGGTGCGCGGTGCCGCGCCGCAACGTCGCATCGATCGTGCCGCCGGTGCTCGTGCGATCGTGCGCCGCGAACCCACCGGCGGTCACGGTGATCCCGTCGAGGAAGCTCAGCGGGACGCGGGTGTCGGCGCCACCGGTGCGGATCGAGTCTGCCGGTGCACCCTCGATCGTCCAGCGGTTCTCGAGGCCAGTGGCGCCACCGAAGGTCGTGCCCACATCATCACGCGCTGCGCCGAGCGCGAACTGGGCGACCGCATCGTGGGTGGCGTCGGAGACCGGGAGCCTCCGGAGGTAGGTCGCGGGCAGCCACGTCGAGAGGGCGAACGGCGGCGTGGCATCGAAAGGATCGGAGACGCTGGCGCAGCCGAACGTGTGCGGCTCGTCGCAGCTGTCGGCCGGCGCCGGCGCCGGGTGCTTGCCGCCCACGCCAAACAGATCGCGCGGATCATCCGCATGCGCGGAACGCTCGGCGAGGCCCACGAGGGCCGCGAGTGCGGCGGCGAGCGTGACGCTTCGGCGCACGCTGCGACGGTAACACGGTCCACGTCGGCGTAACGTCACGGCGGGTGACGACATCCAAGCAGGCCGTGACGATCGATCCTGCGATCCGCGACCTGCGTGTCACGGCGGTCAACCAGGCGCCGGTCGCGACGCGCGGCGCGTATGTCCTGTACTGGATGATCGCGGCGCGGCGGTCGCACCACAGCTTCGCCCTCGATCACGCGATCGCGCGCGCGGTGGAGCTCGGTCGGCCGCTGATCGTGTTCGAGCCGCTGCGCGCGGGCTATCCATGGGCGAGCGATCGGATGCATGCGTTCGTCCTCCAGGGGATGGCGGACAACGCCGCCGCCTTCGCCGCCGCAGGCGTCACCTACCATCCGTATGTCGAGCCCACGCCCGGGCACGGTGCCGGCTTGCTCGCGGCGCTCGCGCGCGACGCGTGTCTGGTGGTCACCGACGAGCAGCCGGGCTTCTTCTTGCCGCGGATGGTGGCGGCCGCGGGAGCCAAGCTCGCGGTGCGCCTCGAGCAAGTCGACGGCAACGGGATCCTGCCGCTTCGGGGATCCGCGCGCGCGTGGCCGAGTGCGGCCGTGTTCCGCCGGCACCTGCAGAAGACGCTCGGCCCTCACCTGATGGCGCGGCCGAGCGCGCGTCCGCTCGCGAAGCTCGGCAAGCAGGTCCGCGGTGGCAAGCTGCCCGCGGCGATCTCCGCGCGATGGCCGGCCGCGAGCCCGGCCCTCCTGGCCGCAGACCCCGCGGCGCTGGCGCTGCTCCCGATCGATCATGCGGTGCGCCCCGTACCCGCGCTCCCTGGTGGCGCGAAGGCGGCGGAGGCGCTGCTCGAGACGTTCATCGACGAGCGGCTCGCGCACTACGGCGACGGGCACAACCACCCCGACGACGATGCGGCGAGCGGGCTGTCGCCCTACCTCCACTTCGGCCAGATCTCGGCGCACGACGTGGCCGAGCGGGTGTGGGCCGCAGCCGACTGGGATCCGTCGCGCGTCGCCCACGCCAAGGCCACGGGCTCGCGCGAGGGTTGGTGGGGCCTCCCGCCCGGATCGGAGTCGTTCCTCGACGAGCTGATCACGTGGCGCGAGCTCGGCTACGGCTTCTGTTTCCACCGCGCCGACTATGATCAATGGTCGTCACTTCCCGAGTGGGCGCAGGCCACGCTCACCGAGCACGCGAGCGATCCGCGGCCCGTGCGCTACACGCCGAAGCAGCTCGAGGCCGCCGAGACCGAGGATCCGGTGTGGAATGCGGCGCAGCGTCAGCTGGTCAGCGAGGGCCGGATCCACAACTACCTGCGGATGCTGTGGGGCAAGAAGATCCTCGAGTGGTCGCCGAATCCGAAGCGCGCGCTCGCGACCTTGATCGAGCTCAACAACAAGTACGCGATCGATGGCCGCGATCCGAACTCGTACAGCGGGATCTTCTGGACGCTCGGCCGCTTCGATCGTCCGTGGGCGCCGAACCGGCCGATCTTCGGCTGCATCCGCTACATGTCCTCGGCCTCGACGCTGAAGAAGCTGCGGCTGAAGCAGTACCTCGCGCGGTGGTCACCGCCGCCGGCGCAGGGCCGGCTGCTCTGAGCGCCCGTACGCGGCGGGCCCTCGCACCGGAGACCTCCACGCCGACGGGTGAGTGCGCCAGATCGGAGATCAAACCAAGGAAGCAGGGAAGCAAGGCAGCGGACTTTGAGGGAAAAAATCTCCCACTGGAAAATCCTCCGACCTAGGTTCCTAGCTTCCTTGGTTTGATCTCCGGGCCCCGGCTCGGGCTCGGGCTCGGGCCACGGGCTAGGGCTGCGGGGTGGGCTCTCGAGGGCAGACCTCCACGGTCCAGCCGCCGCGGGCCGGTCAGTGATCCTGGGTCTCGTGGTCGTGATCGTGGTTGCAGCCCGGGCCGTGCTGGTGCTCGTGCTTGTGGCTCGCGATCTCCTCGCGGACCTTGGCCATGTCGAGCTTCTGCGCCTGACCGACCAGCTCGTCGAGCGCGGCCGCGGGCAGCGCGCCGGACTCGCGGAACAGCAGGACGCCGTCGCGGAACAGCATCAACGTGGGGATCGCCTGGATCTGCGCGGCACCGGCGAGCTCCTGCTGCGCCTCGGTGTCGACCTTTCCGAACGTGACGTCTGCGTACTTCTCCGAGGCGGTCTCGAACACGGGCGCAAACGCTCGGCATGGGCCGCACCACTCGGCCCAAAAATCGAGCAGGACGATGCCGCCCTTCTCGATCGTCTGCTGGAAGTTCTGCTGGGTGATCTCGACGGTAGCCATTTCCAGGAACATGGCGCGTCGTCCGCGTGTAGGCAAGGGCGAGCGCAAACGCTCTGCGTGCGAACCCGCTCGATCGGCCAGGTGGCACGGACGTTGCTCCTCTACCGAGGATGTCCACTCACAACGCCGTCGTCGTTGCCTACGACTTCAGCCACACCGGTCACGCCGCGCTTCGTCGCGCGGTCACGCTGGCCGCGGCTGCACCGAACCACGTGCTCCACGTGGTGTGCGTGGTCAGTGCGCACGCGCCGATCCCGAGCATCCCGGTCTATGACGGCGTCGACTATGTCTACGCGGCGCGCGTGCAGGAGGCGCTCACGACGGCGGTGCACGACGAGCTCGTGCTGGCCGCGCCCGCGCACCGCGTGGACTTCTTCGTCCATGCGCGGATCGGCAAGCCGGCCGAGGAGATCCTGTGGCTTGCGCGCGAGGTTGGCGCAGACCTGATCGTGATGGGGAGCCACAGCCTGCACGGCCTCGAGCGGCTGGTGCTCGGCTCGGTGTCCGAGTCCGTGGTCCGCAACGCCTCCTGCAGCGTGGAGGTGGTGCGCTCCAAGTCGTATGGCGATGTCGAGCTGATCCCGGTGGTCGAGGTCCCCGAACACGATCACACGTACCTGCCGCCGCACCGCTACGAGTACGCCGACACCCGCGTGCAGATGCGCCCGGCGGACTGGCCGCTCTACTGAAGTAGTAGGACCCGGGAAGGGTGCTAGCCTTCAGGCGTGAAGCTGCGGATCACCTACAACGCGCCGGTCGTGCTCTCGTTCGCCCTGCTGGCGCTGGTGGTGACGTTCCTGCCGATGGAGACGCGCGTGCACTACTTCGCCGCGCATCCCAAGTTCATCGACTGGACGAGCTACGTCGGCCTGTTCACGCACACCCTCGGCCACGCCAACTGGGAGCACTACATCGGCAACTTCATGCTGATCCTGCTGCTCGGCCCGATCCTCGAGGAGCGGCACGGCTCGGTGACGCTGCTCGTGATGATGCTGATCACCGCGCTGGTGACCGGGCTCGCGAACGCGGCGTTGTCGAGCAACCCGCTGCTCGGCGCGAGCGGCATCGTGTTCATGATGATCCTCCTGGCCTCGACGGCGAACATCAAGTCGGGCGAGATCCCGCTGACGTTCATCGCGATCGCCCTGATCTACCTCGGCGGCGAGGTCTATCGCGCCGTGAAGAACGACGACAACGTCTCGCACATGGCCCACCTGATCGGCGGGCTCGCGGGTGCGGCGTTCGGCTTCCTCGGCGCGCGCGGCAAGGGCGCGGGCGGCAAGCCGGTCAAGGATCTGGGGCTCCCCACGGCGAAGGTCGCCGAGGTCCAGAAGCTCCGGCCCAAGCTTCCGGCTTAGTTAGCGAGCCTTGGGCTCGACGAAGAAGTCCGGCAGCAGGTGCGCGCCGGGCGTCATCGCGTACTCCGACAGATCGGTCTTGCCCTCGGCCTCGAGGACCTCGTCGTCGATGAAGAAGTTGCCGGTGACCTCGCGCGAGTTCTTGTTGAAGATCGCGTAGGCGGCATCGCCCATGATCGCCGGGCTGCGCGAGCCCTTCATCGCCTGATCACCACCGAGCAGGTTCTGGACCGCAGCAGTCGCGATCGTGGTGCGCGGCCACAGCGCGTTGAACGCCACGCCATCGCGCTTGAACTCGCCGGCCATGCCGAGCACGCACATCGACATCCCGAACTTCGCCATCGTGTACGCCACGTGGGGCGCGAACCACTTGGTCACCATGTTGAGCGGCGGCGACAGGTTCAGGACGTGCGCGTTGCCACCCGCGGCCGCGGCCTTCTTCAGGTGAGGCACGCACAGCTGCGAGCACAGGAACGTGCCGCGCGTGTTGATCGAGTGCATCAGGTCGTAGCGCTTCATCTGCGTGGCCTCGGTCGTGGTGAGGCTGATCGCAGACGCGTTGTTGACGAGGATGTCGATGCCGCCGAACGTCTCGACCGTCTTCTTCACGGCCTCCGCGACCTGCTCCTCGAAGCGGATGTCACAGACCAGCGGGAGGCCTTTGCCGCCAGCGGCGTCGATCTCCTTCGCCGCCGAGAACACGGTGCCGGGGAGCTTGGGGTTGGGCTCGGCGGTCTTGGCGACGATCGCGACGTTGGCGCCATCGCGCGCCGCGCGAAGCCCGATCGCGAGGCCGATGCCTCGACTCGCACCCGTGATGAACAGCGTCTTTCCGCGGAGGGACATGCGACGGAGCCTAACCGAACTCGCCGGGTGATAGGGTCTGCGAGGTGGGTTCGCAGGACGAAGATCCCAAGCTAGGGATGGCGCCAACAGCGGTCGGCGCGGTGGGTACGGTCGCCTCGCAGCCGACCATCGCCGCAGGCTCGATCGCCTCGCAGCCGACCATGGCCAGCGAACCGAGGCAGCCGGCCGTGCCGTCGGGCATCGATCCCACGGTCGCGTCGTTCGACCGCGGTCTGCCGCAGCTGACGCCCTCGCGGATGGTCGTGGTTCAGGCCGACATGTACCAGCGCCTCGACGAGCTGGCACGCGGTGGCCTCGGCCGGATCTCGCGGGCGCGGGATGTGCGGAGCGGGCGGACCGTGGCGATCAAGGAGATGATCGCGAGCACCGAGGACGCCGCCGTACGGTTCGCACGCGAGGCGATGATCACCGCGAACCTCGAGCATCCCGCGATCGTGCCGGTGTACGAGGTCGGGCGCTGGCCGAGCGGTGAGCCGTTCTTCGCGATGAAGCTGGTCAAGGGGCGGCCCCTCAACGTGGTGATCGAGGAGGCACAGGATCTCGATGCGCGTCTCGCGCTGGTCTCCCACGTGCTCACCGTCGCGGATGCTCTCGCGTACGCGCACGGCGAGAAGATCATCCATCGCGATCTCAAGCCACACAACGTGCTGTGCGGCGCGCACGGCGAGACCGTGGTGATCGATTGGGGCCTGGCCCGCCGGATCGACGAGGAGGAGACGACCTACTCGCTCCACCGCCGGATCAGCGCGGAGCCCGGCCAGACCTATGTCGGCGCGATCATGGGCACGCCGGCGTACATGCCGCCCGAGCAGGCGCGCGGCAAGCGCGTGGACGAGCGCGCGGATGTCTATGCGATCGGCGCGATGCTCTATCACCTGCTCTCCGGGAGGCCGGCGTACGCGGGCAAGACTCTCGACGAGCTGATCGAGAAGGTGCGCAGCGGTCCGCCGGCTCCGCTGGTGGAGCTGGTCCCCGAGGTGCCGCCGGATCTCGCGGCGATCGTCATCCGCGCGATGGCGCCCGAGGCCTCCGATCGGTATCCCACCGCGCTCGAGCTCGCCACCGATCTGCGCCGGTTCACCACCGGGCAGCTCGTGCTCGCACACCGCTACACGCGCGGGCAGCGGATCCGACGGTTCGTGGCGAAGCACCGCGGCGCAGTCACGATCTCGGTGCTCGCCTTGGCGGCGCTGGTCGTCGGTGGTGCATTCTCCGTGGCGAGCATCGTCAGCGCGAGGGATGACGCCCGTTCGGAGCAGGGACGTGCGGAGTCCGAGCGTGGGCGCGCGGATCGCGAGAGAGACGAGGTTCGGCGTCAGCTGGTCGCCGCGCACACCGATCGCGCTCGCGTCGAGCTCTCGGTAGAGCACCCGCGCGAGGCGCTCGCATTCCTGGCCGCTGCCGGCGACATCGCGGGACTCGATGCCAACGTCCGGTATCTCGCGGCCCGTGCACTGTCGTCGATTCCGAGCGGAAAGCGGTTTCCCGAGCTCGACATCCAGAACGTCGAGTTCATCCCGGGCTCGCACGATCTCGTGATCGGCTCGGGTGCCTCGCTCATCCGCTGGAATCCCGCCAGCGACGCAAAGGTCTGGGAGAACCCGGGCAAAGGAGGCGATGTCCTGATGCTGGGTTCGGATCGGCTGATCGTGGGTCGCGAGCGCGCCCTGATCGTCCTCGATCTGGCCACTGGCAAGGAGATCCGGAAGATCGAGGCGCCTTCGGTGGTGCCTCTCGCGGGGTTGCTCGGCCACGATCATGCCCGCCGGTGGATCGCCGCGGTCACGCTCGCTGGCGTCGAGCTGTTCGACCTTCAGGCGAATGCGCACGTGGCCTCGATCAAGCTGGGGCCAAACAATCAGGTCCCGCTCGTCTCGCCGGATGGTCAGCACCTCGCTGTCGGCATGGCGGTGAGCGACGTGCAGAACAAGCTCCAGCTGGTGGACCGCACGGGGCGTGTGCTGGCGGCGCTGTGCAACGACTGCAGGACCCTTCGCGCCGTAATCGATGGGATCGCGATCACGGACTACCGCGTCGGCGAACCAAATCACGTGAAGCTCTTCGACTGGTCTGGCAAGCAGCTGCTGGACCTCGCTCCAGCATCCGTAGCCGAGGTCACGGAGATCGCGCAGTCCCCTGACGGGCGCTGGCTCGCGATCTTTCTGAGTGACGGAATGTTCGAGATGCACGAGGTCGGGAAGGGGCTCCGCTGGCGCCAGACCATCAGCGACCGCGCATATGAAGCAAAGTTCGACGCCCGCGGTCGGCTGTGGTTGCTCGGCTCTTACGTCAGCACGCACCTCTACGACGCAGCCACTGGGATCGAGCTGGCACGCTGGGCCCTCGGCGGCTTCGCGATGCGGATCTCCGACGACGGAGATCAGATCGCCGTCGCCACGCCGCGCATCGGTGTGACCTCATGGAGTGTCCAGCGAGGTGCTTTCGAGGTGCTTGCACCGTCTGCCGCGCGCGTCCGCAAGGTGGTCTTTGACGGAGACCGCCTGTTCACGTCGAGCGACGATGGCCTGGTGTCGCTGTACGAGCCGGGCAAGCCCGTTCGAACATTCGCAAAGCATCAGGAGAGAGTCACCGCATTGCAGGTCGTCGGGGCCGAGCTGATGACCTCGAGTCGCGACAACACCACCGTGATCCGAGATGCGAGCACAGGAGCGGAGCTCGAGCGCCATGCAGTTGGACCTCGTGCTGCACTCTCACCAGACGGCGCACATCTCGCGCTCAGCGGCCTCGATGGCAACGTGTCGCTCGTCGATCGCAAGACGAAGGCATCGCGCGTGATCGGCAAGTTCTCGACCGAGGTGTCGTCGATCCGCTGGACCCCGGATGGCTCCAAGTTCGCAGCGATCGACAACAACTCGATGACGATGGTGTGGAGTGCAGACGGCACCAAGGTCAAGGATCTCCCATCGGCCGAGACCGGGATCGACGTGGTGTTCTCGAATGACAGCAAGTGGATGGGCATCATCGGTGGGACGCCGCAAGCAATCGTTCACTCTGTCGAGCCCGGGGTTCCGGCGCGCGTGCTCGAGCCCACGCGCATGCCGAGTGTGACGATGAGCGTCGCGTTCAGCCCCGGCGACTCGCGCGTCGCCTTCTCGGACCAGGGCCGGGTGCGGATCTGGAAGTTTCCGCAGGTCGAGCTCGAGACCACGATCCCGACCGGAACCGAGGTGGTGGCGCTCGCGTGGTCTCCTGATGGCACGCTGCTCTATGGCGCCGGCGTCGACCGCAAGGTGCATGCCTGGGAGATCCCACGAGGCCTCGGAGCCACAGAGCTCGGCACCGTCAGTGAGGTCTACGGTCTGACGTTCGATCCGAAGCGACCGCGGATGGCGCTGGTCACACTCGGCGCTGCGATGCTGTGGAACCTCGACACCCTCACGCTCGATCTGCCGAAGCTCCGAGCGCTGGTCTCGTGTCTCGACGAGCGTGACCCGGTCACCGGCGAGACACACCGGATCGATGTCGCCGCGTGCAACCGGATCACCGCGCCGTGACTCAGTACTGATCGGGCGACATCGCGCCGTCGAGCAGATCCGGATCGACCGGGCGCAGCAGCTTGGCGAGCATCTGCGCGGCCGCGATGCCCATCACGGCGCCGATGCCGTAGGCCCAGAACCCCATCGAGATCCCGACAAACCCGGCGCCGCCGGGCTTGGTCGCCACGAACACGCACGCCGTGATCAGCGACGCCATGAGGCCGAGCAGCGCGACGGTGGTCGGCGCGATCGGAAGATCCTTCCGCTGCTTCTTGTACGCGAGGCCCGCCGCGGCCAGGAGGCCGAGCCCGGAGATCAGGCACAGCGCGAACGTCGCCCAGCCCATCGGCGCGAACGCGCTCGAGGTGGTGCGCGCCGAGTCCGGATCCATCTCGCGCACGCGCTCGATGAACGCACCGTTGGACATGTCGCCACCGTCGGTGCCGCTGAAGATCGCGCAGTTGTGGCAGCCCATCGGCCCGAAGCCGATGTCGATCGGGGCCGGCCGGGCGACCCAGCTCCGCGAGAACGCCGCGAACATCAGCAGGGCGGCGGCGAGGGCAGCGAGGCCGATCGCCAGCATGCGGTTGTCGCTCTTGGGCTTGCCACTGAGGTCGAGGTTCATGACGCGTCCTTATATCCAGGCCCCCAGGAGATGGGGACGTTAGTTCCGGACGGAGGCGGCAGGCGGGAGTCGCACCCCAGCGCGACTGCTCACAGGCCACGGGGCGGGAGCTGGGGCATGACCTTGCCCATCTCCACGTATTCATGGTGCGCGCCGCTCCACAGGTCCTCGGGCAGCATGCCGCGCCCGGCCCGGGCGGCGATCACGGCGGCGCGGACCACCGCGTTCTTGATGTAGCCGCCGGTCATGTCGAACCGCTCGGCGAGGGCGAGGAAGTCCACCCGATCGTGGAGCTCGGCCTGCGGCGGGAGCAGCTGACGCCACAGCTTCTCGCGCTCGTCGACCTCGGGGTCCGGGAACCGGATCCGGAAGTTGAGCCGCCGCTGCAGCGCGGGATCGATCGCGGCCTCCGCGTTGGTGGTCAGCACGCTGACGCCATCGAAGGTCTCCATCCGCTGGAGGATGTAGTTGACCTCGAGGTTGGCGAACCGATCCTGCGCGGTCTTGAGCTCCGTGCGCTTGCCGAACAGGCTGTCGGCCTCGTCGAACAGGAGCATCGCGTGCGCGTCCTGCGCCTCGTCGAAGATCTTCCCCAGGTTCTTCTCGGTCTCGCCCACGTACTTCGAGACCACCGCGGAGAGATCGATCCGCACCAGCTCGAGCCCGAGGGTGGAGGCGACCACGCTCGCCGCCATCGTCTTGCCCGTGCCAGGCTCGCCCGAGAATAGCGCCGAGACGCCGCGCGAGATGCCGAGGTGTCGCTGATAGCCCCAGCGCTCGAGGATCTGCGCGCGCTCGCGCACCATCGCGATCATGTCGTGCAGGGTGTCGATCACGTCGTCGGGCAGCACGAGCTCGGTGAATCGCGCCTTGCGATGCACCACATTGCCGTAGGTGCCGAGGCGGACCGAGAGCCTGCGACCCACGGCGGCCTCGAGCCCGAGCATGTCGACCGTGGATCCTGCGGCGGCGGCGTAGCGCGTGGCCTCGGCGACGACCTCGGCGATCGCGCCTGGACCGATCACGTACCGCGCTGCGAGCTCGGTGGGCTCGGTGGTGGCCGCGTGGGGTGTGAGGGCCGCCGTCCACGCGCGCTCGCGATCCGCGAGATCGGTGCGCGGCATCGCGACGACCAGCGCTGGGCGCCGCAGCTCGAGGTGTCCGCTGCGTCCGCTCGTGGTCGCGAGGATGAGGCCGGGGAACGCGGTGATCGCGTCGGTGTGCTCGGTCGAGAGATCGCCGCGTTCGTCGTACAGCGCATCGGCCTCGGCGAGGAGCGGGACGGCGCCGCGCAACCGGGCCGCGGCGAGGGCGTGCCCGAGCAGGGCCACGCGCAGGCGCTCCTCGGTCGCCACCACGGGCGGCACGGGGATCACGAGCAGCGGACGGCCGAGTGCGCGCGCGATCCGGTGCGCCGCAGCGCGCCGACCAGAACCTCGGGGACCGCGGAACACGACGGCGATGTCGGCGGAGACCCGCGGGATCAGGGTGTCGAGCTCGGTGAGCGTCGCGGTGGGGAGCAGCACACCGAGCTCGACCTCCGGGCCGAGGATCTCGAGGAGTCCAGCGAGCGGCGGCTGCAGAGCCTCGTCCCCGAGTAGCCACGCGAGGGCACCATGGGTGATCTCGAGCGTGGCCGCGAGGCCGTCGCCCTCGATCGAGATCAACCGGCCGCGCCGGAGCAGTCCGCCGGGCGCCGTGGCACGGATCAACGCTGCTGCCTCCAGACCGAGCACGTCGGCGCAGGTCTCGACGTACAGCGCAGGGCGACGGCGCGGGGCGAGGGCGTGACACAGCTCGCGCGTGTCGAGATCGAGGGCGTACGCGAGGCTCGCGACCAGGAGGCCCGAAGCGACCGGTGGAAGGCCCATCCGCTTGGTCAGCAGGCCGAGCCGCGTGGCGCTCGCGTCGTGAGCGGCAGCGTCGGCGATCGCGCGATCGATCTCCACGGCAGCCTTCGCGTGCGTCTCGCGCGGGCGCAGCGTCCCGCCGGCGAGGCGGGCGAGCGCCTCGGGATCCCGGAGGAAGATCTGCGAGGGCACGCGCGGATCGGCGAACCCGGAGCCCGCGTTGAGGCGCCGCACCAGCGCGGCCTCGGCGTGGAGCCTCACCTCGCCGATCAGCGCGGCGAGCGGCGCTGCGGTGATCTCAGCCACTCGGCTTCTTCCACCAGGTCTGCACGGCCGATCTCGCGATCTCTGTAGGGTCGCCGAGCGTGGTCGGCTGCTCGGCGCGCTTCACCTCGGGGCCGGGGCCGCTCACCGTCGAGACGTGCTCCGGGCGCTTGGCCTCCGGGCCGGTGCTCAGCGCCGAGGGCCGCTCCTCGCGCTTGGCCTCGGGGCCGGGCCCGCTCACCGTCGAGGCTGGACGCGGCGCATCGGGATCCGACGGCTTGGTCGGCTTCCCCGGCTTGTCGCTCTTGTCGTCGGTCTCCGCGATCGACGCGAGGAAGCGCTGCCGCTCGTCGCCCAGGAGCTCGTCCTGCGCATCCATCAGGCCGGCGAGCTGCTCGCGCACCTGGGCCACCGTCTTGGTGAGGAGATTCAGGCTGCCGCTCAGCTCGGCGAGCTCGGTGGCTTTCCCGCTCGACAGGTTCGGCTGCAGCACCGCCAGCGCCTGCTCGAGCAGGCTCTTGCGATCTTCGGCGAACACGAACATGTCCATCTCACCGCGCCCGGTCACCGCCGCTTGCAGCGCCTTGAGCGCCAACAGCTCGCGTGCGGGGAGAGCGAGCTGCTCGACGTTGAGCTCGTTACCGCCGAGGATCTCGCGCATCGCATCGATCAATCGGCTGCCGCGCTCGCGCTCCATGTCGCGGACGCCTTCGCCGGCGATCTCGGGGAGCTCGGTCTCCTCGTGCTCCCCACCGACGGGCGTGTGCAGCTCCTGGTGCTGCTCCGCTCGTGCGAGGTCGGGACCCTCGAGCTCCTTCTCCTCGGCGCGCACGCTACCGGCTCACTCGGCCTTCTCCCACCACTGGCACCACCACGGTCCGCCGACGAGGATCCGCAGCTTCGGGTGCCAGCAGTACGAGATGTTCTCGTCCGGGTTCAGATAGAACAGGCAGTTGTCACAGCGCTCGTCGCCGTACGGCTGACCCTTGAGCACGTTGTCCTCGACCATGTGCTTGAGCTGCATGGCGAGCTTCTCGTCGATCTCTTTGGGCTCGGGCTTGGGAAGGTCATCGTCGGCCATCGCCGACGAGTGTAGATCACCCGATCACTTCTTGCGACGGATGCGCTGCGCGAACCAATCCACGGTCTCCGCCATGCCCTCGGCGACCTGGTGCGTCGGGACATAGCCGAGTGCCTCGGTGATCTTGTCGATCGAGGCCTGGGAGTGCGGGATGTCTCCGGCACGTGGCGGCTCGAAGGTGGGCTCGGCGTTGGCGATCTCGGGAACGTCCTTCGCCAGGTCGTCCCGGATCATCGCGAACAGCTCCTTGAGGTTCGTGCGCCCGTTGCAGCCGCAGTTGTAGACCGTGCCCGTGACCTTCTCGCTCTCGGCCGTGCCCGCGAGCAGGTTGGCCTGGACGATGTTGTCGACGTAGCAGAAGTCTCGGCTGCTGGTGCCATCGCCGAAGATCACGATCGGCTTGCCCTCGAGCAGGGCGGAGATCCAGCGCGGGATGACCGCGGCGTACTGCCCGTTCGGATCCTGGCGCCGGCCGAACACGTTGAAGTAGCGCAGGCCGATGTTCTGCTGGCCATACGCATCGTGGAACACCTGCGCATAGATCTCGTCCACGCGCTTGGTCACCGCATACGGCGAGAGCGGGCGCCCGATCTTGTCCTCGTGCTTGGGCAGCGCCGGGTGATCTCCGTACACCGACGAGCTCGACGCATAGACCACACGCCCGACGTTGGCCTCCTTGGCGGCGACCAGGACGTTCAGGAACGCATCGACGTTGTGCTGGTGCGTGGCGATCGGATCCTTGAGCGAGCGCGGCACCGAGCCGAGCGCGGCCTGGTGGAGGACGATGTCCACATCCTTCATCGCCTCGTTCGCGACCGAGGCCTCGCGCAGGTCACCTTCGATGAAGCGGAACTGCAGCCGCTCGTCCGGGTGAATCGCGAGGACGTTCTCGAGGTTCTTCTTGTGACCCGTGAGGAAGTTGTCCACTCCGACGACAGTCTGGCCGAGGTCGAGCAGGCGCTCGAGGAGCGCCGAGCCGATGAACCCAGCCACGCCGGTCACCAGCCACCGGCGAGGCCGGTTGACCAGATCCTCGCAGACCTCGTCGTAGCGGGTGCGCTTCATAGACTCCAGAGCCTGATGCCGCGCGGCGGCTTGACCTTCGGAGACAGGGCGCTCTTCACATCGATCACGGCGCCGCCGTCCTTCACGCGCTCGTAGATCGCGGCGGGGTTGGAGATGTACTCCGTGTGCGCCACGGCGAGGATCAGCGCGTCGAGCTGCTGGAACTTCTCGAGCGCGGTGATCTCGATCTTGTACTCCTCGAACGCCTCGTGCGGATTGCCAAGGGGATCGTGGACCATCGCCTCGATGCCGTAGGTGGCGAGCTCCGCCGTGATGTCCGGGATCTTCGAGTTACGCAGGTCCGGCACGTTCTCCTTGAACGTCAGGCCGAGGATGCCGACCTTCGCCTTCTTGAGCGACACGTCCTGGTGGACGAGCATCTTCACCGTCTTCTGCGCGAGGAACGCGCCGACGTTGTTGTTGATCCGGCGGCCGGCGAGGATCACCTCGGGCAGGTACCCGAGCTCCTGCGCCTTGGTGGTCAGATAGTACGGATCCACGCCGATGCAGTGACCGCCGACCAGGCCGGGGCTGAACCGGAGGAAGTTCCACTTGGTCCCGGCGGCCTCGAGGACGTCCGCGGTGCGGATGCCCATGCGATCGAAGATCAGCGCGAGCTCGTTCATCAGCGCGATGTTGAGATCGCGCTGCGTGTTCTCGATGACCTTGGCGGCCTCGGCGACCTTGATCGATGGCGCACGGTGCACGCCAGCCGTGACCACCGAGCCATAGACCTTGGCCACGCGCTCGAGCGCCTCGGGCGTCTGGCCCGAGACGACCTTCATGATCTTCTCGAACGTGTGCTCCTTGTCGCCCGGGTTGATGCGCTCGGGGGAGTACCCGAGGAAGTAGTCCACGCCGTTCTTGAGGCCACTCTGGGCGTCGAGGATCGGGCCACAGACCTCCTCGGTCACGCCCGGGTACACCGTGGACTCGTAGACCACGATGTCGCCCTTCTTCAGGTGCGGGCCAATCGTCTTGCTCGCGCTGATCATCGGGCCGAGGTCAGGGCGGTTGTTGATGTCGATCGGCGTGGGGACCGCGACGATGTAGAACGTGCAGTCGGACAGCTTCGACGGATCTGCCGTCATCTCGAGCTTGGTGGCGCCCGTGAGCTGCTCGGTGGTCACCTCGAGCGTCTCGTCGTGGCCCTTCTTGAGCTCGTCGACGCGGCGCTGACGAATATCGAAGCCAACGGTCGGCAGCTTGCGACCGAACGACAGGGCGACAGGCAGCCCGACATAGCCCAGTCCGATGACTGCAATCTTCTCTTGCTCGAGGGTCGACATCTGCGACGAGGACACCACGATCACGCACCACGATTCAAGCTCGGTTGCGTGTGGTCGGCGTGAGTGAGCGGAAGCGCACGGCTCCCGCGCGCGCGCGGGCGGCGGGTGCGCTGCAGCGCCACGGTCACCCGACCAGCAGGACGCCGAGGAACCGACCCTGGGGCATCAGCGCCGCGAGCTGGACCAGCTCACGCTCGCGGGTCTGGTGGGCGCGTCCGACGAGGGCCACCGCGTCCATGCAGGCGGCGGCCGTGGCGTGCTCGCCGAGCAGCTCGAAGCCCGTCAGGTCGACGAGGACGTGGGCGAACAGCTCCGCACCTTCGAGGAGGACCCGGGCGAGCTGGGGGACCACTTCTCCCGCGCGTTCGGCCCGAGGCGGAGAGAGCAGGGCGAGCGAGCCTCGCAGCCACCGCGTCGAGAACGCGGATCCTTCGTGATCCACGGCCTTGCCCCGGTTGAGCATCGGGAGGCCTGGGTACCGGAGGTTTGCGTCGACGACCGCGACGGTGGCGCCGGAGACCTCGCACAGCGCGAGCCCGAGCTGGATGATCAACGGCGGCACCGCCACTGCATCGTCGCTGGGGACAAAGCCGATGACCCCGAGCTTGTCCTCGCGGATCTTGCGGGCGATCCGAGCGCAGGCCGCCTTCAGCTCGCCGTGCTTCGCTCCCCCCAGCTCGATGCCGATCGATGCGAGCAGCGCGTCTTCGCCAGCATCTTTGCCCGCACCTTCTCCCGCACCTTCGCCATCACGACGGGAGGGTGAGGAGTCGGTCACGCGCACGAGCATAGCTTGCCGATCGGGGCATGCGTGGAGTACCCAGTCCCCGTGTGGTCGATCGTGCACGTGTTGAGCTCGTATGGCGTGGGTGGCCAGGAGCGCGTCGCGCTCGACCTCGCGATCGGGCAGCAGGCGCGCGGTCATCGGGTGTCCGTGATCTCGCTCGCTCCGGAACCTGATGGTGCGATGGCGCAAGAGTTCGCCCAGGCGGGCATCGCCACGCATCGCGTCCCCAAGCGTGGTGGGCTCGATCCCACGCTGGTGCCTCGCCTCGCACTCGCGCTGCGTCGCTGCAAGGCGGACGTGGTCCACACGCACAACCCGCTGCCGTTGATCTACGGTGCTCCCGCGGCTCGGCTCGTCGGGGCCGCCGCGATCCACACCAAGCACGGGATCAATCCGGGATCCCGCGGGCAGCGGATGCTCCGGCGGGCAGCGGCGCGGCTGACCCACGCGTTCGTCGCGGTGTCGTCGACGACCGAGGCTCAGGCGCGCGATCAGCGCGATGCGCCCCTCGCGAAGCTGCACTCGATCCCGAATGGCATCCGCCTCGATCGCTACGCTCCCGATCTCGAAGCGCGAGCAGCGGCACGCGTGGAGCTCGGGCTCGGGGATGCGTGGGTGATCGGCACGGTCGGCCGGCTCGATCAGTTCAAGAACCAGGCGATGCTGGTGCGCGCGGCGGCACCTCTGCTGTCCTCGATGGTGCGGCTCGTGATCATCGGGGAGGGCGACGCACGGGCCGAGGTCGAGGCCGCGATCGCCGCGCTCCCCGAGCCGCGCTGGGTCGTGATGACCGGACGGCGGATGGACGTTCCGAGGCTGGTCCACGCGTTCGACGTGTTCGCCCTGTCATCGAAGTCCGAAGGCCTCCCGCTGGTGGTGCCCGAGGCGATGGCCGCTGGTCTGCCGATCGTCGCGACGTCGGTGGGTGGGCTCCCGAGCGTGGTCGATCCGGGGGTCACCGGCTTGCTCGTGCCGGTCGACGAGGCGGCGTTCGGCGTGGCGCTCGCCAGCCTGGCCAACGATCACGCACGCGCGAAGGCGATGGGCGCGCGCGGCCGCGAGGTGGCGCTCGCCCGCTACAGCCACGACCGCATGGTCGATCAGTACCTGACGCTGTACGGCGAGGCGCTCGCTACGCGCGCGCGTTGAAGTAGCCGAGCTCGAGATCCAGCTCGCTCTTGTCGAACATGTCCTCGACGAGGCGCCGCAGCTTGTCGGTCTCGAACACGTACTCGCGGATCATCCGCAGATCGCGCTGCGCGGCGACGATCAGCCGATAGCCGGTGCGTCGCACGAGCCCCATCGGTCCACCGGCCGGTCCCTCGGTGGGGATCAGCACGTCGGACGACGCCTCGGCCTTGGCCCACATGATCTCGTCGATCCCGGGCACCTCGATCTCGAGCTGCATCTCCTTGCGGGTCGGGCCGCCCAGGTAGGGCCGCTCGATCCGCAGCCCCATCGAGGACAGGTCGACGGCGAGCCCGCTCGTCTCCTTGCCGTCCACCAGCTCCCAGCACAGCGCCTCGACATCGATCCGGGGACTCTCGCGACGAGCAATGTTCATCGGAAAATTTTCGGCTGCCGGAGGGGCGTGGATCCAGTTTCTAGTCCTCGTGCCGCCCGTAGTACGACAACTGCGGCACGGCGATCTGGGTCAGGAACATCGCATCGGACATCGAGCGGTCGACCGATAGGCGATGGATGTCCAGGGGGTCGACCGCGCCAAGCGAGCTGAGCGATTTCGGCCACATCCGGTTCACGCCGCTCGAGTTGCTCAGCCCGATCCGGTAGCCGGCGGCGGTGATCTTGGCGCGGATCTGCTCGGTCCCGTGCCCGAGCCGGCGGCCCACCGGATAGGCGAGGGCGCGGATCGGCCGCCCGAGCTGGCTGACGAGATCGTCGCGCGAGCCGGTGATCTCGGCGTCGAGCCCGGCGTCGTCGAGGGTCTGCAGCACGCGGTGGCTGCGCGAGTGCGATTCGATGTCCATGCCGGCGCGCGACAGGGCGCGGATGTGGTCCCAGGTCATGATCAGCCCGTTCGCGTACGCGGCCTCGATCTCGCGGTTCCATGGCACGCCGAGGGCGATCGCGACCCCATCGAGGAAGCGATCGAGATCGAGCTGCTTCTCATCCTTGATCAGATCGTTCAGCTTCCTCCTGCTCTCCAGATCGCGTGGAGCAAGCTCGAACGTCGTCGGGTAGGTCACCGTGCCGGCCCGGGTCCCCTGCGCCACGAGCAGCGCCACGCGCTCCCACCAGTACAGCCGCCGCTCGGCAACATACGCCGTTGCGATGAAGAACGTCGCGCGGATCCCCACCGCCCGGAGGATCGGGAGCGCGGTGTCATGACAGCTCAGGTAGCCATCATCGAAGGTGACCATCACCGGGTTCTTCGGCAGCGGGCCGCCGTCGATCGCGCGGAGCAGCTCGTCGATCCCGATCGGCGTGCAGTGCCGTGCCAGGGCCTCCATCTGCCACCGAAACTGCGCCGGGGTGGCATCGGCAACGTCCGGATCGTACGCATACGTCGGATCGTGGTCCGCGATGTGGTGGTACGTGATGATGCTGACGGTCGGCACCGGGGCGAGCTGACGGAGCCGGAGAAGCCCCTGAAGGGCTCCCGTCCGGTGCAGGAATCCTGCAACTCGCTCGCGCATCACTGTGCGGCAGCATACCGCACGGAACCGGAATGCTACCGTGCGGGAACGTGTTCGCGATTCCGGGCATCACCGCGCTGATCATCTTCATCCTGGCAAGGCCGCAGGAGTTCCTCCCGCTGCTCCAGCGCGTGCCCTTCCTCCACCTGTTCACGGCCCTCGCCGTGCTCGGCTGGGTGATCGATGTGCGCCTGCGGCGTCTCCAGCCGATCGCGGTGCCCACGTTGCCGTGGGTGATCGCCTTTCTCCTGTGGGCGTTCATCGGCACCGCCGTGGTGGCCCCGGAGCGCCTGATCGAGCGAGGGATCGAGCTCGGCGTGCTGTTCGCGCTGTACGGGACGATCGCGCACGGCGTCCAGAAGTTCCGGACGTTCCAGATCATCGCCGGGACGGTGGTCTCGACCTGCATGTTCATCACGCTGGTGTGCTTCCACCAGGGCCTCGCCGAGAAGCAGTGCGTGGGTGGCGAGGAGGCCGAAGGTGCGATCTACGGCGAGCCCGATGGGCGGTTGTGCGAGACCAACGAGGCGTGTGGTGGGCCCGAGGCCGAACCTGGCAAGGAGTACCGCTGCGAGCACGTGGGGCTGTTCGGCACCTACTCGATCGAAGAGCGCGTGCGGTATCGCGGCGAGCTGCAGGATCCGAACGAGGTCGCCCTCACGATCTGCGCAGGTGCGCTCTCGCTGCTGATCGGCTTCGCGTTGCGGCGCCGCAACGCGCTCAACGTCATCGTGTGTAGTGCGGCGGGGGCGATCGTGATCCTGACCGTGCTGCAGACGCAGTCACGTGGCGGCCTGGTCTCCGCGCTCCTGGTGCCCGGCGTGTACATGCTGCGGCGATATCGGCTGTGGGCCCTGATCCCCGGCGCGCTGATGGCTCTCCCGCTGCTCCTCCTCGGCGGACGCAGTGGCGAGGCCGCGGATGTCTCCACGCAGATGCGCTACGAGGCGTGGGCGACCGGGCTCGACATGTTCAAGCAGCACCCGATCTTCGGGGTCGGGGCGCGCCTGTTCAACGAGCATCACTTCCTGACCGCCCACAACTCGTTCGTGCTGACTCTCGCCGAGCTCGGCCTCGTCGGGATGATGCTGTTCGTCACCATCATCTATCTCTCGATCAAGACGCTGGTCATCGGCCTGCGCTCGCTCGGCGGTGTGCCCGGCTCGGCAGCCGTGCAGGTCTGGGGCATGGCGCTCCTCGCATCGCTCGCGGGGATCGTGTTCCAGATCAACACGCTGTCGTTCGCCTACCACTCGGTGCTGTGGATCTTTCTCGGGCTGGTCGGCGCCTGGTACTCCGCGATCAAGCACCACGCGCCGGACTTCGAAGTGAAGTTCGGCTGGAAAGACGCGGGCGGCATCGTGCTTGGCTGCCTGACCTACGTGTTCGTCGTGCTGCCCTTGTTCTTGAAGTACAAGGGCGAGATGTAGCGCGAGCTACTTCTTCTTCGCCGGTGGCTTCTTCGGTGCCGCCGCGGGCTTTGCCGCTGCCGGCTTCGCCGGGGCTGGCTTGGCAGCGGGCTTCGCCGGCTTGGCGGCTGGCGCGGGCTTGGCAGCGGGCGCCGGCTTGGCGGCCGGTGCGGGCTTGGCCGCCGGCGCGGGCTTGGCGGCGGGCGCCGGCTTGGTGGCCGGTGCGGGCTTGGCGGCGGGCGCGGGCTTGGCGGCGGGCGCAGGCTTGGCGGCCGGCGCGGGTGCCGGTGCCGGTGCCGACGGTGCCGGGCCCGCAGGAGGTTGCGGCCTCACCGGGAGCGGGGTCGGCTTGCTCACGGGCTTGGTGGGCACGGGAACGATCATCGGCCGCTTCGGCTCGGGGATCGGCTTGGCAGGACGCGGCGGGATCGGCCCACGGCGCGGCCGGGGCTCGTCGTCGTCGTCATCGTCCTCGTCGCGGGCGGCGGCGGGAGCCTTGTCCTCGTCGTCGTCCTCTTCCTCTTCTTCTTCGTCGTCGTCGGCTTCCTCTTCGTCGTCGTCGGCCTCTTCGTCCTTGGCCTTCTCGTCCTCGTCGTCTTCGTCCTCGTCCTCGTCCTCGTCTTCGTCTTCGTCCTCGTCCTCGTCCTCGTCCTCGTCCTCGACCTCCGCGTCCTTACCCCACGGCGGATCGGAGC
Organism: Myxococcales bacterium; assembly: GCA_016720595.1. Lineage (GTDB taxonomy): Bacteria > Myxococcota_A > Polyangia > Haliangiales > Haliangiaceae > JABFXX01. The sequence goes on from JADKKI010000006.1 coordinate 296,437, forward strand.
CGTCGCGCCAGCCGCCGGTGTCCCCGTCCTTGTCCTTGTCGTCGTCGTCGTCCTTCTCCTCGTTGAGCTCCTCCTCCTCCCCACTCCAGTCATCGCCCACGGGAGCCGGCGTCGCGGCACCATCGTCCTCGTCGTCGACCTCTTCGACTTCCTCTTCCTCGTCGTCGTCCTCGTCCTCGTCCTCGTCTTCTTCGTCGTCCTTCTTCTCTTCTTCGTCGTCCTCGTCCTCGTCGCGATCGGCGAGGCGCGGGGTCACGGCAACCCACGTTGGGAAAGACAGCTCTACGACGGCGTCACTACGCATGGTCCGATGATCCTCGCGAGATTCTAAGCATGCGGAATGCCAGGTGTGTCAACTCGGTGAGTGCGCTTTAGCAAACGAATCGGGGAACAGGGTGCGTGCTACAAGTGACAAGCGTGCAAAGGGCCTCCGCGTTCCTCGCAGCGAGCCTCGCCATGGTGGCGCCGGCTGCTGCCGATCGATTCAGTGTTCATGGCACGGCTAGCCTGGATGCAGCAGTCACGGACAACGTGTTTTCGGCCGAGCGCGGTGCCGCGAACCGCGATTCGGACCTGTTCTTCACGATACGCCCTGGCGCGCTCCTGACCTACGCACTCCCGCGGATGATGCACGAGCTCAACGCCGAGCTCGAGATGATGCGGTACGTGGTGAGCGCCGATCAGCCCACGATCGCGTTCCGCGGGGGCTGGAAGTCGCTGTACCTGCCCGGGCCCCGCTCCGAGGTGCTCACCCAGGCCAACGTCAGCAAGAGCATCCTGAGCGCGATCTCGGCGTCCAGCTCGCCCAACGACACGGTGGCCCAGCTTCAGCCGGTTGGCCAGGTCGATGTCCTTCAGGGCGATGCCAACGAGTACGGGTCCTACACCGCCACACGCGAGATCCGGCTGTCCCAGACCTTGTTCGCCCGCGCCGGCAAGACCGACGACAACGGCGATCCCCAGACGATCGTGACCTCCGCAGAGGCTGGCGCGACGTTCGGGATCGATCGCTCGTTCCGCAAGAGCACGCTCTCACTCGAGCTCGGCGCGTCGGTCCTGCGCCTCGAGCGCGACGCCGACCCAGGTGCCTCGATGGGCCCTCGCCTCGATCGTCAGATCAACCCGCGCGCGCGCATGCAGTGGCGCCGCGACCTCAGCCGCAAGCTCTCGAGCGCGATCGACGGCGGCGTCGCCATCGTGCTGCCCTACGGCACCGACCCCGATAACCCCGACGTCACCCGGCACGTCGGCACGTTCCCGCTCGTCGGCGCCCAGCTCGCGTACACCGACCTCTGGGGGATCGCGACGCTCGCGGTGCGGCGGGACGTGACACCGAACCTGTTCGTCGCCGCGAACACCGTCAACGACACCGCCTCCCTCGCGGCGGCGATGCCGCTGTCGTGGTTCGAATCGAGCCGCCGGCGCCAGCCCAAGCTCGCGGGCGTTGGCTCGTTCGGCATCTCGCGCACGCAGCTGATCCAGGCGGAGACCTCCGATCTCCAGAGCTCGTTCGTGGTCGGCCGCGTCGACGCCGGCCTCCAGTACGCGCCGCGACCGGGCATCACGTACAGCGCGCGGTACGAGTTCATGTACCAGACCCAGACGCGGGGCGCCGGCCTCGGCATGGCCATCCCCGGGTTCTTCCGCAACACGATCTACATCACCGCGGCGATCCGGTTTCCGGCCGACGTCGCGGTGCGCGTGCCCAAGCGGCGCGCCGGCTCGGTGCGCGCCGATCGCAAGGACCTCACGCCCGTGGGTGCGGAGCCCGTGATCCCGGATCTCGTCGAAGCGGGGAGCGAGGGCGGCAGCGATGAGTGACGGCCCTCGTAGATCGTAGATCGTAGGTCGCTCGTCGCGGTTTCCGTGCGCCTGATCAGAGATCAAACCCAGGAAGCAGGGAAGCCAGGCAGCGGACCTTGGAAGAATCCTCCGACTGGCAGGCAGCGCGGCCGGCTCGGTGCTCGGGTCGGCAGCAGCCGGCGAGCCGACGGCGCGGGCCAGGTCGCAAGCAGCGGCACTTGGAAAGATCCTCCGACCTTGGTTCCTGGCTTCCTGGGTTTGAATCTGCTGGCTGAGCGTGGGCCGTTCTACGCGAGGCGCATTCCGAGCGCGAGCCCGCGCGTGACGGCCCGTCGTAGGTCGTACGGCCGCCTGGCAAGGCAGCGGCACTTGGAAAGATCCTCCGACCTTGGTTCCTGGCTTCCTGGGTTTGATCTCTGCTGGCTGAGCGTGGGCCGTTCTACGCGAGGCGCATTCCGAGCGCGAGCCCGCGCGTGACGGCCGTTAGCGGCAGACGGCCGGGATCGTCTCGACGTCGCTGGTGACCTTGCGCGCCTTCCAGGCCGTGGCCGTGGGCAGCAGCTGCGGCGTCAGCGGATGCGCGAGCACCGCAGCGTGGATCTTCGCGCGATCGAGCTCGTAGTTCGTGATCACGTAGTCGACGAGATCGATGCCCTCGTACTCCGCGGGATCGAACTGCGCCTCGAGATAGAACGCCCGGTACTCGTGGATGAACGCGGAGGTCGGGAGGTCGTCGTAGTAGCCGACCTCGGAACGGTTCACGACGTGGTTGGTCTCGTGGATCAGCGTCGCCGCGAGGCGCTTCGGGGTCTGGCCGCGGCTGACGTAGATCCGGTTGCTCCACATGTAGCCATCGAGCTCGTTCTCGATCGTCGTCTTGATCGCGCTGCCGCGATCGTGGAGGTGTGCGTAGTCCGCGGGGGTGAGGCCGGCGGCGGGGAGATCCTTGCGCACGCGCTCGAAGTCGGGGCACGTCAGATCCACCAGCTCGTCGAGCTTGACGTAGCCGGCGGCGATCGACTTCAGCGTGAGCTGGGCGAGCTCGGAGTCATCGGCGGCGAGCACGTCGAGCGCCTTGCCGATGTAGAGCCGGAACGTCTTGTTCGAGTGCGAGGCATCCACCTCGGTGAACCGCGCGCCCGCGGCGCGATCGCCCTTGTCGTCCGCGACATCGCCATCGTCGCCACCGTCGGTGGGGCCGCTCGCACACGACGCGAGGCACGACGCGAGGAAGGCGAGGCAGGTCAGGCGGCGCACGGCGTCGTCACAGGGCTGCAAGATCGGCACCCCGCGTAACGCGGCGAAACTGCGTCGGTGCGCTGGCTACTCGAGCAGCCGGTCAGCGTCGCCGATGACGACCTCGGCTGCCGGCACGCCGCCAAAGCTCGTGTTCCAGGCCACCGCATAGCCCGTGACGCCGCGGAGCACCACGGGCGCTCCCACGGGGAGCTGCGCGGGGGTGATCGACCACTCGCCGATCACATCATCCTCGTAACAGGTGGGCCCCACGAACAGCGCGCGCCGCCCTTCGCCGGGATGCGGCGCCGCCGTCACCAGCTCGACCTGACTCCAGCGCAGGTGACAGATCCGCGACAGATCGAGCACGCGCAGCGGCCGATCCTCGAGCTCGCGCGCGACCAGCACCGTCCCGCGCGCGAAGCCCGCACCCGCCGTGACCAGCCGACCCGGCTCGACGATCAGCTCGAGCTCTGCGGGCAGCGCCGCCCGCAGCTCCGCGAACGCGCGCGGGAGATCCGTGATCCCATGCCACGCTCCACCGAGATCGAGGAACCGCGGCGTGATCTCGGCGTACGCGAGCACCGCGTGCGCGGTGGCGATGAACCGCTCGGCCGACGTCGCCGTCACCTGCCCGTGATGCACGTGCAGCCCGATCGGACGCCCACCGGCCGCCTTCACCATCGCCTCCACCTGCGCGCGACCCGTGTCGTGCCCGAGCTGCCCGAACCGCGATCGCCGGTGCCCCGATCCATCGAGCACCGCTCCGACCGCCGGATCCCGCCCGGTGAGTGACGCCGAGATCCGGATCGCGATCTCGGCCCGCGCCGGTGCGGCCATCACGTGCTCGACCGTCTCGCAGCTCACGATCAGCCGACCGCGCCACCCGGCCGCCGCCTCCACCGCGCGCCCACTCGGATCCGCGATCGAGAGCACTCCGGTGGCCCCAGCCGCCACCGCATCGCGCACCTCGTCCGCCGACGCCGCATCGAACCCATCGAGGTGCCTCGCCACCAGCGCTCGAACCTCGGGATGCGGAAACGACTTGAGCGCGAACAGCGTGGTGATCCCGGCGGCGCGGGCGGCACCGGCGAGAGCGCGCACGTTCTGCTCGAGGCGAGCCGCGGAGAAGATCAGGGACGGTTTCAACTTGAGCAACTTACGATCTCGAACCCGGCGAAACCATTCGAGCGGCGAGTTCCCCGCCAGAACGTTGACCCTCCCCTGGGTTCGCCCCTACCGTGGTCGCGTGAAGCTTCGCGCCTGCTGCTTGTTACTCCTGTTCGCGGGCTGTACGGCCGCGTTCCGTAGCTCGAGCGGCGGGACCACCGCCCGGGACGGCGTGTCGAGCGGCACCTCCAACTCGCTCTACTTCGCAGATCGCGGTGGTCTCTTGACGCGCGCCGGGCTCGTCGCCCTCGGGCTCGTCGGCGCGATGGGGTCGGTGCAGGACGTCAAGAACGAGTCCCACGTCACGAACAACTACGACGGCACGGTCACGGTCGTCACCAAGTCGTCCGGCACGTTCAACGCGAAGAACGCGCAAGAGGCCACCGACATCCTCAACGCCGCCTCCGATCCGCATCAGAACTTCGGCGGCTTGACCGGAGGGCTCGAGATCTCCAGCACCAAGCTCGGTGGCGACACCTCGGGCTGGATGTTCGAGTTCGGCTACGCCTACGCCAAGACGTTCCACAACCGGTGGGGCTTCGAGGGCTCCGTGAAGCTGATGTTCGGCGGGGAGACGCTCCACGATCGGATGATCAAGACGTTCGACACGTCGACGTCCGAGACCGGCGTGGTCACGATGATGAAGGGGGACGCGAGCTACAAGTACTTCGGCCTGCCGGTCCGCGTCGGCGTGACCTATCGCGTCTCGCCGGTCGCCATCCTCCAGCCGTTCGTCAAGCTCGAGCCCAACTGGTACCCGCGACAACGCACGCTCTCCATCGACCTCGATCCCTCGCCCTGGCACTTCGGCATGCGGCTCACGGCGATCCGCTTTCTGTACGTCGAGCTCGATGCACGGTTCTCGCAGCTCCGCGAGTCCGCCCTCGGCTACGGCCTGGAGGTCGGCGTTGCGTTCTAACCTTCCCATCCTCGTCCTGCTCGCCATGCTCGTCATGGCAGCGACCGCACACGCGGATCCCGAGGCACCTCCGCCGGGCGCGCCCGCGGCGCTGAAGGCGTTCCTGTGCACCGCCGACGGCGCCAATCGATCGTGCGTCGAGTGCACGCCGGACTCGACCGGAGGCCAGTTCTGCGAGCGCTGCACGCGGACCGCGGATGGCACGCCGCTGCGCTGCACCTTCGCGGACGGCAATGATCGCGACGCCCTGAACGCGATGGGCATCACGGCCACGCGCAACATCAACCGTACGTGGCGCCCCAAGCCGGCGTACCAGACGTTCGCCTGCACCGCCGATCGTTCGTGCATCGAGTGCGAGCCCGATGGCGCAGGCGGCACGTTCTGCGATCGCTGCAAGCGCAACGCGAACGACGGCCTCGAGGGCCCGTGTACGCTCGGTGCGGACGATCGCGCCGAGCTCGCCAAGCACGGGATCACGCCCTCGGCCACGCGGCTGTGGTCGACGTGGATCCCGTGGGAAGCGCCGAAGGTCGCCGTGCTACCGCCGAGCCTCGCGACGGGCCAGCTCCCCGGGATCACCGAGTACGGCTGCTCGATGCTCGAGACCTATAACGAACGGGTGTGCCAGGAGTGCCAGCGCGATGCTTCGGGAGGTACCGCCTGCACGCGCGTACTTCGCGACGCCACGCTGCAACCCAAGAACAGCTGGCCGCTCGTGCCTGCCGAGGTCGAGTCGCTGGAGAGCCGTGGCGTCAAGGTCGCCAATGCCCAGCCGGCCGCAACGGTGCAGGCACCGGTGACCGCCCCGGTGCCCCCGCCTGCCACGGCTCGCGCAGCAGAGGACACCCCCTGGCGGCACCGCAAGCGGGGCGTCTCGTTCGGGATCGAGTTCGGCCATGTGAGCCCCGCCGATGGCAACAACATCTACGGGCCCGGCTACGGTCGTGGCTATGTGTTCGGCTACTCGATCTTCGAGCTTCGGCTCGAGCACTACGACCTGCCAGACCGGAGCCACACCTACGACAACGTGTTCGACGCGACCGCGAGCTTTCTGGCCTACAGCCTCGCCGCGCGTCCCACGCTGCTGACCAAGGGGCCGGTCGAGCTCACCGTGCTGGCCGGGCTGGCGCTCGTGGTGCGGCAGTCGATGCGCATGGATCCCAACGATCTCGTCACCGAGTCCGAGATCCGCTCGCAGTTTGGCGGCGCGCTCCTCGCGGGCGTCGGCGCGCGCGTGTTCGACGTGCTCACCGTCGATGTCCGCGCGTACCTGACCTCGTGGCAAGACATCTCCGGGATGCGTGCCGAGCTCGGCACCAACGACGCGCTGACCTATGTCCCGCTCACAGAATCGCCCGGAGGAACGCCGATCACCGTGAACGTCGGCGCCGGCTGGGCGTTCGACCGGGGCGGCCCCGCCCCGGGGGGCCCCCCCCGCCGCGGGGGGGCGCCGCGGCGCGCCGCCCCGGGGGGCCCCGGGGGCCCCGCCGCCCCGGGGGGGGGGGGGGGGGGCGGGGGGGGGGGGGGCCGGGCCCGGGCCCCGGGCCCCGGGGGCCGCGGGGGGGGGGGGGGGGGGGGCGCCCGGGGGCCGGGGCGGGGGGGGGGGGGGCCGGGGGGGGGGGGGGGGGGGGGGGGGGGGGGGGGGGGGGGGGGGGGGGGGGGCGGGGGGGCGGGGCCGGGGGGGGCCCCCCCGGGCCGGTGATCGCGGACGGCAAGCAGCTCCAGACTCCGGCCGATGCGCAGGCGAAGTGCGCGTCGTTCGGCGCGTTCGTCCCGGCGACCTGACCGCTACGGCGTGGTCGCCGAGCCGGCATCGACCGGCGGCTGCACGCGCGGCTTCGGACGTGCGAACTCGTCCTCTGCCGAGCCTGATCCCGTGGCCGGCTGCACGGGCGTCGGGTCCGGCGCGGGCACTGCGTCCGGAGGCGGCGCCGGTGTCTCCGCCGCGACCTTCGCGTTGTTGGCGTTCGGGCCGCCGGAGAGGAGCACGTAGCTCGCTGGCACGGCGACGCCGAGCCCGATCAAGATCACCCCGCGCCACCGAAGGCCGAGGCGTCCCTTGATCATGAAGATGCCGCTGATCGCGAGGTACAGCAGCATCACTGCATAGATGTCCGCGAGGTACGTCCACGCCTTCTTGCCGCGGTTGTAGTGGAGCCAGTTCGCCACCCGCAGGAAGAACCTCGGGCTCCGCGCCTGCACGGTGACTTGACCGGTGTCGCCGATCACCGTCACCTGCGTTCCGTTCGAGTACCCGAGGCGCACCTCGTCGCCGGCGCGGAACACGTCGTCGGGCTTGCCGGTGCCCGTCGCCGCGATCACCCGCTTCACCGCCTCGTCGTCGCTGGCCTCGGCAGGGATCGGCGCGATCGTCAGCGAGCGCTCGCTCGCGTGGAAGTTCGGGTCCCAGTCCTTCAGGTGGTTGATCGCGATTCCGGACAGGGCGTAGATGATCGTGAACCCGACGGCGAGGTAGCCGAAGTCGCGGTGGACGGCGCGTAGCCATCCGCGCCACCGCTTCTTGATGACCGCGCCGAGGCCAGGTCCGGCCTCGGGGTCGTCAGGCATACCGCTCCTCTTTCCACGGATCGGCGTGGTTGTTGTATCCGCGGACCTCCCAGTACCCGGGCTGGTCCTCCTTGACGAACCGCACGCCGGTGATCCACTTCGCGCTCTTCCAGAAGTAGAGATCCGGGATCAACCCACGCACCGGCGCACCGTGCGACAGCGCGAACGGCTTGCCGTTGAGCCGGTAGGTGATGAGCGCGTTGTCGGCGGTGGCCTCCTTGAGGGGCACGTTGGCCGTGTAGCCGTGTGCCGCCTCGAAGATGACGTGACGCACGCCGTCCTTCATCCCCGCCTTCTCGGCGAGCAGCGCGACCTGCACGCCCTTCCACAGGCCGCCGATCAGCGACCAGCCGGTGACGCAGTGGACGTCGGCTTCCTTCTGCACCTGGGGCAGCTTGAGCAGCGCCGCATAGTCGAGCTCGAACGGCGTCTTGACCTCGCCGTGCACCTTGAGCTTGAAGGTCCGCACATCGCCATCGCCTTCGTCGCCCCCCATCGCGCGGAGCTGCTCGAGCGCACGCTGCCCGGGCGGCAGTCGCTCGCGTCCATCCTTGCGCTTCTCGGCGCGCGCCTTCCGCGACAGATCATCGGCCGCGATCCGGAGCAGCGTTCCACCGAGCGCCATGCACGCGGTCCCGACGGCCGCGGACTTGATGAACTGCCGCCGGTCCCAGGCGCGCTTGAGCTCCGGGTAACGGTCGAGGTCGGGCTTGCCGTCGTCGTCGTGGTTCAAGATGGGCTCCTGCACGGCGCGCGTGGGGCAAGCGTAACTCGCCTTCCGCACTGCGCCGCCTCACTTGGATACGGCTGACCCGCAAGGTGGTTACGAGCCAGCCTCCAGATCGGCCCGATCCGTGTCATCGCACGGAGTTACAGCTCAGGCCTGGCCGAACACGGGGACCAGCGTTCCCGTGGTCAGCGCGTTTTTCGGAGACGCCAGGAACGCGATGGTCTCGGCGATCTCCGTCGGCTTGGGCCACTTGCCGTGGTCCGCCTTCGGCATCGAGGCCCGGTTGGCCGGCGTGTCGATGGTGGATGGCAGCACCGCATTGACGAGGATCCCGTCCGCGAGCAGCTCGACGGCCAACGTCTGCGTGAGCGAGGCGACGCCCGCCTTGCCCGCGACGTACGCCGCCATCCCGCCCACCGGCGCGATCACCGGTCGCGCTCCGACGTTGACGATCCGCCCGCCGACCCCGCCCTTGCGCATGGACTTCACGGCCTCGCGGCAGGTCAGAAAGCAGGTGGCGGTGTTGAGCCGCCACTGCGCCTCGAAGTCCGCGAGCGAGGTGCTCTCGATCGGCGCCATCGCGAAGCCACCGACCAGATGGATCGACGCCCAGATCGGCGGCAGGGCCGCATAGAACGCCGTCGCCGACGCTTCATCATCCAGCTGGACGTCCGGGCGATCCGCGACGTGAACGATCGCGCCCATCGCCTGCAGGACCTCGACGACACCCTTGCCGAGCGCGCCGCGGCCACCCGTCACGACGACGTGGCGGTCCTTCAGAGAATGATCCCGCCGCACGCGGCCTGGAACTTGGCGAGGACGTCCGTGAGCGCCATCGTCAGGTTGCCGGCGCAGATCGACGAGAACACGGCCTGCTGCGAGCCGTTGGCGTTCGCCATCTGGACGAACTGCTTGAGCCGCGTGGCCTCGGCCGCGTTGCCGAAGCTCGAGTTGCACGAGGTCTCGCCGGCGATCACGCCCGCGGCCCACCGCGAGCGGTGACCCTTCAGCGTGTCGAAGAACTGGATCGCATCCGAAGGGTTGAAGGTCAGCGTGGGGCCCGAGTTCGGGTTCGACGCATCGATCACGAAGTTGTTATCCGTCGACGAGCCATCATCCTCGTCGGTCAACATCACCACGCCGAGCAGCGCGTCGTCCCGGAGGAAGCCGGCGTTCTCACCGCTGGTCACGCGATCCGAGAGCGACCACTTCGCCATCATCAGCGGCATCTCGTACGAGGGACCACCGGTGCCGACGTTCGCGCGGCAGCCGAGCGTGGTGCCGAGGTTCGGCGTGGTCGCATCGAGCCAGCGCGTGGCGACGCCGCAGTTGTTCTTGAACTTGCCGTTGTCGCCGTGCTCGGTCTGCGGAAGGCTCGTGCCGCCGAGGTTGATCGAGTAGCTGATGTCCTTGCCCGTCGTGGTCACCGCGATGCGGAAGTCCACGTGCTCGCCGGCCTCGTTGACGTAGTTCTGGAGCACGCTGGCGAACATCGGGAAGTTCGAAGCGAGGTTGGATTGCTCCTCGGACATCGAGCCCGAGTCGTCGACGACGAACACGAGGTCCATCTTGTTGCACTTGCGTGGCTCACCGATGCTGGCATCGGGGCCCGTCGTATCGTCACCCATCGTGTCGTCGCCGGTACCGCTGCGGCCCGAGGGGCCACAAGCGACGAGCGACAGGGTGCAACACAGCAAGAACGAACCGGTAATCGGCTTCATAAACTTCCCCTCGAAGTTGCGCGGACGATACACAGCCCGAGTTCTGATCGAAAGCGTTTTGTTACGTGCCGGGCCTTGCACAAGCGCTTTGCACAGATCGCGCAACGCGTTAGAAGCCTTCAAGCATGGGCGCACAATGGAAGGCCGCCGGTAAGCTCGCGAACGCCAACGCACGCGGCAAGATCATCAGCCGGCTCTCGAAGGAGATCATGCTCGCCGCCAAGGCAGGAGCCGACCCCGCCGGGAACGCACGGCTCCGCGCGGCGATCGAATCCGCGAAGAAGCAGTCGATGCCGCGCGACAACATCGAGCGCTCGATCAAGCGCGGCGCAGGCCTCCTCGACGACGCCGTCAGCTTCGAGACGGTGACCTACGAGGGCTTCGCTCCCCATCGTGTGCCCGTGATCGTCGAGTGCCTGACCGACAACAAGAACCGGACGACCACGAGCATCCGCGTCCTGTTCCGCAAGGGGCAGCTCGGCACCTCTGGCTCGGTGTCGTGGGACTTCAGCCACGTCGGGCTGGTCGATGCCTCGGCACCCGACGGCGCCGATCCCGAGGAAGCCGCGATCGAGGCCGGGGCCCAGGACTTCGAGCCCGACGGCGAAGGTGGCTTCCGGTTCTACACCGAGCCGACGGATCTCGACGCCGTGACCAAGGCGCTCTCTTCACGCGGATGGGTGGTCGCGACGATGCGCATCGGCTGGCGCGCCAAGAACCCGAGCAAGCTCGACGACGCTGCGGCCCGGGCCGAGGTCGAGCAGTTCCTGGCCGAGATCGACGAGGACGACGACGTGCAGCACATCTACGTCGGCTACGTCTGAGGGATTTCCCGCGTTCGCAGGGGTAGCTACGCTACGCTGTCAGCTGTGGACCCGGGCGATGCCACCGAGGCTGATCCTCGCGATCCCGAGGCCGACATCGGCACTCAGGCCGCATCACCGCGTGCGATCGCCGACGTGGCCTCCGCCTCCGAGGACTTCACGGCGGTGCTGGATGCCAAGCGCTCGAGCGCGTGGGCCAGCGGCTCGAAGGGCCCCATCCCGACCGCCGCGCAGGCGCTCGACCACGCCGATCTCCCGCGCATGCGGGTGTTCCACATCTTCGGGATCCTCGCGCCTCTGACCGCGATCGCGCTGTCGGTGATGATCGGCGCGGATCCGCGCGCGCAGAAGATCTTCTGGGTCGGCGCAGGCGTGATGTCGCTCGCCAACGTCGGGCTGGTCTGGCTCTCCGGCAAGCCAGAGCGCTGGCAACCGCGACCCGTCGGCGTGCTGTGGATCGTCGCGACCCTCGGCGGCGTCCCACCGATGCTCTACTACTTCGGTCCGTTCTCCGCGATCGTGATGGTGCCGATCCTGGGCATCATCCTGATCTCGCTCGGGCGCAGCCGGTGGATCTCGCTGTCGATCGCCGCGATCTGCATCGCGAGCCACGCGCTGCTCGCGATCCCGATCATCGCCGGCTGGATCGACGACGTCGGCCTGTTGTCCAGCATCGTGGCGACCCCCGGGCAGCTCGCGATCGCGGAGGTGCTCGTCCTCGGCTTCCAGGTCGCAGCCTACATGCTCGGGCGCTGGGCGCGACGCACCAACACGGAAGCGATCTCCGAGCTCCAGAACGCGATGCAGCTGATCGGCGATCAGCAGCAGGCGCTCGCCGAGGTCAAGGACGACGTCGCCCGTCAGAAGCACGCCGACGAGGGCCGCTGGACCGGGCAGGTGATGGGCGGCTTCAAGATCGGGCTCGTCCTCGGGCGGGGCGCGATGGGCGATGTCTACGAGGCGATGGGGGCAGATGGACGCTCGATCGCGATCAAGCTGCTCAACACGCGCTCGTCCTCGAGTGAATCGCTGATCGATCGCTTCCACCGCGAGATGGAGGTCGCCGCGCGGCTGTCGTCGCCGAACATCGTCGAGGTGATCGCGCTGTCCTCGCCCGATGCCGTGGTGCCCTACATCGCGATGGAGCGGCTGTACGGCACGGATCTGGCCACCCGGCTGCGCGCCGAGCCCCGCATGCCCGCCGACGAGATCAGCGTCCTCCTCGATCAGGTCGCGCGCGGGCTCGAGGTCGCGCGGACCGCAGGCGTGGTCCACCGCGATCTCAAGCCGCACAACCTGTTCCTCCACGAGGGCGCGACCTGGAAGATCCTCGACTTCGGGGTCTCGAAGCTGGTCGGCAGCGAAGGCACCCTGACCGGCGAAGGCGTGGTGGGGACGCCGCAGTACATGGCACCCGAGCAGGCCTCGGGCGGGCAGGTCACGCACCTCGCGGATGTCTATGCACTGGGGGCGATCGCATATCGGTGCCTCACCGGGCGGTCGCCGTTCAAGGGCAAGGATCTCGCCGAGCTCGTGTACCAGGTCGTCCACCAGCCGCCGACCCGACCGAGCGTGCTCGGCAAGGTCTCGCCCCAGGTCGAGGCCGTCCTCGCGATCGCGATGGCCAAGGATCCGCGCCGGCGGTACCCCTCGGCGTTGTCGTTCGCGCACGCGTTCGCCGCCGCGCGACGAAGTGGAGCCCCTGCGATCGAGTCACCACCAAACGCATGGAGCTGAGCGCGATCTGCTACAAGGCGTCTCGTGAGCACCTCGTTCCGGATGCCAGCCGAGTGGGCCCCGCACACCGCGGTGTGGACCGCGTGGCCCCACGATCCCGAGCAGTGGCTCGAAGGTCTCGAGGCGCCGCAGCGCGCGCTCATGAACATGGTCGCGGCGATCGTCGATCTCGAGCACGGCCTGCCGCGCGGTGAGCGGGTGGAGCTCCTGGTCCGCCACGCAGCCGACGAGGCGGCGGCGCGTGCCCTGCTCGGACCCGCGGCCCAGGGCGTCACGTTCCACCATGGCCCGTATGGCGATGTCTGGTTGCGCGACACCGGGCCGATCTTCGTCACGCGGGATGGCGAGCTCGCGGCCGCGCGGTTCCGGTTCGATGGCTGGGGCGGGAAGTACGTGATGAAGGGCGACGCCGAGGTCAGCGCGCGCGTGATGGCGTGGTCCGGCGTTCGCGGTGCGGCGTTCGAGTTCGTGCTCGAAGGCGGGGCGGTCGAGGTTGATGGCCAGGGCGCGCTCCTCACCACCAAGCAGTGCTTGCTCGGCGGCGCGCGGAACCCGGGCCTCGATCAGCGCGCGCTCGAAGCGCGGCTGCAGTGGGCGCTCGGCGCGGATCGCGTGACCTGGCTCGATCGCGGCCTCGTCAACGACCACACCGATGGCCACATCGACACGCTGGCCCGGTTCGTGGCGCCGGGCGTGGTCGCCTGCATGGAGCCCGGCCCCAGCGATCCCAATCGCGAAGCCCTCGCCGGGATCATCGCGGACCTGCGCGCCGCCAAGCTCGAGGTCGTCACCGTGCCCTCCCCGGGTGCGGTGCACGATGCGAGCGGCATGCTGATGCCCGCGAGCTACATGAACTTCTACATCGCGAACACCACCGTCGTGATCCCCACGTACGGCGTGGCCGCCGATGATGCCGCCGTGGCGGCGATCGCGGAGATGTTCTGTGGGCGCCGCGCCGTCGCACTCGATGGCAAGACCGTGGTCGTCGGCGGTGGCGCGTTCCACTGCTCGACGCAGCAGCAGCCAATCGCCTGAGCTGATCACGTGAAGTAGGTGGTCGCAGCCGCGATCGCCGTCGTGTCCTGCTCGACGTCGCCGGGGCGGTTCCCGTGCCCGACGAGTGCTCCCGGCCAGGTCATCTTCATGTAGTCCGCGGTCCTGCGCAGCGTATCGATCACGGGGAGCGACGACCCGGCCGCGTCGTCATCCGAGTCGACGACGATGGCATGTAGCGCGCGGCCCTCCATCGCCTTCAAGAAGCCGAGCTCCTTGTCGCGCATCCAGGCGCTCCAGTGATCGAGATAGAGCGCGAGCGTCCACGGCAAGCTGTACCAGTACACCGGCGTCATGAGGACGAGGTCCGTGGCCGCGAGGGTGGCGTCGCAGAGCAACTTCGCGTTGTGGGTTGGTGTGGCGTAGCCCGTCGAGTGGCGCGTGTCGGCGAACGGCTCGAGGGGATGATCGGTGAGGCGCAGCCAGGTCTGTGTGATCTCGGGTGCCAGCCCCCGCGCCGCGAGACGTGCCAGACGTTCACTGTTGCCATCGACGCGTGTACTCGAGAGGACAAACAGGAACGATCGCATGTGGCGACGTTACCGTGTCGTTCGGGTAATGTTCGCCAGGCAATGTCGAAGGTCACCGTCGCCGCACTGCAGACCGCGCTCACTGACGATGTCGCGACCAACGTCCGGACCGTGACGGCGCTCGTGCGGGCTGCGGCAGGGAAGGGTGCCCAGATCATCCTCCCGAGCGAGCTGTTCGAGGGCCACTACTTCTGCCGCACGCAGGACGAGGCAGACTTCTTTCGTGCGCAGCCCGTCGAGGGGCATCCCACCCTGCATCACTTCCAGGCGCTCGCGCAGGAGCTCGGCGTGGTGATCCCGGTGTCGTTCTTCGAGCAGGCGGGACCGGAGTTCTACAACTCCGTCTGCGTGTTCGACGCCGATGGTACGGACCTCGGCCTCTATCGCAAGAGCCACATTCCGGACGGCCCGGGGTACCAGGAGAAGTTCTTCTTCAAGCCCGGCAACACCGGCTTCAAGACGTTCGCCACCAAGTTCGGAACGATCGGCGTCGCGATCTGCTGGGACCAGTGGTTCCCCGAGGCCGCACGCGCGATGACGCTCGCCGGCGCGGACGTCCTGTTCTATCCCACCGCCATCGGGAGCGAGCCTGAGGAGCCCGAGCTCGACAGCCGAGATTCGTGGCAGCGCGTGATGATCGGGCATGCAGTCGCCAACTCGGTCGCCGTCGTCGCCGCGAACCGGGTGGGCACGGAGGGGCTGGCCCGCGAAGCGATCACGTTCTATGGCAGCTCGTTCGTGGCGGATGCTCGTGGAGACAAGGTCGCCGAGCTCGGTCGCACCGAGCGCGGGATCGCCCTCGCCACCCTGGATCTGGCGCAGATCCGCAAGGTTCGCGCGAGCATGGGGTTCTTCCGCGACCGCCGGCCGAGCCTGTACGGGCCCCTGACGTCGTAGGCGTGCGACCGCAGCCCGGGTCGATACGTCCGGACCCGGGCGTGCTGTTCCTTGAACCGAATCCGCCGCCGCGGTTGTCTCACTCACCATGATCCGCCGTCATGTCCTCGCCGCGCTCGCCGCCGGGATCTCCGCCGGTGACGACGACGCCGCCCGTGCGGCGCTGAAGAACGTGGATTGGCTGCTGCGCCGGCCCGCGAAGAAGCGCCTCGAGCGCGCGCTGATCGATGCCGCGCTGGCCACCAACGAGCTCGGCGGCGCGGTGGATCCCGAGGCGGCGCGTCACGTTCAGCGGGTGGCGGCCCTCCAGCTCGCGCACGCCGCACCCGACGACGTCTGCGACCACGCTCGCATCGAGGCCGCATACGCGGCGTTGCCCAAGGTCCGCGCCGGTGGGGTGCCGGTCGCGACGATCGCGTTCTGTCTCGTGGTCGGGGTGGTCGCCGCGACGGCGTCGCTGTACCTCCTGACCTTGCCCGGGCCGGCGACTCGGGCCTACGCGCGCGAGCTCCCACCACCCGCGGCGGGTGCGTTCAAGGACGGCGGCGTGCCGCTCGCGGACCCCGCCCTCGAGAAGCTGTTCGTCGACGAGCTGACCACGCTGGTGATCGAATCCGATCGCGATCGGCAGAGCGGTGGGATGGACCGCGATCGCAAGGCGCACAACATCGCGTTGATCTCCGCGCCACCGATCCAGGCGCGCGGGCCCGCCGTGGTGAAGGCGTGGGCCGAGATGCTCGGCATGCTCGATCGCTGGGTCTCCGTCCCGGCGTCGAGCGCGCAGTTCAAGGACATCGTCCACGAGTTCCGCAACAAGGTGCGGGCCGTCAGCGATCAGCTCGCTGCGGCCGGTGTCGGGTACTACCTCGAAGGCGATGCCTATACGCAAGGCGACGAGGCGCACGCGCTGGTCTATGCGTATCGCGTCGAGCAGGTGGTGCTGGTCAAGGCAGGTGGTCAGCCGCGCCGCGTGCTCGATCTCCGCCGGCTCGACAAGCTGAACCTCTCGCACGCGCTGCTCGGCATGCAGTCGCAAGATCTCGGCGATCCCGTGCTGCTCCTCGATCAGATCGAGAAGCACGTGGCGAGTCACCTGATGCCCGTGCTCGCACCCACTGCAAGCTGGGAGCTCGCGGACGACAGCTACCAGGAGCACGACGGCGCCGTGCTCGCCAAGCTCGCGGGTGAGGCCGTGCGGCGCGAGATCCTCGCGGTGCTGGGCGCCGATGCCGCGGGCGCTCAGAAGATCGCCACGCTGCTCGCGGAGCGGGCCACGATCGTCGCTGCCTGGCGCGAGACGCTGGAGAGCCGCGGCTGGGTGATGGCGCGGACCGACAGCCTGTTCCTGCCCGAGCACATGCTCGAGCAGCTCGCCGATGACGTGCCGGGCTCCGAACGCCGGCGGGTGGAGGCGATCGAGGACGAGCTCGCCACCCTCGAGGCCCCCCGGATCGCCTCACGCATGCATGCGCTGCTGTCGCAGACGGTTCGTCGCCACGAGGCGCAGCACGGCGTCGATGATGATCGCTCGGAGCCTCTGCGCTACCCGGTGGCGCTCGAGGAGCTGCTCGGCCCAGCGACGGACGCGGATGGCGAGCCACGGCGTCACGTCGAGAGTGCGCGTGCAGAGCTCTCTGCCTACGTGAGCCAGCTCGCGAACGATCCCACCACCGCGCAGCTGTCGCTGTGGAACGTGGCGCGGTTCGCGTTCGACGATCATCAGGCTGGGGGCTCCGAGTCGTATGCCGGTGTGCTCCTGGTCGAAGGTCTCGCGCGCCACCTCGGGATCCCGAGCCCCGGGCCGGTGATCCACGATCGACAGATCGATCGCGAGCGGTTGTCCGCCCTCGCCACGCCGATGACCCAGCTCTCGGGCGAGAAGCTCCGTACCGCCGCGAGGGCCGTCTGGATGGATCTCTATGGCGAGGAGCTGGTCCCGATCGCTGATTGGTAGGCCCGATGCTACGCTTGGGGGATGCAATTCTTCGTGAAGGCAGTCATCACCGGCTTCGCCCTCAGCCTGGGCGCCGCGCTGTTCAAGAAGGTCGCGAAGCAGGTGGGCCTCGCCGAGGACGACAAGGCGAGCGAGCAGGTCCGGCGGCAGGACGGCGCCACCGATCCGAATCTGCAGCAGCAGTACAGCTGATCTCGCCGGGTACGACCTGTCCCCACAGGCCCGGTTCCGAGCGGAATCTGGGACGAATTCAGGGGCTGATGCGCGGGTTTTGCGCAACACTCGAACCACGGTGATGGAATCGGCGAACCTGGCGCCCGGCCTGTTGCTGGCGATGCCCCAGCTGGCTGATCCGAACTTCTCCCGTGCGGTCGTGCTCATGATCGAGCACAGCGATCAGGGCTCGTTCGGCCTCGTGATCAATCACCCGAGCCCGATCCGCGCGACCGAGCTGCTCGATAGCTTGGAGATGGCGTGGCGGGGTGAGGACTCCGCCGTGGTGTGGGCCGGTGGACCGGTCAGCCCGAGCACGGGCTGGGTCCTCCACGAGCCCGTCGGGATCGCGTCGCCAGGGCAGGGCACGATCGCGATCACCACGAGCATCTCGCTCTCCACGTCGCCCGATCGCCTGCGCGCGATCGCGAATCAGCCGCCGCGCAACATCCGCCTCCTCCTCGGGTACTCGGGGTGGGGCCCGGGCCAGCTCGCGCAGGAGATGTCGCGCGGTGCGTGGTTGCACACGGATGCCACCCCGGGCCTCGTGTTCGAGACGCCGCCCGACGAGATCTGGGACACCGCGATGCGCACGCTCGGCATCAACCCACGGGATCTGTTCGTCGGTCAGGGCGTGAACTGATCTCTCACCGCGAGCGGCCGAAGAAGAACGGGAACGGGAGCTCGTAGCCGGCCATCACCTCGAAGCCGGTCTCGGTCATGTAACGGAACCGCAGCAGCGCGAGCGGGATCCGCACGCTGAGCTGGCCGCCGATCGACGCGTCGTAGTGCTCGCCGGTGGCGGCGAGGCTGACCCCGGGATACACGGCCGCGCCGAGTGCCACGTCGAACGGGATGACCTTGATGAGGTTGCGATAGTTCACCTCGACGAACGTCGCGCCGAAGATCGTGGGTCGCGTCTCGTAGAACTGCGCGAGTCCGACGCCGGCGGTGATCGCGAACGCACTCTTGTGAAGGAGCGCGCCGTTCGCGTCGACCACTCTCTCGACGCGGAACGACATCCCGAGCTCGGTGACCACCTGCCCGACATCGAGCCGGCCGGAGCCGAGCACGACGTTGGGCATCGCCCACACGGCGATCGTCTCGCTCCCCGGCTGCTCCGGCGGCGTGTACGCACTCGGGTCGCCCACCTCGCGTGCCGGCGGTGTCGAGAGATCGGTCACGCCCGGGGCGTTGTGCATCGAGCGATGCGCGTAGGTCGTGCACCCGGCGAGCGCCCCGACGACGACGAGGACCAGCGCGGTGCGCTTCATCGCTGGTGCACCGGGACGCGCCAGGTCGGCGCCGGCTGACCGGCCACGGCGATGTCGAGCTCGAGCGTCGCGTCGTTGCGATCGTCGTTCCACACCTCGTCGTTGTCGAACTGGACCGGCAGCCACGCGTAGAGCTGCGAGCGCCCGGGGAGAGCGATCGCCGCGAGACCACCGCTCGCGACCGTGGGGCCATGCGCGCCGAACACCATGCGCGCGCCCCGGATCGCGAAGCTACAGTCTCGATGGCTCCGCAGCCGCAGCGCGACGCCGATGCCGGTCTTGCCCGACTTGCGGATCCACGCCTCCGCCTCGACGCACGCCGCCGCATAGCTCGCGGGCGCGGCGAGCCGCCAGCGCGGCCGCTCCTCCACGCGTGGTGGCCGGGTGACCACGCAGCCCGCGACGAGGATCAGGGCCAGCGCGAAGCGCACGATCATCCAACGCGAGCCGGAGCGCGCGCTTACGCCCTGGGGGTGGCGAACACCGGGCGGATGGCCGCCGGGTCGTTGGTCATGATGCCGTCGGCGCCCAGCTCGAGCAGGCGCTTCGCCTCGGCCGGATCGTCGATCACCCAGTAATCGACGCGCAGCCCGAGGCTATGGCACTTCGCGAGGAACGCCGGCCGATCGAAGCGGATCGCTCCTTGCGCGACGGGGACCTGCGCCGCGCCGCCGGTGTACGGCAGCGATCGCCACAGCACGGCGGGCATGCCGAGCAGCGTGATCACCTCGAACTGCGAGAGCGCCGTCTCGCCGGCGTAGCCCTTGCGGCGGACCTGGATCGCCGTCCGCGTCTGGAAGCTCGCGATCGTCACGCGCTCGGTCGCGTGCTTCGCAGTGACCAGCGCGAGCATCGCGGCCACGGCGCGTTCGCCCTTGATGTCGACGTTGATCCGCACGTTGGGGAAGGCATCGAGCACGTCCTCGAACCGCGGAACGGTGATGCCCTGGCCGGCGAAGGGGCGGGTGCCATCGGGCGCGACGAAGCCCCAGCCGACGTCCAGGCGCTGCGCGTCGGCGAGATCGACCTCGGCCCACTGGATCGGCGCGGCGGCCATCCGGCGAGCATCGGGATCGTGCGAGACGATCAGCTGCTCATCGCGGGTGACGTGGACGTCCATCTCGAGGACATCGACGCCGATCTCGACCGCCCGCTCGAACGCCGGCATCGTGTTCTCGGGCCGCTCTGCAGAGGCCCCACGATGCGCGTAGAGCCGACGCCCGTGCATCACTTGTCTTCTTCGAGCTCCAGGAGCGCGGCGGCGCCGGGCATCGGCGGTGGGCGTGGATCCGTGACCTGGACCACTTCGACCGCGTACTTGATGTCCTTGTCCGCGAGCGGGTGGACCAGCCGCACGTCGACGTCATCGCCGGTGACCTTCTCGATGCGGAGGATCACGTTGAGGTCGTTGATGCCCTTGGCCACCAGCTGCTCGCCGGGCTTCAGCTCGAGCTCCTTGGGGAACTCGCTCCGCTTCATCTTCTTCAGCGGGTGCATCGCAGGGTTTCCGAAGGCCTCTTTGGCCTTCAGTACGCCCTCGCGCTTGGCCCCCTTCTCGAGGCCTTCGAGGACCTTCTCGAGACCCAGGAGCATGGCGCCAGCACCCTGGATGAACTCGACCTGGTTCTTCTCGAGCTGCTGCCCCCCCGCCACGGAGAGGTCGACCTTGAGCGTGACTCGGCGTCCCTTCTCGATCTTCACCGAGTCAGGCTACACGTGAGCCGTCCACGACATCAACGCCTCGGGTTGTGAACCAGCTGTCTCGGATCTCTACAGGTCTCCACGTGGTTGCGAGAACTTGCCCGCTGGCACGAAAGCAGCAGACCATTTCGGTACGTCATGCTCCGTCTGGTTCTCCTCCTCTCGCTCGCCCTCGGTGCGGCGGCCTGCCACTCCGGCAAGCCCCCCGAGATGACGGTCCTCGGGGTCCGCGATGCGGCCCGCCACGAGGTCGTGTTCGTCCAGGTCACCAACCCGGCGAACCGCCCGATGCGGCTGACCAAGCTCGAATACACATTCGCATCGCAGGGAACCCAGGTCTCGAGCGGAGAGGTCTCGCTCTCCCGTGACTTACCGGCGGGAGCGGCGGTCGTGGTCGAGGTCCCACTGGAGGTCCCCTCGGATGGCCCGATGCAGTTGCGCGGGACCCTGACCGCCGAGCTCGACCAGATCGTCAGGATCTTTCGGCTCTCGGCGAACGTCGATCCGCACTGAGGGTGTCAGCTAACCACGCAAGTGCAGGTGGAGCCTGTCGGGTTCGCCCACAGGCGTTACCCCTCCACCTCCATGTCGGGTAGATCGCGCAGGCTTTGCGGATCAGAATGGCTGCCATGCGCACCATCTTCCTGGCAGTCCTCGTCGCGTCGGCAGCGCTCGTGCAGCCGGCCACGGCCGGCAAGACCAAGCAGGTCCGATACGTCGGCATCCATCCCGTACCCCGATCGGAAGGCGGGGGCATCTGCTACATCGAAGGCCCGCACGTCCACATCTTCGGCGCCAACAAGCTCGAGTATCGCGACCACCATGGCGCGAACTACTTCGTCGGCGATCCCGTGGCGTACGGCTACGACGGCCCCAAGCACGTCTACAAGGGCCACCATCCGATCCACGTCGACATGGTCGTTGGCGATGACGATGCCGACGTCGAGTTCTGCTACCTCGACGGACCGCACTACCACTCGTTCGTGCCGCCCGAGGGGCCGGACTTTCAGGTCGCGGGTGACGCGTACTTCTACGTCGGCGAGCCCGGGCCGGTGTACGTCGAGGCCCGCCCGCAGCTCGTGAAGATCAACGCGGTGTACACGCCGCTGGTCTACACGCGCCCGGTCGTCGAGGTCGAGGCACCCGCCGCGTGGATCGGCGTGCGGTTCGGCGGCCCAGCCGTCGTCGTCGACGCACCGGCGGTGGTCGTCGATGCGCCTGCGGTCCGGGTCCGCGGCCCCGTGGTGCGCGCCGGCGTGGATGTGCGCGTCATCGTCCCGCCGCCCCCGAGCGTGCGCGTCGATGTCGGCATCGGCATCGGGTTCGGTGGCAACGTGAAGATCAAGGGCGGCGGCAAGGGCCGCAAGCGCGGCAGGGGTTGGTGATGCGTACGGTGGCCGCGGCGTTCGTGCTCGCGTCTAGCCTCACGCTGGGTCTCGCGGCGTGCGGCAAGGGCGATGGGCCGGCACCGGGCGCGAGCCCGGCAGGTGAGTCGGGGCCACGCGATGCGGTGATCGACGCCTGGAAGAAGGGCGGCCTGACGCCGTCGCCGATGACCGCGGCGACCGTCACCGTGGGCAAGGACTGCCAGAGCGGCACCGTCGGTGCGGTGGATGTCCTGCTGTGCGTGTTTCCATCGGCAGCGGAGGCGAAGGTCGCCGAGGATGCGGGGCTCGGCTGGGTCGGGGATGCGACGGGAGCGTCGCAGGCCTACGGCTCGGTGCTGGTCGCGGTCGCCGATCGCCGCAAGAGTGATCCGAGCGGCCGCACGATCAACCAGCTGATGAAGCTCGCGCCGAGGTAGCGCCGGGTCTCGTTGGCGCGTTAGGGTCCGGCGCGATGTCCACGACCTGGTCCGCGCTCGCCACCAAGGCCCTCGCAGGTACCGCGCTCACCCGTGACGAGGCGCGCAGCGTGCTGCACGCACCGGCGGACGAGCTGCTCGCGCTGCTCGACGCGGCGTTCACGGTGCGCCGCGCGCACTGGGGGCGGCGGGTCTCGCTCCACGTGCTCGACAACGCGAAGGTCGGCGCCTGTCCCGAGGATTGCGGCTTCTGCTCGCAATCGAGCAAGTACGCCTCGCCGAGCGGTGAGGCTCCGATGAAGTCGGTGGACGATCTCGTCGAAGGCGCCCGCCGCGCGCACGCTGCTCGCGCCAAGCGCTACTGCATGGTCACCGCCACGCGTGGCCCGTCGCAGAAGGTTCTCGACACGATCTGCGCCGCCGCCGAGCGGATCAAGGCGGAGCTCGACATCGAGCTGTGCGCCTCGCTCGGCCTCCTGACCGCGGCGAAGGCCCAGCGCCTCGCATCCTCCGGGGTGGATCGCTTCAACCACAACCTCGAGACCAGCGAGCGTCACTACGAGAAGATCGTCTCGACGCACACCTGGGCCGATCGTGTGGAGACCATCCAGCACGCGAAGGCCGCGGGCATGGACACCTGCTGCGGCGGCATCGTGGGGCTTGGCGAATCCGAGGACGATCTCCTCGATCTCGCGTTCGCGCTGCGCGATCTCGATGTGGACTCGGTGCCGGTCAACTTCCTCGACGCCCGCCCCGGAACGCCGCTCGCCGCGTACCCGCTGGTCGAGCCGGGCTATGCCCTCCGCGCGCTCTGCATGTTCCGCTTCGTGCATCCGCGCACGGATCTTCGCGTCGCCGGTGGGCGCGAGATCACGCTGCGCGCGCTGCAGGCGATGGCGCTCTACCCGGCGAACTCGATCTTCACGCAGGGCTACCTGACCACCGGCGGCGCCACCCCCTCGGCCGATCACCAGATGATCAAGGACGCCGGCTTCGAGCTCGAGCTCGCCTCTGGAGAGGCGGCCCCAGCGGATCCTGAGGGCGTCGCGCAGATCCCACCGCCGGTGCGTCGCCCGTCGCTGCCGACCGTCCGCACGTAGCAGGGCACGGCGCCCGGGAGAGCGCGTACACGCGCGACGTGCCGTGGGCTGCTTCGCGGATGGGCGTCGGCCCAGCGCCCGCCGAAGAACCGCCGGCGCGAGCTGAGTGCTACGTCGATCCGGGGAAATTGCTCAGCCCGGGGGCGGCAGCAGGCGGAACAGCAGCGCGTCGTTGTTCTGTGCCGCGATCCCGACGGTGCCCTTGAGATCGGCGAGCGCCCGGATCGCCGTCTCGGCGAGCATGCGGCCATCGTCGCGGCGGTTCGGTGCATCGGGGTTCGAGCGCACGTAGGTCACGAACTCGTCGTACTTGTCGAGCAGCGTCTGCGGCTCGAACACCTCGAGCATCGGGATGAAGTGCGAGGGGTTGACCACGACCCAGTCGCCCTTGCCGATCTCGAGCACGTTGCGATCGGCGTACGGTGTGGTCAGCTGCTCGTGCGGGATCGTGCCGAGGAAGCCCTCGTCATCGGCCTGGAACTTGTGCGGCACGACCTCGACGAAGAACGCGAACAGCTCGATGCCCTTGCGCAGGTTGCCGAGATCGTCCTCGTCGAGCGGGGGGAACTTCTCGGGCAGGCCGACGTGCATCGCCGGCATCACCACGCGCTCGAGGATGTCGATCGCCACGGGGGCGGTGGCGCGGCGGAGCGCGACGATCTGGGCGATCGCCTCGAACAGGCCGCGGTCATTCGTCTGCTTCGCGATCGCTTCGTCCTGCTTGGCGCGCGAGATCGCGGCCACCACCTGCTCGACGACCTGGGCGTTGCCGGGCCCGAGGCGCGGGCCGGCTTCCTTGATCGCCTCGATCAGCGTGGACACCGGATCCTCGTTCCACAGCTTGGCGAGCCGCGCGAAGTCCATCGACATCCACTGCCCCAGCGGGACGGTGTGGAGGCGGATGTAGTGCTGCGCGAGGAAGCGATCCAGCGCGCGGCCGTTGTCCTTCTCTTCCTGGTCGGCGTGGAGCTGACGGACGCGCTCGACCTCGGTGACCATCTTCTTGGTGGCGCCCGAACCCATGCGCAGCAGCTGCTCGGCGAACACGAACGGCGCGATCTCGAGGAAGATCTTCGAGAAGCCGATCCGCCAGGTGTGCGGGTCGTCGCCCATCATCAGCCAGTGGCCACCGTGGCGGCGGCGCATCGTCTCGGCGATCCAGGCGCCGAACGTGAACCAGACCTCCCAGTGATCTTCGGTCTTGAGGTCGAGCTCGTCCTTGTCGCCGATCTGGCCGAACAGCCAGGTGTCGAAGGTGATCAGCTCGAGGGATTGCCCGAGCGAGAGGGCCCCGACATCGCCTTCGACCTCCGCCAGAGAGGCGACGGTGTCCCCCTCCGGATCGATCAGCTCCTCGATGATCAGCTCGGATTGGCCGCGCGCACGCGAGGAGAACCGATAGGCCCCCTCACGGAGCTCGTTCATCGCCTTCTCGAACCGCTCCTTGGCTTGCGCCTCTGCGGCGGCGAGTTGCTGGGCGCTCTCTGACTGCTTGCCGGACTCGGACACGACGGGCAGGATATACGCGTGTCGGCCCCCGACAACGGGTCGGTGCCCGGTTTGTACGAGCGACTTCGTCGGTCGCTCCGGGGTGGCGGGCTGCCGATCGGCGAGGCGATGCACCCGGTGGCGCTCCTGGGCCTCGTGGTGATGGTCGTGAACGACTGGATCCTGAAGCCGAGGTTCGGCCCCAGCGCCCTGACGGGCAAGCTGAGCGACCTGGGGGGCCTCCTCGCCGCTCCCGTGGTGTTGACCGCGGCGATCGGGCTGGTCCTGCGCCTGGCGCGGCGGTCAGACCCGTACCTGACCCACCGGCGGCTCGTGCTCTCGATCGCCGCGACGGCGGTGGTGTTCGGGGCGATCAAGCTGAGCGCGCGGGCGGCCGGCTGGTTCGTGGATGCGCTCTCCGTGGTGCGCCACGCGGAGGTCTATCTGGACCGTACGGACCTGTGGTGCCTGCCGATCCTCGCGGTGACCTACTGGATCGGAAAAGACGAGCTGCGCCGCCTTGGCCGCTGAGGTATGACCCGCGGCATGCGAAGCGTGCTGGGTGCCGGGTTGATCGTGGTCGTGACCCTGGCCACGGGGTGCAAGCAATCCCACGAGGCGGCCGTGAAGGCCACGCGCGAGCGGTGCGTGACCTTCCTCGCCGCGGCCGACGCGAAGGCGGATTGCGACAAGCTCGCGGCGCTCACCGTGGAGGTGGCGGCGCCGTTCGGGGACGTCTCGAACGACAAGCAGGTGGCGCCCGAGGATGACGAGTTCCTCACCAAGTGCATGGATTCGATCGCCGAGCACTCGGAGGCCTGCAAGGGCAACTCCGCGTACGTGAAGGCGATGGACAAGCTGATGTACGCGGTCACGAAGTAGCGCTACGGACCGGGGACGGGGACCGGCCGCACGAGCTGATGGCAGCCCGAGCACGTCGAGAGCAGCTCACCGTAGAGGGTGGCGCGTTGATTGTGATCGCTCGTCGAGGTCGCACGCACGGCCAGCTCGCGAACCTTGGCGGCGAGCGCCGGCACATCGCCGCGCGCCACCCCACCCGCTGCAGCGACGGTGTCGAGCTGGGTCGTGGACAACACCTCCGCGCCCTGCTTCCACATCTCGTCGGAGGGACCGACCAGGCCTTCCCACAACCGGACGGCGGCCCACTGGTGGCGGCGCATCTGCACCGCCAGGACCGAGGACTGTTCGGGGGCGGGCTCCCACGGGAACGTGACCACCGCTGCCTGGCGCTCGTGACATTGGCTGCACGTGCGACCGAGTCGTGCCGCGAGCACACTCGCCGCCGGTAGGTCGCGCGCTTCGACGACCTGTTGGGCCGCGGCCTTCATGTCGTCGACGAACATCGGCCAGCCCTCGCGCGCCGGGAGCTCGTGCTCGATCAGCCACCGCGCCTGGCGCTGTGCCTCGTCGAGCTTGCCGGTCGCGATCGCGTGTTGCAGCTCCACGATCACCGTGAAGTGCTCGGTCATGTGCTCGGCGACCACCGAGGCGTCGGCCGCGACCTTCGCGGGCGCGACGGGAGGTGTCGGCGGCGGTGCTGGTGGTGGCGGCGGCTTGGGGTCGGAGCAGCCCGCGATCGCGAGGAGCACCGTGGTGGCAAGGCGCGGACTCATTTCTTCCCTCCGAGCTTGCCGGGCGGGCAACCGCGGGCATCCCAGCAACTCTCGATCGGTCCGGCTCCGGGCGCGGTGGTCCGCTGGAACAGGAACGGGAGCACGGCGGTGGTGTAGCCCTTGCGGGCAGGCAGCTGCCAGGTGTCGGCGAGAGCACGGAGACAGGTGTCGAGCTTGCCGAGCCAAGGTGGGCGCACGCCCGGGGCCGCGAAGCCAAACCGAAAGATCTTGCCGCTCGGATGGATGATCAACTCGAGCCGGAGGTTGCCGTCTACGTCCTTGCCCCGCGCGTTGGTCAGGTAGCACGTGCGGACGTCGGGCACGTACGACGCGAACGCGGCCTGGACCTCGGCTGCGCTCAGGGTCGCAGTGGGATCGTCTCGCCGCGCGTGGGCGACTGCGGCACCAAGGCACACGGCGACCACGAGGACTGCGAGTTGACCGCGCCTCATGGAGCAGAGCGGAGCACGTCCTGCGCCAACCACGGACCCATCCACACCGTCCCGATCGCGCCGATCTTGCGCGTACCCTGCCTGTGCGCGTCGGTCTTGCGCGTGCCCGCCCCAGAACCGCAGCTCCTGCGTGGCGCAGTCCTTGCTGCGGACGGGGTATGCCCATGGTCAACACCGACGCCGTCCCGATCACCGAGATCATGACCCGTGCCACCGTCACGGCGCGCGCGGACGCGACCGTCGAGGTCCTGATCGCGCTGATGACCCAGCACCACATCGGCTGCGTCCCGATCGTCGACGATCAGGATCGCCCGACGGGGATCGTGACCAAGCTCGATCTGATCGAGTGCCGCGGCGAGGCGCGCACCACGGCTCGGGAGGTGATGATGCCGCACGCGATGTTGCTGCCGCCCGATGCGACCCTCGCCCGAGCCGCCTCGGTGATGAGCTCCGAACAGATCCACCACCTCCTCGTCGTCGATGACAAGCGGGCGCTGCTCGGCGTGGTCTCGACGTTCGACATCACGACCTGGCTCGCACGGCAGTGAGCCCTCCGGCCGCACGCCGGGAGAGTCTCAGCATCTGGCTGTTCGCCCTCGGCTACTTCGCGGCCTACGTTCCCTACTCGGCGCTCACCAAGGCGCTGTCGTCGGGTGAGCTCGGAGGCGAGCCCGTCCCGGGAGTGGAGCTCCTGCCGGTGTCGGCGGTGGCCTCGCTCGTGGGCATGTTCGTGTTCATCTCCACGATGGGCTGGTGGAAGCACGCGACGGTCGCGCAGCTCGGGCGATGGCGCGTGCCTCGGCCCACGCGCTACACGCTGGTCTCCGGCATCTGCACCGCGGGCGTGATCGCGACCACCACGCTCGCGTACACGTTCGACGGCGTCTCGATCGTGTTCATGATGCTGATGATGCGTGGCGGCGTGCTGATCCTCGCGCCGATCGTCGATGCCTCGAGCGGTCGTCATGTCCGCTGGTTCTCGGCCGTCGGGCTGGTGCTCAGCCTCGCGGCGGTGGTGGTGGCCACCCTCGATAGCGGCCGCGATGACCTGGCGATGACCTGGATCGCAGGGATCGACGTCGCGCTCTACCTCGGCGCGTACTTCGTGCGGCTCCGATTCATGAGCCGGCTCGCCAAGACCCTCGATCTCCGGCAGCGCACGCGCTACTTCGTCGAGGAGCAGATGGTGGCCACGCCCGTGCTGGTCACGCTCCTCGCACTCGGTGCGCTCATCGATCGCGGCACCGCCCTCGGCCAGCTGCGCGCCGGGTTCACCACGTTCTTCGATCGTCCGGTGGTCCTCGCAGGGGTGACGATCGGCCTCCTGTCCCAGGCGACCGGGATCTTCGGCGGCCTGGTCCTCCTCGATCACCGCGAGAACTCGTACTCCGTCCCGATCAACCGATGCTCGAGCGTGCTCGCCGGCGTGGTGGCGAGCTACGCCCTCGTGTGGTGGACGGGGGAGGCTCCGCCGGCGGGCTCCGAGCTTCTCGGTGCGGGCCTGATCGTGCTCGCGATCCTGGTGCTCACCGTGCCCGTGCTCCTGGCTGGGCGACGCTCTGTCACGGCGCCGGCGGGGTGACGCTACGTCGCCTTGGAGTCCCACAAGGGCTCGGGTCGCGCATCCTTGAGCGCGCACCACCGCCCCCACACGAACAGCGCATCGGACAGCCGGTTCAGGTACTGCACCGGGAGATCACCTCCGATGTCCTCCGCCTGACCGAGTGCGACCACGAGGCGCTCGCAGCGGCGACACACCGTGCGCGCGAGATGGAACGCCGCGGACGCAGCACCTCCGCCCGGGAGCACGAACGACGTCAGCGGTGCCAGGTCATCGTTAACCGCATCGATGTCGCGCTCGAGCCCATCGACGTGGCGCGCCTCGATCCGCGGCAGCTTCGCGCGCCGCTCGGGATCGGGTGCGGCGAGCTCGGCGCCGAGGTTGAACAGCTCGTTCTGCACGCGATGGATGATCGGCAACAGGTGCGAACCTGCCGCCGAGCTCTCGAGCGCGATCCGCACCAGGCCGAGGGTCGCGTTGACCTCGTCGACGGTGCCGTAGCAATCGAGCCGCGGATCGGCCTTCGAGACGCGTTCGCCGCCGATCAGCGAGGTCTCGCCTTTGTCGCCGCCCTTCGTGTACACGCGATCGATCCGCATGACGTGGAGGTACCACGGCCATGCGGATCCCGACGTGCTCGACTACTGATTCCAGGTGTCGTAGATCGCCGAGCCCGCGCCGGCGATCGCTCCGCCCACGCGCCCGATCGTGCTCCCGACGCGCGCGCCGGCGACCGCGCCGGGGACCGCGCCCACGCCGCCCGCGCCGGCTCCCGCGACACCGCCGGCCACGCCGCCGACCACCGCACCGCCGGTCGCGCCCACGCCGCCCCACGTCACGGCGCGGCGACCGACCTCGCCCCAGTTCACGCCGCCGGTGACGGTGTCGAGGTCGAGGGTGGAGATGGAGAGGAGCTCGGTGGTCTGGGTGCTCATGTGCATGGTCCTTTGGCTGAGAGTTGGTTGGCTGCCAGTGCTCATGAGCACTCGACGTGCCACCCGGGACTGCGAGGCAAGACGCGGGGTTGCGCGATCACGCCCTCGTGCGGGTGCGTTCCGCGCGCGACGACTCGCCGCCCGGAGTTGACGACTCAGCGCCGCGGGATCCGCGCGAGCACCGCGCGCGCGGTGGTCGAGAGCCCATCGGGATCGAGTGCGGCCTCGAGCGGACGGAGCGCGCGGGCGAGGTCGAACGCGCGCTCGCGGCCTGCGGCGTCGAGGTCGTGCCACGCCTTGTGATAGTGCAGCTCGTCCAGGGCGGCGGGCCGCCACGCGCCCGCGACCTGTTCGATCAGCAGCTCTTGCTCTTCGGCCGTCATCGCCCGAGCTCCTCGTGGAGGACCACGCCCGCGCGCTTCAGGCACTCGGCCAGGAGCTTGCGGGCCCGCGTGAAGTTCTGCAGGAACGTATTGAGCCGCATGTTGAGCCGGGTGGCGAGCTGATCGTCATCCTCGCCACCTGCGCTCGCGAGGCGCGCCTCGAACGCCTGGCGCGGCATCGGTGGAAGCTTGTCGCGGCACACGCTGATCGCGCGCCGCAACATCGGATCCGGCGGGGTGGGCGCCGGATCGTCGTCGGCGAGCGCGGCCTCGATCTCCTCCGCCTCCGCCGGCCGCGCCTTTGTGCGACGCAGCTCGCTGACGGCGAGGTTGCGCGCGATCCGGATCGCGAGCCGAAGGAGGCCGTTTGGCTTGCCATCCGGCACGAACCTCGGCGCCACCTGCCACACCCGAAGCAGCGCCTCCTGCAGCACCGCCTCGACATCGACCACGCTGGCGAACGACCGCAGCGAGAGCCGAACCGTTGGCTCCGCGCGGGCGAGCCACTGCCCGAAGGCGTGGGCATCGCCGCGCGTGATCGATGGGAGGAAGGCGTCGAGGTCCATGATCAGCTCAGCGCAGGAACCACCACAGGAGCGCAGCGATCAGCGCGGCGATCACCGCGAGCATCGCGAGCAGCCGCCAGCGCAGGCCGCGGGGCGCGGGCTTCGGTGCGGGCTCGGGTAGCTGCGGCGGCTTTGCGGCCTGCACCGCCCGGGCTGACTCGGGCACGTAGCTCGATGGGACGGCCATCTGCTGAGCCGGGGACTCCTGACGCGCGACCTTCTTCCGCGCGGCGGCAGCGGGCGCGGCGGGCGCGATCGGCTTCGGCTTCTCGGGCGCCTCGTCCTTCTTCGCCGCCGCGGGCGCGCTCTTCTGATCGCGGATCGTCGTCGGTGCCCTGGTCGAGCGGGCCACGGGTGCCGCGGGTGCCGGGGGTGCCGGCGGCGCTCCCCCACCCGCACCACCGGCGCGCGACCGGACGCCGGTCGGTGTGTTGAACTTGTCCTCGAACTCGGCCTCGTCGAACGAGGGGCCGGCGAGCACGTCCGAGGGGGCCTCCACCGAGAACTCGGCGCCGTCGTCGGACTCGCCGAGGACGTCGACTCCGCCGAGATCGTCGGACTCGCCGCCGACCATGCCACGCCCCGGCGCGGACCGCTCCTCGGCGTCGAGCTGGTACATCTTCAGCAGCTCGGGGCTGATCGACCCGGCCATCGTCTTGGTGTGCATCAGCGGCTGGCTGCCGCGCAGGCCGAACGCCGCCGCGCTGGTCCCGTACGGCACCTCCTGCGGCACCACCTCGGTGCGCGAAGGGCCGGGGGCCACGCGCACGCGCTCGTCGACGGCGACCCACGAGGTCAGCCGCGTCGCGATCTGGAACTTGAGCCCGATCGCTTCGATCTCGCCGTTGACGTCGGCGAGCGTGGAGCGCGCCTCGAGATCCGCCACGCGCTCGCGGCCGAACAGCGCGGCGATCGCGGGGTTCCCCTCACCGACGTGCGTCGCGGGCACGCGGATCCGCTGCTCCCAGGTCTCGTGCGCGAGCTGCCCGCGGACGACGATCTCGCCGCCCTCGGGGCGCAGCTCGAGCGCGGCCAGGAGCGGTGCACCCTCGAACACGTCGGGGACGTGCTCCGGAACGTGGCGCACGAGGGCGGTCCCCGCGATCTCCACGTTCGTCAGCACCGGCATGCGCGTGCGATCCAGCAGCCGCTTCGCGCCCCGCTCCGCATCCTCGTCGATCCCGACGATCACCTCGGCGCCGCGCCCGGCGCGCGCGAGCGCGGTCGCGAGCGAGCGGTTGACCGCCGCACCCACGCCGAGCACGTGCAGGCGACAGCTCGCCGGCAGCTTGTCGTGCAGCACGCGCAGGAGCTGCTGCTCGCCGCCGACATAGCCATCGGTGACCACCACGACCTGGCGCTGTGCGCCGATCCGCAGGGTCTGGAGCGCCTCGACGACGGCCTCGCGCATCTCGGTGCCGCCATCGGCCTGGCGCGAGCGCACCCACTTGATCGCCTCGGCCTTCGCCTTCGCGGTCGCCGCCACGGGCTCGGCCTTGTAGCGGCGCGGGCTGTTCGAGAACTCGATCAGCTCGAGCCGATCGGCCTCGCCGAGCGAATCGATCAGCATCGAGACCACCTGCTTCGCCTTCTCGAGTGGACCACCACCCATCGAGCCACTGGTATCGAGCAGCACGAGCAGATCGCGCGCGACCGGGGTCACCTTCGAAGCCTTCGCAGGCGGAACGATCGAGAGCAGGCCAAACGCCTCGGCGGTCTCCACGGTTCGCGCGACTGCGATCGCGATTCCCACGGCCGGCGTCGCGACCGGCCAGCGCACGACCAGATCTCGGTCGAGGCGGGTACCGGTGGACAACGCGATCGCACCTTCCGCCGTGGGCGCCAGCGAGTGCGAGGGCGAGCTCGCCTTGCGCCCATCGATGATCACGTCCTTGATCGCGAGCTCGATCTGCAGCCGCACGCCCGGGTCCTGCGTCGTGACCTTGACGTGGGTCGCGCGCGCATCGCTCAGGGTCTCGGCGGTCCCGCAGTATCGCGGCCCGATCACCGTCGGGAAGCGGAGCTCCCACTCGCCTTCGGGCAACCACACCAGGCGTTGATCGATCGTGATCCGCGCGACGATCGCCTCACCCGCAGGGATGTTGCCGATCTGCTGCGTGAAGATGTCCGCGCGCTCCTGCTCGAGGAGTGCGGCGGTGCGTCCGCTGGCGATCGCCTGCTCGAACCGCTCGCGCGCCGCGTGCTTCCGATCGACGACGCCCTTCACGATCCGTCCCGCGATCTCGAACGCATACCCCGACACCGCACCGTCCGCCGGGAGCGGCATCCGGTACGTGACGTTCAGCGTCTCGGCGTAGGAGTTGACGAACTGCTGCTCGAGCACCAGCCGCGCGATGCCGCCCTGGGCCTCGGCGCGCAGCGTGGACGCCACCAGCGGCAACGCACGGCCATCGAGCGTGACCAGCTCGGCGCCGGTCGAGGCGCTCTGGTGCGTGGTGGGGAACAGAGGATTCATGCGGGGCGTGGACGCGTGCGTGGTTGCCATGGTGGTGGGGTGCCTTTCACCCGACCAACGCAGTGGGGCTCGCGTCAGTGACAGAGATTCTTCAGGTGTCGTTTCAGGTGGTTGCAGGCCCGCGAACGGGTGGCGCCCCGCACCACGAAGGCGCGGCGAAGGTACAACTAGACGCTCAGCGCGACCATCGTGATGAACAGACCAAGGGTGGCGATCGGGAGGATCAGCAGGTGGACACCCATCCCGCCGTCAGACGCGAGCTCGCCGTCGGGCGAGATTCGAGGCTGGCCCGGGAGGTGATCGAGCGTGGTGGCGATCGTGCGATCCCAGGGGTCGAACACCAGGCGCTCGTGGGCGTCGTCCTCGAGCACCTCGGGCCGCATCGTCTCGACCGTGGTGGTGAACCGCTCTCCATCGACCACGTACTCGAAGGTCAGCCGGTACAGCGGATGCTCGTCCAGCTCGACCTTGCTCCTGGTCTTCTCGACGAGCCTGCCCGTGGTCTCGACCCCGAAGCGGAGCAGCCGGACCGCCTTGCGCCCGGCGAGGAACCCGCTCAGCGCGAACCACAGCCCGAGCGCCGGGAACACGAGGGTGACCAGCGCCACCCATAGGCCGAATGGTTTGGTGCGAGCGCCCACCAGTCGCGAGTGGGTCGGGTCGTCCTTGTCGTACTCGATCTCCTGCGCGCCCGAGACGGCCGCATCTTTCGTGTACGAGGTGCCCGTGCGGGCGACACCGCGATCGTCATCGAAGGTGTACGTCACGCGATAGATCTCGCGCTCGTTCTCCGACATCGTCGTCTGCTCGACGCTCTGGATCGTCCCGCGCGTGGTGCGATCGAACAGCTGAGGTGCGAGTTGAACCTGCGGGATGAACACGCAGGCGAACCCCATCCCGAATGCGGCGAACCACCAGCCGAACCTCCCCTTGTCCAGGTGGAACCACAGTCGCCACACGAGCGCACGCGGCAGCCGGCGTGGCGCGAGTCGCAGGGCTGGGACGGTGGGCGCCGTACTCGTCGCCGCCCGCGGCTCGCCCACGCGCACCACGCGCGCCTCCGGAAGGTCCCCCATCTCCACGAGCGTAGCATCGACGGCCAGTTGCACGTTTCGTGCAGGGCCTCGCTACTTTTCGCCGGGCTCGATCGTAGATGGTCCATGAACGCCACGAAAGCGAAGCCCTGGAAGCTGACGACACCGCCCGGCACCTCTGCGTTCGAGGCCTATGTCGATGGCGAGGACCTTGTCGTGCAGGTCGGCAAGACGCAGCTCCGCTACCACGCGCGCGCGATCACCGATCTGCACGCGATGCTGCGCGCGCACGGCGACTGGATGCTGCTCGGCAGCGCCGACGAGCAGAAGCCCGCTGCGGCGGACACGGTCGAGGCCTGGGGCCGCTCGGCCAAGAATCCCGTGAAGGGCTGGTATGGGAAGAAGAAGGGGCTGCGCGGCCGGTTTGGCATGTACCTGCCGCCGATCCTCGAAGCGCTCGGGCTCGCCGAGGTCGAGCACGCCGCGCGGAACAATCGCATGCGCGCGATCGACAAGAAGGCTTAGGCTCGTGTGGTGGAAGCCCTCGCCCAGGCTCGCGAACAGTTCCTCGCTTTGGTCGCCGACCTGCGACCGGAGCTTCATCGCTACTGCGCTCGGCTCATGGGCTCGATCATCGACGGCGAGGACGTGGTGCAGGATGCGCTCGCCAAGGCGTTCTACGCGATGAGCATGCAGTCCGATCTGCCGCCGCTGCGCCCGTGGCTGTTCCGGATCGCACACAACGCGGCGATCGATCGCCTGCGCAGCCACGGGCACAAGCTCACCGAGACGCGCGCGGAGCTCGACGATGTGATGCCCGTCGACGACCGTCCTGATCCGATCGCCGTTCGCGCGGCGCTCTCGCGGTTCCTCGCCCTCACCGTCACGCAGCGCGCCGCGGTGATCCTCAAGGACGTGCTCGGCCACTCACTCGAGGAGACGGCGTCGACCATGGACACCACCGTCCCGGCCGTGAAGGCGGCGCTGGTGCGCGGTCGGGCAGCCCTGCGGGCCGGAGAGCCGGAGCCGATCACGGCCGATGCGGCCCGCCGCGCACAGCTCGCGACCTATGCGCGGCTGTTCAACGCGCGCGACTGGGATGGGGTGCGTGCCCTGATCGGCGAGGACTGCCGGCTCGATCTGGTCTCGAAGTCGCAACGCCGCGGCAAGGCCGTGGGGATGTACTTCGGGAACTACGAGAAGCTCGACATCCGGCTCGAGCTCGCGCGCGTCGACGGTCGTGACGTCCTGGCCGCGTTCGTCGACGGTGCCGCCGCGCCCGCATACTGGATCTTGCTCGAATGGGACGGCGATCGCGTGCAGCTGATCCGCGACTTCCGCTACGTGCCGTACATCGCGGCCGAGGCCGCACTCGCGAGCGACCAGGAGCCGCAACGCTGACCAACTGGGCCGGAGATCAAACCCAGGAAGCCAGGAACCAAGGTCGGAGACTTTTGCCGGGCGATTCCAGTCCGCTGCCTTGCTTCCCACGATGAGCGAGAGCCCGGGCTCAGAACGGCTTCATCAGGTAGCAGACGCCGTTGAAGCAGGTCATCGCCTTGCCGCTCGAGACGAACACGAGCAGCGGTGGCGGCTTGCGGCGATCGTTGCAGCTGAGGCGGTACTCGAGCACCGAGGTCGTCAGGCCGAACGAGGTGGCCTCGCCCTCGGCGGACGGTGACATCTCCAGCTCGTCGATCACCTCGGCGAGCTTGCGCGGGCGCTTGGTGCGGCTGGCCTCCTCGCACGTGCCCTGCCACGGGCTGGTGTAGCCCTCGGCGGAGATCTCGATGGTGCGGCCGTGGAAGCCCTCGGCCTCGGTCGGCGTCACCGACGCGCCCTTGCCCAGGATGTGATCCGAGACGATCCACGTGTGGATCAGGTTCTGCGCGTCGACGTTGACCGGGGTCGGCTTCTTCGCCGGCTCGTCGGGTGGAAGGCACCCTGCGCCAAACCCAAGCGAACACAACGACCAGGCGATCAACAACTCAGGCCAGGGACGACTCGGGACCACGGAGCGGCAATGAAACCACGAACCGCGCCCCGCCGGTAGGTGCGCGGTCCGGAGCGACCTGCAGCTCGCCCCCATGCTCGATCGCGATCTTGCGGGCGATCGCCAGGCCGAGGCCGGTGCCGGTGGCCTTGGTGGTCACGTAGGGCTCGAAGATCTTCTCGCGCTTGTCCTCGGCCACACCCTTGCCGTGATCGTCGACGTTGATCGCCACGACCTCCCTCCGCGGATCACGCGACCACGAGATCACCACGTCCCCGGCGTGCCCTGCCTCCTGGCCCGCGTGGATCCCGTTCTCGACCAGGTTGGCGAGCACGCGCTTCAGCAGCAGCTTGTCCGCCCGCACGGTGACGTCCTCGCCCGGGGGCTTGAGGGTCAGGCGCGCGGCCATCGTGGGATCGAGCTGGAGCTCCTCGATCACCTCGGCGAGCGCGATCGGCGAGGCCTCGACGCGGGGCAGGGCGCCGAGCGTGCGGAACGTGTCCACCAGGCGGCGCAGGCCTTCGATCTCCTCCTCGACGATCTCGCCGGCGTCTGACAGCAGCTTCTTGAACCGCGGATCCTCGCCCTTGTACGCGGACACGCACTGCTGCACGGCGAGCTGGATCGGGGTCAACGGATTCTTGATCTCGTGGGCGAGGCGGCGCGCCACGTCCTGCCACACGCCCATGCGCTGCAGGTACTCGATCTGCTGGCGGGTCTCCTCGAGCTTGTCGAGCATGACGTTGAAGGCATCGCCGAGCTCGGCCATCTCGTCGCCGCCGCGTAGCTCGGCGCGCGCATCGAGCTGGCCCTCGGAGACCTTGCGCGCGGTGGCGACCAGCGCCTCGATGCGGCGCGTCTCGAGTGTCGAGAGCGCCATGCCGATCACCATCGCGACCACACCGGCGAGGATGATCAGGATCAGGAATGTCAGCTGGTAGGTCGCGGGGAGCGCGCTCTGGATCTGCGAGACGGTGCGCGTGCCATCGATCGATTCCTTCAGCTCCTGGAGCTCCTGCTGGAGCGTGGCGGAGACCTCGAACGTCAGACGCAGCGTCGCACCATCGGCGCGCAGCACCTGATCCACCACCTTGTCGCGCCAGTCCGGGCCCGTGGGCGGCTTGGTCGCCTCCGCGATCACGGTGCCGTTCGCGCCGAGGATCGCGATCGCGCGCAGCCCGGCCTGGCTCGGGTCCTCGATGATCGCGCGCAGGTCGCTGTGCGGATCGAGTGCGGCGAGATCCGGGCGCTTCGCGAGCCGCTCGGCGACCTCGCCATGGAGCCGCTTCGTCATGTCGACGAGATCGTGATAGCGGTGCGTGGCCTTCTCCATCGAGGCGACCCGCAGCGAGGCATCGCTCGCGGCGACGTTCGCGGCCGTCTTGCCGAGCTGCCCGACGAGGAGGTACGCGACGACGAGCGGCAACATCACGGACACCGCGAGCAGCATGGTGACGCGAAACCGGAGGCTGAGCCTGCGCGGTCGGGTGGTCATGGCTTGGGCCTGTAGAAGGGTTGCGAGCGGATCCGGATCACGCGGTCGGCCTCGGCGATCTTCGGATTGACGAACACGGAGACGAAGGAGCCGAAGAACGCGCCGCCGCGATCGAGGCCGCCGCCCGTGCCCTGGCTCAGCCAGCGACGCACCTGCGCGAGCGTCTCCTTCGACACCGGGTTCAGCTCCACCTCCATCGCGAGGAGATAGATCTGGTCGTACGGCAGCGATGCCAGGGGAGCGACGGCGAGATCGTCGAGGCTGGTGATCCGCCGCAGCGCCTCCGCCTTGCGCTTCTCCTTGACCACCTTGCGGCCCGCGGACTCGTCGAACTTGAGCTCGTAGACCTCGTCCCACAGGTTGTAGAGCACCTGTCGCTGGATCAGCATGAACGCGACCGGCTCCGTCGAGTCCCGCGGATAGATCCAGATCCGGATCACCGCGGTGGACGTGAAGCCGCTGTCGAGCGCCTCGTAGGCGGCACGGTCGAACAGCTTCGCGAGCGAGGCGGTGACGTGGAGCTGCTCGCCGCGCTCGACGAACCGCATCTTCTGGAGCTCGGGACGCTCGTCATCGTCGGCGCGCGCGGCCGCGGGCGCAGCGACGATCAGGATCAGCACGGCGAGCGCGAGGGCTCTCACCGCAGGCGCCCCAGCGCATTGGCGATCGTGATCTCGAACACGCCGAGGTCGGTGTCGATCCGCACGCCGGCATCGGCGTAGATGTCGATCGGGAGCGCATCGAACAGGCCGGCATCGCGCGCGCGGAGATCGGCCTGCTCGCCGAGCCCCCACAGGCCCGCGCCGAAGAACAGATCGCCGCCGTAGACGCGGTTCTTGCCGCTGCCGCGGAACAGCTGGAAGGCGTACTCGAGGTTGGCGGCGCCGCCGAGGTCGCCGTATGTGGGCTTGTCGGCGCGCGTGCCGAGGATGTCGAGCGGCGCCGCGGCAGACAGCACGAGCCCGAGGGCGCGTGGTGTGAGCATGCGGTCGACGTCGGCGATGTGGATCCGATCGAACTGGGGCGCTCCGCCGATCACCACGCCACCCGCGATCTTGAGCCCGATCACGTGCTTTCCGCCGAACAGCGGCCAGTAGTGCTCGTAGCGACCGAACAGCGTCGCGAACTCGTAGCTGCCACCGAGCAGGGACGAGCCGAGCTCCGCGCTGACGGTGATGTGGCCGCCCGCGTGCGGCAGGATCGGATCCGGCCGGGTGTCGCGATCGAAGCCGATCCCCGCGGTGACCACGCGGCTGTCGCCTGGCTCGAGGTGGAGATCGATCGCGGTGGTCCTGCCGTCGGGCAGCTGGCGGGTGGGGGCGGTGGGGAGCGCGGCCACGATCGACTCCGCGCGGACCCCGGCGGAGAACCGCGAGAGCGCCGTGACGTCGTACGTCACGCCCGCGCGTGCCCCGAACCGGCGGTACGAGAAGGCGCGCAGGTCCTTGGCCTCGACATCCTGCGGATCGCCTCCGACCCGATAGACCTCGCTGCCGTGAACGAGCGTGAACGAGCTGTTCGCTCCCCATCGCGAGCCGAGCAGCGATGGATCGGAGGCACGGAGCTCGGTGGCCCACTGGTTGCGGCTGCCCTCGACGTCGCCGTGCGCGGCGAAGATGAAGCCGATCCCCACGCCGATGCCGAGCCCGAGCAGGTTGCGCTCGCCGACGTCCGCGCCGAGCCAGTACGGCGAGATGTTCGAGGTGCCGAACCACAGCCGGTTGAGCACCACGGTGCCGCGCTCGATCACCCGGACCTCGATGATCACCTGGCCGCGCGCGCTGCCCTTGCGCATCGCGAGCGTGACATCGCGGAAGTAGCCGAGTGCGAGGACCTTGAACCGCGCCTCGCGCAGGCGCTTGTCGCTCGCGTGCAGCACGTCTCCCACCGAGAGCGGCAGCGTGCGGCGGATCAGCTCGGTCTGCGTGGCGGTGTTGCCGAGGACCTCGATCTCCTCGATCAGGATCACCGGTCCGAATTCGCTGTCCTCGTGGAGCTCGGTCGCCGGTGGCGGTTCGGTCGCCGGTGGCGGATCGCTCGCCGGGGGCGGCTCGGGTGCCGCGGGATCGGGAACCGCTGCCGGGTCGGCGGACTCCGGCGGCTGCTCCTCCGCACGCGCCAGGCGTGGCTGCACGACGAGGGCGCACAGCGCCACGACCACCGCGAGCCGTTCCCGCATCTACCGTGAACGTAGCGCATCGCTCCCGGCCGGTGCTACCGTGACGCCGTGCGCTGGGCCACGCTCGCCATCATCGCGGTCGCATTTGCGGCCACGGCGTGCAACGACCTCCGCGAGTTCCGGGGGACCTGGCGCGGTGCGCGCGTCGGGGAGGCGCCGGTGGTCCGCGTCGGCGTCGGGGCCGCGGCGGTCGCCACCCTGACGATCGACGATCTCGACACCCACGGGCTTCACGGCGAGCTCTCGATCAGCGGCCTCGTGGAGAGCGTCCCGCTCGAATCGCTGCCGGGGGCCGAGGCCGATGCCCTCGCCGGGATGACCTTCACGGGAGCGCCCCTGCGGGTCTACCTGTCGTTCGTGGCGATCCCCGATGGTGGGGGTGAGGCGCTGGCCCTGATCGCCCTGTTTGACGATCACCGGATCGAAGCGCGCATTCTTCGCGGCGGAGGGGTGCCCCTCTATGCCATCTTTGCACTGAGCGAGTCGTGACCTGCCCCAACTGCAAGGCTGGCAACGCCGAGGACGCACGGTTCTGTGGCGTGTGCGGGCACACGCTCTCGTCCACCGAGGCCTCGAACCCGAAGCTGCAGGCCACCGGCATCGGCGAAGCGCCATCGTTGGTCGGGCGCGAGATCGCCGGGCGCTACCGGATGCAGGCCAAGCTCGGTGAGGGCGGGATGGGCGCGGTCTACAAGGCCGAGCAGATCTCGCTCAAGCGCACCGTCGCGGTGAAGCTCCTGCGGCCCGAGGTCGCGGGCAGCCAGATGCTGCTCCGGCGGTTCAACGCCGAGGCCGAGGCGGTCGCGAAGCTCTCGCACCCGAACACCGTCAACATCTACGATTTCGGTCAGGACAGCGACGGCACGCTGTTCATCGCGATGGAGTTCATCGAAGGCCGGAGCTTGCGGGACGTGATCCATCAGGAGGCGCCGCTGCCGGTCCGTCGCTCGCTCGCGATCGCCGCGCAGGTCGCCGCGTCGTTGACCGATGCGCACGCGAACCAGATCGTCCACCGCGATCTCAAGCCCGACAACGTCATGCTCCAGGATCGCGGTCGCCAGCGCGACGTGGTCCGCGTCCTCGATTTCGGGATCGCGAAGCTGCGCGACGAGAACCGGCAGTCGCAGATGGCGATGACCCAGGCCGGCGACATGCTCGGCACGCCGCAGTACATGTCCCCGAGCAGATCCGCGGCGAGCACGTCGATGGCCGCACCGACATCTACTCGCTCGGCGGCCTGCTCTACGAGATGGTGACCGGCCGCCTGCCGTTCGAGGCGCCCACCGTGATGGCGCTGCTGTCCAAGCACCTGCTCGAGAGCATCGTGCCTCCGTCGCAGCGCCGGCCGGATCTCAACCTCCCGCCCGCGATCGACATGTTGATCCTGAACGCGATGGCGAAGGATCCGAACGCGCGCCCAGCCACGATGGAGCAGTTCGGCGAGGAGATCGCCGCGGTGCTCGCGACGTTCCCGCCGGAGACCGGGCAGAACACCGCGCAGGCCACAGCGCAGGCCACGGCGCAGCAGCCGGTGCAGACGCGCTCGCAGGCCGCGGTCACGCCACCGGCGTACTCGGCAGCGGGTGCGGCGGGAGGACCGCCGCCGGGTGGGTTCGCTCCACCAGTGACACCACCGCCGGGTGGGTTCGCACCACCGGGCGCGTTCGCGCCGCCTCCGCCACCGCCGGGTGGGTTCGCGCCGCAGACGCCGCCACCGCAGGGCGGGTTCGCGCCGCAGCCATCGCCACCGCAGGGCGCGTTCGCCTCGCCGGCTTCGATGGTGGCGCCGCCCTACGATCCGCACGCGCACGCGCATGCGCCGCCTTCGGCAACGGAGATCACGCGGAGCAGCGGAGGCAAGGGCATCTGGGTCCTGCTCGGGCTGCTCGTGGTCGCGGGCATCGGCACGGGCGTCTACTTCGGCGTCCTCAGGAAGACCGGCAAGCCGACGCCCGAACAGCCAACCCCTGGCTCGAACGTCGCCGAGACTCCGCCGGGGACACCCGATGCCCAGGTCGAGACCCCACCACCCACAGCACCGGATGCCGCGGTGCTCGATCCCAGCAACGATCCGTGGGCGAAGGGCGGCGGCTCGACCACCGTTCCATCGAACGGCAGCAACGCGATCACCGATCACGTGGGCGATGACACCGACGATGATCCAGGTGGGGACGACGAGCCGACGCCGCCGCGCGCCCCCAGGCCCGCGGGGCAAGGCATGCCCGCCGAGTGCGAGGCCTATGCGCAGACCCTCGAGGTGATGGCCAAGTGCGACAAGCTG
This sequence comes from Myxococcales bacterium, assembly GCA_016720595.1. Classification (GTDB taxonomy): domain Bacteria; phylum Myxococcota_A; class Polyangia; order Haliangiales; family Haliangiaceae; genus JABFXX01. The sequence continues at coordinate 338,148 of JADKKI010000006.1, forward strand.
CCAGCGCAGTCTCGCGACGCGATGAAGCAAGCCGTGCAGCAGATGCGGAAGACCTACAGCAGCATGAAGCTGACGGGGGCGATGCGGAAGCAGCTCGTGGATGCCTGCGTGCAGGGTGACGAGGCGAGCAAGCAGTCGATCGCCGGCCTCGGCTGCTCGCCCTGACAGCGCCGCGTCCAAAAGGGGTCTGACCCCTTTTCCAGAGAGCCGAGCGTTACCCCAGGTACGGCTCGTGGCAGACGGCCTCGACGTTGTGGCCATCGGGATCGAGCACGAACGCGCCGTAGTAGTTCGGGTGATACATCTCGCGCACGCCGGGCGGACCGTTGTCCTTGCCGCCGGCGGCGATCGCGGCCTCGTAGAACGCGCGGACCTCGGCGCGGCCCTTCGCGCGGAACGCGATGTGGATCTTGTCGGTGGGCGTTGCGCCGCTGTGGATCCAGAAGTCGGGCTTGCCCTTCTCGCCGAACCCGGCGACACCGGGAAAGCCCATCAGCTTCTCGTAGCCGAGGGGCGCGAGCGCCTTCGTGTAGAACGCGATGCTCTTGTCGAGGTCGGAGACGAGGTAACCCGTGTGATCGATCATGGGCGGACCATACTGTAGGATCTGCACGTGCGAACTGCATTGAACGGGATGATCGCCGCGGCAATCCTCTTCGCGCCGGCGATCGCGAGCGCCGGGCGCACGCAGTACGGTTGGTTGTTCGGGACCGAGGTGATGCCGGAGCGCGGGGCGGAAGTCCAGACCTGGATCACCGAGGAGAACCACCAGGATCCCGATGTCCACGAGAACACCTGGGGCCTGCAGGCGCTGATCGGCGTCACCGATCAGCTCGAGCTGGCGTTCCCGATCGAGTTCACGTGGACCGACTCGGATGCCACGAGCCCGAGCACGATCTGGAAGCGCTACGGCGTCGAGGCACGGTATCGGTTCGTGTCGGGAGATCCGGTGGATGCGCCACCGTTTGCGCCCCTCGCGCGGATCGCCGTGAAGCGCGACGTCACGGTCCGCAACACGACGATCGTTGAAGCCAACCTGGTCGCTTCGACGACGACGGCCACCGGAAGCGTCATGGCGCTCGTCGATCTCGGCATCGTCGGTGCAATCTCGCCGGATGATCAGACGTTCGAGGCGCGCCCGGGCGCCGGAGTGAGCTTCCAGGTCCATGGCGATCTCCGGCTCGGCGCCGAGGTGTTCGCGCACCTCTCGTTCAAGGACTCCGCGGGCCGGTGGGTCGCGGCGGGCCCGAACCTCGCCTGGTCGCACGGTCGCTCGTGGGTCAGCGCCGCGTTCGGCATCGGCCTCTACCAGATCACCACCGCACCGGCGCTGCAGTGGGGATCATGTTCTGATGCGCGCTGATCGTCCTCGGAGCGCTCGCGAGCGCCGCACACGCAGGTCCGGTGGGCCGGGTGGTCGGCTCGGTGAAGGTCACCGAGGCCGGTGGCAAGCCTTCGGTCGCCGGAGACGTGATCGTCTACGTGGTCGGGGCCGCCGAGCCGAAGGTCGCGGGGCCGAAGGTGAAGATCGAGCAGAAGGGCCGGAAGTTCGTGCCCGACCTCGTGGCGATCACGGTGGGCGACACGATCACGTTCCCCAACATCGATCCGTTCCTGCACAACGTGTTCTCGCAATCGGGCACGCGGAAGTTCGATCTCGGCTCGTTCAAGAAGGGCGACAGCAAGGACAAGGAGTTCCCGTCCCCCGGTGTGGTCGACGTGTACTGCAATATCCACCCGGAGATGGCGGCGACGATCCTCGTGCTGCCGAACCGCCACCACACGCGGACCGGCCCAGATGGCAAGTTCACGCTCGAGGGGGTGCCGCCGGGCGAGTGGACGCTGTTCGCATACACGCGGCGCGCCGCCAAGCCGGTCAGCGCGAAGGTCAGCGTGACGGCCGGTGCCGACACCACGATCGAGATCGCGCTGCAGCGCGGCGCGGAGCCTCCCCATCTCAACAAGTACGGCGAGAAGTACCGCCCGGAAGGGCCGGGGACGTACCGATGAGCGGGCCGTTCGTGTGCTTCCGCGTCAATCGAACGTCGCGCGCGATCCTGACGGAGACGATCAAGTACGAGCCGGATCCGATGGTGTCGTTCACGAACCCGTTCGAGTGGTTCATCGTGTGCGACTCGGCCGACAAGTTGGTGATCCGCGCGCTCGAGAACGGCCGGCAGACGCTCGCGGTGATCGCGATCGCGCAGCTGCGAGGGCTGCGTCTCGAGGTGCGGCGCCAGGTCGATCACGCGATGCCGACGACCGCGCTGTGGGCGTGGCTCGAGGACGTGGTGTTCTCGACGCGCGAGCTCGGACAGACCCGTGGAGCTCCCGAGGCGTTCGATGCCGCGGAGCTGTCGTCGGCACCACCACCGTCGCAGGCTTCGCCCGAGGAGGTCTGGCAGATGGCCGCGGGCATGCTGCCGATCCCACCGGTGCGCCCGTCGTTCGTGCCCGCTCCGCCGCCCACGCGTCCGTCGTTCGTGCCGGCCACGCCTCCGCCCTCTGCACCGGCGGCGCCGCCAGCGGCACCGTTGTGGGGGCCCGTCGCGGCACAGGCGATGGCCGCGGCGAGCGGACGCTACCTCGAGTTCCTGTTCGATCACGCCAACGTCATGGTGATCGCGGACACCGTGCGCTACGTGCCCGATCCATCGCTGCGTCCGTCGGGGCGCTACCAGATGAAGCTCGCGTGCGATCCGCAGGGCCAGGTCAGCATCCAGTGCGCCGGTGACGACGGGATGATCGTGATCGGGCTCGCGCAGTGGCGAGACAGTGCGCTGTGCGATCGCAAGCAGCAGGGCGGCGAGCCGGATGACTTCCAGTGGATCGCGCTCGAGGACGCGCTACGCGCTGAGCTCTCCCGCGCGCCTTAGCTACTTAGAGACCACCACCGCCACCGTGATCGTCGATCACCGGGGCCTGGAGGTCGATGTCGACGAAGCCGATGGGATCGGAGCCGAACACGACCGCGACGGCGACTCGGTCCGCGACCGGGCCTGGATAGTCACGCGCTGCGACCTGCTCGACGATCGCCATGCTGATCGGTAGCGGTCCGAGATCGCCGAAGATCTCGTGGCAGGTGATCGACGTCGGCGTCGCCACGCAGCTGCCGGTCACTTCGGGCCCCGTCAACGTCAGGGTGGTTGCACCCGGAACGAGCGAGCCGCTCAGCGTGATCGGCAGCTTGCCGCCGACCAGGCCGTCAGGGAGGTCGTAGTGGAGCGTCACCACGTCGCCGACCACGGTCCAGTCCACCGTGTCGACGAGATAGCTCGCCGCGTTCGCGAGCCCCGCATCGGTGGGGACGCGGTACCGGCCGGCATAGATGCCGGTGGTCGTTGGCAACGGATCGCGCGGCTCGAGACCACCCGTGGTCGGCGAGCCTCCATCACTCGAGCAGCCCATGACGCCAAGGGATGAGGCAACGATCGCGACGACGGTGGAGACGAAAAACCTGCGCATGGAAACTCCTCGGCGGTACTGCACGGACTGCACCGTGTCGCGCTGGACATGATCTCCACGAGTTGCCTCGCGACCAGGGGCCGGGAGGTTAGAGGAGGTGTGACAGACACGAACAGGCATGTGCACGAATGGGATACCTGTACGGCGTCACGAAGACGAGTGACACCCGGTGTCGAGGTCTGAGTGTCAGCGGTGAGATTCCGGAAATCGTGATAAAAACCAAACGATTAATCGCGTCATCGAAGAACGCCATCCGTATCCGTGGACGGCGACCGATCCTGTTGCAAGCGTAGGTGCGCTTGGCCGATCGCGACAACCATCGGCTCGATCCGGAACAGGTCGCACGCCTCGGGGAGGCCGAGTGGTACACGCAGGCGTACCGCGGAGACGAGCCGCAGCTGACGTTGCGTGCAGTGGTCACGGGCCTGTTGCTCGGTGCGGTGCTGTCGTTCGCGAACGTCTACATCGGTCTCAAGACTGGATGGTTCTTCGGGATGGCGCTCGCTGCCGGCCTCGGGTCGTTCGCGATCTGGCGCGTGCTGGCGACGCTGCGGCTCGCGCGCACGCCGCTCTCGCTGCTCGAGACCAGCTGCATGCAATCCACGGCGTCGTCGGCCGCGTACGCGACCGGCAACATGGTGGTCGGCGTGATCCCCGCGATGTTGCTGCTGAGCGTGTCGCCCGGGCACCCGCTCGGGACCCAGCTGCACTGGGCCGCGCTCGCCGCATGGATCGCGTGCATCGCGGCCCTGGGGGTCACGCTCGCGATCCCGCTCAAGCGGCAGCTCATCAACCGCGAACGGCTCGCGTTTCCGTCGGGCACGGCGGCGGCGATCATGTTGCACGGCCTTCACCACGACGACGCGCGCAACGCGGCGCGATCCCCCGGGCGGATCGTCGCGGCGGCGATCTCGATCGGCGCGGCGCTGCCGATCGTGCGTGACCTCCGCGCGATCGCGTTGATCGGGCCGAGCTCGCGGGTGTTCGACTGGCTGCCGCGGTTCTCGATCGGCGGCACGAGCTACGCACCGAGCGACGCCGGGCTGGTGCTCGATCACAGCCTGCTCGTGGTGGCGGCGGGGGTGTTCGCCGGTCTGCGGACCACCGCATGGATGTTCGCCGGGGGCCTGATCACGGCGTTCGTGCTCGGTCCGATCGCCCTCGACTGGATGTGGTCCGCGCCGGGCGGTGCGCTGGTCGGCGCGACGCGCGGGCTCGGTACCACGTGGCTCGATGCAGGGATCTGGCTCGGGGCACCGCTCCTCGTCGCCTACGCACTGGTCGCCGTGGTGTCGCGATGGCGCGTGTTCGGCCGGCTGGTCTCGCACGCCCAGCCGGCCGACCCGGCACTCGAGCGGACCGATGTCGAGATCCCTGTCGCGTGGTTCTGGATCGGCTTCGTGACCTGCGGTGGTGCGGCGATCGTCCTCGCGCGGATCCTGTTCGACATCCCCGTGATCCTCGGCGCGCTCGCCGTCGCCTTGAGCCTCGTGTTCAGCGCGGTGGCGTGTCGGATCACCGGCGAGACCGACATCACACCGGGCGGGCCGATGGGTAAGCTGACGCAGCTCGTGTTCGGCGTGCTGCGGCCGCATCACCCGTCGACGAACTTGATGACGGCCTCGATGACCCACGCGTCATCCGTTGCGAGCGCGGATCTGCTGCTCGACCTCCAGACCGGATACCTGCTCGGCGCGAATCCGCGGCGTCAGTTCGCGGCGCAAGCGCTCGGCATCCTCGCTGGGACCGGTGCATCGGTGCTCGCGTACTTCATCCTGATCCCGGATGCCACCGCGCTCGCGATCGGTGACGATGGCGTGGCTCGGTTCGCCGCGCCGGCTAGCTGCTCCAGTTCGGGCTCGATCACCTGCACCCGCTGCATCGTCAGCTGGTGATCGTGGGCTCGGCGATCGGGCTCGTGCTTGCGGTCGGCGAGCGGCTGGCGCCGCCACGCATCGCGCGATGGCTGCCGTCCTCCGCCGGGCTCGGGCTGGGGCTGCTGCTGCCACTCTCGACGTCGCTGTCGATGCTGATCGGTGCGGCCGCGGCGGCGATCGCGACGCGCGGGCGCCCAAAGATCAACGAGCGGTACGTGTGGCCGATCTCCGCCGGATTGCTCGCGGGCGAGAGCCTGGCCGGCGTCGCCGTGACCATCGTCGGAACGCTGACACGTTAGCCTCCGTCTCAGGTGAGGCGCTCGGGTCGCCGCCGGTAGCGCGTGGCGCGGGCGAAGCCGAGACGCTCGACACGCCGCTCGTCGACGAGAGTCCGCAGCGCGCGCAGCACGGTGCTCGGCGAGAGCTCGAGCGTGCGGGCGAGCTGCGGCACGCTGGCGTGGTCGAGCTCGACGAGGCGCTGGTAGACGAGCTGCTCGGGGCCGACGACGATGGGCGCGACGCGCGCGGTGGCGACCTGCCTCGCAGGCTCCAGCGACGGCACCTCGCCCTCTTCCCACAGCGGTGCGGTCTCGGACAGCGCCGGCTCCGTGCCCGCGACGAGATGCACGGGCACCGTGGTGCGGTAGCCGCTGTCGCCGACCTCGATCCAGTTCGGGTGCGGCTGCAGGAACGTCCGCAGCCGATGGATCGTGGTGCGGACCGGTGGATCGTGAAGCTCGGGGTTGTACGCGCGCAGTCCCCACAGGCCCTGGACGATCCGCTCCTTGGTGGCGTGGCCGCTCGCGAGGATCCGCAGCAGCACCGGGCACCACCGCGGCGGTCGGTGGCGGACCACGATGTCGCCGTGATCCTCGAGGAGGAGCAGATCCTCCGACGGGATCAGGATGATCCGGCGCCCGGGCGCGAGGCCGAGGAGCTCGGGGACCACGCCGAGCAGGCCGAGCGAGAGGATCCGCGACAGCGACGAGGGATCGCGCTGTGCCACCGCGCGGAGGATCGGGCTGAGCGCATCCTCGTCGAACGCACCAGCTGCGCGATCGCGATCGAACTGCCGGAGCGCGCCCTTCGCGTATGCGTGGTGGGTGTCGCGCCAGAGCTCGCGAAGATCGGCGAGGGCCTTCTGCTCGCGCTCGTCGTCGCGGCCCGTGCGCGCGACGAGGATCTCGAACCCGAGCAGCTCGGCGCGGAACGCCACATCGCGCGGCTCGATCAGCTCGCGTGCCTGCTCCACGAGCTCGGCGCACGCCGCCGGGCCGTGCTGCCAGCGCGTCCCCCACATCCGCGCGAGGAGGCTGACCACCTTGCCGCGTCGCGTGTCGCCGCGGAGTGCGTCGCGATCCGCATCCTCGAGCGCCTCGCGCGCTTCGGTGCGACGGCCTCGCAGCGCGCGCTGCACGGCGGCCTCGGTGAGCAGCGCGCGCCGCGAGTACGAATCGTGTGCTCGCCGTCGCAACAGCGCTTCGACGCGTTCGAGCGCCTCGGCGTGTGGGACGAACCGCGTCACGTACGTGGCGATCGAGGTGTCCACGGCGAACGCGTTGTTCGTCAACCCGAGGCGCTGGGCCTGCCTGTTCGCCTGTTCGAGCGTGGAGATCCCGCGCTGGAGCTGACCCATCTGTACGAGCGAGTGGCCGCGCATGTCGGTCGCGAGCATCTCGACGTAGACGAACGCCGCTTCGTGCGCCCCTTGCTGTGCGCGCAGCGCGAGCCGCGCCGCCCCAGGATAGCGCCCGGTGAAGTAGCACTGGCAGGCGAGCCCCTGGAACACGAGGGCACGCACCCATGGATCGCTGTCGTGGCGGAACCGGAATCCTTCGGTGACCAGCAGCCTGCGCGAACGCTCGAAATACCCAGCGCGGGCGGCGGCGAGCCCGATGAAGAACCGACACGCCGCCTGCGTACGCAGATCGGCGCCGTCGCTCGTGCGCGCTCGCCACGCGTCGTAGACACCGATCGCTTCGTCCACGCGATCGACGAACGTCAGGGCGCCGACGACGAACCCGAGATCCACGTCATCGACCTGCCCGCGATCGTAGGTGTCGGCGATGATCTCCGCGTAGCGACCCGCGAAGAACTGGTGGGCGAGGGCGCTGGTGCCGACCGCAGACCCGGTCTCCAAGCGCTGCTTTGCTCTCGCCATCGTGACGCGTTTATAGCATTGAAAATACGAATATTGTGGGCAATCGCGTCACGCGATCGCGAGCGGCGTAAGGGGTCGAAACTCGACGGTCATGGGCCGGAGCGGTTATCCCCAGATCACACGAAGCAGTCGATCACGTTGATCGCAACTCGCCCTCTCCGATTCTCCCCGCCCCAAAGGAACTCCATGTTGAAGTACGCCGCACGCATCTCCTTGGTCCTCTCGTCGTTCGCTCTCACCGCCTGCACCACGGAGGACGCGACCAGCACGCTCGACCGCGCGATCATCAACACGCCGTGCGCCGCGAGCACGGATTGCCCCACCGGCTTCGAGTGCGAGATCGAGGTCGAGCACGGGGTCACCACCAGCTTCTGCCAGGCCAGCGAGGAGTCCGACGGCGCTTGCCCGGCCGGCCTCGAGCTCGAGATCGAGCACGGCCAGGCGTTCTGCACGCCGCACGGCGGTGGCTCTGGCTCTGGCGGTGGCTCGGGCTCTGGCTCTGGCTCGGGCGCCGATGACAACTCCGGCAGCACCGGCACGGGCGTCACTGGCGATACCTGCGCCACGAGCGCCGATTGCACGGTCGGCCTCGAGTGCGAGGTCCAGATCGAACACGGCCAGACCACCTCGACCTGCCAGCCGCACGGCGGCGGGCAGCCCTGAGGCGTGCGATGACCGAGCCGTTCGTGATGGTGCGCGTGATCCGGATGATCGGAGAGTCGCTCGCGCATCCAGAGCCCCCACGAGAGCAGCCCGGTGTGCAGCGCGACGAGAATGGGACCGTGCGCGAGCGCGCGATCGTCAGGTCCCAGCGCCCTCGACCCGCTTAGGGGGCGAGGCACTCGCCGCACGGCTCACAGGTCACCTTGGCCGCGATGCACGCCTGGATGGCGCGGCGGGTGGCGGCGTCACGTGGGGGATCGTCGTCCCCATGACAGTCGCAGGTGGCGGCGCAGTTGCACCTGGAGTCGGTTGGCGTCGTCGCGGCAGAGCCGCGTGGAGCCGGCGAGGTGACGTCCCGAGCGGGAGGCTTGTTGCTCGACGAGCCACTGCACGCCATGACGAAGACCACACCCGCGAGGACCCGGTTCATGCCGCGAGCGTGCCCGCTCGCGGCGTCGACCTCAAGTGTCGCGGAGGTGCCGCACGATCGAGGCGTCGAGCCGGCTCTGGACCAGCCGGATCACACTGTCGATCTGCTCGACGGGCATCGCGAGGCGCTGCGCGAGCTTCGCGCGGGTCTGCGTGACCAGTGCTGCGCGCGCGCGCTGAAGCCAGCGTGCGGAGGTGGCGCGGTGCACGCCGAACGCGGCGCCGATCGCATCGATCAAGAGCTGCTCCACGATGCTCTGCCGGAGCAGCGTGCGGTCCTCGGCGGACAGCGCCGCGATCGCCTCCTTGAGTGCGGTCGCGAACTCGGCGCGATACTCGGCCTTGAGCTGCGACAGCATCGGATCCGAGGCCGTGCCGAGCGCATCTTCGAGGGACTTCTCGAGCGGTGTCTCGCGCTGCCGCTTCTTGAGCTGGCGGATGATCTCGCGCGTCGCGGTGATCCGCACCCAGCCGCGCAGCGGGCCCTTGCCCCGATAGCCGGCGATGCCGGGCGGCTTGCCCTCCCGTGGGAGCAGCAGCTGGACCCGGAGGATCTGCTTGACGTCGTCGACGACATCGCTCGGGGCACGCGTGGCCGCGCCGGCCGCGGAGACCTCGGACAGGATCGCATCGAATGCCGCGTGTGCCGTGGGCACCTGCGCGTCACACATCGCCGCGATCGCGAGATCGCCTGCAGGCGCCGCGGCGAGGGCGGCGGCAAGGTCGGCGCCGACGAGGCGCGGCCCTACGAACTCCACGAGCTTCGCGAGATCGAGCTGCATCGCGGGCCAGGCGCGCCGCGCGCCAGCGATCACGGCCTCCCAGGCGGCGAGCGCGGTCGGTGGTGACGGCACGGCGAGTCCGCTCGTCGCAGCCAGGCGCTCCACCGGATCCATGGCGGTATCGTGTCACAATGCGTGTCGGCCGATGGAGTGCCTCGACGCCAACGTCGTGCAGGACCTGATGGCGGGCGCTCTCGACGCTCCGTCTCGCGTCCTCGCGATCGAGCACCTCGATGGCTGCCAGGACTGCCGCGAGCTGATCGCGATGCTCGCCCGTGGTGCGACCCACGAGGTCGCTCTCGATACGCTCGGCGACACCGAGAAGCGGCCGCCCAGCGTAGCGATGCTGGAGACTGTCGCGAGCGATGCCGGCCTCGGCTCCACGCGCTCGCCCGACCTGATCGAGACCGCGGACGGGATGGGCGAGACCCTCGCACCGGAGGAGTCGGTCACCAAGGCGGTGCGGATCCGCGCGCCGAGCCAGCTGGGCCGCAAGCTTGGGCGCTACACGCTGGTCGAGCGCCTCGGCGCCGGCGCGATGGGCGTGGTCTACCGCGCGGAGGATTCGGAGCTCGGCCGCGACGTCGCGCTCAAGCAGCTGCATCGTCCCGACGAGGCGTTGACCACCCGGCTGATCCGCGAGGCGCGCTCGATGGCGCAGGTCAATCATCCCAACGTCGTGGCGGTCTACGACGTCGGCGTCATCGACGATGCGACCTATATCGCGATGGAGCTGGTCACGGGGGCGAGCCTTCGCACGTGGCAGCAGACCCGCTCGATCCGCGAGATCGTCGAGGCGTACCTCGCCGCAGGGCGCGGGCTGTCGGCGGCGCACGCGGCAGGTCTCGTGCATCGGGACTTCAAGCCCGACAACGTGCTGGTCGGTCAGGATGGCCGCGTGCGCGTCACCGATTTCGGCCTGGCGGCCTCACGCCCGGATCAGGATCTGATCGCAACGGCGGATCGTTCGGCGGCGCGCTCGATCGCGGACGTCAACCTCACCACCTCGGGCTCCGTGCTGGGGACGCCGGCGTACATGGCGCCCGAGCAGTTCCTCGGCGGCAACGTCGATGCGCGCACCGATCAGTTCAACTTCTGCGTCGCGCTCTACGAGGCGCTGTACAGCCAGCGCCCGTTCAGCGGCAAGAACTTCGACGAGCTGTCCGACAGCGTGTGCGAGGGCAAGATCCAGCCGCCGCCGGCAGCCTCGCGGGTGTCGGGAGCGATCCGGGCGATCATCCTGCGCGGCCTCTCGGTGAAGCCGGGCGATCGGTTCCCGACGATGGATCACCTCCTCGCCGAGCTCGGCCGCGATCGTGCGAAGCCCTGGCGCAGGACGTCGATCGCTGCGGCCGCACTGGCCGGCGTGCTCGCGCTCGGGCTCGGCGCCGATCTCGCCGTGCGCAGCCGCGTGGTGGGCAGCATCCGTCAGTCCTTCACGGCGACCGCGAAGCAAGCCGATCGCGCGGTGCGCCTCCTCACGGATCAGTTCGATGCGATCTCGAACCTCGTCTATCTGTTCCCGGTGATGGGCGATGTGTCCGCGCACCACGACCAGGCGGACTTCGGTCTCGGCGATCCCGCGGATGACAACAAGGACCTCGACGAGATCCACGAGCGGCTGGTCTCGGCGGACTGGCGCCTCGCGCGTGACTTCGGCGGGCGCGAGCACCAGAGCATCCTCGCCGTCGCGGATTACAAGGCGCGCCTGCTCTACACGAGCGCTGATCCGTCCGCGCCGCGCACGGACCTGTCGGTGCTGCCGTGGGTCAAGCAGGCGCTCGATGCCGGCAGCGGCAATTCGACGATCCTCGTGCGCTACGACGATCCCCAGCTCGTCGCGACCCGCTTGCTCGGACCACGGCCTCCCAGCGGCGTCGCGATGGTGTTCGCGCGCACCCGCTCTCTCGGGGAGGCGGCGAAGACCCAGTTCTTCCAGATCGTCGAGGCGCGCGGCCTGCTCGATCAGATCCGGCTCGACGACACGCTCCTCTCGATCGTCGCCCCCGACGGCACCCCGGTCGGCGACGTCCCGGAGCCGCTGGTCGCCGCGGGCCCACGCATCGGCCAGGCGGAGATCACCCTCGATGGCGTGGTCTACGAGCTCGAGGCGCGCCCGCTCGTCGGCCCGGGCACCACCGAGATCGGTCGCCTCGTGATGGCCCAGCGGATGGACGGCGTGCTGTCGCTGTTCCCCAACGCGCGCCTGGTGTTCGTGCTCGGGATGCTCGCGATGCTCGGGCTCGCGGTGGGTACCGCCGTGCGCGCGCGCCGGATCATGGGGACGGTTTCAACTTGAGCAACTTGCGGCGCGGGACGCCGTTCCCCGACCAGGGATCACGCACTTGCGGATCGCAAGTTGCTCAAGTTGAAACCGTCCCCCACTCGGCGAGTACCTCCTGGGTGTGCTCGCCGTGGCGCGGCGGGAACCGCGGTGCGCGAGGCATGCCGAGCGGCGTCCGCACCTGCATGACGGGGCCGATGCCCGGGCCGCCGTCGAGCGAGAAGAACACCTCGCGCGCGACGTGGAGCGGGTGAGCGGGTAGCTCGGAGGTCTCGGTGACCACCTCGACGCAGCAGTCGTGTTTGGCGAGGAGCACGTCCCACTCCGCACAGGTCTTGGTGGCGAAGATCGCGGCGAGCTCGGCGCGGGTCTTGGCCTGATCCTGCGGCTTGCCCACGATCTCGCCGATGTTCGGTGGGCGGCCGATCGCGGTGTTGAGCGCGATCCAGAACTTGGGCTCGAGCGCTCCGACGGCGAGGAAGCGCGCGTCCTTGGTCTGGTAGACGGAGTAGCAGGCGAGGGCGCCGTTGAGCGTCTCGGTGCCGCGCGAGGGTCGGGCGCCGCAGTCCTGGTTGCCGAGCTCGGCGGCGAGCAGCGCGAGAGCGCCCTCGGTCATCGAGATGTCGAGGTACGCGCCCTTGCCCGTGCGCTGACGGCCGACGAGCGCGCCGAGGATCGCCGTCGCACCCCACAGCGCTCCGCCCGCGAGATCGGCGATCTGTACGCCCGGCATCGCCGGTGCGCCGCCCGCGACCCCGCCCGTCATCGCGAGCACGCCGGCGAGCGCGATGTATCCGAGGTCGTGGCCTGCGCGATCGGCATAGGGCCCGGTCTGGCCGAAGCCGCTGATCGAGCACACGATGATCTTGGGGTTGTTCGCCGCGAGCGTGTCGTAGTCGAGGCCGAGCTTGGCCATCACGCCCGGCCGGAAGCTCTCGACGACGACATCGGCCTTCGTCACGAGCTCGAGGAAGGTCGCGCGCGCGGCGCTGTCCTTGAGATCGAGCGCGATCGATCGCTTGCCGCGGTTGACCGCGAGGAACCTCCCCGACATCCCGCCCTTCCCGGGCGGCAGCGCCCGCAGATAGTCGCCGAGCTTCGGATCCTCGACCTTCACCACGTCCGCGCCCATGTCGGCGAGGACCATCGTGAGGAACGGGCCTGGCAACAGCCGCGAGAGATCGAGGACGCGGATGCCAGTCAGAGCGTCGGCGAGCGGGGAGGCGACCATGCGCGCATCATGCACGATCACCGCGCTCGCGCGCGCGTGCCGTCGCGAGCACGCGTCGAGCACCGAGCTTGCGGGTTGTGACACCGTGTAACCAGCCCGCGCCGAGGACGATCATCCCGCCCATCACCGCGAGGACGAGGACGATCAAGGCAAGCGGAAGCTTGGGGTTGAGCCCCGGGAGCAAGGCCAGCCCGCCGAGCCCGAGTGCCAGGCCAAGCCCCGCGCACACGGTGTTGGTGGTGAGCTGTGGAGCGCGCCACGCCATCAGCGCCGAGGCCGAGGCCGCAGCGAGCCATGGGACGAAGTCCAGGTGCACGCCGGTGAGCTTGTGGAGGCCGAGCGAGAGCAAGGCCAGCGCAGCGAGCACGCCTCCACTGACGAGGGCCGCGAACACCACGCGATGGACCGCGCTGCTCGATGCCCGATGTCGCGCGATCAGCGCGGCACCAAGCGCTCCCCCGACCGCGGCGATCGTCACGAGCACTGGATCGCGTGTCACCCAGGTCGCCGAGAACCAATCGACCCCTGTGCACAGCGGGATCGCGATCACCGCCGCAATGCCCGCCTCCCACGGCGTCACGTCCTCCTCGACCGCGCAGATCACCCAGGCCGCACCCAGCGCCGCGATCGCGGCCAGCGCGGTGGCGAGCGCTGCCGGGAACATGATCATCCGCTGCGGCAGGCCGATCACGAGCGCGGTCGCGCCGAACATCGCGAGCGCGACGATCGCCACGTCGTGGCGTTGATCCGCACGCTGCCCCACCCCTCGAGTCTACGCGCGAAGCGGCAGGCTGCGCTCGAGATAGCCGAGGCACGCCGAGGTCAGCTCCTCGACGAGCTGCGGATCGCTGATCTTCCGCCCTGTCGGCGCCTGATCGTCGTAGAGCAAGATCTGGTCGAGCGTCCCGTACACGAAGCGATGTGCGACGTCGATCGCCGTGGCCAGCCGCTCGGTGTCCTTGCCCTTGACGTGGTTCGCGAGCGCCGCGACCAACCCCACGCAGGTCAGCCGCGACAGCTCGATCGCGCGCTCGCGGAACACCGGGTTCGTGCACATCTCGACGAGCAGCGCCCGCCGCAAGCCGCGCTGCTCGCGATACGACGCGACGGCCACGCTGACGAACGCACCGACCATCGCCTCGAACGGCACTGCGGAACCGGCGAGCTCGTGGGCGCGCGCCGCCGTCGCCGCGCCCTGCGCGTACAGCTCGAGCTGCAGCACGTGCAGGAGCGCGTCCTTGTCCCGAAACCGGTTGTAGAACGCGCCCACCGAGGCATCGGCCTCGGCGACGAGCTCCGCAACACTGAGCTCTACCCACGCGCGGCCACGCGAGAGCAAGCGCTCTGCGGCGGCCACGATCCGGGCGTGGGTATCGCGGCTGCGATCCTGCTGGGCGGGCTTGACCCACTCCAGCTCGACCGCGCGGGCCTTCGGACGGCCCTTGGCTGCCTTGCGAGCCAGGTCCAGCTCACTTGGGGCGAGCGATCTCGAACAGCTGCTGCAGCTTCATCGCGAGCATCGGATCGCCCGAGACGCGGAGCTTGCCCTGGAAGTACAGCTGCATGCCGGCGTTCGGATCCGAGAGCATCGTCTTGAAGTCATCGTGGGCGACTTCGACGGTGCACTGCGCCTTGCCGCTATCGCCTTTGACGCAGCTGGGCGGGTTCGACGTGGTGTCGACCGTCCACTCGCCGCCGCCCTCACCCGTGATCTTGAAGCAGTAGATCGCGTTGAGCTCGCGCGCCTTGTCCGGGAACTGCTTGAGTCCTTCCGGGACGAGATTGTCGAACAGATCCGCGGCGTCCTTGGGCATCGTCGGCATGTACGTTTCCTCCGGGCGGAGGTGTTAGCACAGGATCAGTGCTGCGGGGGCAGGTCGGTCGTGCTGAAGGCGCAGGACGCAACGTCGCCTTCGGTCGGAGCGAAGTTCACCGAATCCGTGTAGAAGGTCCGGCGGAACTGGGCGTCCCAGCACTCCGACGCGATGGCGCCGGTCGCGAGATCCCCACCGGCGAGCCGAGCATCCGCGCGGCCGAGGCCGTTCGACTGCCAGCGCGAGCGGAGCGTGATGTGCTCCTGCGCCGCCGTGCCGCCCGCGTTGCCGTCGATGTTGAACACCATGTCGCCGGCGCCGTCCGCGGCCTCGTTGTACGCGTAGTCCGCCATCACGGGCTCGCCGAGGTCGTTGGTCGACATGATGCCGAGGTCGAGGTGGCGCGCCGTCAGGTCGTAGCGCACGTCGACCTGGCCCTTGGCGTCGCCGGCGTCGATCGGGTTGACGCGGCGACCGGCCTCGAAGTCGATCAGGAACTGGCCGTTGCCCTTGTTGTCGCCGAGGCGAGGATCTGCCTTGCCGTCGATGATCACCTCGAACTGCGCACCGGCGATCGTCTTCGAGCGACCGGAGAGCTGGTACTCGAACGTCCCGTCGCCGACCGCGCGGACATCGAGCTTGTACTCGGCCGGGTCGAGCGCCTCGCTCCACGGGCCCCAGGTGTGTGTCGCCGCTGACCGTGGTCACCGGGTACTGCACGATGGTGTGCACGAGCACGAGCACCCAGCCAGCGCCGCCGTTGAACGTGCGCGTCACGTTCCGGGTCGCGACGTACCACTCGGCGAGATCACCGACCGCGCGGGTCGTGGTCTGCGGCAGCTTGATCTTGACCTGGTCCGCCGTCGGGATGGCGGTCCTCAGCTCGTTCGGCGCTTCGTCCTGCTTGATGCAGGCGACGAGGGACATGGCGGCGGTGGCTGCGAGGAGGCTGCTCTTGATGTTCATGCAGATGGGTAAAGCACCCGGCATACCAAGGCAGGATCTCGTGATCCCGCGGACTTACGGTGTCGCGTTTTCCGACGGTCCCCGAACTGCTCCTGGCGCCGTAGGAGGCGACGACAACTCCGGGAGGATCGTGACCGTATCGCCGTCGTGGAACACGACGACCGCCTCGGGAGCGCGCTCGGCATCGAGTCCGATCGCCACGCCGATCGGATCGACGCGCGTTGTCTCGGGTAGGGGGTACACCCACTGGAGGAGCGCGTTCGCCGAGAAGCCGGCGATGAAGTCGTGCTTGAGCGTCTTGTCCAGCCGCACCGCGAGCGCCACATCTCCCACCGGCGAGATCGCATGCTCGAGTACTCCTATCCCCGGCACGCTCGCCCACGATGCCTGGCCCGTCATCGATCCGGTGGCATCGATGTCGAGCAGCCGGACCTCCGGATCGCCGAACCGTCCACTGATCGATGCCACACGCACCATCGGCAGCTGCCGGGGCAGCCACACGGTGCCGAGCAGCTCGCCATACCCGCGCTCGGTCTGCCACGCGAGCTTGCCCTTCGCGCGGGCGACGAGCCTCCCCTCGCTCTCCTCGATGTCCCAGCGCCGACCCTGATAGGTGACCGAGAGCGGCGGAGGCTCGATCGAGCCCGGCAGGGCCACGCCCGTCATCAGATCGATCGCGACCGCCTGGTCGCCTCGCCGCCAGCGCACGTGTTCCCCGTCGAGCCACACGCGCTGCTCGCCCGTGGCGTGCGAGAACTCCTCGATCGCGGCCGCCTTGCCGTGGATCGCGAGGTACGCCTCGTCGGCACCACTCGCGTTGACCACGCGCAGACACCCGAGGAGCTGATCCCGCTCCGGGACCTCCGGCGCGCCGACGCAATCGCCGATCAACACGAAGTCCTCCCCGTGGACCACCGGCGGCGCGAGCCGGTTCCCGCCGCCTTGGTCCAGATCAGCACCCCACGGCGCCAGTCCACGGCCGCGAACCCGAGCTGCGACGAGCCGACCACCGCGATGTCGCCGAGCACGACCGGCCCGACGACATCGAAGCGTGGCTGATCCGGCCGCGATGGCAGCATCACGGTCCGGACGGCGTGGATCACCGGCAGCGCGGCGAGCGGTGCCCAGGGCGCCGCATCCACCACGGCATCGTGCACTCCCGCATCCGGAACGGGCGCGACGACCGGCTCGACCGGCCGCGCCTGGTGCTCGGAATCCCGCTTCGCCTTGCACGCGACGACGAGGACCAGCACGGCCAGCGCGCCGCGCACCGCGACGAGCCGACCCCGAACGTTCGTCGCGAGGTCAGACGTGTCGCGGAGCTCCACACCGGGCTACTGGTCCTCGGGCTTCTTTCCCTGGCGCTTCTTCGCCTGCGCCTCGCCGGAACCGATCCGCCCAGCCCTCGACGTTGACCTGCTTGACGCGCGTGATCGCGAGCGAGCCGCGCGGCACGTCCTTGGTCACCGTCGTGCCCGCGCCGACGTATGCATCGCGGCCGACCGTCACCGGGGCCACCAGCTGCGAGTCCGAGCCGATGAACGCGCCGGACTCGATCGTCGTCTGGAACTTGCCGACGCCATCGTAGTTGCAGGTGATCACCCCGGCGCCGATGTTGGACTTCTGCCCGACCGACGCATCGCCCAGGTACGCCAGGTGGTTCGCCTTGGCGCCGGCCATCATGTGCGTCTTCTTGGTCTCGACGAAGTTGCCGAGGTGCACGTCCTCGTCGATCCGCGACCCCGGCCGGCAGTGGGTGAACGGCCCCATCTGCACGCGGCTCCCGACCGTGGTCTCGGTGACGATCGAGTAGGGCTTGATGTTGGTGTCGGCCGCGACGGAGACATCGGTGAGCACGCAGCCGAGATCGATCCGCACGCCATCACCGACGGAGGTCTTGCCGCGCAGCGCGACATTGGCCGCGATCCACACGTCCTTGCCCAGCGGCCCGACGTCGGCATCGATGTACGTGCTCGCCGGATCCGTCATCGTCACGCCCGCGCGCATCCAGCCTTCGTTGATGCGGCGGCGCGCTTCGACCTCGACCGCTGCGAGATCGACGCGATCGTTGATCCCGGCGACCTCGGTGAACGGCGCGTCGATCGCGGTGGCACCACCGCGCGTGGCGGCATGCGCGACCAGATCCGTCAGGTACAGCTCGCCCTTGGCGTTGTCGGCACGGAGCGCGGCGAGATCCTTGCGCAGATGGCCGAGCTTGATCGCGTAGAACCCGGCGTTGGTGTCGACGATCTGCTTCTGGGCCTCGGTGGCATCCGCGTGCTCGACGATCTTCGAGCATGCCGTTGCCATCGCGCACGAGCCGGCCGTACGGCATCGGGCGAGGTGGCACGGTGGACAGCAGCGCCATCCCGGCGGGCGAGGCGGCCGCGGCGGCGGTCAGCTCCGCGATCCGCTCGCTCGCGATCAGCGGAGCATCGCCGGTGAGGATCACCACGATCCGATCATCGGGCTCGTTCGCGATCGCCGGCAGGGCGCACTGCACGGCGTGGCCGGTGCCGCGCTGCTCGGTCTGCAGCGCCACGTCGACGACGCCGGCACCGAAGCTCGCATCGAGCGCCGCCTTCACCTGCTCGTGCTTGTGGCCGAGGATCGCCACCACGCGGGCGGCGCCGGCGGTGCGCGCCGAGGTCACCACCCAGTGGAGGAGCGGCCGACCGGCGACCCGGTGGAGCACCTTCGGGGTATCGCTCTTCATCCGCGTTCCCAGACCCGCCGCCATGATGAGGACGAGAGGCTGCTGACGACTCATGTGGGCGGAACCTAGCATCAAAGCGAGGACGGGGAATCAACGTGTCCCGCCCACGGATCTCCGGCACAATAGAGGCGTGTCACGGGGGTTCGTCGTCGGTCTCGTTCGGCTCGCTGGGCTGGCTGCGCTGGCCGCCCTGCTGGGCTGCGGCGCCGAGCTGAACGATCCGGGCGTGAACCCGAGCATCCTGCCCGACGCTGCCGTCCGCGATGCGGCGATCGACGCACCACCCCCGGTCGATGCGCGCCCCTGTATGGGCGGCATTGCCGCGAAGCAGGAGCCCGGCGGGGCGTGCTTCGTACTGTTCCCTGGCCCCAAGATCCGCACGGACGCCGAGCTCGATTGCGTGGCCCTTGGCGGTCACCTCGCCACGGTGAAGACCGCCGCCTCCAACGCGATCGTCGCCTTGCTGGTGATCGCCACGCCGACCGCGTTCCTCGGCGGCAACGATCTGACCACCGAGAACGCGTTCGTGTGGCCCGATGGCACTGCCGTCAGCTACACGAACTGGCGCGCCGGTGAGCCGAACAACAGCAACGGCGGCGGCTTCGAGGAGGACTGCATGGTGATCCAGGGCCTCCTCGAGGGGTCTGGGATGACCGCCCGTGTGCGCCGCCTCCGGTCGGCACGGGATCCTACGCGTACGTCTGCTCGTACTGAGATCATGAAGCTCGCCGCTCTGGCCTTCCTCGCCGCCTGCGGCTCGGCGACGTCCGTGGCGCCGGTGGCCGCCAAGGCGTATCGCTCGCCCGCCATCGTCGATTCCCACGTCCACCTGGCGCTGTGGCCCGTCGACGGAGAGCTCGCGGCCACCGGCGTGCTGTTCGCGGTGGACCTCGCGGCTCCCGATCGCGCGCTCGGCCAGGCGACGGCGCTGCACACGCTCGTGCGCTCGGGCCCGATGCTGACCCACGAGGCCGGCTATCCGCTCGATGCGTGGGGCGCGGATGGCTACGGCTTCGGGTGCGCCACGGAGGCCTGCCTCACAGAGCGGCTCGATGCGCTTGCCGCGCGGCACGTGCGTGTGGTCAAGCTCGCGCTCGACGACGACGGGCTCGATCCGGCGCTCGTGCCGTTCGCCGTGCAGGCCGCACACGCCCGCCACCTGAAGGTAGCGGTCCACGCGCTGTCCGAGGCGGCGGCGAAGCTCGGCGGGGGTGCGGGAGCGGATGTGCTCGCCCACACGCCGGTCGAGCCGCTCTCGGACGAGACCATCGCGCTGTGGGCCCACCGCGCGGTGATCTCCACGCTCGCGGCGTTCGGCGGCAGCGACGCCGCGATCGAGAATCTACGAAAGCTCCGCGCGGCCGGCATCACGGTGCTCTATGGCACCGACCTCGGCAACCTGCACGATGCCGGGCCGAGCGCGGACGAGCTCGCGTTGCTCGCGCGCGCGGGGATGTCCGCCGCGGAGATCGCCGATGCGATGACCGTCGTGCCGCTCCGGTACTGGGAGATCGCGCCGCCCGCGAGCGAGGCGACGTACCTGGTGCTCGACGGAGATCCGCACACCGACGTCCGGTTTCTGCTCGCGCCGCGCGAGGTGTGGTCACGTGGCAAGCGCCTGCGTTAGTGCCCTGTTCCTCGCCGCGCTCCATCAGAGCTCGGTGAAGTATCTCGACCTCGCGATCGAGGGCGACACGATCACCGCACGGATGACGGTGGCACCGGGAGATCTCACGGATCCGCTCGGCCTCGCACCTGACGCGACCCCATCGGCGATCGCCGCGGCCACGCCCGCTGCGGCCCGCTATACGCGCGCCTGGGTGACGATCACCGGGTGCACGCCGGGCGACGCACGCGGCCCCGATCTGGATGGTCGGTTCGTGGCCGTCTCCTGGACCGTTCGCTGCGCGGCCGCCCCGACCGAGCTCGATCTGGATCTCGGCGCGTTCTTCGCGGTCGATCCCCGCCACGAGGCGATCGTGCGGGTCGGCGCCGAGCCTCCGATCGTCCTGCGGTCCTCCGCGCCGCGCTGGGTCATTCCGGTCGCGGATGGCGGGATCTGGCGGGGTTGGTGGCTGATCGCGGCCGGGACGGTGCTGGTCGTCGTGGGAATCGCCCTGCGTCTGCGGCACCTGCGACGCTCGGAGAATCCCTGACGTCGACATGTAGGCGGGTCTGCGCCGCGCAGCACCTCACGCGATCCTCTTCACAACGCCATCCTCGACAGTCGATACTGGACACACATTGGCAGTTTCTGACCTGGAACAGCCGGGCGCTGAGGAGGCTGGCAAGCCGATCGTCATCTGCGTCGACGACGATCGGACCAACCTCAATGCGCTCGGCCGCGTGCTGCGAGCTCGGTGCACGGTGCTGCTCGCATCGACGGGGCTCGAGGCGCTCGAGCTCGTGCAGGCCAACGCCGAGGTCGCGTGCGTGCTCGCCGATCTCCGGATGCCGGGGCTCGGTGGCCCCGAGCTCCTCGCGCGGGTCGCTCAGATCAGGCCGCACTGCCGTCGCGCGGTGGTCACCGGCTTCCCCCGAGTCCGATGACCTGATCGCGGCGATCAACGCGGGCCACCTCCACTACGTCATCACCAAGCCGTGGAAGCTGCAGGATCTGCTGCAGGTCGTCGATCAGCTCGTCCATACGTTTCGGCTCGAGCGCGACAACAACCGCCTGATCAACGAGCTGCGGCTCGCCAACCACAGCCTCCGCGAACACGAGACGCAGCTCGAGGCGCAGCTCGAATCGCGCGGTCACGGGGATCAACGTCGCCACCGAGCAGCTCGCGCAGATGAGCAACCAGCTCGATGCGCTGACGCTCCGCGATGCGCTGACCGGGCTGTACACGCACCGCGCGTTCCAGGAGCGCCTGCGCGAGGAGATCGCGCGTGCGCTGCGCTATGGCCAGCCGATGTCGCTGCTCATCGCCGACATCGACGGCTTCGCGACGGTGAACCACGATCTCGGCTATCAGGTCGGCGACGAGATCCTGCGCCGCCTCGCGGTGGTGCTCCAGGAGGATGACTCGCCCGATCGCGTGCGGACCTCCGACGTGGTGGCGCGCTATTCGGGCGAGGAGTTCGTGCTGCTCCTGCCCGAGACCGCGAAGGCCGGGGCGCTGATCAAGGCGGCGCGCCTGCGCGATGCGGTGGCCGCGGCCGAGATGCCGAGTGGCCGCAAGCTGTCGATGTCGATCGGCGTGGCCTCGGTCCCCGACGATGCCGCGGATCCCGAGGGCCTCCTGACCGCCGCCGAGGCCGCGCTGCGCGGTGCCAAGCGTGGTGGGCGCGGGCGCGTGCAGTTCTTCTCCGGGGAGACCACCGGGCCGAGCCTGGCGCGGACCTCCTCGTCCACGTTCAAGGCCGTGGAGATCGATCGGTTCCGCCCGTACCAGGAGCGGATGCACGAGGTCACGAGCATCCTCCTCCGCGAGCGAGCGCTGTCGTGCCTGATGGTGGATCTCTCGCGCCTGCACAAGGTGGAGCTCGACCTCGGCGTCCAGCACCACAGCGGGATCTACGATCACGCGGCGGCCGTGCTCGATCGGCTGCGCGGCGCGGTGCTCGATCCCATCGATCTCGTGTGCCGCTCCGGTGATGGCGATGGCTACCTGGTCATCCTCGGCCCGCGCGGTGGGCAGCGCGTGGATCTCGAAGCCCTCGCGCAGACCGTGGAGCGCGCCGTCGAGGAGGCGCTCGCCCCGATGGTCAAGGACGTGCTCCGCGAGCAGCCGCGGATCACCGTGGGCTCGGCCCGCGTGCTCGGCAACTCGTTGATCCGCCCCGAGCGCCTCACCGCGCGCTTGATCGCGGAGGCCGCGGACAACACGCGCAACTTGCGCGAGCGCAAGGCGCACCGCGATCGCTCGACCCTGCAGGACATCATCCTCGGCGAGGGCCTCTCGACGGTGTACCAGCCGATCGTCGATCTCGGCACCGGTGACATCTTCGCGTACGAGGCCCTGACCCGAGGCCCGCGCGGCTCGGCGCTCGAATCGCCCGCCACGCTGTTCGCGATCGCGGATGAGGTCGATCTCACCGTCGAGCTCGACCGTGCCTGCTTCCGCGGTGCCCTACGCAACGCGAAGACCCTGGAGCCGGTCCACCGGTTGTTCGTCAACCTCCTGCCGATGTCGTTCTACGACGCGGCATTCATCGAGGTCGAGGTCGGGAATCTGCTCAGCGCCGCCGGCCTGACGCCCGCGAACATCGTGTTCGAGATCACCGAGCGGCTCGCGATCGAGAACTTCGCCTCGTTCAAGCGCGCGCTCGCGGCGTACACGGCGATGGGCTTCGGCGTGGCGATCGACGACGTCGGCACCCGGCACTCGAACCTCGAGACCGTGATGTCGCTGCGCCCGCACTTCATCAAGATCTCCGACGTCCTCGTCCGCGGCATCGCGCGCTCGACGGTGAAGCGAGAGATGCTGCGCTCCCTCCGTCACATCGCCGAGACCATCGACGCCGTGATGGTGGCCGAGGGCATCGAGCACATCGAGGACGTGGTGGCCCTCCGCGACCTCGGCCTGCGCTATGGGCAGGGCTACTACATGGCGCGCCCGGCGCCCCCGTTCGTGACGCTGAAGGACGAGGTCCGCGCCGAGCTGCGGAGCGTGACGCCGAACGTGACGGCCGCTCAGATGGTCGCCAACGATGACGATGATGACGAGGATCGCGACCTCGCTGTCCCGCAGGCGCCGCCGGCCACACGGACCCGGTGCTGGGCACGGGCTCGCAGAGCTCGATCCCGCGGAACGCCTTCGGACGACCGGAGGACGAGATCACGTCCGACTTCCAGATCCCCCGGGAGCGGCTGCCGCCGAGCGCCCCCGCCCGAGGGGCCTCTGAACCACCCGCGGAGCGCGATGGGCAGCAGACCCCGTGGCAGCCCCTGACCGATGACGAGGCCACTGGAGAGGCGCTGCTCGAGAGTCTTCGCAAACCTGGCGAAAACACACCCGAGGGAGAGCGCGGACCAGGTCGACCGGGTTTAAACTGACCCGGATCCATGGACCGCAACGCGTTCCACAAGCTCCTGGCGTTCGGCATCGAACGCGGCGTCTCCGACATCCACTTCGAGGTCGGCTACCCGCCGCATTATCGACTGCACGGCGAGCTCCTCGGGGCCATCAAGGTCCCGCCGCTGTCGTCCCAGGACACCGAGGCGATCGCCCGGATGATCCTCGAGGACCGCAACGTCAACGTCGACTTCACGCGCCGGTTCACCGAGATCGACGTGAGCTATTCGCTCGCACAGCGCGGCCGGTTCCGCGCCTCGATCTTCCGCCAGCGCGGCGCGGTCGGCATCGTGATGCGCCTGATCCCGATCCAGGTGCTCTCGATCGAGCAGCTCAACCTGCCGCCCGTGCTGTCCGAGATCGCCGATGCGCGTCGCGGCCTGGTGCTGATCACCGGCGCCACCGGTAACGGCAAGACCACGTCGATGGCGGCGATGCTGCGCTACATCAACGACACCCGCCACGCGCACATCATCACGATCGAGGATCCGATCGAGTTCCTGCACGAGCCCGGCAAGTGCATGATCATCCAGCGCGAGGTCGGCGCCGACACCGAGAACTTCCGCGACGCGCTGACCGCCGCGATGCGCCAGGATCCCGACGTGATCATGGTCGGCGAGATCCGCGATCGCGAGACCGCGGGCATCTGCCTCAAGGCGGCCGAGACCGGCCACCTCGTGCTGTCCGCGCTCCACACGCCCGACGCCGTGGGGACGATCCAGCGCATCGTCGGCCTGTTCGAGACCGACGCGCAGGACGTGGTCCGCGATCGTCTCGGCGATTGCCTTCAGGCGATCGTCTCGCTGCGCCTGCTCGCCAGCAAGGATGGGCGCCGTCGGCTCCCCGCCGTCGAGATCCTCCGCGTCACGCGGACGATCCGCGAGTGCGTCCGCGCCGGCCGGCTCTCGGACATCCCCGAGCTGATCCGCAAGGGACGGGACCTGTACTCGATGCAGCTGTTCGATCAGCACCTCATCGATCTGGTGAACAGCGGCCTGGTCTCGATGGAGACAGCGATCTACGCGTCGTCGAATCCGGAAGAGTTCGAGCGCGCGCTCCGCGTCGAGTAGCCGGCCGTTCACGCCTCGGCCTTCACACGGGCCGAAGCGCCGAGCCAAGACACGAAAAAGGCGCCCTCGCGGGGCGCCTTCTTACGTTGGAAGACCGTCTCGCTTAGCGGCGGCGAGCGCCGTCAGCCGGGCGGGGCGTGTTCACCGGCACGCGCGCCGGGGCCGTGGTCGGCGCCGACGGGCGGTTGCCCTCGGGCCGGCTCGGCGGGCGAGCGGGCGGCTGCGACGTTCCACCATCACGTGCACCCGGGCGCGGGTTGGACGCGTTGGTGTCGACGGGGCGACCGTTGTTCGGCGGCGGCTGGTAGCCACCCTGCGGCACGCCCGACTTCGGGCCGGGCTGCGGCTGGTACCCACCGGTCGGAAGTCCACGTCCACCCGCGGGACCTGCGGGCGGCTGCTGGTAGCCACCGGTCGGGAGGCCACGTCCACCCGCGGGAGGCGACGACGGCGGCTGCTGGTAGCCACCGTTCGGCGTGCCCGACTTCGGGCCCGTCGGCGGCTGCGGCTGATAGCCACCCGTCGGCGCGGTGCCACGCGGCGGCTGATAGCCACCGCTCGGCGGCTGCGGCTGCTGATAGCCACCCGAGCCCGGAGGCGTTCCGGGATCGCGCATCGGCGGGCGCGGCTGATAGCCGGTGCCGTCGGGCTGGAAGCCACCCGGGCGACCGGCTGCGACGGCGGCTGCGGCTGATAGCCACCGCTCGCCGGCGTGCCGGGATCGCGCAACGGCGGGCGCGGCTGATAGCCGGTGCCGTCGGCTGGAAGCCGCCGTTCGGCGGCTGCGGCTGCGTGATTGGAGGCTGCGTGTTCGGGCCGGGCTCGCGAACGCCCGGGCGCGGACCACCCGTTCCGTCGGGGCGCCAACCACCAACGGTGGGAGGCTGCTGCGTGCCGCCCGTGGGACGACCGCCATCACCTGGCGGACGCCAGCCGCCCGCGGGACCATGACCGCCACCCGTCGGAGGAACGACGACCGAAGGACGACCGTCGCGGTGATCGCGAACGTTCCATCCCGACGGAATCCGATCCGGCGTCGACCAGTAGCCAGGCGTGTAGACGTACGAGCTGCCCGAGTAGTCGTAGTAGGGCTGCACGTAGACGTAGCCCTCCTGCTGGCGCTCCCAGCGACCACCGACCCAGACCCACTCGTATCCGTTCCAGTGCCAGTAGCCGTCGATCCACGCGTTGCCGTATCCCGGCGAGAGACGCTCATCTGCTCGTAGAGCGGCTCAGGGAGGCATGCTGGACACGGTGTACGGCTGCGGCTGGCCGACCGACACGGAGCCCGAGGCGTACCCGTTGCCATATCCATACCCGTAACCTGTGTTCACAGGCGTGGTGTCACTTGACCACGCACGCTTGGGTCGCGAGGGCGAGTCCAAGGCCGCCGATCCATTGAGCAAGGGTTCGCATCTTCATACGCTGCCTCCTAAGGCTTCAGTTATTCGACTGTGAAGCCACCCGAGCATTCACAGTGTAGTTGACGGTAATCGAGGTCACAAGTACACAGAAGTCCGATGAAAACGGTGTTCTCGGGGATCCAGCCGTCGGGGGAGCTCCATCTCGGTAACTACCTCGGCGCCATCCGTAATTGGGTGAAGCTGCAAGACCAGTACCGCTGCGTATTCTGCGTCGTCGACTACCACGCGATCACCCAGACCTACGAGCCCAAGGAGATGGCGCGGCGGGTCACCGACATGGTGGTCGACCTGCTCGCCCTGGGCATCGATCCGGAGCGGTCCCTGCTGTTCCTCCAGTCCAGCGTGCCCGAGCACACCGAGCTCGCGTGGGTGTTCAGCAACGTGATCGGCATGGGCGTGCTCGAGCGGAAGACGCAGTTCAAGGACAAGAGCGAGCACCAGCCGGAGAACATCAACGTCGGCCTGTTCACCTATCCGGTGCTCCAGGCCGCCGACATCCTGCTCTACAAGGCCGAGGCGGTCCCCGTCGGTCAGGATCAGCTCCAGCACATCGAGCTCGCCCGCGACATCGCGCGCGCGTTCAATCATCGGTTCGGCAAGGTGTTCCCCGAGTGCGAGGCGATGCTGACCAACCTGCCGAAGCTGCTCGGCATCGATGGCAAGCAGAAGATGAGCAAGTCGCTCGGCAATCACATCCCGCTCACCGTGTTCGGCGCGAATGACTCCGGCAAGGCGCTGAAGAAGCTGCTGTCGCGCGCGGTCACCGACGACAAGCGCGTGACCCGCGAGGATGCGGGCAACCCCGATGACTGCCCGACGATCGGCGTGATGCACAAGCAGTTCTCCACCGACGAGGAGCTCGCGTGGGTGCGCACCGGCTGCACCACCGCCGGCATCGGCTGCGTGGACTGCAAGGGGAAGCTCGCCGAGAACATGCTCGCGCACTTCACCGGCTATGCCGAGCGCCGCGCCGCGCTGCTCGCGAACCCGGGCCGCGTCGAGGAGGTGCTCGCGATGGGTGCGCAGAAGGCGCGTGCGATCGCGCAGCGCACGCTCGGTGAGGTGCACAAGAAGCTCGGGCTGTGGCGCCCGAAGGCGGCGCCGTAATGGGCCTCGCGCTGACCAGCCGTCGCTCCACGGTCGCGGCCGTCGCGAGTGCGCTCGCCGCGATGGCGCTCGCCGCCGCGGTCGCCGGCCGCAGCTGCCGCGTGACGCAGCCGGGGCCCGAGGTAGCGGTGCGCGAGATGCTGCAGGCGGCGAAGACCGGCGATCGCGAGACCGTGTTCCTGCTGCTGTCTCCCGCCACGCGCACCCGCCTCGAGACCGAGGCCAAGCGCGCCACCGACCTCGTCGGTGCGGCCACGCGGTACTCGGCGAAGGACCTCGTCAGCATCGGCAGCTCCGATGGCATCGCGGCGCCGACGGACATCACGGTGATCGAGGAGGTCGCGGATCGCGCGATCGTCGAGGTCGTGTCGCCGGCCGGGCGCGCGCGGATCGAGCTGGTCAAGGCCGAGGGCCGGTGGACGATCGAGCTCCCGCAGTACGGCAGCATGTAGAATCGCGGGCGATGGCCCAGCCGCCCACCCGCGCCGATGCGATCACCGAGACGCTCCACGGCCGCTCGATCTCCGATCCCTACCGCTGGCTCGAGGACGAGCACGCCCCGACGTCCAGGCGTGGATGTCCGCGCAGGACGAGTACACGCGCCGCACTCGCGAAGCTGCCCGGCCGGGACGAGCTCGCGGCGCGGTTCCGCGAGCTGTTCTATTACGATGCGGTCAGCGCACCCGCGCACTGCAAGGGCCGGTACTTCTACACACGCAAGCACGCGGACAAGGAGAAGACGATCGTCTACTGGAAGCAGGGCGAGGACGGTGCCGAGCAGGTGCTGTTCGATCCGAACCAGTGGAGCGACGACGGCAGCAAGGGCCTCGGCGGGTGGTGGCCGAACCACGACGGCAAGTACGTCGCGTACGCGATCAAGCTCAACAACTCCGACGAGACCACCACGCACGTGCGCGATGTGGCCGCGGGCACCGATCTGCCCGATGCGATCGAGGGCACCAAGTACTCCGGCGCCTCGTGGACACCGGATGGCGTGGGCTTCTATTACACCTGGGTCCCGCCCGTCAGCGACACCGTCTCGATCGCCGATCGCCCGGGCTTCGCCGAGCTGCGCTATCACGCCCTCGGCACCGACCCTGCGAACGATCCGGTGCTCCACGAGCGCACGGGCAGCCCGCAGACGTTCCTGTCCGGAGGCGTCTCGTACGACGGCCACTGGCTGGTCGCCTCGATCTCGCACGGCTGGAACTCCACCGATGTGTATCTCCGCGATGCGCGCGTGCCCGGCGCGCCGTGGCGCACCGTGGTGGCCGGGGTGGACGCGACGTTCGCGACCGAGGTGTGGCGCGATCAGCTCTACCTGACCACCAACGATGGTGCGCCGCGCGCGCGCGTGTTCAAGGTGGATCCGGCGCAGCTCGAGCGCAGCGCGTGGCGCGAGATCATCCCCGAGAGCGAGGCCACGCTCGAAGGCGTGTCCGTGGTCGGCGAGCACCTGGTGGCCACGTACCTGCGCAACGCCGCCACGCAGATCGAGGTCCGCGATCTCGAAGGAAAGTTCCTCCGCTCGATCGCCCTGCCGCCGCTCGGCAGCTCGGGTGGGATCGGCGGCAACCCCGACGAGGACACCGGTTACTTCGCGTACACCTCGTTCACCGAGCCGCAGGTGATCTACAAGACCTCGATCGCCACCGGGGAGGTCACCGAGTGGACGCGCGTGACGCTGCCGATCGATACCTCTCAGCTCGTCACCGAGCAGGTGTTCTATCCGTCGAAGGACGGCACCAAGATCTCGATGTTCCTGATCCACGGCAAGGACACCGTGCGCGATGGAACCAACCCGACGATCCTCTACGGCTACGGCGGGTTCAACGTGAACATGACCCCGGCGTTCGCCTCCTCGCGTGCGGTGTGGATCCAGCGCGGCGGCATCTACGCGATCCCGAACCTGCGCGGCGGCGGCGAGTACGGCGAGGACTGGCACCGCGCGGGCATGCTGCTGACCAAGCAGAACGTGTTCGATGACTTCATCGCGGCGGCCGAGTTCCTGATCGCCGATCGCTGGACCTCGCCGCGCCACCTCGCGATCTCGGGTGGCTCGAACGGCGGCCTGCTCGTCGGCGCCACGGCCACCCAGCGCCCCGAGCTGTTCCGCGCCGTGGTCTGCGCGGTGCCGCTGCTCGACATGCTCCGCTATCACCTCTCCGGCTCGGGCAAGACCTGGATCCCGGAGTACGGCTCGGCCGAGGACGCCGAGCAGTTCCGCGTGCTCCACGGCTATTCGCCGTACCGGATCGCCGTCGACGCGGGCCCGCGGCGCTACCCCGCGGTGCTGTTCGATTCGGCGGACCACGATGATCGCGTGGATCCGCTGCACGCGCGCAAGCTCGCCGCGGTGCTGCAGGCCAACCAGATGGGCGAGGCGCCGATCCTGCTGCGGATCGAGCGCAACGCCGGGCACGGCGGCGCGGACATGGTGAAGTCGCAGGTCGAGCGCGTGGCGGACACGCTGGCGTTTCTCACCGCGCAGCTGACGTAGAGGTGGGTCGGAATGCCGCAGCGCCCCCGCTCAGCCCCTGCCAAGCGGGGTGAGGTACGAGGGTAGGAAGGCAGCGCCGGCCGGGATCTCGAAGTCGACGTTCCAGTCATCACCCAGCTGGTAGGAGTCGACGTAGGCGTCGTGACCGCAGCCACGGCACATCATGTGGGTGATCTCGATCATGTGGTCGATCGCCCCTGCGTCGGTGGATCCACACTCCGGGCAGCGGACCACGGTGATGACTCTCGTCGATGCACACGGGTCGATCGGGAGCGGGGGCGGCTCACGCGTCGGGGCAGTCCCGGGACGTGCGACGACGGCCCGGGTGGCGCTGGCTCTTCGGCGACCAAGATGGGCGCGGGGCGTAGAGGCGCGCTGGGCGGCGCGATCACTGCGTCGCGGATCTCCGCGACCGGTACGGGCCGAGGAGCGGAGTAGGCGCGCGGAGCGTCGCGATCGCTGCGTCGCGGACCTCCGCGACCGTCGCCGCTCTGTCGTACGAGTCCACGTCCCGCTCCGAGAGGAACTTCTCGACGACGAGGACGACGGTGTTCGTGACGCAGCGTGCGCCCACGAACACCGCCTCACCGGTGAAGACGTAGTGGTAGGCCCAATCGGATCCTGACTGCGCGAAGCAGTACATCAGATAGTGGCCAAGGAACTGGACGGTCAGCCGGAGCTCGTCCTGGTGCGCGCCGTAGACCTCCACGCTCGGTGTGGCGCCGGGGGTATTCGGGTACCACGTCTCCTCTCGCAGCCTCGTGTCGACGATCTCCACGAGTGCGGCAAGGATCGTGACGCGGTCGGCCTCGCTGAGCTGGTCCCACTCCGACAACAGCTCCAGAGGCACGCTGGAAGTCTACTGCCAGGAGCGCCGACCGGGGTTGCGCCCAAACCGCGCCCAGACCGGAGCGATCGGTCGGCACTGTTCCCGCGCGCTTACTGTGCGACGAGCGTGACGGTCTTGCTCGTGCCGCCCGTGACGGTGGGGCAGCCCGATGCGTAGTTCGATCCGGAGGTCGGTGGCATCGGTGTCGTCGTCTGCTGCGCGGTCAGCGCCGCCGAGGTTCCGAGCGTCGTGAGCTCCGGCAGCGTGAGCAGTCCGGCGTAGGTCGTGTAGGCGGGGTCTGCGGGCAGCGCCCAGCAGATCGTCCCGGTCGAGTCTCGCCCGAGCCAGCCACCGCTTCGCATGCCGCCGGTGAACACGGGGCTCTGTGCGGATCGACCGGAACGCGGACGTCGCGGCGTGAACGGTGACCGTGGCGAACAGGCTCGCGGGCGGCTGTGGATCCAGGGCCGTAGTAGACGCGCGCGTAGCCATATCCCGCGGGCACCAGCAGACTGCCCGCGGTCGCCGCCGTCGAGTAGAACGCCGTGCGTCCGGGCATGTCGAAGGTCGGAAACAGGACGACCGGCTGGCGATTCTCCACGCCGGTCAAGGTCGGGACTCCGCCGTTGACCTGGATGACCAGCGTCTGGATCGCGTCCATCACGAGGCCGAGCGAGACCGGGTGGGTCTCGTCGATCACGACCGGCGCCGCGAGCGGTCCGCCGGCGGACCCGAGACCGTTGGGCGAGGTGATCGAGATGAAGGTGGCCCCACGGCAGGTGGTGACGTCGTCAGACCCCCCGCCACACTCGCGTCGGTGAAGATCCCGTTCACGGGATCCGAGATCAGGATCTCGAAGGTCGCGTTCAGCTGGAGGCCGATGTCGAGCGTGGTGACCGGGAGGTCGAGCGTGAACGGGCAGTCGAGGAGGTTGGTCAGCGCCGGCGTCGAACGGTCGTACTCGACCATGCAGTTCATCAAGACGGTGCCGGTTCCGGTGCCGTTCGCGCCGTTGAAGCCGATCTGGTCGATCTTGACGCGCACCTTGTTCGGGGACACCCACCACATTCCGTTCGCCGGCACTGCCGGCACGGGCGTGAGCGCCTGGAAGGCGAACGTGGCGGAGGCTCCGTGGAGAACGTGAGCAACCCCCGAGATCGATCCGGGCTTCGGCCCGTCGCCTCCTCCCGAAGCATCCGTCGAGCCACCATCATCGCCGTGGCAGCCCGTGAGGGTCGCCACGAGCCCCAGCACCACCCCGATCTTTGCCATTGTTCAACGTACACCGGGACGGCCGCTCTCGGCGAAGCTCGATCGTGACGCCGGGCACGCCCGGGAAGGATTCTCGCGCGCGGGTGGGTTATCACCTGCACATGCGCCTCGCCGTGACGTCGTTCGCCCCACTCGCCGCGGTCCTCCTCGCCGCGTGCCCCGGCACCAAGGGCGGCATCAAGCGCGACTATCCCGAGCCGAAGGCCGCCGACATCCTCGCGCGCTTGCAGAAGCAGCACGCCGAGCGCACGGCGTTCACCGCCGAGTCCACGATGGACTACTGGCTCGGCAAGGACCGCGTGAAGGGCACCGTGCTCGTGATGGGCACCACCGGCAAGAAGGTCCGGTTCAACGCGCTCTCACCCGCGGGCGGCGACGTGC
The DNA here is from genome assembly GCA_016720595.1 of Myxococcales bacterium. GTDB lineage: Bacteria > Myxococcota_A > Polyangia > Haliangiales > Haliangiaceae > JABFXX01. Next base: position 370,140 of record JADKKI010000006.1, read on the forward strand.
TCGCCGACATGGCGTGCGATGGCCAGAACTTCGCGTACGTCGACAAGCAGAACAACTGCCAGCTCTCGGGCCCGTGCGATCGCCAGTCGATCGCGTCGCTGCTCCGCCTCGAGCTCGAGCCCGAGGACTTCATCTACCTCGCGCTGGGCACCGTGCCGGTGGCGGCGACCGAGGGCACCGTCGTGTGGGACGGCAAGAACGGCCACGAGAACGTGACCTTGACCGGGCCGAACGGCACGCAGACGCTCGAGGTGGATCTCCGCGGCGGCCGGTTCGACGTGATCAAGAGCGAGCTCAAGGATCCCGCGGGCAAGACCGTGTGGTCCGTCGAGAACGCCGAGTTCGGCAACGTCAGCGATCCGGCGGGCGGCGAGCACCGGCTGCCGAGCAAGACGCGGTTCAAGTCGCCGATCCAGAGCGCGGATCTGCTGGTCGATTGGGGCGAGCGCACGGTGAACCCGGACCTCTCGAACCCGGCGAAGTTTCAGGTCGCGATCCCGCCGGGGCTCGCGGCGTGCGGCCCGAAGTCCTGACCTGGTTACGAGTCGTACCTGCGTTCGCCGCATGTGATCTCGCGCGGGTGTTCGCCGGCGAGATCACGATTCAACGGCTCACGCCCAGCCGCCATCGCGCGACGTCCAGTCACGCCTCGGCGGTGCTTGCCTCAGGGGGCGAGTCCACGCACTATCCTCCCCCACGAAGGCCCCATGACCACCGAGCCGCAGGACCAGCTGTCTCGCGATCTCGCGTCGCTCAAGATCGATCGCGAAGCCAAACCCCCCGGTGGGCGCCGCTCGCTGATCCTCTGGCTCGTGGTGATCGCCGGCGCGGCCGCGATCGTCTACTTCGTCGTGGTCCCGAGGGTCCGCGACAAGCTCTCCACGCCGACGGTCCGGACATCGACGATCGCGATGGTCTCGCCCTCGCAATCGCAGGTGCAGGTCACCGCCACGGGCTACGTGGTGGCCGAGATCTCGGCCAAGGTCGCCGCCAAGGTTCCCGGCCGGATCGCCGAGATCTACGTCAAGGAAGGCGAGCGGATCGAGCTCGGCCAGAAGGTCGCGCGTCTCGAGGACGTCGATTTCAGGAGCGGGCTCGCAGCGGCACGTGCGCGCGCAGCAGCGGCGCGATCGCGGATCCAGATCGCGCGTGCGACGTTGTCCGAGACGCGCACCCAGATCGCGCGCGAGACGCCCCTGGTGGCGAACGGCGTGACGGCCAAGGCGACCCTCGATGACCTGGAGGGGCGCGCCCTCTCGTTGACCGCGTCGGTGCGGTCGGCCGAGGCCGAGGCGGCTGCCTCCGACGCCGAGGCCAAGAGCCTCGAGATCCAGCTGGGCAGCTACGTCATCACCTCCCCGATCTCCGGGACGGTGATCGACAAGCTCGTCGAAGTCGGCGAGGGCGTGTCCCCCGGGTTCGGAACGCCGGGTGTCGTCGAGGTCGTCGATCTCGATTCCCTGGTGGTGGAGGTCGACGTTCCCGAGGTCCGGCTCGCATCGATCAAGGTTGGTCGGCCGTGTGCAATCGTCCTCGACGCCTACCCGACCGAGCAATTCGATTGCGTGGTGAAGGAGATCGGCCGCCGCGTCAACCGTGCGAAGGCGACCGTGCCGGTCAAGGCCAGCTTCAAGTTTGGCGTCAAGAAGCCCGACGTGCTGCCGGAGATGGCCGCACGCGTGATGTTCCTGTCCGAGCCCGCCGCCGATGCCGCACCGAAGACCGCCGATGCAGGCCTGAAGCTGGTGGTCCCGGCCAACGCGATCGTCCAGCGCAATGGGTCCGATGTGATCTTCGTCTACGATGACGAGCAGGTCCGCATGACCCCCGTGAAGCTCGGCCCAGCGTTCGGGGACGGCCGCGAGCTCCAGACGCAGATCCCGGCGGGGACCAAGGTCGTGCTCGATCCCCCCGCGAGCCTCACCGACGGACAGAAGGTCAAGGAGAAGTCTTCATGAGCGAAGCAAACGGCAAGAGCATCGTCACGCTGAAGAGCATCGCGAAGACGTTCTATCGCGGCAAAGAGCCGATCCACGTGCTCGAGAACCTCGATCTCGATGTTCCGCAGGGTTCGTTCGAGGCGTTGATGGGGCCCTCGGGCTCTGGAAAATCGACGCTCCTCAACATCATCGCCGGCCTCGATCGGCCCACGAGCGGTTCGGTGATGGTCGCGGGGGCCGATCTGACGAAGCTGTCCGATGGCGCGCTCGCGAAGTGGCGGTCGCAGAACATCGGCTTCGTGTTCCAGTCGTTCAACCTGATTCCCGTGCTGACCGCGGCACAGAACGTCGAGCTGCCGCTGTTGCTCACGTCCTTGTCGAGCTCCGATCGCAAGAAGCGCGTCGCCACGGCGCTCCGCGTCGTCGGGCTCGAGGATCGAATGGATCACTACCCCCGCCAGCTCTCGGGCGGCCAAGAGCAACGCGTGGCGATCGCGCGCGCGATCGTCAACGATCCGAAGATCATCGTCGCCGACGAGCCTACGGGCGATCTCGATCGCAAGAGCGCCGATGACGTCCTGACCCTGATGGACAAGCTCAACAAGGAGCTCGGCAAGACGATCTTCATGGTCACGCACGATCCAGCCGCAGCCGAGCGCGCGGGTGTCCAGCGCAAGCTCGACAAAGGGGCGTTTCAATGAACGGCGCCACCTACGCGAGCAGGAACCTCCTCCGTCGCAAGGGGCGCACCATCCTGACGGTGCTGGCGGTTGCCGTCGCCGTCCTGATCTTCTGTCTGATCCGCACGGTCGTGGTCGCGTGGAACGCGGGCGCCGACGAGGCCGCCCAGGATCGTCTCGCGACTCGCCACAAGGTCTCGATCACGATGCAGTTGCCGAAGCGGTACATCGACGACCTGCGCGACCCGGCGAAGTTCCCGGGGATCAAGGCTTCGACCTGGGCGAACTGGTTCGGCGCCAAGGACCCGCGCGAGCGCGTGCCGTTCTTCGCGGGGTTCGCCGTCGACCCCAACACCTGGTTCGACGTGATGGACGAGATGAAGGTCGATCCGGCGCAGCTCGCCGAGTGGAAGACCACCAACAACGGCGCGATCCTCGGCGATCTGCTCGCGAAGTCCCTCGAGGTCAAGGTCGGTGACGACGTCACGATCGCGAGCGACATCTTCCCCGGTGACTGGAAGTTCAAGGTCGTGGGCATCTACGAGCCGTTGCGGAAGACGGCCGACCGCAACTCCTTCGTGTTCCGGTGGGACTTCCTGAACAACGACCCGCGGAGTGCCTTCATGAAGGAGCAGATCGGCTGGGTGATCTCGCGCATCGACCAACCCGGTCAGAGCGCCGCGATCTCTCGCGCGATCGACAAGCTGTTCGACGAGCGGGACGATCAGACGATCACGATGAGCGAGCGCGCGTTCCAGCTGTCGTTCCTTGGCGGCTTCGCGGCAGTGCTGAGTGCCTTCACGATCGTCTCGATCGCGATCCTCGTGATCATGGGGCTGATCCTCGCGAACACGATCTCGATGAGCGTCCGCGAGCGGACCAACGAGTACGGCGTGCTCCGCGCGATCGGCTTTCTGCCCGGTTATCTGTTCCGATTCATCGTCGGTGAGGCGCTCCTCGTCGGCGTGGTCGGGGGCGTGTTCGGCGTGCTCATGACGATGGGGCTCATCAACGGGCTGCTCGGCCCGATGATCGAGGAGAACATGGGTGCGTTCTTCCCGTACTTCCGCACGCCCTACAGCGTGCTCGCGGCCGGTCTCGGGTTCGCAGCGCTCGGCGGGCTGATCTCGGGCATCGTGCCCGCGGTGCTGGTGTCTCGCCGCAAGGTGACCGATGCGCTCCGGAGGGTCGACTGATGGTGCCCATTCGCTACAACGTTCGCAGCCTGATCGTCCGCAAGGTCACCACCGCGGCCACGGCGGGCGGGCTCGCGCTCGTGGTGTTCGTGTTCGCCGCCGCACAGATGCTCGGCGAGGGCGCGAAGCGCGCGATGGTCTCCAGCGGTCGGGACGACACCGTCATCATCCTGCGCAAGGGCTCCGACAACGAGCTGTCGAGCGGAATCGCGGGCGAGTACAAGACGCTTGGCGACCGTCCCGAGGTCGCCAAGATCAGCGGCGTGGGTGTGATCGGGGAGGTGATCATCGTGATCACCGCCGAGGTGATCGGCGGCGACGAAGGCGCGACCTCGAACGTGCTCGTGCGCGGCATGCCCGCCGAGGGGTTCGCGTACCGCCCCGAGGCCACGATCGTCAGCGGCCGGCTGCCGAAGCCCGGCACCAACGAGGTCATCGTGGGCCGGGCGATCTCCGGCAAGTTCAAGGGTGTCGGCCCCGGCGAGAGCTTCGACTTGCGGCGCAACCGGCCGCTCCAGGTGGTGGGGGAGTTCGCCGCGGGCGGGTCGTCCTACGAGTCCGAGGTGTGGGGAGACCGCGACGTCATCGGCAAGGCGGTGGGTCGCGAGAACTCGGTGTCCTCGGCGCGCGTCCGGCTCACCGACCCAGGGAAGTTCGAACCGTTTCGGCTCTCGGTCGAGGGCGACAAGAACTTCAGCCTCAAGGCGATGCGCGAGCAGGACTACTACGAGAAGCAATCTGCAGGCACCGCGGGCTTCCTCACGATCCTCGGGACCGGGATCGCGATCCTGTTCGCGATCGCCGCGATGATCGGCGCGGCGATCACCATGAACGGCGCAGTCGCCAATCGCACGCGCGAGATCGGCACGCTGCGGGCGCTCGGCTTCTCACGGCTCGCCATCCTGTCCTCGTTCGTGTTCGAGGCCATCTTCCTCGCGCTCATCGGCGGCGTGGTCGGGCTCTCGTTCGTGATGCTGCTGTCCCTGAAGACGTTCCGCGTCATGAACTTCGCGACGTTCTCGGACATCGTGATCCGGTTTCAGCCGACGGTGGGCGTCGTCGTCAGCTCGCTGGTGTTCGCCGTCGTGATGGGCCTGCTCGGTGGGTTGGTCCCGGCGATCCGCGCTGCCCGCGTGTCACCGGTCGAGGCCATGCGAGGCTTAGATCAGGCTTAGACCTGCGCGATGCCGAGATAGGCGAGCGCGCCGGCGAGATATCCGAGCAGCGCCGGCAGCGAGAGCTTGCGCACGTACCAGCCGAACGTGATCCGCTGCATCCCCATCACGGCGATCCCGGCCGCGGAGCCGATGATCAAGATGCTGCCTCCGGTGCCCGCGCAGTAGGCGAGGAACAGCCAGAAGTGATGATCCGTGGGGAAGTGCGCGAGCGAGTACATGCCCTGCGCGGCCGCGACGAGCGGGACGTTGTCGACGACTGCGGAGGACAGGCCGATCGACATCGTGATCACGTCGACGTTCCCGATCGTCTCGTCCATGTGATGCGCGAGTGAGGTGAGGAGGCCCGCGCTCTGGAGCGCGCCGATCGCGAGGAGGATCCCGAGGAAGAACAGGATGCTCTGCGAGTCCACGCGCTGGAGCGCTCCGGCGACGGACAGGGCGCTCTTGCGCTCGTCGTTCTTCGACTTGTGGATCAGCTCCGTCACCGTCCACAGCACGCCGAGGCCGAGCAGGATCCCCATGAACGGTGGGAGGTGGGTGAGCGTCTTGAACACCGGCACGAACAGCAGCACGCCCCCGCCGACGATCAGCACCATCCGGCGCTCGAGCGGCGTGGTCGGGCGTACGCGCTCGGAAACATCGGCTTCGGGGCGCCGGACGTTGCCCTTCATCCGCAGGCCGAGCCACAGCACGGGGACCGCGACGGAGACCAGCGCAGGCACGAGGAGGTGCTTGATGATCGTGGTGGTCGTGATCTGACCACCGATCCACAGCATCGTCGTGGTGACGTCGCCGATCGGAGACCACACGCCGCCCGCGTTGGCGGCGACGATCACGGCACCGCCGTACATCATCTTGTCCTCGTCGTCGCGGACGAGCTTGCGGACCAGGGACATCATGACGATCGAGGCGGTCAGGTTGTCGAGCACGGCGGACATCACGAAGCCGAGCAGGGCGACCACCACGAGCAAGCGCCGCCGCGACACCGTCTTGATCCGAGAGGTGATCAGCTCGAAGCCATCGTGCGCATCGATCAGCTCGACGATCGTCATCGCGCCGAGCAGGAAGAACAGGATCCCCGAGAGGTCGCCCATCTGGTGGACCAGGGCATCGCCGATGGTGTGGTGATCACCGGCGAGGATGTACGCGGTCCAGCACGCCACGCCGGTCAGCAGGGCAGACGCGGCCTTGTTCACGCCGAGCGCGTGCTCGAACACGATCGCCAGGTAGCCGATGGCGAACAGCAGGATCAACAGCATGCGCGGCGCTCCCTCGAGAGGTGGTGCTGGCGGCCCGACCAGCACGGAGCCTGCAGCGACCATCGCTGCACCCGTTGATGCTGGATCGTTGTTAGCACACCTGACGTTCCAGCTCACAGCGAAGCGGCAGGGCCGAGCGCGTAGAACGTCTGCGGCGCGCTCTGGTTCCAGTACTCGGTCAGGATCCAGCCCGGGGTGCGCACGGCGTCGGAGACCCGTAGCTCGTCGAGCTGACCGGCGAAGAACGTGGCGGCAGGGTCGTTCGGGTTCCCGCCCCACAGCCACGCCGCCGGCTGCGCGATCTGGGTCCACAACGTGGGCGCGTTGACGATCGCGTACGTCAGGGGCAGCCCGTTGACGTACAGCTTCACCTCCTTGGTCGCGAACGCATAGGTCACGCACGCGAACGCCCAGGTGTTGTTCGCGAACGGATTGGTGACCAGGTTGTAGTCGTTGACGTTACCCACCCACGGGTAGAAGTAGTGGTCCCCATCCGCCTGCACCGACCACGAGAAGCCGTTCGGTGTGCCGGCGAACGCGTTGCCGGAGCTCATCACCAGCTGCACCCGGCCGGCGCTCGGGTCGACGAACTTCACCCACATCGCGAACGTGCCGGCCGCGGCGGTCGCGTCGAGGCTCGTGCTGTCGGGCACGTTGATGCGGTCGTCGACGCCGTCGAACGTCGTCGCTTGGCCGAGCTTGCCCACGCCCCCGAGCAGCGGCCCGCCGACGGCGGTGCCGTGGTTGCTGTTGGAGGTCGAGTCCTTCACTCCGCCGGTGCCACCCACGTCTCCGTCGAGATGCCACACGCCGCGGTAGGTCGCGTTCCAGGTGGCCGCGGCGTTCGATTGATCGGTGGCCGCCGGGTTGCCGTAATACAGGTAGAGCGTGGTGGTTGCGGTGGAGGACAGGGAGGGCACGCGGACCCACGCGATCAGCTCACCAGTGCTCTTCACGAAGCGCTGGCGCTGATATGGCAACCGCGTCACCCCATCGTCGGCGATGAACATGATGTCGCCGCCATCGGCGCTGGCATCCGCGGCGAGGTCGGGATCGGTCGGTAGCGAGATCAACACGGGGAAGCCCAGGTGCGGGCCGGCCGCGACCTTGGTGTTGTCGATCGTGATCGTCTTGCGCCGGGTCCACTCAGTCGTCGGCAGAAACGAGTCGGCGGGCGTGTCGATCGATGTGTCGGTCAACGTGTCGGTCAGCGCGTCGATGCCGTCAGTCGCGGCCACGCGGAACCCACAGCCACCGACGATCAACGCGAGGACGCCCAGGCGCGACACATCCCATCGTACTCCGATCTGGAACCGCCTGGTTTGGCTGCCCTTTTTCGCGGCGATCCCATGGGCCTACACCCTCGTACCTCCTCCGGGATGAGGACCACCATGACCCTGCTCCGCAAGCTCGGTGCCGTCACCGGCATCACCGTGTTCGCAGCGTCGTCGGCGTTCGCACAGCCCACCGCCGCGCCGGAGCTCACGCCGCTGACCGACGAGCAGCTGCTCGAGGCCGCCAACGCCGCCGCCGAGGCCGCCGAGTCCGACGAGGTGATCGAGGTCAGCTCGGAGGCGCCGGCCGAATCGGCGTCCTCGGTGCACCTCTCGCAGGACCAGCTGCACTATCGCTCGCGCACGCAGCCCTCGGATCTGCTGCGGCAGGTGCCGGGGCTCGTGGTCTCGCAGCACGCCGGCGGCGGCAAGAGCGATCAGTACTTCATCCGCGGCTTCGATGCGGATCACGGCACCGACGTCGCGATCTTCGCCGATGGCATCCCGGTCAACCTGACCTCGCACGGTCACGGCCAGGGCTATGCCGACACCCACTGGCTGATCCCCGAGACGCTCGACAGCGTGGACATGCACAAGGGCCCGTACGCGGCGCGCTACGGCGATTTCTACACGGCCGGCGCTCTCGAGCTGAAGACGATCGACAAGATCGAGGGCCCGACGATGTGGATCGCGGCGGGCGCGCCGATCACCGGGGTCGGCGTCAATCGCCGGCTGGTCGGGATGGCGAGCCCGCAGCTGCGGAACAACCCGGACGACAAGTCCCTGCTCGCGATCCAGATCGGCGAGACCGACGGGCCGTTCGTGCACCCGCAAGACTTCCGCCACGGCAACGCGCTCGGCAAGTGGCAGGGCAGTGTGGGTCCGGGCGATCTGAAGATCGAGGCGAACTGGTATCACGGCACCTGGAACCAATCCGGTCAGCTGCCGGCCAACGAGATCGCCGCCGGTCGGCTCGCGCGGTTCGGCGCCGTGGATCCGAGCGAGGGCGGCAAGGCGACCCGCGCGAGCGGCCAGATCGCCTACACCGTGCGCGACAGCCAGGCGGGATCGGCGTGGCGCTCGAGTGCGTACGGGGTGGGCAACCAGCTCGACCTGTTCTCGAACTTCACCTGTACGCCCGCGATCAGATCAACGGCGACGAGATCGAGCAGACCGACAATCGGGTCCTCTACGGCGCTGACACCGCGTACGAGAAGCGGATCGGCTCCGGCGATCTGCAGACGTTCCTGACGGTGGGCGCGCAGCTCCGCGCGGACGACGTGCAGACCTCGCTGTGGCATGCCTCGCAGCGCAAGCGACTGGAGGCCTGCTTCGCCGAGGGCGCGAACCCGTGCAACCGCACCGACAACCACATCAAGAACGTCGCCGCGTATGCCGAGGCGAAGATCATGAAGGGCGATTGGCTGCGGATCTATCCCGGCCTCCGCGTGGATGGCTTCTCGTGGAACGTCTCCGATCTCGATCCCGAGACGGCCAACGATCCGATGACCACCACCGGTGGCAGCGCGACCGCGGCGATCGTCAGCCCGAAGCTGTCGGTCGAGATCGCGGACTCCGAGGTGATCAGCCTGTTCGCGAATGCGGGCGCCGGCTTCCACTCGAACGATGCCCGCGCCGCGGTGGCCTCGCACGGAGAAGGTGCGCTCGCGCGCGCCATCGGTGGTGAGGTCGGTGCGCGGATGAAGCCGCATGCGCGTGCCCGCGTCTCGGCGGACGTGTGGTACCTGCACCTCGCCTCGGAGCAGGTGTGGAGCGGCGATGCGGGCGGCACCGAGGCCTCCGATCCCACGCGCCGCTTCGGGCTCGATCTCGAGGGCTCGGTGGACGCGACCGACTGGCTCTCCCTCGACGCGAACGTGACGTGGGCCCACGCCACCGCCGTGGCCAACGCGGGCAATGGCGGCGCACTCGCGCTCGCCCCGCGCTGGATGGGCTCGGGCGGCGTCAGCCTCCACGACAAGCGCGGCTTCATCTCGGTGCGCACCCGCGGGATCGGCGATCGCCCGGGCAACGACGATGGTTCGCTGACCGCCGAGGGCTACCTGATCTTCGATGTCATCGCGGGCAAGAAGCTCGGTAAGTCGATCGATCTCAACCTCACCGTCAACAACGTGTTCGACAGCGCGTGGCGCGAAGCACAGTTCGCCGAGCAATCGCGCGTGACGCCGACCGCGGGCCTGATGGAGCAGATGCACTACACGCCGGGCCTCCCGCTGACGGCGACCGTGACGGCCGCGTACACGTACTGGACCGCAATGCGGGCTGGGGGGGGGGCGGGCGGGGTTAGAGAGGGAAGCGGGGGGGGGGGGCGGGGGCGGGGGCCGCGGGGGCCTACGGGACGATGCCGTCGCGCGCGAGCTCTGCGGCGGTGGCCTCGGTCGCTGCAGTGCCGGCGGGAGGCTCGTACCAGCCCGGATCGGTGGTGGCGTCGGCGAGCTGGTCGCGAATCTTGAGCAGCGTGAACATCCCGCCCATCTCGATCACGCCGTGCGGCCCCTTGAGGCCGAGCATCGAGATCGAGTTCTTCGGCTGCTCCATCCGCATGTGCGCCATCTCGCTCATGCCGTCCGCGCCCATCGTCATGTAGCCGGGCGCCACGCGACCGAGCTTCTCGTCGAGCCCGCGGACGTCGGCGCCGATCAGGTTGGCGGAGTCGTGACCCATCTGGTTCATCGCGTGGTGGGTCATGTGGCAGTGCATCGGCCAGTCGCCGGGTGCGCGCGCCGTGAACTCGACCGTGCGCGTGGTGCCGACGGGCACGAGCACGGTGGTCTCGGGGATCCGCGCGGCGGGCGGGACCGGGCCGCCATCGGTGGACACCATCTCGAACGTGTGGCCGTGGAGGTGGATCGGGTGGTGATCCATCGGGCCGAGGTTGCCGAACCGGATCCGGATCCGATCGCCGGTCTCGGCGAGCAGCGGCGCGGTGCCGGGGAACGCCTTGCCGTTGAACGTCAGGACGTTGAAGTCGTTCATGGCGAGGGGATCCGGCCGCGACGTCCCGATCGGGATCTTCCACTCGTGGGACATCAGGACGTAGTCCCGGATCCGCTCGCCCTGGGCCCGCTTCGGGTGGACGACGATCATGCCCATCATGCCGAGCGCGATCTGCGTCATCTCGTCGGCGTGCGGGTGGTACATGAACGTGCCGGCACGATCGAACGCGAACTCGTAGCGGAACGTCTTGCCCGGCTCGATCGGCGCCTGCGTGAGCCCGGCCACGCCGTCCATGCCATACGGGGCGAACACACCGTGCCAGTGCACGGACGTCCGCTCGGGGAGCGCGTTGGTCACATAGATCCGCACGCGCTCGCCCTCGGTGGCCTCGATCACGGGACCGGGGGTGGAGCCGTTGTAGCCCCACGCGGTGATCTCGAGGCCGGGCGCGAGCTGGTGCTTGATCGGCTCGGCGCGGAGATGAAAGATCCGTACGCCACCGGAGACCTTGGACGGCAGCAGCGATCCGTTCGGGACCATCACGTGCGACGAGATCGGCGTGACCTTGGGCGCGGCAGCCGCCGGGCCCTGCTTGACGATCAGCGAAGCGCCCGCGAGCAGGCTGGAGCCGAGGACGGTGCGGCGCGTGATCGTCATTGCGGATGCTCCTGCAGCGCCACGCCGCGCTCGAGTGCGGTGACCTCGGCCATCGCGCCCCAGTACCGGCGCAGCGCCTCCAGCTGTTGATCGCCCGCGTCCACCAGCTCGCGCCGCGCCATCACCAGCTCGAACGGGCTGGCGTCCATCGCGTTGTAGTGCTTGAGCGTCTCGTCGAGGATCTGCTGGCGGAGCGGGAGCACGATGGTCTTCACGTGCCGGGCCTCCTGGTACGCCGCGAGGGCGCTCACGCGCGCGGCTCGCGCCGCGGCGCGCAGCTCGATCGCGGTGGCGGTCAGCTCGTGCTCGGCGCGCCGGACCTCCGCGTTCGCGCGCATCCGCTCGCCGCCGCGCCAGTCGAGCAGCGGGATCCCGATCCGGATCATCGGGCCGATCGAGGTGCCATGACCCGATTCGTCATGCACCGAGACGCCGACCCCGAGCTCGGGCAGCACGGTGCGCATCCGCTCCTCGCCCGCGCGGTTCGTGGCACCGCCGACCTTCGCGCGCCCTGCGGCGAGATCGAGGTTCGCGGCGACCGCCTTGGTCTCGAGCGCATCGAGCGCGGGCGGGGCGACGGGGAGCTCGGGCAGCGCGCCGGTGGCCGTCCACGCGGTCTGCGCCCCGGTCAGGCCGAGCAGGGCGTTGAGCCGCTCGCGCCGGAGCTCGAGCTCGGCCTCGGCGCGCGCCACGGAGATCCGCGCCTGCTCGCGCGCATCGCGATCGCGCGCCTGCGCGAGATCGCTGGCAGCGCCGGCGGCGTGCATGCGCTCGCGCACGGTCGCGGCCGCATCGGCGGCATCGAACGCCGCGCGGCGGAGCTCGAGGGATTGCTGCGCGGCGAGCAGATCACCGAACGCGATCTCGACCTGGGCGACCAGTCGCACCGCATGCGCCGAGGCCAGCGCCTGAGCCGCCACGAGGTCCGCGCGCGCCGCGGCCCTTCGCTTCCCGCCGGTGATCAGGCCGAGCACGTTCTGCACGAGATCGAGCTCGAGCTGCGTGTGGCTGCCGAACCGGGCCGCGCCATCGATCTCGAGCGGACCGAGCCCGAGCGCAGCGCCGAGGCTACCGCCGGCGATCCCGAGCTCGTCGAACGCGGCGGCGAGACGAGCGCTGTTCGCGAGCGCGATCTTGATCGCGGCGGCCTGATCGAGCGGTGCGGCGAGCAAGGCGGTGAGGTCGGCCTTGGGCTGGGGGCCGAGCCGGCGCGCGAGCTCGGCATCCACGGGGCGGCGCACTTCGGAGAGGGAGGGCGTACAGCCGGCGAGCGCCGCCGCAACGGCCGCGATCACAAGGAGGCGGGTCACGGCTCGTGCTGGTGGTGCGTGTGATCGGGTGGCGGAGCAGTACGAACCTCGGGAACGTCCGGGTAGCTCACCACGCCGCTGCGCAGGCTGGGCGCCACGCCCGCGAGCCGCCCGGCAGGTGCCTCGGCGCTCGCTGGATGCGACTTCGCGATCACCGGGGTGCTCGCGCAGCTCGCGAGCGATCCGAGTGCGAGGGCCACCGCGAGGGTCACCGGGATGATCAGTGATGCATTTCGCACGTGGTGGCACCCGTCAACATCTGGGCGTGCAGCCGCAGCTCGTCCGCTCTTGCCGCCCTTGAACGTGACCCGCACGCCGCCCTCGATCTCGGCGGTGCTGGCTGCGGACCCGGGGGAGAACATCATCCCGAGCGCCGAGCTTGGGCCCTTGTGCTCGTTGTGCATCGCCGCGAGGGCCGCGCCGCGCGTGCGGACCTGGGCGACGTCGCCGGTGGTCACGAACACGAACGAGGGGCCGTCTGCCGTGTCCTCGACGGAGATCGACGTGCCGGGGACCACCAGCGGGCAGCTCGGATCATCGGCGGCCACGGGCGGGGGCTTCACCGGATCCACCGGCTTGGCGGACGAGCCGCAGCCGATCAGGAGGGCGAGCGCGAGGAGCTTCACGAGGCGGGTATCTCCCAACTGCATCCGTCTGCCAACCGCTATTGGCCCGAACCCTCGGAACCGTGACACCCATATCCTGCGCCTTCGACCGCGGCGATCAGGAGGGGCAGGGGCGCCCGCTCCTGGTCGTGAACCACCTTCGCACGCTGTTCGACGAGGTTGACCTCGACGGCCTGCACGCCGGGCACGGCCTTCAGGGCCTGATCGACATGCTTCACACAGCCGTTGCAGGTCATCCCATTGATGGCCAGAGTCGTGATCACGCGGTCACCGTAGCATGTCGAACCCGACCCACGTCCTCGATCTTCCCGTCCTCGGGATGACGTGCGCCGCGTGCGTGCGGCGCGTGGAGAAGGCCGTGGCGGCCGTGCCCGGCGTGACGCGCGCGGACGTCAACCTGCCGCTGTCACGCGCCCAGGTCGAGTTCTCCGACGAGGTCGACCGCGCGGAGCTCGTGAAGGCGATCCGGGGCGCGGGCTACGAGGTCCCGGCCGATGCGCTCGAAGCACAGGGGACACCGCGCGGTGGTAGCGCCCGGCTCGAGGCCATCGATCACGCCACGCGCCAAAATGCCGCAGCCCTCCGCCGCGATGCGATCCTCGCGATCGCGCTCACGGCCCCGCTCCTCGTGATCGCGATGGTGCACGGCGTCCTCGACGGCAAGGCCAGCGTGATCGCGCAGCTCGTGCTCGGGACGCTCGTGGTGCTGGGCCCGGGGATGCGCTACTTCCGAGGCGGGTGGATCGCGGTCCGTCACCTCGCCCCCGACATGAACACGCTGATCGCGCTCGGCGCCGGTGCCGCGTGGCTGTCGTCGCTGGTCGCGTCGATCCGCTGGCTCGCCGCACCGCATGCGCACTTGCCGGCCCTCTACTTCGAGGCCGGCGCCTCGATCGTCGCGTTCGTGATGATCGGCAAGCTGCTCGAGGCGCGCGCGCGCTCGCGGCTGACCGATGCGGTGCGCGGCCTGCTGTCGCTGTCGCCGACCACGGCGCATCGGATCACCGATGGGGTCGAGAGCGAGGTCGATGCGGCGCTGCTCGCCGCGGGTGATCTGATCGTGGTGCGGCCGGGTGAGCGCGTGGCCGCCGACGGCACGGTGATCGAGGGTCGATCCTCCGTGGACGAGGCGATGCTCACCGGCGAGAGCCTCCCCGTGGACAAGGCCGAGGGCGCACCGCTCTATGCGGGCACGCTCAATCACCAGGGCGCACTCACGGTGCGAATCGCGCGCGCCGGCGATGACACCACGCTCGCGCGGATCGCGCACGCCGTCGAGGACGCACAGGGATCGAAGGCTCCGATCGCGCGGCTCGCCGATCGGGTGTCGGCGTGGTTCGTGCCGGCGGTGCTCGCGATCGCCGCGGTCACGTTCGGTGCCTGGATGATCGCGGGCACCAGCGCGGATCTCTCGCTCGAGCGCGCGATCGCCGTCCTCGTCGTCGCGTGTCCGTGCGCGCTCGGTCTGGCCACGCCAGCCGCCGTTGCGGTCAGCACCGCGCGCGGCGCCGAGCTCGGGATCCTGTTTCGCGGCGCCGCCGCCCTCGAGGTCGGCAGCTCGATCGACCTCGTGTGTCTGGACAAGACCGGCACACTGACCACCGGAGCGCCGAGCGTGGTCCGCACGATCGGGCGCACGGTCACCGCGGACGAGCTGCTGCGGTTCGCCGCGTCGGCGGAGCAAGGCAGCGAGCATCCCCTCGCGCGCGCGATCGTCGACGGCGCGCGCGCACGGTCGCTCGCCCTCGATCCCGCGACCGAGGTCACCGCGGAGGTCGGCGGCGGCATCACCGCCACGGTCGGTGGCAAGCGGATCCTCGTCGGCTCACGCGACTTCCTCGCGCTCGCGGGCATCGACGTCACCGACGATGGCGCCGACGTTCCCGCCGGGGCCTCGCTGTGCCACGTGGCGATCGAGGGCGTTCACGCCGGTCTGGTCGCGGTGGCCGATCCACCGTCGCCCGACGCTGCGGCTGCGGTCCAGGCGCTGCGCGCGCTCGGCATCACGCCCGTGATGGTGACCGGCGATCGCCTCGAGGTGGCACAGGAGCTCGGTCGCGCGGTCGGGATCGATCAGATCCACGCCGCGGCGCGCCCCACCGAGAAGGCCGCGCTGGTGCGCGCCGAGCGCGATCGCGGTCACCGGGTCGCGATGGTGGGCGATGGGATCAACGACGCGCCGGCTCTCGCGGCCGCGGATCTCGGCCTCGCGCTCGGCACCGGCACGGACATCGCCGCCGCCGCGGCGGACGTGACGCTGCTGCGCGGAGGCATCTCGGCGGTGCCGATCGCGCTCTCGCTCGCACGCGCCACGCTCCACGTGATCCGGACCAACCTCGTCGCCGCGTTCGCGTACAACGCGATCTGCATCCCGCTCGCAGCAGCCGGCCTGATGTCGCCGATGCTGGCGAGCGCGGCGATGTCGCTGTCGAGCGTCTCGGTCCTGCTGTCGTCGTTACGCCTGCGCCGCTGGTCCCCGCGCTGAGGTACGATTGCGGGATGCGCAGGTGGTTCGTGGTGCTCGCCCTCGCCGGGTGCGAGAGCAAGCAGGAGGCCAAGCCCTCGTCGGAGGTCGACTGGCTGAACAAGCCCGAGACCATGACCGGAGCGTTCTCCGCGAACCACGCGGAGCTCGGGACCTGGAAGGTCGCGCCGATCGGCTGCGAGGACGGCCGTGAGTACGGGTTCCAGGGCGTGCTGTTCCGGTTCGCGCTGCCCCCCGCGCCTCCACCGACCGCCGAGGCCACACCGCCGGGACCGCCGTCGCGCACGCCGGCGATGCCGCCCGAGGAGATCCGCCTCGACATGGCGCGCGACGGCGACAACGTGATCGAGTTGCGCTACCCGGACCGCGACGCCACCGTGCGCAAGGTGCGCGAGCGCGAGTGCGCGGCGTTCACCGGCTCGATGGTCCGCCACGAGCTCGACCCCAGCGGCAAGCCGGTTCGCCTGGTCGGCAAGGGCATCGTCGATTGCCCGGCGTTCGGGCTGCACGTCAGCTTCGACGTCGACGGCTGCCTCCCGAAGCGCAAGTAGCCGATCAGCTCGCCGACGCGCTCTTCGCAGCCTTGATCACGGCCACGACCTCGTCGTCGGAGAGCACGCGATTGCCGCGCTTCGCCTCGCCGAGGACCGCCGCCACCAGCTCCGGCGTGGGCTCGTACCCGCGCTTCTTGAGCCAGTACACGACGTTCGATTCGCCCGAGTAGTGGCCGATCTCGATCTCCTGCTCCTTGCCGAACATGCCGGCGGGGACGCCCGAGTAGATCCGATCTGCGAGCCAGGAATCGCCCTTCTTCTCGGCCTTGATGATCGCGGCCGCGTGAACCCCGGTGGCGGTGCGGAATGCATCGCTGCCCACGAGCGGGTACTGCGGATGGATCGGCACGCGGGTCGCCTGCGATGCGGTCTTGCACCACAGCACGAGCTTCGTCAGATCGTGATCCGGCAGCTCGCCGAGGAGCTTCAAGTTCAGCATGATCTGATCGAGCGCCGCGTTGCCGACGCGCTCGCCGATGCCGAGGGCCGTGCCGTGGATCCGATCGGCGCCGTACTCGATCGCGAAGATCGAGTTGACCACGCCGAGCCCGCGATCGTTGTGGCCGTGCCAGTCGAGACCCACGTCCTCGCGACCGAGGCCGTTCATCATGTTGCGCGTGAACTTGAGGAGGTTCTTGATCCCGTCGGGCGTGGCGTGGCCGACGGTGTCACACAGGATCAGCCGCTGCGCGCCGTGCTCGACGGCGGTGGTGAACATCTTCGTCAGGATCTCGGGCCGCGAGCGCGTGGTGTCCTCGGTGACGTACGCGACCGGCAGATTGTACTTGCGGGCGAGATCGATCGCATCCGCCGAGAGCTGCAGCATCTTCGGCAGGTCCCAGTTCTCGGCGTACTGGCGGATCGGCGAGCTGCCGATGAAGCACAGCACCTCGATCTCGATGCCGACCTTCTGCGAGATATCGATGATCGCCTGGATGTCGTTCTGGTGGGTCCGCGCCGCGCACGACGCCTTGACCCGGAGCTTCCCGGCCTTGATGTGCTCCGCGATCGTCGTGACATCCTCGACGGCGCGCTTGCCCGCGCCCGGGAGGCCGATGTCCATCGTGTCGATCCCGAGGTCATTCGCGAGCTCGACGAGGCGGAGCTTGTCGTCGATCGAGGGATCGACCACGCTCGGCGATTGGATCCCGTCGCGCAGCGTCTCGTCGAGGAACTGGATCCGCCGCTTGGGGGAGAGCGGCGAGACCTTCTCCACGGAGTTCCAGTCGTAGATCAGCTCGTGGTCGGTCGGCATCGGTACCCCTTGTTACATCACCGCGTGGAGGATCAACATCAAGATCGCCGTCCCCGCGATCACGATCGCGAACATCAGGAACCAGCCGAGGACCAGCCCGGCGGCGGCGAGGCCGAGGCCGATCGTCCACAGCCAGTAGCCCCGTTGCTCCTTGCGGGCGAGCGAGGCGAGCGAGGCGAGCGCGGTGACCGCGAAGCACGGCACGCTGATCCGCCAATCGGGCGTGGCCCACAGCTCGCCCTGGGACACGGCGACGATGATGAACGACAGCAGGCCCAGGGCCGCGGCGACGGTGGCGGCCGGCCGCTGCGCGAGCCAGGCGCCGGGCGAGCTCTCGACGGTCCGCAGGTGCTCCGGCTTGTCCACGGGCCGACTATAGCGCCTCAGCGAATCTGGAACACGCCGCCGTCGAGGTAGCCCGCGGCAAACGGAAGGGCGCGCGCGTTGAGGGCGCCGCGGGCGAGGGCGCCGGGCTCGTAGCCGCCCGCCGTCGCGCCGGCGCGCAGGATGTAGAGCTTGTCGGGGTTGAACAGATCCGCGGGCAACATGAATCGCGGCTCGAGCGCGGTGAGCGAGACGACGGGCCGATAGGTAAGGGCCGTGTTCTGGACGTTCGGGATCAGCTCGTAGAGGCTCAGCGAATAGAGCGTGCTGGAGTCAGGTCGATCGGTCAGGAACTCGACCTCGACGGGCTGCGTCGGCAGCGGGAACACCTGGTTGTCGGTGGACAGCGGCGTGCCACCGAAGGTCAGCGCCTGGGGCAGCCCTGCGGCCAGCGTCGACGATCCACCGGCGGCCGCGAGCGAGTACTCGTAGATCCCCGCGGACGCCGTGACCGGGAGTGTGGCGGTCATGACCGTGCGGTTGCCCGAGGCCTGCCAGAACAGGGTCGCCGGCCAGTTGCGCGTCGCGAACGGGTTTCCGTACGGCGCGTTCAGGATCTTGGTCCCCGGGGCGAGGGTGCCGGCGGCCAGGATGGGGCCGGAGGACGACGCGATCGTCGCGCCCGGGGCCGCGGTCACCAACCACGTGGTGGTGACGTTGCCGACCGCAGGCGAAGCACCGAGCAGGCGAGTCGCCGCGGCGTCACGATCGAGCGAGGTGTCGAGCATCTGATCTGCGACCACCGGCACCATCGTGCCGGCGAGCGTGTCGGTGCCGGTCTGGTCGAACGGGGCCGCGGCGAACAACCCGGTCAGGACGTTGTTGCTCGCCCGGAGCACGAACGCGGCGTCCTCGCGGGTGATCGCCTCGTGAGGGCGTCCGCTGAGGCTCGCCATCGCGGCGTGCTGGATCGTCGTCCCGAGCATCGTGGCACCAGTGGTCGCGGGCACCGGCGCGTAGTTCCAGGAGCCCACCGTGTACATCGCGAACGTCTCGCCTGCGGCGACGGGATGATCGAGCCCGACATTGAGGAGGAACGTCGCCGCCGAGGGCGCGAGCTGAGGCTGTGGGTGCTCGAGCACGAAGAACAGAGTGGTGACGTCGAGCTGGGGGAGATCCAGGATCCGCGCGATCGGCATCGGATAGTCGGGGAGGAAGAACTGAAGCGGCAGCGGCCCATCGAGGACCGCGCTCCACGAGGTGGCATCGCGGTGCTCGGCCGGGATCCGCAAGGTCCCGCCCATGATCGTCGGGTTGGTCTGGAGGAACGTCGCCTCGAGCGAGGACAGATCCTCGGGGCTGCGCACGAGCTGGGTGCCGACGGAGACGTGCTCCACCGAGCGCCGGACCCGAACCTCGGACGGTGCGGTGAAGCCGCAGCCGAGCATCAGCGCCGGGATCAGCGCTCGCCACATCAGGTTCGAGACAACCCGAGCTGGTTGCGGAGGTTCACGTGCGCGGCGCTGTACGCGAACTCCTGGAGATCTCGATCGAGGTCGCCGACCTCGGCCGCGCCCGCGAGTGCGGCGGGGACATCTCCTGACACCAGCATCCCGGCACGATCGGCGGTGCGCGAGAGCGACCGCGCCCACAGCGACAGGTTGAGCCCACCGCCGCGCGACAGCAGCCGCAGCGCAGCGGCCCGCGCCTGGACCCGCGCGGTCTCCGACAAGGTGCGGAGCGCGTCGGCAGCCGTGGCCGCGAGCGGATCGTCGAGACCGACGTCCGAGCCCGAGGCCTCGCGGAACACCGCCATCACCACGGATCGCAACACGCGCCCCGGCCGCGAGGCGCCCACGGCGCGTCCTGGCCACAGGAACGTCATCGCGCGGACGAGCCGGAACACCAGCTCGGGCCGCTCGGGCGCCGTCAGGGCTTCATCGCCGGCCACGAGCACCGGAGGATCCGCGGCGACCACGTGGATCTGCGTGCCCAGCTCGACGCGCGCGTACACCGCGGGGACCGCCACCCCGAGGAGCTCGGCGATCTGCTTGCGCAGCCGCGCGAACGGCGCCGGGACCTCGGCCTCGCCGAGCTGCATCGCCGAGTCGAGATCTCCCTCGGAGAGGGTCATCGGTGCGAGCGCGTGCACGGCTGGCGCGACGAGCTCCATCAGCGCGCCGAGCTCGACGTTGTCGTCCTTGTGGCGAAGCAGGCCCCAGTGATCTCGCCCGAGCGGCTTGGTGGGGAACTTCGCGCCGCGCACGCGGTGCTGCTCGTAGAGCGCGGCCATCGAGACATCCGCGCTCCCGAGGGCGACCATCGTCGAGGCGGCGAGGAACGCGGCATCCGCGTGGCCACTCGCGACGGCGCTGTTGACGAGCGCGGCACCGGAGTGAGGATCGGCGAGCGCTTCACGCCAGCCCGCGCGGATCGGCTCGGAGGTGCGCGGCGCGGCTTGCTCGGTGCGCGTGACGAGGGCGGCGACATCGGAGTCCCGCGGAGCGATCTTGCGCGCCGTGGCAGCGGCGGCCGCGCCACCCTGCGGATCGTCGAGGTGATCGAGGTAGAGGCGAGACAGGCGCGCCCACGCCTTCGCCTCGGCGACCGTGGCCTTGCCGCGGAGCCGGAACAGGATCCGCTTGAGGACGCGCTCCCAGCGGCGCAGCTCACCGCGGCCGACCAGCAGGGTCTCGATCGCGGCCACCGCCTCCACGCGGGAAGGATCGAGATCGACGGCGCGCTCGAGGTGGAACAGGGCATCGGCATCGTCCTGATGGACCTTGGCCTCGATCCGCCCCTTGAAGTCGTGAGCGGCGGCGTGGTCCGGGTTGATCGCGAGGGCGACGTTCAGGTGCACGCGTGCGGCATCGCCGGCCGCGGCGACCTCGCCTCCCGCCATCCACTCGCACCACCCGAGAGCGGCGTGATAATCGGCCTCGTTCGGCGCGCGCGCGATCACGGTCTTGATGTGACCCGTGGCCTGCACCCACTGCCTGCGCGCCATCAGCTCCTCGGCCACGCGGAAGCTCAGCTCCGTGTCGATCGCCGGCGGCACCTGGACCAGCTCGCCGCCCGCGAGCTCGCGGTCGTACACCGTGCGCTGCCGATCATCCTGGAGCACCGTGCGCGCGCCGTCATACATCTGGCGCAGCTCGCCGAGCTTCGAGCGCTCGCGCGGATCGGTCATCATCGCGGCGCCGCGATCGAGCTGGCTGGTGCGCAGCCGGTACGCGGTCTCGATCTCGTCGTTGTCGGCCTTGCGACCCACCATCAGCACCGCGTAGTGATCCGCGCCCATGATCCGCGAGTGCTCTGCGGTCAGGGTCTGCCGCAGCGCCACCGCGTGCTCGTTCTGCGTGCTCGCCTGGTTGACGTCTTCGAGGGAGACCACGCCCGAATCCTCGGAGTCGAACTCGAGGGGCGCCGCACCATCAGGGACCTCCGGGAGATCCTCGAACAGCGCATCGAACAGATCGGCGCCCGGCCGGGTTGTCGTGCGCGAGGGCGCGCTCAGCGCAGCAGCGGCGGTGGCACTCGCGGCGGCAGCCCCGAGCCCCACGCCGGCGATCGCCATCGAGGTGACCGCATCGCACATCAGCATCGCATCGATGGCGAGCCGGGCCTGCGCGCGATCGCGGAACGAGCGCTCGATCTCCGCGATCGGCGCTCCGCCGCTGAGCTGCACCACCACCCGCTCGCCGAACACGCGCTTGAGCTCGTTCCGGATCCGCTTCCCGCGGTCGGTGAGCTCGAAGCTCATGCCATCGAGTCGCGCCAGCCGCCCGAGATCCTCGACGGCGGTCTCCTTGAGCCCCTCCAGCACGACCTCGATCATGCGCAGCTGCATGCCCTCGATCGCGTTCATCGATTCATCGAACCGCCAGGCGCCCTGGGGCCAGCGCAGCGCCTGCACCAGCTTGTGGCGCGCCTGCTTGCCGAGCTGATCGATCAGCTGCTCCACCGTCAGGGTGCGGAGCGCGACCAGCGCCTCGCCCAGCTTGCCGCCCACCTCGGCCACGCGCGCCACGGCGGTGCGGTGCTGCTCCTCGGTGATCACGCCGCTCGAGACCAGGAAGTGCCCGAGGGTCTCGTCGCGCGGGGTGGAGGCCGTGGACACGGGGTTGCCGTTGACCAGCTCCACGGTCTTGGACACGCGGCCGCGCTTCAAGATCAGGGTGCCCGTCGCCAGCTCCTCGTGGAGGTCGAGCAACACCGCCGGAAGCGGACGCATCGCGAGCTCTCCCGAGCGCGATCCCATTGGAACTATTCTACACCTTGTCAGTCGGCCACGTGGCAAGCGGCCTGCGTGCCGTTGCTCAGCACGCGCAGGCGGGGGAGCTCCTTGAAGCACGCCTCCGGCTTGTCCTTGACGGGGCAGCGCGGGTGGAAGGCACAGCCGGAAGGGGGCGCCAGCGGGCTGGGGACGTCGCCCTGGAGGATGATCCGATCCCGGCGGGCCTTGGGGTCGATCCGGGGGACCGCCGAGAGCAGCGCCTGGGTGTAGGGGTGCTTCGGGGTGCGATACAGCGCCTTGGCCTCGGCGAGCTCGACGATCCGGCCCAGGTACATCACGGCCACGCGATCGCAGATGTGCTGCACGATCTTGAGATCGTGGGAGATGAACAGGTACGTCAGGGACTCGGCGGTCTGGAGGTCCTCGAGCAGGTTGACGATCTGCGCCTGGATCGAGACGTCGAGCGCGCTGATCGGCTCGTCGCACACGATGAACTGCGGCTTGCACGCGAGCGCGCGGGCGATCCCGATCCGCTGGCGCTGGCCACCGGAGAACTCGTGGGGGTAGCGTTTTGCGGCATCCCCACGCAGGCCGACCTTGGCGAGCAGCTCCTGGACGCGGGCCTCGCGGGCGGCCTTGGTGGGCGCGAGCTCGTGGATCTCGAGCGGCTCCGCGATCGCGGCCCCCACGCTCATCCGCGGGTTGAGCGACGCATACGGATCCTGGAAGATCATCTGCATGTGCCGCCGCAGCGGTCGCAGCACGCGCTGGGTGACCCTCGTCAGGTCCTTGCCGTCGAACTTGATCGTGCCCGAGGTCGGCTCGTAGAGCCGGAGCACCGTGCGCCCGAGCGTGGACTTGCCGCAGCCCGATTCGCCGACCAGGCCCACGGTCTCGCCGCGCTCGATCTCGAGCGAGACCTCCTCGACCGCGCGCACGGGGCCGAAGTGCTTGGTCAGCTTGTCGAGCGTGACGAGGCTCATGCCACCTCGCGCGGGAAGTGGCAGCGCACGTGCGAGGCGCCGAGCTGGACCAGCGGCGGCTCCTCGGCACGGCACCGCTCCTGCGCGGCCTCGCAGCGATCCTCGAACTTGCAGCCCTTCGGCAGGTTCGCCAGGCTCGGGACCATGC
This sequence comes from Myxococcales bacterium, assembly GCA_016720595.1. Taxonomy (GTDB): domain Bacteria; phylum Myxococcota_A; class Polyangia; order Haliangiales; family Haliangiaceae; genus JABFXX01. The sequence continues at coordinate 393,204 of JADKKI010000006.1, forward strand.
CCTTGATCTCGACGAGCCGGGTCCGGGTGCCGGCCTCCGCATCGCCATCGCTGTAGCTCGGCACCGAGCGCAGGAGGCCCGCGGTGTAGTGGTGGCGCGGGGTCGCGAACAGCACCTCGGTGGCCGCTCTCTCGACGATTCGCCCGGCGTACATGACCACGACCTCGTCGCAGGTCTCCGCCACCACGCCGAGGTCGTGCGTGATCAGCAGGATCGACATCCCGAGATCGCGCTGCAGCGAGCGTAGGAGATCGAGGATCTGGGCCTGGATCGTGACGTCGAGCGCGGTCGTCGGCTCGTCGGCGATCAGGAGATCGGGCTTGCAGGCGAGCGCCATCGCGATCATCACGCGCTGCCGCATCCCGCCCGAGAGCTGGTGGGGATAGTTGTCGATCCGCTCGGCGGGCGAGGGGATGCCCACCAGCTCGAACATCTCGATCGCGATCTTGCGCGCCTCGGCCTTGGACTTGTGCTGGTGCAGCCGAACCGCCTCGCCGACCTGATCGCCCACGGTGAACACCGGGTTCAAGGACGTCATCGGCTCCTGGAAGATCATCGCGATCCGGTTGCCCCGGATCTTGCGCATCTCGGCCGGAGCGAGGGCCATCAGGTCCTTGCCCCCGTACTTGATCGAGCCCGCGGCGATCTTGCCGGGCGCGGCGATCAGCCGCATCACCGAGAGCGCGGTCACGCTCTTGCCGCTCCCCGACTCGCCGACCACGCCCAGGGTGGTCCTGGCGGGGATCTCGAACGAGACCCCATCGACCGCGCGCACGGTCCCGGAATCGGTACGGAACTCCGTCACCAGGTCCCGGATCTCGAGCACCGGCTCGGGCATGTGGACGACAGCGTACCTCACGAGTACGGTGCGGTGTCCCCGATGGACGTTGTAGACGAAGAGCTCGCCCCGCTGGGTGCCATCCTGGTCGAGGACGGCGTCCTCCGCCGGATCATCAAGAGCCACCTGAAGCTCCGGGGCGCGGGCCTGCGCGTGCCCCACGACCACACCTACGTGCTCCCGAAGGCGGCGTTGCCGCCCGCCCTGGCCCGCGCTGACCACCCCGAGCGGGTGATCGTGGTGACCGGCGATCGGGCCAAGCTCGTCGCGGGGGAGGCCGAGGCGCTGTCCAAGGCGTGGCGCGCGATCTTCCACGCGCGCATCCACCACGCGCTCGACGAGGCGGTCGCCCGTGGCGCGCTGACCCCCGCGGGCATCCGCGAGCGCATCGATGCGATCGGCCAGACCGAGTTCGACGAGATCCGCTCCGTGCTGCGGCAGGAGCACCTGCTCGTGCCCCCGGCCGACGAGAGCATCATCTACCTCGAGTTCGTGGCGCTCTACCTCGAGCTCGAGCGGTTCGCGCCGCGCGCCCTCGAGCACACGTTCCCCGCGCTGACCGATCACGCGCACGTCCTCTCCACGATCCGGCGCGACCTGGATCCCGATGCGCTGCTCGCCGCCTCGCGGCCGGCCCGTGCCCCCGAACGTCCGCTGGTGGCGGTGGTGCAGGCGGTGGATCCGTACGCGGCCTCCGGGAAGCTCGAGTTCGCGGATCGCTCCGCGCGCAAGGATGCCGCGAAGGCGCGCACCAAGGGCAACCTCGCGCGGGCGGCGATCTATGCGGCGCGCGCGGGTGATCTGCCGGCGGCGCGCGCGGATCTCGAGGCGCTGGTGGCGAGGCTCTCGACGGCGCTCGGCGACCCGAAGACGCAGGGCTGGGTCGATGCGCTGCTGCCGGTGGTGCACTTCGCGGGCACGCAGCAGTCGCTCCGGTTCAACGTCGGGGCGCGGCTGCTCTACGATCTGCAGTGGGCGTGCACCGTCGCCGAGCGCGAGGTCAAGGTCGTCGATGTGGTGAGCTGGGCGTTCTCGCTCGGCAAGCGAAAGATCGTGCGGTCGCTCCCCGCCACGCGCGAGGTGCGGATGGCGAAGCACCTCCACCAGGCGAGCGCGAAGGTCGCGGGCTGCGAGCTCGAGCTCGCCGACGATCGCGATCGGCTCGCCGAGGTGCTGCACGAGATCACGAAGCGCGCGGACTCCAACGTGCGCGACGTGCTGCGCCCCAAGGTGGAGGCCGCCCTCGATCAGGTGGGCCTCGAGCCGCACTCGCTCCCCGAGCGCGTGGCCGAGAAGAAGCTCGTCGACGAGCTGCTCGATCGCGCCGTCGCCGTGGGCCGGCTGACGCTGAGCGATCTGCGCGATGCGATCTCGAAGAACGATCTCAAGATGCCGGACCTCACGCTGGCTGCGCTGAAGTCAGGCGATCACCTGCTCCAAGTAGATCGGATCCTCGAGACCTCGCTCGATGGCGTGTACCGGAGCGGTGAGATCTATCTGCGGTTCCTGCAGAAGATGTCGTCGATCGTGTTCGGCACCTGGGTGGGCCGGATGCTGACGTTGTACGCGCTGCTCCCGTTCCTCGGCGCATTCGCGGCGCTCGAGGGCCTGCAGCACATGGTGGGCCCGCTCGCGAACAAGCTGTTCCACGTGCACCCCGAGATCGCGACGCGCCCGATGATCTACGGCGGCACCGCGTTCCTGTTCCTCGTGATCCACGTGGGCCCGTTCCGTCGCGCGCTCGGCTGGGTGTTGCGGATGGTCTGGCGCGGTGTGCGGTTCGTGCTGTGGGACATCCCCGTCGGCATCTGGACCCACCCGGTGATGCGGCAGTTCTTCGAGAGCCGCGTCAATCGCTGGCTCATCCGCCCGGCGGTGTTCGCCGCGATCGCCCTGCCGTTCGGCGGGTGGTGGGTCGCGGGCGGCGTGTTCGTGGTCGCGGTGTTGACCTTCAACTCGCGGTTCGGCCGGCTCGTCGAGGAGAAGCTCGCGGACTGGCTCGTGATCTCCGGCAAGCAGTTCACCACCCGGATCGTGCCGGGCCTCGTGAAGTACATCCTCGAGTTCTTCGGCAAGCTCGCCGATCTCGTCGATCGCGCGCTCTACCGGGTGGACGAGCTGCTGCGGTTCCGCAGCGGGCAGTCCTCGATCAAGCTGGTGATCAAGGGCGTGCTCGGCACGTTCTGGTTCGTGATCGCGTACGTGCTGCGCCTGTACGTGGATCTGTTCATCGAGCCCACGACGAACCCGATCAAGCACTTCCCGGTGGTCACCGTGGCCGCCAAGATCATGATCCCGATCATCCCTTCGATCTATGGCGGCGTGGCGGGCGCCACCGAGGGCCTGCTCGGCCCCGGGCTCGCGGGCGGGTTCGCCACGTTCACCGTGCTCGTGCTCCCCGGGCTCGCGGGCTTCCTGGTCTGGGAGCTCAAGGAGAACTGGAAGCTGTATCGCGCGAGCCGGCCGCTGACGCTCAAGCCACTCGTGATCGGCCACCACGGCGAGACGATGGTCGGGTTTCTCCGCCCGGGCTTTCACTCCGGCACGATCCCGAAGCTGTTCACCAAGCTGCGGCGCGCGGCGTGGCGCGGCGACGAGAAGGGCATCGCGAAGCAGCACGAGGCGCTGCACCACGTGGAAGAGGCGATCGCGAAGTTCGTCGATCGACAGCTGGTCTCGATGCTCGTCGAGGTCCCGGCGTTCCGCGCCACCGACGTCGCGCTCGGCCGGATCGACATCGGCTCCAACTGCGTGCAGATGACGATCGCGTGCCCGAGCATCGGCACCACGCCCGCGACGATCCGGTTCGAGCTGCAATCCGGCTGGATCGTCGGCGGGCTCGCCGAGCCGGGCTGGACCGCGCAGCTCGACGAGGATCAGCAGAAGATCTTCGTGATCGCCCTCGCCGGGTTCTACAAGCTCTCGGGCGTGGAGCTCCTCCGCGAGCAGCTCGAGCACGCGCTCAAGCCGGACGATCAGGAGACGCCGCCCTACGACATCGCCGACGAGGGCCTCGTGGTGTGGCCGGGTGAGGGCTTCGAGACCGAGGCGATCTACGATCTCAACGCGGCGAAGCTGACGCCGATCGTCCGCGGCGCGCCGTACGGTGGCCAGCTGTTCGATCTCGGCGGGCGCCATGCGCTGTTCGGGCGCGAGCCGCTGTACTGGTCCGTGTGGTCCACGACGTGGCAGCAGATCTCGCGCGGCGAGCCCCCGATGCCGATCATCGTGGGCCCGAGCCTGCTCCCCTAATCGCAGTGCCCGCCGTGGCCACCGCCACCATCGAACCCGCCGCCGCTGTCGCATCCGCCGCCGTCGAACCCGCCCCAGTCGTGGCCGTGGTGGCCGGAGTCGACGTGGTGTCCGCTGTCGTGGTGCCCGCCGTGATGCTCGGCGCCATGGCCGTCGTGGCCATCGATCCACGGCACGGTGCCGGCGGTGACCGGAACGTTCGCGACGTGCGCGAACACCTCGCTGCGCATCGCCGCGTAGTCGCAGGCCTCACCGTTCGCGAGGTGGTGAGCATCGAACGTGGCCTGGTCGCAGAACATCGCGAAGGCGAAGCAGACGAACTCGTCGTTGATCCGCAGCCACGCCGTGGACTCGCGAACCTCGTCGGTCGAGTAGAACAGCTTGCGTCCATAGGTCATCCGCAGGTGCCGGAACAGCCGGGTGCGGAAGGCACGGAGCGCGCGTCGCTTGCGAAGGAATCTCCACATGGTGACCTCCTGTCTTGGAGATCGATGTGATCACTCGATGTGGCAGGACGGTGACGGCTACGCGGCGTCGGTGATCCCGAACCGCTGCCCCACCGCATCGAGCGCGAAGCCTCCGGGCACCTCGACGATCCGCTCCGCGACGGCGTGATACGCGGGGCCGGCGATCCGCCCGCGCAGCACGCCGCGCACCTGGGCGTAGAGCGCGTGGTCCGCGGCCTGGCGCAGCGTCGCGTAGGCGAGCTCGGCCTCCTGGTCGTCGTCCCACAGGATCAGGCAGCGATCGCCCTCCCAGCGCGCGGACAGGGCGCGGAGGTGGGCGTCCTCGACGTCGACGTACGCGTAGCGCTGGTCGTCGAGCTTGATGACGTCACGGCCATCGGGGCGCACGTCGAGCCAGCGGAGCAGCGCCTGGCGGAGCCGGGCGTGGGTGACCGGGGCGCCTTCCTGCCAGAACGTCCCCGTTCGATCGAGGCGCAGGCCGATCGCCCGCAGCTTGTCGATCTGTTCGGGGGTGAGCTGCACTACGCCAGTCTGGCGATCCGATCCTTGGTCAGCAGCTTCTGCTTCTTCAGGCGGCTGACCTCGGCCTGCTCGGCGGGGCTCAGCGAGCGGCGGCGCTCGAGGATCTGCACTTGTTCGTCGAGCCGGCGATGCTCCGCGGTCAGCTCTGCGAGGAGGGATTCCTTCGAGACCTCGGTCTGTGTGCTCACGCAGCCTCCGCCTGCGATCCGGCAGGCCTCCTGACGATAGCACCGTTCACGCGCGGGTCACTTCTCGGGTCGCCGCATCGCGCCGGGCACACCATCCGGGTACATGACCTCGGCCTCGGCCTTGCGGATGTACGTCGGCGCGCCGCCGGTGACCACATCGACGCGCAGGCCGGCGAGGGCGAGGCGCGCGACCGCGACGCCCGACGGCGTGGTGACCTCCGGCGCGAGCAGATCGCCGACGTACGTGATGGTGTCCTCACCGGCGAGGCCGGCGACCCACGGCGCGACCGCGGTGGGGGCGAGCACGCGCTCGACGTCGACGAGCAGGCCGTCGCGATAGCAGCCGGCATAGACCTCGCCCTTGCGCGCATCGAGGACCGCGACGACGAACCCCGGGAGGTTCCACGCCAGCGCGGCGAGCGACGACACCGCCCACAGCGGCTTGCCCGCGGCGAACGCGATGCCCTTCGCGGTGGCCATCCCGATCCGCAGGCCGGTGAACGAGCCCGGGCCCGCGCCCACGGCCACGGCGTCGAGCTCGCCGGGCAGGACGCCCGCGCGCTTGCAGGTGGCATCGATCGCGACGAGCAGATCCGCGGTGCGGCCGCTCGCATCGTGGCGGCTCTCGGCGAGCACGCGCTCTCCATCGAGCACGGCGATGCCCGAGGTCAGCGTGGCGGTATCGAGGCCGAGGAGCTTCACTGGAAGAAGAACCGCATCACGTCGTTGCGGATCGCGAGGATGGTGATGAGGCCGATCAGGATCAGGCCGGCGAGCTGGATGCGCTCGCGCTGCTTCGCGGTCAGGGGCTTGCGGCGCGCACCCTCGAGGGCGAACACGAGCAGGTGGCCGCCATCGAGCATCGGGATCGGGAGCAGGTTGATGAGGCCGAGGTTCACGCTGATCAGGGCGAGCATGAGGAGGAAGCTGTCCCAGCCCTGGTTGCCGGAGACCGAGGCCACCCGGTACATCATGATCGGTCCGCCGAGCGCCTCGCCCGGCGTGTCGCCGCCGACGATCTGGAAGAACCCGCGGGTCATCGTGGAGATCGTCTCGCCGGTGCGCTGGAACGCCTTGCTCATCGCATAGCCCACGCGCCCATCGATCGCGACCATCGCGCCGTTGCCGCGGTCCACGTCGTTGCGCGCGCCGAACACGAGGCGGGAGATCGTGTGGTCGTACTCGTCGAGCTGCTTGCGCCAGACCTGGGTGACCTCGGCGGTCAGCGTCACGGCGGGCGCGTTGCCGGCGGCGGCGCGGCGCCAGGTCAGCTTGAACGTCTTGTTGGGCTCGGCCTGGAGGCGCTGATCGAGATCCATCCAGTGCGCCACGGGCTTGTCGTCGAGCGAGACCACGAGATCGCCGGGGCGCAGGCCCGCGCCATCGGCGGGGGAGCCGGCATCCACGTGCGCGACGAACATCTCGGCGTGCTCGAGGCCGGTATAGGTCTGGCGGTTGAGCGTGGCATCGACCTGGGTTTCGGGGACGAGATCCGCGAAGCCGGCACCGAGCAGCTCGATCTGCGGCACGCCGGGGATCTCGGTGCCGCGGAAGTACACGATGCTGGTGCGGCGGGCGAACCGGCCGAGCTGGCGCTGCACGTCGCGCCAGTTGCGCACGGCCTGGCCATCGACGCTGATGATCAGATCGCCGGTGCGCAGGCCCGCGCGGGCGGCAGGGGAGGCGCCATCGATCACGCCGACCAGCGGCACGAACGGCGCGTGCGTGATGCCCACCCGGCCCTGGCTCGCCACCTGGCCATCGCGCTTGCGGACGGTGTCCTCGATCGGCGTGAGGTACCTCTCGAAGACTTTCCCGTTGCGGGACACCCGGAGGTGGAGCTCCTTGCCCGGCGAGGACCGCACGGTGTTCTCGAGCTCCTCCCAGTAGCGGACGGCGTGGCCATCGATCTCGAGCACGCGGTCTCCGGGCTCGAGGCCGGCGCGGGCGGCGGCGCCACCGTCGAGCACGTCGCCGATCACGGCGGCGGGGAGGGTGGTGTGCCCGGCGAACAGGACGAAGTAGATGATCACCGGGAGTAGGAGATTGGCGGCCGGGCCGGCGAGCACGATCACGAGCCGCTGCCATAGCGGACGGCTCGCGAAGCTGCGGCCGGTGTCTCCGCCTTTACCCCCGTCCTCCGCGTTCTCGATCCCCTGGATCCGCACGTAGCCACCGAGGGGAAACGCACCGATCTGGTACTCGGTCTCCCCGAGCTTGACCCGGACCAGCGGGCGCCCGTAGCCGACGGAGAACCGTAGGACCCGCACGTCGAGCAGCTTCGCGGCCACGAAGTGGCCGAGCTCGTGGATCAGCACGAGCACACCGACGAGCAGGAGGAAGTAAAGGACCGACACGAACCGCCGCCGACGCTATAGCAGAAACTGCTATCCTCGGCGCTCGTGGCTTCGAAGTCCGGCCAGCCTGATGCGGTTGATGTCGAGGAGCTCCTCGACTACATCGACAAGACGATGGAGCGTCTGAAGACGCTCTACGAGCAGTACTTCCTCGGCATGCAGAAGCAGCCGCCGTCGCACCTGCACAACGACATCGAGCGCCGGATCCGCGACATCATGCAGATCCAGATCCGCAACACCGGCCTGCGGTACCGGTTCGCGACGATCCAGCAGAAGTTCGGCTCGTACAACTCGTACTGGCGCCGCACGCTGCGCCAGATCGAGCAAGGCACGTACATCCGGCAGCTCCAGCGGATCAGCCGCAAGGCCGCGCAGAGCGGCGAGGAGATCCCCGACGAGATCCTCGCCTCGATGCCGAAGCGGATGCAGGAGCAGGTCAAGCGCGACCGTGAACAGGCGCGCGCGATCGCCAAGCGGCGCGGCGGGGCCGAGAGCGAGGGTGCCGACGCGGCCGACGACGCGCCGGCCCAGATCGGCGAATCGCAGGTGGTTCGCAACGCGGTCCGCAAGAACGAGCACGTGCTCGGCGCGGACGACGGCGAGCTCGACATCGATGCGTTCTTCGCCTCGGTCTCGGACGACACCAACCCCGACGCGATGGCGCTGCCCGACGACGACGACGACCAGGAGGACACCGGGTTCACCGCGCCGCCGAAGCCGCCGCCGGTCGCCGCACGTCCCGCCGCGCCCGCACGCCCGGGCGTCCCGGCCACGCCACAGCAGCGCCCAGGTGCGCCCCCGATGCCGCAGCAGCGCGCGTCGCAGCCGCTACCGTCGCAGAGCCAGCCGATGCCGCAGCAGCGCGCGTCGTTGCCGTCGCAGAGCCAGCCGATGCCGCAGCAGCGCCCATCGCAGCCGTTGCCGTCGCAGAGCCAGCCGATGCCGGCGCAGCGGCCGTCGCAGCCGCTGCCGTCGCAGAGCCAGCCGATGCCGGCGCAGCGGCCGTCGCAGCCACCGCCGTCGCAGAGCCAGCCGATGCCGGCGCAGCGCCCGTCGCAGCCTCCGCAGCCGCCGACGCAGAGCCAGAAGTTCGTGGCGCCGCAGCGCGCGGGCACCGTGCCGGGCGTGTCGCCCAACCGCGCGAGTGGCCCGATCCCGACCGTCCCCGCACCGGGCCGCGCACCGACTGCACCGTCGCAGGTCACGCGTCCCAATCCGATCGCGCCGGGCTCCTCGCAGCAGCGACCCGCCGTGCCCGTGGAATCGATGCAGGGCCCGTTTCCTCGTCAGCCGCCCGCCGCTCCGGCGCGCCCGACCCCGATGCCGCGCCCCGAGCAGCCACCCGCGATGCGCCCACCGCCCGGCATGAACGATGCGGACGTCAACGCGCTGTACGCGAAGTACGTCAAGGCGAAGCAGGCCGTCGGCGAGGACGCGGGTCCGGGCGCCTACGGCAAGCTGCTGAAGACGATCAACTCGCAGGCTCCGAAGATCATGGAGCAGTACAAGGCCAAGGGCGTGGAGTTCTCGGTCGTCGTCAAGGACAACCAGGTCATCATCAAGGCCAAGCCGAAGCCGTAGCGGGCAGGCCGAGCTGCTCTCGCAGCTCTGGCGGGAGGTCCGCCGCGCTGGTGATCGTCTTGTTCGTGCGCAGCGCGAGCGCGGACCACGCCAGCTCGTGATTCCGGGTCTTCGCGTAGATCATCACCACGCCGTCCGAGCTGATCAGGTGGAACGCCCGCGCTTCGTCGGCGTGGAACACCGGCTCGAGGCGCTTCCGCGCGGCCTCCCGTGCGGCATCGAAGTCCCCACGGTGCTCCACCTGCGACGCGAGCCCGGCATCGAGCGCCGCCACCATCGCGGCGCGGGTCTCCTCGGGTTGCCACTTGATCCGCGCGCGCACGCGGGCCTGCACCGCGAACGAGACCTGGTCCACCTGCCGCATCGTCGCGAACATCGCGCCGCCGAGCACCAGGCCGAGGACGAGCAGCGTGGCGATGCTCTTCCGGTGCGCCTTGCGCTGATAGACGATCAGCGTGGTCACGATCGGCATCACGAACATGAACGTGATCAGGAGCTGCAGTACGAACGTGCTGAACAGCGCGCCGAAGAAGTACTTGCGGGGCAGCGGCACCCAGTTGTGGAAGTAGTCGTAGAACGTGCCGCCGATCGTGACGATCAGCGCGAGGGCGCCGATCCGCTTGTATGCGAGGAACTCCTGCCGCGCGGTGCGCTTGAACAGCCAGTACGGGAACAGCACCGGGAACAGCACGTAGTAGAGGAGGGGCCTCGGCGTGTGGACGCGGTAGTACTCGCCGAGCTTCGCGAACTTCGCCAGCGGCTTGCCGATCAGCTTCAGCGTGCTGACCCGGAGGATCCACTGTGTGGAGCCGGTCAGCGCGATCGCGGTCGCCAGGCCGGCGGAGATCATGATGCCGCCGATCGGCACCACCATCCCCAGCGCGACGATCATCGCGGGCGACAGCAGGACGTAGATGAACCGCAGTACGTCATCGACACGACGCCACACGCGTAGAGCATCGCACGCGGCACCCCCGAGCAGCAGGCGAGCCGGTGCCCTTGGGGTAGAGTCTCTCCATGCCGTTCTCGGCGGAGTTCCGCTGTATCGCCGGGTGTCCCGGCGCGTTCCCGCTCGATCAGGTGATCTATCGCTGCCCGCGCTGCGGCGATCTGCTCGAGGTGGTGCACGATCTCGCCGCGCTGCGCGAGCGCTCCGCCGCCGAGTGGAAGCGGCTGTTCGCGGAGCGCTGGGGCACGGCGAACGCCGACGAGCCGTGGGGCAGCGGCGTGTGGGGCAAGCACGAGTGGGTGGCGCCGCAGCTCGCGCAGGCCAACATCGTCTCGATGCGCGAGGGCGCCACGCACCTCACGCCGATCCCGCGGTTCGCCGCCGATCTCGGGCTCGGCGACGTGCGGGTCAAGCAGTGCGGCACCTCGCACTCGGGCTCGTTCAAGGATCTCGGGATGACGGTGCTGGTCTCGATGGTCAAGCAGATGGTGGCGAACGGGCAGCAGCTCCGCGCCGTGGCGTGCGCCTCGACGGGCGACACCTCGGCCGCGCTCGCCGCCTATGCCGCCGCCGCGCAGCTCCGCTCGGTGGTGATCCTCCCGCGAGGCAAGATCTCCACCGCACAGCTCGTGCAGCCGCTCGCCGCGGGCGCGCTCGTGCTCGCGATCGACACCGACTTCGATGGCTGCATGCGGCTCGTGCAGGAGCTCGCCGACAAAGACGGCGTGTACCTCGCGAACTCGATGAACTCGCTCCGGCTCGAGGGCCAGAAGACGGTGGCGATCGAGCTCGCGCAGCAGCTCGGGTGGACCGTACCGGACTGGATCGTGATCCCCGGCGGCAACCTCGGCAACGTCAGCGCGCTCGGCGCCGGGTTCGAGCTGCTGCTCGCGCTCGGCCTCGTCACCAAGCGGCCGCGGATCTGCGTGGCGCAGGCGGCGCACGCGAGCCCGCTGTACGCGAGCTACCAGGCCGGCTTCGCGGAGCTCGTGCCCGTGAAGGCGAAGACCACGCTGGCCTCGGCGATCCAGATCGGGAGCCCGGTCAGCTTCAAGAAGGCGGTCCGGGCGCTGCGCGCGTTCGACGGCGTGGTCGAGATCGCCAGTGAGGCCGAGCTCGCGGATGCCTCCGCGCACGCCGACCGGGACGGCTTGTTCACCTGTCCCCACACCGGTGTCGCCCTGGCGGCCCTGACCAAGCTGGCGGCGCGGGGCGAGGTCACGCGGGACCATCGTGTCGTCGTGATCTCCACCGCCAGCGGCCTCAAGTTCGCGGACTTCAAGGTCGGCTATCACGAGGCGCGGCTGACCGACGTGCCATCCCCGCGGTATCGCAACGTTCCCGTCGAGCTCCCGGAGCGGTACGACGCGGTCCGGGACGCCCTGAATCGCGGCCTCGACGCCCCTGCCACCGGCGTGCGAGACTGACGGGATGAGGTTCGCGGAGTCAGTACGGACACGCTGCGCACTGGTCCTCTCAACCCTCGCCACCGCTGGTGTGCTGGTCTACGCGTGGCCCACCGCGGGCGCGGCGATGGTCGGCCCGCGGCCGGCCGTGCAGAAGATGCGAGGCTGCGGTGCGGGTCACCGGGTCGCGAAGGTCGATCCGCCGCAGGAGGATCCGTACGTGGTCACGCTGCGCTCGGCGCGGCCTGCGCTCGAGCAGTGCATGGCCAAGCACCCGAACGTGCAGGTCCGTCTCTCGATCGAGATCGCGCCCTCTGGCCGGGTCGAGAACGTCGAGGTCAAGACCATCGCCCACGACCTGGCGAACGTCGATCTCAAGATCGTGAAGTGTGTGGAGACGGCGGTGAGCTCGCTCGAGTTCCCGGCGGCCGCAGATCCCAAGCGAATCTCGACGTTTCTGCAGCCCTGAGGCTTCGCGACGCGTTCGCGAGCCCGACGAACAACAAGACGATCGATAAATCGTCGCGGCGGGTGGAACCTTTCGCGGGGTCGCGGGTGATACCCCGTACCGATGCCCGCGGCCGCCCGAGCTCGCCCGACCGAGCCGCTCGACGAGCTCACGCTCCGCCGTGCGCAGCGCGGTGAGGAGCGCGCCTGGCGTGAACTGATCGATCGCTATCAGCGGCCGATCCACGCACTGATCTGGCGGCTACTCGCGGGGCGCGCGCGTCACCGCGTGGAGGATCTGACGCAGGAGACGTTCGTCCGCGTGCTGCGCGCACTGCCCGGGTTCGATCCGGCCGGGCCGGCCTCGCTGTCGACCTGGATGCTGACGATCGCGACGCGGCTGACCTTGAACGAGCTGCGCCGCCCGGAGCACGCCGAGCTCTCGGCCTCGCTGCTCGCCGAGGATCGCACCGATGCGGCCTCCGAGCGCCAGCGGCTGGGTGCGGCGATCGCGCGCGGCGTGGCCGCACTCCCCGATGCGCAGCGCGCGGTGTTCGTGCTCCGCGAGTATCACGACCTCGATTATCAGGACATCGCGAGCGTGCTCGAGCTCGATCTCGGCACGGTGAAGTCGCGCCTCGCACGCGCCCGCACGGCGCTGCGTGCGCACCTTGGAGACCCTCATGCGTGATCGCGACGACGAACTCTCGAGCGACTACGACCTCTCGGCCTGGGAGGTCCCGCCCCCGAGCGCGGGCCTCGCCGACGCCGTGATCGCGCGCGTCCGCGAGCCCGCATCCGCGGCGGCCGCCGTCGAGGCGAGCGAGAAACCCACGCGCCGCTGGTGGATCGCCGGCGGGATCGCCGCGGTGGTCGCGGCCGCGGTCGCGTTCGCGCTGTGGGGGATCCAGCGCGCGCCGAAGAACGGCGAGGGCGATGTGGTGGCGGCGGCGGCGCAGCAGCTCGACCTCGGGGCGTCGAGCGCGCAGCTCGATCCCGGCACACAGATCCACTGGCGGCGCGACAAGCATATGGTGGCGGTGACGCAGTCTCGCGGTGCGGCGAGCTGGACCGTCGCCGGCGATGACACGTTCGTGATCGATGCCGGCGCCATGGTGGCGTCGGTCGAGGCGACAGGCGCGAGCCTGCGCGTGGAGGTCAAGATGAACCTTTCGGATGCGCGTGTGATCGGTGCGAGTGCAGTCACGGCCGCGGTCGTCGCGATGGTCACGGTGATCGTCTACGAAGGGCGGGTCAAGGTCACCAACGGAGGGCAGACGGTCACCGTCGCGCCGGGCGCCACGCTCGAGCTGCGCGGCCCGATCCCGCCCACGCCGGATCGGATCACGGTGGGCGCCGGCCCCGACTATGCGGCGCAGCTCGCCGAAAAGGATCGTCAGATCGAGGAGCTCAAGCGGAAGCTCGCCCTGAGCTCGCCGTCGGCAGTCGCGCTCGATCCCACAGAGATCGACATCCTGATGGGCAAGAGCGTCCCTGCCGTGCGGAAGTGTCTCCAGGGCGTGGCCGACACCGGCAACATCGATGCCGACGTCATGGTCGCTCCCGATGGCGTGGTCTCGAACGTGGCGCTCCATCTGCCGAATGCGTTCAGCTCGCAGGCCACGTGCATCAGCAACGTGATCACCGCGCTGAGGTTCTCGCCGACGCCCACGGGCGGGACGTTCTCGTACTCGTTCCAGCTCGATCGATCGTCGAAGACCGTGGCGAGCGGGACCTGCGACGAGGTGTCGTGCGTCCTCAATAACTATGCGGGCGCGTGCTGCGCGAAGTTCAAGCCGGCGGGCAAGGACCCGCACCCGCGCCAGCCTGTGACTTCGACACCGCGATGACCAAGGGCCAGGACTTTCTCCAGACCGGCATGGATGCCGCCGCGCTCGCCTCGTTCGAGCGGGCGATCCTGTGCAAGTCGGACCCCAAGGCGATCCGGCTCGCGGCAATGTCGGCGTGCCGTTCGAAGAACGTCGCGAAGGCGCGGCGGTGGCTAAGCCAGGTCCCGGCGGCAGAGGCCATGGGCATCACCCAGATCTGCGTGCGCAACGGCATCGTGATCGATTTGTCGGGGGCGTCGTGCGATGCCGATGCCCTCCGCCAGAAGGGCGAGGACGCGCTGCAGACCGGCATGGACGCCGTGGCGCTCCGCTCGTTCGAGGCGTCGATGGCGTGCAGGCCCGATGGCGCGCTCGAGAGGTTCGCGTTCATGGCGGCGTGTCGCTCGAAGAACGCCGAGAGTGCGCGCCGTCACTACGCGCGGCTGTCCCCCGCCACCACCACCGGGATCGTCCAGATCTGCGAGCGCAACGGCATCTTCGACCTCGGAGGGCCGCAGTCCGGGACGCTGAAGCTCCAGTCCAAGCCCGCGGCGCGCATCTTCATCGACGGGGTCGACAGCGGGAAGACCACCCCGGCCTCGATGATGCTCCCCGCCGGCAAGCACAAGGTGACGTTCCTGGTCGGGGCCGAAAAGTTCACCTACCAGGTCGCGATCGAGCCCGACAAGACGGTGAGCCTGACGAAGGACCTGCAGTAGTTCGTTCTCCGTCGGTGCCGGCCGCGTGTTATGCACGCGCCCATGCGCTCGGGACTCGCACGGCTCACCTTCTCCACGCTCGCGGTCGCTCTCGCGGTCGCACCCATCGGCTGCGGCGACGACGCACCGGCGCCCGCCGACAGCGGCGTGACCACCGAGAGCTGCTCGTACCTGCCGATGTCCGCCACCGCGCGGGCAGGTGGCACCGTCACCGCCGGGTCGCTGACGGCCGGCGCGGCGGAGCGCGTGCTCGACATCCCGGTGGGCACCGCGCTCGGCGGATACACGGGGCGCGCGGGCTTCCTCAGCTCGGCGGGCTCGGTGGACACGCGCAAGGTCACGACCTCGGGCACGTTCAATCCCTCGATCGGTGTGGAGTCCGCGCCGCGCGTCAAGGCGCTCGCGCTGACCGCCGGCGGCGAGACCGTCGTCATCATCAAGCTCGATGCGATCTTCGCGTACGAGGGCATGCTGTTCGATCTCGAGCAGCGCCTGGGCCCGGACTATGCGGGCAAGGTCATCATCGCCACCTCGCATTCGCACTCGGCGTGGGCGCAGTTCACCGGGCACGGCCCGCTCAAGCTCGGCTCGGGCGAGCTCCGCGATGTGGTCTACAAGCGGTTCCTCGATGCGTGCGAGGGCGCGGCGCGCGATGCGCTCGGCTCCCGCGTGCCGGCGAAGCTCGGCGTGTTCTCGACCACGAACTTCGACCCGACGGATCAGATCAACCACGATCGCCGCGGCGAGAACAACATGCTGCCGGGCGGGAACAAGAAGGACGATCACATGTTCCTGTTCCGCGTGGACACCGCGTCGGGCGCGCCGATCGCGATCGTCCCGATCTTCGGCCAGCACCCCACGCTCAACGGCGAGGACAACCCGTTCGCCTCGAGCGATGCGGTGGGCGCCCTCGAGCGCCAGCTCGCCGAGCAGTTCGATTCGCAGGTCGTCGTGATGCACCTCCAGAGCGCGGGCGCGGATGTCTCCGCCTCGGGCCACGGCGGCGTGGATTGCAACGCGCACCCCGGCAAGCCCTCCGATCCGTGCTTCAGCTGGACCGGCGAGGAAGGTCACGGCCGCGCGGCGGTCACCGAGCTGATGGCAGCGTGGACCTCGGCGGGCGCGGCGATGCGTGACTCGATCGAGCTCGAGATGCTCACGCGCTCCGTCGAGACCGGCCCGTTCCCCGAGACCTACAAGATCCGCGATGGCGCGCTGACCTATGCGCCGTTCGATCTGAACCGCGTGCCCGATGGCGTGGTGATGGAGGGCGGCAAGCTGGCCTCGCCGATCGACGAGTACAACGCACCCGTGGGCGCCGCGCTGTGCGAGACCGGCGAGCCGATGTTCCCGGCCGCGCAGATCCCCGGCACCGAGGGCATCCTGCCGTACGGCTCCTGCCTCCGCCTCGATGTGGCGGGCGGGATCCTCGGCGGCATCTTCAAGATCGATTTCGGCGTCGACGAGACTCACCCGGTCTGCGAGACCACCCGCACCACGGTGTCCGCGCTGCGGATCGGCGAGTACCTCCTCGGCACGATGCCGGGCGAGCTCAGCGTGCTGCTCGCGGGCCGCGTGCGCGAGCTGTCACCGCTGCCCGACAAGACGATCGTCGTCGGCTACGCGCAGGGCCACATCGGCTACATGCTCCGCCCCGAGGACTGGGTGCTCGGTGGATACGAGCCGAGCGTGACGTTCGGCGGCCCGCTCGAGGCCGAGCTCGTCGCGGAGCGCCTCGCCGCGCTCCTCCCGCTCGCGTTGACGCCGATGCGCGAGGACGGCACCACGGATGGCGCCACGCGCCTCGCCACCGCGACGATCACCGACAACCTGCCGAAGGACGAGCCGGCACAGATGCGCGGCACCGTGCCCGCGACCGTCCCCGACCTCGTCTACGCGCGCACCGGCAAGCCGGCGCAGGCCCAGCCACAGGCGACGATCTCTCGCGTCTCCGGCATCGCGACCTTCACCTGGATCGGCGATGACCCGCTGACTCGGACGCCGCACGTGACGCTGCAGAAGGAGACCGGCACCCCAGGCGCGTTCGCGAACGTCACGCGGCGCAGTGGTCGACCCGTCGAGGACATGGAGGTCACGATCGCGTACACCCCATCGCCGTTGCAGCGCTCCGGTCCGCAGACGCACTTCTGGGTCGCCGAGTGGCAAGCGGTTCCGTGGGTCGGTGCGCCGGGCCTCGACAACCTCTCCGATCGCGGCGGGCTCCCGCTCGGCAACTACCGGTTCCACGTCGAGGGCGCGGGCTGGTCGCTGGACTCCGATCCGTTCGCGGTGATCGCGGGTGGCGTGGTGCTCGGCGCACCCTCGCGCACCGCGGGCAACGTGAAGGTCGGCGTGTCGTGGCACGCGCCCAAGGGGTGGCGCCTGATGGACATGTCGCTCAGCTCGAACCAGCCGGTACCGGTGAGGAGCCAGCAGGTGACCGTCGAGCTCCTGACGGCGGCTGATGCAGTTCTGTCGAGCGCCACCGTCGCGACCGATGCCTCCGGAAACGCCCAGGTGGCTGATCTCGGGTCGGCCGCCAAGGTCCGGGTCCAGGACCGGTTCGGTAACACCGCGACCTCGCCCCTGCCGTGAGCACTTAGCCGTTCGTGAGCAGTGGGATACGCTGTGAACACCCGGCGAGTGGCACCCCACCCCCGGGCTAGCAATCTCGGCTAGTTAACTCCCCTCGGACCTGGTCTTGCGGTTGCACATCACCGCCGCGTGCGCTCGCTCTTCCTCCTGACGGCCGCGATGGCCGCAACCACCTGGATCGCGGTCGCGACCTCGTCGTCGTGGCTCCCGGGCAGCCAGGCCGAGGCGCAGCCTTCGATCACGCACACCCAGCAGGTCCAGAGCGTCTCGCTCGATGGTGGCCGTGGCCTCCCGCTCGCCGCCCTGCGCGATGTGCTCGCCACGCATCGTGGTGACCAGCTCGATGCGAATCGCCTCGTGCAGGATCGCTCCGCACTCGAGGCCGAGCTGGTCGCGCGCGGCTATCTCTCTGCGCGCGTCGAGCCCGCCACCGTCACGTTCGCCGCCTCGGGTGGCGCGTACATCACGTTCCAGATCACCTCGGGCCGCATGTTCAAGCTCGGCGAGGTCACCGTGCGTGGCGCGAGCGCGAACGCCGCAGCGGTCGTGACGCTCACCACCGGTGATGACGCGCTCGCCAATCGCATCGAGCGCGCGCGGCAGACGCTCGCGGATAACCTCGGTCGGCGTGGCAAGCCGGCGAACGTCACGGTGTCGCTGCACGAGGACGAGGCCGCGGCGACTGTGGACGTCGAGCTGATCAGCCGCTGAGCGCGCTGCACGTCGTCGCTCGCGCAGGATGATCGACGGGAAGCTGCGTCGGTAGTTCGGCGCTGCGCTGCGCCCTGCGGGAGTGGACCGCGCACCTTCCCGCCGCCACGGCGTGTACGTACGCTGCGGTCATGAACCAGCACCGCTTCGTCTGGCACGATCTCACCACCACCGATGTCGACGGCGCCAAGCGATTCTACGGCGAGGTCTTCAACTGGACGTTCGAGCGGAGCGAGGGCGACTACGTCCACGTGAAGACAGGGGATCGGATGATCGGCGGCATGCGTGCGCGGAGCGCCAACGAGCACCAGCCGCCCGCGTGGCTCGGCTACGTCGTCGTCGACGACGTCGCGGCGACGGTGGCGACCATCGAGACGCAGGGCGGCCGCGTCTACATGCCAACGACCGTGATGGACAAGGTCGGCACGTTCGCGGTCACCGCTGATCCGACCGGAGCCGTGTTCGCCCCGTGGCGGAGCGCCCGCGACGAGGAGAATCAGCCGGCGGCGTTGCTCGCGGCGCCCGCGGTCGGCACGTTCTGCTGGGACGAGCTGATGACCACCGACACGGAGGCGGCTGCGAAGTTCTACGCGGCGGTGTTCGGCTGGGCGCCAACCGCGGTCGAGATGGGTGCCGGCATGACGTACACCCTGTTCCATCGTCCCGGCACGGTCGGGCCGAGCGGTCAGCCGATCGGGGCTGGCGGCATGATGAAGTCGCCGCCTGGCGTTCCACACTCGTTCTGGCTCGCATACGTCGCCGTCGGCGATGCGGATCGCGCGAGCGAGAAGGCCGCGAAGCTCGGCGCCAAGATCCTGGTGCCGCCGACCGACATCCCGAACACCGGCCGCTTCGCGTGCTGGTCGGATCCGCAGCAGGCCTCGATCGCCGTGCTCGCGCCCACGATGATGTGATCACGATGCCGTCGCGACTGCGGCCACGCTGGTGTGGTGGCTGAGGTCGATTTGGCGGCAAGTCGTGGACAGCTGACGAACAGCTGACACCGGGCCATCGGCGATTTCCAAGTGATCCTGAACCATTGAGGATTGGTCGGACCTTTGCTTGGGACATGGGCCATGGCTCGTCCCATGGTGCTCGTCCTCGCGCTGTCTGTTCTCGTCACCGGCTGCGGCGCTCGCATGTCCAGCGGGTCACGCGCTGCCACGATGATCGGCGGCCTCGCGATCGCCACCGCGGGCGTGTTCGTCGCACAGCCGACCGCCGTCGATTCGGACCAGAACGGCTACAACGACAATCCGTTCAACGACGACTACTCGTCCTTCCTGCCGGGGCTCCTGCTGGTCGCCGGCGGTCTGGTGATGACGATGGCCGGTGCGACGGCCCAGTCTTCCGACGACGAGGCGGGCTCGAACACCTCGGTCACTCCGGCAACAGCGATGATCACCACGCCGTCGGTGATGATCACGACGCCGTCGGCCCCGGTC
The DNA here is from genome assembly GCA_016720595.1 of Myxococcales bacterium. Taxonomy (GTDB): domain Bacteria; phylum Myxococcota_A; class Polyangia; order Haliangiales; family Haliangiaceae; genus JABFXX01. Next base: position 412,510 of record JADKKI010000006.1, read on the forward strand.
GTCGTGTCGTCGTCGATGGCGCCTGGGCTCGTCGCGGCGCCCGCGATCATGCCTGCGACACCAGCCGTGCTCCCCGAGCTTCCCGTCGATGAAGCAACGCTCGCCCTCGGCAAGCAGGTCCGCACCGCCGCGTCGATCGGACGCTGCGAGCACGCCTGGATCATGTGGCGCCAGCTCGACGAGCGGGACCATCGTTATGGCGCCGCGATCGTGGCCGGTGACGTGATGGCGCCGTGCCGTCGTTGAAGGTCACCAACCACCCCATCCACCGCTGCGTCCTTTGAACATCGCGCTCCACCTGCCTCCGTCGCCCGTCTCTCCCGCGCTGAAGTCTTTGGCCTTGCGCCCGACGCCGCCACCGAAGCCCTTGCTCGCGACCTTCTCGAACACCTTCGCGAGCTCTCCGTCATCGAACCACAGCCCGTGTGTGGTGCACCGATCAAGCTCGGGCTTCGGAGCTTCGGCGGCGCCGTCGAGGAGCACCCGCAACTTGCACGCCGACATCGTCTGCGCGCAGTGCGGGCAACTGCGCTTGCCCGGCTTGTCTTCGGAGAACTCGAACTCGGGATGGATGCTCGTGAGGTCGTGGACCGCCTGGCCGAGGTCCGCGATCGTGACCATCATGCCGTTGCACGCGTCACAGACCTGCCGCGTTTGGTATTCACGAAGGGGCTTGCCGCAGGCAGGGCAGTGGAGTTCGAGAGTTGGAGCCGGCATGCTTCAGGCCTAACACCCGCGGCATTTTTTCGCCAAGGTCGACTCGGCCGCTCCCGAGGATCCTGTCGCCGCGCCGAGCCTCCCGTGGTGTAATCGAGGCTCGTCGATCGCGGAGGAGGGCATGAGGGAGACGCTGGTGGTGACGGTGGAGCAGCGCCGGAGCGGCGCGAGCGTGATCAAGCTTGCGGGCGTGCTGGACGAACACAACCAGCTCGGCGAGCTGACGGAGAAGGTCGGCGCAGGGACGGCGCTGATCAACCTGTCGGGCGTCGAGCGGATCAACTCGATCGGCACGCGCGACTGGGTCAACTGGCTCGCGTCTCTCGAAGCGCGCGGGATCCAGCCGGTGCTGGTGGCGTGCTCGCCCGCGATCGTCGCGCAGCTCAACCGCGTGAAGAACTTCGTGGGCAACGGCGTCGTGAAGAGCGTCCAGGTCCCGTACCACTGCGCCGCTTGCGGGCAGAAGCGGGCGCTGCTCGTGCACGTCGCGCAGCTCGGTGCGCCGCCGCACCACCCGCCGCCATGTGCGTGCGAGGCCTGCGATGCGCAGATGACCGTCGACGACGAATCGGGCGCGTACTTCGCGTTCGTGCGTTCGCTGCCGAAGCCGAAGCTCGCACCGAAGCACGAGTCCGGGCCCGACCTCGCGCTCGGTTCGGATGCGGCCGTGACCAGCGGGTCAACGAAGCGCACCAGCGAGCCACGGCTCCCGGCCCGCGCGAGCTCGCCCTACCTGTCCGCCTTCCAGGTCGGTCGGCCGGCCACCCAGCCGGGGATCGCGCTCGATCGCACGAGCCAGCGCGAGCTCGGGCGCGCTCCCGTGGCTGCGCCCACCGAGCGCCCGTACTTGATCGCCATCGTCGGGCTGCTCGTCTGTGCGGTCGCGGTGCTCGCGTTCCTCCTGCTCCGGTGAGCCCGTTCGTCGACGGTCCGTGGGGGAGCTAACCCAGGGAGCCGGCCGGAAGCTGGGAAACCCGATGGGTGGGGGCTATGCTGGCAGCGGTGTCTGTCGATCAGACGATGCCGGCGCTATTCGCGCCGGAAGGAGGCGACGAGGGGATCACGCCGCTCGCGCAGCTCGGCGCCGGGCCGGATGGAGTGGCCGTGCTCGCTCGCCGCGGGGAGCGGCTGCTCGAGCTCCACCAGCTGACGTTCGGGCCTGGCTCGCCGCAGTGGACGGCGCTCGAGCATCGGATCCGCGCGATCGCGGCGATCGATCAGCCCTCGATCCGCACGGTCCTCGCGCTCGAGCCCGATCCACCCACCTGCGTGCTCGAGGGCGACAGCTTCCCCCCGCTCGCCGAGCTGATCGAGCAGAGCTCCGTCGATCTGGTGCGCGCGCTACGGATCCTCGTCGAGCTTGCGCGCGCGCTGGCCGCGGCGCACCGGGTGGGCGTGTTTCACGGGCGCCTGCATCCCTGGGCGGTGGTGGTCGGCACGAACGATCGCCCGCGGTTCGAGCTCACCGGGCTGTCCACGCGGCCGCAGCACCACGCGTGGGCGATGCGGTGCCTGACGCCCGAGGCCGCGGATGGCGTGATCGATGGCGCGACTGACGTGTTCGCCCTCGGCAAGCTGCTCGAGCTGTTCACCACAACGGGTGGCCGGTCCTCCGATGATGGCCTGGCGAGCGTGATCCGCACGCTCACCGTGCCCGATCCCGATTCACGCCCGACGATGAGCGAGGCCGTGCGCCTCTTGCACCAGATGGCTGCCGGCACGCGGGGCCGGCCCACGCTGCAAGATGATGAGGAGAACCGCCCGCTGCGCCCCGGGATGGGCGTGAAGATCGGCCGGTTCGAGCTGTCGCGGCAGCTCGGCGCCGGCGCGATGGGGGAGGTCTGGCAGGCGCACGACACGAGCGGCGGCGTCGATGTCGCGATCAAGCTGCTGCGGCCGGAGATCGCGAAGGATCCGGAGCTGCTGCGTCGGTTCCGCAAGGAGGCGCGGGTGCTGGCCAAGGTCGGCAGCCCGCACATCGCGAACTTCATCGATCTCAACGAGGATCGCGGGCTGCACTATCTCGTGCTCGAGCTCGTCGTCGGTGGCTCGGTGGGCGGCGCGCTGAAGAAGCTCGGCAAGCTGCCCGAGCGGCTCTCGCTCGGCATCATCGGGGATGCGTGCCGCGCGCTCGCGGAGCCGCACCGCCTCGGCATCGTGCACCGCGATCTCAAGCCCGACAACATGATGTTCGTGCGCGCCGGGATCGAGCTCGAGTCCGCGCCGATCGGACAGCTCGTGAAGCTCGGTGACTTCGGCATCGCGCGGATCGCCGAGGAGGCGGCCGGTGCGGCCTCGGCCGAGGGCGCCACGCGTGAGGGCGCGGTGCTGGGCACGCCCGAGTACATGGCCCCCGAGCAGTGCCAGGGCGTGCAGGTCACGCCGGCCACGGATGTGTACGCGCTCGGCTGCTGCCTGTTCACGCTGATCTCGGGGCGCCCGGTGTTCCCCGTCGTCGACGACAACCCGATGGGCGTGATCCTCCAGCACCTGCGCGAGGCGCCGCCGCGGCTGGATGCCGTGCATCCCGAGGTCTCGCCCGCGGTCGCGGATCTGGTCGCGAAGTGCCTCGAGAAGGATCCGCGCAGCCGGCCCGCCGATGCGGCCGAGGTGCTGACCTCGATCGAGCAGATGTGCGATGGCGTGGCGGCGCTGATCACGGCGCACCCCGCGCCGCCGGTGCACAGCGAGGCGCGGATCGTCACGTACACGTTCGAGTGGGAGCTCGAGAGCTCGCCCGAGGCGCTGTGGCCGTTCGTCTCGAACACCGAGAAGATGAACCGTGCCACCGGGCTCGAGCCCGTGCGGTTCGAGATCGAATCGGTGAAGAACCCCACACGCGTGCCTTCGGTCGCGAACACCACGGGCCACCAGCGGGTCGCGGGCATCTCGATGAAGTGGAAGGAGCATCCCTACGAGTGGATCGAGGGGAACCGCCACGTCGTGCTCCGCGTGTTCTCCGGCGGCCTGCTGCGCTGGTACGTGGCCGAGGTCCAGCTCGAGCGCCAGCCGGGTGGTGGCACCAAGCTGCGCAACATCGTGCGGATGGAGCCGCGGAGCTGGTTCGCGAAGCTGCTGTCGAAGTACGAGATCGGCGTCAAGTACAAGCGGAACCTCGGGCGTGTGTACCAGCGGCTCGATCGGATCCTCGCCTCGGGCCCGGTGACGGACATCGATCCGCTCGATCCCGAGATCGTGCTGTCCGCGGCTGCGAAGCAGCGGATCGGGCGCGCCTCCGAGCAGCTGATGGAGGCCGGGATCGAGCCACGCTCCGTGGAGGCGCTCACCTCGTATCTCTCGCGTGCATCCGATCAGGATGTGGCGCGGATACGCCCGCTCGAGCTCGCGGCGAAGTTCGCCGTGCCCGAGGAGGCGATGATCGAGGCGGCGCTGCACGCGGCCAAGCTCGGCGTGCTCGGGATGGTGTGGGACGTGATCTGCCCGTCGTGCAAGATCCCGTCGTCGGTGGTGGAGTCGCTCGCGAAGATCGAGGAGCACGGCACGTGCAAGACCTGCAACATCGGCTTCGCGGTTGATTTCAGCCGCGCGATCGAGCTCGCGTTCCGCGCGGCTCCGGAGATCCGCGATGTCGAGACCCGCACGTTCTGCATCGGTGGTCCGGCGCACTTCCCCCACGTGGCCGCGCAGGTACGGCTCGCGCCCAAGGAGCGCTTCGCGCTGCCGCTCTCCCTCGGCCCGGGCTACTACCTCCTGCGGAGCCCGCAGCTGACGCGCCAGCACGAGCTCCGCGTCACCGCACAGGGCGGCGTGCGCCGGCTCGACGTGATCCTCGGATCGGCGAGCGAGGTGGCCACGCTGACCGCGGGCGATCAGCTGCTCACGCTCGTGAACCCGGAGCAGCGCGAGGTGGTGATCCGTGTCGAGCGAGCGGGCGATCGGGCGTTCGCGCTGACCGCGGCGCGCGTGATGGCGTGCGCGGCGTTCCGCGAGCTGTTCCCCGATCAGTCCCTCGCGCCGGGTCGGTTGATGGCGGTCACGCAGGCCACGCTGCTGGTCGCGCAGGTCGATGATGCGCAGACGCTGTTTCGAGACCTCGGCGATTCGAAGGCGTTCCCCGTGGCCTCGCGGTTCTACGAGCAGATCGGGATCCTCGCGAAGGACTACGGTGGAAGCCTGATCAAGATCTTCGGCGGGCTCGCGATCGCCGGCTTCGAGCGGCCGGGGCAGGCCGTGGAGGCGGCCTTCGCGCTGCAGGCCGCTCTCGACAAGGACGTGGTCACTGCAGGCCTGCGCTGCCGGATCGCCGTGCACCGCGGACCGATGATGGCGCTCACGCAGGCGGGTCGGCTCGACTACTTCGGGCAGAACGTCGAGCTCGCTCTCGCGGTCGCGGCGGCCACGCCTCCGCTCGTCGTCGGGATCACGCAGGCGGTGTGCCAGGACGTGGGCGTGGCCGAGCGCCTGCAGACCACGCCCGATCAGCTGGGAATGCAGCCGCTTGCGGGAGGTAGCTGGGTGCTACATGTGCGCTCCCGGCGTGCGGAGGCCCGCGCACTCCCACCGGTCACCGACACCGGCGCGACGATCGTGCAATAAGCCCGACCCCTCGGGTGTCGTCTGGGAATGCGCACCGTCGCCGCCTTCCTCGCCACGGTCCTGATCGCCGTGCCCGCCGCCTGGCACGCTCTCGATGCCGACATCCAGACCGATGGACCGGCGACGCGGCCCAAGCAGGAGACGCTGGAGGTCGATGGTGCTCGCGTCACCGTCGAGCTCGATCGCGGCCTGTTGATGGCTGGTGGCACGCTCAAGGCCACGCTGGTCGCCACGTCGGAGACGCCGAAGAAGATCTCGCTCGACGTGCGGGCGATGGAGGACATGGGCTACGGCGAGGAGCGCGTGCAGAACCCACCTCTGCAGGTCGGCCGCCGCAAGATCACGATCGAGGCCACGCCGCAGGGCACGTCCACCGAGGTCGCGTTCAAGCTCGGGTCGCGCGGCAAGAAGGGCGTGGTCAACTGGTACGACATCGAGGTGTCCCGCGCCGGCAAGCCGATGGGCGTGGTCGCCGACGACGGTGAGCCCTCCAGCGCGCGCGTCGGGGCCGCGACCTGGAGCGGCAACACGTTCGCGCTCGCGATCGAGCCGCCCGCGGTGATCCCCGTGGAGCAGAACTTCACGGTCGCCGTCCGCGTCACCAACACCACGAAGAAGCCGCTCGATTGGCTCGAGATCGATCTCGGTGGTGCGAGTCTCGGCTATGGCGATCTCGGTGGTTCGCTCTACCTCAACACGCCTGAGGGCGCGGGCTTCACCGTCGAGCGCTCCGCCGAGACCTTCGACAGCGACGAGGCCCTGAAGCCCGGTGAATCCCGCGTGGTGCACTACGACATCATCCCGGTGGCCGTGGATGGCCCGAAGACGTACACGCTGACCGCACACGCGCACGGCTCGGGTGGAGGCGCGCTCGAGATCGTGACGCTCAAGGCCACGCCGGCGCCCGATCAGCCCGCGCCGGCAGTCGCGAACACCTGCAAGCCCCGGAGGTGGGGCGCGCTGCAACGCGGAACGCGTTGCGAAGGTCAATTGATGAGGCGGCTCGGTGTACTCGGTGGGATCGCGGCTGGGCTCGTCGCCAGTGCGTTGATCATCGCGGTGGGAGGGCTCGCACGCGGCAACGTGCGCCCCTCCTCGCGGCTGGTCGCCGAGGATGCGAGCGCACCCCTCTCGCGGATCGCGATCCACTATGCGCCGGGCAATGATCGGGTGGCGCTCCCGGTGTGGCGCGAGCTGTTCACCACGCTGCCCGCGACGATCCGGGTCGACGTCGAGGTCTCCGGGGCGCGTGACTTCGATCGGCTCCTCCAGCGGCTCCGCGCCGCGAACACGCCGAACCTCGATCGGCTCCACATGGTGGTGGTCGGACAGCCGATCACCACGTGGTCCCGCGATCGCTACGCCGCGCTCGTCGATGACGAGGGTCGCGGCTCGATCCTCGCCCCGCCGCGGGTGGAGACCCCGTTCCAGAAGCGTGCCGGGGATGCGAGCTCGCCGGCGGCGATCTCTCACGCCGTCTATGACCGCGAGCCTGCGATCGCCAACATCGTGTTCGAGGGCGGCGATCTCGCGGCGACTCCGCGCTGGGTGTTCGCAGATGCCAACCTCGCCGCTCGCAACGCGGGTCGCACCGCCTCCGATCGCGCCTCGATCGAGGCAGAGCTGCATCGTCGGCTCGGGCAGGACATCATCTGGCTCGGCGATACGGTGGGCGATGTCCCGCGCCACCACATCATGATGTACATGATGCCGATCGACGATCAGACGATCGCCGTCGGTGATGTCCGTGCCGGCGTGAAGCTGCTCGCGACGGAGCCCGAGGGCGCCGACCTCGCACTGGCGGACTCCGAGGCGGAGGCGCAGCGGTTCGATCATGCGGCGGGGCAGCTCACGGCGATGGGCTTCCACGTGGTGCGTGTCCCGGCGGTGGTGCTCGCTGGTGCGGGCTCGTACGTCACCTACACCAACGCCTTGTTCGATCGCCGCGGCGACCAGCGCATCGTCTATCTCCCCACATATGGGCTGCCCGCGCTCGATGCGGCCGGGACCGCGTTCTGGGAAGGGCAGGGCTTCGAGGTCCATCCGATCGACGTGTCGTCGATCTATCAGCTCAACGGCTCGCTCGGCTGCCTCGTCAACGTGCTCCAGCGGAGCTGAGCTACTCGCAGGGCAGGGCGGTATCGAACACGCGGACGTCATCCACGTGACCGTCGACGAACGCGCCGGCCGGCGTCCAGATCACGTTGCGACCGATGCGTGGGGCGTAGCTCGAAGCGAGCTTGCCCATCGGCAGATCGTACATCGCCTTCTTCACGCCATCGATACACGTCGAGACCACGCCGGCGGTGTGCACCACCCGGATGAAGTGCCAGGCGGTCTCGGTGGCGTACGGCGCGGTGGTCTCGGCGAACAGGAGCGGATTGGTGTTCGGGTTGGTGCAGGTGGACACGCCCACGGTGGGGGAGGTGGGCTCGTAGATCACCACACCGAGGCCGCCGCCCAGATCGAGATCGAGGTCCGAGAACACCCACGCGCCGTTGGTGCTCGGCGGCATCACATCGATCTTGGTCCAGAACTGGGTGGTGGTATCGCCGCTCTTCACCAGGGTGGCCTTCGCCTCGTAGTACTTGTCGGGCACCAGATCGAGCGCCATGCCGAGCTCCGGGAACGGTCCCGGTCCGAGGACCACCGGGTCCGCAGGCGAGGTGGTGAAGTCATACGACGTCAGATCGTTGGTGCCGCACAGGTCCGCGATCGTGGTCGAGGTGGCCGGGGCCGAGAACGAATAGGCGAGCTGGCACTTGGTAGGGAACACCGCGCCGGTCTCGTTCGCGAACAGGTGCACGCCCACGTCGGCGGCACCCATCGTCATCGGTGCGATCGAGAGCAGAAACCTGTCGCCGGCGAGGGCATCCACGGTGACCAGCTTGTCGAGCGTGGTGTTCGGGGTGGCCACGGCCGTGATCAGCGTGTCCTCGCGGCTGTTGCGATAGAGCCGCACGACCTGCTCGGGCGCACCGCTCGGAACGCGGACGCGCAGCGTGAGCTGGAGGTTCTGCTTGGCGACGGCGGTCAGCTCGACCGCGGGATCGGCAGTCGAGGTCGCGCCGGTGGACGTCACGAGGAGAGCGCCGGGGAGAGCCGCACACGCGGCCGCGCTGCTGTTGGCCGCGCACGTGGTGATCTTGTTCGAGCCTGCGCCGGTCACCGTGGTCGCATCGCCGGTCATCGGCTTCCACGCGCGATTTCGGGTGTCGTCGAGGTAGCGCCAGTGGCCGGTGGTGCCGCTCGCGCCATCGAAGTCTCCGGCGGCATCGGCGAGGCACGGGGTCGGGCAGGTGGAGGGCACGGCACCATCGCCGGTGCCGCCATCGGTCGAGCCGTGCGAATCGAACAGGGATTCGCCGCAGCCGGTGGCGAGCGCGATCAGGCACGCCCACTTGATCAGAACCACAGCTGACCTCCAAGGAACGTCGGGACCGTGGTGCCATGCGTCTTGCCCGCGTAGCTGACGAGCGATTCGAGCTGGAACGACAGCATCGGGGTTGCGCGGTAGCGCAGTCCGAGGCCGCCCGCGCCGGCGACGAACGTCTTGGTCATCCCATCGTCGGTGATCGCGATCGGCGCCGCGGCGACGACGTGGATCGAGAACGCATCTCCCGCGAGCCGGACCCGGACCTGCGGGATCACCGCGTACGCCACGAGCACCGCATCCACGCCGAGCTCGAGGCGCGAGCCGATCGCCACGCCGAGGCCCAGCGTCGGCGCGCCGCTGTCACCGGCGCGCAGCAGGTTGGTGCCGAACGCGGCCCCCAGCGCGAACCGCTTCGGCTTCGTGGCGAGCACCACGGGGTGCTCGATCAGGCGGGCGCTGTCGACCTTCTCGGTGGGCAGCGCTTCGAGCGAGAGCTCGACGGTGAGCTCGTCCCCCGAGGCCACGCGCACGCTGCGCTCGACCTCCTTGCGCCCGGGCGCGGTGGCCACCAGCTTGTGCTCTCCGGGCGAGAGGATCAGCGGCATCTGCACGAGCGTGCCGATCGCATCGCCATCGACGGTGAGCGAGGCGCCATCGGGCGTGACCGTGACCGTGACCCGGGCGATCCGCGCGAGGATCCCATCGAGCTCGGTCTGCGCCGCCGTCAGCCGCGCCGCGGGGACCTGCCCTTTGCCCTCGGCGAGGAACCGCTCGTAGTACGAGACCGCCTCGCCATAGTGCGACAGCTCGCGGTGGCAGCCGGCGATGTTGTAGAGGACGAGCGGGTGCGGCGCGATCTCGTACGCGCGCATGAACTCGGCGAGGGCCTCGGAGAACTTCGCCTCCTTGAACAGCTGCACGCCGCTCTTGAAGTAGCGATCGGCCTGAGCCTGCTCCGGCTTGGGGGCTGGTTGGCCGGGCTTCGGCTTGGGCGGCTTCGCCTTGGGGCGCGCGTCGGCGGTGCCGGTGGCGATCACGAGCACACCGAGGCCGAGGATGGAGGCGAGGCGGTTCATCACTTGTACGGGCTCTGAGTATCGATCCGATTGGTCTTCGGGTCCTTCCCGGTGGGCCGATTGCTGCCGCCCCGGTTGATTCGCTTCGGCAGCTCGACGCTGATCCGCTGGCTGATGTCGAACGCGACCTTCGCGGTGTGCGGCTCGAAGCCCGGCGCGGTGATCACCACCTCATGTGCCGCGGCGTCCTTGGGCACGCTCGCCTCCACGCCGTCGATCAGCTTCCCGTCGAGCTTGATCCTCGGCCGCGCGGCCGCAGGACCGATCGCGAACTGCAACGAGATCATCTCGGGTGCCGGCGGATCCTTCGGCGGAGGATCCTTGGGCGGCGGATCCGCGACCGGCACGGCGGGCGGGGGCGGCGATGGGGGCGGTCCGGGTGGCGGCGCGGCCGGTGGCGTTCCAGTGCCGGGATGATCGTCGACGGCGGCGATCGGCGCACCGGCCTTTGCGGCCTTCGCCTTGTCTCCGGTGGCGATCACGGCGACGGTGATCCCGATGCCCGCGACCGCCACGAGGCCGAGCGCGACGAGCAGCCCGCGGGAGCGTGGCTTTGTCATCGGCGTGGTCGGGCGCGAGCCGGCCGGGGTGGCGAGCACCGTGCGGTCCGTGCCGGTCGTCGCAGCGTTGAGAGCAGGAGAGGACTGCTTGTACGGGAGCCCCTGCGCGCTGATCCGATCGATCGTGTGCTGGCGGAACGTGGGGCTGCAGAACGCGAGCAGCTGCTGCTCGAGCTCCGCCGCGCTCGCGGGGCGACGGGCGGGCTCGAGCGACATCGTTTGCAGGATCAGCTGCTGGAGCCCCTCGGGGATCTCGGGCCGCTTCTCGCGCGGGCGGACGTAGTCTCCCGTCATCACGCGGTACATGAGCTGGTTGTAGTTGTCGCCCTGGATCGGCACGGTGCCGGTGAGCAGCTCGTACATGATCACGCCGAACGCATAGAGGTCCGCGGCGGGGCCGATCTGGGTGTCGCCGCGCGCCTGCTCGGGAGACATGTAGTACGGCGTGCCCAGCACGAGGCCCGTCGTCGTCAGCCGGAACTCGCCCTCCTGGCCCTGCGAGCGCGAGATGCCGAAATCGAGGAGCTTGATCACCTCGCCGCGGCTCTGGCGCGCGAGGAACACGTTGTCGGGCTTGAGATCGCGGTGGACGATGCCCGCGCGGTGCGCAGCCTCGAGCGGCGAGAGGATCGAGCAGCCCAGCTCGCACGCGACATCGATCGGGAGCGGCCCGCCCGCCTTGAGGCGCGTGGCGAGCGATTCCCCCTCGAGATACTCCATGACGAGGAACGGCTCGCCCTCGGTGCTCGTGCCGATGTCGGTGACCTGGGCGATGCCCTCATGACCAATCTGCGATGCGGTGATCGCCTCGCGATGGAACCGCTCGATGAACGCCGGGGTCGAGAGCTGTGCGTTCAGGACCTTGATCGCCACGCGCTTGCGCAGCTTGATGTGCGTGCCCACGTAGACCGCACCCATCCCGCCCACCGCGAGCAGATGCTCGATGCGGTACTTGTCGTCGAGCATGGAGCCCGACGCGAGCTGGCGCTGTCCTCCGGACGCCGCGTCCACCGAGGGAGGATAGCGCGCGCCCCCACCGCTTGCTACTTCGCCTTCAGCTTCGTCTCAGCTGGGCTCGCGACGGGCGGGCAGCACCGCCGTGGGGCGATGCCGCTCGTCCTCGCGGATCTCGAACCGGCGCTGGCCCACATCGCGCCACCAATCCGACCAGCGCTGCGCGGCGGCCTCGCGCTCACGGCGCGGTAGATCGTGGTGATAGCCGAAGTACTCGCCGGTGAGGCGCCGCAGATCGTTGATCGCGGCCTCGCGGATCGGATCCTCCTTGTGTCCGAGGCCCTCGATCAACCACTCGATGCGGTGGCGGTTGCGCGCAGTGTCGTACCACCGGCGCCACTTGCGCTCGCTCGGGCCGAAGTCCTGCGCCGTGAGCGTGACCAGCGCGCGCCGTGCGTGATCGGCGGCGCGATCACCGCGCTCGACCGCGCCGATCAGATCGGTGACGGACTCGGTATCGCCGAGCTCGGTGATCGCCGCCGCGGCCGCCGCCACGACCTCCGGGTCCGACGAGTGCAGCGCGCGTCGCGCACGCACGAGCGCGCTGCCGAGATCCTGTACCGGGTAGCCTGCGAGCGCCTCGATCGCGCACGCTCGCACGCCGAAGTCCTGATCGAACAGGCGCTCCGCGAGCGCGAACACCGCGGTCCGAGGCCGCAGCTCGGCGGCGCACACCGTGGCGTAGAACCGGATGTCGCGCTGCGGCGCGCTCATCTTGTCGATCAACAGGTCCGAGGAGATCGAGCCGAGGCGGATCACGAGCTCGAGGAGACCGCCGTACTGGGCGGCGCGCAGTGGCCGGCCGGGGATGGTGAATCGATCCACGCGCAGCTTGCCGGGGAACCGGCGCATCAGCTCGCCGAGCGTCTCGGGCGCGCGCTCCACCGCCTCGCCGAGCGCACCTTCCGCATAGCCCTCGCGCGCAGCCTCGATCTCGTCGATCACGGCCTCGATCGGAGCCGGCGGCTCCTGCGTGATCGAGACCTCGAAGCCATCCTCGAAGCTCGGCACCTCCGGCGCTGCCGCGGCGACCGGGGCCGCCCATCCACCATCGGCCTTGGTCGGCTTGACCAGCTTCTTGGTGTCGATCAGCTCGACCTCGACCTCGACGGTGCCCGAGGCCGTGGCGGCAGGTGCGCGATAGCCGGCGGACTTGTTCTTGACGATCAACCGACCGAGCGCTTCGGAGGCGGTGTTCGCCATTGGCAGCAGATCGGTGACATCGGTCAGCCGCAGATCGGAGTGGAGCCGGTGCGCGACCACGATCGCCACCACGCGATCGCGCAGCACGATCGGCATGAGCAGCGCCGAAGGCGGCATCGTTCCACCGAGGCGGAGCGCCATCGCATCGATCCCCGGATCTCCAGACACGATCGGCCCGATGTGTGGTTGATGGCTCGAGACCACCGCACGCCACGGCGAGACCGCATCGAGGGGGATCAGCACCGTGTTGACCGCGGTGGTGTCGAGCCCGGGCTCGGCGATCGCGACGCGGCCGATCGCGGCGCCGCCCTGCACGGTGAGGAGCCCGGCCCAGCGCGCTCGCAGGCGCGCGGCGCGGAGCAGGGTGAGGAACACCGAGTCGCGATCGTCCGCGAGGGCGAGCAGCTCGCGTGCGGCGACCACCGGTAGCGGCGCGTCGCGGCCCTGCGTGTCGATCGGCGCCGTGGGTGGGCGCTTCATCGAGCGCATCGAATCCCGGCCGGGCTTCCTCGTACGGCTCGAGTCCGGAATCGGCGTCGGGATCCCGGCGCTCGGCGTGACCTGCTGGCCGATGAACGTGATCACCGGCCGCGAGACCGGCTCCGCGGGGACGCCATCCCCCTTCGTGCGTCCGGGTGATCGCGTGGGCGGCAGACCTGGATCGGTATCGCTGCGTGGGGCTCGGACGCCGATCAACGTGCTCCGTCGATCGCGGCCCGCTTCGACATCGGGAACCTCGACGAGCGAGGGCAGCTCGGGGAGCGCTGGCGACTTGGCCTCGGCGAGGCCCGCCATCCGCGTGGTGTGATCGGCGAGCGACGGCGTGCGCTCGGTGACATCGCCGGGCATCGGGGCGACGGGCGCGGCCGCATCCACGATCACCGTCTTGGCGCGGCCCACCGGCGCCGGCGTGGAGTCGACATCGAGGGCGCGCGCGAGCGTGGTGAACCGCGCCGGCGGATCGAGATCGTACGCATTGGCGTAGACGAGGTTCCACCGGTACTCGGGCGTGATCAGCGGCTGCAGCGGGCGATCGAGCTGGTCGGCGAGATCCTCGAGACGCTCGATCTCGAGCGGGGAGCACACCAACAGGCGGATCGTCTCGCCGGCGACCGCGAGCGGGACCACGTGATACTGCTCTGCGACCTCGCGCGGGATCGCGGCGATCGCCTCGTCGCTGATCTCCTTGCCCTCGTCACGCCCGGCCGGGGGCAGCCCCGAGGCGAGGGCGAGATACTGCGTGAGCCTCTCCTCGGGGAGGAGGTTCATCTCGAGCAGGATCGTGTCGAGGCTCCCGCCGTAGATCACCTGGCGCTGGAACGCCTTCTCCATGCGCTTGACGCCGACGAGCCCATCGCGAACCAGGAGCGAGCTCAGACGCGAAGGCATCGCGACCGCCTCATGCCCGGATCACGTAGGTCCCGGCGATCCAGTCCTGGAGGCCGCGCTTCTCGCTGTCGAAGCCCATCCAGAGGAATCCCAGGAACAGCGTAGCGACGCCCGCGACATACCCTCCACACCGGGCCACGCAGCGCGCCGGCGAGGGACGATCGCCATACACGTCGATGATCTTCATCCGCAGGAGGCGCATTCCGAGCGTGCGTCCGACGACGATCTGGAACACCAGCAGGTAGATGAGGCCGATCGCGAGGAACATCACGAGCCCCATCACCAGGGCCGGATCCGTGGCGAGCACGAGATCGATCCACATGTCGACATCGAGGATCTTGAGGTTCGAGGGCGGCAACCGCACGCCGGCGATCTTGCTCACCAGGAGCGTCATCACCAGCGCGGCGGGGATCACGATCGCGAGATCGACGACCGCCGCGGCGAGCCGCTTCCAGAACCCGACCACGTAGACCGAAGGCGCTTCGCGGCGCGAAGGACGCACGGGCGGGCCCGCAGCCGATGACGCTACGGAGGACGACGACGGGCGTGCGGGCGGGTCCGTGGTGACGGTCGAATCACCTTCGGCCTGATCCCCGAGCAGCGCCGGCTCGCCTTCCGACATCATGGATGAATAACGCGCCGGGGGCAGGTAACGCAAATCCTCGACAGTGCTAGGGAACCCCGGCCCGCCCTGGGGGCCCGTCCGAGCCAGTTTCGGGGCCTGGACACCCCCGAATCCCGATTCAGATCTCGAGGACCCTGACCGCCCGTGACGCCTCCGCATACTCGAGGATGGCGGTGTCGGCGGTGACGAGGGTCGCCCCGAGCCGCCTCGCGGTCGCCACGATGATGCGATCCGAGGGATCCGCGTGGTCCCACGCAGGCAGGTTCACCGCGTCCACGGCGATGGCAGGCTCCAAGGGCGCGACAGCCACGGACATCGCATCGCAGGCATCGTGGAGCCAGGCCAGCACATCGCCGGCGATCCGGATCCGTCCGCGCCGAACTCCGAGAGCAATCTCCCATGGGGTGATCGCCGAGACATACAACGCACTCTCCGCTCCGGCTGCGAGGATCTTCTTTGCGACCTTCTTCGAGATCCGCACCCCGAGATGCGCCCAGATCAGGGCGTGGGTATCAAGCACCAGCATCCCACGGCTCCCCTGCGCCCAGCCGGAACAGCTCCTCGTCGGCGCATGCGATCTCGACGGTCCCTTTCCCGGTTCCAAACCCTCGCGCCTTGCCCTGGTCCGGCACCAGGCGGGCGAGCACCTTGCCACGCTTGGTGATCGTGATCGGCTCTCCGGTCTGTGCGACCTGATCGATGAGCTTCAAGCACGTCGCCTTGAACTTGGCCGCACTGATCTGCATGCGACCACTATGAGTGGTCACGTAGCGACCGACAAGAGACTCGTCGATTCTGGTCCAGATCTCAGGATCTTGGCACGCTCACTGCCGCCAGCGCCGGGCTCGCCCACCGGGGCCGGTCTGGTCGGGATACGGTGTCGCCCATGAAGCGACGGCTGTGGGTCTCGATGTTCCTGGCGCTGACGGTGGCCTGCTCGTCCAAGAGCAATGACGCGAAGCACGAGCCGACGCAGGGCTCGGCCACCCCAGGCTCGGCCAGCTCCGGCTCGTCCGCGCCCGCCGATGCCGCCGCCGTGACCCCGCCGGATGCCCCCGAGGTCGCACCGGTGGTGGTGCCGGTCACCGCGCCGGCGCGCAAGCTGTACTCGCCCAAGCTCGAGACCGCCGAGGAGTTCGAGGCGTACTCGAAGGAGCTCGGCGGCGAGCGGTTCGCGAAGTTCGTGATCGATCTGAAGAGCGACGCCATCTATTACTTCGACGTCGACGTCTACAAGGTCCACAAGGACTTCATCTTCCAGGAGCTCTACAAGAAGCCCAAGACCAAGGAGGCGGTGCGTGTGTTCGACAAGAACTACACCGCGAACAAGGTCGACTTCATGATGTGCTACCTCGTCCACCACCTCGCGCAGGACGTGTGGACGTTCGCGTTCTGGGACGGTGATCTCGCCACGCCCGAGCACGTCACCCACGCGTACAAGCGCATGAAGGAGACGTTCTTCAAGGGTGACGTCGTCAAGTACCGCCCGGACTCGTCCTACCAGGAGGCCGTGGCGAAGAAGCTCAAGGACGTGCCGTTCATCCTCAACGATGCGCTGTACCAGGCCGCGGACTACGTGGCGTTCAACCAGGGCAGCGCGATCGGCAAGCTGCGGCTCGTGCCGCTGGGTGTCGCCGAGTCCGAGCTGACGTTCGATCCGGGCGAGGTGGTGGTGCTGACCACGCCGCTCGCGGACATCACGCCCGTGGCCGGCATCATCTCCGAGCAGTTCTCCACGCCGCTCTCCCACGTCAGCCTGCGCGCCAAGGCGTGGCAGATCCCGAACATCGGCCTCCACGGTGCGCGCGCGAAGCTCGCTCCCCTCGATGGCAAGACGGTGCTGTTCGAGGCGCGTGGCGGCGAGTACACGCTGCGCGAGGCCACGCCGGAGGAGATCGCCGCGAAGCAGAAGGTCGCGCACAAGACCGTGGATCTCCCCGTCGCAGATCTCGCGTTCGGCGAGCTGCTCACCCTCGACCAGTTCCGCGCCAAGGACGTGGTGCGGTTCGGCGCGAAGGCCGCGAACCTCGGAGAGATCGTGGCCAGCAAGCCCACGCTGTTCGAGGTGCCGCCCGGCTTCGGCATCCCGTATCGCTACTACGCCGAGCACATGGCGAAGCACGGCCTCGACAAGAAGCTCGCCGCGATGCTGGCTGATCCGGTGTTTGCCAAGGACGCCAACGTTCGCAAGAAGCAGCTCGCCGAGCTCAAGAAGGCGATCATGGATGCGCCGGTCGCGGACGATCTCAAGGCCAAGGTGACCACCGCGCTCGCCGCGCTCCCCGGCGCGGATGGCGGCGCGTTCGTGCGCAGCTCGGGCAACGCCGAGGATCTCGACCAGTTCAACGGCGCGGGTCTCTACGACACCGTACCGAACATGCGCGGCCCCGATCAGGTGCTCACCGCGGTGAAGCAGGTGTGGGGCTCGATCTGGAACTTCGTCGCGTTCGAGGATCGCCAGCGCGCCGGCATCGATCACAGCAAGACCTACAGCTCCGTCCTGGTCCAGACCGGTGTGCCCGCCACCGCCGCGGGCGTGCTGGTCACCGAGCACCCCACCGATCCCACCGACGAGAAGAACTACACGATCAACGCGAAGAGCGGCCTCGGGATGTCGGTGGTCGATGGCAAGAAGGTCCCGGAGAGCCTGATCGTCAGCTGGTACAACCACGGCATCCGCGTGCTCTCGCGCTCCGCCGAGGACACCAAGCTCGTGTTCGACGAGAAGGGCGGCATCCGCGAGGTGCCGAACCCCGATGCCGGCAAGCCGGTGCTGTCCAACACGCGCGCGATCCTGCTCGCGGACTCGGCGCGCAAGCTGACCAAGGTCTTCAAGAACGATCACCTCGACGTCGAGTGGGTGTTCGTCGGCGAGAAGCTCTACGTCGTGCAGACCCGGCCGCTGGTGCGCTGAGCCGATCGCGGCGCTTTGGCGGGACGGACGGCCTCCTACGTCTTCGTCAGATCGAAGATCAGGAAGTACGGCACGCGCGCGGCATCGGCGAGATCGGGGTGGTCGCGCAGCGCCTGCTCCGTGGGCCTGGGCTCGCGCATCCCGCGGATCGTGAACCCCGCCTCGAGCGTCCACCGCACCCACTCCTCGAGGGTCACGTGCAGCGCGCGGGTGGTGAACTCGTAGCTCCAGCGCTTCCACGTGTACGGCATCGCGCCGCGCTCGAAGTAGCGATCCACGCACAGCCACTTCTTGGCCTTCTTGTCATCGCGGTGCCACTGCCGGAACGGCATCGACGAGAACGGGTGCTCGATCGAGGACACGAAGCGGCCGCCCGGCTTCAGGACCTTGGCGATCGCGCGCAGCGCCTCGGCCGGCTCGGGCACGTCCTGCAAGGTCAGGCATGCGGTCGCCATGTCGAAGGTCGCGGCGGGGAACCGGCGATCGATCCGCGCGGCATCGAGCACCTCGTAGGTGATCGGACCGCCGGTCTCCTGCGCGTGCTGGATCATGCGGGGCGAGATATCGATGCCCGTGACCTTGGCGCCGCGGTCCGCCATCGCGCGCGAGAAGTACCCGGAGCCGCAGCCCACATCGAGGAGCGAGCGCCCCTTCACGTCCCCGCACATCTCGATCTGGTACGGGCCGAAGAACTCGAGGCGGTAGTAGTCCCGGCCGTCGGCCTGACCTTTGGCGTACGCGTCGGCGGCGTAGTCCCACTCTTCGCGCACGCCATCCGCGTCGAATCGAGGCATCTCGGCACTCTACGCGATCCGCACTGTCGTGAACTATCTCCCCAGATCGCGTCGTAGCTCTGTTAGGTTTCCCTGGTGAGGCTCGGGCTGTACCTCGTCGTGTTCGCGGCTGGCTGCGCGGCGGCTGGCGTGCCCGCTCCCGGCGGAGACGACACGAACAACAACAACCCCGACGCCCGGGGCGCCGATGCGCCACCCGATGCGTGCCCGGATACCGACAACGATGGCGCGTGCAACGCCGTGGACAAGTGCCCCGGTCACGACGACCGCATGGACTCCGATGCGGACACGATCGCCGACGGCTGTGACCTGTGCCCCGGCAAGGACGATCGGCCCGACGTCAACATGAACGGCACGCCGGACTGCGCCGAGCTGATGACGCGCACGATCGACGTCAAGAAGGTCGGCTCCAACTTCTGGCGCGGCTGGCAGGCCAACGCGAGCGCCACGCACGACACCGCGAATGACAACACGGTCACCGGCACCGTGGGCGGCACGATCTACAACAGCTACTTCGTGTTCAGCCTGGTCGGGTTCACGGCCACCACGATCACCGAGGTCAAGCTCGAGCTCGAGGTCGAATCCTACAATTCGACCGATGCGACCGAGGTCGCCTCGGTGTGGGACGTCACCACGCCGTCGACCACGGTCGAGACCACCGGCCTCAACATCGCGGTGCACAACGATCTCGGTACGGGCATGCAGTACGGCAACACCACGTTGACCGCAGCCTCGGTGAGCACCACCACGCCGGTGGCGTTCACGCTCAATGCGCAGGCGGCCACGGATCTCAAGGCCAAGCTCGGCGGCGAGTTCGTCGTCGGTGTGAAGCTCGACGCGGCGCCGGGGTACGTGCGGTTCAGCGCGGCGACCGAGGCGCGGATCGCGCGCATCGTCGTGAAGTACCTGCCATAGCGCCGCCCGGCCGCTCGCTTGCCGCGCGATGGCCTTGTGCAGATCGCGTGCGCCCGTTGCTCGCGGCGCGGATGCTGCCCGTCGCACAGGCGCGCTGCCGATCGCGTACGCGCGTCGCTCGGGGCGGGGGGAGCGGCCCATCGCTCGGATCGCGTTCCTTCGACGAGGTCGCGTCACGGCCGGCGTATCACCCACCCGGAGTGCGGGGCCACGGCGGCGGTGGGATCTACTCGCTCTGGTCCGCCACCCCCGCCCCTGACGCTCCGCGTGGCGAGACCACGTCGTCGGAGCGGACCGATCTCGGTCGTGTACTTCGCCGGCCTACGACCACGACGATGTCCACCCAACGTCCACCTCGCCGTCAACGCCAAGAGTGGCTCGAAGTTGTCCGGAAGCCGGACATCGGGGCACGAGCAGGACTGAGCAAGAATGTCAGAGCGACATGCTATTGCCCCAATCAAGATGATGAGTGATGTGGTCGAGCAGGAGAGGGTGAAGTGCACGCACGGTGGTCGTCGCCCGGGCGCCGGTCGCAAGCGCACGAACCGCCGGCGCGGTGGTCCGCATCGCGTGCGGCCGCCGCTGTCGTCGCGGCATCCGGTGCACGTCACGCTGCGGGCGCGCCACCTGTTCCCCGAAATGCGGCGGCGGGACTACTACGCGATCATCCACGCTGTACTCGCGCACTACCTCGGCCGCGAGGACTTCCGGGTCATCCACGGCTCGATCCAGAACTCGCACTTCCACTTCCTCGTCGAGGCGCAGAACAAGCGCGCCCTGAGCCGCGGGATGCAGAGCCTGGTGATCCGGCTCTCGCTCGCCTTGACCGGCGGGCGCGGCAAGGTGTTCGAGCAGCGCTATCACGCCGTGCAGATCCGCACGCCGCGCCAGGCGCGCAACACCCTCGCATACGTGCTGAACAACTGGCGCAGGCACCGGGTCGCGGTGGGCACTGCGCCTGTGGATCCGTATTCGAGCGGCGTCACGTTCGGTGGCTGGTCGGAGCGGCCACAGTTCACGATCCCTGCCGGGTACTTGCCGTTGCCGATGTCGCCGCCGCGCACGGCGTTGCTGCAGAGCGAGTGGAAGCAGTTCGGGCTGATCGATCCCTTCGAGCGTCCAGGCCCGCTATGGGACTGACGCCGTCGCGCAATAGGTAGCCAGCAACACGGTGAGCATCGCCGGGGCGCGCTGAGCTGGCGATGAGTTCACCGCACGTGGAGTGTCAGCGCGCGATGATGCCGCCATGGCGCTCGAGCTCGTCGAGGTCGAGGCCGTCACGCGTGGCGACGACCCACACGATCGACGGGTCGTCCGGTGCGCTGGTGGTCAGCCAGCCCTCCGCTTCGCGAGCGTCCGCCCACGCGTCACGCTCGGCCTCCGTTCCCGAGACCCGCACGTGGAGCGTCGGTCGTCGTGGTCCGCCGACCACGCGCCGCACGGGCAGCTCGGCGCCGGGCGCGCGGCCGTTCGCGAACGGGCCGAAGTCGACCTCGAGCTCGTCGAGGTAGCAGCCCTCGGGGCCACGGGGCACCTCGCGGATCACGAGGACGTGCCCGGGAAACCCGGTCCCGATCGAGCGCTCGCCGCCGGGATACACGACGTGGAACAGCATCGCCACGGGGCGAGCATACCGTCCGCGATGACGGGGGCCATGTCCCGGTGCACGTCACGCCCGGGCGAGGACCTGAGTTGGAGATGCGGCGCCGGAGCTCGACGAGGACGAGCGTCAGCTTCGGGTCTGTGCGCGGATGATCGCGGTGGCGACCACGGGCGCGGTCTCGGCGCGCAGGATCCGCGGGCCGAGCCCGACGGAGGTGAACGCAGCGAGGGCCTCGAGCTCTTGCGGTGCGAGGCCGCCCTCGGGGCCGCTGACGATCGTGACGTCCGTGGTGCCCGTCGCGTCGAGCGGGGCGTCGCTGGTGGGATCGAGCACGAGGCGCAGACCCGCGGGCAACGAGGCGATCGCGGCGGTGAGGCCGTCGGCCCAGCGCACGTGCGGGATCTGCGCGCGGCCGCACTGGCGCGCTGCGGCCTGGATCATCGCGGCGTACTTCGCGATCCGTGCCTCGCGCCGATCGGGCTCGAGCTTGACCACCGCGTGCACGGCGGGCCAGACGACGATCTCGTCGCAGCCGACCTCGACGAGCTTCTCGAGGCACTGGTCCATGCGGTCGCCCTTGATCAGCGGGATCAGCGCGCGCACGTGTGGCGGCGCGGCGACGATCGCCTCGGGATCTTCGACGGTGAGCTCGGTCGCGGTCTCGGCGATCCGCGCGATCACGGCGGCGGCGCGGCGGCCGGCGCCATCGACGAGCTCCACCCGATCGCCGGGGCGGGCACGGCGCACGCGGCCGAGGTAGTGGTGCTCGTCGCCCGTGATCACCAGCGTGCCCGCAGCGAGCCGCGTGGGATCGACGAAGATCCGCATCAGCGCACGAGCGTCACGGACGACCACTGCGGATCGTCGGTGCTCGCGCGCACGCGGACGAGCCGGAGGCCGCCGGCCACGAACTCGTCGGCGATCGGCTGGGCCTGCGGGGTGAGCAGGCCCGAGAGGATGATCGTGCCACCGGCGCCCAGGCGCGCCGTGAGGCCCTCGCGCAGCGCACGCAGGACGTGGGCCTGGATGTTCGCGAGGATCAGCGGGAACGTCTCGGTGAGCTCGCCGAGCGGGATCAGGCTCGGCTCGATCCGATCGGCGACCCGGTTGACCGAGGCGTTGTCGAGCGTGGCGTCGACGGCGAGCTGGTCGTTGTCGATCGCGAGGCAGGTGGCCTCGGGCCAGCGCTTGACCGCAGCGATCGAGAGGATCCCCGAGCCGCACCCGACATCGAGGATCCGGCCGGGCGAGACGTCTCGATCGGCGAGGTCCTGGAGCTCCTCGAGCACGAGGCGCGTGGAGGCGTGCGTGCCGGTGCCGAACGCCATGCCAGGATCGAGATCGATCACAACCTCGGAGTCATGGGCCACGTAGCGCTCCCAGCTCGGGACCACCACGAACTGCCGCGTGAGCTTCGATACCTTGAAGTACTTCTTCCAGGCGTCGCGCCACTCGGCCTCGGGCAGTGCATCGGAGAGCCGGACCTTCATCGGGTCCACGGCGGCGCCGAGCGCGTGCCAGCGGGTGACCGCATCACGCGTGGCCTCGAAGGCGGCCGCGCTGTCCGCGCGATCGACCCAGAACACGACTTCGTCCCCGCGCTGCTCCGTACCCGCGGCGGCTGCCGGGATCTCGGATGCGATCAGGGCCGCGATGTCATCGACATCCGCAGCCCCGACAGGAATGACGACCTCGACCCAGTCCCCCAAGGAGTCCCCTAAGACACAAGAGAGAACGCAGGCCGCTCAGCGCGTGGGCGCTGGCGAGACGCGGCGCTTCATCTCGCGACGCAGGCGCTTGCGCGCCTCGCGGGTCTTCCGCTTCTTCTTGACGCTCGGCTTCTCATAAAACCGACGACGCTTGAGCTCTTGCAGGATGCCCTCTTTGGACATCTTCTGCTTGAGGATCTTCATCGCCTTCTCGAGGCTGTCGCGAACCTCGACTTCGACGGGCTTTCCGAACGAATTCTCCATGGGGAGGCAAGTGGGTACTCGATCGCCGGAGCCCGGTCAAGGGCCCCGTCGGAGCACCCGCCGTTCAGGCCTTGTTGTGCTTGTAGAACAGCGTGATGGTCAGGCAGTGAAACTCGGAGTCCGAGCTCTGCGTGACGATCTTGTCCACGATCTCGTGATCGGGGTGGCTGCGAATCCAGTCCGTGATGAGCTCACCGAGGAGCTCGCGCTCCTTGGCCTTCGTCGCGGAGAACACCTTCACGCCGGTGACATCGATCATCCGCCCATCCTCCTGTTGACCTAGTTGCGGCTGCTGTAGTCGTGCCATTTGTTCGCACTGTGACCGACGACCAGATTCCAGTCAATCCATACTATTCCGATAATGGTGAACTCCGGGGTAGTAGGTATCGGGAGTTAGCTCCACTACGAACTTGGCCGGCTAACTACGCGAACGCCGGCGAACCAAGCAGGACGACGGGCAACCGTGCTGCTAGTGTCCGCCGTCTGTTCAGTTCGCCCCGGGGAGTTTCATGGTCCGCCCGCTCCTGATCCTGGCCGCGCTCACCGCGACGGCATCCGCCCAGTCCGCGGTCAGCAAGCTGCCGCAAGTCGAGACGTTCTCGCTCGCCAACGGCCTCTCGGTCGCCGTGCTCCATACCGATGCCGCCCCCGTGGTGGCGGTCCAGGTCTGGTACCACGTCGGCTCCAAGGACGAGCCCCGCGACCGGCGCGGCTCGGCCCACATGTTCGAGCACATGATGTTCAAGGGTACCGCGCACCTACGCGGTGAGGAGCACGCCCAGTTCATCAACGGGATCGGCGGGTACGTCAACGCGGCGACCGATGAGGACGCCACGCACTACATCAACACGCTGCCCTCGGACTACCTCGACTTCGCCATCCAGCTCGAGGCCGAGCGGATGCGGAACCTGCTGTTCCGCAAGGCGATGATCGATACCGAGCGCGAGGTGGTGAAAGAAGAGATCCGCCAGCAGGAGAACTCGCCGCTCGCGAAGGGCGTGCTGCGATTCCTCGCGGTGGCGTTCACCAAGCACCCATATGCGTGGACGGCGGGCGGGAACCTGAAGGACCTCGACGCCACCTCGCCGGCGGATCTGCAGAAGTTTTACAACGCGTACTACCAGCCGGGGAACGCGATGCTGGTCGTCGTCGGCAAGACCACGGCCGCCGAGGTCAAGGCCGCGGCCGAGAAGTACTTCGGCCCGATCCCCAAGGCCGCCGAGCCGCCGCGCCCGTCCGCCGCGTCGCCCGAGCCGCTGCAGACCGCCCAGCGCAAGGAGACCGTCGAGCCTGGCCAGATCGGGCTGACGCTCGTGGGCTTCCACGTCCCGCCGGCCAAGGACAAGGACGTCTACGCCCTCCAGGTCGCGTCGATCATCCTCGGCAGCGGCGAGTCGTCGCGCCTGAAGCTCCGCCTGAAGGCGGTGGATCCGAAGACCAAGCGTCCCCTCGCGCTCGAAGGTGGGATGGAGGCCGTGATCCGCGAGGAGCCGGGCATGACGATCGCGCTCGGGGCGTTCCTCGATCCGGCCGCCGCCGATCCGGTGCAGGCCGCGATCCTCGACGAGATCGGCAAGCTCGCCGCGAAGGGCCCCTCCGCGGACGAGCTCCGCAAGGCCAAGAACCAGGTGCAGTCGGGCTTCGTGTTCTCGCTCGAGAACGCGCAGGGCCTCGCCGAGGCGATCGGGCGCTCGTGGATCCTCACCGGGAGCCCGTCGTCCTTCATCAAGGACGTCGACCAGATCGAGAAGGTCACGGTCGCCGATGTTCAGCGCGTGGTGAAGCAGTACATGTCCCCCGACCGCGCGACGATCGTGGTCATTCCGCCGAAGGGCCGCTGATCATGAAGGCCTCCGCACTCCTCCCGCTGCTGATGCTCCTGCTCGCCGCATGCGGCCCCAAGCCGATGCCGGCCCCGATCCCGGTGCTCCCCGGTGATGGCGATGCGAACGTGGCGAAGCCTCCCGAGCCCAAGACACCTGCCGTGGTCGATGCGTGGTCTGGCAAGACCGACCTGATCAAGGCGCCTGCGGCCAAGGTTCCGGCGGCCGTCTCGCTGCCCGCGATCGACGAGTTCAAGCTCTCGAACGGCCTCGCCGTGTTCGTGATCAAGAGCGACCGCCTCCCGGTGGTCAGCTTCCAGCTCGCGGTTCACGCGGGTCGCTTGAACGAGCCCCGCACGCGGCTCGGGGTCTCTGAGGCCACGGCGAACATGCTGGTCAAGGGCACCAAGAAGCGCGATGCGCTCGCGATCGCCAAGACGATCGACTTCGTCGGCGGCACGATCGCCGCGGACGCCACGTTCGAGGCCACGCTGCTGTCGTGCAGCGTGCTCGCGCGCAACACCAGCACCTGCCTCGATCTGCTGCCCGACATGCTGACGCAGCCGACGTTCCCCGACGGTGAGCTCGTGAAGGTCCGCGAGCAGCTGCTCGGCGAGGTCCGCGGCCGGCTCGACGACGCGGGTCAGCAGGCCTCGGCCCACGTGCAGAACCTCCTGTGGGGGAACGAGCACGTGCGCGGCTGGGTCACCAGCGAGGCCTCGGTCGCCTCGCTCAAGCGCGAGGACCTGGTCGCGTTTCACAAGGCGTGGTTCGTCCCGGCCAACACGTTGATGGTCGTCACCGGCGACGTCGATGCGAAGAAGCTCAAGGGCGATCTCGAGCGCGCGTTCGGCAAGTGGGCCAAGGGTCCGGTGCCGCCGGCGCCGAGCTACAAGGAGCCCGGGCTCTCGGGCAGCCGGATCCGGCTCGTCGACAAGCCAGGGCAGACCCAGACGCACATCCGCGTCGCGCAGTTCGGCATCAAGCACGATGATCCGCGGTTCTTCGACACGCTGGTCTGGAACTACACGCTGGGCGGCGGCGCCTTCAGCTCGCGCCTCATGAAGGTGGTCCGCGTCGATGGCGGGAAGACCTATGGGGCGAGCTCGAACTTCGATCGCAACCTCGACAAGGGCTCCCTCGTCGCCAGCACGTTCACCCGCAACTCCGAGGCGGTCTCGACCACGAAGCTGATCCTTGGAGAGATCGCGAAGATGGCCAAGGAAGGGCCCACGCAGGCCGAGGTCGATGCGGCGATCTCGAACATCGCCGGTGGCTATGGCCTCCGGTTCCAGGGCGCGTCGGATGTCGGCGCGGCGTTGATCGGCGCCGAGCTCCACAACTTCGGCAAGGAGTACCTGGCGAACTTCCCGCTCGCCGTCGGGAAGGTCGATGTGGCCTCGGCCAAGCGCGCGGCCTCGGAGATCCTCGATCCACGTGCCTACGTGATCGTGATGGTGGGTGATGCCAAGGATCTCGAGCCGCAGCTCAAGAAGGAGGGTTGGCGCTACGAGAAGGTCGCGTTCACCGATCCGATCACGCCGGAGATCAAGCTCCCGCCGCCGCCGGTGGATCCCAAGGCCGTGACTGCTGCGCGCAAGATCATCGACGAGGCGCTGGCCGCGAAGGGCGGCAAGGCGAAGCTCGCCGCGATCAAGGCGCTGAAGATGGTGGCGAGCGGCAACACCACGATCGGCGCGCAGTCCGTGCCCGTCGATACCGAGCGCACGTTCGTGCTGCCCGACAAGATCCGGATCGACGCCACGCTGATGCAGAAGGTCAAGGTCGTGATCGGTGTCACCGGGCGTACCGGGTGGCAGATCGGTCCCGATCCGCAGACCGGCAACCCCGTGATCGCGGACATCGCCGGCGCGGACGTCAAGGCGATCGATTTCGAGCGCTGGCGCGAGCCCGAGCTGCTGCTGCTCAAGGCAGCGGACCCGGCCTCGGTGCTGACGCCGCTCCCAGACGAGGCGATCGATGGCAAGCCGCAGACGGTGATCAGCCTGCAATCGCCGTTCGGGATCGATCTCGTGCTCTACCTCGACAAGAAGACGAAGCTGCTGACGCGCGTCGCCTACAACGAGGCGGGCAGCGCCGAGACCGATGACTTCTCCGACTACAAGGAGGTCAGCGGGATCAAGGTCGCGTTCAAGCGCAAGAGCGCCGGCTCGGGCAAGGGTGCGCGCTCGACGGACCTCGTCGTCAAGTCGGTCGAGGTCGATCCGACCGTCGACCCGAAGGTGTTCGAGAAGCCCGCGGCGCCGTGATCGCACGCGCGCTGCTGGTCCTCGCGCTGGTGTTCGCGAGCGGGGTCGCCCGAGCCCAGCCCGTGCCGCTGCGGCCGAGTGACTACGTCATGGGGCCCGTGGAGAGCGAGCCGCCGACCATCGAGCTGGTGACGTTCGGTGTGGGCGAGCGGATCTTCGAGAAGTTCGGGCACGCGGCGATCTGCCTGCGCTACCACGACACCAGCCTGCTCCCGGTGTGCTTCAACTACGGCGTCACCGACTTCGATGCGGGCTCGGTGCTGGTGTGGAGGTTCCTGCGCTCGAAGCAGCAGTTCTGGGTCGAGCCCGAATCGCTCGGCTCGCTCGTGGGCTTCTACACCTGGGAGGATCGGGACATCTGGGTCCAGACCCTGCCGCTCGATGCGGCGGCGCAGCGCGCGATCGAGGCGAAGCTGTGGGACGACTGGGACGAGCGGAACCGGTTCTACACGTACGACCACTTCTTCAACAACTGCACCACGCGGATCCGCGACATGATCGATCGCGCGGCGGGCGGGAAGCTCCACGCGGGCGCCGACGAACCGTATCCGCTGACGTTTCGGGAGCTCGGTGCCCGCGGCCTCGCCAGCGCCGAGCCGCTGGTCGGGCTCGCCGACTTCGTCCTCGGGCGCCAGCTCGACGATCACCCCTCGCTGTGGGATGCGATGTTTCACCCCGATGTGCTGCGCCTCGAGGTCACGCGCCGGTTCGGTGTGGAGCCCCGGCTCGTGTATCAGCGCAAGGGCCCCGGGTTCCCGCACGAGGGCGGAACGGGGCGGTGGTTGTTCCTCGTGCTGGCGGCGGTGTTCGCGCTGCCCCTCGTGGTGGCGCAGTGGCGACGCAGGTTCCAGCGGGTCGCGCTGGTGTGGGCCACGCTCTACCTCGCGCTGTGGGGCTTGATCCTGTGGTCGCTGGTGATCGTGTCCTCGATCCCAGGTGTTCGCTGGAACGAGGTGGTGTTCGTGCTCATGCCGTTCGATCTCGCGCTGCCGTTCCTCGGCGTGGCGCGGCGCCGCCGGTATGCGCAGGCCCGCGTGGTGCTGCTGCTCGCCGTCTCGGCGCTGTGCGCGATCGGCGTGTTCCACCAGCCGCTGTGGATCCCGATCCTGACCGCGATCGCCCCGCTCGCGATCATCGGCTTCGATCTGCCGCACGGGCTCCGTCGCGAGTGACGCGCGCGGCCTTGCTCGCGCTGCTGGTGAGCGTCTCCGCGGCGGGCACCGTGCACGCGGATGCGCGGATCGCGATCAGTAACGATGCGTTCTCCGAGGTGGTGCCTCCGCTCGACGACAGTGGCTTCACGACCGATCTCGCCGTGGCGTTCTGGCGGCCGTGGCGCGCGTATCAGCTCGGCGGCGCGCTGTTCGATCGGTGGCTGACGGAGGTCGGCGGGCCGCGGCGCGAGGATCAGATCGAGCTGGTGGCGACCCTCGAGCGAACCTGGGGACGACCACGGGTACGCGAGCTGACGATCACCGGGCGCGCCGGGCCCACGTTCACCGGCAACCTCGGTGGGCGGTGGATGCAGAACGGGTGGCACTCGCTGACCCGGACCGGGCCCACGCTCGACGAGGGGCTCCAGCACGACTACATCGCCGACCGGGCGCTCGGGGTGCTCGCTGGCGAGCGCGCCACCGGCAGCGTGGGTGTTCCGGCGGTGCAGGTGTATGGCGTCGTCGATGCGCAGCTCGCGCTCGGTACCGGCGTGACCTCGCTCGAGCTCGCCGCGGGCGTGCGGGCGATCGGCAGGATCCGCTGCACCGAGCTCGGCGCCCACGCGGAGATCGCGCTCGAGCGCTACGCCCTCGCCGATGCGGCGCTCGGGCTACCGGGTGGCTACGGCACCGGTGCGTGGCAGCGCGCGTGGCGCGTCGGCGTGCACGTGGCGTGGAGCCGGTACCAGATCGCCTACGAGTACCGTGCGAACGAGGGTGGCTCGGGTGAGCCGATCGGCGTGTTCGCGCTGACGATCAAGCAGGCCGGGCACGCGCTCTGAGCGCGCGCGATCAGAACTGGCCGGAGAGGGCCATGCCGGTGGTGTTGTTCCCGGTCATCGGCGAGAGCTGCAGGTTGCCGACGAGATCGTTGCGCACGAACACGCGCTTCTGGGTGGTGAGCCCGTAGTACAGCATGATCGCGCCCGCGACCTGCGCGGCGCCGAGGTGGAACAGGAACACGTTGGCCGTGGAGCTATCGGTGTGCGCCATCTGGAGGAACGGGCCGGCGATCGGGATCCACATCGACGAGAGCTCGTTCTTGCCGGTGCCGGGGCTGTCGCTGTACGTGGCTTGCCGCCGCGCATCGTCGGCGCCCGCCGCCGCGGTCATCGCGCAGACGAGGTACGTCGCGCCGAGCGTCACCGAGCCGCCGATGATCAGGCCCTTGCGAGCGCGCATCACGGTGGTGTAGCCGGCCGGCGCCGTCTGGCGGTCGCCGATCTCCGTGATCTCCTCGGGGCCCGACAGCGCCACGCTCTGCGGCACGTACGTGCCCTGGGTCTGCTGCGAGAGCGGAGCGACATAGACCGGCGGCGGGCCGGGCTGCATGGGCGGGGGCGGCTGGTCGTCGTCGTAGTCGTCGGCGGAGGCCGTGCTCGCGAACAGGGACAGGCCGAGGAGGGCGGAGACGATGGGGAACGTGACCAGGTGCGAGCGCATGGGCCGCGTGATGTGCAGCCATCGCGCCACTCGTAACGTGCCGTTCTCACACGAAATCGGTGGGCAAAGACTGACATGAGTGTCGCGATTCCCCCGGGTTTCGGGAACTCGACTGACCACAGGTACTGAGCGCCGGGTCCGGAGCGAGATGGCCTGCCGTACAGTCGTGGAAGCGATGTCCGTCGAAGCCGTGCTGATCCGCAACCAGCCACTGCGGCGCCTCACGCGTGTCGAGTACGACAAGCTGGTCGCACAGGGCGTGTTTGCCGAGGAGCGCGTCGAGCTGGTGTTCGGGATGGTCGTCGCCATGAGCCCGATCGATCCGAAGCATGTCCAATCGACGGCTCGGCTCGGCAAGCGGTTGACGACCGCGATCGGCGATCGCGCTCTGGTGATCTGTCAGTCGCCACTCGCCGCCACCGAAGACTCCGAGCCCGAGCCGGATCTCTACGTCACGCCGCTGGGCGACTACTGGACCGAGCACGCATCGCGCGCACATCTCATCGTCGAGGTCGCGAACACGTCGCTGGCCTACGACCGCGGCGAGAAGGCGCTGCTCTACGGGAGCTCCGAGGTCGAAGAGTACTGGATCGTCGATCTCGTGAACGGCCTCGTCGAGGTCCGCCGCGATCGCGATGCCGGCACCTGGCGCTCGGTCACCACGTACCGCCGCGGGGACACGATCCACATGCTCGCGTTCCCGATGTGACCGTCAGCGTCGCCGAGATCCTGCCTCCGCTCTGAACGTTCGAGGTTGCCCGCGATCCGGTCCGCGAGATCCGCGCCGGTCCGCTGCCTTGGTGCGTTCGCTGGCCGTGTGCAACCGGGAGGTGCCTGCGATCGGCCGGGGTTTCGTGATGCGGAACGCGGGCTTGAGCGATCGGCGACGATCTCTGAAGAAACTACGCAACCCGCGGAGGTCGGTGCCGATACGCGCAGGATGAGCAGCCCTCGCTCGATCTACCTCGATCTCGAAGTTGCGCGCGGCAGCAAGCCGCGAACCAGCGACACCAAGCCTCCGGCGCTGCGCTTGGTTCCACCAGCCGCGGCCAGTGCTGCCAGCGTAATGCACATCGTCCCGGTCACCGAGGTCGCGAAGCCCACGCCACCCGTGGTGGTCGAGCCGAGCGCGGCGCCTGCATCGGCGCCTCGGCCTGCGCCGCCGTCCCTGCCCATGGACGAGCTCGATCGCGGGTTCCTCGCGGTGCTGGACGAGACAGCGGCGAGCGGCGAGTCAGCCGAGGTGCTGTTCCGGCGGAAGGAGCACATGCTCGGGACGATGTTCGCGGCGCTGCCAGCACCCGCGGCGCTCGCGCTCCACAAGCGGCTGACGTCGCCGGCTCCGGGAGATCTGCTGTCGGTACGATTCTCGCGCCTGGTCGCCGAGCGCCGTGGGCGCCTGCTCGCGTTCCTGGCCGATGCGCCGCGCCGCGAGGCCGTGGACAAGGCGCTCCGGCCGCCGGCAACGCCGGTACCGGTGAAGGGAGCAGCGTCGTGAGTACTCATTCCACACCGGCTCCCACGCAGCTGCTCGTCCTCGCCGGGCACTCGCCGGGCCACTCATCGAGGCAACCCTACGTGCTCCAGGCCGAGCTGGTGTACGAGCAGCTGGCTGCGGTGCGTCGTCGCCTCCGCGCGGCGGTCGATCACATGCAGGCCACCACCGTGGACGATGCGCCCGTGCTGCGCTGGCCGCCGGAGCTGATCGCCGCCGAGGCCGCGATCGAAGCGAGGATCCAGGCCACATCTCGCGCCGGCACGGATCTGCCGATGGTGCGGCTGCGCGATCGGTTCGGGCTCACCCCCACGGAGGAGCGCGCGCTGTGGGTGCTCGTCGCGCACGAACTGTGCCCGATCTCTCGGCAGATGATCCGCGACCTGGCCACCGAGCAAGCGCCGGATCCCACGACCGGCGCGCTCCGCCGCGCCGTCTACGCACAGGAGCTCGGCCCCCACGTGTGGAGCGAGCTCGGCGACGAAGGCACACTGCGCAGGTTCGCGCTGATCGATCAGCTCGACGCCACTGTGGGCGTCTCCGAGCATCGGCAGACCTGGAAGGTCTCGCGGCGCGTGCTCGCCTTGGTCCACGGCGACCTTCGCCTCGATCGGGCGCTCGAGGAGCTCGCCTGCCTCGACACCGGTCCCAGCTGCGAGCTCGCGGAACTCGAGCTAACCGACGGTGCTCACGCCCTCGTCGAGGAGGCCTTCGATCGCAGCTCGATGGTGCTCGTCCACGGGCGCGTCGGCACCGGTCGCCGTTCGTTGCTGACGGCGATCGCCCGCGAGCGCGGCCTCGCCGTGCTCACGATCGATGGAAAGCAGCTCGCGAAGGAGCGGGATCCCGCGCACCGGCAACTCCTCCGGATCGCGCGCGAATGCCAGCTGCTCGACCTGGTCCCACTGATCACGAACCTCGACGCCCTCGGGGCCTCCAGCGAGGCCCAGGACCGGCTCGATCTCGTCGAGCGCGAGCTGCACGGCCTGGTCCTTGCCACGGCCGCCCGACCGATCGCCCGACGCTGGAAGCGCGCGCCGATCGCCGTGGAGCTCGCCCCGTTGCTCGGGACCCAGCGCGCACGGTTGTGGTCCCGCGCCCTGCCGGCCGCCGAATCCGGCGACGCCGAGATCCTCTCCACCATGTATCCGCTCGCGCCTGCCTTCATCCACGCGGCCGGGCGCATCGCCGTCGAGCGCTGCGGCGAGGAGCGGATGACCCCGGAGCACATCGAGGCCGGCCTGCGCGCCGTGCTCGACGACCGGCTGGCCGGGCTCGCGACCCGCATCACGATCACGCAGACCTGGGACGACCTCGTCCTCCCCGACGATCAGACCACGGCGATCGCCGAGCTGCTGTCGCGGATCCGCGAGCGGCAGCGCGTCTACGAGGACTGGGGCTTCGCGAACAAGGTCGGCAAGGGCCTCGGCGTGTCCGCCCTGTTCTCGGGACCGCCGGGCACCGGCAAGACGATGGCCGCGGGGTTGGTCGCGCGCGCGCTGCGCGTCGAGCTGTACCAGGTGGATCTCAGCAAGGTGGTCTCGAAGTGGATCGGCGAGACCGAGAAGAACCTCGCCGCGCTGTTCGATGCCGCCGAGGCTGGCCATGCCGTGTTGCTGTTCGACGAGGCGGACGCGCTGTTCGGCAAGCGGACCGACGTCAAGTCCAGCAACGATCGCCACGCCAACCAGGAGGTCAACTTCCTCCTCCAGCGCCTCGAGACGTTCGCCGGCATCTGCATCCTGACCACCAACCACGAGACCGCGATCGACGAGGCGTTCCGTCGCCGGCTCTCGGTACACGTCAAGTTCCCGATGCCGGAGGCCGAGGAGCGCGCGCGCCTGTGGGAAGCGATGCTCCCCGCCGATGCCCCGCGCGAAGGCGACCTCGCGATCGATGCGCTGGCCACCAAGTACGTCATGAGCGGCGGCTACATCCGCAACGCGGTGCTGCGCGCAGCGTTCCTCGCCGCCGATGAAGAAGGCGTGATCGACGCCGGGCGCCTCGCGCGCGCCGCACAGCTCGAGTACGAGGCGCTCGGCAAGATCGTCTCGACCAACCGATAGCTACAACCAACCCGACGACCAGCGACGGAGGATCACCATGGGCACCGAAGGTGGATACGAGAACAAGCCAAAGGCACCGCTCGCAGCAACGCCGCCGCGCAAGGTGGAGCCTCCTGCTCCCAAGCCCAGCCAGGTTCCGGCGCCGGTAGACGCTGTCACGAAGACTGCGAAGGACGAGGAAGCATCCTCCCAGGGTGCGGAGCCGAGCGACGCCGGAACGAGCTCGACCTCGCCGAGCCTGACGGCGCACGACGAACTTCCGGGCGCCTCGACCAGCGAGCCCGTGGTCGCGGATGGCGCCGCCGGGTCGCCGTCCGCTCCCCTGAACAACGAGCCCGCGTCAGCCAACAAAGTCGACGACCACCCGCTCCAGGTGACTCCGCGCTCGGGGGCCGAGGCTCTTCATGCGGTCGCGGCACGCGCTGGTCATCAGGTGAGCCGGGAGCGCTCTCACAGCGCCAGCCGTCCAGACAAAGTGCAGGTCGACGAGAGCGAGCTCGACTGGCGCGCCTACGTGAAGCCCAAGGATCCGGGAGCCGTCCTCGGTGCGCTGGATCTCGTGCCAGGCCTCCAGCCCGAGGCGCCCAACACCAACCAGGAGCGAATCGGCCCGGGCATCCGCCAGATGGCCTGGCACCGCTACCAGCTGAAGGCTGACGAGGTTGCCGCGACGCGGGAGCGGGTTGCAGACGACTATGCGAACTTCATGACGGGAGCGAAGAGCCCCGATCTGATCGCGCTGGGCTTCACCGTGCCATATGGCTTCCGGGGCGACGCCGCCGCGTTTGCGGACGCCCAGAACGTCTCGGGAGCCACGTCGCTCGGCAGTTTGTTCTCCAGACGGGGGTCGACCAACCTGGGAGCGGAGGACCACCGGGGCATCGCGAACGCGCGTGGCGCACGCGAGCGGTCCGGCGCAGCCAAGCCCGAGCACGATGCGACGGTGGTCGCGGACCACAGGCTGCGGTCCAAGCTGCTCGCGTTCCAGAGCGCCGAGGAAGGTGTGAGGGGGGCCTTTAGCGGGATCGAGAGCGCGCGCCTCGGCATCGAGCGCGTGCGGCTCACCAGGGAGGTCTACGAGGACAGGGAGGCGCTCGAGGCGGCGAAGGGGCACGCAGAGGACGTCAAGAACACGGTCGAGTTCGTGTTTGGCGGGGCGCTGAAGGCTTTCGTGGCCGACCCCGAGGAGGCCGTCGATCTGATGGAGAGCGTCGGCACGATCGCGAGCTACGCCGTCGGAAAGATGTCCGGGAACGCGATCGCGCGCGCCGAGGCAGCGCTCAAGGCCGCGACGTTCAAGCTGCACGACACGGCCGCGAAGGAGGCCGCATCTAAGTTCGAGGAGGCGAAACTGGCCATGCGTTCAAAGATCCTCGCGATGAAGGCTGCGCGAGAGGCCGTGCTCGCCGAGCTGGGTCAGCGCAAGGCAGCGTACGAGGTCGCCGGCACCGCATCCGCTCAGGCATCTGGCGGAAGCAGACTAACGCAGGCGAAGATCAGTGCGCTGGTCGCTGCCCTGCCGGTCGTCGAGGCGATGACCGGGCTGATCAAGGGCATGGTCGCGAGGACCGCTCACCAGCCGACATACGACACGACAGCCGGCGTCGGCTTCCACATGGCGGCGCACGCCGGCCGCCCGCAAGCCACGAACTTCATGACCGCCCTCGGGGAGATGGCGTTCATCCACAGCCGGTTTCAGATGCTCGATGTCGAATGGAGCCGCCGGCTGCTCTCGCTGCAGCACACCCAGGCACAGCTCGGGGGAGTGCGGCCCGAGGCCGATGAGGATCTCGTGAAGTCGGTCCTCGGTGGCGCGCCGGCCCAGAGCCCCGACGCTGGCGGCGGCGAGTAGGACGCTACGGTAGCTTCGAGATCACGAGCAGCTGGTGCGTCCGGGTGGCGTGCTCGAGTGTGACCGTGACCGGAGCGGTGAACAGCGCGCGGGCGGTCTCCTTCAGCTTGGGATGGTCCTCGGCGATCGACCGGGCGCAGGTTGGCTCGTTGCACCAGGCGCTCGAGACCGCTAGCGAGTCCGCGCGCGGCCACGCGGGATCTCCGACGAGCACCACCATCGACGCCGTTCCCGGGAATGTCGGGTCGGTCGAGCGCGCGGGGGTGCCGGCGACCGTGAGCACGCCTGCGATGCGATCGTCCGGGTTCTCGTGGAGATACCTGATCAGTGCCGGCTCGCAGATACTGGGATCCTCCGCGCTGAACGACGCCGTCCTGCCCTCCGCGTACATGACTCCGCGCCCGGTATCGTCGTACAAGGTGTCCCCTCGCTCGATCCGGCAGGGGAGTGACACGGCGCGCACCCTCGACCAGGTGGCCGCGCTGCCGCTGGTTCGACGGAGATCGAGCAGCGACCAGCTGCCCATGCG